>NZ_JAJPWS010000042.1:0-305 GCF_046549055.1 Amycolatopsis sp. lyj-112 | reverse complement strand
GAAAAACTAGAAAATTCATTTGCAGAGATAGAAACTGAGCTAAGGGCAGTAACAACCAGAATGAATAATGCAGAGGAATGAATTAGTGATGTGGAAGATAGAATAATGGAAATCACCCAATCAGGACAGCAGACAGAAAACCAAATGAAAAAACAAGAAAGCAATATAAGAGATCTATGGGATAATATAAAGTAGGCCAATCTATGCATAATAGAGATTCCAGAAGGAGAAGTAAAAGGAAGGTGGATTGAAAATATATTTGAAGAACTTATGTCTGAAAGCTTTCTAAATCTAAAGAAAATAGA
>NZ_JAJPWS010000041.1:0-521 GCF_046549055.1 Amycolatopsis sp. lyj-112 | reverse complement strand
ACATGCCTCAGCGATCACCGCTTCCCTCATGATGTTTAACGCCTTGCTCACCGGAAAATTGCGAGCGCAGCGAGTAATTTTTACGGTGCAGCAACTTGTTGTACGGTGCAACCGATAGCTATGACGTTTGCCCCTTAATCGCCTGGATAATCCTCGGCCAGTCTTCATGATGCAACTCATGTCCCGTGCCTTCGAGTGTCAGCATTTTTGAACCACGAATCGCATCTTTCAGTGCCAACCCATGCACATAAGGAAGTACAGGATCCTCCGTGCCGTGAATGATCAAAGTTGGTACAGCTATCTCATTTAATCTCCCGAGCCATCTCTCGAGCGATCTCTCGCCACCACCTGAAGTAGTGTGGTTGAATGTTGTCAGGATATTCGGAGTGCGATCAAAATCTAACTCAGCGATATTTTGTATCTTCTCAGCGTCAAAAGCATGCGCAGTACCTGAGTTGATTCGCCACGCTCCGACCTGATACGCGACGACAGCATCTCTATCAGACCAATCCAGCGATTCC
>NZ_JAJPWS010000040.1:0-594 GCF_046549055.1 Amycolatopsis sp. lyj-112 | reverse complement strand
TGCAGCGTCACTGAATGCAGTGGATTCGATGCAGCATGGTAAAATGCATCCCGATTGAACCCAGTGTATTCCATGCAGCGTGATAAATGGATCCCGATTGAATGCAGTGGATTCGATGCAGCGTGGCCCAATGGATCTCGAGAGAATGCAGTGGATTCCATGCAGTGTGGTGCAATGGATTCTGATTGAACGCAGTGGATTCCATGCATCGTGGCACAATGGATCCCAATTGAATGCAGTGAATTCCATGCAGCGTGATTGAATGCAGTACATTCCATGCAGCGTGGTAAAATGCATCCCGATTAAATGCAGTGGATTCCATCCAGCTTGATTGAATGCAGTTGATTCCATGGAGCGTGGCCCAATGCATCCCGATTAAATGCAGTGGATTTTATGCAGCATGGCCCAAAGCATCCCGATTGAATGTAGTGCATTCCATGCAGCATCACTGAATGCAGTGGATTCCATGCAGCATGGTAAAATGCATCCCGATTGAACGCAGTGTATTCCATGCAGCATGGCTAAATGGATCCCGATTGAATGCAGTGGATTCCATGCAGCGTGGCCCAATGGATCTCGATTGAACGCAGTGGA
>NZ_JAJPWS010000039.1:0-386 GCF_046549055.1 Amycolatopsis sp. lyj-112 | reverse complement strand
AGAGGAAATTAAAAAATACCCAGAAGTAGATGACAACAAAGATACAACACTCCAAAGCCTATGGGATGCAGCAAAAGCCATTCTAAGAGGAAAGTTTATAGCAATACAAGCCCACCTCAGGAAACAAGAAAAAGCTCAAATAAACAAGCTAACTTTACATCTAAAGCAGTCGAGAGAGAAGAACAGACAGACAAGACCTAAAGTTAGTAGAAGGAAAGAAATCATAAAGATCAGAGCAGAAATCAATGAAATAGAAATAAAGAAAACCATAGAAAAAAAATCAATGAAACAAAAAGCTGGTTCTTTGAAAAGATCAACAAAATTGATAAACCCTTAGCCAGACTTATCAAGAAAAAAAGAGAGAGGACTCAAATCAATAAAATTAG
>NZ_JAJPWS010000038.1:0-631 GCF_046549055.1 Amycolatopsis sp. lyj-112 | reverse complement strand
AATATAAAATCAATGAAATTAAAGGAGATTTCAAATTTTCGTATTTTGTTGATACGCGTATATGATCGAAAAATCGTATATACGACATGAAAGAAAGTTAAAAACATCGAATCCAATAAAAATCGTAGGATGATCTTATGAAATACTATGTTCTGAATCGATTGGTAACAATTTTCAATATGTGGTACAAGTATTATCGAAGATATTACGATTTTTCGCTTCTCGTATAGCGAAATTCGCATATGTCGATTACATTTTTCGTCAATTTTCATGTTAAAACACTTATTTTCACATAGTAAAAACGTTATATTCTTGTTATATTCTTAATTCTGCGTCGATAGAATGTAAAATCAATGAAATTAAATGAGATTTCAAATTTTCGTATTTCGATGATACGCGTATATGAACGAAAAATCGTATATACGACATGAAACAAAGTTAAAAACGTCGAATCCAATAGAAATAGTAGTATGATCTTATGAAATACTGTGTTCTGAATCGATTGGTAACATTTTTCAATACGTGGTACAAGTATTTTCGAAGATATTACGATTTTTGCTTCTCGTATAGCGAAATTAGCGTATGTCGATTACATTTTTCTTCAATTTTCATGTTAAAACGCTTATTTTCA
>NZ_JAJPWS010000037.1:0-653 GCF_046549055.1 Amycolatopsis sp. lyj-112 | reverse complement strand
CCGGAGCTGCGGCAGGCCGTCGAGGAGTTCGTCGGCGCCGGGTTCGCCGGGATGCAGCTGCGCGTCCGTGACGAGCGGGGCGAGTGGACCGGCAGTGCCGGGGTTCGCGAACTGGGCGGGACCGCGAGGCCGTCGACCGAGGGCCATTTCCGCGTCGGCAGCACCTCGAAGAACTTCACCGCGACCTTGGTGCTGCAGCTGGTGGCCGAGGGCTGGATCGGGCTCGACACCTCGGTGGCGGGTTTCCTGCCTCGTTTCGGCTTCGACCGGCGGATCACGGTGCGGATGCTGCTGCAGCACACCAGCGGGTTGTTCAACCACACCGGCGAGCTCTTCCCGGACGGGTCGATCGTGCCGGGGATCCCGTGGAGTGGCCAGGAATGGGTGGACAAGCGCTTCCACACCTACGAGCCGGACGAGCTGGTCCGGCTGTCGCTGTCCAAGCCGCCCCGGTTCGAGCCGGGGGCGAGCTGGAACTACTCCAACACCAACTACGTGGTGGCCAGGCTGCTGGTCGAAGCGCTCACCGGCCACTCCTTCGCCGGCGAACTGGACCGGCGGATCCTGCGGCCGCTGAAGATGCGGGACACGTTGTCGCCGGGCGCCTGGCCGGGGATGCCCAAGCCGTACGCCCACGCCTACTACACCTATGA
>NZ_JAJPWS010000036.1:0-668 GCF_046549055.1 Amycolatopsis sp. lyj-112 | reverse complement strand
CGGGTTGCGGACAGTGTCTGGTGGGTAGTTTGACTGGGGCGGTCTCCTCCTAAAGAGTAACGGAGGAGCACGAAGGTTGGCTAATCCTGGTCGGACATCAGGAGGTTAGTGCAATGGCATAAGCCAGCTTGACTGCGAGCGTGACGGCGCGAGCAGGTGCGAAAGCAGGTCATAGTGATCCGGTGGTTCTGAATGGAAGGGCCATCGCTCAACGGATAAAAGGTACTCCGGGGATAACAGGCTGATACCGCCCAAGAGTTCATATCGACGGCGGTGTTTGGCACCTCGATGTCGGCTCATCACATCCTGGGGCTGAAGTAGGTCCCAAGGGTATGGCTGTTCGCCATTTAAAGTGGTACGCGAGCTGGGTTTAGAACGTCGTGAGACAGTTCGGTCCCTATCTGCCGTGGGCGCTGGAGAATTGAGGGGGGCTGCTCCTAGTACGAGAGGACCGGAGTGGACGCATCACTGGTGTTCGGGTTGTCATGCCAATGGCACTGCCCGGTAGCTAAATGCGGAAGAGATAAGTGCTGAAAGCATCTAAGCACGAAACTTGCCCCGAGATGAGTTCTCCCTGACCCTTTCAGGGTCCTGAAGGAACGTTGAAGACGACGACGTTGATAGGCCGGGTGTGTAAGCGCAGCGATGCGTTGAGCTAACCGGTACTA
>NZ_JAJPWS010000035.1:0-777 GCF_046549055.1 Amycolatopsis sp. lyj-112 | reverse complement strand
TCACCTCAATACCTTTGATGGTGGCGTAAGCCGTCTTCATGGATTTAAATCCCAGCGTGGCGTTGATTATCCGTTTCAGTTTGCCATGATCGCATTCAATCACGTTGTTCCGGTACTTAATCTGTCGGTGTTCAACGTCAGACGGGCACCGGCCTTCGCGTTTGAGCAGAGCAAGCGCGCGACCATAGGCGGGCGCTTTATCCGTGTTGATGAATCGTGGGATCTGCCACTTCTTCACGTTGTTGAGGATTTTACCCAGAAACCGGTATGCAGCTTTGCTGTTACGACGGGAGGAGAGATAAAAATCGACAGTGCGGCCCCGGCTGTCGACGGCCCGGTACAGATACGCCCAGCGGCCATTGACCTTCACGTAGGTTTCATCCATGTGCCACGGGCAAAGATCGGAAGGGTTACGCCAGTACCAGCGCAGCCGTTTTTCCATTTCAGGCGCATAACGCTGAACCCAGCGGTAAATCGTGGAGTGATCGACATTCACTCCGCGTTCAGCCAGCATCTCCTGCAGCTCACGGTAACTGATGCCGTATTTGCAGTACCAGCGTACGGCCCACAGAATGATGTCACGCTGAAAATGCCGGCCTTTGAATGGGTTCATGTGCAGCTCCATCAGCAAAAGGGGATGATAAGTTTATCACCACCGACTATTTGCAACAGTGCCACTTCGACGACTACCTGCTGCCGGCCGAGAAGTTCGCCGCACTCAAGCGCGAGCAGGCCCTGCCCCTGGCGATCAACCCGAACAGCGACCAGTACCTGGAA
>NZ_JAJPWS010000034.1:0-782 GCF_046549055.1 Amycolatopsis sp. lyj-112 | reverse complement strand
CGATTTTGAGAACGACAGCGACTTCCGTCCCAGCCGTGCCAGGTTCTGCCTCAGATTCAGGTTATGCCGCTCAATTCGCTGCGTATATCGCTTGCTGATTACGTGCAGCTTTCCCTTCAGGCGGGATTCATACAGCGGCCAGCCATCCGTCATCCATATCACCACGTCAAAGGGTGACAGCAGGCTCATAAGACGCCCCAGCGTCGCCATAGTGCGTTCACCGAATACGTGCGCAACAACCGTCTTCCGGAGCCTGTCATACGCGTAAAACAGCCAGCGCTGGCGCGATTTAGCCCCGACATAGCCCCACTGTTCGTCCATTTCCGCGCAGACGATGACGTCACTGCCCGGCTGTATGCGCGAGGTTACCGACTGCGGCCTGAGTTTTTTAAGTGACGTAAAATCGTGTTGAGGCTAACGCCCATAATGCGGGCAGTTGCCCGGCATCCAACGCCATTCATGGCCATATCAATGATTTTCTGGTGCGTACCGGGTTGAGAAGCGGTGTAAGTGAACTGCAGTTGCCATGTTTTACGGCAGTGAGAGCAGAGATAGCGCTGATGTCCGGCGGTGCTTTTGCCGTTACGCACCACCCCGTCAGTAGCTGAACAGGAGGGACAGCTGATAGAAACAGAAGCCACTGGAGCACCTCAAAAACACCATCATACACTAAATCAGTAAGTTGGCAGCATCACCTTTTTTTGACTTAAGTTAAACAACATCCCTTATTGCTGGCAGGTTATTAAACTGTTGAGCGAGGGTAAAGGATAGTGTCAAATAGC
>NZ_JAJPWS010000033.1:0-967 GCF_046549055.1 Amycolatopsis sp. lyj-112 | reverse complement strand
GGCCTAATGGGTTGTGTTCGAGCTGGGTTTGGCAGGCTTGGATGTGGTGGCTGCTGGCGGGTGAGCACTCGTGAGGCCTGGGTTTTGCGAGACCTTCGTGAAGACCGTCGCCCCTGCTGGTAGCGGAAGAGGTTGATCACTAGAGGGATGTCGTCGCCCACCGTTTGTGGTGTGAGCACTCGACCATTAGGCCGTTGATCTTCTTCCGCGTGGCTGCCGGTCATGATCCGGATAGGGGCGGGAGCTGGTGCGGCGTGGTGTTGTTCGTGGGTGATGACTGGGCTTCTGATCATCATGATGTGGAGATCCAGGACCAGGCTGGGCAGCGGCTGGGTAAAGCCCGGCTTCCGGAAGGAGTCGAGGGCATCGCCCGGTTGCATGGGCTGCTCGCGCGGTTCCTGCCCGAGGACGCCGAACCCAGCCAGGTGCTGATCGGGATCGAGACCGATCGTGGCCCGTGGGTGGCGGCGCTGGTCGCCGCGGGATATCGGGTGTTCGCCCTCAACCCGCGGCAATCGGCGCGGGCCCGAGACCGGCTCGGGGTGTCCGGCGCGAAAAGCGACGCCGGTGACGCGCATGTGCTGGCCGACCTGGTCCGTACCGACGCTCACCAGTTGCGTGAGGTCGCCGGGGACAGCGACCTCGCCGACGGGGTGCAGGCGCTGACCCGGGCGCATCAAGCACTGATCTGGGACAAGACCAGGCATGTGCTGCGGTTGCAGGCCACGCTGCGGGACTATTTCCCCGCCGCTCTCGAGGCGTTCACCGACGTGGCCGCGCCCGAGGCGCTGGAATTGCTCGGTAAGGCCCCTGACCCGGACCGCGCTGCCCGGTTGTCCGGCAGGCAGATCACCGCCGCGCTCAAGCGAGCCCGCCGACGCGATATCGAGGGGAAAGCCACCGCGATCCAGACCGCGCTGCGCGCTCCGGCGCTGGGCCGCGGCCCGGCCCTGACCACCGCCCAGGC
>NZ_JAJPWS010000032.1:0-1324 GCF_046549055.1 Amycolatopsis sp. lyj-112 | reverse complement strand
ACGACCTGTCTGAGTTCAGGACATCGTGCACAGTTGATGTTTCAGGACATCGTGAACACTTGACCGGCCTGTCGGTGTGGTGGCCAGGGGTGTTGTGGTGATCATGCGGCGATGGGCAGAGCAGGGTTTTCGATGGATCCTGAGTTCGTCGCCGCGGTCGCCAGGGTCGCCGCGGGTGAGAAGATCAACATTTCGGGGTTCTGCCGTGAGCAGGACATCTCCCGGGGTGTGTTCCACAAATATGTGAAGCGGTTCAAAGCCGAGGGCGCGAACGGGTTCATCCGCCGCAGCACCGCCCCGCGTCACCACCCGAGTGCGCACGGGCCGGAGGTGGCCGAGGCGGTGCTGCGGGCCCGGAAAGAGCTCAAGGACGAGGGCTGGGACAACGGGCCGATCTCGATCCACTGGCGACTCCGGGACGCCGGATACGAGCCGTCGCCCTCGATCTCGTCGGTCTACCGGATGCTGCGGGATCTCGGCGAGATCAAGCCCGAGCCACGCAAGAAACCCCGGACCCGGCGCCGGTTCGAGTACACCGACCCCAACGGCTGCTGGCAGATCGACGGCATGGACTACTACCTGGCCGACGGGCAGAAGGTGTGCGTCATCCAGCTCCTCGACGACCATTCCCGCCTCGATGTCGGCTCCTATGCCGCCGGCAGCGAGAACGGCGCCGACACCTGGGCCGCGTTGCAGCAGGCGTTCGCCGGCTACGGTGTTCCGGTGAAAGTGTTGTCGGACAACGGATTGGCTTTCTCCGGCAAACACCGCGGGTGGATGGTCGAACTCGAACGCCACCTCGCCGAACACGGCGTCACCGCGATCGCCTCATCGGTCTATCACCCGCAAACCTGCGGCAAGAACGAACGCGTCCACCAAACCCTGCAGAAATGGCTCGCCGCACGAGCACCGGCCGAAAACCTTGTTGCCCTGCAACAACTTCTCGAGCAGTACCGTCAGGGCTACAACAACCGCCGACACCAAAGCCTGGACGGCAAAACCCCGCAGCAACGCTACGACACCCGCGCCAAAGCCACCCCCACCACCGGCCGCAAAGCCCCCAGCGGAACCACCCAACGCCCGGTCTCGGCTACCGGTGTCATCGCGTTCTCCGGCTGCTCCATCACCGTCGGCCGACGGTGGACCGGCCACACCGCCACCATCCACTGGCAAGGCGACCGCGTCGCCATCATGATCGGCGACACACTCGCCCGCGACCTCACCCTCGACAGATCAGTACGCTACCAAGGACTGAACAACCAAAACTGTTCACGAAGTCGTGAGACATAACCGTTCACGAAGTCCTGAAACATGACAGGTCGTT
>NZ_JAJPWS010000031.1:0-2439 GCF_046549055.1 Amycolatopsis sp. lyj-112 | reverse complement strand
GTGTTGGTGTGTCACGAGCATGGATGGGAGTTGCTTTGTAGGTAACACTTCCGGAAGTGGGGCTGCGTGGACGATGAAGGTTGGCCCTTCGGGGCCGCTCTGCGGGGAGTGGCTTCAAACCGCCCACTGCTGCGTTGGCTGAAGACCGTCGTGGTGAGCGAGTGGGAAAAGGACCACGTTGATGGTTCAGGTGGGGATCAGAAAGGCGAGCGTAAGCGATTCGCTGATGAAGTGTCGTAACTTCAACGGTTGACATCAGAACCGGGGTGCCAACATAACCCTGGGAGGAGTCTGGCGGGTGCCCGTTTATTGGCCAGGTGGTGTCCGGCATAGAGGCGACGCGAGTCTGATCTGCTGCGTCCATGCGGAACGTGAGAAGGCGTGCGGCGATACTGCTGTCCTGGGTGTTCAGGGTGGTGAGAGGGAGAGTCCCGAGCGGCGGAAACCGTGAGGGATTGAGTACCGATGCGAGTGCGCGCCGGCGGACTGGCTCGTAGTAGTGGTGAAGCTTCTGTAATGGGAGTGGAGCGAAGGGGTCAGGTCATTCGTGGTGAGTTTTCCGATCAACCGGGCCGATGGCCTGGGAGGAGTCGCGTGAGCGAGCTGAAGTCACCGGGCAAGTCGTTTGTCATTTCGAAGTGGGAAGTGCTGGAGGCTTGGGAAAAGGTCAGAAAGAATAAGGGAGCACCAGGGGTGGATGGCTGCTCGATCGAGGATTTCGAGAAGGATCTTCAGGGAAACCTGTACAAGATCTGGAATCGGATGTCCTCGGGAAGCTACTTTCCACCTCCGGTGCGGTCGGTGGAGATACCGAAGCCGCATGGCGGCGGAATCAGGGTTCTCGGAGTGCCCACGGTCGCGGACCGTGTCGCCCAAACGGTGGTGGCCAGACGGTTGGAACGGGAAGTCGAACAGGTTTTCCACCAGGATTCGTATGGTTATCGGCCGGGCAGGTCGGCATTGGACGCGGTCGGGGTCTGCCGTCGAAGGTGTTGGAGGAAGGATTGGGTGGTCGATCTCGACATCCAGAAATTCTTCGACACCGTGCCCTGGGACCTGATCGTCAAGGCGGTGGAGAAACACACTGACCAGCCATGGGTTGTGTTGTATGTGAAGCGGTGGTTACGTGCTCCGCTGCAATCAGCCGATGGCGGTCTTACTGAGCGGGATCGCGGAACTCCGCAAGGATCGGCGATCTCGCCTGTGCTGGCGAATCTGTTCCTTCATTACGCGTTCGATATGTGGATGGTCCGGGAATTTCCGAATATCTCGTTCGAACGCTATGTCGATGATGTCGTGGTGCACTGTGTCAGCGAGGCTGAGGCCCGGCGGGTGCTCACGGCTATCAGGGACAGGATGGAACAGGTCGGGCTGCGGTTGCACCCCGATAAAACGAGGATCGTCTACTGTCAGGACGAGAAACGGCGAGGTTCGTATGAGCATACGTCATTCACGTTCTCGGGGTTCACGTTCCGTCAGCGTGGGGCGCGGACCAAGAGCGGGCAGATGTTCAACTCGTTCACGCCAGCGATCAGTAAGAACGCCCTGAAACGGATCAGTGCGGAGGTGCGGTCCTGGCGACTGCATCGCCGCATGGGTCGTACCTTCACCGAACTCGCACGGTGGATCAACCCGATCGTGCGAGGCTGGATGAACTATTATGGTGCGTTCTACCGCTCCATGATGTATCCGCTTCTGGCACGCATCAACGCCTACTTGGTGCGCTGGATCCGCTCCAAATACAAACGACTGGCGGGCAAGAAGAAAGCCATCATGTGCTGGCGGGGCATCGTTTCACGACATCCCCGCATGTTCGCGCACTGGACATGGATTCCTTCGGTTCCGCGGGTGTGGTGATCAGGGTGATAAGAGCCCGGTGACGGGAGACTGTCACGCCGGGATCCGTGGGAGCCCGGGGCTGAAATGCCCCGGGCGACCCGACCGCCTCGGGGTTTGTAGCGGGTCCAGGTATTGGGGCGGGATGAACTCCGGTAGGCCGTCGGCGGTCATGCGGACTTCCCAGTCGCCGTGGTGGATCAGGTGGTGGTGGAAGGAGCAGAGGAGGCACATGTTGCGGAGGTCGGTCAGTCCGCCGTCTGCCCAGTGGTGAATATGGTGAGCGTGACAGCGCTTCGGTCGCCGTTGACAGCCAGGGAAGGAGCAGCCTCGGTCACGGGCGTTCAAGGTTTTCCGCTGACCGGGGGTGACGAACCGTTTGATCCGGCCCACGTCCAAGGGTTCTCCGGCGGCGTTCATGACGATGGGAAGCATGAGGCAGTCGCAGGCCGCCATGCGTGCTTCGCGGGCGGTCATCTCACCCACGAAGTCGACGCTGGCGGTGCCGAGCCCGGTTTTGAGTTCTTCGAAGCCGATCAGGACGTGCACCATGGTCCGGTAGCCGCAGGTGCCGGGCTGGTCCGGGCTCGCGATGGCCAGGTC
>NZ_JAJPWS010000030.1:0-5150 GCF_046549055.1 Amycolatopsis sp. lyj-112 | reverse complement strand
GTGTTGCTTGAGAACTCAACAGTGTGCTAGTGAACTAAGCCAGTAGAGCTTATGTATTTGAACCTCGTTTGAGGTTCCTTTGAGTGCATTAAATTGCCTCGATCAAATTTGACATTGTTGGAGAGTTTGATCCTGGCTCAGGACGAACGCTGGCGGCGTGCTTAACACATGCAAGTCGAACGATGAAGCCTTCGGGTGGATTAGTGGCGAACGGGTGAGTAACACGTGGGCAATCTGCCCTGTACTTTGGGATAAGCCTGGGAAACTGGGTCTAATACCGGATATGACTATCTTCCGCATGGTTGGTGGTGGAAAGCTCCGGCGGTACAGGATGAGCCCGCGGCCTATCAGCTTGTTGGTGGGGTAATGGCCTACCAAGGCGACGACGGGTAGCCGGCCTGAGAGGGTGACCGGCCACACTGGGACTGAGACACGGCCCAGACTCCTACGGGAGGCAGCAGTGGGGAATATTGCACAATGGGCGAAAGCCTGATGCAGCGACGCCGCGTGAGGGATGACGGCCTTCGGGTTGTAAACCTCTTTCGCCAGGGACGAAGTGGCCAGGTTTTCTTGGTTGTGACGGTACCTGGATAAGAAGCACCGGCTAACTACGTGCCAGCAGCCGCGGTAATACGTAGGGTGCAAGCGTTGTCCGGAATTATTGGGCGTAAAGAGCTCGTAGGCGGTTTGTCACGTCGTTCGTGAAAACTCCACGCTTAACGTGGAGCGTGCGGGCGATACGGGCAGACTTGAGTTCGGTAGGGGAGACTGGAATTCCTGGTGTAGCGGTGAAATGCGCAGATATCAGGAGGAACACCGGTGGCGAAGGCGGGTCTCTGGGCCGATACTGACGCTGAGGAGCGAAAGCGTGGGGAGCGAACAGGATTAGATACCCTGGTAGTCCACGCTGTAAACGTTGGGCGCTAGGTGTGGGCGACATCCACGTTGTCCGTGCCGTAGCTAACGCATTAAGCGCCCCGCCTGGGGAGTACGGCCGCAAGGCTAAAACTCAAAGGAATTGACGGGGGCCCGCACAAGCGGCGGAGCATGTGGATTAATTCGATGCAACGCGAAGAACCTTACCTGGGCTTGACATGCGCCAGACATCCCTAGAGATAGGGCTTCCCTTGTGGTTGGTGTACAGGTGGTGCATGGCTGTCGTCAGCTCGTGTCGTGAGATGTTGGGTTAAGTCCCGCAACGAGCGCAACCCTTATCCTACGTTGCCAGCGCGTTATGGCGGGGACTCGTGGGAGACTGCCGGGGTCAACTCGGAGGAAGGTGGGGATGACGTCAAGTCATCATGCCCCTTATGTCCAGGGCTTCACACATGCTACAATGGCTGGTACAGAGGGCTGCGATACCGCGAGGTGGAGCGAATCCCTTAAAGCCGGTCTCAGTTCGGATCGCAGTCTGCAACTCGACTGCGTGAAGTCGGAGTCGCTAGTAATCGCAGATCAGCAACGCTGCGGTGAATACGTTCCCGGGCCTTGTACACACCGCCCGTCACGTCATGAAAGTCGGTAACACCCGAAGCCCATGGCCCAACCCGCAAGGGGGGGAGTGGTCGAAGGTGGGACTGGCGATTGGGACGAAGTCGTAACAAGGTAGCCGTACCGGAAGGTGCGGCTGGATCACCTCCTTTCTAAGGAGCAACACATCCACCGTTCCCGGGATACCCGGAACAAGAATGGTGGGGTGGCCGGCACTCAATACCCGACCGTGGTGTTGTGCTGGTTGCTCAAGGAATTGTGGAACTACTGGTTATGGTTTGCGGTCAGGTTGCCGGCAAGTGCGAGTACTGCTCTTAGGGGCGTGGAAAGTGTTCTGTCGGGTCTGGTCAAGAATTGTTCGCTGGCACGCTGTTGGGTCCTGAGGCAACACGCCAAAGGGCTTACACCCTGGGAGTTTGTTTCTGGTGTGGTGTTTGAGAACTGTAGAGTGGATGCGAGCATCTTTGTGGTCAAGTTATTAAGGGCACATGGTGGATGTCTTGGCTTCAGGAGCCGATGAAGGACGTGGGAGGCTGCGATATGCCTCGGGGAGCTGTCAACCAAGCTGTGATCCGAGGATTTCCGAATGGGGAAACCCAGCACCAGTTATGTGGTGTTACCCGCATCTGAATATATAGGATGTGTGGAGGGAACGCGGGGAAGTGAAACATCTCAGTACCCGTAGGAAGAGAAAACAACCGTGATTCCGTGAGTAGTGGCGAGCGAAAGCGGAAGAGGCTAAACCGTTTGTATGTCAAGCTGTCAGGCGTTGTACAAGCGGTGTTGTGGGACCCAGCGTCGAGGATCTGACAGTCCTCGGAACGATTACGCGTGTTAGTGGAACGCCTTGGGATGGGCGACCGGAGTGGGTGAGAGTCCCGTACGCGAAAACACGTTGTGGATTGTTTGTTTGGTGTTCCCGAGTAGCAGCGAGCTCGTGGAATTTGCTGTGAATCTGCCGGGACCACCCGGTAAGCCTAAATACTTCCTGAAGACCGATAGCGGACTAGTACCGTGAGGGAAAGATGAAAAGTACCCCGGGAGGGGAGTGAAAGAGTACCTGAAACCGTGTGCCTACAAGCCGTCAGAGCCCGAGCACATCCTTGTGATGTTGAGGTGATGGCGTGCCTTTTGAAGAATGAGCCTGCGAGTTAGTGCTGCGTGGCGAGGTTAACCCGTGTGGGGTAGCCGTAGCGAAAGCGAGTCTGAATAGGGCGTCTGAGTCGCGTGGTCTAGACCCGAAGCGGAGTGATCTACCCATGGCCAGGCTGAAGCGTCGGTAAGACGACGTGGAGGGCCGAACCCACTTAGGTTGAAAACTGAGGGGATGAGCTGTGGGTAGGGGTGAAAGGCCAATCAAACTCCGTGATAGCTGGTTCTCCCCGAAATGCATTTAGGTGCAGCGTCGCATGTTTCACCACGGGGGTAGAGCTACTGGATGGTCTAGGGGCCTTACCGGGTTACCGAAATCAACCAAACTCCGAATACCGTGGTGTGAGAGTGCGGCAGTGAGACGGCGGGGGATAAGCTTCGTCGTCGAGAGGGAAACAGCCCAGAACACCAGCTAAGGCCCCCAAGTGTGTGCTCAGTGGGAAAGGATGTGGGATTGCCCAGACAACCAGGAGGTTGGCTTAGAAGCAGCCACCCTTGAAAGAGTGCGTAATAGCTCACTGGTCAAGTGGTCCTGCGCCGACAATGTAGCGGGGCTTAAGCACACCGCCGAAGCTGTGTCATTCATACAATACATCGGCTTCCGTACTTGTTACGGTTGTCTAGTGGTGTGGATGGGTAGGGGAGCGTCCTGCATCCAGGGAAGCGGCGGCGGAAGCCAGTCGTGGAGGGTGTGGGAGTGAGAATGCAGGCATGAGTAGCGAATGCAGAGTGAGAAACTCTGCCGCCGGATGACCAAGGGTTCCTGGGCCAGGCTAATCCGCCCAGGGTAAGTCGGGACCTAAGGCGAGGCCGACAGGCGTAGTCGATGGATAACGGGTTGATATTCCCGTACCCGAGCATGTGCGCCCAGGATGAGGCGGTTGATACTAACCACCCAAAGCGCATCGTGAAGCCCTTCGGGGTGGAGTGGTGTTGTGGAGCGTGGGATCTGATTCCGTAGTAGTCGAGTGATGGGGTGACGCAGGAAGGTAGCTCCGCCAGTGAGTGGTAGTACTGGTGTAAGCGTGTAGGCCGAAACATAGGTAAATCCGTGTTTCGTTAAGGCTGAGACGTGATGCGTAGCCGATTGAGGTGAAGTAGAGTGATCCTATGCTGCCGAGAAAAGCCTCTAACGAGTGCATGCACGGCCCGTACCCCAAACCAACACAGGTGGTCAGGTAGAGAATACTAAGGCGATCGGGCGAACTGTGGTTAAGGAACTCGGCAAAATGCCCCCGTAACTTCGGGAGAAGGGGGGCCAGTGTTCCTGAAGTCCCTTGCGGACTAGGGAATGGTGGCCGCAGAGACCAGCGGAAAGCGACTGTTTACTAAAAACACAGGTCCATGCGAAGTCGCAAGACGATGTATATGGACTGACGCCTGCCCGGTGCTGGAACGTTAAGAGGACCGGTTAACCTTTCGGGGTGAAGCTGAGAATTTAAGCGCCAGTAAACGGCGGTGGTAACTATAACCATCCTAAGGTAGCGAAATTCCTTGTCGGGTAAGTTCCGACCTGCACGAATGGCGTAACGACTTTCCGGCTGTCTCAACCACAGGCCCGGCGAAATTGCACTACGAGTAAAGATGCTCGTTACGCGCGGCAGGACGGAAAGACCCCGGGACCTTTACTATAGTTTGGTATTGGTTTTCGGTTCGGCTTGTGTAGGATAGGTGGGAGACTGTGAAGCTGGCACGCTAGTGTCGGTGGAGTCATTGTTGAAATACCACTCTGGTCGGATTGGGAATCTCAACCTCGGACCATGATCTGGTTCAGGGACAGTGCCTGATGGGTAGTTTAACTGGGGCGGTTGCCTCCTAAAGAGTAACGGAGGCGCCCAAAGGTTCCCTCAGCCTGGTTGGCAATCAGGTGTTGAGTGCAAGTGCACAAGGGAGCTTGACTGTGAGACAGACATGTCGAGCAGGGACGAAAGTCGGGACTAGTGATCCGGCACCACCTGGTGGAAGGGGTGTCGCTCAACGGATAAAAGGTACCCCGGGGATAACAGGCTGATCTTGCCCAAGAGTCCATATCGACGGCATGGTTTGGCACCTCGATGTCGGCTCGTCGCATCCTGGGGCCGGAGTAGGTCCCAAGGGTTGGGCTGTTCGCCCATTAAAGCGGCACGCGAGCTGGGTTTAGAACGTCGTGAGACAGTTCGGTCCCTATCCGCCGCGCGCGTAGGATACTTGAGGAAGGCTGTCCCTAGTACGAGAGGACCGGGACGGACGAACCTCTGGTATGCCAGTTGTCACGCCAGTGGCATGGCTGGTTGGCCACGTTCGGAAGGGATAACCGCTGAAGGCATCTAAGCGGGAAGCCTGTTCCAAGATGAGGTATCCCACCCCTTGTGGGTTAAGGCCCCCAACAGACCATTGGGTTGATAGGCCAGAAATGGAAGCACAGTAATGTGTTATCGAGTTGACTGGTACTAATAGGCCGAGGACTTGCCCACAAAGATGTTACGCATCCACTCTACAGCTCTGAAACACCACACAACCACCAGCAC
>NZ_JAJPWS010000029.1:0-13685 GCF_046549055.1 Amycolatopsis sp. lyj-112 | reverse complement strand
AGTCGAAACCTGTTCACTGATTGGCTTCGTCCTGCCTGACCGTCTTGTCTCACCTCGCGGGTAGTTCCGTCATCTCCCGCGCCTGCTTGACGTTGTCTCTCTCGGTATGGGCAGAACACTACACACACCTGAGGTTGAATGTCTACCTCGGCCACCATAGATTTGTTCATGCTGCGGCGTGGAGGAACGTCTGCTCCGCAGATCCGCAGGTCAACGCGGGGTGACGACGGAGGACATCACTCGAAAGGGCAGGGCCGGATGACCGACTCGACTGCGTGGCAGGACCCGTTCGACCTGACCGGCGTGCGCGACCACCAGGAGTACGCCGACACCCTCAGGCGCCTGGTCGATCAGGGCCGCCGCGAGCGGTGTATCGCGTTGCTGTCGGAGACCGAGGCGCACGTCGTGGCGGAGCTGCTGGGCCAGTACGCCCTCCGCGACCCGACCGGACGCCTCAACCAGATCGCCGCCACCCTCGCCGGGCGCCTCTACAGCCGGCTCGGCGCCTGAACAGGCGCTATTTCCGGGTCGCGGTGGGGAGGAGGCAGGCGTAGCTCAGGGGGAGCAGGTTCACGAAGGTTCCGTTTGCTCCGTTGCAGATGCCGGTGGCCTCTTGGACGCGGCGGTTGGCGGGGTTGAGGGGGTTGAACACGCAGATGTATCCCACCGGGTTGGCGGTGAGGGATAAGACGCCGCCGGTCGCGTTGCATAGTTCGGTGGCGTTTCCGGTGCTCGAACCGGGTCCCGTTGTCGGTGGCGTGCTGGTGTTCTCGCAGCTGGCATGGATGTCGGGATCCGGCGCCGGTCCCTGGCAGGTGTCGATGCCGGTGCCGCCGTTGATCGTGTCGTCGAAGTCCGAACCGGTGATGGGTTCGTGGTACGTCACGGGCACCGAGGTCGGGGGTGCGTAACGCGAATTTACTCCTGTTTCCGAAGAGAGCGAATCAGCGGAGCCACTTGTTGCGCTCCACAAAGGACATCCGCGACCAGCGTTCGCCGAAACCCCAACGGTTCCCCGCGGCGCTGGCGGCGAGTGCGATCAGCGCGATGGCGTAGATGACGTGGTAGTCGATGACAGGGTTGGTCGACATGCTCGGCTCCCCGGCGGAGGTCGTCCGGTCCAGCGGCCACTCGGCGACCCACATGAGGAGCATCATGATGACGCCCGTGGCGGCGGCGATCCGAAGCCCGATGCCGAGCGTCACGGCGACGCCGACACCCAGCAAACCCAGCATGAACAGCCAGTCCGCCCAGGCCGCGCCCGCCCACGACTGCAGAGTGCCGGCGAACGGGCCGACGTCGGCCCGGCTCAGGAACCCTTTCGTGGGTGAACCGCCGGTGATCCAGGCGTTGTTCGCCGTCGTGGCGTAGCCGAGCCCGAAGACCTTGTCCGCGAACGCCCACAGGAACAGCAGCCCGGTGGTGATCCGCAGGACGGCGAGGCTCGTCTCGCCCGCGCCTGGCCGTTCTCCGGTATGTCGGACGGTGACGGCTTCGCGGTGCCCGCGGTCGATGGTCGCCATGGGATGTTCCTCTCACTTTTCGTTCAGTGCGGTCGGATTCGGGTCTGATCGGCGCGCCGTGGGTCCTCTTAGGACATAGCCGGGTGTCGGCTGCCGAGGACGGCAGGTCGGAGACGGTGGTCGTCCCAGACGAAATCGAGCCGGTTCTTCACTTCGAGCATGCCTTGGACCTCTGCGGCGAGTTCGCCGGCGCGTTCCACGGACCCGTGGTTGTCGAGCAGGCCGAGAAGTGTGACGACACCGCCCGCCACGGTGACGGACGCTTGCCCTGGTTGCACCTGGAGTGTTCCGTCGAGGATGTCGCGCTCGATGACCGCACGGATCTCCTCGTCGGGACGGCGGAAGGTGGACAGCAGATCGCGGCGGGAAACCACACCGACCAGCTTTCTGTCGGCCACGACGAAGAGTCGTCTGATTCCCGCGTCGGCGAGCCGCGCCGCGGCCGCGGCGGCCCGACGGCCAGTGGCGCCGCCGGTGATCCAGGCGGGCCAGAAGATCCGCTTCGGACACGACACCGATCGGGGCACCATCGGAATCCACGACCGGGACCGCGCTGATGCGGTAGCGGGTCAGCAGATCCGCGATGCGCTTGTACCCGGTCTCCGGTCGGACACGGATCGGATTCGTGGTCATCACCTGGGAAATCGTTGCCTGCATTGCCGTTCCTTCACTTCCGGGTGCCCGATGGCCGTGTGATGGGCCCTGCGGCCGGCGACCGTCGTTCCGCTCTTTCGCTTGGCTTCGATCTGAAGGTAGGCGCGGGAACAGGAATCGGCCGGTGCCATTGGTCCCGGATGAGCGGGAATGTCGTCCTGCGCGGGCGCGTTCGCCGCCAGAGGGAAGGGTTGGGGCAAAAGCCCGCCCTCACGCATGGATTCCATCGCCGGGGCATCGATCCCGGCCGCGGTTGAACCCCCGGTCAGGCGGTGTGAGAGAGAATCGACTCCAGGTTTGTCGCGCCTTCGGTGACGGAGCGAGCGAGTTCGGTCAGGCGCAGGTTGTTGGCGCGGGCGTGGCCGCGTAGGCGCGTGAATGCCTCGTCCATGGTGAGTGAGCCGCGTTCGGCGAGGACGCCTTTGGCTTGTTCGATCACGACACGGCTGTTCAGCGCGATCTGCAGTTGCCCGGTGAGCTGGTCTCCGGTTTTGATGGAGCGTTGCTGCAGGATCCCGATGGTGGCGACATCGGCCATGGCCTGCGCGAGTTCGACGTCGTGGTGATCCGCGCCGCCGGGTTCGCTGCCGAGCAGCGTCAAGACCCCGATGATCTGATCGCGCAGCCGGGCGACTCGTCCTGCTCGGCGCCCAAGGCATGCACGACCCGCCCCGTCCCGCGGCGATCACCGCCGTCAGCGACTGCCGCACGGCGGGCATCGAGATCAAGATGATCACCGGTGACCACCCCGCCACCGCCGGCGCGGTCGCGGCCCGCTTCGGCCTGGCCCCGGCCGTGGTCACCGGCCACGATCTGCGCGACCTCACCCCCGGCGAGCTGACGAAGGTCGCCGCGAGCACATCGGTCTTCGCGAGGGTCTCGCCGGAACAGAAACTCGCCCTCGTCGGCGTGCTGCAACAAGAGGGCCACGTCGTGGCCATGACCGGGGACGGCGTCAACGACGCACCCGCCCTGCGCCGACATCGGCATCGCGATGGGAGTAGGCGGCACCGAGGTCGCCCAGCAGGCCGCCGACATGGTCCTCGCCGACGACGACTTCGCCTCCATCGCCGCGGCGGTCGAGGAAGGACGATCCGTCTTCGACAACCTGCGCAAGTTCATCGCCTGGACCCTGCCCACCAACCTGGCCGAGGGACTCGTGATCCTCGCCGCGACCCTGGCGGGGGCGATGCTGCCGATCCTGCCCGTGCAGATCCTCTGGATCAACATGACCACCGCGGTCGCCCTCGGTCTCACTCTCGCCTTCGAAGCCCGCGAACCGGGAATCATGAGCCGTCCACCGTTGCCGCCCACCCTGCCGCTGCTCACCAGGTCACTGGTGCGCCGGATACTGCTCGTGTCCGCGCTGCTGCTAGGTGGTGTCTTCGCCTCCTTCCACTGGAGCCTCGCCACAGGCGCGACCGTGGAGCAAGCCCGCACACTCGCGGTGAACGTCTTCGTGGCCGCGCAGATCGCCTACCTGCTCAACTGCCGGTCCCCGGACCGCCCCCTCGTCCTGGCCGGCCTGCGACAAAATCTCTGGCTGCCCCTGGGCATCGCCACCACGATCACGCTGCAGCTGGCGTTCACCTACGCCCCATGGATGAACACGCTGTTCGGCACCGCGCCCATCGGCTGGACCGGATGGGCGGCCGCCGTCGGGATAGCCGGCACGTGCTGGGCGCTGATCGAACTCGACAAACGACTCCGCCGCAACCGAGCCATCCATAAATCCACAAAGGACCTCACGCCTGCTGCCCGCCAAAGCAGCGTCGTCCCACACGGCGACCTGACCAGATGAAGCGGGCGGTGGCACGGTTTGCGGCCTCGGCTTTCTCATGAACTTTCCCCGATAGGACAAGGAGAACTGTGATGCGTGCGATGGTGGTGTACGAGTCGATGTTCGGGAACACCGAGCAAGTGGCCAAGGCGGTGGCGGATGGGCTGGCTCCCAACGCCGAGGTAGACGTCGTGAACATCGACGACGTCGGAAGCGTGGCGGAGGCCGACTTGCTCGTGGTCGGTGGCCCTACGCACGTGCACGGGATGTCCTGGCCTTCCAGCCGGACCGAGGCCGGTCGGCAGGCGGTGGAGGGTGTCCGGTCGACGAAGAGCCTGCGGGACTGGGTCGGCACTCTGGACGGGGTGTCGGGCGGTAATCCGGTGGCGACGTTCGATACCCGGATCGGGCAGCCGCGCTGGCTGACCGGCTCGGCCGCGATGAGCGTGGCACGCAAACTCAGGCGGCTCGGTTTCGTTCCGCTCGCGCCGTCGGAGAGTTTCCTTGTCAGAACGGACAAGCAGGAGCCGGTGCTGCGTGACGGCGAGCTGGCGCGGGCGCGGGACTGGGGTGCCTTGCTCGGTAAGGAATTCGCGCGCCTGGAGAAGGCATGAAGGAGTTTGCCATCAGTTCTGGAGGGAAGGCCGGAGGCGACAGGACGTGCGCTGTTATGGCTGGGTGGACGGGTGGGTCATCGTCAACGTCGAGGACAAGCCTGTGAGCTCGATGGCCCTGCGGACCATTCTGGAGGGTGCGATTGTCAGGTCGATGTCCGAAGCGGCGCACTGATTGTTCAGATGGACCAATATCGACAGACCTGAAGAATCGCAGAAGCCGACTCCGGTCATGTCGATCACCACCGCTCCCGGTCCGCTCCGCAAGAACTCGTTGATCGTCGCGTGCAGCCTGGGGCTGGTTGTGAGGTCGATGTCGCCTCGCACCTCGACGGTGACCACGCCGTCCTCCAGTTCTGTGGTGGTCACGGACAGGGAGCCGGGCTGCGCGGCTCCGGGACTCACGGTCATGCAGCCAACGATAGAAGGCCGAAAATGGTGACGCAAGCCGTTGCCCGGCCTCGTTGATCTCGGCATCCGCAGATGCGTCGGATTGACGAAAGGGGTAAACGAGCGGGTGCTGCACGGTGGATATGGCCGGCGGTTGATGCCGGTCGCGATCGTTGGCATCCGTGGGCCTGATCACGTATGGGTGACTGGCCACGATTGCGCTTGCCAGTCCTGGTGAAGGGGCGAAGGGCCGGTCATGTCGAGGGTGTTGGTTGATCCGGTGCCCTCAGGTATGCGGCACCGGGCAATGGCCCCAGACTCTCGGTCATCACACCACCTCGCAGGTCCGTGGCATCAGTCCCGGATCCCCTTTATCGGTGGAAGGTTGATCATGAGATCCACAGCACGTGTCAGTACGGCAGGCCGGGTCGGCCGGGCCCTGATCGGTGTGGGCACCGCGGCGGGGTTCGCTCTCGCGGTTCCCGCGCAGGCGTGGGCGCTCCCTCCGGGATGCACCCAGAGTGGCGCCAACTTCGCTTGCACCGCTGGGATTCCCTCTGGTCAGGTGCTGGACGGCACCACGGGGAACAACATCATCACCATCACCGGCGGTGCCGTGGACGGGACCGTGAACGGCCTCGCCGGCAACGACACGATCATGGTGACCGGCGTCGCCGGGGCCGTGGGCAACAACGGTCCTCCAGGGGCAGCCGGTAATGCGGGCACGCCCGCGGGCACCGCCGGTGGCAACGGCGGGGCCGGGAACGTCGGCGGTGCCGGCGTGGGGACGACCGGCGTCATCAACGCCGGTGCCGGCACGGACAGCATCACTGTCGTCGGTGGTGCGGGAGGCAACGGCGGAAACGGCGGCCAGGGCGGGGTCGGATTCGCCAGCGGTGCCGGTGGCGCCGGTGGTAGCGGTGGTGTCGGCGGGATCGGTGGTGCCGGTAACGCCGGGAACATCACCGGCGGCGTCGGCAACGACACCGCCGTCCTCACCGCGGGCAGGGGCGGCAACGGCGGTCTTGGTGGCCTCGGCGGCAACAGCGGCCCCGTGGCCGGTGGCGCGGGTGCCGGGGGTATCGGTGGCGCGGGTGCGGCCGGTGGCGTCGGGAACTCCGGAGCCTATAACGATGATCTCACCGATCCCGGTCTCGACAACGTCACCGTCAACGGTGGTGCCGGTGGGACCGGCGCGGCTGGTGGCGTCGGTGGCTGCGGCCATGGCGGCGGCGTCGGTGGTGCCGGTGGCGCGGGTGGTGTCGGGAATTCCGGGACCGTCAGCGGTGGTGCCGGTGTCGACACGCTCAAGTCCAATGGCGGGCTCGGCGGCAACGGTGGTGTCGGCGGCAAGGCCGGCAACGGCTCCGCCGCCGCCCAGCCCGGCGGCGCCGGTGGCGTCGGCGGCGCGGGTGGTGCCGGTGGGATCGGAAATTCCGGCACTCTCACCGGCGGAGCCGGTGTCGACCTCATCACCGCCACCGGTGGCAAGGGCGGCAACGGTGCCGGCGGCGGTAATGGCGGCACCGGTTGCAGTGGCCCCGGCGGTCCTGGCGGAATCGGCGGTGCCGCGGGTGCCGGCGGTCTCGGGAACTCCGGAACCATCAACGACGGGGCGGACACCATCGCCACGCCGTCCGGCGCCAGTGGCCTCGCGGGCGGCAACGGCGTCGCCGGAATCAACAACGGCGGCGTCTGCACCTGCTGACCAGTGATCTCAACGGATGGCGGCGACATCACCGGCAACATCGGGGATGTCGCCGCCGACCAACCCCGTCCCGAAGCGGTTCCCATACCATCACAGCCCCTAGAGTTCGATCGCGTCGTGCGTCGAACGGGCCTTCCCGCGACATCGACTCGGTCGGTGAGCGGGTCATGCGGTGTGCGACATGATCAACCGAGCCATGGTCGTGGACCGCAGGAACGACGCGCAAGATCTCTCCCGAATGGATCGCTCGCAAACGCTGAGTCCGCTCGCCGGATGGCAGCCGAGCTGGACTGGAAGAGCGTGGTCAAGAGTCGAGGAACCGCAGAGCTTCGTCGACGAACTTCTCGTGGTACTGGAAGATGCCGCCGTGTCCGGCATCGGGATAGAGGATGAGCCGGGCGTTCGGCAGTCTCCGGGCCAGGTCGGTGGAATTGCGGCTCGGCACCATCCGGTCGTGGTCACCGTTCGCGACCAGGACCGGTTGGTGGACGACGGTCAGATCGGACGGCTGCCGGCGTCCCCAGCGGTGGATCGCTTTGAGCTGGTTGCGGAATGCCGTGACGGAGATCGGCTTGTCGCGGTCGTCGGTACGTTCCTTCAGCCGGTTCACGAACTGACGGGCCGTCGCCTTGCCGTTGGCCGTGCGGGTGAAGAACAGGTACTCCTTCGGGTCCTTGAACGTCAGGGTGGCTTTCAGGGTGTCGAGAAGGGTGATCGGAGTGACCTTGTCGATGCCCGCGCCGCCGGCCGGGCCGGTGCCGGCGAGGATCATTTTGCGGACGAGCCGGGGTTCCTGTTCGGCGATCACCTGGGCGATGAAACCGCCCAGCGAGAATCCCAGCAGGTCGACCTGATCGTGGCCCGATGCCCGGATGAAGGCGATGGCGTCGCGTGCCATCGCGGCCACCGAGCGCGGCGTTTTTCCTTGCGAAGCACCGATTCCCCGGTTGTCGAAGGTGATCACGGGGTGCTTCGCCGCGATGCCGTCGACGACCCGGGGGTCCCAGTTGTCCAGCACCGCGGCCAGGTGGTTGAGGAAGATCACCGGTGTGCCGTTGTCGGGGCCGAGCCGGCGGTAGGCGAACGTCGTTCCGCCGACATCGACGAACTTGGTAGGTGCTTCTCGGTAGCCGGCGAGCACGGTCATGATGTCTCCTTGTGGGTTTCTTGGACGGTGACGACGACCTTGCCTTTCGATCGTCCTTTTTGGACGTATGCCAGGGCCTCTTTGGTCGCCGCGAAAGGGAAGACCCGGTCCATGACCGGTTCGATGGTCGCCGAGTCGACGAGCGCGGTGATCTCGCCGAGCTGGGTTCCGTTCGCCCGCATGAAGAGGAATGAATAGGCGACGTGACGACGTCGGGCCGCCTTCCTGATCCGGTGACTCAGGACCCGCGTCACCGGCCGCAGGATCCACGGCTTGCCGAGTTCCCGCGCGAAGGCGGGATCCGGCGGGCCGGAGATCGAGATGAGCTTTCCGCCGGGTTTCAGCACGGTCAGCGACTTCTTGAGCATCTTGGCGTCCAGGCTGTTCAGTACCACGTCGTAGTCCCGCAGGACGGCCTCGAAGTCCTCGTTGCGGTAGTCGACGACGACGTCCGCGCCGAGGCGCTTGACGAGATCGACGTTGGCCGTGCTGGTGGTCGTGGCCACGGTGGCGCCGAGGTGTTTCGCCAGCTGGATCGCGAACGTCCCGACGCCGCCGGAGCCCGCGTGGATGAGGACCTTGTGGCCCGGCCGCACGTCGGCGATCTCGACCAGCGCCTGCCAGGCCGTCAAGCCGACCAACGGAATCGAGGCGGCTTCTTCCATCGTCAGCTGCTTCGGTTTGAGCGCCAGATCGGTTTCGTCGATGGCGATGAACTCCGCGAAGGTGCCGATCCGGTTCTTGTCCGGGCGCGCGTAGACCTCGTCGCCCGCCTTGAACTTTCGCACCCGTGGGCCGACCCGGACCACGACGCCCGCCACGTCGTTGCCCAGGATGAACGGCGGCCGATAGGGCAGGATGAGCTTGAACTCGCCGTTCCTGATCTTGAGGTCGAGGGCGTTGACGCCCGCGGCGTGGATCCGGACCAGCACGTCGTGCGGGCCCACCTCGGGTTCCGGCATTTCGCCTGCCCGGACATTGTCGGCGCTGCTTCCGTAGCGGTCGACGATGAATGCCTTCATGGCTCGCCTTTCCTTGTGTGGTAACGGAATTGTCAGCCGGTCATCCGGTTGAGCCTGCGGACGCCCCGGTCGAAGACCCGGGACGGCGCGATGCGGCGGAGCACGGCGACGCGGGCGGCGGTCGAGCCGGCGAGGTATCGCGGCTTCGGCTTCGCGTCGGTGGCCGCCGCGACGATCACCTTGGCGACGGCGGCTGGATCTTCACCGCCGCGCATCGACTCCCGCATCACCTCCTCGAAGACACGACGCCGGTGCGCGTAGACCTCCAGCGGGGTGTCGGCCTGCACCTGGTTGGCGTCGAACGGCGTGTTGACGGGGCCAGGCTGGACGCGCAGCACCCGCACGCCGTGTTCGCGGACTTCGTGGTCGAGGGACTCGGAGTAGCCCTCGACCGCGTGCTTGGTCGAGACGTACACGGCCATGAACGGGTTCGGGACGAAACCCCCGACGGACGAGACGTTGACGATGCGGCCGCGGCCCTGTGCGCGCATCCGGGGCAGGACGGCCCTGGTCATGCGCATGAGGCCGAAGACGTTGACGTCGAAGACCCGCTGTGCCTGGTCGGCCGAGATCTCCTCGGCCGCGCCGTTCGCGCCGACGCCGGCGTTGTTGACCAGGACGTCGATGCGCCCGAATCGCGCGATCACCTGCTCGACCAGATTGGCGACCGACTCGTCGCTCGTCACGTCGAGGTCGAGGAACGTCACGCCCTCGACAGGGGTGGTCCGCGAGGTGTCGCGGCTCGTTCCGATCACTTGGAAACCGGCGTCGGCGAGGGCGAGCGTCGCTGCCTTTCCGATACCGGACGATGCGCCGGTCACCAGCGCTACCGGTCGAGACGTCGTCATGGCGACTCCTTTAGCTTACGATCGTAATACCATAGGCACGATTCGGACCTCGAAGCAATAGTTCGGGCTGATTTGGATTATGATCGTACTAACATGAGTGACGGTCGCGGCGAGCGGAGATGCGCGTGGTTCGGTACGGGAAAGAGCACAAGCTGGAGACGCGGCGCCGGATCGTCGAGACAGCGGGCCGCCGGTTCAAGCGTGACGGCATCGACGGCTCCGGGGTGGCCACGCTCATGAAGGACGCCGGGCTGACCAACGGCGCCTTCTACGCGCACTTCGAATCGAAGGAGGAGCTGGTCGCCGCCGCGGTCTCCGAACAGCTACGCGAACAGCGCGAGTGGCTCGACGCGATCGCGCCCGGCCGCGCCGGAGTCGAGCAGATGGTGCGCGAGTACCTCTCGCCCGAGCATCGTGACAACCCCGAGGGAGGCTGCCCGTCCGCCGCCCTGCTCGACGAGATCACCCGGTGCGCTGATCCGACCAAACAGGCCTACACCGACAGTGTGCTCGCGTTCATCGACGACATCGCCGCCCGGCTGGCACCACACGATCCGCTGTCGGCGCGAACCACGGTTCTCAGCGTCTACGCCATGATGGTCGGGACCCTGCAGCTTTCCCGAGCCCTGGCCGACCGGCGGCTCGCCGACGACCTCCTCAAGCAGGGCAACCGGAACGCCTTGACGCTGCTGGACACCTTGCCGGAACACTGAGTCATGCTGGTGATTTCTTTAGTGGCCGGCCAGATCCATCGTGAACAGCAGCAGTCCGAAGAACAACTGGAGCGCGGCGATGCAGACGCCTGCGATGACAAGGCCGTCCAGTCGATACTGGCGGTCCGTCAGTATCGATATCGCTCCGGCGGCCAAGGCCAATACGGAGACCACCTCGCCGTAGGGGAGCAGCCAGCCGAGCAGGCTGAGTACGAGACAGACAGGACCGAGTAAGCCTTTGGCACCGGGGCGGTCGCCGGCTGACAGTCGTCGAGTCACAGTGCCCGGAATCCCTTCAGTTCGTTCGGCACACGCTACCTCTGAACTCGGTTCGGCGGGTGTCAGGTCACTCTGGGGCCGCGATCTCCAGGCGGGCCGTCGACACGGATTCCCTTCAGCGAGCGGTGGTCGACCATCCGACGCGAACATCGCTCTCATCCCGGGAGCCGGTTCTGGCTCGGAGTTCGTGGTCGCAAGGCTGTTGCGCCTGGCCCGGCAGATGCGGCATCGAATGCACTGGCCAGCGGCACGTCTGCTTGTCGCGCGACATTGATGTTTTCTTTACGGCCGGGTCGGTGATTCTTGGCGCTGGATCGTTAGTGTCCGCGTCGGTGCGCGGCCGTCACTGGGCGGAGCGGGCGTGCCGGGTGCGGCGCACAGGAGATCTGGGGGAGACGCGGAATGACTGAGGTACCGGAATCGGCTGTTCCGGAACGGGTGGACAGCCCGGTCCGGCAGACGGCGCCGACGGGCAAGCTCGGCCGGTGGCTGATGGAGCACCGCGTCCAGCCGGTCGGGCCGGAAAGCCAGGAGGACCACACGACGCCGCAGTCGTGGTGGAAGGTCATGTGCCTCACCGGTGTGGACTACTTCTCGACGTTGTCCTACCTGCCCGGCATCGCGGCACTGGCCGCAGGCGCGTTGTCGCCGCTGGCGACGTTGCTGATCGTGGCGCTGACGCTGCTCGGGATGCTGCCGATGTACCGGCGGGTGGCGAAGGAAAGCCCGCACGGCCAAGGGTCGGTCGCGATGCTGGAGAACCTGCTGCCGTTCTGGCGCGGCAAGCTCTTCGTCCTGGTACTGCTGGGTTTCGTCGCGACATCGTGGATCATCACCATCACGCTGTCCTCGGCCGACGCCACGGTGCACGCGCTGGAGAATCCGAACACGCCCTCGTTCCTGCACGGGCACGAAGTACTGATCACGGTGATCCTGCTGCTGATCCTCGGCGGCGTGTTCCTGCTCGGGTTCAGCGAGGCCGTCGGGGTAGCGATCCCGCTGGTCGCGATCTTCCTGGTGCTCAACGCCGTCGTCGTGGTCGTCGGTATCGGCGAGGTCTTCACCGATCCCACCGCGCTCGACCGCTGGCTCGACGCGCTGACTTCCGGTGGCGGCGGGTTCGGCGGGATCATCGGCCCGGCCATCCTGGCATTCCCGTTGCTGGTGCTCGGCTTGTCCGGTTTCGAAACCGGGGTGAGCATGATGCCCCTGGTCGCGGCCAAGGGCGAGAACGCGGAGCAGCGGCTGGCGAACCGGATCCGCAACACGCGCAAACTGCTCACCGCCGCCGCGCTGATCATGTCGGTGTACCTGATCGCCACCAGTTTCGTGACCACGGTCCTGATCCCGGCCGAGCAGTTCAAGCCCGGTGGCGAGGCCAACGGCCGCGCGCTGGCTTATCTCGCCCATGAACTGATGGGTGACTGGGTCGGCACCGCCTACGACATCAGCAGCATCCTGATCCTGTGGTTCGCCGGCGCGTCGGCGATGGCGGGCCTGATCAACATCGTGCCGCGGTATCTTCCCGCCTACGGGATGGCGCCCGACTGGGCCCGCGCCGTACGGCCGGTGGTGCTCGTTTACACCGCGATCTGCATCCTGGTCACGATCATCTTCAACGCCGATGTCAACGCCCAAGCCGGGGCGTACGCCACCGGGATCCTCGCGATGATGGTGTCCGCGTCGGTAGCCGTGGTCATTTCGGCCGCTCGCCGGCGGCAGCGCAAGGCCGCGATCGCCTTCGCCGTGCTGACCCTCATCCTGATCTACGCGTTGGTGGAAAACGTCATCGAGAAGCCTGACGGCCTCACGATCTCCGCGTTCTTCATTCTCGGGATCATCGCCGTCTCCCTGGTTTCGCGAGTCAGCCGCACCACCGAGCTGCGGGTGGAGCACATCGAGTTCGACGCGCCCGCCCGTCTTTTCGTCACCGACTCGATCGCCCACGACGGCGACCTCACCATCATCGCGAATCGCCGCCAGGCCGGCGACGCCGAGGAATACCGGGCGAAGGAAGCCGAGCAGCGCGGCCTGAACCCGGTCCCGGGCGCCGCCGACGTCCTGTTCCTCGAGATCGACGTCATCGACCCGTCCGGCTTCAGCGACGTGCTCAAGGTCCGCGGTGTCGAGATCGACGGTTTCCGTGTCCTGCGGGTGGACAGCCCGGCCGCACCGAACGCGATCGCCGCGATCCTGCTCGCGCTGCGAGACGCCACCGGCGTCCGGCCGCAATGCCACTTCGAATGGAGCGAAGGCAGCCCGCTGGGCCACCTGTTCCGCTACCTGATCCTCGGCCGCGGCGACACCGCCCCGGTGGTCCGCGAAATCATCCGCACCAGCGAACCCGATCCGGCACTCCGACCCGGAATCCACGTCGGCTGACGTCAGGCGTCATGACTGGCTGAGTGGTGAATCCGTTGAGATGACTGATCGGCGATCCGGGATTTCATGCGGCGGGGCAAGCTGGATGGGCCGGTCGGGGCGGTAGGTGACGAGTTCACGTTTGTCGTCGGTGGTGCAGATCAGCACCGAGGTGTCGTTGACGAGGATTGTCGCGGCCTGCAGGAGAGCGGCGCGGTGGCCGGGCCAGGGTTCGTGCCAGAACCAGTCACCTTCGCGCAACGTGGCCGCGAGTACGGTGTGCATGGCGACGAGTGTAAATCGCGTAATTCCAGCAGCGGGCGGGTAGGCCGGGATTTACCGGGTCGGGTGCCTGTCGTCGCCGGTGTGGGTGACGCGGGAGTTTCGACTGATCCCTGGAGTAGCCGTCGCTGCCCGACGGGCACGCGGTAAGAACCACGCCCGAGTACATCGCAAACGAGACAGCCGGCGCGATCGCCGGACAGGCGAATGTGCCGGCTCGTCTGGCGGCCGGTGCGAGGTGTGCCGCGAGACGCTTGCGGCACACCCGGCGGTCTTATTCGGTGGTGCGGAGTTGGTGGTTTTGGCGTTGGGCGTCGTGGAGTTGGTCTTCGAGGCCGATGATGCGGCAGGCGGCGTCGAGGCC
>NZ_JAJPWS010000028.1:0-29472 GCF_046549055.1 Amycolatopsis sp. lyj-112 | reverse complement strand
ACCCTGCTCTGCCCATCGCCGCATGATCACCACAACACCCCTGGCCACCACACCGACAGGCCGGTCAAGTGTTCACGATGTCCTGAAACATCAACTGTGCACGATGTCCTGAACTCAGACAGGTCGTGAGAACGACCCGGATCACTCACGACCGGGCTAGCTGTCGGGCAGGCTCTTGCTCGCCGCGGCGGCGATCTTCTGCACGATCAGCGGCTGCCCGTCCGGCGACTTCACCGTCGGATTGACCGAGTAGGCGACTTTCCGCGTCAATTCACGGGTGGCGAAGATCCCGCTCGAATAGCCGTAGCGGCTGCCGGTCTTACCCCAGACGATCAAGCCGTTCTCGAATTCGAGCTTCATCAGGCCCTGGCTGTAGACGGCCCGGCCGCCGCCCACCATCGGCAGGTCCGGGACGTCGAACAGGCGCGGCATCATGGCGGGGCCGAGCAGCCGTCCGTCGAACAGGCCGGTGATGAACTTGTCCAGCTCCGCGGCGGTGGAGATGATCGCGCCCGCGGCGCCGGGGATCGACTGGTTCATCTCGGTCACGTCGACGAGTTCGCAGTCCACGTCCAGGTATCCGCGGGCGGCCGGGTTCGGCAGGCGGGGGTCGTCCTCCGGGTAGTAGGTGCGCCAGAGGCCGAGCGGGACGGTGATGCGGTCGCGCAGATTCCGTGCGTAGGAACGGCCGGTCACCTTTTCGACGATCATCCCGGCGGTGACGTAGGCGGTGTTCGTGTACTTCTGCGCGGTGCCGGGCTGGAAGTCGATCGGGTGCCGCAGCGCGGTATCGACCACCTGGCGCGGGCTCCAGTGCTCGTAGCGGTGCGCCAGGATCCATTCGGGCTCGTAGAGACCGGGGATGTCCACCGACGGCAGCCCGGAAGTGTGGTCGAGCAGCGTGCGCACCGGCACCGGCGGGTAGCCGGCCGGGAGCACGCCGGGCAGGTAGCGCTGGACGGGCTCGTCGAGGTCGATCTTGTTCTCCTGCGCCAGTTGCAGCACCATCACCGCGGTGTAGACCTTGGTGGTACTGCCGATCCGGAAGGATCCGTCCGGCCGGACAGGGGCTTTCGTGCGGATGTCGGAGACGCCGGAAGTACCGGACCAGCCCCCGTTGTCCCCGGTGACCCGGACCAGCGCTCCCGTGGTGTCCTTGTCGGGCAGACCCGCGATCGCCGCCGCCAGCGCGGCTCCATCAGGCCTTCCGACGTCGGACGCCGCCGCGGCGGGCACCGAAGTGAGACCGACCGCGGCGGCGACCATGGTTGTGACAATCGCTAGTTTCATGTCACATATGATGTCCACTCAGGACCTCGTGGACATCAGGGAAAACCCCGGTCTCCGAAGATCAGGGTCACTCCACGGTGACGGACTTCGCGAGGTTCCGCGGCTTGTCGATGTCGTGCCCGAGGATCAGCGCGGCGTGATAGGCCAGCAGCTGCAACGGGATCATGAGCAGGATCGGGTCCAGCTCGGGCTCCGAGCGGGGCACTACGAACCGCGGCACGTCGAGGTCGCCGAAGTCGACGTCGGCGTGGGTGATCGCCAGGACCGGACCCTTGCGGGCCTTGATCTGCTGCACCGCGGCGATGTTGCGGACGGCGAGATCGTCGAACGGCACGACCGCGACCGTGGGCAGCGACTCGTCGATCAGCGCGAGCGGCCCGTGCTTGAGCTCGGAGGTCTGATAGGCCTCCGCGTGCCGGTACGAGATCTCCTTGAACTTCTGCGCGCCTTCCCGTGCCACCGGGAAACCCCGGACGCGGCCGATGAAGAACAGGCTCCGCGCGTCCGCGCACGTCTTGGCGTGCTCGGCGATCGCCGACTCCCCCTCCACGATGGCGGCGATCTGCCGCGGCAGCGCCCGGATGGCCGCGACGATCCGCTGACCGTCCGCATTGGACAGATCGCGCACCCGGCCCAGTGCCAGCGCGATCATCGCGAAACCGACGGCCATGTTGGTGAGCGCCTTGGTCGAAGCGACCGCGATCTCCGGACCGGCGTGAAGGTACAGGCCGCCGTCGCAGGCACGGGCGATCGTCGAGCCGACGACGTTGACGAGGCCGACGACGCGGCCGCCCTTGCGCTTGACCTCTTCGACGGCGAAGGCGGTGTCCGCGGTCTCGCCGGACTGGCTGACCGCGATGTAGAGGGTGTCCGCCTCGATGATGGGGTTGCGGTAGCGGAACTCGGACGCGGCCTCCGCGTCGGCGGGGATCCGCGCCAGTTCCTCGATCATGGTCGCGCCGACCTGCCCCGCGTAGTACGCCGAGCCGCAGCCGAGGATCTTCACCCTGGCGAATCCGCGGAGATCGCGAGGGGTCAGGTTCAGCCCGTCCAGCCGGGCCACCCCGAACCGCTCGTCGAGCCGGCCCCGGATCATGCGCTCCAGGGAGTCGGGCTGCTCCTGGATTTCCTTGTACATGTAGTGCCGGTGGCCCGCCAGGTCGAGATCGTCGGCCTCGATGTCGATCGCGGTCGCGGGTTTGCCCGTGTCGCTCTCGTCGACGGTGAAGGTGCGGTATCCGGTGGCCGAGACGCTGGCGAACTCGCCGTCGTCCAGGTGCACCACCTGCGAGGTGTGGCGGACCAGCGCGGCCAGGTCACTGGCCACGAACATCTCCCGGTCGCCCACGCCGACGATCAACGGAGAACCGTTGCGCGCGACCACGATCCGGTCGGGATGTTCGGTGTCGGTCACGGCGATCGCGTAGGTACCCGTCACCCGCGACACGGCCTCGACGACCGCGTCTTCGAGGGTCTTGGCCTCCGACCGCGCGATCAGGTGAGCCAGCACCTCGGTGTCGGTCTCCGAGGTCAGGGACACGCCGGCCTGGGTGAGTTGCTCGCGCAGATTCACGGCGTTGTCGATGATCCCGTTGTGCACCACGGAGATCCGGCCGTTTTCGGAGACGTGCGGGTGGGCGTTCTCCTCCGTCGCCGGCCCGTGCGTCGCCCACCGCGTGTGCCCGATCCCGACCTTGCCGGCGAGCCGTTTGGGCAGCGCCGCGGTCAGGTTCCGTACCCGCCCCACGATCCGGTGCACCTGAGCGCCTTTACCGCCCAGCACCGCGATCCCGGCCGAGTCGTAGCCGCGGTACTCCAGCCGCGCCAATCCTTCGAGAAGGATCGGCGCGGCGTTCTGGGTGCCGATGTATCCGACGATTCCGCACATGCTGAATGAACCTCATACAGAAAGGGACGACGTCGCGAAGAGCCGCCGGCGAGGCCGGGGCGTGGTCCGCTAGCCGTAGACGATGCGGCGTAGCTGCCGCTCGGACAGGTCGGGAGGGGCGACGAGCCGACGGCTCAGCTCGCCCGCGATCCGGGGAAAGATGTCGGGGTTCTTCCGGCCTTCGGCCTGCAACTGGGCATGCCGGGACCGGACGTACTGCTCTGTCGGCTGCCGGTAGAACGCCAGGACGTCCTCGACGACACGGGCGGCGACCGCCGTCGACAGGCCTGTCGACAAGGCCACCTGTTCGACGATCTCCGCATCCTCCACGCCACACATCATGCACAGGAGCCTGACCAGATGCCAGTTCTTGCCCGAAATCGGGCAAGAACAGACGACTTAGGTCACATTGTCGACCAGTGAGAGCACCGCGGAGAGAGCGGCAGTGCCATCGAAGAGCGCTCGGGAGCGCGTGGTGATGCTCGTGTCCCGGACCGCCAGCGCGGAAGTGACGTCCTCGAACCGCCGGGAACGCTTCAGTTCCGGCATCAGCAGACGAAGGTGCGCGACGCGGTGTCCGGCCATCCTCAGCTGGTGAACGATCCGCGCGTCCCGCACCTGGGCGGGCGTGTACCGCCGCGTTCCCCGCACGCGATCGGGGACGACGAGTTGCTCCGCGTCCCAATGCCGCAACGTCGACGCACGCACCCCGAGCGCCTCGGCGAGTTCGGAGACGCTCATCGAGTCCGTTCCGCGCACGTCGCCGATCGGCTCGCGGGCGATCACCCGGGCGGCTTCCTTGGCCTGCCTCAGCTCCTCGCGCTCGGTGTCGAGCCGGGCGTGTGCCGCGTCGAGGAGGGCGAGCACCCGTGCGATCGATCCACTATGGACGGTCCGGACGATCTCCTTGGCCTCGACCGGCCCGACACCCGCGGCAAGGGCCCGATAGGCCAAGGCGGACCGGAGATGGACCTCCCCGTAAATCCGGTACCCCGTCGCCGTCCGCGCCGCCGGCGGCAGCACGCCGTCCCGTTCGAGGTTGCGCACCTGCTGGACGGAATACCCCGCACGCCGCGCGACCACCGCGGTCCGCATTTCCGGCGACTTGAGACTTGACACCCAGACCCCCTGGAAAATGGCGTGGAACTCTCCACAAGCACCTTAATGAAACGCTTGAGCACATGACCATCGAAGAGATCATCGGCTTCGTATCCGGCCACGACGGCGTCCTGCCCCTCATCCCGGCGCCCGGCGACGAGTGGCCGGAACTCACCTGGGGCGACGCGTTCTTCTACTACTCACCGGACGGCGTCGTCCCGGCGAACATCCAGCCGTTCGCGACGATCGTGACCAAGAACTACCCCGGCGACGAGTCCTCGCGCCTGGACCGGCCGGACACCTTCCGCGTGAACATCCACGCCGGGAAAGAGGCGTTCGTCCACTGGACCGGTCACTCACCACGCGAAGCGGCCGCCACCGACGTCGACCCCGGCGTCGCCGACACCGTGATCGCGCACCCCGTCTACGGCACCGCCGGCTGGCTGGCCGTGGTGAACCCGGCCGCGAACACCGAAGCGGCGACCCGCGACTTGCTCACCACGGCGTATCTCCTCGCCCGGAAGCGCTATGAGCGAGCCCGGGTCAGGCGGTGAGTGTGATCGCGGCGTCCGGCTCCGCGACCCGGAAGCTGAAGCTCTCCTCCAGATACAGGCTCACGGTCTCGGCGTCGTGGTGGCTGTACCCGACGGCCAGGTCCTGGCCGAGTTCGAGGAAGAAGTCGCCACCGGCGAGGCTCAGCACGATCGCGCCGTCCAGGCCGGGGGCGCGGACGACCTTTCCGCCGCCCAGGCTCCGGCGGACGTGGTCGAAGACCAGCTGACCGCCGTGTTCGGTGGTCTCCACGATCCGCGTGTAGCCCGCCGGGCCGATCGCGAGCCCGTACGGACCCGCGATTCCCGCCTGGCGCAGCGTTTCCACCGCCCGGGCGATCACACCCGGGTACGCCTCGGCGTCCGCACCCAGCGACGGCGAGTCGTACGGGCTCGTCTCGGCGATACCGGACATCCCGGCCGCGGCCCAGCCGTGGAACACCGCACGGTTCTCGACCATCGCGATCTGCGCCGCCGCACGGTCGAGGTCGTCGAACTCCAGATCATCGGCACCACGGTCGGCGTCGTCGAGTTCCGTGCGAGACACCGTGAACGGGACCCGGACCTCGGCCAGCGGCAGGACGCGTCGTTGCCGGGCCACGACGCCCTGGTCGCTTTCCGGCAGCGACGAACCGTCGAGCTGCGTGGTCCGGCCCAGGTCCGTGGAGGAGTGCTGCCAGCCGTGCGGACCGGCGACGTCGACCAGGCGCCGGGCCGCCAGATGGGTCTGGAGCCGCTCGCGCGCCTCGGTGTCGATTTCCTTCCAGCCCGCGTCGGAGATCGGGGCCAGGCCGCGCATCAGGTGGTTCATGTCAGTCCTGTTCCTTGAGGCTGCCGATGCCGAGGGAGCCGTCGGCCGGGCGTTCACCGATCTCCGCCTCGATCTCGTCCACGTACTCCTGCGGATCGATGTCACTGACATCCAGGTCGCGGGCGCCCTCGTGGACCTGTTTGAACTCGGTGAACTTGCGGCCGAGCTCCTCGCGCAGGCCTGGATCGGCGTTCCGCCGGAAATCGGCCAGCCCCTCGTCCTCTTCCTCGGCCATGTGCTCGCTGTTGGCCATCCGGGCCTTGTGCACGGCGGCGAGCCAATCGCTGCTGCCGACCGGGTGCAGCGCGGCCTCGTGCACACCGTCGCGGATGTCGTTGTGGTCGCCGATCGCGTCGAGTGTCTCCTCCTCGGCGTCGTCGCCGCGACGGAGCAGATGCGGGTAGAAGATCTCCTCCTCCGCCCGCGCGTGCACGTCGAGCAGGTCGGCCAGCGGCTGCCAGACCTTGGCCAGGTCGCCTGCGTCGGTGAGGTCGTCCATCAGGGCGAACTGCCGCCGGAACCAGTCGTGGTCGTCGAGGATCAAGCTGGTGATGTCAGCCATACGGCCAGTATCGAACGAGCACTGGCCCCTCGCCATCTGAGGCCGGAACGCTCCGGCGAGCACCTCGGCTCGGGCCCACGAATGACCGGGAAGTGATCCGCGAGGCTGTCGCCGGTTGCGACGCCGTATTGACCGTGCTGGCTCCCTGGGGCGTCCAGCAATACTCGTCGGGCACGGCACAGGCCGTGCTCGACCACGCCGATCCCGATGCGCGCCTGGTCTTTTCGTGCGGCTGGCACATCACCCGTGACGGCAAGGACCAGTACTCCCGGCTGTTCAAGGCGGGCGTCCGGATCATGACCTGGCTGGCCCGCCTGGTGCGCGCCGTCGAGATCGACGACCAGGTCGAGGCCTGCCGCCGGATCTTCGCGAGCGACCGCCGGTGGACCGTGGTCCGCGGCAGCGACCTCGAGGAGGGCGAGAGCCAGGGACTTCCCTTGTGGGGCCACCATGTCGGCGACCCGGTCCTCGCGAGCAACCTGACGCGGCGGGCGGACTTCGCGCTGTTCATGGTGGAGGCGATCACCGACGACACGCTCATCCGCAAGGCTCCGGCGATCGTCGAATGCCTCTCCCCCAGCGCGCAGGCCCACGCAGGCAAAGGTCAGGCGAGTTCATCGGACTTTGCCAAATCGGCAAGCTAAGTTGCCCTCTTCGCATGATCGACCTACCTTGCGGTCATGACGCACACAGGACACGACCATGCCCACGCCGACCAGGCCGAGATACTCGACCTCGACGCCGAAGTACTCGCGGAGCACACCGCGTCGATCGCCGCGTGGCTGCCCGTCGAGGCGGCTCCCAGCCGGATCGTGGACCTGGGCAGCGGAACCGGCGCGGGCACCTTCACCCTGCTCGAACGCTTCCCCGAAGCGCACGTGACCGCCGTCGACTCGTCGGTCGAACATCTACGCCGCCTGCGGGAAAAGGCCTGCGAGAAGGGAGTCACCGACCGGGTGCGCACCGTCCAGGCCGATCTCGACGCGACCTGGCCGGACCTCGGCACGCCCGACCTGGTGTGGGCATCGGCCTCCCTGCACCACATGGCCGACCCGGACCGGACCCTGCGCCAGGTCCACGAAACACTCGCGCCCGGCGGACTGTTCGCCGTCGTCGAACTCGCCGGCTTCCCCCGGTTCCTGCCCGCCGACGCTCCTGAGAACCGCCCCGGCCTGGAGGAACGCTGCCACGCCGCGAGCGACCGTCGCCATGCCGAGCACCTGCCCCACCGCGGCGCCGACTGGGGACCGAAGCTGACCGCAGCCGGATTCACTCTCGAAGGCGAACGCACGATCTCCGTCGACACCGAACGGTCCCACTCCGAAGTGGTCGGCCGCTACGCACTCAACGGCCTGCGGCGCCTGCGCGGCGCCGTCGCCGACGTGCTCTCGGCCGAAGATCTCACCGCGCTGGACGAACTTCTCGACACCGACGGGCCGCACAGCATCCTGCGCCGCGACGACCTCGCGGTGCGCACCGAACGCGCCGTCTGGGCGGCACGCCGCGCCTGAGCGCACTGTCCATTCGGGTGACATCGGCGAGCAACGGCGGCTCCGGCTGGAGCACTTACGCCACGAAGTCCGGACGAATGCTCTGCGCCTGAGCAAAGGAGTCGTCCTCGCCCGCCGATGTCCGCGTTCACGGCGAAAACAGGGTGCGGGCGCCGGCACGGTGGTGTGTGATCACGGGTATGGCGATCGTGGTGGGCAAGCCGGGAATCGACGGGCTGAGCGAGGCCGTGGCCGCGCTGCGGGAGTGGCAGTCAGACGAGGCGTCGATGCAACTGCATCCCGGCGACCTGGGCTGGTTCTGGCGGTTCGGTGCGGAGGCGACGGCCGCGGCGGTCCGGACCTGGCGCCGGGACGGCCGGATTCTCGCCGTCGGCCTGCTGGATGAACCCGAGCTGTTGCGGCTGACGATCGCGCCGGACGCCCAGCAGGACAAGGAACTGGCTCAGCGACTGGCCGAGGACTTGGCCGAGCCGGAGCGCGGCGTGCTGAAAGCGGGGAGGGCGGCCATCGAGGCACCCCTGGGCGCACTGGTCCAAGACGTGCTGTCCGAGCACGGCTGGAACGTCGACGAGCCGTGGACGCCGCTGCGCCGCGATCTCACGGAGCCGGTGAAGGACCCGGGCGTGCGGATCGAGGTGATCGGGCCGGAACAGGTGCAGGTGCGGACCGAGGTGGGGCGGGCGTCGTTCGACAGCTCGACGTTCACGGACGAGCGCTGGCACGCGATGGCGGCCGGATCGCCCTACGCCGACGCCCGCTGCCTGGTCGCGTACGACGACCGGGACAACGCGGTGGCGGCGGTGACGGTGTGGTCGGCCGGTCCGGGAAAGCCAGGATTACTCGAGCCGATGGGCGTGCACCGCGACCATCGGGGGCACGGCCACGGCAAAGCGATCACCGTCGCCGCGGCGGCCGCGCTCCGGGAGATGGGCTCGTCGAGCGCGATCGTCAACACCCCGAGTTCCAACGTCGGCGCCGTCGCCACCTACCGGTCGGCAGGCTTCGAGCAGCGCCCCGAGAACCGGGACCTCTGCCGGGACGCCTAAGACCTGGTCTCAAAACTTGAGCTTCTGAGCGCGGAGCAGGTCCTCGGGTCGGCACGGGGCCCCGTCACCACGAGGGAGATCGATCTCCTGGAGGAGGCTGCAGCCGCGTTGCTGACGGCACCATCGACGGGATGAACGAGCACTCTCGTCGGGAAGTGATCAGCCATCGGTGGGGCCGCCTCTTCAGAGGCGTTCGATGCGGTCGGCCTGCGGGCCCCGGTCGCTCTGACGCACCGCGTACCGGACCCGGTCACCCTTCTGCAGCGGCTCCGACCCCATGATCACGGACACGTGGGCGAAGAGATCGTCGCCGCCTGCGTCCGGGGTGATGAAGCCGAAGCCGCGGTCGTCGTCGTAGCGCGCGACGACGCCCTCGCCGCCTCGTGCGGGCACGTCCCGCGCCGCCGGCCCTGCGGCCGCGGCAGGTGCCGACCGCTGCGGCGCCGTCTGCGGCTCGGTGCCCCGGACCAGGTGCACGTCGCGGGCCTGCGGGCCCTTGTCTCCACTAGCCACCTCGTAGGCGACGCGGTCGCCCTCCGCGAGCCACGTCAGCCCCTCGGCCAGGGCCCGGGCGTGAACGAAGACGTCCCCGGCGCCGGAGTCGGGGTTGATGAAGCCGAAGCCCTTGTCCTCGTCGTACCAGGCCACCGTGCCGTCGGCACCGTCCGCGATGCCAGCCGCAGCGGGTGAGCCGGCCCCTGCTCCCAGCGGGATCACGTGCCCGGCCTGCGGGCCGCGCTCGCCTTCGACGATCAGGAAGGCCACCCGCTGCCCCTCGGTGACCACGCCGCCGGTCACGATGGCGGAGCTGTGCACGAAGATGTCGGCGCCGCCGCCGTCCGGCGACGCGAAGCCGTACCCCTTGCCCGGCTCGTACCAGTTGACGGTGCCGAGCAGGCCCACGGCGCTGCCGGTGGCCGCATCGGCGGTGACGCGAACACGCAGCGCCTGGGGCCCGCGGTCGTTCTCGCCGACCTCGAACACGACGGCCTGACCCTCGCGGAGCACTCTCGCGCCGCCGTCCCCGACGATCTCGGCGGCGTGCACGAACACGTCCGGCGAGCCGTCCTCGGGCGCGAGGAAGCCGAAACCCCGTTCGGCGTCGAACCAACGGACGGTCCCTTGCGGCATAAAAGGCTCCAGGTCGAGAGGGCGGGCACTGGCCCCCAGTCTCTCTGACAGACTTCCGGTCCGTCAGGCCGGGCCCACAGGCGGGCGGTGCGGAGCCAGGGGCGGGCCGTTGGTTCACCTAGCGACACGCCGAGTTTTGAGACCAGGTCTAAGTGTTGCGGGTCGTGTCGTTCGTGACCGGCCGGTGGGGCTGGCAGCGCGGAGCCTGCCACCAGCGGATCACGCCCTACACCCCACGCCACAACGGCAAATCGAAACGCTCATACACCTAGGTATCGCAAGTATCCACGGATACGGTGTCGCGTTCCGGGCCAATGGCTCGAATGCACGCATTACCCTTTCGGGTGATTCCAGTCTTTTCAAATAGCTTGCAATTTAGATGGAACACGCGTTCGAATACTGGTAGCGTTGATGCCATGACCAGCACTGATGTTCTCGAGTCGACGCGCCACGAATGGTGGCGCGTCGACAAGAACATGCTGCTGGCACGGACAGTGGACATCGAGATCGCGGTCCGGAAACTGCTGGCCGAGCAATATGAGGTGTATGCCGAAATTCATCGGCGTGGGTTGCGGGGTGTGTCCGGGCATGACTCGCTGGCCGGGTTGATCGAGGAAGATCTGCGCCTGACTCCCGCCGATGCGAAAGCCCGTGCCGAACGGGTGCTGGCTCTGCATCCGACGCCGACGTTCACCGGCCAGGATGTGCGCGCGGTGGCTCCGTTAGCGGCTGTGGCCGCTGCCGAGGGCGCGGTGGGTGGTGCCCAGCTCGACCCGATCATCCGCACCCTCACCCAGATCCCCGCCACCGTGTCCGAGCCAGAGATCCGGGCCGGGGAGAAGATCTTGGTCGACCTTGCCCGGGTCGCCGGGCCGAAAGCAGTCGCCCGGGCCGGGCGTGACCTGCTCGCCCGCCTCGACCCCGACGGGAAAGAACCCAAGGACGACGACCCGAAACCGGCCCGCCCAGACCTGAAGTTCGTCCACCACCGCGACGGCAGCCTCGGTGTGGTCGCCACCGTCGACCAAGAGATCTACGCCCGGTTGCGGACCGACCTCGACCCCCTCGCGAAACCCTGCAAGGCCGAGGACGGCCAGAAAGACCCGCGGACCCAGGCCGAACGGTACGGAGACGCGTTCGGCGACTACATACGCATGAAGACCGCCAGCCCCGATCTGCCGGGTCAGGCTGGGGAATCCACCCACATCCTGATCACCATGTCGTATGAAGACCTGATCCGAGACCTCAACAACGCCCAACTCGAACTGGCCGGACCGCTCAACGCCACCGACGCGAGGATCCTGGCCTGTGACTGCCGCATCCGACCCGTTGTCCTCGGCAAAGCCGGGGAGCCGTTGGACGTCGGCCGCAGTGCCCGCACCGTCACCGTCCCGCAGAAATACGCGTTGACCGCCCGCGACGGGGGTTGCGCCTGGCCCGGCTGCGACATGCCGGTGTTCCGCTGCACCGCACACCACATCGTCATGTGGCGACACCACGGCGAAACAAAGATCGACAACCTCGTCCTACTCTGCGGACGCCACCACAAACTCATCCACAGCAGCCAATGGAAAGTCCACATCGCCCAAGACGGACTCCCCGAATTCACCCCACCCGCCTACCTCGACCCCACACAGACCCCACGCCGGAACACCCTGCACCTCCAGATCTGAACCCCGACAGGGCCAAGGTGTACTGACCACGTTACGTAGCCTTCCGGCGGGCGATCTGGTCGGCACGTTCGGGAATGGTGGCCTTGACCCGGCGTTCCCGCAGCGCCGCCCGGGTACTCGGATGGGGCGCAGGCCTTGTCGGCGAGCGCCCGCGCGACCCGTACTCGCGTCACAAGATCGCGTTGATCACCTGCCGGTGACTCCGCCACCGCCCGCGCTCTATCCGTCAACCCGACACGGCCTAACGGGTTAGGCCGTACAGCGGTAAATTTGTTGTCGCCTTTGACAAATTGCCCTCGTTCCGGCGACCCTGAAATGGTCTGAACAAATCCCGGCTCAGCACCTCCCCGGTGCCCGCCCAGGCCTCAACGAGGAGTCACCTGTGCGTATTCGTCATGCCCTCGAACGCTCCATCCTCACGCTGACCGTCGCCGCCCTCAGCGCCACCGGCGCCGTCATCGCCGCCTCCCCCGCCGCCGCCGTTCCCGCCACGATCCCCCTCAAGATCACCAACAATTCCGGTCGCGGGCCGGTCTACATCTACAATCTCGGCACGCAGCTCTCGTCCGGCCGTCAGGGCTGGGCCGACGCGGGCGGCACCTTCCATGCCTGGCCCGGCGGCTCCATTCCGCCGAGCCCGGCACCGGACGCGTCGATCACCGGCCCGGGCAACGGGCAGTCGATCACCATCCGGATGCCGAAGTTCTCCGGCCGGGTCTATTTCTCCTACGGCCAGAAGCTGGTCTTCAAACTCGCCACCGGCGGGCTCGTGCAGCCGGCGGTCCAGAATCCCAGTGATCCCAACGCGAACATCCTGTTCAACTGGTCGGAGTACACCCTCAACGACTCCGGGTTGTGGATCAACAGCACCCAGGTCGACATGTTCTCCGCGCCCTACGCCGTCGGTGTACAGCCCGTCGGTGGCACCACGAAGAACACCGGACATCTGAAACCGGGTGGCTACAACGGTTTCTTCAACGCACTTCGCGGACAACCGGGTGGCTGGGCCAATCTCATCCGCACCCGGTCCGACGGCACCGTCCTGCGAGCTCTCGCTCCCGGGCACGGCATCGAAGCCGGAGCGCTTCCCGCCGGCATCATGAACGACTATGTCAACCGGGTCTGGTCGAAATACTCGGGCTCGACGCTGACCGTGACGCCCTTCGCGAACCAGCCGAACACCAGGTACTTCGGCCGCGTCTCGGGCAACGTCATGAACTTCACGAACACGTCGGGCGCTGTCGTCACGTCGTTCCAGAAACCTGATTCCGACAGCATTTTCGGCTGCTACAAGCTTCTCGACGCGCCGAACGACCTGGTTCGCGGCCCGATCTCACGCACCCTGTGCGCCGGGTTCAACCGTTCGACCCTGCTCACCAACCCGAACCAGCCCGACACCAGCGCGGCCGGCTTCTACACCGACGCCGTCACCAACCACTACGCCCGCAAGATCCACGCGCAGATGGTCGACGGCAAGGCGTACGCGTTCGCTTTCGACGACGTCGGCGCGCACGAATCCCTTGTCCACGACGGAAACCCCCAGCAGGCCTACCTGACTCTCGACCCGTTCAACTAAAGCTCGGAACCCGCCCCGTTCGGTGCCCCGCACCGAACGGGGCGTTTCGTGGCGAGTGAGCGGTCGGGGACCGGCCGGGCGAGGTACAGCTCCCGGCTCGATTCGCCTTCGCCTTCGGCATGGCACGACGCGAAGGCGGCAGGCTGATCGTCGCCTTCGTGGTCGGTGCCTCACAGAAGGCGGGACACCGGATCGCGGGTTCGGTCGCCACGAAGCTCATCAAGGCCGGGCACTGGCCGGTGCTGGTGGTTCCCTGGCGGCCGGCCACGCCGGCCGCCCAGGAGCGACACGGCTCCCACCACGGCGACGACGAGCGCGCAGCCGGCCAGTTGCAGCGGGGTCGGCCATTGGCCGAGCAGGGCGGCCCCGAACAGGATAGCGGCGGCGGGTTGCAGCATGAGCACGGCGGACCCGCCGCTCGCCGGCAGCGCCGACAAGGCCTTCCCCACCAGGAGCCAGCCGAGCACCTGCCCGGTCACGGCCAGCAGGAGCAACCACAACAGCGCCGAAGCCGGCGGCGTGACGTCGAGGTTTCCCGCCACCACGCCCGAAACGGCGCCCACGGACGCGGAAGCGGCGGTCGCGGTGGCGAGCATTGTCGTGCGGCCACCGCCTTCGGTTCCGGCCCGGCGCAACAGGATGAGGTAACCGGCGTAAGCGACACCCGCCAGCAGCGCCATGACGGTTCCGTACCAGGGGTCGCTGCCCTCGGTACCCCCGTCCGCCAGTCCCCCGGCCAGCGCCGTACCCGCCAGCATGAGCGGGATCGCCATCCAGAACGACCGCGACGGCCGCTCGCCGAACCACAGCAATCCGGCCAGCGGGACGAGGACGACCTGGACGTTGACCAGCGCCGTCGCGACCCCCGCGCCGACGGCGAGGATCGCCTCGCTCCACAGCACCATGTCGATCCCGAGCAGGACGCCCGCCAGCACGTGCCGCCGTCGCGCGGCCGGGGTCGGGCGGTGTCCTCGTTCCCGCGTCCGGGCCAGGACGACGAGGATCGGCAGCGCGAACAGGCAGCGGAAGAACGTCGCCGTCGTCGAACTCACGCCGGACAACGCGACGAGCGGGGCGGACAGGGCGATCGCGAGGGCGCCGAGCAGTCCTTGGGTCCGCGGATCGGCGAGGATTCGGGGGTGGGGCATGTCTTCGATTCGACCGCACGACCGGCGACAGGACCAGCGAGATCCTCTTACCCCGAGGGTTAAGCTCGGCTAATGAGTGGCGATCTGTCCAATGTGGAACGGCTGCGGATGCTGCACGCGGTGTGGCGGCGCGGATCGCTCGCGGCGGCGGCCGAACTGCTGCACGTGACGCCGTCGGCGATCTCCCAGCAGCTGACCAAACTGGAACGGGAAGCGGGCACCGAACTCCTCGTCCGGCACGGGCGCGGTGTCCGGCTCACTCCGGCGGGACAGCTGCTCGCGCAACGCTCGGACCGCGTCCTCGCCGAGCTCCGGGCCGCCCGTGCCGATCTGGACTCCCTCACCGGGGCGACGACAGGCGTCGTCGAGATCGGCGCCATCCCGTCCGGTGTGCACACGTTCATCGCGCCCGCGCTCACCGGGCTCACCGTCCACCATCCCGGTATCGAAGCGCGGTTGCACGAGGTCGAACCGGAAGTGGCGCTGCCCGCGCTCGCCGACGGGGTCTTCGACGTCGTGGTCGTGGAAAGCTGGGAGAACCTGCCGCTCACCCGCCCGCCTGCCACCCGCTGGACCGTGCTGCGCGACGACTCGGCGATGATCGTGCTCCCGTTCGGGCACCGTCTGGCCGGCGCGGACTCGGTCCGCGCCGAAGAGCTGGCGGACGAGATCTGGGTCGCCTGGGCCCGCCCCACCTTGGCGAACGCCTGGCTCCGCCACACCCTGCGCGAACGCGGTATCGAACCGACGGTCCGGCATACGGTCAGCGGTTTCGGCACCCAGTTCGCCGTGGTCGCCGGGCTCGGCGCGGTCACGCTGGTCCCGAGCATGGCCACCACGATCGCACCACCGGACGTGGTGTGCACCGCACTCGAACCCGCGCTGCACCGGCAGCTCTACGCCGTGCAGCCCCAAGGCGAGACCCGTCCGGCCGTCGCCGAATGCGTCACCGCGCTAGTGGAGGCCGCCCGCACCTGGGGCGGCTGAGGGCACCGGCGTCACTCGGCCGCGCTCAGCCTGCTGACCGCGTCGGCCTTGATGGCTTCGAACTGGGCGCCCATCCGTCCCGCGAGTGCTTCCGCCGCCCGCAACGGCCGGACCATCACCTTGAAGTCGATGATCTTGCCGTCTTCGTCGAAGGTCAGGAGGTCGCAACCGTTGATCTCCAGCCCGTCGACAGTCGCCTCGAACTCGTACACGTGGTGCACGCCGTCCTGGATCTCCCGGACGTAGCGGAAGTCCTCGAACACTCGCATGACCCCGCGCAGAATCGCCGCGGTGATCGCCTTGCCGGGGTAGGGCTTGAACGCCACCGGGCTGGTGAAGACCACGTCGTCGGCGAGCATGGCCTCGATCGCGGCTGCGTCCTTCGCCTCAACAGCCTGACGGAACGTGAGCATGGCGAACTCCTCATAGTCACTTTGTTGAGTAGGTGCCCGAGAGTAGGTGATCACCCCACGCATGTCCACCAAAGTGCATAATCAACTTTGCCACTAATCCACCCGGTGACTACGATCGCCCCATGGCGCTGCGGAACGCGATCCTCGCGATGCTCTTGGAAGGCGAGTCGTCCGGCTACGACCTGGCGAAGAGCTTCAACGCGTCGGTCGCCAACTTCTGGACCACGACACCCCAGCAGCTCTACCGCGAACTGGACAAGATGGAGTCGCAGGGCCTGGTGACGGCCCGGGTCGTCGAACAGCTGCGCCGTCCGAACAAGCGGCTCTTTTCCCTGACCGACACGGGCGCGGCCGAACTCGCCGAGTTCACCACGCGAGCACCGAAGCCGACCGCGATCCGTGACGAACTCCTGGTCCAGGTCCAGGCGATCGAGGCAGGCGACGGCGACGCGATCCGGCGCGCCGTCGCGGACCGGATGGCCACCGCCGAAACGAAACTCAAGCGGTTCGAACGCCTCCGGGAACGGCTCCTCGGCGAGGCCGGCGAGGCGGATTTCCTCACCACAGCGCCCCGTGTCGGCCCTTACCTGACACTCGCCCGCGGAATCACCTTCGAGCAGGAGAACATCCGCTGGTGCGAACAGGTTCTGGACGTCCTCGACCGGCGCGCGGCCACTGGTTGACCGTCAAGGCGAGCCTGACTACCGGTCCCAGGCGACCGGAAGCTCGTGCACGCCGTGGATGCTGGAATCGGTGCGCAGCGGCACTTCCGCCGGATCGACGGCGAGACGGAGCGTCGGGAACCGGGCGAACAGCGCGGGGAACGCGACCTTCATCTCCACCCTGGCGAGTTGCTGGCCGAGGCATTGGTGGATGCCATGGCCCAGAGCGACGTGGCCGATCGCCTCTCGGGACAGGTCGAGGGTGTCCGGGTCCGGGTAGCGGGCGGGATCGCGGTCGGCCGTCTGCATGGAGATGGTGACCGTCTCGCCCGCCCGCACCAGTTCGCCGCCGAGTTCGACGTCGCTCAACGCGGTACGGACGTTGGTGTGCGCGATGGTCAGGTAGCGGAGCAGTTCCTCCACCGCGGTGTCCGGAGTGGACAGTCCGGCGAGCTGACCGGGATTGTTCAGCAACGCGAAAGTGCCGAGTGCCAGCATGTTCGCGGTGGTGTCCAGTCCGGCACCGAGCAGGAAGCTGCCGACGCCTGCCAGTTCGTCGTCCGAGAGGTCACTGGTGGTGAGTTCGCTCAGCAGGTCGTCGGTCGGTGCCGCCCGCTTGGCGAGCACCAAGGCGTGCAGGTACTCGAACAGCGCGTTCATCGCGGCGCCCTTCTCCTCCATCGGGGCGCTGGAGGAGGTCAGGAGCTGTGCCTGCCGCTGAAAGAACTCGTGGTCGGCGTACGGCACACCGAGCAGCTCGCAGATCATCAGCGCGGGCACCGGCTGCGCGAAGGCGGTCACCAGGTCCACCGGCGGCCCTTGCTCCGCCATCGCGTCCAGCCGTTCCTCGCACACCTGCTGAACCCGCTCGGTGAGCAGGCGCATCCGGCGGACCGTGAAGTGGCGGGCGAGCAACTGCCGGTACCGGGTGTGCTCGGGGGCGTCGACCCCGGTCAGGTCGCCCACCGTCGCGGGCGGCATCTCTTCCGGGCCACCGGGGAATGGATAGTGCATCAGTTCGTAGCGCGAGCTGAACCGCGTGTCGGCGAGGACTGCGCGGACCAGTTCGTGGCTCGTCACGAGCCAGCCGTCATGTCCGTCCGGGTAGACCATCCTGGTCAGCGGACGGTCTTCCCGCAGTTCGGTCAGTTCCCGGGGCGGATCGAACGGGCAGCCGGCCGGACGATCGGTGGGCAGGCCGTGGATCGCGGCGCTCATCGGTGACGCTCCTTGGCGAACAGGGACTTCGACCACACGTAGCCGACGATCGCGAGCAACGCGCACCAGCCGATCGCGAGCGGGCCGCTGCTGCCGATCGGGGTACCCAGCAGCAGACCTCGGATCGTCTCGATGACCGGGGTGAACGGCTGGTAGTCGGCGAACCACCGCAGCCAGGCGGGCATCGATTCGGTGGGGACGAATCCGCTGCCGAGGAAGGGAAGCAGCATGAAGATCATCGGTGAGTTGCTGGCCGTCTCGACACTCTTGGCGGCCAGGCCCAGCGCCACCGACAACCACGTGAGGGCGAGGGTCAGCAGCAACAGCACGCCGATGGCGGCGAACCACTCCCCGACGTCGGCCGTCGGTGAGAAGCCGACGAGCAGCGCGACCCCGAACACGACGGCGAGCGCGAACGCCGTCTGGATGAGCGCACCGACGACATGCCCGGTCAGCACGGAAGCCTTACTGATCGCCATGGTGCGGAACCGGTCGATGATGCCCTCGGTCATGTCCGTCGCGACGGAGATCGCGGTGCCGAGGACGGCGCTGCACACGGTGATGAGCAGGATGGCAGGCGTGACATAGCCGACGTACTCGGCGCGACCGCCCGCGCCGCCGAGCCCGTTCCCGAGGGTGCCGCCGAAGACGTAGACGAACAGCAGCAGGAACACGATCGGCTGGCCGACCAGCATGATGGTGAGCGACGGATAGCGTTGCATATGCCGGATGTTGCGGCGCAGCATGGTCGCCGAGTCGCGCATCGACAGGGACAAGGTCGTCATCGGGCCAGCTCCTTGGTTTCTTCGGTCCGGTGACCGGTCAGGCTGAGGAACACGTCGTCGAGATCCGGGGTGTGCACGGTGAGGCTGTCGACCGTGACGGCTTCGGCGTCGAGCCGGTCCAGCACGGCGCGCAGCGCGGTCAAGGTGCCGTCGGTCGGCACCCGGAGTGCCAGGGCGTCTTCGTCCGATGTGGACACCTGCAGCACATGGGTCGCGCGGCGCAGCGAACCGGAGTCCGGGAACCGCAGCTGCATATGCCCACCGGGCACGAGGCGTTTCAGTTCGTCGGGCGTGCCCTCCGCGACGACCCGGCCGCCGTCGAGCACGGCGATCCGGTCGGCGAGCTGATCGGCCTCCTCCAGGTACTGCGTGGTGAGGAAGATCGTCACGCCGCTCGAGACGAGGTCCCGGATGATCTGCCACATCGTGCGGCGGCTGCGCGGATCCAGGCCCGTGGTCGGCTCGTCGAGGAAGATGACCTTGGGGTCGCCGATCAGCGTCATCGCGAGGTCGAGCTTGCGGCGCATGCCGCCGGAGAACGTGGCCGGCGTCTTCTTCGCGACGTCGGCGAGATCGAACCGGTCCAGCAACTCGGCGGCACGCCGGCGTCCCGCACGCCGCGGCAGGTGGTGCAGATCCGCCATGAGGAACAGGTTTTCCTCGCCGGTGAGCAGATTGTCGACCGCGGAGAACTGGCCGGTGAGCCCGATGACGGAGCGGACGCCGTCCGGATCTCCTGCCAGGTCGGCGCCGGCGACCGTCGCGGTGCCGGCGTCCGCACCGGTCAAAGTGGACAGAATGTTGACGGTGGTCGTCTTGCCCGCACCGTTGGGGCCCAGCAACGAAAAGACGGTGCCGGCCGGGACGTGCAGGTCGATGCCGTCCAGGACGACCTTGTCGCCATAGGACTTACGCAGTCCCGTCGCGGAAATGGCCGGGTGAGTCATGTGAAGCCCCCTGCTGTATCGGTCTCTGGTGGGTCAGGAACGGTGGATGGTGATGTCACCGACGGCGGTGCTGGCGTGTGCTTCGACCTTGTCGGTCGTCTCGCCGGGCGCGCCGGACGCGTCCATGTCGTTGATGACGCGGCCGAAGCGGGTCTTCACGTCGAGCCAGGCGGCACTGCCCTGGCGGATACCGATCTCGATGGCGCCCAGGGACGTCTCGAGCGTGAGCGTGCCGCGGGCCGCGTCGAGCACCCGGACGGAACCGTTGGCGGTCTTGGCATCGACCCCGTCCTCGGCCCTGTCGACGGTGATGTCACCGTTGGCCGAACGGACGCGCGCCGGACCACCGACCGCCCCGATGGTGGTGGGGCCGTTGGAGTTCTTGACCACGCCGGTGCCGGTGATCTCACCGACGTGCAGGCGGCCGGAGCTCGTGCTGATGTCGGCGTCGCCCGCGGCGTGCTCGACGATGACGTTTCCGGCGGCGGTGCGGAGGTGCAGTTCGCCGGCGTGGTCGAGCAGAATGTTCCCCGTACCGGACTTGTAGCGGACCTCGCCGAGCCGTCCGGTCGCGTGGAGGTCCCCGAGACCGGTGCTGCCCTGCACCCGCGAGCCCGACGGCAGCTCGATGGTCACGTCGATCGACCTTGTCTTGCGAGAGAAGTCGATCAGGCGCATTTTCGGCGCCCTGACCGACAGGACGCCGCCGGAGAATTCGACGACGGTCTGCTCCGCGGCCTTGACGTCGGAGTCGTTGGACTTGTCGACCGGGGTGACCTCGACGACCGTGTCCGCGCGGTCACTGGCGAGGATGCGGACGTTGCCGACGACGGGATCGATGTCGGCGAGGATCGGCTCCGGGGTGGCGAAAATAGGCATGGTTGTCCCCTCAAAGGTGGTGTGGTGGATGTTTTTGCTGGTAGGAGCGGGGTCTAGCTGACCCAGCCGGTGTAGTGCTGGGCGGCACGGCGGCCGCCGCTCACCGGGCTGGGCGGGGTGTCCCGGGCCGCCGCCGGCTGAAGCGCGGCGGAGGCCGCGCGCACGAGCCAGGCGTTGACCGAACGCCCTTGTGCGGCGGCGGCCTCCTCGACGCGTGCCTTGAGCTGTTCCGGCAGCCGGAAGTTGACGCGCGCCATGGCGCCCTCGTCGTCCGTCACCGGCTCCGGGGGCTCCGGCGCCGAAGTGAAGGACTCGGCACCGGCGAGCTCCGGCTGCTCGACCGCGGGAAGAGTGACGGCGAAGCTCGCCTCGCCGGCACGCAGCCGGACCTCGACCGAACCGGGCGCGAGATCACGGGTGATCTCGTCCGACGCGGCGGACAACGCGTCCAGCAGCGTGAGGCGGATGGCCGACGCGAGCGGCGCGGTCAGGCGTTCGGCGAGAACGCTCGCCTCCTCACCGCCCGCCTCGGCGGCGACGGCGAGCTCTCGGCGAACGTTGTCCACAAACGGCGTCAGGTCCATGGCACCATCATGGCACCACGGTGGCGCCACCGCAAGTACAAGTTGGTACCTCGATGCGCCAATTTGGCATCTTCGCAGGTCAGAGAGCCATAGGTTGGCGCGATCAGCCGCACACCGTGGCGACGGCGGCCCGCAGCGCCTGCCGATGCAGCACGTCCAGGCGGTGTTCGACGGTTCCAGCGACCCTGGCGAGCAGAAGCTGGGTGCGGCATCGCGGGTCACCGTGGCGCAGCTTCTCGGTCGTCCGCAGATCGGCGAGGATCGCGTGGGTCAGCTTGTCCAGCTCGACCCGGATCCGGCCGAGGTCGGGCCGCGTGGCCGGAGCTTCATCGGGGTGTTCCGTCCAGCGCGCGAACAGGCCGCGCTGCACCACCTTGCTGGCGGTGATCTGATCGGCGAACACGGCCACCGCCGCATCGGCGTCGATGCCCAGCGCCGTGGCCTCACTCCTGACCGCGGCCAGCAGTTCCCGTTCGCGCCGCGGGTCGTCGATGGGCCGCCCGGTACCGAACTTCGACGCGGCGACCAGATCGCCCAGGCGCAGCCGTTCGATCACCAGGCCGGTCAGAGGCCCGAACCGGAGCGCGTCGACGTTCGAGACGGCCGACGTGGACGGAGCGACACTGGCGGCCTGCGCGGCCGGAGCGAGTCCGACGGCGGCGAAAACGACCGAGAGGCAAACGATTCCGGTGCGCAGGTTCGGTTTCACAGGCCTCACCATATGCCCCAGCCGAACCTCGGGACGCGTGCTCCGATCACCCTTCAGCGTTATCCGCGTTATTCGTTGACCACTTCAGCTACCGCAGGAGTTGTGGCGTGCCGGGAAGTTGTAGCTTGCTCACGGAGCCCGCCGGCCATACCGGCGACGGGCTCCCCGGCAGTCCGTCTCAGAGCCTGCTTCCCTCGGTGGTCGAGTCGTAAGCGGCCAACCGCTGCGCGAGACCCTCACCAGCGGCCAGTACCGGCGGCTGGGCGTCGAGCCGCTCGGGAAGCTCGCTCGCAAGCGCCTCTTGGGTGTACTCCGCCACCAGCCGCGGGGACGGGAGCAGATCGGTACCGAGGTAGCGGATGACGATCAGTTCCTCGTGACTGGAGTTTTCGAAGGCCAGAGCCCACCCGTGCCGCTCGTCCCAGACCAGCGCCACATCGCGATCAGCACATCCGGAGACTCGTTGCTCCAGCGCGATGTACACACTGGCGATCGGTTCCAGCTGGGCGTAGTACGCGTCTCCGCGCAGACCCAGCGCTTCGATCACCGAGCGGACATAACCGTGCAGGCCTCTGAGCTCCGTCTCGCCGAATTCCAGCTCCATGCCGTTCGCCACCTCGTGCTCGCCGTCATCGTGTTCGCGGCGCCGACTGCTTGACGCGACTAAGACCAGCTCACCTGATTCCCGCGGCTCGATGACGGCAAACATCAGGGATTCGTGCGCCGCAAAAGCAGTGAGACGAATCCGAGGACGCCACGGGAACCGTTGAGCCAGCCGTCGCGGTGACCGGCCGACGTCTTCAGAGCCTGTTCGTGGTCCGGGTGATCGGGGTGGTCGAGTGCCCATTGGGCCAGCGAGCCGGTCCAGCACCACTCGTACTCGTCCCATTCCTCCAGCGTGCTGACGTGCCCGTACACCGGCGTCCAGCCGTGGCCGACGATCGCGGCGATCGTGGCGGGAAGATCCGCGTACTTCTGCGGGCCGTCTTCCATTTCCGCCCGGAAGGCCGGCTCCGGCTCGCTTTCCCAGAAACAGTCGCCGAGCAGCACCATCCCGTTTTCGGCGAGGTGCTCCTGGGCGGCATCCAAGGCAGGCAGCAATTCGCCGAAGGCGTAGGCGGCGCCGCTCAGCACCACGTCCGCCTTCCGCGCCGGCCGGAACTCCGTGACGTCCTGCCGGCTCAATTCCAGCCGATCCTCGGCGCCGAACTCCGCGACCGCCGCCCGGGTCCGGCCGAAGCCCGCATCGGAGAGGTCGACTCCCACGGCCGTGACCTCCGGATGGGCCTGGAGCGCACGCAGCAACCAGGTACCCGCACCGCAGCCGAGGTCGAGCAGATGAGCGTCGGGCCGCCGGATCGCACGCCCGAGGAGTCTCCCCACCGTCGCTTCACTGACCGGAGCGGCGATGGGATGGTCCGCATGCGCCAACGCGCTGATTTCATGTCGATCCACCCGGGCTGTCTAGCAGATCATCCGGCGTCCGCGCCTCCGATTTCGCTCGTGGCCACCGCCGCGAGGCCGGCGAGCATCTCCTCCTTGAGTTCCGGGCGGCAGATCAGGAGATCGGGCAGGTCAGGTGTCGGGTTGCCATAGATCAGCGGGCTTCCGTCGATCCGTGACGCATGCGCGCCCGCGGCCGCGAGGACCGCGACAGGAGCGGCACTGTCCCACTCGTATTGGCCACCGGCGTGGATGTACGCGTCCACGGCGCCGGTGAGGACGGCGATCGCCTTCACCCCGGCGGAACCCATCGGGATCAGCTCGACGGCCATCTTTTCGGCCAAGGCGTCGACGACCGCCGGGCGATGGCTGCGGCTGACGGCCACTCGCGGACGGGAATGCGAAGCGGCCGCCGCCAAGGGTTCCGGACGGTCCGTGGCGAACGTCCGGCCGATCGCCGGCACGGCGACCGCGCCGGCCACGAGGGTGCCGTTCTCGGCCAGCCCCACGTGCACGGCCCAGTCGTTCCGGGCGCGATCGCGATATTCGCGAGTGCCGTCCAAGGGATCGATGATCCACAGCCTGCCGCTTCCGGACGCGGACGTCACGTCGTCGCTCTCTTCGGAGCGGACGGCGTCCTCCGGCCGGTGCTCGGCAAGAGCCTTGAGCAGCAAGGTATTCGCCTGACGATCGCCCTCCTCGCCCAGCTCCGCACCGGACGATTCCCGGTGGTCCCGGCGAAGTCCGAGCAGGAGTTCACCGGCGGCCGTCGCGAGATAGCGGGCCAAGGTGTGGTCGTCCACGGTTCAGCCCCCTACGGTGAGCGCGACCTTGTCCCCCACCACTTCGAAGCGGACATGGGAAAGGTCGGGAACGACGATATCGGCGTCGAGGCGGTCGGCGTCACCGATGCCGAGGGTCACACACCCGGCGGCGGTACCCGACGCCAGCCCGGACGCCGTGTCTTCGACGGCGAGGCAGCGTTCCGGGTCGACCCCGAGGAGTTCGGCCCCGAGGAGATAGGGAGCCGGTTCCGGTTTGCCCCGCTCGACGTCGTCGGCGGTGACGAGGACGTCCGTCGCGGGCAGACCGGCGGCCGAGGTGCGGGCGTCGGTGACATCGCGGGTGCACGACGTCACGATGGCCTTGCGTTCTCCGGTCGCCTCGGTCGCTTCTCGCGCACCCGGGAGCACGACCACGCCTTGGAGGTCATGGGTGGCGATGTGGGCGTAGCGGGCCAGGCCTTCGTCGAACCGTTCCGGCGGCAACAGAGCGGCGACGATGTCCTTCGCGGGTTTCCCCGCCGTTCCGGCCAGTCGCTCCTGGTCCACGCCTTCTTCGTCGGCCCAGCGGCGCCAGGCACGGCGCACCGCGGCCGTCGAGTCGATGAGGGTGCCGTCGAGATCGAACAACACGGCGTCGAATTCGTGCCGGACCTCCTCCGGTTCCGCGGATTCCTGCTTACGGACGTAGCGGACGAGCAGAATCACCAGCAGCAACGCGACCACGCCCAAGGACGCACCGAGTACGCCGACACCGGGAAGCCCGGCTCGGGCCAAGGCGACCCCGCCGAACCCGGCACCGGCGACGATGCCGATGTTGAACGCCGAAACCGCGAACGAGACGGCCAGTTCGCCGCCCTTGCCCGCGGCCTGGAACAGCGCGGCCTGCACAGTGGGCACGAACGACCACGCGGCCAGCTGCCAGACGGTGACGAGGACGATCGTCTGCACCGGGCCGGTGGACAGCGGCAGTACCAAGAGCAGCGAACCCGCGGTGACACCCGCGGTGATCAGGAGCGTCAGCCGGGAGTTCCGGTCCGCGCCCTTGCCGCCGATGATGTTGCCCGCCACCGCGCACAGGCCCGCGATGAACAGCACGACGATGACGAGGTTTCCGTGCACGCCCGCCCGCTGTTCGAGCAGGGGCACCAAGTAGGTGTAGACGGTGAAGGAAGCACCCCAGAACAGCACGATCGCGCTCAGGCCGACGATGACGGGTTTGGTACCCAGCGCGCGGACACGTTCACGCAGCGGCGGGCCGTCGTCGGCGCCGGTCTTGGGCACGACGGTGGCGATGAAGGCCAGCGCCGCCAAGGCCAGCCCGCCGATGACCAGCATCGGGGCCCGCCAACCGAACTGCTGCCCCATCAGTGTGCTGACCGGGACACCGAGCGCCGTCGCGGTGCTCACCCCGGCGACGATGAGCGCCATCGTCGACGCCCGTTTCGCCGGTTCGCTCAGCCGGGCCGCCGTCCCGATGGCGGTCGCCAGATAGAGACCCATCATTCCGCCGGAAAGCAGGCGAGACCCCAGTAACACGGGGTAGTTCGGCGCCAGCCCCGCGGTGGCGTGCCCGAGCGCGAAGACGATCAGGCTGCCGAAGAGTACCTTTCTGCGGTCCACCCGGTGGAATGCCGCGCCCAGTACAGGCGCTCCCACCGCGAAGGCGACCGCGTTGAGTGTGACCAGCTGCCCCGCCGCCGCCTCGGAAACGCCGAGGTCGGCGGCGATCTGGGGAAGCAGTCCGACGACGACGAATTCGGTGCAGGACACCGCGAAAGCGCCGGCGAACAGGGCCCAGATCCAGATTTTCTTCACTCCACCCTCCCGTGGATTCGGCTCGGATCTTGCTACCGCTTGATCGGCTAGTACCCGATGCGGCGAACATCATTCACGCCGATCGGTGAATGAGTCCGCCCAAGCGATCGGCCCGGCGTCCGGATGCACGGTGTCTCCCCTGTGCACGGCGGGTAAGGGCAATTACGTCGTACCATCAAAGTGAAAAGTGCCTTTCACTCGAATAGCGTAGTTGACCGATCAGCGGTTCGTGGAGAGATAACGGAGGACGAAAGGAGTCGCGATTCTGGGGTAGCCGGTGTGTTCGGACGGACTGTTCGAGTGAAAGGCATGGGGGGCCGGTGCGGTCGTCTTGTCGCCCGACCCGGGAGGGAGTGGTCGTGCCCGATCAAGGGTGTCGATCGGCCGAGCGTTGTACTTCGCAATTCATGAGCATCGAGGCCGTCGCCCAGGTGGACGACGCGCTGCTGGCGGTGGAATCCGGTCGTGGCGCGGTGGTGATCGCCGAACGATCGGGTGTGCTGGGACGCGGTGCGATCACCGATTACACGGTCGCCGAATCGCGGCGCAGAGGGATCACCGTCGCGCACGGACGCGCGACCCGCGCGGATCGCGCCGCGCCGCTGTCGACCCTGGTCGCCACGTTGAGCGGCAGCGACGCGACCAGAGGCGCGGCAGCCGATTTGGGCGACCTCGACGGCAATCGGCTGGCGTCGTTGGACCGGTTGAGGGAACGGCTGATCCGGCTCTCGGCGGAACGTCCTTTGGTGCTCTGCCTCGACGATTTCCAGCACGCGGACGAACTCACGGCGCTGGCATTGCGGGTTCTGGTGCCCGCGCTGACCTCTTCCCCCATCCTGTGGCTGCTGGTCTCGCGCCCGTCGCTGGCCTCGACGGCGGTCCGCGGTGTCGTCGAAGCCCTCGCGGCGTCCGGTGCCCGGCGCGTCACGATCGGCAGGCTCACCGCCGCCGAGCTGAAACGGCTCTGTGAAGCCATTCTGGGGGCGGCTCCGGACGAGAGTGTGCTGGAGGTCGCCGCGGGCGGCGGTGGAGATCCGTTGCTCACCGAGGAACTGGTCCACTGGCTGCACGCCGCGGGCCAGGTCGAGGTTCACGAGAGAAAGGCGAAACTCCGGGCCGACGCGGAACTGCTGCAGATACCGGCCGGGGTCGCGCAGAAGTTGCGGGCGAGGCTTTCCGATCTGTCCGAGCCGGTTTTGGCGCTGTTGGAAACCGGTGCCGTACTGGGCAAGACGTTCACCGTGCACGAGGTCGCGGGACTCACCCAGCGGCCGGCGACCGAACTCGTCGGCCCGGCGACCGAGGCGATCGAGGCCGGTGTGCTGATTCCGGAGACGGCGGGCCTGCGCTTCCGCAGCGAACTCGTCCAGAAAGCCCTCTATTCCGGCCTCGACGAACCGGTCCGGATGGCACTGCACCGCGAAGCGGCCACGGTGGTCCGCGCGGAGGGCAGGGACCCCGACGAGGTGCTGGACCACCTCGTGCGCAGCGGACGCGGCAGCCTCGACGAATCGATCGACCTGCTGTGGGAAGAGGTCCGCCGGAACGCGGAACGCAAGCCGAAGATCGCCGCGCGGCTGGTACTGCGCATGCTGCACCTGCTCGGGGACGCCCATCCGATGGCCGAAGCGCTGACCGTCGAAGCGGTGCGGCTGCTCAGCGTCACCGGGGACGGCAGGCTGGCGTGGGAACTGGCCGAGCGGGCGGTGCACAGCGCGGCCGACGCGGACACCGCCACCACCATGGTGCGCACCCTGGCCGAACTGGCCGAACCCGCGCACGACTGGGGCGGCGACAACGCGGTGGCGGAGTACACGCGGCTCGCGCTGGCCAGGACGGATCTCACGCCCGTGCACCGCGCCGAACTGCGTGCCGTCCAGGCCTACAGCCTCGCCCGCTCGGACGAGAACATCGCGCTGGCCGAACAGGCCGCCGACGACAGCCTCGCGGCGGGCAGCGCGCTCGCTCTCGGGGAGGCGATCATGCTCGGCTCGGCGGCGAAAGGCCTCACCGCGTTGAGGCAGGGCGACTTCGCCCGGTCCTTGACCTTGACCCGAGCGGCGGTCCAGGCGGCGGACCGGATCGGCCCGCGCGCCCAGCAGCGGCACCCGAGGTTGTGGCTGTGCCGCCCGCTGATGGCGCTCGACCGGTTCGACGAAGTCGCTTCGACTTTGACGCTGGCGAGGCGGGAGGCACGGTATCTCGGCACGTCGTGGTCCACGCCGACCTGGCACCACCATTGGGCGAGAATGTGGGCGGCGAGGGGTTCCTTCGCCGAAGCCGAGGCCGACGCCGAGGCCGGGGTCCGTGCCGCGCGTGAGCAGCCCGCCGGTGCGCTGCTGAGCAGGCTGCTGTGCCTGCTGGGCGAGGTGCGCACCAGTCTCGGCCTGCTGGACCAGGCCGACGCGAACCTGAGCGAGGCGGAGAACCTGGCCGAAGGCGGCACCGGTGCGCATGTGGCCCACCTGACCTGGCGACGGGTGCTGTGGCTCTGGGCGATCGAACGGGAGGACGAGGCCGCCGAAGTCGCGAGCGGGCTTCAAGCGGCGACCGATCCGGTCGCCTTTACCGCGACGGGCGGTCCGCTCATCGCGCCCGTCTTGGTGAAGCTGGCCCTCCGCGTCGATGACCGGTCCCGGGCGGACCAGGTGGTCAGGACCGCACGGGCCCTGGCGGACCGCAATCCGGGGGTGACCTCTACCGCGGCCGCCGCCGCACACTCCGCAGGGCTCAACGAGGGCGATCTCGGCGCGCTCACCTCCGCCGCCGAAATGCACCGGATCAGCGGACGTCGCCCGGCCAGGGTCCTCGCGCTGAGAGACGCCGCGGAACTGTCGCTGAGCCTCGGCGACCGTGACCGGTCTCGAACCCTGTACGACGAGGCCTCACGCATCCACAAGTCGTGGAGCGGCGGGCAAGGTGAGCCCTCACCGGTCGTCGTCGCCGGCAGCGCCGAAATGATCCCGCCGGTGTCCCCCGCCCGCTGGTCCCATCTGACCGAAACCGAACTACGGGTGGCCAGACTGGTCGCGCAAGGCATGACCAACAAGGCCGTCGCCGCGCATCTGACCCTCTCCCGGCACACGGTCGATACCCATGTGCGCAACACCTTCACCAAACTGCGGGTGACGAACCGGGTCGAACTCGCACTCCGGGTGATCGCCCACGAACAAGGGCGGCACGCAGCCGACTGACGCCGAAGTTCGGCAGTGGTGGCGACAGGAACCCTTGCCTGCCAGGCTATGTCGCGGCTGTGGCCGAATTTCGGTAATGGGGTTTCGAGTTCGCCGGGTTTGCTCGAGCCGCAGATCTCGGTGTCGTTCATGGGTTCCCGTCGGGACGGCTAGTTGTATGAGGTCGTGACGTTGGTGACGCCGATGTGGAGTCGGGTTGCTGGTGGTTGGTTTTCGGCGGTGGAGTGGGGGCGGTGGTAGTTGTAGTGGATGTTCCAGATGTGATGCGGTCGATGTGGGTGATGCCGTGGGCGACGCGTTTGTTCTTCTCGCTGTCTCGGCCGTGGACGCGCCAGCCGCGGTTAAGGCCGAGGTGCAGCAGATGCCGTTCGATCCGGGCCACCACCTGTGCCGGGATAGCGGTGGGCTGATAACGCGGAACGCTGGGACTACAACTAGTGGCGAGTTGTGAGGCGTTGCCGAATTTCGGCAACGGGTTTCGAGGGCCTGGAATTGTCGGTGGCCGGTTGTAGGTTTGATCTTGTGGACACACACAGATCCGCCCCCGTGGCGCTACTCGAAGACCTCACCCAGCCGAGTCTTCTGGAGGACATCAACGCATCTCTGAGTTCGTTGGACGACAACGATTCCGTCGCCGTCGCTGTCGCGGCGTCCGCTGGGATCGCGCGTTTGGAAGCCGTCCGGTTCCGCGCGATCGCGCAGTTGAGCCGGCACCGCGATGGCGTGGGCAGTGTCGTCCAGGAAGTCGCGTTCGCGTTGTCTGTTG
>NZ_JAJPWS010000027.1:0-46067 GCF_046549055.1 Amycolatopsis sp. lyj-112 | reverse complement strand
CAACCGACTCGTCGGCATCCTCCACGGATGCCTCAAAACCCACACTCACTACAACGAAACCACCGCCTGGGCCCACCACACCACCATCGCCGCTTGACAACCAAAACCCAGGGATGTCTTCACGGACCGAACGCGTTTCATCAAGTTTTCATCATTCGTCTTTAGCGTGAGGTCGTCTGGTGAAATCAGTGATGGAGGCGAAGTGGATCACGCATTCCCGCCCGCAGGCGGGCAGTGGCCGCCGCAGGGTTGGGTTCCTCAACCGGCACCGGCACCGCCCGCCCGGAAACCCCGGCTTTGGCTCCTGTTCGGCGGAATCGCCGCACTCGTGCTCGTCCTCGTCGCCGGGCTGACGACTTGGCTGCTGTGGCCGTCGAAGGGTGACCGCGGGCCCTTCGAGCAGGCGCTGGCCGGTCTCTCGTCGGCGCCGGCGGTCCGCCACCACACCTCCGCGCTCGGCGGGATGATCGAGACCGACGTCAAGACCACCTCCTACGGCGAGACGTCGGGCACGATGTCCTTCCAGGGCCGGAAGTTCGAGATCCTCGCGGTCGGCGGCAAGGTCTACTTCAAGGCGCCCGACGGCCTGCTGCCCGGGTCGCAGGTGGACTCTTCGGCGGCCGAAGGCCTCAAGGACCGGTGGATCACCGGTGAGGACGCGCTGTTCGGCCCCGTCCTGCAGCAGTTCGAAGCGCCGGAGAAGCTCGCCGCCCGGCTGCGCGAGGCGCTGGAGCGGGCCGACGAGATCCCCGACGACCAGAACGAGTCGGTCCGGGAGATTCCGGCGCTCAAGGTCAGCACCCCCGCCGGCGACCTGTACGTCTCGAAGGAGGCACCGCATCGCGTGCTCCGCTACTCGGTGAAGGTGCCCAGTGGAATGCCGTCCGTCCCCCGGCTGCCGACGGCGCCGGGACCGGAATCGCGGCCCGCGATGCCGACGGGAGGCGGGCTCGGCGAGTCCGATGTGGACGCGTTGTCGCCGGAAGAGACCGACGCCGTCTACGAAATCCTCATGTCCAACACCCGGAAGCTGACCGACGCGGTCGATACCGGTATCCGGTTCGACATGGACGGCTCGGCCACGGTCACCTGCGGCGCCGGAGGGTGCACGGTCACCGCGAACGTGAACAGTTCCGCGTCGGCGACGAACGGCGGGAAGGTCACCGGCCAGGTCAACGCCACCATGACCGCGAACGTGAGCATCGAGGGCCGCTCGGCCGGCAGCTGCACGAACACTGCTGTCCTCCCGTTGAACGGCTCCGGCTCGGTCAGTTGCGTCAACGGCGGGGCCGGCGGCGTCTTCTCCTCCGTCGAGGCGGAGAAGAAGGCGGACGCGGAAGCGCGGTCACAGGCGGCGGGCGGCGTGCCGATCCAGTACCAGATCCTGAGCACCGCCGCGGTTTCCGTGCTGGCCAACGCGATCGGCCAGGCCGAGGTCACCAGGCTCGTCGACGAACTGGGGCAGCGGCGAGCCGAGGTCGGTGGCGGGTGACGCGGTTCACCAGGGGAGTGGCCCCGAGGATCTCGGGGCGCAGCCGAGCGCCGCCTCAGCAAGGGCAGGGAACGCGTGCGTGACCCGTGCGATGCCGAAGACGTTGGTCTCGAACGTCGTGCGCAGGTCGTCCGCCGTCATTTCGGCGGCGCTGATCACTCCGCCGTCCGCGTTCGGCGTCCCGGCTGCCGAGGTGGACGGTGTGGCCGTCGGCGATGAGGCGGCGGGCGGTTTCGTAGCCGAGGCCTTTCCGGGTACCTGACGCCTGGAGTCCAACGGCTGCTGGACCGGCTGGCCGGGACGCCTGTCGCGGTGTTCGACGCCACCTGGACGCTGTTGTCCGCGAGCCCGGCACACCCCGGAATCGCTGCTGGTCTTCGAATCCGTTCTCGTCGCGGACCTGCGCGCGGCCGCCGCCCGTTATCCGGCCGACGAGCGGCCCCGGCGCCTGGTCGCGCGGCTGTGGGACTCCGGTGCCGTCGGCCGGCACGAGTCCGCGCGCAAGGTCATCGACCATCCGTCGATCGGGCCGATCGAACTGGACTGCGACGTCCTCACCGTCGAGGGCTGCGACCTGCACATCATGGTCTACACGGCGGAACCCGGCTCCGAGGCCGCCGAGCGGCTCGCGCTCCTCGCCGTCCTCGGCACCCAGTCCTTGACCGGGTAAAGAACAGCGCCGGGCGAACGGCTTCGATGCCGCGCACCCGGCGCTTTCGCGTCCCGTTTTCGTTCGGGTCAGTCTGTTCCGGATTCGATCGCCGCGAGGTCGAGCAGTTCGTCGTCGCCCGAAGCCTTGCCGCGCGAGGCGATGACCTGGGCGCCGCCCGCGTCCATCGCCCCGATCAGCCCGGTCGAGGCCGCCTGAGCGGCCCCGATGAGCGTCGGGTGCCCGCCGCCGACCATGCCCAGCCCGGCGTACTGCTCGAGCTTGGCGCGCGAGTCGGCGATGTCGAGGTTTCGCATGGTGAGCTGGCCGATCCGGTCCACCGGGCCGAACGCGGAGTCCTGCGTGCGCTCCATCGAGAGCTTGTCCGGGTGGTAGCTGAAGTACGGGCCGGTGGTGTCGAGGATCGAGTAGTCCTCGCCGCGCCGCAGCCGCAGGGTGACCTCGCCGGTGACGGCGGCGCCGACCCAGCGCTGCAGCGACTCGCGCAGCATCATCGCCTGCGGGTCCAGCCAGCGGCCTTCGTACATCAGCCTGCCGAGCCGGCGGCCCTCGTTGTGGTAGCTGGCGAGGGTGTCCTCGTTGTGGATCGCGTTGACGAGCCGCTCGTACGCCGCGTGCAGCAGCGCCATCCCCGGCGCCTCGTAGATCCCGCGGCTCTTGGCCTCGATGATCCGGTTCTCGATCTGGTCGGACATGCCGAGCCCGTGCCGCCCGCCGATGGCGTTGGCCTTCAGGACCAGGTCGACCGCGGTGGCGAACTTCTCGCCGTTGATCGTCACCGGGCGGCCCTGTTCGAAGCCGATCGTGACGTCCTCGGGCACGATCTCGACTTCGGGGTCCCAGAACCGCACACCCATGATCGGGTTGACGATCTCGATGCCGGTGTCGAGGTGTTCGAGCGACTTGGCCTCGTGGGTCGCGCCCCAGATGTTCGCGTCCGTGGAGTAGGCCTTCTCGGTGCTGTCGCGGTAGGGGAGGTCGCGGGCCTGGAGCCACTCCGACATCTCCTTGCGGCCGCCGAGTTCGGTGACGAAGGCGGCGTCCAGCCACGGCTTGTAGATCCGCAGGGACGGGTTCGCGAGCAGGCCGTAGCGGTAGAACCGCTCGATGTCGTTGCCCTTGAAGGTGGAGCCGTCGCCCCAGATCTGGACGTTGTCCTCCAGCATCGCGCGCACCAGCAGGGTGCCGGTGACCGCGCGGCCGAGCGGGGTGGTGTTGAAGTAGGTGCGGCCGCCGTTGCGGATGTGGAAGGCGCCGCAGGCCAGCGCCGCGAGCCCTTCCTCGACCAGCGCGGCCTTGCAGTCGACGGCCCGCGCGATCTCGGCGCCGTAGGCCTGAGCCCGGCCGGGGACCGAGTCGATATCGGGTTCGTCGGCCTGGCCGATGTCAGCGGTGTAGGTGCACGGCACTGCACCCTTCTCGCGCATCCACGCGACCGCTACCGAGGTGTCGAGGCCGCCGGAGAAGGCGATCCCGACGCGTTCGCCGACAGGCAGAGAGGTGAGTACCTTGGACATGTTGGAAGTATATGCATAGCTATGTATGACCATGCAAGCCGGGGTGAGCAGCGCAACTCGGGTGGGTGGTCCCGGACCGCGATCAGAGGACTGAACGCATGAGTGACGTGAGCACCGGCAAAGTGGTCGTCAACAGGGCGATGTCGCTGGACGGCTTCATCGCCGGTCCCGGCCACGCGATGGACTGGATCGCCGATTACCTGACCCCGGACACGTTCCCGGAGGTCATGACGGCCACGGGCGCCATGCTCGTCGGCCGGGGCACGTACGAGGTCGCCAAACGGATGGCCGACCAGGACACCCCCTACGACGGGGGAGCGCAGTTCGTGCTCACCCACGAGCCTCCCGAGGAGCCGGACCCCTCCGTCACCTTCCTCACCTGCGGGCTCGAGGAAGCCGTCGCCACCGCCCGCGGCGCCGCGGGCGGCAAGAACCTGGAGATCCTCGGTGCCGACGTGGCCGCCCAGTGCCTGCGGCACGGGCTCGTCGACGAGATCCTGGTCTATGTCGTACCCGTGCTCCTCGGCGACGGCGTCCGCTTCACGCCTCCGAGCATCGACAGGATCGACCTGGAACCTTTCGGCAACATCCAGTCGGGCGCCGTCACGATGCTCCGCTTCCGCGTGCGGAAGTAGGCGGCACCCCTCGGTCCACTGTGGACGGGATCGGCCCGTGTCTCATTTGTGACCTGTCCGCGAGGGCATCCGTCTCGAATACTTGTCGAGGCCCTGTGTGGGCTTGAGTTTTTCCTTGCTAGACAAGAAAAAACCAGTCCGAAGCCGGAGCTGCCACGAATACCGGGCATGAAGACTTCGCAAGCCGTCCGGGAACGACGACTTCCCCTGTTCGGCGCTGCGCTGCTCGGTGTCGTGGCCCTCCTCGTGGCACTCGCCGCCGGGCATCTGGTGGCCGGGTTCATCAGCGCCAACGCCTCGCCGTACCTGGCGGTCGGCAACGGGGCGATCGATCTCACCCCGGTGGAACTCAAGGATTTCGCCGTCCGCACGTTCGGCGTCTACGACAAACTCGTGCTGCTCGGCGGTATGGCCGTGGTGATGGTGCTCGCCGCCGCGGCGGCCGGGGTCGCCTCGCGCCGGTCACCCATTCCGGGCATGGTGCTGATCGCCGCCTTCGGTCTTCTGGGCGCGTTCGCCGTGTCGCAGCGGCCCGACCTCTCCCTGATCGCGTTGCTGGCCCCGCTGGCCAGCCTGATCGCCGGAGTCGCCGTGTTCGCCTGGCTGCACCACTTGGCCACGGAGCGAATGCTCGCCAAGGAAGAGGATTCCGACGGCGAAGTGGCCCCCACTCGCCGGTCGGTGCTGCTGGCCGGCGCCGGTGCCGTCGTGGCCGCGGGTGCGGCCGGGGCGGGAGGACAACTCCTCGCCGGCAGCCGCGACGCCGAATCGTCGCGAGCGGCGGTGGGTGCGCTCACCGTGGCCCGCCCGGCGCCGCCGATCCCGGCCGACGCGGATTTCGCCAAGCTGGGCACGCCGCCGTTCCTCACCCCGAACCGCGACTTCTACCGCGTGGACACCGCGTTGTCGCTGCCGCAGGTCCGGACCGAGGACTGGAGCCTGCGCCTGCACGGCATGGTGGGCAAGGAAATGCGGTACAGCTACTCGGATATCCGCGACCGGCCGCTGATCGAGCGCACGATCACCATGACGTGTGTGTCCAATGAGGTCGGTGGAACCTATGTCTCCACGGCGAACTTCATCGGCGTCGACCTCGGTGATCTGTTGCGAGAAGCCGAAATCCTGCCCGGTGCCGAGCAGATCTTCTCCACCAGTGTCGACGGCTGGACCTCGGGCAGCCCGGTTCTCGCCGCGCTCGAAAAAGAACGCGGCGCGATGCTGGCGATCGGGATGAACGGGGAACCGCTGCCGATCGAACACGGTTTTCCGGCTCGTCTGGTCATTCCTGGTCTCTATGGCTACGTCTCGGCCACGAAATGGGTCAAGGATCTGGAGATCACGACGTGGAAGGCGCGCCGGGCATATTGGCTCGACCGAGGTTGGGGTGAACAGGCCCCGATCAAAACCCAATCCAGGATCGATTCCCCGAAAGGTTTCGACACGGTGCCCGCCGGCAAGGTCCGGATCTCGGGTATCGCCTGGGCGCAGCATACCGGGGTCGAGCGGGTCGAAGTCCGGCTCGGTGCCAACGGAAACTGGCAGCCCGCGATGCTTTCTCGCGAGGTGGGCCTCAACACCTGGCGGATGTGGTGGACGGAATTCGACGTCCCGGCCGGTAGTCACCAGGTCGTCGTCCGCGCTGTCGACAAATCCGGCTACACCCAGACCGATGCCCGCGCCGGAACGGTTCCGGACGGCGCGACGGGCTGGCACACCATCAGTTTCACCGCACGGTGATCGGTGTCACTCGAAAGAGGACCAATCCGATTCCGAGCCAGTTCCGAATACACAGTAAGAAACAGGCCCCGGGTTCGGGCTTGTTCGTCCGCAGAAATAAATGGAGTGATTTTCAGTGAGCAAGCTTCGCGTCGCAGGAATCGGTTTCACCGCGGTCGCCGCGCTGGCCCTGGCCGCCTGCAGCAGCAACGACACCGCCTCGTCCGGCAGCTCCAGCAGTGCCCCCGCTCCCGCCCCGTCCTCGTCGGCTCCGATGTCGAGTGCCGCTTCGGGTGACGGCGTCACCACCAACGCCGATGTGTTCGGCCCGGCCTGTTCGCAGCTGCCCCAGGGCAATGAGCCGGGTTCGCTGGACTCGATGGGCCCGCAGCCCGTCGCCAGCGCCGCCTCGACCAACCCGCTGCTGACCAAGCTGGTCGCAGCGGTGAAGGCCACCAACCTGGTGGACACCCTCAACAGCCAGCAGGCCATCACCGTGTTCGCTCCCGCGGACCCGGCGTTCGCCGCTCTCGGTGACGCGAAGTTCACCGAGCTCGCGGGCAAGCCGGACGAGCTGGCCCCGATCCTGCAGTACCACGTCGTCGGCAAGCGTTACGACGCCAAGGGCCTCGAGTCCGCCAAGACCCTCGAAAGCCTCAACACCGCCGGTGGCCCCCTCAAGATCGAGGGCTCGGGCGACAACATGACCGTCAACGGCGCCAAGATCCTGTGCGGCAACGTCCCCACCAAGAACGCCACCGTCTTCGTCATCGACAAGGTGATGACCCCCGGTACCAACAAGAACTAGTCTCCCGTGACGATCGCGGTGGCCACGCCCTCGGGCGAGGCCACCGCGATCATTGCTGTGTCAGGAAAGGTGCTTCAGGGAATCAGTGCGGCCGCGTCCACATCGGTCACGACGATCCGCAACGTCGCGTTCTCCCAAGGAGTTCCGGCCAGGACCGGACGCAGCGCAAGCCCGGCCGCTTCCGTCAGCGGCGGAATGGGCACCGTCAGCGCGACGACCCGGATCTCCACCGCTCCTTCGGTGATGTCCACGGCCATCACGTCGAGGTCCCACGGCAGGCTCGCCCCGGCGGCCGTCGTGGACGGCGTCGCCGGGCGCAGTCCGGGTACGTCCCGGAGCACGGTGAGCAGCGACGCGGTCAACTCGGAACGAGCGGTCACAGGAGCCCTCCACGGATTTCGATATCCAAAATGGACACCGAGACGGCCGAGGGGATGAGCCCCGTCGCCTCGGTGACGGCACGGGTGACCGCGCGCTGCACCGCCTGCGCGGTCGCGGCCGCCTGATCCAGCCCGGAGAGCGACAGATCGATTTCGATCCGGACGTCGGGCGGATCGTGTTCGAGGAAGGCGCGGACTCCTTCGGTCGGAGCCGGGTCGAGGCCCTTGATCCGCTGCCGCGCGATCCGGGTCAGCGAACCGGCCAGCCCGCGCAGACCGGGTTCCAGGCGTACCACGCCGGGGACCTTCGCCGCGGCATGCGCGGCGACCGCCGCGATCACCGGCGGGGTGATCACCGTTTCGACCAGCCGGGCCGTCGGTGTCATCGGCGCCGTCCGTGGCTGTTCATTCGTCATAGATGTCCTCCACCACGAGATCCAGCCGCGCGAGCCGGATGCCGATCCGCGCACCCGCCGCCGCGGTGACCCGCTCCCGGACGACGTCCAGCGAATCGCCGTCGAAATCGGGGGCGATCGCGAGGCTCAGTTCCACGTCCACGGCGAGTTCGTCCTCCGTCGATCGCCGGACCCGGCAGTGCCGAGCGCGGACGCCTTCGACGGTGTCGGCGGCGAACCGCAGCACCGCGGCCACGGCCTGATCGCTCACCTGGACCTCGCCCGGCTCGGGGGTGACCAGCGGAACCAGGTCCCGGCGGCGCACCTCGGCGCGCACCGCGGACATGATCCGGCTCGCCAGATCCGCCGACGGCTCGGCGTCGTCGTCGGCCAGTTCCCTGGTCAGCCCGCGCAGCACGCGGAGGCTTTCGCGGGTGGCCCGGCAGTGCGGGCAGTCGAGTTCGTGCGCGTCCGCCCGGCCGGCGTCGACCTCGCCGAGCCGGTCCCAGATCTGTTCGACATCCCGGCCGCACGGCAGTAGGTAATCCTGAGTCGCGTGGTTCATCGCCATGGCGCCATCACCTCCGCCAACTGTGCTCGTGCTCGTGCGATACGTCCCCGCACCGCGGTGGGGGTCGCCCCGATCGCCTTCGCGATCTCGTCGTAGGACCGGCCGTGGACCTCGCGCAACAGCCAGCAGGCCCGTTGCTCGGCGGTCAGCTCGTCCAGCGCGCCGGTCAGCGCCGTCATCTGCGCGCTCGTCTCGGCGGCCCGCTCCGGTCGTCCGGCCGAACCGGCGGATTCCTGCTGGTCCAGCTCGACGTCGGCCACCGGTTTCCGGCCGCGGAGCACGTTGAGGCACCGGTTGGTCGTCATCCGGTAGAGCCAGCCGATGAACGCCGCGTCCTCCTGCAGCTGGTCGAGCCGCCGCCAAGCGGTGAGGAACACCTCCTGGACGGCGTCCTCGGCGTCTCCCTTGTTCCCCAGCATCCGCAGCGCCAGCCGGTACATCGGACCCTGGAACCGCAGGACGAGCTGCTCGTACGCGCGGATCTCGCCGTCGCGTGCCCGTGCCACCAGCGTCGCGTCGTCCAGCACCGTTTCGCCGGCGGCCGGCGCGGCCGAGTCCTCTCTCGCCGATGTCGTCATCCAGCGCACCTGTGCAGTGCCGCCATGCCGAAGCTCCCTTCACGCCACCGACCGCGGTGACACCCGTAGGACACGGCTACCCCGGAATCGTCACGCGGAAAACCCTGATGCCCGGTGACCAGCCGACCACGGCTCGCCGGATCGCGCACCCTGAGGTCAGGTGAAGACCCGGAGCGCGGGGTAGTCGTCGAGCGTGATGTCGGTGGCGAACCTGTCGGTCACCCACAGCATCCCGCGCAGCATCAGCGGGCGGCGGAACATCTGGTTGCGCAGGCTGATCCGCAGTTTCGTCGGCGGCGCGAGGAACGGACCCGCGTTGGCCTGCCGGGCGACCTTGGCGTAGCCGCGGAACTTCTCTTCATACCGCCGGAAGGCCACCGTGTGGTCGCCGTCCGCCGAGGCGAGTTCGCCCGCGATAACATGCGCGGCCACGATGGCGAGCCCGGAGCCGAAACCGCCCAGGGTGTTGCCGTACGCCGAATCACCGATGAGCCCGACCCGGCCGGCGGAGTAGTGGTCCATTTTGACGCGCGCGAGCGAGTCGAGGTAGACGTCGTCGGACCGCTTCACCGCTTCCATCAGCTCGGGCAGCCGCCAGCCGCCGTCGGCGAACGCGGTGGTGAGGATGTTCTTCTGCTGATCGATGTCCATCCGGTCGTAGGCGAGTTCGGGCGACGAGAACACGAAGAACGCGGGAGCCTTGGGCCCGCCGGCGGCGGCGAGGCGGCCAGGCTCGTTGTACATCACGGAAATGCCGCCGGGGCCGCGGAAATCGTCGCCCTCGCCGAGTTCCACCAGGGCGTAGTAGTGGCCGAGATGTTCCACGTAGTCGACTTCCGGGCCGAACGCCAGCCGTCGCACGGTGGAGTGGATACCGTCGGCGCCGAACACGAGATCGAACCGCCTCGGCGCTCCGCGTTCGAAGGTGACGTCGACGCCGTCGGCCGTTTCAGTGAGCGAGGCGATGGAGTCGCCGAAGACGTACTCGCAGTCCTGCGCGGTCCGTTCGTAGAGGATCTCGGCCAGGTCGCCGCGCTGGATCTCGACGTCGCCGCCGGTGAACTCGCCGCTCATCACGGCGAGCGGCCGCTCCTCGGCGTCGATGATGGTCTGGTCGTGCCCGCCGGTCTGACGGCGGTGGACCTCGTCGAGGATGCCCATCCGCTCCAGCACGGTGCGGTGGGTGGCGCCCTTGAAGTCGACCGCCTGGCCGCCGGAGCGGAGCGTCGCCGACCGCTCGACGACGGTGACCGCGTAGCCCTGGCGGGAGAGCCAGAAGGCGAGCGCGGGGCCGGCGATGCTGGCGCCGGAGATGAGGACTGTCCTGTTCGTCATGGCCCGAAGCTTCGCCGCGGGCGTTGACGAGGTGCTGACGATCCGCTGACGGTCGCCGTCAGCTCCAGCCGGGGAGCGGGAGGGTGAGCTGCCCGGGGTCGTCCGGCGGCGCGGTCTCGTACCTCGCCGGTGTCGCGGACAGGCCGATCGGGTTGCGGGTGAGCCGCACGGAGGTGCCGTCGGGCCGCGGGAGGTCGACGGTCGGGTTCAGGCCGAGCCGCTCCGCCAGCGCGAACGCGCCCGCGACGTCGTTGACCTCCCCGGCGGGCACCCCGGCCGCGCTCAGGTCCGCCGCCCACTCCGCGGCCGGTCGTCGGCCCAGCTGTGCTTCGAGCAGCGCTCGGAGTTCGGCGCGATGCTCGACGCGGGCCGGGTTGGTCGCGAACCGGTCCTTCTCCGCGACCTCCGGCAGGCCGATGACCTCGCATAACGCCGCGAACTGCCGGTCGTTGCCGACGGCGAGGGCGATCTCGTGGTCGGCGCAGGGAAGGAGTTCGTAGGGGGCGATGCTCGGATGCCGGTTGCCCATCCGTGCCGGCACCGCGCCGCCGGAGGTGTACGCGCTGCCCTGGTTGACCAGCGCGGCGAGCAGGCTGGACAGCAGATCGATCTTGACGCGCTGTCCCTCACCGCTCCGGTCGCGGTGGCGGAGGGCGGCAAGAATGCCCACGCTCGCGAACAGCCCGGCCAGCACGTCGACGAGCGCGACGCCGACCTTCTGCGGCTCGCCGCCGGGGTCGCCGGTGATGCTCATCAGCCCGCCGACGGCCTGGATCAGCAGGTCGTACCCGGGCAGGGCCGCACCGCCGCCGGAGCCGAATCCCGTGACGGAGCAGTAGATCAGCCCGGGATTGGCCTCTCGCAGCGTTTCCGGGCCGAGGCCGAGCCGGTCCATCACGCCGGGCCGGAAGTTCTCGACCACGACGTCGGCCTCCAGCGCCAGCGCGCGCGCCTTCGCGAGGTCGTCCGGATCGCCGAGATCCAGCGCCACACTCGTCTTGTTCCGGTTCACCGACTGGAAGTAGGTCGCCTGGCCGGAGGCGTCGAACGGCGGTCCCCAGCTGCGGGTGTCGTCGCCGATACCCGGCCGCTCGACCTTGACCACCGTCGCGCCGAGGTCGGCCAGGAGCATGGTGGCGAACGGACCGGCCAGTACCCGCGAGAAGTCGAGTACTCGCAGCGGCCCGAGCGCGGTGTCCGGTGTCGGCATGCCTCGACCCTAAGCCGACGTCCTCGGCGGCGCCCGCAAGGATGTGATGCCGGTCACGAAAGGCCGGGTTTCCCATTACTTTCCTCTAGGTACCTACTATCTCCGCGAAGGTAGCTTCGGTCGCGTCAAGAAGAACGCGAACCGAGGAGCGAACATGATCGTGGTGACCGGAGCGACCGGGAACGTGGGCCGGCGACTGGTGGAAACCCTGGCCGCGGCAGGGGAAAAGGTGACGGCGGTGTCGCGCCGGATCTCGGCGGGCGACGTGCCGGACGGTGTGCGACACGTCCGAGCCGACATCGCGGAGCCGAGCGGGCTGAGTCCGGTGCTCACCGGCGCGGACCGGCTTTTCGTCCTGACGTCAGGGGAATTCCTGGGAGCGGGCGGCGACGTCGCGGAACTTGCCGCGGTGGCAAGGGAAGCCGGGGTGAAGCGGATCGTGTTGCTGTCGTCCCAAGGCGTCGGGACCGGGCGGCACGCGCCGGCGTACGAAGAAGCTGTCAAGGCGTCGGGTCTGGAGTGGACGGTGCTGCGGCCGGGAGGCTTCGCTTCCAACGCATTCCAGTGGGCACCGGGGATCCGTGACGGCCGCGTCCTCGCCGCACCGTTCGGCGACGTGGCACTTCCGGTGATCGACCCGGCCGACATCGCCGACGTCGCGGCCGCCGTCCTGCGGGATCCTGGGCACAGCGGGCAGACCTACGTGCTGACCGGTCCGGAGGTGATCTCGCCCCGGCAGCAGGCCGAGGCTATCGGTGCCGAGCTGGGCGATCCGGTGCGGTTCACCGAACTGACCGAGGACGAGGCTCGCGCGGCGATGCTGGGCTTCATGCCGCCGCCGGTAGTGGACGCCACGCTCGCCATTCTCGGCGCGCCGACGGCGGACGAGCAGCGTGTCAGCCCCGACGTCGAGCGGGTGCTGGGGCGTCCGGCGCGGACCTTCGCCGAGTGGGCGGCGCGGAACGCGGCGGCGTTCAAATGAGTAGAGGGTGAGCTGCTCCACGCGGGCTGTGCTTAGACTGGGGTCTATTCAAAGGGGCCCATATGGACCAGCTCACCCTCGGTGTCATTTCCCGCTCGCGCAAAGAAAACGAGCGACGGCTTCCCATTCATCCACGGCACCTGGACCGGATCGACCCTGGTCTCCGGAAGAACATCTATCTCGAAATCGGCTACGGTGAACGGTTCGGGATCCCGGACGAGGATCTGGAGCCGCTCATCGGCGGCTTGCGTTCCCGGGAACAACTCATCGCCGAATGCGATGTCATCTTGCTGGCCAAACCGCTCGCGGACGACCTGGCCGAACTCCGGACCGGGCAGATCCTGTGGGGCTGGCCGCACTGCGTCCAAGACGAAAAGCTCACTCAGCTCGCCATCGACCGGAAGCTGACGCTCATCGCCTTCGAAGCGATGAACCACTGGCGCAGCGACGGCTCTTTCGGCCTGCACGTCTTTCACAAGAACAACGAACTGGCCGGCTACTCCTCGGTGCTGCACGCCCTTCAGCTGATCGGTTCGACCGGCGACTACGGCCGTCGCCTCCGTGCCGTGGTGATCGGCTTCGGGGCGACCGCGCGCGGCTCGGTGACGGCGCTGAACGCCCATGGAATCCATGACGTGCACGTGCTCACCCATCGCCGCGTCGCCGCGGTCGGTTCGCCGATCCACTCCGCGAACATCGTGCGTCTCGACCACGACGTGCACAGCCAGGGTGATCTCCGCCGTAGTCACGCGATCACCGAGAACGGTCGCGTGCCGCTCGCGGATTTCCTCGCGGACCACGACATCGTCGTCAACTGCGTGTTGCAGGACACGAACGAACCGTTGACGTTCCTCATCGAGGAGGACCTCGCCGCGTTCAGGCCGGGCAGCCTCGTCGTCGACGTTTCCTGTGACGAGGGCATGGGTTTCAGCTGGGCGAAGCCGACGACCTTCCAGGAACCGACCTTCCTGGTCGGCGGCGCCACCTACTACGGCGTCGACCACAGCCCGTCCTACCTCTGGGATTCGGCCACCTGGGAGATCAGCGACGCCCTGCTGCCGCATCTGCGGCAGGTACTCGCCGGGCGATCCGCGTGGGCCGCCGACGAAACGCTCGACAGGGCCATCGAAATCAGTGAGGGCACGATCCGGAATCCCGACATCCTGGCCTTCCAGCACCGGGCTCCGGAGTATCCGCACGCCCGAGTCTGATCCGTGCGGCGTCCGGGCCGGATGAGAAAGTTCTCATCGACCTCTCATGGGTGACTCACCCGCGCCCGGCACGCTGGAGAACATGCGAGTCCGAACCTTCGTCCTGGCCGGGGTCGCCGCCTTCGTGGTGGCGGCCGCCGGCACGTTCGCCGTGATCGCGGCCACCGCGGCCTCGCCGCCCGACCTCGGCCCGGCGGTCGTCGCCCCGGCGGGGCACGCCGTCGCCGGGCCGGGGGAGAGCGGCGCACCGCCCGCCGTCGTGCCGCCCCGGCTGGCCGGGACCGACGACGACCCCGATGATGATCCCGATGACGTCGACGACCACTTCGACTTCGATCTCGACGACGACTGAGCGGGGGCGCCGCAGATGAGTGCCCGCGCCCGGATCCTCGCGTGGGTCCTGCTCGTCGTGCTGCTGGCGCTCGCCGGATCGCTGCTGGCGACCCGCACCGTGCTGCACAACCAGCTCGACCAGCGGCTCGACAACGAGATCGCGCACGAGACCAACAAGCTCCGGGCCTACCTGGCCTCGCCCGATTCCCGCCCGGCCGGGCAGCCTGCCACCGTGGAGGCGGTGCTCGGCCGTCACCTCGAACGGAACCTGCCGGAGAAGTACGAGACGTTCTTCTCGATCATCGACGGCGCCGCGTCCCGCCGGAGCGCCATCGAGCCCCCGGCCCGGCTCGACACCGACCCCCAATTCGTCGCCGAACTGTCCCGGGTCACCAGCCCGGCGTACGGCACGGTCACCACCGCTGTCGGGTCCGCGCGCTACGGGGTCGTCCCCGTGACCATCGAAGGCTCGCCGGGACAGGGCTCCCTGGTGGTCGTCGAGTTCGTCGACCACGCGGCCGGTGAGATCAACGACGTCGTCGGTGTCATGGCCGCGATGTCGGGAGCCGCACTGGCGCTGGCCGGGCTGATCGGCTGGCTGGTCGCCGGCCGCATCCTCGCCCCGGTGCGCGAGGCCCGGCTGGCGGCGGAACAGATCGGCGAGACGGATCTTTCGCGGCGTATCGAGGTCCGCGGCTCGGACGACGTCGCCGCGCTCGGCCGCACCTTCAATACCATGCTGGACCGGCTGGAGCGCGCCTTCGCCGGACAGCGCGAGTTCATCGACGACGCCGGGCACGAACTGCGCACCCCGATCACCATCGTCCGCGGCCACCTCGAGCTGATGGGCGACGATCCCGAGGAGAACGCGGCCACCCGGCACCTCGTCCTCGACGAACTCGGGCGTATGCAACGGATCGTGGACGACCTGCTGGTCCTCGCGAAAACCGGTAGCCCCGGCTTCGTCTCACCCGGCGACGTCGACCTCGCCGACCTCACCGTCGAGACACTGGCCAAATCCCGGCCGCTGGCCGAGCGGGCCTGGCGGCTCGACGCCGTCGCGGAGGTGGTGATCCGGGCGGATGGCCAGCGGCTCACGCAGGCGTTGCTGCAGCTGGTCTCCAACGCCGTCCGGCATACCGGGCCGGGTCAGGAGATCGCCCTCGGCTCGGAAGTCACCGAGACCACCGCCCGGCTCTGGGTCCGCGACACGGGGGAAGGCGTCCCGGCCGATTCGCGGAGCCGGATCTTCGAACGGTTCAAACGAGGCAGCAATTCCAGCGGTGACGACGGCGCCGGTCTCGGCCTGCCGATCGTCGCCGCGATCGCCGAGGCGCACGGTGGCCGCGTCCTGCTCGACACCGTGCCCGGCGAAGGCGCGCGGTTCACCATCGAGATCCCCGTCGGAGGAGGTGCGGACCGGTGACCAGTGTGCTGGTGGTGGAAGACTCCGCCCGGATCGGCGCGTTCGTCGAGAAAGGCCTGCGGGCACAGGGATTCGCGACCCGCTGGGTCAAGACCGGCTCCGAGGGGCTGACCGAGGCGCTGACCGGCGCGCACGACCTGGTCGTGCTCGACCTCGGGCTGCCGGATCTCGACGGCTCGGATCTGTTGCGCGCCTTGCGCGCGGCGGGCCGGACCGTGCCGGTGATCATCCTGACCGCGCGCGACAGCGTCGTCGACCGGGTCGCCGGGCTGTCCGGCGGCGCCGACGACTATCTGGCGAAACCGTTCGCGTTCGAGGAACTGCTGGTCCGGATCCGGTTGCGGCTGCGGGGAAACCAGGAAGCCGAACCGGCGGTGCTGCGGGTCGGAGACCTCTCGCTCGACCTCCGCACGCGGAAGGTTTCGGTGGCGGGGGAGGAGAAGGACCTCACCGCCCGGGAATTCGCGCTGCTGGAGACGTTGCTGCGCAACCGCGGCCAGGTCCTCTCGCGGGAGCAGTTGCTCGGCGGCGTCTGGGGTTTCGATTTCGATCCCGGCTCAAACGTGGTGGACGTCTACATCCGTTACCTGCGCGGCAAGATCGGCGCCGAGCGGATCGAAACCGTGCGGGGGATGGGATACCGGCTCGGTGAGTCCTCATGAGAGGAGTTCTCATCGGGTTCTCATGGCCCTCTCGTTCCACGGCGGCACAGTGGTTTCCATGACCACGACACTGATCCATCTCGCCGTCGACCTCGTCGCGGCCGTCATCCTCGCCTACGGTCTCTACGCCCGCAGGCATCATCGCGGTGACCTCGCCTGCGCGTATCTCGCGCTGAACGTCGGCGTCTGCGTGTCGGTCGCGGTACTGCTGTCCGTGTCGACCGCGAGCGCGCTCGGGCTCGGCCTGTTCGGGGTGCTGTCGATCATCCGGCTGCGGTCCGATTCGATCAGCCAGCAGGAGGTCGCGTACTACTTCGTCGCTCTGGTGCTGGGTCTGGTGAACGGACTGCCCTCCGCGGACTGGCGGATCGTCGCGGTCTTCAACGTCCTGCTGCTCGCCGTCATGTACATCGCCGATCACCCGTCGCGCGCCCGCGGCCCGCAGCGCCGGACGGTCGTGCTCGACACCGTGTACCCCGACGAGCAGACGATGCTGATGGAACTGCAGGCGCGCCTCGGGGGAACCGTCGTGCGGCACAGTGTGTCCGAAGTGGACTATGTCCGCGAGGTCACCGTCGTCGACGTCCGGTTCCGGCCGGGTCCCGCGCCGGTCGTCCACGGCGAGCCCGCCGGGGCGAGTCACCGATGAGCGGGCGCGGAACGGCGACGGTCACCGCCGTGGCCAAAGGACTCCCTTCGCTTTCGCTGCCCGAAGTCGTCGCCACGAGTGGGCTGATGAGCCGGACGGACCGCAAATACGTCCTGCGGCTCAACGACTTTCTCGCCGTCACCGAGGCACTGGGGGAGTCACTGTCGTGCCTGGAGATCGGCGGGCGACGGGTGTTCGGCTACTCGTCGACCTATTTCGACACACCGGATCTGGCGATCTTCCGGGCGCACCGGCAAGACCGGCGGCGCCGGTTCAAGATCCGCACCCGCACCTACACCGATTCGGCCGACACCTTCTGCGAACTGAAGGTCAGCGGCCGCCGGGACGAGACGGTCAAGGTCCGCCGCCCGCATCCCGCGGAAGCGGCCCACGGCCTGACCGCACCGGCGCTCACGTTCCTCGACGACGCCCTCACCGCCGCCTACGGCCGCCCCGCGCCCCGGCCGCTGGCCCCGGCGCTGGTCACCGACTACCGGCGGACCACGCTCGTCACCGCCGACCGCCGCACCCGGATCACCTGCGACACGTCCCTCGTCTGGCGTTCCGGCTCACGGAGCCTCGCCGCCGGGGGCGATCTGGTCCTGCTGGAGGTGAAGTCGGCGGCCGAGCGCACCAGTGTCTCCGAGGCGCTGGCGAAGCTGCGGATCCGGGAGCAGTCGGTGAGCAAGTACTGCGCGGGCCTGGTGGCGCTGGGGCTGGCGACCGGCGGGAACCGGTGGCGCCCGGCGTTGCGGCGGCTCGGGGTGGCGTAACGGGCGCCGCGAAAGCCACCGGTCACGTGAGGTCTGGGTCGGGTTGTCGTGAGTGATTCGGGTCGTTCTAACGACCCAAATCACTCACGACCCCCGCCATGCAATACCGCAGCCTCCCCGGACGTGACTGAGCGGACGACACGCCCGCGGCCGGATTCCGCCCAGTGTCGTCCGTCTGAACACGCTCGCCGTCCGTCTGTACACACATGTCGTCCCTCCAGTCACGCGAAACCGCCGCCCGCGGACAGGCCGGCAGAGCCACCAACCTCAAGCAAGCGGAGAGCGCAAAGCTCGCCCGACGTAGGTACCTAAACCGCGCTTGCCCCGCCATCGAGGGCCGGTCGACCGTCCACAAGGGACTCAGGTTACCGGGGTCGCGGCGAGGGCCGGTCGCGCAGTTCGTCGGTGAAGATCGCGTCGATCCGCAGGCTGGCCCGCCGCAGTGTCCGGACGCTCGCTCTCAGTAGCAGCGCGGCGCTCAAAGCGCCCACGACGCCGAGCCCGATGGCGACCGAATTCGCCACGAGCGCCTCCCTGTACTGGTGGGCGAGAAACCCCAGGCCCATCCCGATGGTCAGCGTGTCCCCGAGCGCGAGCAACCAGGTCCGATGCACTCGTGGTGCGGCTGGGAAGGCAGGCATAGGTTTCACCGTCCCCGCCCGCACTCGGCGTTTGTCCCTGCAACCTAGACGAGGTGACGCCGTCGCGCGGCGGAAACCAGTCGATTGGCCTAGACGATCGCGGCTGGTGAGCGCTGTGATAACTTGGAGCGAACTGGGACTTCTGTGCGTTAGCAAACCCGCTGCCAGGGCTGGTGACAGCCTTGACCGAGGTCCCGGAACACCGTTGGGGCCGGTAGCTCAGTTGGTTAGAGCAGGGGACTCATAATCCCTTGGCCGTCGGTTCGAGCCCGACCCGGCCCACCACATCGACATCGCTGCCGACCTGCGGGGATGTTGGCGCTTCGGCGGCAATTTCGCCTCGGCGTTGATCGCGACTGGGCTCCGTTATGTCTCCGTTTGCTCCGGTGTGCCGATAGGCGGAGGAGTGCTCTGCAGAGCCGGTTGGTGGCGTAGCAGCCTTTCTGCTTCCTCGTCACAATCGCTGTGGTGGGGACTTCAGCAGGTCCGGCGTTCTTTGCTTCCACCGCTGGACAAGCTGGGTGTGATCCGTGTTCTCGAGCAGAAGGCCAGTGACGTCCACGGTTTCACCCTCTCCCTGCGCACTTTGGAACCGACGCGGTCACGTCGGGCGGTGCATTTGAGGTAGCCGATGGGAGTCATGAGCTCGGCGTGGCATTGGTTGAGGTTCGTCCCCCTTCGCCATACACGGCGGGTGTGGGTCAAGCGTCGCGTGGAGTGGGCCAGGCGAGTGGATCCAGGATCTACGAGGTCTTGTTCGTCGGCCGGGGTGTGGGGTCGCGGTTGTACGGTCGCCGGCCGATTCGGAGGTTCCAAGAGGATTCGGACTGGGGCTTTGAGACGTCACCTGCTGTGTGGCGCCAGTCCTTCGTTTCCGGCGACGACCAGGGAATCGACTAGCATCTGCCACTCGTCTGGATGACCGAGTTCCTCTGCCGTGCCGCGAATCTCTTTGAGCCAGTCTTCTGTTCGCCGCCGTGGTTCAGATGGTCCAGCGGGCGCGGACGATTCCGTCGTCGTCGGGTCGCACGGCCACGAGCAGTGGGTTGTGGCCGTCGGTGGTGTGCGGCAGGAGGATGGCCGCGCGGGCGCCCGCGAACGCTTCGGCCAGGGCTGCCCGGTCATCGCCGTCGGCGTGGAAGCCGTGGATGCCGCCGTCCGCGTGTTCCAGGACGGCCCAGCCGGTAAAGGTCGGCGACATCGTGTGCAGCACTGCTGGAACATCGGTGGACAGGTCCGGCCACACGTGCAGCAAGGCGCGCGGACCGAGGTCGGGCACAGTGTCAGCGGTGAGCCGATGCCAACGAGAGTGGTTGCCGACGACCTGCTCTTCCAGCAGGACACCGCCGCCTTGTGCCACGAGTGCCGCCACCTCGGCCCAGAACGCCGCGTCCGCCGGACGCGATTCGTACGGCCCGTCGCCCGGGTCGTAGGGCGAGCCGTCCAGCGGTTCGGCGAACAATCCGTTCGCGGTGGTCAGCGCGACCGCATGTCCGCACGGTTGGTCGCTTCCGATGTACAGGTACTGGTCGTAGCCGACGTGGACGAAGAACCGGTCTTCGGCCTCGAGTCGGCACCACGCACCGTTGTCACGCAGCATGACGCGCACCAGCACGTCGTGCTTCTACCGGATCACCAAGTACAACCCCGCCGATCGCGATGACCAGGGCGCGTACCGCGGGTCCGAGGACTCATGATCGGCTGGCCCTCCCTCGGGGAGCGTGGATGATCGATCCGGTCACGCTAACCGGGCCACCACGCCGACAACGACCCGGCGGTCCAGTCGCCTGTTGGATCAACTCTGCGGTAGCGGTCGCGCTGCCCCGCGCGCACAGCGATTCTGACCCCTCACTGCCAGTGAGATTCGGGCAAGCCTCCGACTTGCGACGATAGAGAAACGCCACGTCAAACGCTGCCGTATGGCACAGTTCAATGCAGTTGAATGCAGTTCAGAGCGCGCGCGTGCTCCAGATTTGCTCCAGGAGTACCAGCGTGAACACGAATCAACATTTTGCAAAACTCCCCTAACGCATGACATAAAGACTACGCCTCAATCTGATCGACATCAAAGGTCACGGCGCCACCCACAAGAGGCCCCCGCCCGCTGCCATTAAGTAAGAATCTAAATCGAGGAGTCGAAGGGCACCGTCTGCACGCTGCCGTCCTACCCCTTCGTGGACGCCGTCAGTCCGTGCGTGTCGCGCTAGGGCGAAAGGCAGCGTTCAGATCAGCGGCAGCGGTGCCTTGCGAAACGAGCCTGTGCGTCCCGATACCGCTGTTGGACGTAGCTCTTGCGGAGATGGCTTCCCCGGGGGAACTCCTCCTGGTGGCCGCACCGCGCGCACACCAGCTCAGGCATACCCTCGGGCGGGGGTTCAGTAAGGGCGATGTGGTGCTTGGGTACCGTCAGTCGCACGGCGTTGCCGTGGCCGGTGACGCCGACCTCTTCCGCCGCGGTCGATCCGATGATCCAGCCGGCGATGAAGCCGAAGGCCATCGCCACGGAACCCCAGACGACCTGGCCCGCGACGAGGCTGGCGACTCCGGCGAAGAAGAGCACCACACAGGCCCAGGTGGCTGCCCGCCAATAGCCCTGCCGTCGGCGTGTGGCCGCGACGCTGTGCACGGTGAAGGTCAGTTCCCTGGCGCATTCTCCACACCGGACTGCCAATCGTTCCGCAGATTGTCCGTCATCGGGTCGCACCACCTCCCGGTTGACACCTTGGTATTTCCACGAAACTGTCGATGGCCCGCTCGGTTGCCCGAAGAAATTCGTTCTGTGGGACACTACCGCATGCTGTTTCTTCGCAATTCCGAGCGGCATTCTCATTCCTTTCCGGCATGACGTTGTCCGAGTCGATCCTCCTGTGGCGCGAACACGTCGTCAAGAGGATCTTTTCGGTTGCCCTCGGGCGCGCTACTGAGGAGTTGCCAAACTGCTGTCGACCGCCGGCTTTGCGAAATCGCAAGGGCGTCGTCGCGTCCACCACCACTACATCAAAGTTGAGACGCAGAGCCAGCGGCTCGCCGGCGTGGCCCAGTTCCAGTCGCTCCTAATGAGCGGCGGTCTCGCGAATCGGCGTCGCAGGTATCGATCCCACGGGCTCCTGGAACCGACGTCGGGCCCGTTGCGCTCCGTGCCCTCGTCGCGCAAGCTGAGGTGGTCCTCGATCCGGCCGTCGAGGACTTCGACCCCGTTGCGGTAGAAGGTGTCAGTCCAGGTGATCGTCGCCGGCCCCGCGTCGGTGCTGAGTCCGACGCCCATGACAGCGTGATGCCAGTTTCCGTAGTCCCATCGTGCGGGTTCGGAGGCGAAGTTGTGGACATCCCAGTAGTCCACTGCCAGGAGCCGACGGCTCCGGAGTCCGCTCAGCCTTGCCTCAAAACGCCCGCGCAGATCGTCAACCTCATCCGTCATGTCACCGGCAGGACTCCATGGCGCTTAACCTGGGTCTTTCGCGCAGTGTGATGTAAAACTGTTCTGGAAATGGAGGAAGTGCCTGTCCTGTAAGGAAAAATGGTGTTCGCGAAGACATCAAGTTCTCTCAGCAGGAAGGCACTTCCTTGGTGCAGGCGGACGGCACGGGACTGGTGTCGCGGGCGGGGGTGGCGCTGCTGCGGGAGATGACGATCAACACCGGCCTGGGCACCGGCTGGTCGGAAACGCTGCTCGACACCTACGACGGGATACCAACCCACCTGCCAGGGCGGGTCCTGGCGCTGGCACATCTGGCGACGCTGCGGGACCAGGACAAACTACCGGAAGACGTGCGCGTCCTGCTGCGCAAGGCCGCGGTGCTCGGTGACGAGTTCGACCTCGACCTGCTCGCGGCGATGGACGACGACCACGGACCAGAGCCGGACTACGACGCGGTCCTCGAACGCGCTGAAACCGGGCTGGCGACAGGAATCCTCGACGACGGAACCACCGAAGGCACCCTGCGGTTCACCCATGCCCTGATGCACGAAGCCGTCTACGCCGAGATCTCCACACCACGACGGACACTGTGGCACCGCAAGGCCGCGGCCACCCTCGAACGGCTCCAGCCGCACAACGTCCAAGCGCTCGCCAGACACCACCTGCAAGCACCGAGCGCGCGGACGGCGACGTCCGCGATCCGCTATACCCGCATGGCCGCGGACCAGGCGACAGCCCGATTCGCCTACCACGAAGCGGTACGGCTGCGCACCGCCGCGCTGACCGTCGCCGACCGCTTCGGCGGCACACTCCGCGACCGGTTGACCATCGTCGGCGAATTGCTCCAGGCGCACGCTTTCCTCAGTGACAAGCCCGCCATGCGTGCCTTGCGCGCCGAGTCGCTCGCGCCGCTGGCCGAGCTGGCCGACCCCGCCTTGACCGCGCAGGTCGTCATTTCCCTGGACCCTGGAAACCCGGTGCTCGCTGAACGACGCGTGGCCCCCGAACAAGCCGTTCACCTGCGGCGCGTGGTGGACCTGCTGGCACAGAACCTGAGCCGGCTGACCGACGAGGACAGCGAGCTTCGCGCCCTGTTGCTGACCAAGCTGGCCATCGAGCTCTACGGCCACCCCGACGACCGCGAACGCGACCGGGGCCGCGCGGCCGCCGCACAAGCCGAGGCGATCGCCCAGCGGATCGACCTCTCCGCCGGTACCAGGGCGGAAGTGCTGATCGCCGCTCATACCCAGGCTTACGCCACCCCGGGCGGTCTGGCCCGGCGAACCCGGCTGGCGGCCGAACTGGTCGCACTGGCCCAAGAACACGAACTCGTGGTGTCCGAACGCCTGGGCCTGCTGTGGCAGCTCTACGCCGCCGAGCAACGCGGCGACCTGACCGGAGCAGAGCACGCTCTGTCCAATCTGGACAGTCAGGTCCGCAGGCTCCCGCACCCCGCGAGCGCCGCCAGAGTGCAGTGGCATCGCGCCATGCTGCTCGACCTGGCCAACGCTCCCGACGAGGACGTGACGAAGGCCTATCAGGCCGGCGCGCAGGCTCTGGAAGCCGCCGGGGTCCAGCGAGCCGACCTCCTGCTCATGACGGTGCGCTGGTGCCGGGCCTACCGCACCGGCCGCGCAGCAGAACTCCTGCCCGACTACGCGGACCGGTATCCGGCCTGGCCCGCCTCACCCCAACTCTTCGCGCCCACCCTCGCCTTGGCAGGCGACCTCGACCGGGCACGCGAAATACTTCCGGCGGCCCTGCCGGCGTTTCCGGACGCCACTTACGAACTCGACATCGCGCTGGTCGGCTTGACCGCGATCCGCACGGATGACAAGCACATCGCCGAGATGGCCTACCAAGCGCTGCTGCCGTCGGCCGACGAGATCCTCGGACCAGGAGCCTGCGTATTGGTCCCGGCCCGGCAGGTACTCGCCGAACTCGCAGATTATCTCGACGCGAGATGACTCAGAACCACAGCCGACGACGCAGGCACGGACGCACGTTGTCGGCGTCACCGCGCTGTCTCCGATTGGGCTCCGTTGCCGAAGTAGAGCCTGATACGGCCCGACGGGACGCGATACTCGGCCATGGCTTGGTACGTCGCTGAACTTGCCGACATCGCTGAGCTGCGGACTTCGGCATTAGCGGCCGTGAGAGAGACGAACTGCGAAACCGTCGGTCACGCAAGATCAACATGTCAGGTGCGATGAGACCTGCAGTCGGCGGAAGTCTGATCAGTTGTCCGCGGCGCGAAGATGTCCGCGAGCGCCAATGCGGTGGCGGTGTCGTGTCCGGGCGCTGGTGCTCACCCGGTTGGAGGTTCGCGGTGTCGCGTTCACATGGTCCAGGTTTCGACAGGACCGTTGGGTGAGCCGAGCGTTCGTTGCGCGAGGGTGGCGGTGATGGTGGTGACGTGGCCGTGCGCGTCGTCGCGGGTCGCGTGCAGCGAGACGTGACGACCCTCTGATAGGCCGTCGACGACGAGGACCCAGACGCTGGCGGCGGCGCGGTCGAGCATCCTGCGGCAACGCAGGTCCAGTGCGCCGTCGGGGTGCGCAGCCGAGTCTCTCGGCAACAGCAAGGCTGTCGGCGGCCAGTCCCAGCCGGATGCAGCGGCCGGCTATGTCGATCTCGGTGGCGTCTACCGCGGTGACCAGTTCGGCCGTGGGGCGGCGGTACTTCCAGCCGTGGGTCAGGATCTCGTCGCGACCGGTGGTCCATTTCCGGCGGAGGCTGCAAGGGAGGTTGGCCGCAGGGTCGAACTCGGGATCGGTGGCGCGTTTGTCGCGAAGGACGAGGTCCGCGTCGGCTCGCGGCTGTCGGACTCAGTGTGCCCGGGTTCTGCACAGTCGCGCTGAGCCCCGGCGACGATTGGGGCCGCGGTTGGCCCTGCTTCCCGACGAACACTCAGCTCGCTAAGCGAAGGCAGCAAGTAGTCACCCATAGGGGCACTTCTCGTGGGCGCGGTATCACGCTGGGTCGGCCATTCGGCCGATACGCACCCGGCCGATGAGCCGATCCAGCTGTGATCATCACCCCATAGCGTGACGACTGTCAGCAATTCGTCGTCTACGGGGAGTTCATGATAATGCTTCGCAAAACAGGCGTACTAATGGTGGGGTTGGCCGTGGCGGGAGCGCTGGTACCGGGGGCTGCCGCGGCGGCTGACGGGCCGATGCCCTACGTCATCGGCGGGCACGACGCCACCGAGGACTATTCGTTCATGGTGTCGTTGCTGCAGGACGGGAATCACTCTTGCGGCGGCTCGCTGATCAGTGAGAACTGGGTGGTGACCGCGGCGCACTGTGTGCAGGGAGTGCGACCGGAGCAGGTCAGGACCAGGATCGGGGCGCGGCAGCACAACAGCGGGGGCACCGAGACCGGTGTCAGCCGGATCATCGTGCACCCAGACTTCGCCAGGCAGAAGCCGCCGGGCGGGGACATCGCGCTGGTGCGGTTGGACAAACCGGTGACAGAGCAGCCGATCAAGATCGCCGAAGCCGTGGGCGGCGCGGGAACGGCGACCCGGATCCTCGGCTGGGGCGAGCACTGCGCCGAGCAGAACTGCGGCGCGCCGGAGATCCTCCAGGAGTTGGACACCAGGGTCATGCCGGCGGAGGAGTGCCGCAATATGGCGACGGGCAAGGAGATCTGCACCGGTTCCGACACGCCGGACGCGATGGGCTGCTACGGCGACTCGGGTGGGCCGCAGATCAAGGGCAGGCCGGGTGAGTGGGAACTGGTCGGTGCCACCAGCCGCGATGGTGACGCGGATCCGAAGTGCGCCAGCGGTCTGGGCATCTGGACCGATGTGACGGTGTACCGGGACTGGATCGCCGAGCAAACGAGCCGAACGTCAACCGTGGCGTGATGTCGGGCGTGTCGCGAAAGACACCTTTAACACCGCGGAAGTGGCTTTCGCGACACATCCGGCCTCGTGGCCACGTTGGCGGCAGCAGGCGGTTTCGGTGTGCGGCTGGAACAGCAGGTGTCGAGTGCGGGGTCGGTTGTTTCGAACCCGCGCGCCCCGGTTCGGCCCGGTGCTTCTCGTGGCCGAGATGCTCGGTCGACTCCGCGTTCCTCGCGCGGGAGGCCCTGCGCAGCAGGCTGAAGCAGGGCCGGCCGGCCGGCCGCCTACGCCTTCCTTCGGCTGCGCAAGGAACGTCCCGATCGAGGCCTCGCCGCTGGCCCTGGAACGCAACCAATTCGTCGACGGCGACACGCTGGCGTTCTCCGCCACTCTCATCGCCAGCGATACTGCGGCACTGCACGTGATGTACGTGATCTCGTCCACCACCCAGCGAGGGACCCCGCGCGAAAAGGTCTACTTCCTGACCCGCACCGTGGCCGAGCCGGGCCATTCCCTTTCGCTGACGAAGTCACACGCCTTGCGGTCGACCGCCACATGAACCTCACTTCTGGGCCGTACACCATCGCGTTGCAAGTCAACGGCTTTCGGTTCCCGCAGTGCCGTTCGACGTTCTCGATGCATGACACGGAAACCGGGTAACCCACGCGATTCGTCTCGGGGGCAACGACATTGGCCGCAGCGGGACTCCTCCGCATCCAGGACGGGATGGGGGTGGATTCCACCGTGCACGTCGCGAGAAGAGGGCGCCGAATGGCTTCCTTAACCCGCACTTCTCGGGGTTGTGCAGGGCGCCAGCGGCGCGGGGGCGGGAACTGCGAGTTCGTCGAGGGCTCGGCGCCGGTCGCTGTAGTAGCGATTCCTCGTCGAGTTGCAAGACCACGTCGCCGCGGCGATCATCGCTACCGAGCAAGCGCGTCTGGTCGGTTCGCTGCAACATCCGCTCGTCATGGGTCAAAATGCCGCTGCCGGCGACATTCTCCGCGCGCTGGCACCGACCTACGACGAACTGCGAGTGGCCCTCGAGCGTCAGATGTGGCCGGTCTGCGGTCAACGTGATGACCGGTCTCGCCATGCTCGATATCGCCCGCACGTGCGCGGGCGAACTTGGCCGCGACCCGCGTGGTGCGGTGCCGGCCGCCGTCCCCGAGCCAGTTGATCGGACCGAGGCAACCACCGCTCGGTGCTGTGCGTATATCGGGTACGCGAGCGAGGGTGGACGGTATGGGGACCAGGCGGGGCGAACCGACGCCGGAGGAGATCGAGGCCACGCGAATGTGGCTGGGCGAACGTGGTGTCGAGGTCGAAACGCCGACCAGGGTGATCGCTGTCCGGGTCGGTGCGCGGCGGACGGCGAATACCACGAGCAAGATGATCGTGTCCGGTTGCTTTGGGATCGTCGGGTTGGGACTGTTGATCGTCTTCGGGGTCCAAGAACTCCTCAGGGACCCAGGAGTCGAGACGACCTACAGCCGGTACGCCTATGTCGTCTTCGCGACGACCCAGCTCGGGGCCTGGGTGTCCTCGCTGTATCGCGAACGGCAACTGGGCGGCCTGCCGGTGATGGACCGGCGGCCCTCCGCTTTGCAGGTCCTGGGTGGCTGGTATCTGGCGACGTACGTGATCACCTTCGGCGGTGGCGCAGCGCTGGCCGTGGCGATGTACGCCGGCACCACGGCACAGACCTATGCGGGGAGTTGGCTGATCGCCCTCGGCTGGGCGGCGCTGTCCACCGGGACGATCCTCGCCGGATCGGCGTTCCGCCGGACGCGCGCCGAGGACGCCGCGTCGATCGCCGTCGATTCCGAACTACGATTTCAGGACTGCCGTCTCGCCGAGCCCGCCCTCTTCGCGGTGGCGATCCTGCTCGACGTGGTGTTCAGCAGCCGGGTTCCGGCCGAATTCACCTGGTGGCTGATCGTTTATGCCGCGCTAGCGGCAAGCGCGACGCTGGTCGCGCGCCGGCGGGCCGGGCACCGTCCGGCCTTTCCGCCCGGCGACTACGGCACTCCCGTACGCCCCGACGTGGATCTTCCGTCGGAAGTTTAGGCGAACCATGGTGTGTCAAAACGGTTAAAAGCGCCAGACGTTCGGGGGGATACGCCGAGGGCGTGCGCTCTTACCGTCGGAGGGAGATCGGAAACTCCTGCTCCTGGTCGTCTCGGCGGTCCGGACTCTCCTGTGAGGAGCGCGCCAGATGAAGATCGTGCGCATGATGGGGCTGGCCGTGGTGACGGCTTCCGCGTTGATGTTGTCGATGACGGCGGCGTCCGCGCACGACCCCGAGACGGCGGAGGGGCAGGCGGCCGCCCGGACCTTCATGGCGGACTACGTCCCGGCCGACCGGCACACCGTCACCGGCACCGCGGCGGGTGTGCCGTGTGTCAACGGCAAGGCCGACATCTACCCGTGCAAGAACGTGGACTTGCTCAGTGTCCTTCCCCTGTCCGGTCTCGGTGGTGGCAACGGGAACGACATCTGGGGCTGGACCGATCCGTCCTCCGGCAAGGAGTACGCGATCGTCGGGCGCACCAACGGCACCGCGTTCGTCGACTTGAGCGTCCCGACCTCGCCGAAGTTCCTGGGCAACCTGCCGTCCAACGGCGGCAGCAGTTCCTGGCGCGACATGAAGGTGTACAAGAACCACGCGTTCATCGTGGCCGACTTCATCACCGGCCACGGCATGCAGGTGTTCGACCTGACCCGCCTGCGGACGGTCGCCACGCCGCAGACCTTCACCGCCGACGCGCTGTACAAGGACTTCGGCCCCGCGCACAACATCGCCATCAACGAGGAGACCGGTTTCGCCTACGCCATCGGTTCCAACACGTGCAGCGGCGGGCCGCACATGGTGAACATCCAGAACCCGAAGGCCCCGGTCAAGGCAGGCTGCGTTTCCCAGGACGGCTACACCCACGACACGCAGTGCGTCGTCTACCGCGGACCGGACGCGGCCTACCGCGGCAAGGAGATCTGCTTCAACGCCAACGAGGACACGCTGACCATCGTCGACGTGACCGACAAGGCCAGGCCGGTCCAGATCTCCCGCAAGGGCTACTCGGGGGCGCAGTACTCCCACCAGGGTTGGCTGACCGACGACCAGCGGTACTTCCTGCTGGACGACGAACTGGACGAGTCGCGCGGCACCGACAAGCGCACCAAGACCTACGTCTGGGACCTGGCGAAGCTGTCCGCTCCCGTGCACACCGGCGTCTACAGTTCGCCCGCGACCGCGATCGACCACAACCAGTACATCAAGGGCCGCTACTCGTATCAGGCGAACTACCAGGCGGGCCTGCGTATTCTGGACGTCGGCGGGGTCGCGTCGGCGCGGCTGTCCGAAGTGGGCTATTTCGACATCTATCCGGCGGGCGACGCGGCCAAGTTCAACGGAGCGTGGAGCAACTACCCGTACTTCTCCAGCGGCATCGTCATTGTCAACGGAATCGAGCAGGGACTGGTCGTGGTGAAGCCCAACCTCGCCGCCGCCCCGCGGTGACAGGCCGGAGCGGATCGTGCGCAAACCCCGGTTGACGGATTGGTTGTTCCTCGCGCTGGCGATGGTGATCGGAGTGGTCGCGACGTTCGTGGCGCTTCGCCCGACACCGGGACCCGCGCACTCCGCCCACCAAGCCGTGGTGTCGGCGGGTCTGGTTCCCGCCGCGCACAGCGACGGCTTGTCGGAGGCGGAGAGCGGGTACCGGTTCGAGCAGATCGTCACACCCTCGGAGCGGGGTCCCGACCGGCCGGTCATCTTCCGGATCATCGGCTCCGGTGGGCGGCCGGTCACTCGCTTTCTGGACAACCAGACCAAACAGATGCACTTCTTCGCCGTGCGCGACGACATGAACGTCTTCCAGCACGTGCATCCGACGTTGGTCGGCGACACCTGGCACACCACTCTCGCGTTGACCGACGGTGGCGCCTATCGGATGTTCGCCGAGTTCGTCCCGGTCGACACGAAGGATGCCCGGCATCCCGTGGTGCTGGGCGCTCCGTTCAGCGTGCCCGGTGACACCACCTTCGTGCCGGTCCCCGCACCCGCCGCGGAAACCGTCACGGCCACCGGGTACATGGTGGCGCGAGCCGACGGGACGGCCCCGATCACGGCCCTGCGCCCGCAGGTTCTCCGCTTCGCCATCCGTGGCCCCGACGGCGCGCCGGTGAAGGCGGTCGATCCGCACTTGGGCGCCAACGGCCACCTGACCGGATTCCACACCATGCTGCTGTCGGCCACCCACCTGCACCCGGTCCAACCTCTCGGCACGCGCTTGGCCAACGGAGAGCTGACCTTCCACTCCTTGTTCTCCGAACGGGGCGAATACCGGCTGTTCCTCGAGTTCTCGCATGGCGGCCGAGTGCACACGGCCTCCGTCACCGTCGCGGTGGCCTGACGAGACAGCCGGTCACCAGTGGACAGTCCTTTTCGGACCAATAACTTCCACCTCCCGGCATTCCCGTAGCGGTCCGGTAACGTCGGTTGTGTCCGTGGGAACGGTGTGGTCTGGTATCCGGATCCGCGTACAGGCGGAGCAGGTACGGGTGAGCGCACGGCAGCGGTCGGCGAGGAGGCGGGATGACGTTCGTCTTGTCGCGGCTGCTGGCGCGCTGGGTGCAGCAAGGCTGGATGCTTCCCGTCGTAGTGGTCCTCTTCGTCTTCGCGACCAGCTGGCCGCTGATGGTCCTGGCCGAACCCACGGGCAGTGACCTCGTCCGGCCGGGGAATTACTGGTGGTACTTCGTGGTCACGGCCGCGACCGTCGGGTACGGCGACTTCTCGCCGGAGACCACCGCGGGGCATGTCGTGGGTGCTTACGTCATCATCGGCGGGATCGCGACACTCACCACGGTGTTCACCAAGCTCGCTTCGAGGCTCGAACAGGCGAAGGGACGGCGGATGCAGGGCATGGAAGCCGTACGGGCGAGCGGGCACACGCTCCTGATCGGCTATACGGCCGGTCGCACCGAGAGGATCGTCGCGCAGTTGCTCGCCGACGGGGTGACCGGTCTCGTGCTGTGCGCGGGCGACGATGTGCAGGTTCACCCGATGCCGTCGCAGCCGGTGGACTTCGTCCGGGGTGAGCCGACCGCGGCCGACGTGCTCGCTCGGGCCGCCGTCGCGGGGGCGAGCACGATCCTGGTGGACATGCGCGACGACAATGAGGCCCTGGCCGTCGCGGTGACGGTGGACCACGCGAACCTGTCCGCGCATGTCGTGGTGACGTTGCGGGACATGGAGAAGTCCGAACTGGTCCGCTACGTGGATCCACGGATCAAATGCGTACAGTGGCACACGCCCCGGATGGTCACCGAAGAGCTGACCTCACCCGGAATCGCCGAGGTCTACTCCGAGCTGATGACGGCGGGCGGAACGGGGACGTACTCCGTGACCTTGCCCGAGTCGCTGGGGCGGCTGAGCACCGAGAAATGCCGGATGGCACTGGGCCGGACTTTCGGCGCCACGGTTCTGGCCTCGCGGACAGGCGAAGACCTCGTGGTCAATCCCGCGTGGGACGCCGAACTCTCGCCTGGCGCGGTGCTCTACTACGTCAGTCCTCGACGTCTCACCGACGCGGAAATCGAAACGGCTCTGCGGGACCGCGGCCGGTGATCTCACGACCGTGAATCATCCGAGACACTCGAGCTCGGCGAGCACGTTCGTCGCGTTCGGGAGGTGGCTGCACTTTCGCTGACACGGTGACGGTTCCCGCGTGGGCGAAGGTGAAGGTGATCGGGATCGTCATGGCGAGTATGTCCTGGGTGAGGCCATGTAGTTCCAGGTAGTACGGGCTGTGCTGATAGTCCGGCCCTGCGCTCGGCGCACGGACCTCTCCGCGGGCGGTCACCGGGAGCCAGGCGACCTGTTCCGCGGTTCAGCCGCGGTCCCAGCGGATGACCGCGAACCGTGCCTGCGGGCTGGAGACTTCGGTCAGAACGTCTTCGTCACGGCTGTTGTTGACGAGGGTGAGGCGGACTTCGGCGTCCTGAACGGCCTGATAGTGATCGGTGGAGCGGATCACGATGCTCTGCAGCCCGATCGTAGGCTGCGTGGATTGCCCAGCGTCCGACGATGGCGCACTTCCCGTTGGTGCACCTTTGATATTACCTAGCAGGATCATCGCGCGGCACGCCGTGAAACGATTCTTGTGCCAAGAGTCGCCTGAGAACCCGTCCAGGTAGCGCTGCTTACGTCGGGGACGTAGCTACCCGGGCCGCGGTCGCGGCCAATTGCTGGGGAGTTTTCGGCTGTCGCCGTGGTGCGGTGGGCGTGGCTTCGACCTTGGCAGGTGATTGCTCAAGCAGGTGGGGTCCTGGAAAAAATTCCCTCCAGGACCCCACCGCGGTCGCTGAATTCCCGGCTACCAGCGTGATCGGAGAGAGGGGACCTAGCGGTGCCGCCCTGGTGGGTTGGGATGCTGTGCTGACGGCACATATTTGACGCTGGCCGGCCAGGGCGCTGGATCGGCGTCCAGCGCAGTGTCACTTTGGGACGGGGTGGCCTGGCAGTCCAATCGCCGCGGGCGCGGAGCTCCCGCTTGGTCCGGCTGCGGCCCCCATCTACTGGGTACCCGAGAAAAACGCCGACTGTGAACGCAGAGAGCTCAGGCTGTTCGCCTTCGCCTCGTTCCGGGACTGAAGTGGGCCGCGCTGGCGATCGTCGTTACCTCAGAGGTAATCGACAGGGTGCGGTTTCTCGAAGATCCTTTGGGCAGAGCGGGAACACCCACCGAGGAAGCCGGTGAGCGACGTTGTCGACCACCGCACGTTCCTGCGCCGAGACGGAGCCGAGAAGCGGCTTTCCCCCGAAGCGATCGGAGAAAACCCATGCGGGTTTCGCGCATCATCCCCGCCCTCACGGCGGCCGTTCTGTCCTGCGCCATCCTGGCGACATCGGCGAACGCCGAACCGCTCGCCCGGCAACCGGACCGGACAACGGCGGAAGTGCCGGCGAACGTGCGGCAGTTCATGGACGCCTACCGTGACTGGGGACGGAACGCGCAGGATGTCGACGCATACCTGAACCTGTTCGTCCAAGACGGAACGGCGCGTCTGTGGGACAGCGGGCTCGAAACGCCCAGGGACTGGGCGGGAATCAAGAGTCAGATCGAGGGTGTGCTCCGGCTGGTTCCGGACTATGTCTTCGTGCCGGAGACCGTCACCTCCAGCCCGGACGGGAGAGTCGTCTTCGTCGAGGCGCTCAACACCGGCACCATCAAGGAGAAGCCGGTCTCCTTCAAGACGATGCACCGGCTCGTCCTCGGTAATCCGGCGGCGGGCAAGGATCCCACCCGGGTACAGGACGGCAGGCGGTTCTGGGACCAGGTCAACATGTTCCGCCCGGTCGAAGATCCGGCGAACCCGCTGCGGAACCTCTTCGAGGGAATCACCTCGTCGGCGACCGATCCGGCCCCGGCGATCCCCCAGCCGCCTCGCGTGCGGCAGCTGGCCTGGAACCGGGAAGCGGCCGAGATCCTGGTCGCCGGCGTGGACGGCACGGCGACCCTGCAAGGACCTGGCCTGATCACGCCGATCTCCGGCCGCCGGGCCATGACCGAATACCTGAACCGGTTGTTCGGCGCGGTCCGCGACATCCGGCTCGAGCCGCGGGCCACCGTGTCCGCGGCGGGCACCGAATACCAGGAGTGGGTCGGTACCGCGGTGGCGCTGGGTGGCGCCGACCCGCGCACGGTCTCCTTCAGTCTGGTCGAGCGGACGGTGAAGACCGCGACCGGCACAGCATGGTCGCTGCACTTCGACACCCTGGACCTGATCGCTTCCGTCCAGACAGTGAAAGAACTGCGCGCCCGGATCTTCGGCTAGACACCGTGTACGGGCCGCGCGTCGTTCCGCGGCCGGACCCCGGAAGGCTGGCGGCCTACCAGCAAACTGCTGCTCGAGTACACCACGCTCCCGATCTCCGAGGAGGAGTTCCAGCGGCTGGCAGCGTCCCACCCAGGCGAGGCGAGGGCCGACGACCCTGAGACAGTCGTGGTACGAACGCTAACTCCCTCGAACGTGCCACACAGTGGAGCCAAGGGAATTCCCTATGAGGCGACCACGCTGCAACGCACTCTCATGCCGCAGTGCGGGCCGCTGACGGACGCGCTCAACGATCCGAGAGCCCTGTGTCGGGAGGCGCGGGATCCAGCTCTGTCTCGGGCCATGACTGTGACGCGGGGCCGAACGCGCGTCGGGCGGCTCGGACTGCCAGGGCGGCGACGGTGGCGTTGGCGCCACCGCCGATCACCGCGCCGATGCCGAACGGAGCCACCCGGCCGAGCACGATGATGCCCTGCTTGGTGCCGTACTTGGTGATGAAGTTCTTGCCCAGGACGCTGTTGATCTGGCGCAGCGTCGCCGTGGGCACCTTGCTGACGAGCTGGCGGGCCCAGTGCTGACCGGTGCGCTCGGCGACCTTACCGACAATACGCCAGGGCGACCCGGTACCGACTGCGGGCGCGGCCGCGGTGGCCCCGACCGCTGCCCCTGTTCCCGCCAGGGCACTGACGTACATCCGCTCCAGGGTGCGCACGACCTCCGCCGGTGCCGCATCCGGGTTGCGCTGACGGGCCCGGGCGATGTTCTTGCGCACCAGCGGTGTCTGCAAGCCGATGGCCTTGTCCAGTAGCTTAAGGACCGGCTGCCCCGGCCCGCTCGACGCCGGCACCGGTCGTTCAAGGGCATCAGAGGCCACGGGGAGCTCCCTTCGCGTCGTCAAGTTGTCGCCAGTCTCGCACCCGCGCGGGCCAGAGCCCATCGATCACCCACGCCCGCCGCGTCCCGCTGTTGAGCCAGATCTTCACCGGAATCTGGGGTATGCAATGGTGTCCCGGGCGTAACGCAGATACGTCACGCGGGCCGACGGTTCGTTCAGCAGCGACAGACCATCGGCATGCCAGGACGTTGGCTCGTGTCCTTGTTTGGTTGGCTGTTGTTGCCCGGGGAAGGTGTCGGCGTCGCCGGGGCCGGACGGGACTGTGTACTCAGCTGCTTATCCCGGTGAGTCGGCGATGACCGGCACCCCGAGGTTGACAGGGCCAGCTGGACCGCGGGCGTGTGCTCGGTCGAGGCTGGTTAGCTTCCGGGCAGCTTCGTTGAGGCTGACCTGTAGTCCGGCGACCTCGCCGAGCGAGCCGTGGAGGTGAGCTTCCCGGATTCGGTCCCGAAGGTTGGCGATGATCTCGACCAGTCGCGGCCGGGCTGTGGGCGCCAAACGCAGGCTGGGGCAGCGGATGCAGGCATGTTCGTGCTTGCATGGCGTGCCATACGGACGCCCGCACTCACCCAACTCGAGCTTGCGGGTCTGAAAATGTTTCCTGGAACTCCGTCCATTCTTCCTCAGTCGGTTCCCGGTACTCAGCTTCGGGCCGGGCAGCTCGGCGGCGGTCGAGGGATGCACGATACGTGCGGACGAGAGCTTCGTCGAAGAAAATGGTGACGTCAGATATTCAAACCGTCCGAATGGGTGCGGCGTCAGGGTTCTTGGCGAGGTGTTCGTAGACTGTTGTTCTCCGTGTTTGGGTCTGCGGCCGATAGGGTGGCGATCATGGCGATTCGTGCGGTGGTGTTCGACATCGGCGACGTACTGGAGATCGCGCCCGACCTTGGAGTCGGCAGGCGGTGGGAGGCCAGGCTCGGTCTCGTAGAGGGTGAGGTCGGCCGACGACTGGCGGACGTCTGGGCAGCCGGGGCCATTGGCGGGGTCATCGAGGATGAGGTGCGTCAGGCGATCAGCGATCGATTCAGCGTTGCCAGGGAACAGGCCGATGCGATCATGGCGGATTTCTGGGAGCAGTATCTGGGCACCGGCAACTCCGAGTTGATCAAGTATTGCCGGGGGCTGCGCCCGCGCTATCGGACCGGCATCCTGAGCAACAGCTTCGTCGGCGCCCGGGAACGGGAGCAGGCCGCATACGGGTTCGAGGACCTCGTAGATGACATCGTCTATTCGCACGAGGTCGGCATGAGCAAGCCAGATCCACGGATCTACGAGCTCAGCTGCGCGCGACTCGAGGTCCGCCCCGAGGAGATGATTTTCCTCGACGATTTGGAGCCCAACATCGCCGCTGCCTGTGCGGTCGGCATCCGCGGGATCCACTACCAGGACAACACTCAGGTAATCGCCGAGATCGAGGAGTTGCTGACTCCAGCCGGTGATTGAACCGGTGTCCCATCCGGATCTAACGAGTGTCGTGAATTGGCGGGCCATGAGGCTGCCACGTGGGTCCGTGCTCGAGCCGTGCGTGGATGAGCCGACGCCTGGTGTTGCTGCCCCAGACTGACCAGACAGTGCCTCTGCCGGTGAAGCTGCGGCCACGGTCCATCAGACGGTGCAGCAGCAGGTACAGCCCGCCCGGGGTGTGCAGGCGACGATGGGCGTACCCGATCTCACAGGTTACGGTGTTGAACCAACCGCGCGCCGCGGCGCGCGGTTGGCCAGCTGCAGCCCCACCGCGCGGTCACCGGCGAGGAGGTGCTCGGCCGGCAGCTCCTAGGGCGCCACCGTTCAGCGGCATGCCCGCACGTTGGTCGTTGTCGCGCGGATGATCGTTGCGACAACTGCCAGCACCGCGTCGCAGTCGTCGCGGACCTCCTCCATCTTCCGACGCCACCGTGCCCGGCTGCTTGGCGCCGACGGGTCTTCGTAGTCAACATCGTGCACGATCGCGTTTCGTGCCTTGAAGAACTTGTCGAGCGTTTCGATCTGAGCGACTGGGAACTGGGCGTTCGAGATCCCGAGAGTGTCGCGCACTCGGGCTTTGACATCACTGCTGCCCTGCCGACGTAGAGCCCGATACAGGCCGACACGCAGCGGCACTCGGCCCGGGCTCAAACTGGCGTTGACCTGCACAAACCGGCAGAATCTAGCATCCAATGACACTGGCTGACGTGCCGGAGCTGCGGTCTCATAATCCCTTGGCCGTCGGTTCGAGCCCGACCCGGCCCACGTTGATCCGCCGTGCGGCATGCCGGGTCCACTGTGGACACGGCGGCTCAGAAGTGGGGCAGCTCCAGCAGGTTGTTCTTCCAGATCCCGTCCGCTCGGGTGCGGAGGTACCTGGGGCCGAAGGTCGGTTTGATGATCTCCACGGCCACCCGGTGGATCCCCTCGTCGACGTAGGCCTTCCCGTCGTCGTCCTCGATCCACGCCACGATCGCCGAAACGAAGCTCTCGCCTGTCTCGCCATTGCCGGGGTTGGCCCAGCGCAGTTTCGTGATGTTTTCGTGGAATTTCCCGCCTTCGAGCCGCGATGCGATGATTCTGATGGCCATGGTGCTACCTCTTCGGCTGTGCCCTTCGAAGCGAACAGGGGTAATGCTGTACTCGCCGTCCGTCGGCACCCTGTTACGCCACCTGGCCGCCGTGCCTCGAACGTTACGAGTTCGAGCGCGGGCCGACCGTTCTGAGTCAGATGACGCAGACCGCGCCCGTTCCGCCGTGTCAAAGTCCCTTCGCCGGCCGGGAACACCGGCTGGAAGAGAGGGGAACGACCATGTGCGCTGCCAAGAAGACACTGACCGGCATCCTGGGGGCGACGGGGATCGCCCTGGCCACGACGGTCCTGGCCGGCTGCGCCCCGGACCCGGCGCCGCAGGCGATGCCGGCGGCACCGTCCGCGCCGCCTTCGCCGTCCGTCGCCGACGAGGCCGCGACGGTGGCCTGGATGAACGGGTTCTGTGGCTCGGTCAAGGATTTCATCGACGGCAACAACAAGATGCAGACCTCCGGTGGCGAGACCATCGAGGCCATCAAGAAGAACACCAGCGACCAGCTCGGGTACTACGCGACCATCCTGGGTAAGACCGTCGACGGTCTCAACGCCCTGCCCGCCTCCCCGATCGCCGCCGCGGAAAAGGCGAAGAAGGAATTCCTCGAGAAGTACACCGCGGCGCACGACAAGGCCACGAAGGCGAAAACCGCACTGGACGCGTCGAAAAAGGACGATACCGCCGCGCAGGGTATCGCTGTCGAAGGATTGATAGCGGCCCAGAAGGACGCGCACAGCGCGCTCGACCCGGTGAAGGCCGTGCTCGATTCCCCTGAGCTGACGAAGGCGTCGGCGACTGCCCAACGCTGCCGCCCCTGAATGCGCGTGAGGGCCAGCCTCAGGGACTCTGAGTCCCCGAGGCTGGCCCTCACGCGCTTTACGACTCGTCGGTGAGGATGTTCCGGAGTCGCGCCAAAGCGCGGTGCTGAGCAACCCGCACCGCACCGGCCGTCGAGCCGACCACCCCGGCGGTCTCCTCCGCCGACAGACCGACGACGATCCGCAGCACGACGATCTCGCGCTGCTTGTCCGGCAGGATCCGCAGCAGCTCGCCCATCCTGTCGCTCAATTCGTTGTGCAGCGCGCGCTGCTCCGGGCCGACGGAATCCGCGACGCCGTCGGGGACTTCGGGGACGGGCTCGGAGCGGTTGCGGGCGGCGGCGCGGCGGGCGTCGGCGACCTTGTGCTGGGCGATGCCGTAGACGAACGCGAGAAAAGGGCGCCCCCGTTCGCGATAGGTGGGCAGCGCCCGGAGGATCGCCACGCAGACCTCCTGCGCGACGTCGTCCGCCGAGGCGTACGTCCGTTCCTGACGGCCGATCCGCGCGCGGCAGTACCGGACCACGAGCGGGCGGATGGTGGTCAGCAGATGGTTCAGCGCCCGGGAATCGCCCTGGCCGGCGGCCACGACGGCCGCGTCGAGGGAATACCAGTGCTCCGGGACCACTGATTCGGGCGCCGCGGCGGCGTCCGGTTCGTCCAGGGCGAGTTCCCGGATCGTCGCGCGGTTCTTGATCTGGGACAGGGTGTCCTCGACGTCGAGGCCCACCCGCAGCGCGTCCACGAACGCGTCGTTCGCGTGGTCCAGGAAGCCGGTCGCTTCGGGATGGCTTTCGTGGAGGCGGGTCCGCGCGTGCCGCAGCGTCGAGCGGACGGCCTCGTCCGCGATCCCGAGCACCCCGGCGATCTCGACGGTGGTGAAGCCGTCCAGTGCCCAGGCCATACCGAGCTGCTGCCGTTTCGGGAGCTGTCCCAGGATGGTCAGGACGGACGACGCCTCGTCGGCGAGGGTGGCGAGTTTGTCTTCCCTGTCCACGTCGGCGAGCGCCCAGTCGGCCCGGACCGCGGACTGTTCCTTCGCCCGCCGATGCCCGACCCGGCGCACCCAGGACCTCGGGTGGGTGATCGTGTGCCAGTCCTCGTAGGCGTTCAGCATCGCCTCCCCGGCCGCGTCCCGTGCCGGATCGAGGTCGAACCCCGCCTTGCACAGAAAGCCGGTGAGCAGCGGAAATTCGGCATGGAAGAACTCGTCGAACTCGTCGTGTCCCATCACCCGACTCACCGCTCCCAGCCGCCGAACGCGCTCTGCCTCATAGGACAGGTGCACTGAGCGGGCCGCTGAGTGTAACGATCGGGTAAAGGTGCTCTGGGCTCGGCTCTGGTTAGGAACTCGGTTGACGGGGAATGGACCATGGAAGAAGAGGAGGTGAGAGGAAAATGGAAATGATGATGGTGGGTGACCTGAGCCAGGCCGCTTGCCGTGGTGTGGATCCTGAACTGTTCTTTCCGGTCACCGAAATCGGTCCCGGCGCACAGCAGGTGGCCAGGGCGAAGGACGTCTGCGCGCGTTGCCCGGTGGCCTCGGCCTGCCTGGACTTCGCCGTGGACAACGGACTCGCGTATGGCGTCTTCGGTGGTCTGTCGGGTGCCGAACGGCGCCGTCTGATTCTTGTCCCCAGCGCTGCCTGAAATCGTGCTGAGCGGACTGTGAACCCGCGCCAGTGAATTGCCGCTGCGGTTTCGTGCGCGAAAAAGGGGCCCGGTTCGCGTGAACCGGGCCCCTTTTTCGCGGTGGGTCAGACGGCAGTGCTCGTGGTGCTCTCTTCGGCCAGCCGCTCGCTCCCGGACTGGGTCTTGAGCGGCGAGTGCTTGAGGAACGCGACGGCGACCACGACCAGCGCCGCGATCGGCGCGGCGATCAGGAACAGTTCGCTCGTCGCGGTCCCGTAGGCCTCGCGGATGACGTTCGCCACCGGTTCCGGCAGCGTGGCGAGGTTAGGCACCGCGCCACCCTCACCGCCACCGGGCATCGGGCCGAGACCGTCGGTGATCAGCGCCGTCACCCGGCTGGCGAGTACCGCGCCCAGCGCGCTCACGCCGATCGAGCCGCCGAGGCTGCGGAAGAACGACAGCGTGGACGTCGCCGTGCCGAGGTCCTGCGCGGCGACGTCGTTCTGCGCCACCAGCACCAGGTTCTGCATCAGCATGCCGACGCCGACGCCGAGGACCACCATGTACGCGCTGAGCAGGACGATGTCGGTCTTCGCGTCGATCGTGCCCAGCAGGGCCAGGCCCGCCGTCATCAGGACGCTGCCGAGCAGGAGGTGGCTCTTCCATTTGCCGGTCCGGCTGATCAGCTGGCCCGAGACCGTCGAGGAGACGAGGAGGCCGAAGATCATCGGCAGGCTCATCAGCCCGGCGACCGTCGGCGACTTGCCCAGCGACAGCTGGAAGTACTGCGACAGGAACACCGTCCCGCCGAACATCGCGATACCGACGAGGAAGCTCGCGACGGTGGTCAACGTGATCGTCCGGCTGCGGAACAGGCCCAGCGGCAGGATCGGCTCGGCCACCTTCGACTCGACGTAGATCGCCAGGCCGAGGATCACCACGCCGGCGGTCACCAGACCCGCCGTCCACCACGAGCCCCAGGCGAACTGGTGCCCGGCCAGCGACGACCAGACCAGCAGGGTGGAGACACCGGCCATGATCAGGAACGCGCCGAGATAGTCGACCTTCACGTCGCGCCGGATCGTCGGCAGTTTCAGGGTGCGCTGCAGCAGCAGGATCGCGGCGATCGCGAACGGGACGCCGAAGAAGAAGCACCAGCGCCAGCCGAGCCACGAGGTGTCCACCATGACGCCGCCGATCAGCGGGCCGGCGATGGTCCCGACCGCGAACACGGCACCGAAGATCCCCGAGTACTTCCCGAGTTCACGCGGCGAGACGATGGCCGCCATGATCACCTGCGCGAGCGCGGTGAGCCCGCCGGCGCCGATGCCCTGCGCGATCCGGCTGCCGATCAGGATCTCGATGTTGCCCGCGAACCCGGCCAGCAGCGAGCCGACCACGAACAGCCCGAGCGAGAGCTGGATCAGCAGTTTCTTGTTGTACAGATCGGAAAGCTTGCCCCAGAGCGGAACGGTCGCGGTCATCGCGAGCAGTTCGGTGGTGACCACCCAGGTATAGGAGGACTGCGTGCCGCCGAGTTCGGAAACGATGCGCGGCAAGGCGTTCGCGACCACCGTCGAGGCGAGGATGGCGACGAACATGCCCATCATCAGGCCGGACATGGCTTCGAGGACCTGTTTACGGCCCATCGAGCCGGACGACGAGTCCGGTTCTCTCGGTTCGGTCATGGATACGGACATGGTCGTCCCCCTTCGTGTGTGTGATGCCGTGTGCTGTGATGCCGTGCGTCAGTGCGCGTGGCCGCCGGGCTCCGGGAGTCCGGCGAGAAGAATTTCGAGTGCCTCGTCCAGCAGGTCCATCGCGGAGACCCGGCCCTCGCGCTGGTACCAGAGCCTGAGCGTGGCGTTGAACGCGCCGCCGATCGTGGTCAGCAGCAGCACCGGGTACAGGTCGGCCTCGGGGTCGGTGCCGGAGCGGCGCGCGATCGCCTCGATGGTCGGCGCGATGGTGTGGTGGTTCATGGTCACCGCGCGCGAATGCAGCGTGGGATTCTCCTGAATCGCCTTCATTCTGCCGAGCCACTCTTCGCGGTTCCGGTCGATCTCGGCGAAGTCCTCCTTGGCTGCCTCGACGAATGCGCGCGGAGTGCTGACTTCCTTCGGTGTGGCCAGGAACCTGTCGATGACGCGCTGCGAGCGTTCGGCGTAGTCGGCGTGGGCGATCACGACGGCGTCCTCTTTGGACGCGAAGTAGTTGAAGAAGGTGCGGGCCGAAACCCCCGCCGCGGCACTGATGTCCTCGACCGTCACATGGTCAAGACCGCGCTCGGCGACCAGCCGGACGGCGGTGGTGGCCAGCGCGCGGTGGGTTTCCAGCCGCTTGCGCTCGCGCAGGCCTTTGACGGGTTCGGGCATGAGCACCACGATACGCCTAAAGATGCACAGACTGCAAAATTGCATTCTGTGAAGCGTGCCACTCGCGAGTGGCCCTGGCTCGCCTGGCAGACTGCGGCGGGTGAGCGGAACGGTGCTGGTACTGGGCGGGCGCAGCGAGATCGGCCTCGCGGTCGCGGAGCGGCTCGCCAAGGGCGGAGCGAGCAAGATCGTGCTGGCCGCGAGGCGGAGCGCGGATCTCGGCGCGGAGTCCGAGCGGCTGCTGGCCGCGGGCGCGGAGACGGTCGACGCGGTCGAGTTCGACGCCGACGACCTCGCCGGGCACGCTCCCTTCCTGGAGAAGGTCGTCGTCGAGCATGGGCCGCTGGAAGTCGTCGTCACCTCATTCGGGATTCTGGGTGACCAGGAGCGGGCCGAGGCCGACGCCGCCCACGCCGTCGCGATCGTGCACACGGACTATGTGGCTCATGTGAGTGTGCTGACGCAGGTGGCCACTGTGCTTCGTGAGCAAGGCAGCGGAAGCCTCGTGGTGTTCTCGTCGGTCGCCGGGGTCCGGGTGCGGCGCGCGAACTACGTCTACGGATCGGCCAAAGCCGGTCTCGACGGCTTCGCGAGCGGGATGGCCGACGCGCTGCACGGCACGGGTGTGCACCTCCTGCTCGTCCGGCCCGGGTTCGTGATCGGCCGGATGACCGAGGGCATGTCGCCGGCGCCGTTCTCGAGTACGCCCGATCAGGTCGCCGACGCGACAGTCGCGGCGCTGCGGAAGCGTCGGGGTACGGTGTGGGTGCCGGGGCTGCTGAGGCTGGTGTTCGCGGTGATGCGCGTGGTGCCACGCGCGATCTGGCGCCGGATGCCCCGATAGGGAGCGCTGCGCGGTCGGACCGGTACACCCCGTCGCGATCGGGTTGTCTGCTTGATCACTTTCGGCCGGAAACACTGGGCCGAACGGGCTTTAAGACGCAGTCATGACAATTTTCTCAGGTTATTCCCAGCTAACGCGGTGATCCTCGAATACGGGGGATCATTCATGGGAAGCGGGGAGAGGGTCGTGCTGCTCACGTCGCGAGGACGGCGGATCGGCGGCCGCGTCGCACTGGGCCTGGTGTCGACGGTCGTAATAGGGGTCACGGGTTTCGCGTGGACACAGTTGAGCCGTTTGGACGAAGCGATCGTCATGGCCGACGTGATCGCGCCGACCGCTCAGGTTCCCGACGGCCCGGCCGGTGAACCACTGAAGGTGGCGCAGAACATCCTGGTGGTCGGACTCGACTCGCGTACCGATGCCAACGGGAACCCGTTGCCACAGAACGTACTCGACGCGTTGCACGCCGGAAGCGGCGACGACGGCGGCGACACCACCGACACCATGATCGTCGTCCACATCCCGGCCGGCGGGGCGGCCGCGACCGCCATCTCCATTCCACGTGATTCCTATGTGGACATCGCGGGCGGATTCGGCAAGCACAAGATCAACTCGGCTTACAGTCGCGGCAAGAACGCTGCGATGGGCACGCTGCGGGCTCAGGGCCTGACCGGCGCGCAGCTCGAGGTCAAGGCCAACGAGGCGGGCGCCAAACTCGCGATCCAGACGATCGAACAATTCACCGGGCTCAGCATCAACCACTACGCCGCGATCAATCTCGCCGGCTTCTCCGCGCTGAGCGAGGCCGTCGGCGGCGTCGAGGTCTGCCTCAAGGAACCGGTGCAGGACAAGTACTCCGGAGCCTCGTTCCCGGCCGGGAAGCAACTGCTCTCCGGCGCGCAGGCGCTCGCGTTCGTCCGCCAGCGGCACGGGCTGCCCAACGGCGACCTCGACCGCATCGCGCGGCAGCAGGCGTTCCTGTCGAGTATGTCCAAGACCGTCCTGGACGCCGGGACGTTCACCGATCCCACGAGGCTGAGCGCCCTGGTCGGTGCCATCCAAGGATCCGTCGTCCTCGACCGCGGCTGGGACGTGCTGAGCTTCGCGCAGCAGCTGCGGGGCATGAGCTCGGGGGCGTTGAAGTTCCAGACGATCCCGATCCAGAGCCTTTCCCTGCAGACGCCGTCCGACGGCGACGCGGTGAAGGTCGACCCGGCCGAAGTGCGGGCTTTCGTGAAGTCGGCGCTGTCGTCGTCGGCCGTGGCCGCGGTGGGGGAGTCCACCGGAGGGAACGGGATCAAGCCGGTGGCGGCGACTTCTTCGCTTTCCGCTCCGCCTTCTTCTTCTGCTGGGGCTTCGGCTCCGCTGGCTGACGCGGGTTGCGTCAACTGACGTCTGGGATTGCTGACAGGCTCGCTGGTCCGCCTCGGGATCGGGGATGCCGCGCAATCCGGCCCTGCCTCAACGCCTGCCGGACCTCGCTGGGCAACCGCTCGGGACCTCGGCACCCCGTTTGTTGTTCACTTCTCGTGCTACTGCGGAGTTATGGCGGCCGATCCATGCGGCATTCACGCGGAACGACAGATTCTACTCAATTCTCAACTCTAAGAGCACGTCTCATGTGGTGAGTTTGCGGAGTTTCTTGTGGCAGGTGAGGCTGGCTCCGAGGATGAGGAAGGCGAGGAAGTGTTCGGCTTTGCGTTCGTAGCGCAACGTGAGGCGGCGGTATCCGGTGAACCAGGCCATGGTTCGTTCGATCACCCAGCGGTGTTTGCCGAGTTTGTCCTTGGATTCGGCGTGCAGCTTGTCCGGCTTACGCCGCCGCGGACCGCGGCGGGACTTGATCGCGGGTATCGCCATCACCAGCGGCTTGAGCGCGTAGGAGTCGTTCGTATTGGCGGCGGAGACGGCGACGGCGAGCGGCAGTCCGGCGCGGTCGGACAGGGCGTGGATCTTCGAGCCGGGCTTGCCGCGGTCGACCGGGCTGGGACCGGGGCCGGTCAGGGATCCCCTTTTTTGGCCCGTACACACGCTCCGTCCACGATCGCGCGGCTCCAGTCGATGTGGCCCTGGCTGCCGAGTTCGTCCAAGAGCGCGTGGTGCAGGCGCCGCCAGAGTCCGGCTTTGGTCCACTGGCCGAAGCGGCGGTGCCCGGTCTGGAACGGCACCCCGAACGACGGCGGCAGGTCCCGCCACGCACAGCCGCTGGTCAGCACGTACACGATCGCGGTGAACACCGCACGAGCATCCACCGGGGCAGTGCCACCGCCCTGCGGACGCGGCTCGAACACCGGGATCAACGGCTCAACCAGGTTCCACAGCTCATCCGGCACCAACCGCAACGACAAACGATCAACCACAGCAAAGATCACCGCTCATCAGCAACCGATCACCACGTAAGACACACTCTAAGCCGCAAATAATATGGCAGTCGAACGTGAGTTCGAGTATAATCATTGCCATGAACCTTAAGCTCGTTTATCAAACTCAGGCCGCGCGTTTCCTTGAGTCCTCGTTTGTCGAGGAGTTGGTGCTTCGGCGGGCGCAGGGTCGTCAGGTGCGTGCGTTAGCGGAGTTCGCTGGAATCGGTGGGTCGCGAAGATCGGTGACCGAGGAGGTCGCTTTGCGCTTCTCGGTCTCTCGTAATCAAGCGTTCCTGCTGCTCGAAATCTCCTGCGCTCTCGTGTCACGGCTGCCGAAGACGTTGGCAGCGTTGGACTGTGGCGACATCGACCTGTTCAAAGCATCCAAAGTCACGCAGCTGACGCGCGAAGTCTCCGACGAGGTCGCCGGGCTGGTTGATGAGCACATGTCGTCTCGTCTGGCCGACCGTGACCCGGGTGCGATTCGCAGTTCGGTCGATTGGGCGGTCAAGAAGTACGACCCCGACGGCTATCGCGACCGGGCCAAGAAGAAACGCGCATTGCGGCATGTGTCCCTGCAGCATGAGGGCGAGACCATGTCCACCCTCTCCGGGTATCTTCCCTCGGAAGTCGCCAGTTCCGTTTATGCCTCACTCGACCTCGGAGCACACACTCGGCGCGACAACGACAAGTCCAAGACGTTGGATCAGCATCGTGCCGATCTGTTCGCCGAACGCCTGCTCGCCGAAGACGGACACGGCAAGCCGAAGGCCCACATCCACGTCTACGTCGACTTCCTGACCCTCACCGGCGCCCGCAACGACCCGGCGTTCCTCGCCGGATATGGCCACATCCCCGACTGGCTCGTCCGGGAGATCGCCTCCGACCCCAAGTCGACCTGGTCGCGGCTGATCACCGATCCCGCCACCGGTCAGCTCTTGGAAGCCGGCGCCGACAAGTACCGATCACCAGCGTCGCTGGCACGGTTGATCAAAGCCCGGGATCGGGAATGCACGCAACCTGGATGTCATCGTCCGGCGGAGTTCTCGGAGATCGATCACATCGTCACCTGGGCGCAGAACGGAAAGACCAACCACCACAACTGCCACGGCTATTGCAAGATCCACAACCTGCTCCGCAACGAACCCGGCTGGTCGGCAGTGCCCACTGGGAACGGCGGGATGACGATCACGACTCCCAGCGGCCACACCTACACCGCGACACCCGAACCGCTGCACGACCCGAGACCCGAACCCGACGAAGAGCCACCGCCCTTCTGAGGCGTTCTGCTCCAGGCGCTCGTCCGCGAACGTTCCGCGACGTCCTGGTCGACAACCGCAGCGGCTCGTGCGCGGTCTTCCAGGGCTCTAGGGCGTGTCCTGCGAATCTTTCTCATGATCGTGTGCAGATGATGGGTTGTGGTTGGTCGTGGTGAGCTGACGGATAAGGCGTGGGCGGTGATCGCGCCGTTGTTGCCTGCGGAGACGGGCC
>NZ_JAJPWS010000026.1:0-60501 GCF_046549055.1 Amycolatopsis sp. lyj-112 | reverse complement strand
GTGGGCGGTTTGAAGCCACTCCCCGCAGAGCGGCCCCGAAGGGCCAACCTTCATCGTCCACGCAGCCCCACTTCCGGAAGTGTTACCTACAAAGCAACTCCCATCCATGCTCGTGACACACCAACACACTCCACCGCGCCCTCATCTGACTCCCGCATGACCCGAGGAGCCCGCCAGCCACACCGGCGACGGGCCCCTCGGCATGCGAAATACTCCATGGCCGCCGTAACGACATGGCTGCCGAAGGCGACTTTCCGACGTCTTGCCGGAGCGTCGGAAGGTTGTCCGTGACGAGTTTGTGGCAGCGCCTCGAAATCATGCGCAAAGTCTGCGAAGTGCTGGGTGACGTACCCGCCACGCAACCGGAGGGCCACCATCTCGGACGCCCGTATGTCACGGCCTACCAACTGGCGATCGGGCTGGACGCCCAGCATCCCGAAGTCGGTCGGGCATTGGGTGTCGAGATCGGCGGCGCCGGCATCGGTCGTCACAACAGCCTCGCTCAGTACCTGGCACGAGAGCTGTCCAGGCAAATCGCCCTCGACGGCGGCACTGCCCCCGTCGAGGGTGCCTTTCTTTCCCATATCCACATCACGGCGTTGACCTTCATCAACGCCGACGGCGGACACCACACCAGCAGCCTGACCGAAAGCGGGTTCCCTCTGTCGATGTTCCGGCTCCGGGTCATCTGACCACCGGCGTCAGACGACGAAGTCCAGCAGCAGCACGATCGGAAGTGAGATCACCGAAGCCAGCGTCATGGCGACGGTGTGGGTCTTGAACGTCCCCCGGGTGCTCAACCCCAGCAAGGACTGGAACATCCAGAAGAAGTTGCTGCTGACGTGAGGCAGGAACAGCACCCCCGAACAGGCGGCGAGGGCGACGACTCCTTCGACTGGTCCTGCGAGCGCTACCTGTCCGAGGGCGCGATGATGCCGGCCGACGGCCTGGACCGGATCCGGCGGCACGACGCGGTACTGCTGGGCGCGGTCGGCTGGCCCGGTGTGCCGGACCACGTTTCGCTGTGGGGATTACTGATCCCCCTCCGGCGCGGCTTCCGGCAGTACGTCAACCTGCGTCCGGTCAAAGTGCTCGACGGCGTGCCCAGCCCGCTGCGCAACGCCGGCGCCGGAGACGTCGACCTCGTCGTGGTGCGGGAGAACGTCGAGGGCGAATACTCCGAGATCGGCGGGCGGCTCGGCCGGGGTACCGAGGACGAACTCGCGGTGCAGGAAGCGGTTTTCACGCGCAAGGGCGTCGTGCACACGATGCCGTTCTGGGACGAACTGGTGGAAAAGGTGGCGCAGCGGCACCCGGGCGTGCGCACCGAAAAGGAGCACATCGACGCTCTCGCCGCCAAGCTCGTGCTCGCACCGGAGCGGTTCGACGTGATCGTCGGCTCGAACCTCTTCGGTGACATCCTCAGCGACCTGGCCGCCGCGGTGGCCGGGAGCATCGGCGTCGCCCCGGCCGCGAACCTCAATCCCGAGCGGGAATTCCCGTCGATGTTCGAGCCGGTGCACGGCTCCGCACCCGACATCGCGGGACAGGGCAAGGCGAATCCCCTGGGCGCCCTCTGGTCGGCGGCGCTGATGCTCGACCACTTGGGGCACCCCGAAGCGAGCGCGGAACTGCTCGCCGCCGCCTTCGGCGCGCTGGCGGACGGCATCAGCACGGCCGACCTCGGCGGGACCGCCGACACCGCGGCTTACACGCGCGCGGTGCTGGACCGGGTCACTCGGCCCAGCGGTTGTTGAGGAAGGCGTCGTCCTCGTCGTCCGTCTCCGCCGCGCGACGACGAGGGGCACGCCGAGGTGCTTCCCCTCGCGCCGGGCGGGCGGGTGATTCCGGAGCGAACGGCTCCGGTGCGGACGGCGCGGCCGTGCCCGCCGGGTCGTCGAACGCCGAGGCGTTCCCCGGTTCCGCGTGCGACCGGTCGGTGCTCCAGCCGGACTTCGTCTTGCGCTCGCCCAGTTCCCGGCGGTGCTCGACGTAGCGCTGGGCGGTGTGGACCTGCTTGGTCATCTGCTCCTGGCCGGCGGCCTTGAGCTCCTCGCCCCGCTTGTCCCGCAGGGCACGGCGCTCCGCCTGCTCCCGGACAAGGCCGTCCAAGGTCGCCTTCATGCCGGCGGTGTCATCGGCGCTCATGCGTTCTCCCCTGACCGTGGTCACCGCTTGCGGATGACCGACGGCTCCTCGTCGTCCAGCAGTGAACCGGTGATCCGGCCGGTGGGCTCGTTGAGCTGATCGAAGACCTCGCCCTCGATCCGGTACGCCCGGTTGGCGCGCTCCTGATCGCCGCCGCTCGCGCCGCCCGCGCCACCGCCGCCCATGCCGCCCATCGGCGGCATCGCGCCACCGCCGAGCGACTGACCGGACGTTCCGCCCATCGAGGCCGCCGGAGAGGCCGAAGCCGCGGGTTGCTGCTGATGTGTCCCGGCGCCGGTGTTCATGCCTTCGGACAACGACGGCTGCCCGGTCGCCGAGGCGACCTCGAAGGGAGCCGGAGTCGCCGAACCTCCGCCGCCGATGCCACCGCCACCACCGCCGCCGGAGCCACCACCGTGGCTACCGCCGCCGGCGCCCTCACCGCCGCCGTCCCCACCACCGAGGTGCGGGGTGAGACCCGGACGGGAGTCGGGCTGGACCGTCCCGGTGAGAGGCGTGACCGGATGAGCCGCCTTGTCCTTGTTGTCTTTGTCGCCCTTGTCGTCCTTGGGGGCGTCTTCCTCACCGAGGGTGTAGGTGGTCGGCTTCCCGGTGCCGTCGTCGACGGTGACGACCGTCTTGCCGTCCGGGCCGTCAGGCCGTTCGGCGGTGATCTTCAGATCGCCGTCCTGGATGTGGATCTTGCCGTCCGCGCCGGGGCGGTGGACACCGTCCTTGTCCGGCTTCCCGTCTTCAGACCCGGGAGCGGAGCCCAGCTCGGACTTCTCCCCGTCGGCGGTCCAGTCGAGCTTGAAGTCCTTGGACGGGCCGGAACCCTCGCCGACCTTGATGTCCATCTCGCCGTCCTTGTCCGGCTCGGACATCTCGAAGGTCTTGTCGCCCTGTTTGACCTTGAGGACGTCGCGTTCGCCGTCTTCGGACTTGTCGCCGTCCTCGCCCGGTTTGTCACCGGGTTTGTCGCCGGCCAGCTTGTCGCCGTCTTCACCGCCGATCTTGTCCAACGCGTCGGAGGCCTGCTTCTTCGCCTCTTCCTTGGCCTTCTCGGCCGCCTCTTTGGACTCCGTGCCTTCCGAACCGCCGCCAGGGGCGTCACCGAGCTTGCCGAGTGCCTCGGAAGCCTGCTTCTTCGCGTCTTCAGTGGCCTTCTCGGCCGCCGCTTTGGCTTCGGCGGCGGCGTCCGTGCTGCCGCCGGTGCCACCACCGGAACCACCGCCGGTGCCGGAGCCACCCGGTCCGGAGCCACTCGAGCCGCCGAGTCCGCCGCCGGCGGGACCGTCGCCCAGCTTGCCCAGTGCTTCGGAGGCCTGCTTCTTCGCGGCCTCGCCCGCCTCGGCTGCCTGCTTCTTCGCGGCTTCGGCCGCCGCTTTCTGCTCGTCGCCTCCCGACGACGACAGCGGAGGCGGCGGGGCCGAGCCCGAAGGCGAAGTGCCGCCCTTGTCCGCGTCCGCCCCGGAGCCGGGACCACCCGAACCGGAGCCGGAGCCGCCCGAACCGGTTCCCCCGCCGGACCCACCACCGTCGGGAATGGACACGTCCGGGATCGGCGGAGGCGGAGGCTTTCCGGCCGGATCGGTGCCACCGCCACCGGTACCCGAGCCACTGCCTGATCCACCCGAGCCCGAGCCACTGCCTGATCCCGAGCCTGATCCCGAGCCTGATCCCGAGCCGCCACCGGAACCCGAGCCACTGCCGGAGCCCGAGCCACCACCGGTACCGGAGCCGCTGCCGGAGCCACCGCCCGAACCACTGCCGGATCCATCACCGGAACCACCGCCAGGACCGCCACCGGAACCACCGGTGAAGTCCGGAGCGCCGGGTCCACCGGCACCGGGTCCGCCGCCAGTCCCGCCGGTTCCGCCCGTGTCACCAGGCTTGTCGGCGCCTTCGAACTCGTTCTTGACCTTGCCCATCACCTTGTCGAGTTCGTCGTAAGCCTGATTGACGAAGTCCTTGGTTTCCTTGCAGGTCTTGGCGAATCCCTCGTAGAGCGTGTCCCACATCTCCGGGACGAACTGCCGCTGGATCCACTGCTTGGCGAGGTTCTGGCCCGCCTTCTTGAACTCGTCGTCGTCGCAGCAGCCGTCGTTGTTCAGGGACTGGACCAGATTGGAGCCGAAGTTGACGTCCATCCAGCCGGCGATCTCGCCGAGATCCTCTTTGCCGCTCTTCTCCCCGGCGGCGATGGCGATGACCTTCTGCGCCATCGGATAGTCGGCCTTGCCGACCACCTCTTTGTACATGTCGACGATCGCGTCGGCCTTGCCCTTGCACAGGTCGAAGACCGCGGTGGTGGTGCTCAGCGTCGCTTCACTCGCGTTGTTCAGCGTCTCCGCGAGTTTCTTGGCCTTGGGCTGGATCTTCTCGTTGTAGTTGTCCGACGAGGCGTCCGCGGCCTTGCCGGTCCAGGTCCCGTACAGGCCGTTCAACTCGGTGCCGGTGTCCTGCATGGTCCGGTCGACCGTCGTCGAGCCGGTCTTGAAGTGGGCGGCGTCGTCGACGAAGTTCTTGAAGCTGATGCCACGCTGCTCGTCGAACGGCTTCTTGATGTCCTTGTCGAAGTCGAGCGCGCGGGTGTTCCCCCGGCAGTCCTCCGGGAGCTTCGCCAGCAGCGAACCGAAGGTCTGGAACACCTTCAGCGACGGCGCGGCGGCGTCGAACAGCTCGTCCGACGTCTTGGTCCCGGCGCCCTCCGCGCTGGGCGCCTTCGACTCGTCCAGCTTCTTGTTGCCGTCCTTGACGGCCTTCGACTCTTCGCGCTGGTTGAAGCTCGCCTGATCTCCGGCATCCTTCGCGCCCTTGTAGACGCTGTCGAGATCGTCGGAGGCCAGGAACGGCAGGGCGTTGTAGGACTCCGCGTACTTCTCGGCTTCCTTGCGCTTCTGCTTGATCTCCTCCGGCTCCTGCTCCGCCCACGGCGGCGGCGCCGGATGGGTCCGCATCCAGGTGCTGATGAGCTGGGTCTTCTGCTTGGCCGGCACGCTCGGGTCGTCGAGGACGGCTTTGACGTCGGTCCAGGTGGCGGCCACTAGCGCATCCCCGTCTTGGTGATCTTGTCCTGCTGCTCGTCCTCGTTGGTGCCATAGGCGGTGCCCGCGGTACCGAGATTGGTGCCGAAAGTGCCGAGGGTGGTGCTATAGCCGTTGACGGAGGCCCACAACGCCGCCACGCCGTCGGTGTACTTCTTGGAATGATCGCCGTGCGCCTGGCCGAATCCGGCCGCGTTCACCGGTGTGCTCGACAGATCAGGGTTGTCCTCCAACAACTGTTCCGTCAGCTTTCCGATGTTCTTCGACGCCGATGAAAGCGCCTCGGTCTCGGCGGTAAAGCCCCCGCTCATTTGTTCAGCGCCTCTCGTCGGATCCGTCGGACTTACCGCCGAGTGCCTCGGCGAGTACTTCGGCCACCGACGCGACGTCGGTGAACCGGTCGAGCTCGTCCAGATCAATTCTCACGTCGTGGTAGATCTCCAGCGCGGACAGGAGTTTTATCCGTCCCTTGGAGTCGATACCCAGCTCCTCGAGAGGTGCGTCGGGCTCGATGCCGGCGAGGTCCAGCATGAATGTTTCGCTGACGACCTTCGCGACCGCTGCGTGGTGATCATCCACGAGGCCGACTATAACGTGATTTCGCGACGGACCGGGCGACCTTGCCACTAGAGGTGCGTGGAAGTTCCCCTGGCGGCACAAGACGCACCGATCTCAAGGTGAGTTCGAATTCCCGTGACACGGCACGCAGTACCGCTCTCGTGACGTCTTTGGCATCGGTTCCGCCGTTGTCTGCCCATTCGACGGCCACCATTGCCCCTTCGCCCGTCTCGTCCGAAATTCCGAAGGCCGCGACCCGATCCCGGCGTATCGCGGGATGCGCTTCACCCGCCGCCAGTTCGATGTCCTGCGGATGGAAGTTGCGGCCGTCGATGACGATGAGGTCCTTGAGCCTGCCGGTGATGTAGAGGTCGCCGCGGTGGAACACGCCGAGGTCGCCGGTGCGCAGCCAGCCGCGGACGCCGTCGAGCTCGGCGCCGAACACGGTCGCGTCGCCGCGGCCCCAGTAACCGGCCGCGACGTTCGGGCCGTGGAGCCAGATCTCACCGACGAGACCTTCGGGCAGCGCGACGCCGTCGCGGACGATCCGGACCCGCTGCCCGAGGGGACGGCCGACCGACACGAGTTCCTGGCCGTCCGGCACCTCGATCGCGCGGCCCTGCGCGAGGGCTTCCCGGTCGAACGCCGCGCCCCGCGGTCCCTCCGCGCCCGCGCTCGCGACGTACACGGTCGCCTCGGCCAGACCGTACGACGGGCGGTGGGCTTCGGGCCGGAACCCCCGCGGGCCGAAGACCTCCTGGAACCGCGCGATCGTGGCCGGCCGCACCGGCTCGCTGCCGTTGAGCGCGACGCGCACGTCGGAGAGGTCCAGGTCGTCTCCGGCCTCTCCCGCGGCGTCGGCGGCCAGGTCGAACGCGAAATTCGGCGCGGCGGTGAACACGGCGGGATGGTCCGAGAGCTGGCGCAGCCACCTCGCGGGCCGGCGCACGAATTCGGCGGGCGCCATGAAGACCGATCGTCCGCCGGCGAAGACCGGCAGGCACAGAAGCTGGATGAGGCCCATGTCGTGGAAGAACGGGATCCAGCCGGCACAGGTCGTGCCCTCGTCGACGGCGTAGGCCTGACTCGCCTGCCAGCAGGCCGCGGCGACCGCCCGATGCGGGATCACCGCGCCGGCGGGCTCCCGCGTCGACCCGGAGGTGTACTGCAGGTAGGCGGGGTCCTCGGGGCTGACCGGAACCGGGTCGGCGCCCGGCCCGGAAAGCTCGTCGACCACGACGAGATGTTCGGGCGTCCCGGCTTCGCGCGTCTTCGCGGCGGCGGCCGAGGACGTCAGCCAGACCCGCGCGCCGCAGTCCTCCAGCACTCCGGCGAGCCTGCCTCGCTGGGTCGGGTTACCCGACGACATCAACGGCACGGCCACCAGGCCGGCGGCGAGTGCCCCGAAGAACGCGAGCGGGTAGTTCAGGTCCTGGCCGACGAGCACGGCGACGCGGTCACCCGGCCGCGCGACCCGGCGCAGTGTCCCCGTGACCTCCCGCACCCGTGAGACGAATTCCGTCCAGGTGACGGTTTTTTCCGCACCGGCGCCGAAGTCCTGATAGGTGAACAGCGGGCGTGGGTCGTCCGCGCGAGCGAACAACCGCTCGACGATCGAGGTGCGCAGCACCTGCTCCGGAACATCCACCGGCGACGCGGTCATGCCCGGCAACCTACTGGAACGGTGCCCGCTCGACGTGAACCAGGTGTCCGCCCGGAGGCGTTTCACCAGAATTTCATCGAAGCCTTTTACTCTCGGCTTCGCCGCCGACTATGCGAGGAATCTGGATGCGAACGCACAATCCGCTCTACCGGCGTCCGAAGGCCCACGCCGTGGCGTCGCCGATCGCCGGCGTCCTCGCCGTGATCGCCGCCGGAATGCACGTCTGGTTCGCGCTCTACAACATCGAGGTCGCCAGTTCGAGAGAACACTGGACAGGTCTCGAGTGGGTGAACGTCGTGGGCAGCGTTCTCTCCGCTTTGTTCCTGCTGGTCGCGGCGGGGTTCACGTTCGCACGCAAGATCGGGGGCGCCTGGACGTTGTGCTTCCTCGGCGCCTTTTTCACCGCGGCGACCTTCCTCTCGCCGCTGATGAGGGGCGCGGATGTCGGTGCCCACTTGGCTTTCATCTTCGGATTCGAGAAGAGCAACGGCGTCGCCGTGTTCCTGGCTTCCGCTTTCGGCGTTCTGACGGCGACCGTGGCGGCGTTCGCGGCGGGCATGAAGTCCGACGGACAGCCCTCTCAGCCGGACAGGCCGATGGTCAGCGGTTGAGCCAGGGGGCGAGCAACGCCTCGAGATCGGCGTCCGACAACGCACGGGGTCCGCCGTGGAACTCGTGCCACCGCGAAGCATCACACGCCGCCGTGTACTCCACCTCGAACGCCCGCATCAGCACATACATGAACGTCACCGAGCTGAAGCGATCACCGAGCAGCGTCCGAGCCTCGCGCGCCATCTCGGTCGCACCGCGACCGACGACGTCCGCGAGCTTCAGCTCCTCCGCAGCCGGATCCAGCAGGCTGGGGGCATACATCACGACAAAATCTCCATCACTGGAACGAAAACTCAGTTCTCGGCGGCGAGCTGACCGCAGGCCGCGGCGATTTCCTGGCCGCGGGTGTCCCGCACCGTGCAGGCCACACCACCGGCGTTGACCAGCCGGACGAACTCGCGCTCGACCGGCTTCGGCGACGCGTCCCACTTCGAACCCGGCGTCGGGTTCAACGGGATCACGTTCACGTGCACCAGATGCCCCAGGTGCTTACGCAGCACCTTCGCGAGCAGCTCCGCACGCCAAGGCTGATCATTGATATCCCGGATCAACGCGTACTCGATGGACACCCGCCGACCGGACGTATCCGCGTAATACCGGGCAGCGGACAGAACCTCGTCCACCGACCAACGCTCGTTCACCGGCACCAGCGTGTCCCGCAGCTCATCGTCGGGCGTGTGCAACGAAACCGCGAGGCGAACCTGCATCTTCTCGTCCGCCAGCTTACGAATCGCGGGCGCGAGACCCACCGTCGACACCGTCACCGAACGCTGCGAAATCCCCAGACCTTCAGGCGCCGGATCCGTGATCCGCCGCACCGCCGCCACCACCCGCTTGTAGTTCGCCAGCGGCTCGCCCATGCCCATGAAGACGATGTTCGACAGGCGGCCGGGGCCACCGGCCATGCCGCCGTCGCGCATCACGGCGGCGGCCGAGCGGACCTGGTCGACGATCTCCGCCGTCGAGAGGTTCCGGTCGAGGCCGCCCTGGCCGGTCGCGCAGAACGGGCACGCCATGCCGCAGCCGGCCTGGCTCGAGATGCAGAGGGTCGCGCGGTCCGGGTAGCGCATCAGCACGCTCTCCAGCAGCGTGCCGTCGTGCGCGCGCCACAAGGTCTTGCGCGTGGAGCCGTCGTCGCAGGCGAGAGCCTTGATCTCGGTGAGCAGCGTCGGCATCAGATCGCCGACCAGCTTCTCGCGCGACGCCGCCGGGATGTCCGTCATCTCCCCCGGGTCGACCGTGAGCCGCGAGAAGTAGTGGTTCGACAGCTGCTTCGCGCGGAACGGCTTCTCACCCAGCTCGGCGACGGCCTCGGCCCGCTCGGCGGCGGTGAGGTCGGCGAGATGGCGCGGCGGGAGGCCGCGCTTGGGCGCGTCGAAGACGAGAGGGAGGGCAGTCATAGCTCAACTAGTCTCCCATGTCCACTTCCGTGCCGCCCGCGCCGCCCCGGATCACTGTTCCCCAGGTCACGTCTCCGAGAGCAGGTTGCCTTCCGACTGTTTCCGATATATCGTGAACGTGTCGAAACATTACGCGAAAGGATTTACATCATGCGAGGACGACGACCCTTCCCTCCAGAACACGGCCGACCCGCCTTCGGGCCCTGGGCTCGCGGCGGCTTCGGCGAAATGCCTCCGGGCTTCGGTGGCCCGGGCGGACCCGGCCACCGGCACCGCGGCGGCCGTCGTGGTGGCCCCGGTGGGCGCCGCGGCAAGCGCGGTGACGTCCGCGCCGCGATCCTCGCGCTGCTTTCCGAGCAGCCGAGGCACGGTTACGAGATCATCCGCGAGATCGGCGAGCGCAGCGGCGGCTTCTGGAAGCCGAGCCCCGGCTCGGTCTACCCGACGCTGCAGATGCTGGCCGACGAAGGCCTGGTGATCAGCAAGGACGAGAGCGGCAAGAAGCTGTTCGAACTCACCGAAACCGGCCGCGCCGCGGCCGAGCAGCAGGACGCCGTACCGCCGTGGGAGCACATCGCCCACGACGTCGACCCGGTCGAGGTGAACCTGCGCAAGGCGGCCGCGACGCTGGCCGCGGCGGTCGCCCAGGTGATGCACGCCGGCAGTGAGACCCAGCAGGCTCGCACCGTCGACGTGCTCAACGAGGCACGCCGGACGATCTACGGCATCCTCGGCGAGACCGAGGACGGCACCGCTCCGGACGAGGCGTCCCCCGAGGACACGGAGTGACCTGGCACGACGAGGCCGGTGGGCTTGACGCGGGTATGCACGCGATAGCCCACCGGCAGCGTCACCGGCTTCTCCTCCGCGTTTGAAGAAATCTCGTTGAGACGCCCGACCTCCGCGATCGCCTTCGCCGAGACCGGAGCGCTGAACTCGATCTTCAGCACCGCTTCCATCGCCGCGGCGTTCTCGAACAGCCAGCGCGTCATCACGTTGCGACAGCCGAACCCCTGGCGGGCGAAGAACTTCTCGACGCCGGGCGGGTCGTAATCCGGCAGATCCTGCCGCATCCAGCGACCGTAGGGCTCACTCGCGACATCGAGATCGACGATCATCAGCGTCCCGCCGGGTCTGAGCACCCGCTCAGCCTCGCGAAGACCGGGCTCGCAACCAGGGCCGAAGAAGTACGCGGTCCGCGCGTGGACGACGTCGAAAGCCGCGTCCGGCACCGGAAGCCGCTGCGCACGGCCTTGCCGCACCTCGACGTTCGGCAGCCCGTCGATCCGCCGCCGCGCGTCCCGGACCAGCGGCTCATGGGGTTCCACCCCGAGCACCGATCGCGCCGTCGCGGCGAAGCGCGGCAAATGGAAACCGTCACCACAGCCGATGTCGAGCACGTCGGCACCGGCCCAGTCGCGGTGCTCACCGAGTACACGCCAGATCTCGTCGTCGACGTCCTGCGCGCGATTCTCGACCTCATAAGCCTTTTGGTAGTACCAGATGTTCGGACTCGGCAGGACGTCCTTGCCGCCATCGCGGAAGGAGGAGACAGCTCGGGGAAACCAGCGCACGGATACTCCAACGATGCGATGCCAGGCCGGGTTCCAGCCTCATCCGGGCCGAATCTTTAACGGAAACAATGCAGATAGCGACTAGACTTTACTCCCACAGGTAAGGGAGAACCGCATGTCGCTTGGCTCGGCCGCCCCCACTTCCGTCATACCTTCGGGAATCCCGTGCTGGATCGAACTCGCCTGCAGAGATGAAGCGGCCACACAAGCCTTCTACAGCGGGCTTTTCGACTGGGAGTACGCCGTCCTGCGTGATCCGGCGACGCCGACCGGCCGCTATTCGATCGCGACCTTGAACGGTGCCGCGGCAGGGGGCATGTACCGCGCGGGCGCGAACGGGCCCACCGGATGGAGCATCCACCTCTCCGTCTCCCAGGCGGCCGCGGCCGCCGAATGGGTCGAGAGTCTCGGTGGCCGGGTCACCCTCGGGCCGGTGGCGATTCCCCAGCGCGGCAACATCGTCCACGCCGTCGACGCGTGCGGCGCGCACGTCGTGTTCTGGGAACCGCCCGCTACCTGGGAGTTCGCCACCGGCGTGCCCAACACCTTCAGCGGCGCGGATCTCAACACCCATGACGGTCCGGCGGCGGATCACTTCTACTGCCGCCTCTTCAACTACACGAGCCACCAGATCGGCGACGGCGTCTCGCTCGACTACGCCGAATGGCTCATCGAGCACGAACCGGTGCTGTACCGGTACCAGATGGGCACGGAATACCGGCCGGACACTCCCCCGCACTGGATGGTCTACATCGAACTGGATCCGGCGCGGGGCGCGGACGCCGCGGCGGGACAGGCCTTGATGCTCGGCGGGACCGTCGTGGTGCAGCCGTACGACACCCCGTACGGCCGGATGGCGATCCTCGCCGACCCGGACGGTTCGGTGTTCGCCGTCATCGACCACTCCCGTGCCATCGAAGGCTGGGGACGCGCTGAAGTCGACGATCCCTACGACGACTGAGACGGCTGAGACGGCTGAGCCGATCGAGCCGGGGTGATGCGGGCTGCATCACCCCGGCTCTTTCGTCAGAGACCGGCCCAGAAACCGCACTTGTGCACGGCCGCGAGGTCGACCGGGGCGATCTTGCCGGGTGCGAGCGACTGCACCTTCGGCGTGGAGTGCCACTTCGGCAGGCCCTCGGCGTTCGGATTACCGGTCCGCGCGAACCGGGTCCAATACTGGATCATTTGCGCCGCGAGCTTTTGCTGCGCGGGTTTCAATTCGACGGGAACACCGACCAAGTCGGACAAATAAGCCAATTCAGACCCATGAGAAGCGCCTGATCGCATTCCGGCCGGCGGCGGGAAAAGCGCGGGAGCGTCCCGATCGGCGAACTCGTAACCGAAGGTCCGGGTTCGCGCGCTCAGCAATTTCTGGGCCTCGACCTCGGGACAGCCCCAGATCCGGTCGGTCATGGCGTCCGCGAACGCCATCGCCGGGCCGCCGTGTTTCGCCGACGGGTACTCGGCGGCGACGAGCGGCGCCTTGTCCCCGAAGCCGCTCCGCAGCAGCTCCTGGTAGTGCTCCTCGGTGAACGGGTGGCCCGGGAACAAGGCGACGAACAGTCTCGCCTCGTCCCTGGTGACCCCGGTCAGCACGGGAACGCGCGTGAACCGCCCCGCCCGCAACGCGGCCGCCGGGTCCTCCGGCAGCACGGCGGTGTCGAACGCGGGCGACGCGAGTTGCTCGTTAACCAGGTCCTTCACCGGGAGCCGCCGAAGGCAGGCGACATCGGCACAACCCAGCTTCGCCGCCGCCGCGGCCCCGTCCTTCTCGACGTCCGCGCGGGGGCGGTAGGGCGTCCCCGCGGGCACACCGGGGAAGAACCCGCCGTCAGGCCAGCTCAAGGTGCACGGGCCGCTCTGGATGATCGCGCGGTGGAACAGCCCCGCCGCCGACGGCGAGGTCAGCTGCGCGCAGGTGCTCATCCCGCCCGCGGACTCGCCGAACAACGTGACGTTGCGGGGATCCCCGCCGAACGCGCGTGCGTTGCGCTGCACCCAGCGAAGGGCGGCCTGCTGGTCTTCGAGCCCGAAGGCACCGGAATCGCGGCCGAGTTCGGGGTGCCCGAAGAAGCCGAACGCCCCCAGGCGGTAGTTCACGCTCACCACGACGACGTCGCCGCCGAGGGCGAGACGCTTCAGGTCGTAGTCGCTGCCGGCACCGCCGGTGAAACCGCCGCCGTGCACCCAGACCATCACCGGACGCGGCTTGTGCGCCGGCCGGGCCGGGCCGATCACGTTGAGATAGAGGCAATCCTCGGTGTCACTCGGAGCCGAACCGAGCCCTGCGGCCTGTGCGCAGCGAGGGCCGGGCTTGGTCGCGTCCCGCACCGCGGTCCACGGCGCAGGTCTCCGAGGCGGCCGCCACCGCAGATCACCGACCGGCGGAGCGGCGAACGGAATGCCTTGGAAACTCCGGTATTCGCTGGTGATCACCCCGCGAACGGGTCCGGAATCCGTGCGGACGACCGGGCTTTCGCCCGCCTCCGCCACGGCTGTCGTCAGGGCACCGAGCGTCAAGACGCTCAGGGCCAGGGTCAGAAGTCGCTTACTCATCCTTTGAGTCCGCATACTTCGACCTTGGCCTAGTCGCCCCGGCCTGTCACAGGAGTTTCACAAAAGTGGTCAGAGGGGGATGAACGCCGACAGCAGGAGCCAGGAGACGACGGCCGACGGGAGCAGCGAGTCGAGCCGGTCCATCAGGCCGCCGTGCCCGGGCAGCATGTTCCCCATGTCCTTGACGCCGAGGTCCCGTTTGATCAGCGACTCGACGAGGTCACCCAGCGTCGCGGTGCAGACGATCGCCGCCCCGAACAGCACCCCCTGCCAGGCGTGCCCGTCGAGCAGCAGGCTCAGCGTCAGCGCACCGGCGACCACGCCGGCCACCAGCGAACCGGCGAACCCTTCCCAGGTCTTCTTCGGGCTGATGCTGGGCGCCATCGGATGCTTGCCGCCCAGCACACCGGCGATGTAGCCGCCGGTGTCCGAGGCGACGACACCGATCATGAACGCCAGCACCCGGCCGACACCGTCCGCGGGCGGGACGAGCATCGCGGCGAAAGCGCCGAAGAGCGGGAGGTACGCGGCGGCGAAGACGGACGCGCTGATGTCACGCAGGTAACCGTCGGCGCCGCCGGGCAGCCGCCACAACAGGCAGACCAGCACCGTCAGCACGAACGCCGTCAGCGCGCCTTCACGGCCGAACGGCCAGGCGAGCCAGATCATCGCCTGGCCACCGACGAGCACCGGGACCAGCGCGATCCGGATACCGGCCGCGCGCTTCAGCGCCCCGGCCAGCTCGATCGTGCCGACCGCGATGGCGATCGCGATGATGCCGATGAACAGATAGCGCACGGTGAGCAGGGACGTGACGATCGCCGCCCCCAGCAGCAATGCGACCCCGATCGCGGCGGGCAGATTGCGGCCGGCACGGGAAACCTTCTGTGCCGGTTCCGGCACCGTTTCTGGTTCCGGCATCGCTGCCGGAACCGGTTCCGGGGCGTCCACCCGGTCCTCGCGTTCCTCGCTCACCTGGCTCATCAGACCTCGAGCAACTCGGCTTCCTTGTGTTTCACCAGCTCGTCGACCTTGTGGGTGTACGAGTCGGTGAGGTTCTGGAGTTCCTTCTCGGCGTGGACGACCTCGTCCTCGCCGGCCTCGCCGTCCTTCTTGATGCGGTCCAGCTCTTCCTTGGCCTTGCGGCGGACGCTGCGGATCGAGACGCGGGCGTCCTCACCTTTGCCCTTGGCGACCTTCACCATCTCCTTGCGGCGCTCTTCGGTGAGCTGCGGGATGACGATGCGGATCACGTTGCCGTCGTTGCTCGGGTTGACGCCGAGGTCCGACTCGCGGATCGCCTTCTCGATGGCGTTGAGCGAGGTCTGGTCGTAAGGCTTGATCAACGCCATCCGAGCCTCGGGCACGTTGACGCCCGCCAGCTGGTTCAGCGGGGTCGGCGCGCCGTAGTAGTCGACGACAATGCGCGAGAACATCCCCGGGTGGGCCCGGCCGGTGCGCACCGACGACAGATCCTCCTTGGCGACGGACACCGCTTTTTCCATCTTCTCCTCGGCATCGAGGAGGGTCTCGTCGATCACGGCAACTCCCGTTGTTGTGTATTCGTACCGGTTGCGAAGATCAGAGCAGGACTACGCGGGTACCCCGTCGGCGGGGGTGTCGACCAGGGTGCCGATCCTCTCACCACTGACCGCGCGGGCGATGTTCCCCTCGGTGAGGAGATTGAACACGATGATCGGCATGTTGTTGTCCATGCAGAGGCTGAACGCCGTGGCGTCGGCGACCTTGAGGTCCCGCTCCAGCACCTCACGGTGGCTGATCTCGTGGAACATCTCGGCGGTCGGGTCGCTCTTCGGGTCCGCTGTGTAGACGCCGTCGACGGCCTTCGCCATCAGCACGGCTTCGCAGCCGAGTTCGAGCGCGCGCTGCGCGGCCGCGGTGTCCGTGGAGAAGTACGGCATGCCGACCCCGGCGCCGAAGATGACGACGCGGCCCTTCTCCAGGTGCCGCTCGGCACGGCGCGGGATGTACGGCTCGGCGACCTGGCCCATCGTGATGGCGGTCTGGACGCGCGTGGGCAGCCCTTCCTTCTCCAGGAAGTCCTGCAGCGCCAGGCAGTTCATCACGGTGCCGAGCATCGCCATGTAGTCCGCGCGGTCGCGGTCCATGCCGCGCTGCGAAAGTTCCGCGCCGCGGAAGTAGTTGCCACCGCCGATGACGACGGCGATCTGGACACCGGTCCGCGCCACGTCGGCGATCTGCTGGGCGACCGAGTGCACCACATCCGGATCAACCCCGATGGAACCGCCGCCGAACATTTCACCGCCCAGCTTCAGCAGCACCCGGCGGTATCCGCCCTCGACCCGGACACCCATGTCGCCCTCCCTAATGCTCTGGACCCGACTGTGCCCCGTCCCCGTTGGACGGAGACGGGGCACAGTACTGACTTCTTGCGTTCCGCGCCTGGATCAGGCTTGGCCGACCTCGAACCGGGAGAACCGGCTCACGGTCACGCCTGCCTCGTCGAGCAGGGCCTTGACGGTCTTCTTGTTGTCCTTGACCGAAGGCTGCTCGAGCAGGACGGTGTCCTTGTAGTAAGCGTTGACCTTGCCCTCGATGATCTTCGTGAGGGCCTGCTCGGGCTTGCCCTCTTCACGAGCGGTCTTCTCCGCGATGGTGCGCTCGTTCTCGACGATCTCGGCGGGCACCTCGTCACGCGTGAGGTACTTGGCCTTGAGCGCGGCGACCTGCATGGCGGCGCCACGAGCGGCCTCCGCGGCGGCGTCGCCCTCACCGGTGTACTCGATGAGCACGCCGACGGCGGGCGGCAGGTCCGCACCGCGACGGTGCAGGTAGGTGGCGGTGGTGCCCTCGAAGGCGGCGACGCGGCGAAGCTCGAGCTTCTCGCCGATACGCACGGCCAGCTCCAGGACGTTCTCCTGGACGGTCTTGCCGTCGAGCGAGGCGGCCTTCAGCTTCTCGACATCGTTGGTCTTCTCGGCCTTCGCGACCTCGACGATCTTCGCGGCGAGGCTCTGGAAGTCCTCGTTCTTCGCGACGAAGTCGGTCTCGGAGTCGAGCTCGATCAGCACGCCGCCTTCACCGGCGACGAGGCCCTCGGCGGTGGCGCGCTCGGCGCGCTTACCGACGTCCTTGGCGCCCTTGATGCGCAGGAACTCGACGGCCTTGTCGAAGTCGCCGTCGTTCTCCTCCAGCGCCTTCTTGCAGTTCATCATGCCGGCGCCGGTCAGTTCGCGGAGGCGCTTCACATCTGCGGCGGTGTAATTCGCCATCGTGCGTTGTCCGTCCTTTTCAGGTACGAGAAAGTCTTGGGAAAGAGGTACTCGTGGGGCCGCCGTCCGGCGGCCCCACGAGCGGGTGGATCAGGAGGAGGCGGTGGCCTGCTCGGGCTCCGCGGCCTTCTCGGCGGCGGGCTCGGCGGCCTGCTCCGTGGCGGCCTCGGTCGCGACAACGGCTTCCTTGGCGTCCGCGGCGGCGGTCTCGGAGCCGGCGAGCAGCTCCTTCTCCCACTCGGCCAGCGGCTCGTCCGCCGCCACGCCCGGCTCGGGCTTGGTGTCGGCGGAGGCACCGTTGCGGCTGGAGCGGGCCATCAGACCGGCGGCGGCGGCCTCGGCCACCACCTTGGTCAGCAGCGCGGCCGAACGGATGGCGTCGTCGTTACCCGGAATCGGGTAGTCGACCTCGTCCGGGTCGCAGTTGGTGTCGAGGATCGCGACGACCGGGATGTTCAGCTTGCGAGCCTCGCCGACGGCGATGTGCTCCTTCTTCGTGTCGACGATCCACACGATGCTCGGCACCTTGGCCATGTCGCGGATACCGCCGAGGGTCTTCTCGAGCTTGTCCTTCTCGCGGGTCAGCGTCAGGATCTCACGCTTGTTGAGGCCGGCGAACCCACCGGTCTGCTCCTGCGACTCGAGCTCCTTGAGGCGGAGGAGACGCTTGTGCACGGTCTGGAAGTTGGTCAGCATGCCGCCCAGCCAGCGCTGGTTCACGTAGGGCATGCCCACGCGGGAGGCTTCCGCCGCGATGGCTTCCTGAGCCTGCTTCTTCGTACCGACGAACATGATGGTGCCGCCGTGCGCGACGGTTTCCTTGATGAACTCGAACGCACGGTCGATGTAGGTCAGCGTCTGCTGCAGGTCGATGATGTAGATGCCATTGCGCTCGGTGAAGATGTAGCGCTTCATCTTCGGGTTCCACCGACGAGTCTGGTGTCCGAAGTGCACACCGCTGTCGAGCAGCTGCTTCATGGTGACGACGGCCATTGCCGGAATCAACCTCTTCTGTGTCGTGCGCGCCCGGCTCGGCCGGTCGCGCTTGCTCGGTTTTCGCTTTCGGCCGGGTGGCCGATCGCCCTGGTGCAGGTGCTCAAAGCCCGGACCCGGGAGCGAAGTTCCAGGACCGCCGGACCGTGTACTCCCGCTTGTCCTGACCCTCCGTGAGGAGATCGGCCAGCAGGAGCGCGCACGTGCACGCGAAGTCAGTCCGCCAAAGCGGACCGCGCAAAAGAGTCTACTCCCTGTCGTGATCGCCTATCCCACCGGCAGCCCCTGATGAGAGCGGTTGTCCACAAGCCGCTCGGTTATCCACAGATTCCGTCGGCGCGCCCCGCTCGCCACGCCGGGCGCCGAGGCTGGAACACATGACCATGACGACCTGTTCCCGCCCTGTCACCAGGGTCGCGATCCTCGCGGCCGTCCTCGCGATCGTGGCCTCGTCGGCCACCCCGGGGACGGCCGGAGGGGCTCCCCTGCCGCAGGGACGGCTCTCTTGGCCGGTCTCACCAGCACCCGACGTCACCAGGTATTTCGAACCACCGGCGACGCCCTACGGTCCCGGCCACCGGGGCATCGACCTCGCCGCCGCACCGGGCGCGAACGTGCTGGCGGCCGCCGAGGGGGTGGTGATGTTCGCCGGTCAGGTGGCCGGGCGCGGGGTGATCTCGATCGACCACGACGGAGGCCTGCGCACCACCTACCAACCCGTGGCGCCGGCCGTCACCGCGGGTGATCAGGTGCACCGGGGCCAGGTGCTCGGGACGCTGGTGGCGAGACATCCGGGTTGCCCCGAGCCGGCGTGCCTGCATTTCGGCGTCCGGCGCGGGGAGGAGTACGTCGATCCGCTCTCGCTGATCGGCGAACCGTCCGAGATCCGCCTCAAACCCTGGGAAGGCCTCTAGGCGCAGCGCCTAGGAACCGGGCTGCTCGACCAGTTTCGCGCGCAGGCGCATGACGGCGCGGGTGTGCAACTGGCTGACGCGGGACTCGGTGACGCCGAGGACCTTGCCGATCTCGGCGAGGGTCAGGCTTTCGAAGTAGTAGAGGCCGACCACGATCCGGTCGCGTTCGGTGAGCTGCGCGATCGCCTGCGCCAGCTGACGGCGGTTGTCCTGGTCGACCAGGACGGCCACCGGGTCGACGGCGCCGTCGTCGGGCAGGGTGTCGACGAGCGAACCGCTGTCCTTGCCCGCGGCCACCAGGTCTTCCAGCGCGATGACGCTGGTGAGCTGCAGCTGGCCGTAGAACTCGCGCAGGTCGTCGACGCCGATCTCGAGCTCGGCCGCCAGTTCGGAGTCGGTCGGGGTGCGGTTCAGCCGGGCACCGAGGCGTTCCAGCGCGCGCTCGGCCTCGCGGGCCTTGCTGCGCACCGCCCGGGGCACCCAGTCCTGCGAGCGGAGGTCGTCGAGGATCGCGCCCCGGATCCGCTGCATCGCGTAGGTCTCGAACCGCAGGCCGCGCGCGGGCTCGAACTTCTCGATCGCGTCGACCAGGCCGAAGATCCCGGACTGGATCAGGTCGCCGACGTCGACGTGGGTCGGCAGGCCGGTGCCGACCCGGCCGGCGACGTATTTGACCAGCGGGGCGTAGTGCAGCACGAGCCGGTCGCGCAGGACCTGGTCCGGTGACTCGGTGAACTGCCGCCACAGCAACTGGATCCCGGCGTCCACCTGGTAGCCCGTCCGCGCTTCGGGCTCGACGGCAGGACCGTCCCCGCCGGGACGGTGCTTCCCGGCGGATTCGGTGACATGTGGTTCGGCGGTCACCGGACCGCCGTTCTCAGCATGCGACTCAGGATGGTCTCCGTGCTCGTGCGGATGCGCGTGCGCCGCCGGTGCGTGCCACCGGGTCCCCGGCCGAGTTCTCCCCTGCATCAGCGAGCCCGGGGATGTGCGCGGTCGTGGATCGCCTTCAGCCGATCGACGGTCACATGAGTGTAGAGCTGCGTTGTGGCCAGCGTAGCGTGACCAAGCAGTTCCTGAACGCTCCGAAGATCGGCACCGCCTTCGAGCAGATGAGTGGCCGCCGAATGCCTCAGGCCGTGCGGGCCCATGTCGCTCGCGCCCGGTACCGAACCGACGGCGTCGTGGACCACCCGGCGAGCGGCCCGCGGATCGAGCCTGCCGCCGCGCGCGCCGAGGAAGACCGCGGTCTCGACCTTGCCTTGGGCGCTCTCGGCCGGAACGGCGAGTTTTCCGCGGCCCTCGTCCAGCCAGGCTCGCAGCGCCTTTTCGGCGGGGACGCCGAACGGGACGACCCGTTCCTTGCCGCCCTTGCCCAGCACGAGCACGACCCGGCGGGAGAAATCGACGTCGCCCACGTCGAGCCCGCACAGTTCGGAGACCCGGACACCGGTCGCGTAGAGCAGTTCCACGATGGCACTGTCCCGCAAAGCCACCGGGTCACGCTGTTCGGCACCGGCGGCTGAGAAGCGCATGACCTCGCTCGCCTGGTCCGCGCGGAGGACCCCGGGAAGCTTGCGGTGCGCGCGCGGCGCCACCAGCCGTCCCCCCGGATCGGTCGCGAGCGCGCCACCGCGGTGGGCCCACGCGGTGAAGGTGCGGGCCGCCGCCGCCCGCCTGGCCAGCGTCGTGCGGCTGGCTCCTTCCGCGAGCTGGCGGGCGAGCCAGCCCCGCAGCACCGAGATGTCGAGGTCGGAGAACCTGCCGCCGCTCTCTTCCACGAAGCCGAGCAGCGCGACCACGTCGCCGAGGTAGGCGCGCACCGTATGCGCGGACAGCCCGCGCTCCAGGGTCAGGTGCCGGTCGTAGTCGTCGATCAGCTTCCGGACGCGTTCCGGCAGCGCGGCACGGGCGGCGCGCAGATCCGGTCTGCGCGCGCGTTTTCCCGTGCCGGGGGGACCTTCGGTCGGCGGCATGCCGATCACGCTGCGCGATGTACGGCGGATGGTCAAGTATCGCCGCACCCTGTTGCGGTGTCCGTGGTCGGATCGTGCCGGGATGGCGTCTCGGGTGTAGGCCAGTCAGGTCTTGGCGGTCCGTCTTCGCCACCCTGAGTCACCTCTTTCCGCGAAACCGTCCAGTTCGAGTTCGGGCAGCAGGGACCGGATCCGCTCGACCGGGATCCCGGATTCGGCCGCGATCCGTTCTTCAGGTTTCGCCGAACGTTCGGCCAGCGCGTCGTGCACGCGCGACGCCTCCGGCCCCAGCCGGTCGGTGCGGCGGCGGGGTTTCTCCGGGTCCGCGCTCACCTGCCCGAGCCGTCCGGCGGTCTCGAGGATCTCGTCGACCGAGGTCACCAGCGTGGCCCGGCCTTCGCGGATCAGCTCGTGGCAGCCGGCGGACATCCCCGACGACACCGGTCCCGGCATCGCCATCACGACCTTGCCCAGCGTCCCCGCGGTCCCGGCGGTGTTCCGCGCACCACTGCGCCTGCCCGCTTCGACCACGACGGTCCCCTCGGTGAGCGCCGCGATGAGCCTGTTGCGGACGAGGAACCGGTGCCTCGCCGGCGGCGTGCCGGGCGGGTACTCGCTGACCACCGCGCCGGTGCTCCCGATACTGCGGAGCAAGGTCGTGTGCTGGGCGGGGTATCCGGCGTCGATTCCGCAGCCGAGCAGGGCGACCGTGGTGCCCGACGCGCCGAGCGCGCCTCGATGGGCCGCGCCGTCGATACCGTAGGCGGCACCCGAAAACACCGGGATCCCCCGACTCGCCAGGCCCCAGCCCAGTTCGGCGGCGTTGTGCTCTCCGTACCCCGTCGCCGCGCGAGCGCCGACGATGGCGATCGCCTGGTCCACCGCCTCGTCGAGCCGGGCCGGGCCGCGTACCCACAACGCGAGCGGAGGTGCCGTCCCGGAAACGCCCCGCCCTCGTGCGACGGACAGCGAAAGCAGGGGCCAAGCAGGCCATTCGTCGTCCTCGGGGATGACGAGCCGGGTCTCGACGGCGGACGCTCGTTCCAGATCCCGCTCCGCGGAGCCGTGCGCCCGCCGCGCCGCCGTCTCGTCGCGCACCTTCGGCGGGCAGTCCGCACGCCGCACCCGTTCCGCGGCGACGACCGGGCCGTGTTCCGCGACGAAATCGACCAGGGCCGGCGCCGGTGGCTCGGCCACGCGCAGGAGATAGGAACGCGCGATCCGCTCTGCTTCGAATTCACTCATCCGAATGACCTCTCCCGGAAGTTGAGCGCGGCGGCGACCTCGTCCGAGTCCGGTTGATCGGCGCCTTTCAGATCGGCGAGTGTCCAGGCGATGCGAAGACACCTGTCCGCGCCGCGGGCGGTGAGCGCTCCCCGTTCGAGCGCGCGATCCAGCAAGGCCGTGACCTGCACGGGAAGGGCGAACTCGCGACGCAGCACCGGGCCGGGAACCTCGGCGTTCGTCGGCCAGCCGTGGTCGGCCCACCGTTTGACGGCTCGCTCCCGAGCCTCCAGGACCCGTTCCCGGACGGCCGCCGAGGTTTCGGGCAGCTCTCCCCGTTGGGCGATGAGCACGGAAAGCGGGCGTAGCCGGACCCTCAGATCCACCCGATCGAGTAAAGGCCCGGACAGCCGGCCCCAATATCGCCGCCGGGCGGTCGCCGAGCAGATGCAGTCGGCGTCTTTGGCCGGGGCACAAGGGCACGGATTCGTGGCGAGGATCAGCTGAAAGCGCGCCGGATAGCACACGGAGCCCTTGACCCTGGCGATCCGCACCTCACCGTCTTCGAGCACCGTGCGGAGCGACTCCAGCCTTTCCGGGCCGAATTCGCAGACTTCGTCGAGGAACAAAATGCCCCGATGTGCCCGGCTGATGGCGCCGGGCGCGGCGAGGCCGCTGCCGCCGCCGATCAGCGCGGGCACGCTGATCGAATGGTGCGGGGCGACGAACGGCGGCACGGTGACCAGCGGCGCGGCCCGTGACAGCGAACCGTCGATCGAGTGGACGGCGGTGACCTGCAACGACTCTTCGGCGGTCAGCCGCGGGAGAAGGCCGGGAAGGCGTTTGGCGAGCATCGTCTTGCCTACCCCCGGTGGCCCGGTCATGAGCAGGTGATGACCGCCGGCCGCGGCGACTTCCAGCGCCCAGCGGGCTTCCGGCTGTCCCACGACGTCGGCGAGGTCGGGCACCTGCGGCTGATCCGTGAGCACGGCCGGGCCGGGCCGCTCCAGCTCGCCTTCACCCTTGAGCCAGGCCACGAAATCGCTCAGCCGGGCTACCCCGCCGACCTCCAGACCGTCCACGAGGGCGGCTTCGAACAACGACTCCGCGGGTACCACGGCCCGCCGGTAGCCGGCATTACGCGCCGCCAGCAGCCCCGGCAGGACGCCGCGGACGGCCCGCACCCGGCCGTCCAAGGCGAGTTCGCCGAGCAGCACGGTGTCCAGGAGCTTCGTGGCCGGAACCGACCCGGTGGCGGCGAGGACGGCCGCGGCGATGCCGAGGTCGTACCCGGACCCGACCTTCGGCAGGTTCGCCGGGGACAGGCCGAGGATCACCCTCTCGTCCGGCCAGGCCTGCTGCGAGTTCCGCACGGCGGACCGGACCCTGTCCTTGGCCTCCTTCAAACCGGCGTCGGGCAGCCCCACCATCGTCACCTTCGGGGCGCCGCCACCGATATCGGCCTCGATCTCGATCATCTTGCCCTCGACGCCGAGCAGGGCGACGGACCACGATTTCGCCAAGGCCATCAGAACGCCGCCTTGATATGCCGCACCGTCGGGCGGGCACCGGGCCGGGCGACGATCGCGATGATGTCGTAGCGGACCGGGCACCAGCGGAGCATGAACGCGCGTTGCCAGTGGTGCGCGAGACGGCGGATGCGGTCCGCCTTGTCCGGCGTCACCGCCTCGGCCGGAGTGCCGAAGCCCAGACCGGTCCGCGTCTTCACTTCGCAGAAGATCAGGCGTTCCCTGTCGGTCGCGACAAGATCCAGTTCGCCCTCGCGGCAATGCCAGTTGCGGCTCAGGACGACGTAGCCCGCGCTTTCCAGATGCCTGGCCGCGAGTTCCTCGCCCCAGCGCCCCAGCTCGATACGTGATGCACCGGCGGACGGGCGTTCGTCCGTGCTCATCATCTCGATCCCCCTCAGCGATCGTCACAGTTCGTGTGCGACCAACGCTGCCAGGGTGATCAGGAGACGGACAGGCTCGATTCGGCGGCCTGTGGACAACTGGGGTGTTGTGGATAAAACGCGCACAGCGAGAACTCGCGGCGCGAAAATCGTCGGTGGCCCATGCTAAGCCGCCGACCTAGCAGTGCTAGGCCGGCGGTGCCGAAATGGAGGCGGGGTTTCCGGAAACCGGCCGGTCAGCCCGAGAACGGGCCTTCCTCCGGCAGCCGGAGATCCGGTTTGTCGAGTTCTTCGACGTTGACGTCCTTGAACGTGATGACGCGGACGTGCTTGACGAACCTGGCAGGCCGGTACATGTCCCACACCCACGCGTCGGACATGCGGACCTCGAAGTACACCTCGCCACCGCCGTCGCGCACCTGCACGTCGACGGCGTTGGCCAGATAGAACCGCCGCTCGGTCTCCACCACGTACGAAAACTGGCCGACTATGTCGCGATACTCGCGGTAAAGCGAGAGCTCCATCTCGGTCTCGTACTTCTCGAGATCCTCTGCGCTCATGAAATCCGCGCCCCTCCTCGCGATTCTGCTGCTGCTCCAGCGGCGAAGCGTTCATTGTTACCCACGTACGGGCCGAGGGCACGTATCGGCACGCTCGGGTTTTCCAGTGCCGCGACGGTCAGCACCACCGGGTGAGGCGGTCGCGCACCGTGTGCGGCCGCCGAAGTGGCGACATTCGTGTACGACCAGCGGTGCACCGGGCTCGGGCCGTGCTCGGTCAGCGCCGCGCTGTGCTCGGTGGTGCTGTACCCCTTGTGCACGTCGAAACCGTAGTGCGGGTGGACGTTGTGCAGATCGCTCATGATCCGGTCCCGGGTGACCTTGGCCAGCACGGACGCCGCTGCCACGCACGCGACGGCCTTGTCCCCCTTGATCACCGGCACGCTCGGAGCGGGCAGTCCGGACACGCGGAAACCGTCGGTCAGGACATAGCCGGGTGTGTTCCGCAGGGCGCAGACCGCGCGGCGCATGCCTTCGAGGTTCATGACGTGGATGCCGAACAGGTCGACCTCGGCGGCCGGGATGACGATGACGGCGTAGTCCAGCGCACGCTGGACGACCCGGTCGTACACCCGGTCGCGGGCCTTGGCCGTGAGGACCTTCGAATCGGTGAGCTCGGGCAGCCGCGCCGCGTCACCGGAACGCAGGACGCACGCGGCCACGACGAGCGGGCCGGCGCAAGCACCGCGCCCAGCCTCGTCGACACCGGCGACAGGCCCGAGGCCCCTCCGGTCCAGCGCGCCCTGCAACCCCCAGAAGAGGTCGCCGCGCACCACTGCCCTCGGCGGCCGAAGCGGTTCGGCCGGTGTGAGCGGTACTGGAACTCTCAAGGCCCTACTGCCTCCGGTCGACCGCCTTGCGCACGCCCGCCGACATCCGCCTGCCGAAGAAGACCACGGGCCACGCCGCGGCGATGCCGACGCCCAGGGGAAGCCCCTGCTGCCATGCCGACGCACCCAGCGCCAGCGGCTGCGCGTTCGCCTGCGGGTTGTGGTCCGAAACGCCACCCCAGCGGCCCGGCGGGAGCACGATGACACGCGCCTTGCCGATGATGTTGTCGACCGGGACCGCGCCGTTGACCCCACCGCCGCCCTGGAACCGGGAGTCGCTGGAGTTGTTGCGGTTGTCGCCCATCACCCAGACGTATCCGGCGGGCACCTTGACCGGCTCGAACGACTTCTGGGTGGGCTCCATGCCCTCTTCCCAGTGGATGTACGGCTCGTCGAGTGCCTTGCCGTCCACGACCACACGATTCTGGTCGCAGCACTGCACTGTCTGGCCGCCGACCGCGATGATCCGCTTGACGAAGTCCCGCTCGTCCGGCGGCGCGAAGCCGATCAGGGAACCCAGCGCGCGGAATCCGGTGACGAAGACGTTGCTCGACTCCGGCGCCTCGATCTCGCCCGCCCAGGCCGGCGGTCCCTTGAAGACCACCACGTCGCCCGGGCCGGGATCGGTGAAGTCGTACGTGATCCGGTCGACCAGGATCCGGTCGCCCGTGCACCCACTGCAGCCGTGGAGTGTGGTCTCCATGGATCCCGAGGGGATCATGTAGACCTTGGCGAGGAACTGCTGGATCAAGATCGTCAGCACGAGTGCGACGACGATCAGGATGGGCAGTTCTTTCCAGAACGACCGCTTTTTATTGACCTTGCCGAATTTCTTGGAGCCGGATCGACCCCGTCGGGAGGCCCGGGTGGGGCGCTCCTCGTCGGGGCGATCGGGCTCGTCTTCGGAGGTGTTCTGGGACACGGGTTCGACCACGACGCCAGGCTACCGGTAACCGCGTGGCTACTCAGTTAGCCGAGGTCGTCTCGCGGTTTTCGCGGCGTTCCTTGATCTTGGCGGCCTTGCCGCGAAGCTCACGGAGGTAGTACAGCTTCGCGCGGCGGACGTCGCCGCGCTTGAAGACCTCGATCTGCGCGATGTTCGGCGTGTGCACCGGGAAGGTGCGCTCGACGCCGATGCCGAACGACACCTTGCGGACCGTGAAGGTCTCGCTGATGCCGCCGCCCTGGCGACGCAGAACGACGCCCTGGAAGATCTGGTTACGCTCGCGGTTGCCCTCGATGACGCGGACGTGAACCTTGAGCGTGTCGCCCGGTCGGAAGTCCGGGATGTCGGAACGCAGTGACTGCGCGTCCAGCGCGTCCAGGGTGTTCATCGGTGGTCCGTCCTCGTCTTCGTATGGCTTACGTGCAGCTTGGGCGCGCAGTGTCGGCACTGCGACCTACCCGGGGGCTGATGGCGTTCCGGCGGACCTCGCGTCTTCCACCCCGACAGCTGTCAGGCGTAAAAATTCGCGCGTCTGCTCTCGCCAACCTGTCAAGTATTGCAGACCAGGACTCAGGTGTTTGACCCGGCCTGGTCGGCGTCCTCGTCCTGTCGTTCAAGGACCCCGAGGTCGTGCTTGTCGAGACTACCTTCCGGCAGCCGGTCGATGAGTTCCGGCCTGCGCCGGACCGTGCGTTCGAGTGCTTGGTCGCGGCGCCAGCGGTCGATCAGGGCGTGGTTGCCCGAGCGCAGGACGTCGGGTACGGCCAGGTCTCGCCAGACCTCCGGCCGGGTGTAGCTGGGGCCTTCGAGCAGGCCGTCGGAGAAGGAGTCCTCCTCGGCGGAGCGTGAGTTCCCGAGGACGCCGGGCAGCAGCCGGACGACGGCCTCGACCATCACCAGTACCGCCGCTTCGCCGCCGACGAGGACGTAGTCGCCGATCGAGACCTCGTCGACGGGCATGCGTCGTGCGGCGTCGTCGATCACCCGCTGGTCGATGCCCTCGTAGCGGCCGCACGCGAAGACCAGGTGTTCCTCGGCGGCGTACTGGTGGGCCATGGCCTGGGTGAAGGGGCGGCCGGCGGGGGTCGGGACGACGAGCCGGGTGGTGTCGCCGCAGACCTCGTCGAGGGCGGGGCCCCAGATCTGCGGTTTCATCACCATGCCGGGTCCGCCGCCGTACGGGGCGTCGTCGACGGCGCGGTGGACGTCCGCCGTCCAGTTCCGCAGGTCGTGTACCCCGACCTCGATGAGGCCGCGGTCGATGGCGCGCCCGAGCAGCGCGGCGCGCAGCGGGTCGAGGTATTCGGGGAAGATCGTGACGACGTCGAGGCGCATCAGGCGTCCAGCAGGCCTTCCGGCGGGTCGAGGACCACGCGGCCGCCCGGGACGTCGACCGCCGGGACGATCGCCTTCACGAACGGCACGAGTACCTCGCGTCCGTCGTGCTCGATCGACAGCAGTTCTCCCGCCGCGGAGTGCACGATTTCGAGCACCTTGCCGACGAGCGTGCCGTCCGCGAGTTCGGCCCGCAGGCCTTCCAGCTCGTGGTCGTAGAACTCGTCGGGGTCGTCCGTCGGCGGCAGCGAAGCGGTGTCGGCGATCAGCAGGGCGCCGCGGAGTGTTTCCGCGACATCCCTGGTCGGCACCTCTTCGAAACGCACCAGCAGCCGCCCGCTGTGTTCGCGGGCGGCTGCGATGGTGAGATTTCTGCTGCTGCCGTCGCGCAGCTTCGTCATGACGGCCGAACCGACGGCGAACCGCTGTTCCGGCGAGTCCGTGCGCACGTCCACCGCGAGTTCCCCGCGGATTCCGTGCGCCTTGGCGATCCGGCCGACTACGACGTCCATCTCGATGTGTCCCGTTGTGTCCGTGGTCAGCGATCGGTGTCGACGACGTCCACACGGACGCCGCGGCCACCGATGCCGCCCATGACGGTGCGCAGAGCGGTCGCGGTACGACCGCCCCGGCCGATCACCTTGCCGAGATCGTCGGGGTGCACGTGCACCTCGAGCGTGCGGCCACGACGTGTGGTCAGCAGCTCGACCCGGACCTCGTCCGGGTTGTCGACGATCCCGCGCACCAGGTGTTCGAGGGAGTCAGCGAGGAAGCTCACGCCTCGGCCTTGTCACCCTCGGCGGCGGCCGCCTTGTCGGCTTCGGCCTTCTTCGGGGCGGACTTCTTCTTCGGCGTGGTGGCCTCGGCGGAGGTCGAGTCACCGGCGGCGGCGAGCGCGGCGTTGAACAGGTCCTGCTTCGACGGCTTCGGCTCGGCGACCCGGAGGGTGCCCTCGGCGCCCGGCAGGCCCTTGAACTTCTGCCAGTCACCGGTGATCTTGAGCAGGTTCAGGACCGGCTCGGTCGGCTGGGCGCCGACGGACAGCCAGTGCTGGGCCCGCTCGGTGTCGACCTCGATGAAGCTCGGCTCTTCCTTCGGGTGGTACTTGCCGATCGTCTCGATGGCCTTGCCATCACGGCGGGTGCGCGCGTCGGCGACGATGATGCGGTAGTACGGCGCACGGATCTTGCCGAGACGCTGAAGCTTGATCTTGACGGCCACGGGTGTGGGTACTCCTCAGTTCTCTCTGATGCATGTGGAAGGCGTACGAGAGCCGAGTGGGGAACGGCTGCGCACACCCGAATGTCCGGAGCTCGGGCGCGGTGAGAGGGTCCGGCCAAAGCAGGCAAGCGTACATTCTGCCAGACGGGTTCAGCCCGGCCTCAACCGACCTGGCGCCGACTGACTGTCAGAAGGTCGCGATCCCGAGTGACGCGAGCAGGATCGTCACGGCCGGGAGGAAGTTGTTGACCTGGTGCGCGACGACGCTGCCGAGCAGGCGCCCGGTGAACACCCTCGCCAGTCCGATCGGCACCGCGATCACCAGCAGCAACGTGGTGCGCAGCGGTTCGAGATGGCTCGCCGCGAAGATGGCGGTGGAGACCAGGAACGCCGCGATCCTCCCCCAGCGCTCGGTGCGCCACTGCAGCCGTTCGACGGCGCCCCACAGGACGCCGCGGTAGATGATCTCCTCGCAGATCGGCCCGACCAGCCACAGGTAGAAGAACATCACCAAGGCCGCCGACACCGACATCCGCCGGTCCTCGACGAGCGCGCTGATCGCGGACGTCGCGTTCGCGTCGCCGACGAGCTGCGTCCAGACGTAGGCGGCGAGCGAGGTGAACCCGAGGCCGAGCACGCCGAGTTTGAGGCCGATCTTGACGTCGGCCCAGCTCCAGCCGATCCGCAGGTCGGCGAACGGGCCGTTGCCGCGGAGCCGGGTGATCAGCAGCGCGACCCCGGCGGCGATCATCGTCGGCACCATCGTGCCGAGCAGCACCATCCGCATCGGCAGCGGCTGACCTGGCTGGACGTCGCCCAGCAGGACGCTGATGAACGCCGCGGACGCGAGCAGGACGGCCTCCACCAGCAGGAAGGCTCCGAATCCCCAGCGATGCGGCAGTGGCGTACCGGGCACGGTCACCGCACCTCCGGGAGCGAGTTCCTCCGGCGGCGCGGCCTCGGGGATCGGCTCCCTGGGCTGAGATACGGTCACGCCGATCCTCCGGTGATCGTTCGGTTACCCACAGACTCTAACCGCCCGGAGCGTCGATCACCTCGCCACGAAGAGCAATACAGCCGGTGGGAGGTTGTTCGCCGCGTGCGCGATGACGGCCGCACTCACCCGGCCGGAAAGATACCGCGCGAGACCGATCGCGATCCCCTGCCCGAACAGCGCGATGGTCCGCGCGGCTTCGCCGTGCAGCTGGGCGAACACCAGCGCGGTGACCAGGAGGATCACCCACGAGGGCAGGCGGTGGAAGCCCATCGCGTTCCAGAGCGTGCCGCGGAACAGCAGTTCTTCGGTGACCGGGGCGGCGAAGACGACGATGACGGCGGCCAGTACCAGCCAGACGGTGTCGCCTTCGGTGGTCCCGGACAGTTCGGTGATCGGGCTGTTCGAGAATTCGGCGACGCCGGTGTCGTCGCTGTCGGTCCCGTAGACGGCGAGCAGGAGCAGGTTCAGCAGGTAGCCGGCCCCGAGCGCGGCCGCTCCGCAGGCGAGCCCGATCCGGACGTCGCGCCAGGTGGGCCGCAGGCCGAAGTCCGCACGGAGCCCCTCGCCCCAGACCCGTGAGCCGAGCGCGGGACCCAGGCCGAGAACGAGGGTCGGGAGGAACGCGAGGATCAGCAGCGGGCCGACGTCACGGAGTTCGAGCGGGTCGTAACCGCCGAAGCGTCCCGACAGCACGAAGCTCATGACGAGCGTGACGAGGTGATACCCGGCGATGCCCGCGAAGAACGCTACGAATCCCCAGTGCGCTCCGAGTACGAGACGCTCGCGGGCCTGCCCGTCGTCCACCACTCCCCCACGCTAAGTGCCACCACGGTCACGGTCGGAGGCGGGTCAGGCGTAGATCCGGCCTCGCAGGACGATGTGACTCGGGTGCCGCAGCACGGCGAGGTCTTCGCGCGGGTCGGACGGGTAGACGAGCAGATCGGCGGAGGCGCCGTCGGCGATCCCCGGCACACCCAGCCACTCCCGGGCCGTCCACGACGCCGAGCCCAGCGCCCGTTCGGCGGACATACCGGCCTTGTGCAGGGCTTCGATCTCGTCGACGAGCCTGCCGTGCTCGACCATACCGCCCGCGTCGCTGCCCGCGTACACCGGCACGCCTGCCTCGATCGCCGTCGAGACCATCTCCCCGACACCCGCGTGCAGGGCCCGCATGTGCTCGGCGTAGGCCGGGTACTTGCCCGCCTTGTCCGCGATCCCGGGGAAGTTCTCGATGTTGATCAGCGTCGGCACAAGGGCCACGCCGCGTTCGGCGAGGACGCCCAGCTGATCCGGCGACAGTTCCGTGCCGTGTTCGAGACAGTCGATCCCCGCGGCGATCAAACCGGGCAAAGCGGCTTGGCCGAAGACATGGGCGGTCACCCGCGCGCCCTCGGCGTGCGCGACCGCGATGGCCTCGGCGAGGACGTCGTCGGGCCACAGCGGCGCGAGATCCCCGACGCCGCGGTCGATCCAGTCGCCGACGAGCTTCACCCAGCCGTCGCCGTCGCGGGCCTGTTCCGCCACCGCCTTCGGCAGTTCGGCGGGGTCTTCGAGTTCGATGCCGAGACCGGGGATGTAGCGCTTGCGCAGGGCGATATGCCGTCCCGCGCGGATGATCCGCGGCAGGTCGGCCCGCTCCTGCAGGGGCCGGACGTCGATCGGCAGACCGCAGTCGCGGATCAGCAGCGTGCCGGCGTCTCGGTCGGTGATCGCCTGTTCGGTCGCCTCTTCGAGGGTGACCGCGCCGCCGACCCCGATCCCGGGATGACAGTGCGCGTCGACCAGCCCGGGGACGAGAAAGCCTTCCCGGACAACGGTTTCCGCTCCGGCGACCGGTTCGGTGGAGATCCGGCCGCCGGTGATCCACAGCTCACGGTGCTCGCCTTCGGGCAGCACGACACCCGCGAGGTGCAGGGCCTCCACCGCTTACTTGTCCTTCGGGAACTTGAACTTCGTCGGGTCGAAACCGGGTACGTCGTTCATTCCGCCGAGCTGCGAGAGATCGGGCATCCCGCCACCGCCGCCGCCGCCGGGCATCCCGCCCGGGGGCAGCATCGGCATGCCACCGGGGAAGCCGCCGCGGACCTTGGGCTGCGTCGGGCCGCGCCCCTTGCCCTTCTTCCCCTTCTTGCCCTTACGGTTCTTGCTGCCGCCGCCTCCAGCGCCGCCGAAGCCGAACCGGCCCGCCATCTGCGCCATCATCTTGCGCGCTTCGAAGAACCGGTTGACCAGGTCGTTGACGTCGCGGATGGCGACGCCCGAGCCCTTCGAGATCCGGATCCGGCGGGAGGCGTTGATGATCTTCGGGTCGTCGCGCTCGGCGGGGGTCATCCCGCGGATGATCGCCTGCAGCTTGTCGAGCTGCTTGTCGTCGACCTGCGCGAGCTGGTCCTTCATCTGCCCGGCGCCGGGCAGCATGCCGAGCAGGTTGCCGATCGGGCCCATCTTGCGGACCGCGAGCATCTGCTCGAGGAAGTCTTCGAGGGTGAGCTGGCCGCTGCCGAGCTTGGCGGCGGTCTGCTCGGCCTTCTCCTGGTCGAAATGCTGCTCGGCCTGCTCGATGAGGCTGAGCATGTCGCCCATGCCGAGGATCCGGCTGGCCATCCGGTCCGGGTGGAAGAGGTCGAAGTCTTCGAGCTTCTCACCGTTGGAGGCGAACAGGATCGGCTGGCCGGTGACCTGGCGGACCGACAGCGCGGCACCACCGCGGGCGTCACCGTCGAGCTTGGTGAGCACGACGCCGGAGAAGCCGACCCCGTCGCGGAAGGCCTCGGCCGTGGTGACCGCGTCCTGACCGATCATCGCGTCGACGACGAACAGCGTCTCGTCCGGCGACACGGCGTCGCGGATGTCCGCGGCCTGCTTCATCAGCTCTTCGTCGACACCGAGACGGCCGGCGGTGTCGACCAGGACGATGTCGTGCTGGGCGCGCTTGGCCTCTTCGATGGCGCGGCGGGCGACGTCGACCGGGTCGCCGACGCCGTTACCCGGCTCGGGGGCGAAGACCGCGACCCCGGCCCGCTCACCGACGACCTGCAGCTGCGTGACGGCGTTGGGGCGCTGGAGGTCACAGGCGACCAGCATCGGCGCGTGGCCCTGCTTCTTCAGCCACATCGCGAGCTTGCCGGCGAGAGTGGTCTTACCGGCACCCTGCAGACCCGCGAGCATGATCACCGTCGGCGGGTTCTTCGCGAACGTGAGCCGCCTGGTCTCGCCGCCGAGGATGGTGACGAGTTCCTCGTTGACGATCTTGATGACCTGCTGCGCCGGGTTCAGCGCGCCGTGCACCTCGGCGCCCTTGGCGCGTTCCTTGATCTTGGCGATGAAGTCCTTGACCACGGCGAGCGCGACATCCGCTTCGAGCAGCGCGATACGGATCTCACGCGCGGTGGCGTCGATGTCGGCGTCGGAGAGCCTGCCCTTGCGAGACAGGGTCTGCAGGGCGGACGTGAGCCGATCGGAGAGGGTGTCGAACACGGGTGTGCACGCTCCAGCTGGGTCGTTGTGGCGAGCCGGTGCGGACCGGCGGCTTCCCAGGGTAGTCGGTGTTCGGAGTCGGCGTTCGAGACGGTTGCGGACGGCCGGGAGCGCAAAAGAAAACAGGGCTCCGAGACCGGCCGCCCCTCGCAAGCCGGTATCGGAGCCCCTACGGAAGACTCGCCTCCCCGCGAGCCGACCGTAAGCACACTTGGCGAGCGTCGCGGGATTTCGTTTCGCCGGACCCCCAGTACCAGGCGATTCGCTTCCCACGCTCTCTCCGCGCGATGGCATAACCTTGCCCGGTCACCGTGGGGTCACGGCAGCGTGAAGACCCTCAACTATCCCTGAGTAGAACTACTCAACTGGTCTTGGCGCGTGACTTGGCCGAAGCCTTCTTCGCTCGCGTACGCGCCTCTCGCGCCTTGCCCGTAGCCGTCTTCGCGCGGCCGGCGGCGGCATCGTCGGCCTCGACGGCGCTCTGCTGCAAAGCCGCCAGTAGCCGCGTCACGCCTTCGGCCTGTTCGGCGGCGGTCGGCTGGAGGACGTCGTCGCCGTCGAGTTTGGCCTGGATGAGCGCTTCCAGCGCTTCCCGGTAGTGATCGGTGTAGCGGGCGGGCTCGAAGTCCTGGGTGAGGTCCTCGATCAGCGAGACCGCGTTCCGCAGCTCACCGCGCCGCAGGTCGACGTCCTCGTGCAGGAACGGGAAGTCGGGCCGCCGGATCTCGTCGGGCCACAGCATCGTCTCGAGCAGGATCACCTGGTCCCGCACGCGCAACGCGCCAAGCGCCTCACGCTGCCGCAGGGTCACCTTCACGATCGCGATGCGCCCGGACTGCTGCAGCGCCTCGCTCAGGAGCACGTAGGGCTTGGTGCCCGCCGGTTCCGGTTCGAGGTAGTAGCTGCGGGCGAAGTACATCGAGTCGACCTGCTCGGCCGGGGTGAAGCCGAGGACGTCCATCGACTGGGTGGTCGGCGCCAGCAGCGACGCGAAGTCCCGGCCGGTCAGCAGAACGACGTCGCCGCCCGGGACGGGATGTCCCTTGGCGATCTCGGCGGCGGGCACCTCGGCACCGTCGACCTCGCAGACCCACTTCACCCGTACCCGGCCGCCGTCCGGCTCGTGCACCTGGTGGAGCGGAACGTTGTGCTCTTCGGTCGCGCTGTACGCCTTCACCGGGATGGCGTAGGTCCCGAAACCGATCGTGCCTTTCCACACCGCGCGCATGGCCCACCTCCGCTTGGTCAGCGTTCCACGCGCCGGAGCGGCGGGACAGCTACAAACGGGTATTCGGTGCGACTGATTCGCTCACACATTCGAAGGACGGGCCGGCTTCGGCCAGTGCGTCGGCCGAACAGCCGACAGCGGTGGCGGCCGCTCGGAGTACTTCCGAGACCACCTCGACGTCGGTCTCGGGCGCGGCGGCCAAGGCGTTCCCGCCCCCGCCTTCGACGCGGTGGGCCAGACCTTCCAGCGCGACGGCCAAGGCCTGCTGGCCCGCGACGAGCTGTTCGACCACCTGGAGCAGTTCGGGAACGGTCGCGGCGGTGCCGGACGCGGTCAGTGACGTGGCGAGGTCGTCCGCGCAGCTCCGCAGGTGGGAGGCGACGACGGTCGGCGGCAGCGTGAGCCGCTGCGGTCCGGGTGGGTTCTGCTCGCGCCCAAGCACGGCGCACATCCTGCCACCGCCACGCTCCGCCACCCACACGACACCCCGGACGAGAGCAAGGGACCTTTGCTCTCGCCCGGGGCGGGTGTCAGGAGGCCGCGGCCAGCAGGGCGGCCTCGATCTTCGACCGCCACTCCTGGTCGATCCGCCCGGTCCTCGGCGCGACGGCGAATGAGTCGACGACGGCGCCACCGAGCGTGGCCACCTTCGCCCAGCGCACTTCGGCCTCGCACCGCCGCAGCGCGCCCGCGACCCGGTACAGCAGCCCGATCCGGTCCGCGGCGCGGAGTTCGACCACGACCGTGTCCCGGCCGCTGGTCTCGTCGTCGAACCAGACCACCTTCGCCCCGGCCGCCGGTGCCGCGCCGCCGCCGTAGTCCCGTTCCTTCGCCGCGAGCCGCTGGGTGAGCGGCAGCGTCCCCGCCACCGCCCGCGCGAACTGCTCCCGCAGCAACGTGACGTCCGGCAGCGAGCCGAACTTGGGCGACGCGGTGAAGACTCCCGCCCGTCCCCCGTCGTGCCCGCGCAGCACCGCGGCGTGGACCTCCAGGGAGTTGAGCGCGAGCACGCCCGCCGCCGGCGCCAGCAGTTCGGCGCGAGCCGGAACCGCGAGCACCACCGTGACGACCTTGCCCGCGGCGGTGATCCGCACTTCGCCACGACCGGACGCGACGGCTTCGGCGACGAGTTCCCGTTGCTCGGCGCCCATCGGCTCCGGCGGGACGAAACCCTTGCCGTGTAAGGCTTCCTCACAACCGGACACGAGTTCGGCGAGCAGCCGGGCCTTCCAGTCCGTCCACACGCCCGGTCCGGTGGCCAGCGAATCGGCCGCCGTCAGGGCGTGCAGCAGTTCGAGCAGGACCAGATCCTCGTCGAGGGTCTTCATCACCCGCAGGATCGTGGCCGGGTCGCTGATGTCCCGCCGGGTCGCGGTATGCGGCAGCAGCAGGTGATGCCGCACCATCGACGAGACCAGCGCGGCATCCGCCACCGTCAGCCCGAGCCGGGCCGCCACCTGCGCGCTGATCTTCGCGCCGAGTTCGGAATGGTCCGCGTCGCGGCCCTTCCCGATGTCGTGCAGCAGCGCGCCGATCAGCAGCAGGTCCGGCCGTGAAACCGTGGTCGTCAGTTTCGACGCCTCCACCGCGGCCTGCACCAGATGCCTGTCGACGGTCCACGAATGCACCGGCGACCTCGGCGGGAGATCGCGCACCGCACCCCATTCGGGGAACAGCCGCGCCCACAGGCCCGTCCGGTCGAGCGCCTCGACTGCGTCGACCAGGCCGTCACCCGCGCCGAGCAGTTCCACCAGCGCCTTCAACGCGTCCGGTGGCCACGGCGCCCGCAGTTCCGGCGCCGTCTCGGCGAGTGCCCGCAAGGTCCCGTGCGAGATGGGCTTCCGGATCCGGGCCGACGCCGCGGCCACCCGCAGCAGCAGCGCCGGATCCTTGGCCGGCACCGCGTCCCGCGCCAGCGCGACCTCGTTCCCGTGCAGGACGACGCCCTCGTCGAGCGGCGTCCGCACCGGCCGCCGCCCGAACCGCGCCTTCGGCGGTTCCACAGTGGACCGCAGCGCGACGTCGACCGCGTAGGCGATCGTCCGCCCGACCCCGGAAAGCTTGCGCGCCAAGGTGAACCGGTCACCGAATCCGAGCTCGCCCGCGACCGTCTCGGCTTCCGGAGCACTGAGGATGTCACGCTCGCGACGCAGTTCCCGCCGCAGTTCCGTCCGGACGTCGAGCAGCAGACCCTTGGCGGCCAGGAGTTCTTCGCCCGGCCTGGCGGTCAGCTGTGCCGCCGCCATCGCTTCCAGGACGGCGAAGTCACGGAGCCCGCCCCGGCCGTGTTTGAGATCCGGCTCGGCGGACTGCGCGATCTCACCGCTGCGGGCCCAGCGCTGACGCACCGAGTCCGACACCTCGCCGACCCGCTTGCGGGCCGTGCGCCGCCACTGGTCCCGCGCCGCGGCCGCCAGCCTGCCGGTGATCTCGGCGTCCCCGGCGATATGCCGGAGGTCGAGCAGCCCCATCGCGGTCCGCAGATCCTCGGACGCCACCTTCAGCGCCTCACCCGGCGTGCGGACCGAGTGGTCGAGGCCGATCTTGGCGTCCCACAACGGGTACCAGATCGCGTCGGCGATCTCGCCGACCCGGGAGTTGCCGTTGTGCAGCAACAACAGGTCGAGGTCGGAGAAGGGCACCAGTTCGCTGCGCCCGAGGCCGCCCACGGCGGCCAGCGCGACACCGGGTTCAGCGGTGTCGACGCCGGCCGCCGCGGCGCCCTTGCCCAACCAGAATTCGTAGAGGTCGACCAGTGCCGCCCGCAACGCGGACGCCCCCAGCCTCCCGTGCCTGCCCTCGAGCAGTCGCTCGGTGGCCTTGACCAGCTCACCCCCGTCGGCCATCCGTGACGCCTATAGGGCGTCCGAGCCGCGTTCGCCGGTCCGTACCCGGATCACCGTCTCCACCGACGTCACCCAGATCTTTCCGTCACCGATCTTGCCGGTGTGGGCGGCCGTGGTGATCGCGTCGAGGACCTTCTCGACGTTGGCGTCGTCGGTGACGACCTCCAGCCTCAGCTTCGCCACGAAGTCCACGGAGTACTCGGCACCCCGGTAGACCTCGGTGTGGCCCTTCTGCCTGCCGTAGCCCTGCACTTCGCTGACCGTCATGCCGAGCACGCCCAGCTGTTCCAGCGAGGAGCGGACGTCGTCGAGCGTGAACGGCTTGACGATCGCGGTGATCAGCTTCATGCCTTGCTCTCCTCGAGTTTCGTGGCCGCCTTGCCGGTGGGCGCCTTGACCGGGATCGTGGTCGGCTGGCCGAGGCCGCCACCCGATCCGGAGAAGTCGTACGCGCTCTCCGCGTGCTGGGCCTCATCGATACCACTGACCTCGTCCTCCGCGCTGACGCGGAACCCGCCGAGCTTCTTGATCACCCAGCCGATGATGAAGGTGAGCACGAACGAGTAGGCGAGCACGGCACCGGCCGCGGCGGCCTGGATACCGAGCTGGCCGAACCCACCGCCGTAGAGGAGACCGTCGACGCCGAGCGAGTTGACGCTGGTGGTGCCGAAGAAGCCGATGAGCAGCGTACCCACGAGACCACCGACGAGGTGGACGCCGACGACGTCGAGGGAGTCGTCGAGACCGAAGCGGAACTTGAGGCTGATCGCCAGGGCGCACAGGACACCGGCGATGAGACCGATGGCGATGGCACCCAGCGGGCTGACGAAACCGGCCGCCGGGGTGATCGCGACGAGACCGGCGACGGCGCCCGAAGCGGCACCGAGGGTCGTCGGCTTGCCGACCTTGATCTGTTCGACGATCAGCCAGCCGAGCACCGCGGCCGCGGTCGCGACGGTGGTGTTGGTGAACGCCACGGCGGCGAGGTCGTTGGCGGCCAGCGCCGAACCGGCGTTGAAGCCGTACCAGCCGAACCACAGCAGCGAGGCACCCAGCAGGACGAACGGCACGTTGTGCGGACGTCCGGTGTTCTTCGGCCAGCCCTTGCGCTTACCGAGCACGATCGCCAAGGCGAGCCCCGCCGCGCCGGCGTTGATGTGGACCGCGGTACCACCGGCGAAGTCGAGTGCCTTGAGCTGGTTGGCGATCCAGCCGCCGACCGCGTCCGGGCCGATGAAGCCGTTGAACGAGAACACCCAGTGCGCCACCGGGAAGTACACGATCGTCACCCAGACGGCGACGAACAGCGTCCAGCCCCAGAACTTGGCGCGGTCGGCGATGGCACCGGAGATCAGTGCGGGCGTGATGATCGCGAACATCAGCTGGAACATCACGAAGGCGAAGAGCGGCAGCCCGTCCGCGCCGGGCCAGGCGACCTCGGGAGCGGTGTCGGTCGCGGCCGTGGCGAAACCGGCGAGTTTGCCGGAGATGTCGGAGAGACCGGCGAAGTCGAAGCCGCCTAGCAGCCCGCCGCCCAAGTCGTTTCCGAACGCCATCGTGAAGCCGTACAGCGTCCAAAGGACTCCGACGACGGCCAGGGCGATGAAGTTCATCATCAACATGTTCAAGACGCTCTTCGCGCGGACCATGCCGCCGTAGAAGAACGCCAATCCTGGGGTCATGAGCATGACCAGCGCGGCGCTGGCCAGTACCCATGCGGTGTCTCCTGCGTTCAGCACAATCTTCCTCCCGTGCCTGGGGTGTACTGCGCAGGAATTTTTGGGCCGCGGTGTTTCCTCGGGCGGCGATTCAGGTTTCACCCGCGTGAACTGTCGGTGCGGCGTTGTTACGTCCAGGTTTCCGGGGACCTGGTGCGTTCTGTCCGGTTGCGAAACGTCGTGGTCGAATATGCCCATGAACGCGCACGAGCACGGCGATGACCCACTGCCACCGGAGATCGTCCGGTCCCTGCGGTGCTCGGTCTGCGGTGACCCGGTCGGGTCAGCCGGGCGCACGGTGCGTTGCGAGCGGGGTCACTCGTTCGACGTAGCGAAGCAGGGTTACGTCAATCTTCTGCACGCGCGTATCCCGGCCGGCACGGCGGACACCGCGCCGATGGTCGCGGCCCGCGTCGACCTCCTCGCTTCGGGCGCGTATCTGCCTCTCGCCGACGAACTCGCGAAGGTCGCCTCGGAGCACGTTCAGGAGGGGCTGATCGTCGACGCCGGCGCGGGTACCGGTTACTACCTCGCGCACGTGCTCGACGCCGCCCCCGGCGCGCACGGGCTGGCACTCGACGTCTCCGCCGTCGCCCTTCGCCGGGCCGCTCGCGCGCACCCGCGCGCGAGCGCGGCCGTGTGGAATCTGTGGGAGCCCTGGCCGGTGGCGGATCGGAGCGCGTCGCTGATCCTCAACGTCTTCGCGCCGCGCAACGCGCCGCAGTTCCACCGGGTCCTGACCGCGGACGGGCTCCTGGTCGTCGCGACGCCGAATCCCGGGCATCTGCGGGAACTGGGCGATCTGGTGATCTCCGTGGACGAGAGCAAGGACACGCGGCTGGAGGAAACCCTCGGCGAACACTTCAGCCGGGTGGAGCGGCGCGAAGTGACCCAGCAGGTGAAGCTGTCGCCGTCACAGATCCGCCAGGTCGTCGAGATGGGTCCCAGCGCGCACCACCTCCACCGCGAGGGACGTCGTGAGCGGCTCGACGGGATCACCGCGTCGGTGGACGTCACCACCTCGTTCAGCGTCACGCTGTACCGGCCGGTGCCCTGATGGAAGCGTCCGCGACCCTGCTCGCCGACGCCGGCTGGGTCCGCGCCCGGATCGGCGGCGCCGCGAAGCTCTACGGCTGTTCGCGGCCCGAGGTGCTCGGCACGATCTGGTGGTACTCGCTGTCGTCGGTGCTCGTCGCGCCGTCGCTGGAGTCGTTCGTGCGCGACGGCGAACCGCTGGACCCGTCGCTCGACGCCGTCACCATCGACCTCGTCCCCGACGGCCGTTTCCGGGGCGCGCACTCGTCGCGGGTCCTGCCCGGCGGCCTGGCCGAACTGGGCAAGGCGTTCGCCGGGACGCTGGACACCGCGATCGGCACGATCGCCGAAGTCACCGGCGCCAACCCGCGCGCGCTGGGCGCGATCGCGACGGATTCGATCGGCAATCGCCTGCTGTGGACCGGCGACACGGACCGGGCGGTCGCGCTGGCGGGGCCGCTCGTGGCCGCGATCGGGCTCGGCATGCCGGAGCCGCGGTTCGCCCGCGTCGGGCGGAACACCGTGGTGCGCCGGGCTTCCTGCTGTCTCATCTACGAGGCGGGGAACCCGAAGTGCACCAGCTGCCCCCGGCAGACCCCGGAGGAACGAGACCGCCGGCTCCGCGCGTCGCTCGGCTAGCCGTCCGCCCCCTGACCACGGCCGACGGCACCCGTGAGAAGGTGGCGGCATGGCCAAACCGACGCCGTTGCAGATCAGGAACATCGTCATGGCGCTGCTCATGGCGGGCGCCCTGGTGTGGAACCTGTCCATCGGCGGCGCGTGGTGGCTCACCGCCGTCTTCTCGGTCGGGATCGTCCTTTCGTCGTTCTCCGCGTACCTGAACCGGCCGAGCGCCCGGCCTTAATCCCGCAATGCCCGATCACGTGTGTCGTCCGCCTGGTCACACGTGTCGTCCATCTGATCACGTGTGTCATCCATCCACGCACGGATGCCGTCCGTGCGGGAAAGGCGAACACCCGTGATCAGACGGCGAACTCGCGTGATCAGCAGGACGACTCGCGTGATCAGACGGACGACACGGCAACTTGGCCTGTCGCGTCAGGGGTGAGAGCCGTCGAAGCGGGACTTGACCTCGGAGCGGCCCCGCTCGGTGAGCGAGCCGAAAAGGCGTAGGCGCGCCATGCCGCCATCGGGATAGACGTCGAGGCGCACTTCGGTCACCTCCGGGCCCTCGGCGAGCGCGAACCGGTGCCGTGTGTCCGGCTGCAGCCGTGTCTTCGGCAGCAACTCGGCCCATTCGCCGTCGCCGTCCCGCCCGCTCAGCGCGGCCCAGCCCGGCGCGTTGCCCTTCAGGTTGCTGTTGTCCAGTTCGGCGAACCGGACGACGCCCGCCCCGGCGAGCCGCACGGTGACCCAGTCGTTCCCGTCGTCGCGGCGCCTCGCCGTCTCCCAGCCCTCGGCCTGGTGCGCCGCGAGCCCCGGCGAGAACAGGTTGTTGGGCGAGGAATAGAACATGTTGCTGCAGCCGGTGACCGCGGCGCCGTTCTCCAGGGCCGCGAGGTCGAGCGCGCCGGGGTCCAGCAGGCGCGGATCCGGGATCGGCGTGCCGTGCACCCGCAGCCGGGCCACGCCGCCGTCCGGGTGCATGGTCAGCCGGACGTGCGTGTAGCGCTTGCTCCCGCCGATTTCGAAGAAGTTCTCCGCGTGTCCTTTGGCCGCGCCGCGTTCGACCACCACATCCCAGTCCACTTGGGACAGTTCGGCGGCGCTCGGATAGCCGTCGACCGCGCAGGCCTCGACCGAGACGAACGGCGGATAGTTGCCCTTGAAGAACGCGGTGTCCACGACGACGCCGGTGATCGCGCCCGCCAGGCCGAGCCGGACGACGGCCTGGTCGTCACCGGGCTCGCGGTGCCGCCGGGTCTCCCAGCCGTCGTAGACCTGCCCCTTGGGACCGAACGTCTCCGCGCGGTGGGCGGGCGTCCACGGATTGACGAGGTTCTCTTTCTCGGCGAACAACTCGTCCGTCGCCCACATCACGGTCCCGCCGAACTTGCGCGAGGCCAGATCGGGCAGGGCGGTCCATTCAGGACGGTCGGTCAAGGTCTCCTCCATCTCAGCAGTCACCCCGGGTCAGCAGGGTGCCCGCCGGGTCGTCACCGGTGATCTCCTTGCCCCGCAACCAAGTGCTCCGCACGACGCCGGCGAGCGGACGGCCGTGGTAGGCACTGACGGGATTGCGGTGCTTCAACTTCGCGACGTCGACGACGAACGCGTCGTCGGGTGCGAACACACTGAAATCAGCGTCGTAGCCGGGCGCGAGATGCCCCTTGCGGCGCATTCCCGCCTGCGCGGCCGGGTGTTCGGCCATCCAGCGGACGACGTCGGTGAGCCCGAAGCCGCGCTGCCGCGCCTGCGTCCACACCGCGGGCAGGCCGAGCTGCAGCCCGGCGATCCCGCCCCAGGCGAGCCCGAAATCGCCGCTGTCGAAGCGTTTCAGCTCCGGTGTGCACGGCGAATGGTCGGTCACCACACAGTCGATGACACCGTCCGCCAGCCCTTGCCACAGCAGTTCACGGTTCCCGGCCTCGCGGATCGGCGGGCAGCACTTGAACTGCGTGGCGCCGTCGCCGATCTCCTCCGCGGTGAAGCTCAGGTAGTGAGGGCAGGTCTCGGCCGTCAGCCGGACGCCCTCGCGCCGCGCGCTCTCCACCATCGGCAGCGCGTCCGAAGAGGACAGGTGCAGGATGTGCGCGCGGACACCGGTCTTCCTGGCGAGTTCGATGACCTGCGCGATCGCCACGTTCTCCGCGCCGCGCGGGCGGGAACGCAGGAAGTCGTCGTACCGCTCGCCGTGCGGGTCGGGCGCGTGATCGATCGCGTCGGAGTCCTCCGCGTGCACGATGATCATGGCGTCGAAGGTCCGCAGTTCCGTCATCGCGTCTTCGAGCCCGCGCGCGTCCAGCGGCGGGAATTCGTCGACGCCGGAATGCAGCAGGAAGGACTTGAAGCCGAACACCCCGGCCTCGTGCAGGCCGCGCAGATCCGCCAGATTGCCCGGGATCGCACCGCCCCAGAAACCGACGTCGACATGGACGCGACCTTCGGCGGTCTTGCGCTTCACCTCCAGCGCCGCGACGTCGACCGTGGGCGGCAGGCTGTTCAGCGGCATATCCACGATCGTGGTCACCCCACCGGCCGCGGCCGCGCGGGTCGCCGAAGCGAAGCCCTCCCATTCGGCCCGGCCCGGATCGTTGACGTGCACGTGGGTGTCCACGAGCCCCGGCAGGAGGACGACGTCCTCGCCGAGTTCGAGAACCTGATCGCCGTCCAGGGCGGCTCCGGCGGGTTCCACCGCGACGATGCGGCCGCCTTCGATACCGACCGTCGCCGGTACTTCACCGGCCGCGGTAATCGCCCTGGCGGCCTTGATCACCAGCTCCATCAACCCTCCAATTTCCACTTAGTGGAATCGAAGTTTCACACTCCGACATTAACTCTGGCCACCGTGCTCGTCAATGAGCCCGAGCGGCGCTACCTTCGCTGGGTGCAGTTAGAAGCCGAGTTCACCAGCGAACCGTTCCATGGCGAGGGTCCGCCACCCGAGCATGCCGTCAAAGCCCGCGATACGGCGGAAGGCGCGGGCCTCAGCACCGACTTCGGCCCGCTCGGCACCCTCGTCCGCGGCGACGCCGACGCCCTGCTCGACGCGCTCCCGGCCATCGCCCGAGCGGCGCTGAACGGCGGCGCGACCCGCGTGACACTCCAGCTCCGGCAGGTCGGCGACGACTCGGCCGAGCCCGCCGTCGAGTTGCACAGCGCACTCGCCCGGCTCATCGGCGACGTCGAACGCGAACTCGGCGGCAAGCTCGACACGCTCGATCGCGCCGCCAAGCAGCGCGCGGTGCGGCTGCTCAAGGAGCGCGGCGCGTTCGGGCTCCGCAAGTCGGTGTCGACGGTCGCCGAGGCGCTGGGGGTCACGAGGTTCACGGTCTACAACTACCTCAACCGGGACCAGGATTGCTGAGACATTCCTACCACACTATTTCAACAAAATGTTGACGGCGACGGAATCGTCGCCGTACCGTCTGTTCCCGTGCCGCTCACCATTCGAGAGTTCAACCAGGCACCCGCACAGGACGTCCGGCCGGCGCTGACAGCCTGCCTCGATGTCCCCCGCTGGGTGGAAACCCTGCTGGCCAGGCGCCCGTACGCGGACCTGGCCGCCCTGCTCGCCCTGTCGGAGGCGCTGACCCCGCTGCGCCCCGAAGAAGTCCGGCGTGCCATGGCCGCCCATCCCCGGATCGGGGAGAAAGCGGACGGCAAGAGCACCGAAGCGAGCTGGTCGCGCTCGGAACAGTCCGGTGTGGACGTTTCCGCCGCGCGCGAGTTCGCCGCGGCCAACGCCGAGTACGAGGCGTTGTTCGGGCATGTCTTCCTGGTCTGCGCGAGCGGCCGGAGCGGCGCCGAACTGCTGGAGAACCTCCGCTCACGGTTGTCGAACGACGCGGAGACCGAACTCGAGGTGGCCGGCCGAGAGCTGGCCGAGATCGCCGCGCTGCGGCTGGAAAAGGCGGTGACGGCGTGAGTCTCGTGACGACCCACATCCTCGACACCTCCGCGGGGCGCCCGGCGGGCGACGTCGCGGTCCGGCTCGAAACCGGCGCGGGCGGACCCGTCGCCGCCGGGCGGACCGACGCCGACGGCCGGATCCGCGACCTCGGCCCGGAAACCCTGGAACCCGGGGTGTACCGGCTGGTCTTCGACACCGGCGCCTATCTCGGCCCGGACTCCTTCTTTCCCGAAGTCATCTTGACCTTCCGCATCGCCGACGGGACCGAGCATCACCACGTGCCGCTGCTCCTGAGCCCGTTCGCCTATTCCACCTATCGAGGGAGCTGATCGCCCGTGGCCATCACCCTGGGCCCCAACCAGTACGGCAAGGCCGAAGTCCGGCTTGTCACGGTGCAGCGCGACGACAGCGTGCACCACCTCAAGGACCTCACCGTTTCGACGTCGCTGCGCGGCGAACTCGCGGCCACCCACCTCACCGGCGACAACGCCGACGTCGTCGCGACCGACACCCAGAAGAACACCGTGTACGCGTTCGCCAAGGAATCCCCGGTCGGCGAGATCGAGGACTTCGCGCTCCGCCTCGGACGGCATTTCGTCGAATCCTTCGAGCACATCTCCGGCGCCCGGATCCTGATCGACGAGCACGGCTGGAACCGCATCTCCGGCCACGACCACGCCTTTTCCCAGGCGGGCAGCGAAAAACGCACGACCGCGGTCACCGTCGGAGACGGCAAGGCGTGGGTGGTGTCCGGTTTGGACGATCTCGTGCTGCTCAAGTCCACCGGTTCGGAATTCCACGGTTTCCCGCGCGACAAGTACACGACGCTGTCCGAGACGACCGACCGGATCCTCGCGACCGCGGTGACCGCGCGCTGGCGCTATCAGGGCGACGGGATCGACTGGGCGGCGAGCCACGGCGAGGTCCGGCGGATCCTGCTGGAGACGTTCGCGGACAAGCACAGCCTCTCCCTGCAGCAAACGCTGTACGCGATGGGAGAGGCTGTGCTCAAGGAACGCGAAGAGGTCGCCGAAGTCCGGCTTTCGCTGCCGAACAAGCACCACTTCCTGGTGGACCTGTCGCCGTTCGGCCTGAAGAACGACAACGAGGTCTTCTACGCCGCCGACCGTCCGTACGGCCTGATCGAGGGTGTGGTCCTCCGCGACGACGCGGAGGACCCTGGCCTGGCTTGGCACACCCTCGCCGCTTTCTAAGGCACGGGCAGCGGCATCCCGGGGACGCTCTGGTCGGCGGGGACGACGCCGTCGACCAGGTAGGCGTTCACGATCTTGTCCACGGCGGCGTTGCCGTCCGCGTAGAGGCCGTGATCACCCTCGCCGGTCACGGTCAGCATCCGGGAGTTCGCGAACGCGGCGTGCGCCCGCTTCGCGCCCTCGATCGGTGTGGCCGGGTCGTGCTCGGACTGGACGATCAGCACCGGCGGGACGCCCTTGCCGTCCAGCTTCGGCAGCGGCCGGGGTTCCTTGTCCCAGAACAGGCAGACCGCGGCGTTCAGCACGCCACCGCCGGAGATGAGCAGACCGCGGTCGAGGTTCCGCTGCGAGTCGCGGATCAACGATTCACGAGTGCCGGCGAAACGTCCTTCACCGCAGAGGGTGTTCCAGAAGGTGGCGTCCTGCGCGTCGGAGGCGTCACCCGCGTCCTTGACGTCCTTGACCGCGGCACGAGCGTCGGCCTTGGCCTGCTCCAGTGCCCCGTTCTCGGTCGCCGCCCGGACCTTGACCAGCAGATCGGCCAGCGCCGGGAAGGTCACCTTCTTGTAGAGCATGTACACCAGCGAGTACTCGAGCTGCATCGGCCCGTTCCCGTCGATCGGGTTACGCGACAAGGCGTACCGGACCCGCTCGTAGGTTTGCCGCACCTCCTCGCCACTGGTGCCGAAGTGGTACTTGGCGTCGTACCGTGCCATCCACGGCAGGAAGTCCTGCCGCCAGCGCCGTTCGAAACCGACCGGCTGCCGGTTGAACGAGTTCTGCCAGGTCGTGGTGAACTCCGTCGAGGAGTCCAGCACGAACCGCCCGGTCCGCTGGGGGAACTGCTGCGCGTAGTGCGCCCCCAGCCAGGTGCCGCCCGAATAGCCGACCCAGTTGATCTTCTCCCGGCCGAGCAGCGCACGGAGCAGGTCGAAGTCCTTGATCGTCTGGTAGGTGGTGATCAGCGGCCCGAGTTCACCACCGGCGGTCTGGCAGGACTTGGCGACATGCTCGGCGTTGGCCAGGATCTGGTTCAGGTTGCGCGGGTCGCGGTCCCGCGGGTCCAGCTGCCGGATGACGTCGGCGGCGCCCCGGCAGGTGACGTTGGTGCTCTTGCCGGTCCCGCGGACGTCGATGCCGATGATGTCCTGGTGTTCGCGCAGCTTGTCCTGCCCGCGGAACATCGTCGGCTGCCAGCGGCCGGGCCCGCCCGGCCCACCCGGGTTGGTGAGCAGGGACGCCGTCGACGGCCCGGTGGACTTCAGCCGGCTGACCGCGATGGTCAGGTCCTGCCGCTCCCCCGCGCGATCCCAGTCACGGGGCGTGCGGTAGGTCGCGCATTCGAGCCCGCTGATGTCGGTGCCCGGCGGCAACGTGAGCAGTTCCTCCGCCGCGCAGGGATGCCAATCCAGTATCTGGCCCGCGTAGTGAGCCGGGATGTTCGTCGTGTTCAGCGTGCTCGCCGAAGCCGGTACGGCTCCGGCGAGCAGTCCGCCCACGACCGCCGGGATCACCCCGACGGCCAGTAGCCGCTTCATCTGCTGCCCCCTTCTTCCTTGGATTCCCAACGGTTCCTGACGCTAGAACCGGGCATACCGCGCGAACATCGACCGCAGGTAGCGCCCCGAGGTGAACCAAGGGATAAGAAGGACGACAGATCAGGAGCGCGGCACCAGCCCGGCCGCGGCGGCCTTGCGCTGGAGTTCGTCCGGCGTGGTCGCGTTCCGGGCGTCCGGCGCCTTCGTGGTCGCCGCGGTGGTACCGCCCAGCGCCTTGAAGATCAGGTCGGCTTCGGCCTTCATCCCCGCCGCGTACGGGTGGTAGGCCACCGCACGGAAGAGGTTGGTGTCCTTGCCGCTGACCCAGGCCGCGTCACCGGAACAGGCGTCGTGCCCGCGGCTGGGGCCATAGGTGTCGACGTACCGGGCACCCTGTTTGCGGGCGGCGGTCGAGATGGCCTTGTTGAGCGCGCGCTCGACAAGGTCGGCCCAGGCGTAGTCGCCGTCGGCGAACGGGACCACGCTGGGGCAGTACCCCTTCGACGGCACGATGCGCGGGTAGCCGACCAGCACGATGGTGGCGCCGGGCGAGCGCTCACGGACGCCCTTGACGACACGTTCGAGGTTCCGCTGCGTGTTCGCGATCGCCGCGAGCAACGTGTCGGTCCCGTTGATCGTGAAGTGGTCCTTGCAGGGCGAACCGGTCGGATCGCCGTCCCGCAGAGTCGGGCAGGTGTAGATGAGGCTGCCGAAGACGCTGTAGTCGTTCCCGCCGATGCCGACGGTCACCAGGTCGGTGTCCAGGGTCAGCGCGTCGAACTGCGCCGGCACGCTGCCCAGCGCCAGGCTCGGCGAAGGCACCGTCTGGGGGCTGGTCATGTTCGTGCTGTCCGCCGACGAGCAGCTGACGTCGGTGAAGGCGCCGGACTTGTAGTAGAGCCCCAGCTTGGTGGCCAGCCAGGCCGGATAGTTGTTGTTCGACCGGAAGCACCAGCTGGCCTGCTGCCAGGGGATCAGCGGCCCCGCGGTGTACGAATCGCCGAGGGCGACGTATTTGCGGAAAGTCGGGGGCTCGGCGGCACTCGCCGGAGTCCCGAGACTCGCTAGCGAGAGGACCGCCAGGAGCGTGGCGATGGCGAACCGGGCAGTACGGCGCATGTCGACCTCGTGATCCGTCGTTGGACTACGGGCCGATCCTGACAACAACCCACCTCTGTCCACAATAGAAGTGAGTATCTTTCACGTTTCAGGGGTGAGAGGGCACTTGATAGAACGCTCTATCATGGAGGCGTGACTGGGACGAGGGAACGCATCGTGACCGCCGGCGCCGAACTGCTCCGGCGGAACGGCTACACCGGCACCGGGGTGAAGCAGATCGTCGAGGCCGCGAACGCGCCGTTCGGCTCGCTGTACCACTTCTTCCCCGGCGGCAAGGAGCAGCTCGGCGAGGAGGTCATCCGCACTTCCGGGATGCTGTACCTCGCGCTGTTCGAGATCTTCTTCGCCGACGAGCCGGACCTGATCCACGGGATCGAGGCCTGCTTCGCCAGTGCCGCCGACACCCTCCGCGCGACCGACTACGCCGACGCCTGCCCGATCGCGACGGTCGCGCTAGAGGTCGCCAGCACCAACGAGAAGCTGCGGGTCGCGACGGCCGACGTCTTCACGGCCTGGATCGAGACCGGGACCGAGAAACTGGGCAAGTACGACCTGGCGCCCGCGGCCGCGCGGCAGCTGACGATCGCGCTGGTCAACAGTCTCGAAGGAGCTTTCGTGCTGAGCCGGTCGCTGCGGAACACCGAGGCGCTCGACGTCGCCGGGGCTTCGTCGGTCGCGCTGGCGCGCACCCTGCTGCCCCCAGCGTGATTGGAGGCGTAACTCACGTGATCACGTGAGTTACGCCTCCAATCACGCGAGTTCCGCGTCTGATCACGCGAGACCTCAGAACCAGGACATGATTCCCTCGATCCCGAAGTACAGCCCGAACACGGCCGCGAGAATCCCGAGGATCCAGCCGATCTCGCGGATCTTGCCCTTGCAGATCTTGATCAGCACGTAGGCGACCAGGCCGGCGCCGATCCCGTTCGTGATCGAGTAGGTGAACGGGATCAGCGCGATGGTCAGGAACACCGGGATCGCGAAATCCATGTCCCGCCAGGGAATCCGCGCGCACTGCGCCATCATCATCCCGCCGATGACCACCAGCGCGGGCGCCGCGGCCTGCGCCGGGACGACGGCCGCGATCGGGGTCAGGAACAGCGTCGCGGTGAACAGGCCACCGGTGACGAGGCTCGCCAGGCCGGTCCGCGCGCCTTCACCGACACCGGCCGCCGATTCGAGGAACACCGTGTTGGGCGCCGAACCGGTGACACCACCGGCGAGTGCGCCGGCGCCGTCGACCAGCAGGATCCGGCCCATTCCCTCGACCTTGCCGTCTTTGACCAGCCCCGCCTCCTCCGAGACGCTGGTGATCGTGCCCATCGCGTCGAAGAACCCGGAAAGCACCAGTGTGAACAGGAAAACCGCCGCGGTCACCGCGCCCGCCGACGCGAACCCGCCGAAGAGATCGATGTCCCCCAGCAGGCTGAAGTCGGGATGTGCCACGACCTGATCGGGCACCTTGGGCTCGACCAGCCCCCAGCCGTCGACCTCGAGCACGCTGTTGACCAGCACCGCGAGCCCGGTCGCGACGGCGATGCTGATCAGCACCGCGCCGGGAACCCCGCGGCTCACGAGCACGATCATCAGCAGCAGGCCGAGGCAGAAGATCGCGATCGGCCAGCCTTCGAGATGGCCGGCGATGCCCATCCGCACCGGCACCGTCGACTGCGCGGCGTCCGGGGTGCGGGTGACGAAACCGGCGCTGACCAGGCCGACCAGCGCGATGTAGAGCCCGATACCGACGGTGATCGCGACCTTGAGCGGCATCGGGATCGCGTTGATGATCCGTTCCCGGATCCCGGAAACGGCCATGAACACGATGCAGACGCCTTCGAGGACGACGAGCCCGAAGGCCTGCGCCCACGTCATGGTGGGCGCCATCTGGAACGCGACGACGCCGTTGACGCCGAGGCCCGCCGCGAGCGCCAGCGGCGCGTTGCCCACGAGTCCCATCAGGATCGTGGTGACCCCCGCGGCCAGCGCGGTCGCGGTGGTGATCGCCTCGGTGCTCAGCCGGGCGCCGGTGATGTCGGCCGACGCGCCGAGGATGAGCGGGTTGAGCAGAACGATGTAGCACATCGCGACGAAGGTGGTGATCCCGCCGCGTACCTCCCGGCCGATCGTGCTGCCACGAAGGGAGATCTTGAACCAGCGGTCGAGCCCGGACAGCCGCCTCGGTTCGGGCGCGGGCAGGTGGGGACGCTCGGTACCTAATTGGGTCATGCCTACTCCACAACGTTGTGGCGCGGGAAGAATCCTTGCTCAGTAGGCCTTCTTGTCGGGTTTCGACAGCCAGGCCTCGAAAGGCGCGAAAGAGTCCGGAAGGGACAGATGGCCGACGGGTAGCGGCCAGGTCTCGCGCGGGCGGGAAAAGAGGTCGTAGAACTCGCGGTCGTCGAAGCCCGCCTTGGCCGCGTCGTGGCGGTCCGCGGCGTAGACGACCTTGCCGACACGCGCCCAGAGGGCGGCGGAAAGGCAGAGCGGGCAGGGTTCGCAGGAGGTCACGAGGACACAGCCGTCGAGTTTGTAGTCGCCGATCGCCTGGCAGGCCGCGCGGATGGCGACCACTTCAGCGTGCGCCGTCGGGTCCAGTGACGGCGTCACCTGGTTGGTCCCGGTGGCGAGCACCGAACCGTCCCGCACGATCAGCGCGCCGAACGGGCCGCCGCCGCGCTCGACGTTCGCGGTGGCCAGTTTCACTGCCTCGGCGAGCCATTTCTGCTCGTCGAACTCCGAAATGGACAAACGGGTACCCACGAATGGACTCCTAGCTCGAAAAAGTACGGGTGATTCTCAGGTGCCGGTGAGGTGTTCGGGGCGCACCGGGACGCGGGGAAGAGCGAGCCCGGTGGCCGCACGGATGGCCGCGACGATCGCCGGGGTGGCCGAGATCGTCGGCGGTTCGCCGACCCCGCGCAGACCATAGGGCGCGTTGGGGTCGGGCCGTTCCAGGACGTCGATGTCCATCGGCGGCATGTCCAGCACGGTCGGGATCAGGTAGTCGGTGAACGACGGGTTGCGGATCTTGCCGTCGACGGTCTGGATCTCCTCCATCACCGCGAGCCCGAGTCCCTGCGCGGAACCGCCCTGGATCTGGCCGAGCACCGCCTGCGGGTTGAGCGCCTTGCCGACGTCCTGCGCGCAGTCGAGCGCCACTACCTTGATCAACCCGAGTTCGACATCGACGTCGACGACGGCGCGGTGGGCCGCGAATCCATATTGGACGTGCGCGTTCCCTTGCCCTGTCTCGGGATCGATGGGCGTCGTCGGACGGTGGCGCCATTCCACGGTCTCGTCGAAGACCTCGTCACCGAGCACGTCGACGAGGTCGGCGAGCACACTGCCGTCGGCCGCGACGACCTTGCCTCCGACGACCTTGAGCCGGCCGTCCGCGGCGAGCGTGCCCGCCAAATGCTTGTGCAGCCCGGATCTCACCGCGACGCACGCGGCCTGGACGGCACCGCCGGTGACGTAGCTCTGGCGCGACGCGGACGTCGAACCGCCGTTGCCGATGTTGGTGTCCATCGGCAGGATCGTCACCTGCTCGATGCCGAGTTCGGTCCGCACGATCTGCTGCATGATCGTGACCAGGCCCTGGCCGACCTCGCAGGCCGCGGTGTGCACGGTCGCCGCGGGTTCGCCGCCGACGAGCTGCAGCCGCACGCGGGCGGTCGAGTAGTCGTCGAAGCCCTCGGAGAAACAGATGTTCTTGATGCCGACCGCGAAGCCGACCCCGCGGACGACACCCTCGCCGTGCGTGGTGTTGGAGACGCCGCCGGGCATCCGGCGCAGGTCCAGCTCCTCGTGGGCGACGGGCAACGGCTTGGCGCGCAGGCGTTCCAGCAGTTCCGCGACCGGGGCGGCGGAATCGACCACCTGGCCGGTCGGCATGAGGCTGCCTTCGGCCATCGCGTTGCGGATCCGGATATCCACCGGGTCGACGCCGCAGGCCTCGGCGAGTTTGTCCATTTGGGATTCGTAGGCGAATCCCGCCTGCACCGCACCGAATCCGCGCATCGCGCCGCACGGCGGGTTGTTGGTGTACACGCCCCAGCAGTCGATCGAAGCACTGTCCACATTGTACGGACCGACACCGAGCGTGGCGGCGTTCGCGACCACGGCGCCGGTCGACGAGGCGTACGCGCCGCCGTCCAGGTACAGCTTCGCCTTGACGTAGACCAGGCGGCCGTCCTTGTCGGCCCCGTGCTCGTAGTACATCTTCGCCGGGTGGCGATGCACGTGCCCGTAGAACGATTCCTCGCGGTTGTAGACCATCTTGATCGGCTTGCCGGTGTGCAGCGCGAGCAAACACGCGTGGACCTGGATCGAGAGGTCTTCGCGGCCGCCGAACGCGCCGCCGACGCCGCCGAGGGTCAGCCGCACCTTGTCCTTCGGCAGGCCCAGCGCGGCGATGATCTGCTGCTGGTCGACGTGAAGCCATTGCGTGGCAACGTAAAGGTCGACACCACCCTCGGTGTCGGGGATGGCCATCCCCGACTCGGGACCGAGGAACGCCTGGTCCTGCATGCCGACTTCGTAGACCCCGGACACGACGACGTCGGCCTTGACCGACTGGTCGCCGTGACGGATCTTGGCGTGCCGCACCACGTTCCCGCCGGGATGCAGTTCGGCGCCCTCGCCGGCGACGGCCTTTTCGGAATCCGTCACGGGTTCGAGGACTTCGTAGGCGACCTTGATCCGTTTCATCGCGCGGCGCGCCGTCTCGGGGTGATCCGCGGCGACGAGCGCGACCGGTTCGCCCTCATAACGCACGACGTCGACGGCGAGCACCGGCTGGTCGGTGTGTTCCAGGCCGTACTTGTTCACGCCCGGCACGTCTTCGTGGGTCAGCACCGCGTAGACCCCTTGCACGGCGAGGGCGTCGGTGATGTCGATACCGGTGATCCGCGCGTACGGATGCGGGCTGCGCAGCGTCGCGCCCCACAGCATGTCCTCGTGCCACAGGTCCGAGGAGTAGGCGAATTCGCCGCGCACCTTGACAATGCCGTCGGGACGGCGGGGGCTCGCACCCACGCCATTGGTGGTCCCGGTCGCGGCGGTCGTCTGCTCGGAGGTCTCGGTGGTGGTCATACCGTCTCCCTCAGCCGGGCACTGGCCACGGCCAGCTCACGGGCGATCTCGTCTTCGGATTCCTCGCGCAGCGCCCCGCCGGTCACCACGGTCGCGCCGCCGACGAACAGGCGCGCGATCGGCGGGGTCGCACCGAGCACCAGCGCGGCGACCGGATCGGTGATCCCCGCGTAGTTCAGGCCGTTCAGGTTCCAGACCGCGAGGTCGGCGAGCTTGCCGACCTCGATCGAGCCCAGGTCCTTCTCCCGGCCGAGGCAGCGCGCGCCGCCCATCGTGCCCATCCACAACGCCTCACGCGTGGTCAGCGCACGAGGGCCGCCGCGCTGACGAGCCTGCAGCAGCGACTGGTGCAGTTCCTCCCCCAGGCCACCGGATTCGTTGGACGCCGCCCCGTCGACCCCCAGCCCGACCGGCGCGCCGGCGTCGAGCAGTTGCCGCACCGGGGCGATCCCGGCGCCGATCCGCCCGTTCGACGTCGGGCAGTGCGCCGCGCCGGTTCCCGTGGCGCCCATGCGCCGGATCGCTTCCGGAGCGAGGTGGATGGAGTGCGCGAGCCAGACGTCGTCGCCGAGCCAGCCGAGTTTGTCGGCGTACTCGGCCGGGGTGCAGCCCGCCTCGGCGAGGCACTGCTTCTCCTCATCGATCGTCTCGGCGAGATGCGTGTGGAGCCGGACTCCCTTGCGGCGCGCGAGGTCCGCGGCGCCGGTCATCAGCCGCTCGCTCACCGAGAACGGCGAGCACGGTCCGGCCGCGATCTGCAGATGCGCGCCCGCGGCGTCGTCGTGGAACCGGTCGATCGCGGCCTCCGTGCCGAGCAGCGCGGCCTCGGTCTCCTCGACCAGGTTGTCCGGCGGGAGCCCGCCCTGGGACTCGCCGCGGTCCATCGAGCCGCGGACGACGTGCAGCCGCACGCCGATCCGGATCCGGGCGGCGGCCAGGGCTTCGACCTGGTCGCCGCCGTCGCGCGGGAAGACGTAGTGGTGATCAGCGACGGTGGTGCACCCGGTGGTCGCGAGCCGCGCGAGCCCGGCCGTGGCCGCGGTGTGCGTGATCTCGGCGTCGAGCCTGCCCCAGATCGGGTAGAGCGCGACCAGCCATTCGAAGAGCGTGTGGTCGGCGGCCAGCCCGCGGGTGGCCCACTGGTAAAGGTGGTGATGCGTGTTGATCAGCCCGGGAGTGACGAGGTGACCCGCGCCGTCGATCCGCTCGTCGTAGTCGTCCCGGGGAGCCCGGCCCTCGCCGACAGCCGTGATGCGCTCGTTCTCGATGACGACGTGGCCCGAGGCGTGCTCGGTACCCGCGCCGTCGACGGTGGCGATCGCGGCGTTCTCGATGACGGTCTTCACGCGGTCTCTCCCCTGGTCGCGGCCAACCGGACTGCGTCGAGGATCTTCTCGTACCCGGTGCACCGGCACAGATTCCCCGCCAGCGCTTCGCGGATCTCCTCGTCGCTCGGGCTTTCGACCCGGTTGAGCAGATCGTGCGCGGCCACCACGAGACCGGGCGTGCAGAAGCCACATTGGACGGCGCCCGCGTCCACAAAGGACTGCTGGACCGGGTCGAGCACGTCGCCGTCGGCGAGTCCCTCGACCGTCCGGACCTCACGGCCTTCGACCTGACCGGCCGCGACCAGGCACGAACAGACCGGGACCTCGTCGAGATAGACCGTGCAGGAACCGCATTCGCCCTGTTCACAGGCGTTCTTCGAACCCGGGAGGCCGAGCCTCTCGCGGAGTACGTAGAGCAGGCTCTCGCCTTCCCAGACGTCGTCGGCCTGGTGGGATTCGCCGTTGATCGTCACGTTCACGCGCACTCGCGTTCACCCTTCTGGAAGTCGTTCCACGCCCAGGTCAGCGTCCGGCGGGCCAGGACGGACAACGCGTGCTTGCGGTAGTCGGCGCTGCCACGGACGTCGTCGATCGGCGACGACGCCTGCGAGACCAGCTCACCGAACCGGCGTTTGACCGAATCCGCGATGGAAGCCTTGGTGGACCAGGGAAGTTCGGCGGAGAGGAACTCCTCCGCCGCGGTCGCCCGGCGCGGGGTCGGCGCGGCCGAACCGACGGCGGCGCGGATCTCGCCGGAGTCGAGGTGCAGCGCCAAGGCGAACGAGCAGACCGCGATGACCATCGCGTTGCGCGTCCCGACCTTGGCGAACTGCTGCGGGCCGGCGTCGGCGGGCAGGTGCACGGCGGTGATCAGCTCGTCCGGGGCGAGGGCGTTGCGCTTGACCCCGAGGTAGAACTCCTCGGCCGGGATCAGCCGCGTTCCGCGCACCGACGCGACTTCGACCTCGGCGCCGAGCACGAGCAGCACGGGATGCGTGTCCCCGGCGGGCGACGCGGCGCCCAGGTTGCCGCCGACGGTGCCCCGGTTGCGGATCTGCGGCGAGCCGACGGTGCGCGAGGCCATCGCCAGCGCGGGCAGAACTTCACCCAGCTCAGCGATCACCCGGACGTAGGGCACGGACGCCCCGAGCCGGATCCGGCCGTCGGCCGCGGACCACTCGGCGAGTTCGCCGACGCGGTTGAGATCGAGCAGCGCGTCCGGACGGCGGTGGTCGAAATTCAGCTCCACCATGATGTCCGTACCGCCCGCGATGGGCACCGCGTCAGGCCGCTCGGCCTTGACGGCGAGCGCCTCGGTCAGCGAGCTGGGGCGCAGGAAATCCACTCTCGGGCTCCTCGGTTCGGCATTGGGCTGTGACGGCTGACTCAGTAGACGCCCCGTGCCCGTATGGCGGCAACGGTGCCGAAGCATGAAATCTCCCCAGCGCGGGCCGGTCGATTTGTGGTTTCCTACAAACCTGATGACGACCGTGAAAACTCTGCTGGCGCTTCCCGGGTTGCGCTTGCGCCTGCGCGCCGGAACGGGTCTGCTCGACCGTTCGGTGTCCCGGATCTACGTCACCGAACTGCCCGACCCCGGGCGATACGTGTCGGCGGGCGAGCTCGTGCTGAGCGGGTTGCTGTGGTGGCGCGGGCCGGGCGACTCCGAGGCCTTCGTCGCCGCGCTGGCGAAGGCGGGGGCGGCGGCACTGGCGGCGTCCGGCGCGGATTCCGACGGGATTCCCGGCGACCTCGTCGAAGCCTGCACGCGGCACGGGATCCCGTTGCTGGAAGTACCCGCGGACCTCTCGTTCTCGGTCGTCACCGAACGCGTCGTGCTGGCCTTGGCCGCCGCCGGGGAAGGCGCGCGCAAGCGTTTGCTTTCAGCGGCGACCGACGACGCGTCGGTGGAAACGCTCCTGGAGCGGGGGCGGGCCGAGATCGGCCTGCCCTGCTGGGTGGTTCCCGCCACCGCGCCGGGCGACCTGGTGCGGCGGTTCGTCGCCGCGGGCGGACGCGCGGTCGAGGCGGACGACGTGTCGCTCCGGCCGGTCGGCGGCAGGAACGCGGTGCCGTGGCTGCTCGCGATCGGTGGCGCGCTGACCGCGGCGCAGGCGGAGATCGCCGAAGAACTGGCCGGCCTGATCGGCCTCGCGCGGACGCGGACGGACGAGGTGCGCGCGGTCACCGACCGCGTGCTCGAACCGTTGCTGGCGGCGCTCGACGAGGGCGGCGATCCGCATGCCGCGCTGACCGCGACCGGACTGCGCGGCGATCTGCGCGTCGTCGTCGCCCGCACGGAGGGCACCGCGAGCGCCCGCGCGATCCTGACCGAACTCCTTCCGGACGCGCTCGTCGGCCCGGCCGGGGAACTGACGTGGGCGATCGCCGAGGACAACGGCGAGTGGCCGGAGGACTGGACCGCGGCGACGTCGGCCTCTCTGGCGGGAGTGGAATCGCTACTGCCCTGCCGCCGTGTGCTGATCGGGATCAGCGACCGCACACCGGTTTCGATGCTGCGAGGCGCCAAGCAGGTTGCGCGCTACGCACTGGCGGTGGCGGCGGAACGGCCGGGCACGATCGAGGTCGTCCCCGGCGGCGAGATCGGCATGCACCGGCTGCTGCTGGCGGGAGCGCCCGACGCCCTGCGAGCCGCGTTGCGGCAACGGGTACTGGGCCCGCTGCTGACCTACGACGCCGAACAGGGCACCGATCTGGTGCACACCTTGCGCGTCTTCCTCGAATGTTCCGGCTCGCCGACGCGAGCGGCGCGGGCGCTGCACGTCCACGTCAACACGTTGCGGTACCGGATCGGGCGCGCGAGCGAACTGCTCGGCGCCGATCTGACCGAGTTCACCGAGCAGCTGGACGTCTATTTGGCCTTGTCGGCAGGGAGCTGAAATGGGCATCACCACGGCGAAGGAAGCCGCCTACGACCCGCGTGTGGTCGCGTTCGGGCGGCTGATGGGCGCGGCGAACCGGCTCGAGTACCTCCTCGGACGGGCGCTGGAGACCGAATGCGGGATCTCGCACCTGATGTTCGAGGTGCTGCTGATCGTCGGCCGGTCGGGCGAGGCCGGGATGAGCATGCGCGCGATCGCGCAGGAGCAGGTGCTGACCACCGGCGGCGCGACCCGGCTGGTCGACCGGATGACCCTGCTCGGGCTGGTGATCCGCGCCTCCGACCCCGACGATCGCCGGGTGCAGCTCGTGCGGCTGACCGAGACGGGCGAGGAGACGACCGTGCGGGCGGCGCGGGTGCACGTCGAGAACATCCAGCGGTTCTTCCTCGACCCGCTGCCCTCGGATCATCGCAAGCAGCTCACCCAAGACCTCCGAACGCTGAGCCATTTCGCCCGCGACGCGCTCCCCCGGCTCCGCTAGGAATATCTGACAGGTCAGACATCGTTGGGTTCGTTATGAAGCTCATCTATGTCTTCGACGCGTACTGCGGCTGGTCGTACGGGTTCGCCCGCACGATGGCCGACGTCGCGCACCGGCACCCGGACCTCCTGGTCGAGGTGGTGTCGGGCGGCCTGTTCCTCGGCGGGCGCCGGGTACCGATCCGGCAGTTCGGCTACGTCCAGGGAGCCAACGCCGAGATCACCGCGCGCACGGGCGCACCGTTCGGGGAGAGCTACGAACGACTCATCGCGGACGGCGCGTTCGTCATGGATTCCGAAGCCGCCGCGTGCGGCATGGCGGCGTTGCGAGAAGTCGCGCCGGACCGCGCGGTGCGGCTCGCGGCCTTGCTGCAGGAGGCTTTCTACCTCGACGGGCTGAGCCTGTCCGAAGTCTCGACCTACCGCATCGTCGCGCAGCGAGGAGGACTCGACGGCGACGACGTCGAAGCCGCACTCGACCGCGTGTCCGCGGCCACCGATTTCCAGCGGGCACGGGATTTGGGCGTCACGGGATATCCGACACTGCTCGCCGACGACGGGGAACGAGTGGTGACACTGGTTTCCGGCAACGCGAGCGCGGACGAGGTGGAGCGGCGGATCGGAACGCTCGTTTCCAGCGGTTCTCCCGCCTAGAATCCGCGAATGCCGAACGATGTGACCTTGCGGCCCGCGGTCGCCGAAGACGCCAGGGCCGTCGCCGAGATCTGGTATCACGGCTGGCGGGACGGCCACCTCGGCAACGTGCCGGACGCGCTTTTACGGGTCCGCACTCGCGAGTCATTCTGGGAGCGGGCAGCGGCGCGGGTCGGTGACACGGCTGTCGCTTGGGTGAACGGCGAGGTGGCAGGGTTCGTAATGGTCGTCGGCGATGAAGTCGAGCAGGTCTACGTGTCTTCGGCGCATCGTGGCAGCGGCGTGGCCGGGGTGTTGCTCGCGGAGGCCGAACGGCTTGTCGGGGCCGGCGGGCATTCTCTCGCCTGGCTCGCGGTGGCGCCGGGAAACGCGCGGGCGCGGCGATTCTATGAGCGGAGCGAATGGGTCGACGCGGGCGGGTTCGAGTATCGGGCTTCGGGGCCGGATGGAGCGATTTCCGTTCCTTGTCAACGTTATGTGAAGACGTTGTCGTGAGTGGTAATGGTGACGTCTCAGGTGGTCTGTGCTGAGTGATGTGAAGGGGTCTTTCGCCGTATCAGATGCGGGGAAAGGCCCCTTCGCGTCGGGGTCCTGTGGTGAGGCAAGGTCTGCTTGTCTCACGTCATCCGCCGGCAGAAGGATGGCGATCTCTGCACCGAGCCTTCGGCCGCGTGCCGTCCGGCCGGACACGTGTCGTCCATCCAGTCACGCGAAACCGCAGACGGCCCACCCAGAACAAGACCACACCACGTTTGCCCTACCCCTCGAATAACCCGAATCGCCACTCACGACCACCCCTTCCGATGTCCTCCTCCCGCTAACCGTCAGACAATCTGGGCACGTGCTTCGATCGCCCTTTAGTGTTATCCGTGCCGGTTCATTGTTGCAGATAATTACGAACACGAGTTCGACAAATGTGCGGTATTGTGGAGGGGTGTCCGAGACTTCCGTTCTTCCTCAGTTCCCGCAGGAGTTGTGGCGTGCCGGGAAACTGGAGCTTGCCCACGGAGCGACTGAGGCGTTGACGCTGATGCGTGCCGCGTCCGCCGTGCTGGGCACGTACCTTGCGGAGATCGAGTCTCGGGGCGCGAAAGACTTGTACGGGTATGCCAATACGAAAATGTGGCTTGCTGATGTCGCGCGGATTTCTCCGGCTGAGGCGAAGAAGCTCGTGGATCGCGCGGTAGCGTTGAGCCCGACCCGTGCACTCGACGGCACCGAGGTTCCAGCGTTGGCACCTGCGACGGCTGTCGCGGCTGCGGAAGGCGCTGTCGGGGAACAGCACATCGACCAGATCATCGGAGTGCTGAAGAAGATCCCCGTGCATGTGTCGGTTGAGAACCGTGACGCCGCCGAAAAGATTCTCGCCGATCTTGCTCGTGATGGGGGTCCTGGGCAGATCGCGGCCGCTGAAGAAGGCTTGATCGCCTGGCTGGACCCGGATGGCGCTGAGCCGAAAGATCCCGAACCCGTCCAGCCGCGTCGTGAGTTGAGAGTGCACCGTCGTAAAGACGGGTACTGGAAACTCACCGGCCTGCTCGACGACGAAGCAGGCGCCCGCACCGCAGCGGCGATCGAGGCCTACGCCAAACCCCGCCCGGTCGACGAAT
>NZ_JAJPWS010000025.1:0-68964 GCF_046549055.1 Amycolatopsis sp. lyj-112 | reverse complement strand
CCCTGCTCTGCCCATCGCCGCATGATCACCACAACACCCCTGGCCACCACACCGACAGGCCGGTCAAGTGTTCACGATGTCCTGAAACATCAACTGTGCACGATGTCCTGAACTCAGACAGGTCGTTCTAACGACCCGAATCACTCACGAGTCCCGTGCCACGCGATACCGCAGCCTCCCCGGACGTGACCGGACGGACGACACGCGTGACTGAGCGGACGACACCTGTGACCGAACGGACGACACGCCCGCGGCCGGGCTTCCACCCCGTGTCGTCCATCTGGACACGCGTGTCGTCTCTCCAATCACGCGAAACCGCCGCCTGCGCACCGGCCAGCAGAACCACCAACGCCAGGCAAGCGGGATCACAAACTTCGCCCGACGTAGTTACCTCAACCACTCTTGGCTCTAACGACCCGAATCACTCACGACCACCCAGTTCTGAGCACGGTCGTGAGCGGCAGTCGGGGTTATTGAGGAGAAGGTCGAACGGGTCGCGTTCGTGGGTGAGCCGGGGCAGTGGGGTGAAAGCGTGATTCGCGTGATCGGGCACGTGACTCACGTGACTGGACGCCGCACTCGGGTTTACGGCGTCTCATCACGCGAGATCCGTGTCTGATCACAGATCAAGCGGCGGAGAGGGCGGTGACTCGCCACTTGCCGTCGGCTCGTTCCGCGGTGACGCTCAGCTGGGCCGCGCCGGTACTCCGCTGCCCGTCGCCCCGCACGCCGGTCTGGTCGAGGAACACCAGCAGCGACGCCCGGTCCCCGTCGAGCACCTTGACGCCGGAAACCACCGGCGCCGACGTGACGATCAGCTTCTGCTCGGCCGCGAGGGTCCGGACCTGGGCGAACAGCTGGTCGTACTGCCCCAGCGCCGGCCCGGTCAGGACCTCCTTCGCGGCCTGCTCGCTCTTGGCGGGATCGTCGTACCGGTAGGAGAAGATCGTGCCGAGCGCCTTGCCGACCTGGTCGCCCACCTCCGCGGTGGTGGCGACGTCGGTCAGCGCGGTGTTGTGCGTCAGCACCGCCGTGGCGTCCCGCGCTTCGAGAGCGAACCACCCCGCGAGGCCCGCCATCACCAGCGCGACCGCGCCGAACACCAGCGGACGACGACTCCGCCGCACAGGTTCGGGGACGGCCTCGGCAGTCTCAGTGGCTTCAGTGGCTTCGATGACGCCGGTCCGGGCACTCCCGCCCATTTTCCCGGCGACCTTCACCGTGCGCCGGACCGGTTTGACGGCTCGTTTCGTGTGCATTCCGTCCTCCGTCAGGGCTTTCCGCTGTCGGTCACCGGGACCTGGCCGAGCGAGGTGACCCGCCAGCCGTCCGGCGTCCGGTTCAGGGCGGCGCGGAACCGGTTGTGCTTGGTCACGGCGTCGCCGCCTTCGGGCCGCACTTCGAGTTCGACCGAGGCGATCACCTCGGCGGTCCCGCCGCCACTGTCCACTTCGGTCACCGCCGCGTCGACGACCCGGCCGGTGGTGACGGTTTTCGCCTGGCCGATCCGGGTGAGACCGCCTTGCCGGTCACTCGCCAGCTCGTCGTGCAAGGCACCACCGGAGAGGTTCAGCCAGTTCTGGTAACCCTGTTCCGCCTGCCGGTAGTCCAAAGTGGTCAGTGCGGACACCGCCTGCCTGCCCACTTGCAGCGCCTCTTCGCGGACCGCGGCCCGCGCGACGCCGTCGTCTCTCCCGGCGTCCCACCAGGTGTAGCCGAACCAGGCGGCCAGCGCGGTGGCGAGCACCGCGAGCAGTCCCGTGAACCGGGTCATCGCCTTCACTCCCTTCACCGGCCACCCGCCGGCACGTTCTGCGAGCCGCGCACATTCGTCGGGTTGCCTTTCGGCAGGGCACAGCGCGCGGCGGTGTTGAGCGGTCGTGGCGAGGTGTCGAGCCCGTCGCGGTAAGCGGTCCCGTAACCGGTGACGCACGGCGGCGGATCGAAGAACGTCAGCGACAGGCCGACGCGGGCCCCCTCCGGCCCGACGATGGCGCTGCCCGCCGCGACCGCCTTCGGCGCGGTGACCAGCAGCTGCTCGATGCCGTCCTGCCGCGTTTCCAGCACGTCCGCGGTGGTCAGCAGGTTCGCCAGGAGGATGCCGAGGCTCGGGCCGGACTCCCTCAAGAGGGTGCTCACCTCGTTCGCCGCCGCCGGAACGGCCGGGATCAGCCTGCGCAGGTCTCCGTCGGAGTTCTTGAGCGTCTCGGCGAGCAGTTTCGCGTTCGCACCGAAGGAGCGGATCGCGTTCGCCTGCTCGACCTGGGTGTCGAGCACGACGTGCGCGTCGGTCACGAACCTGGTCAGCGGGCCGACGTGTTCGCTCGCCTCCTTGACGAACTCGATTCCCCGGCCCACCAGCTGATCCAGCGCCGGGCCCGCGTCGGTCGTCGCGTTGTACAACTCGTCGATGACGGTCCGCAGCGCCGGCTTCGGCACCGAGTTCGCGAAAGAGTCCACACTGGACAGAACGATGTCCACCGGCAGCGGGATCTTCGTGTCGGATTCGCTGATCACCGAACCGTCCCGCAACATCGCCCCGTCACCGCGGCGCGGCCGCAGATCGACGTACTGCTCGCCGATGGCCGAACGGTTGGCGACGACCGCTTCGGTGTCCGCGGGCACTTCCGGGCTGCCCGAGTCGATGTTCAGCTCCACCTCCATCCCGGAGACGGTCAGCCGCAACGGCCCGACCCGGCCGATCGGCACGCCCCGGTAGGTGACCTCCGCGTTGCTGAAGATCCCGCCGCCCGTGGCGAACCGTGCAGTGACGGTGTATCCGCGGTCGAGCACCAGTTTGTCGAGCCCCGCGTAGGTCGCGCCGACGTAGGCGACACCCAGGACCGCGATGACCACGAAGGCCACCACCTGGGCGCGGACGAGCTTGGTCAGCATCAGCGGCCACCACTGTTCTTGAAGGTCAGGAACGTGTTCAGGTAGTCACCGCGGATGGCTTCGAGCGCGGCGTCGGGGAACGGGAAGGTGAAGATCATCTCCATCGCCTTCGGCAGCTTGTCCCCGGAATCGGCCAGCCGCCGCAGCAACGGTTCGAGCGCTTTCAGATCCGCGACGAGGTCGTCCTTGCTGCGGTTCACCGTGTCGACCGCGACCGACGTGAGCCCGTCCAGCGATTTCAGCATCCCGACCAGCGCCTGGCGCTGGTCGTTCAGCACCTCGATCCCGGGCGTGAGCCCGTTGAGGGTCGCTTTGATCTCTTCCGTGTTCGAGTTCAGCGTCGCCGCGAGCCGGTTGACGCTCTCGATCGCGCGGGTGATCTCCGCCTTGTGCTCGTCAAGGCCGCGCACGAAGGTGTCCAAATTGGACAGCAGGCTGCGGGCCGCGCTTTCCTTGCCGCCGAGCGCGTCGTTGAGTTCGCGGGTGATGTTCTGCACCTGCGCGACGCCTCCACCATTGAGCAGCAAGGAAAGCGCGCCGAAGACCTCTTCGATCTCCGGGGTCAGCGACGAACGCGCCAGCGGGATGACGGCGCCGTCGGTCAGCCGCCCGCTCGGGCTGCCCTCGTCCGGGGGCGCCAGCTCGACGAACTTCTCGCCGAGGATGCTCGCCTGCCGCAGCCGCGCGACCGCGTTGGACGGCAGGTTCACGTCCCCGTTGACCAGCAGCCCGACCACGGCGCTGCGCCCGTCCGGGGCCAGTTCGACCGTCCGCACCTGGCCCACCGGGACGTCGTTGACCTTGACCCCGGACTGTGGCACCAGGTCCAGTGCGTTGGAGAAGCTCGCCGTCACGTGGATCGGATGCTCGCCCAGCGCCGCGCCGCCGGGAAGCGGGATGTCGTAGACGTCGACGCCGCTGCTGCAGCCGGTGGCGGCCAGCGTGAGCGCCAGCACGGCGGCGCATTTCAGGCGGGAGTTCATTTCGCCCCCGAGAACTCGGTGAGGTTGCCGCGGCCGTCGAGCGTGCCCGCGCCCTGGTTGTAGGCGGCGAGCAGGTTCGCCAGCGCGTTCGGCGCGGCGTCCATCGCCTCGCCCAGTGACGCCTTCTGCTGGCTGAGCACCTTCGTCACCTCGGCCAGTTTGTCCACATCGGACTTGACCTTGCCGCGGTTGTCCTTGATGAAACCCTGGACGACGCTCAGTGCCTCGGTCAGTTCGGTCATCGCACCGGAGAACTGGTCGCGCTGGTCGGCGAGGACCTTGCTGATCGACGCGATCTGCTGGATCGCCTCCTTCACCCGGCCGTCGTTGGACGCGAGCATCGCGGTGAACTTGCTGATGTTGTCGACGGACTCGAACAGGTCGTCCTTGGAATCGCTCGCCGTGCGGGCGAATTCGCCGAGGTTCTTGATCGCCTCGCCGAGCCGCCCGCCGTTGCCGTCGAGATAGGTCGCGGCCTTGGTCAGGACGTCGCTGACGGCGCCGTCCTTGTTGGCGCCCTTCGGTCCGAGCGCGGTCATCAGCTGGTTGAGGCTGGTCAGCAGCTCGTCGACCTCGACCGGGGTCACCGTGCGCTCGACCGGGATCCGGCCGCCGTCGCCCATTTCGGGTCCGCCCAGGTACACCGGGGTGAGCTGGACGTACCGGTCGGCCACGAGGCTCGGCGTGATCACGACGGCGCCGGCGTCGGCGGGCAGCTTGACATCGGGGCGGACCGTCATGGTCACCACGACGTTCGTGCCTTGCGGTTCGACCTTGGTGACCGAGCCGATCACGACGCCGAGCACGCGCACCTCGGTGTTCGGGTAGACCCCGACCGTCGCGGTGAAATACCCGGTCAAGGTCCGCTCGGAAGGCTTCGTCACCAGCGGCCAGACCGCTGTCACGATCAATCCCGCGACGACGGCGAGCGCCAGCCGACGCACCCAGGCGCGGCGGCGGGACTGCGCCCCGAGATCGCTCAACGTGAAATGGCGGCCCATCAGCGCCCCCCGTTCCTCGAGGGCATACAGCTGCCCGGTGTGCTGCCGGTCGGGACGAGCCCGCAGATGTAGGTGTCGATCCACCGGCCGTTGCCGACCGCGTTGCCGAGCAGCCGGTAGAACGGCCCGGCCAGCCGCAGGCTTTCGCCGAGCTTGTCCTGGTTGCGCTGCAGCACGGTGGCGACGCGGTCGAGCTGATCGAGCGCCGGGCCGAGCGTCTTCTGGTTGTCCGCCACCAATCCCTTGAGCTGTACCGAAAGGTTCTTGACCCCGCTGAACAGCTTCGCGATGGCGTCCTTGCGCGCGTTCAGCTCGGTCAGCAGCGTGTTCCCGTCGCGGATCAGCGCCTCGATCTGCTGCGACCGGTCTCCGAGGGTCTGGGACACCTTGTTCGTGTTGGCGAACAGCTTCACCAATTCCTCGTCGCGGGACGCGAGCGTCTTCGACAACGCCGTGATGCCGTCGAAAGCGATCCGCACGTCCTGCGGCGTCGACGCGCCGAGAGTTTCAGACAACGTCCCGAACGCCTTCGCCAGCTGATCGGTGTCGATCGCGCCCACGGTGTTCGCGAGGTCGTTGAAGACCGTGGTGACGTCATAGGGGGAACTCGTGCGCTCCGCCGGGATCGGCTCGTCCGGGTCGAGCTCGGCGTTGCCGACCGGGTCGATGACCAGGTTCTTCTGTCCCAGCAAGGTCTTGATCTTGATCGCGGCGGTGGTCCGGTTGCCGATCCAGGTGTCCTTGACCCGGAACAGGACCTTCACGTGGCCGCCGTCCAGCAGGACGTCGCTGACCTCGCCGACCTTCACGCCGGCGACGCGGACCTCGTCGTTGCGCTTGAGCCCGGCCGCTTCGGTGAACTCCGCGGCGTACGTGGTGCCGCCGCCGATCAGCGGCAGGTCGTCGGAGAAGAACACCGCCGAACCGCCCAAGGCCATCAGCACCGCCGTGACGGCACCGACCGCGATCGGGTTCCGGGTGCGGAAAGGCTTGATACGAGGCGCTTTCACCGGCACCGTCCTTGGGTGAGCGGGATTCCGACCGGCGGGCCGCCCGGGGCGGGTGCCGCGTCCGATTTCGCCGAGCACAGGTAGAAGTTGATCCACGAGCCGTAGGAGACCATCGAGCCGATGCGGTCCAGCTTCTTCGGGAGGTTCGCCAGGAACTGCTCGAACACTGGGGTGTTGTCGGCGAGGTTCCTCGACAGGTCGCCGAGGGTGACGATGCTGTCCTTCAACGGCGCACGGCCATCGTTGAGCAGATCCGCGGTGGCGGTGGTGAGCTCGCCGAGCCCGCCGATCGCCTGCCCGATGGGTTTCGCGTCCGCGGCGAGCCCGGAAACCAGCTTGGCGGTCACGTCGACGAGCTTGTCGAACTGGTCGCCTTGGCTGTTCAGCGTGTCCAGCACCGTGTTGAGGTTCCCGACCACCTGACCGATCACCTCGTCCTTGCCCGCCAAGGTGGCCGTCAGCGACCCGGTGTGCTCGAGCAGGCTGTCGATCGTGGTCCCCTCCCCCTGCAGCACCTGGACGATCTCGAACGACAGCTGGTTGACGTCGTTCGGCGACAGCGCCTGGAAGAGTGGTTTGAACCCGTTGAACAACGCGGTGAGATCCAGCGCGGGACGCGTCCGCTCCAGCGGGATCAGCTTGTCGTCGGGCAGCGCCGACGCCCCTTCGGCCGGCCCGGGGTCGATCGCGAGATACCGCTGGCCGACGAGGTTGCGGTAGCGGATGGTGACCGTGGCGGACGAGGTGAGGCGGCGTTTGTCCTCGATCGAGAACCGCACATCCGCGAGCCGGTGCTCGACCACTCCGATCGCATCGACCTGACCGATCCGGACACCGGACATCCGGACCTCGTCCCCGGGGTTGACCGACGTCGCGTCGGTGAACCGGGCGGTGTAGCCGACGGTGGTGCCGACCCCGGAGTTCGCGATGGTGACGGCCAGGATCCCGGTGGCCACCACGGTGACCACGAAGAAGATCAGGCCCTTGAACGCCGGCCCCGCGACACTCCTCATCGGACGGTCACCTCCGTGCCGCGCAACGCCGGTCCCGCCAGCACGCTGCTCCAGTCCGGGACCTCGGCCGGCTTCATCCCGAGCGACGGCGCCAGGATCTCGGCGACCAGCCCTCGCTCCCCCTTCGAATTCGCCGGGCCGAGGTCACCGTCGGTGGCGAAGGACAGCGCCGCGGAGCTTCCACCTCCGCCGTAACACCGGGGGCCGCCCTTCTGGTCGAACCGCGGATCGTCGCGGCCCGGGACGTACTTGTCCCGAGGGTCGCGGACGGACAGCGTCACGTGCATGCCGGGCTCACCGGTGCCCTTGCCCAAGGCCTTCTCCATCACCGGTTTGAGCCGGTTCACCGCGTCGAACAGGCACGGGAACTCCGGCGAGTACCGGGAAAGCAGTTCCAGCGTCGGCCTGCTCTTGACGCTGACGCCGATGATGTTGTTCTTGTTCTCCACCAAAAACTTGTTCATGTCACCACTCGCGGTGGTGACGCTGGTGTACAGCCGGTCGAGATCAACGCGAGTGTCCACAATGGTCTTCGCGGTGGTGGACAGGTCGGACAACGCCTTGAGGATGTCCGGCGCGGCACCGTGGTAGAGGTCCGCGACATCGGCGAGGCCGGTGATGTCGGCCTTGAACTGCGGCATCAGCGGGTTCAGCCGGCCGAGGAGGTCGTTGAGCTGGACGATACTGTCCCCCAAGGGTTTCCCGCGATTGTCGAGCGCGAGCGAGATCGCCCCGAGCGAGCTGTTGAGCTTCTGCGGCTGCACCGCCCGCAGCAACGGCAGCAGGTCGCCGAGCACGCGTTCGAGTTCGATCGCGTTCGCGGAGTGGTCCTGGGTGATGACGTCGCCGTCCTGCAGCGAACCCCCCGCGGGCCGGTCCGGAAGGACGAGATTGACGTAGCGCTCGCCGAACACCGTCTTCGGCAGCAACCGCGCCGAGATGTTCCGCGGCAGCTGGTCGATCTTCTCCGGGTCGATCGCGAGGTCGATCTCGGCTCCCTCCGCACTGCCCCGGACCGCCCTGACCTCACCGAACGGGACTCCGCGGACCTTGACCTCGGCGGGCGGGGCCAGCTGGTTGCCCACGCGATCGGTCTTGAGCGTGACCACTTCCGCGCGTTCGAAGTCCTTGTTGAAGATCGCGACGGCGACCCAGCCGAGCAGCACCAGGATGAACAGGAAGGCCAGCCCGGCGGCCTGGGTCCTGGCCCGCGCACTCATCCGGACACCTTCACCGTCGTGGTGGCGCCCCAGATCGCCAGGCTGAGGAACAGGTCCAGCACACTGATCAGCACGATCGACGTCCGCACGGCGCGGCCGACCGCGACTCCGACGCCCGCCGGGCCGCCCGCCGCGCGGTAGCCGTAGAAGCAGTGCGTGAGGATGACGCCGACGCTGAACACCAGCACCTTCGCGAACGACCAGAGCACGTCTTCGGGTGGTAGGAACAAGGAGAAGTAGTGGTCATAGGTGCCACCGGACTGGCCGAAGAACACCACCGTCGTCACCCGCGAACCCAGGTAGGAGATCAGCAGGCCGATCACGTAGAGCGGGATGATCGCGACGAACCCGGCCACGATCCGGGTGGTGACGAGATACGGCATGCTGCGTACCGCCATCACCTCCAGCGCGTCGATCTCTTCGGAGATCCGCATGGCGCCCAGCTGCGCGGTGAACCCGGCCCCGACGGTCGCCGACAGCGCGAGCCCGGCCGAAAGCGGCGCGATCTCCCGGGTGTTGAAGTACGCGGTGAGGAATCCGGTCATCGCGGAGATGTTGATCTGGTTCAGGGCACTGAAACCCTGAAGGCCCACCGTGATCCCGGTGAACACGCACAGGCCGACCATCACGCCGACGGTGCCGCCGATCACCGCGAGGGCACCGGTTCCGAACGTCACCTCGGCGAGAAGCCGCACCACTTCACGGAAGTAGCGGGTAACGGCCATCGGGATCGCCGCGATCGCGCGGACGTAGAACATCAGCTGGTCGCCCAGCTCGTAGAGGCTGTTGCCGGGCCGCTTGAACGCCTCTCGGGCCCGCTCGGGGACGCTGGTCACGGGATCAGGTTCCCTTCGCGGGGACGAGCTGCAGGTACAGCGCGGTCAGGATCGTGTTGACGAAGAACAGGAGCAGGAACGTGATCACCACCGACTGGTTGACGACGTCACCGACGCCTTTCGGCCCGCCCCTGGGGTGCAGGCCCCGGTAGGAGGCCACCACGCCGGCGAGGAAACCGAAGATGAACGCCTTGATCGAGCTGACCACGAGGTCGGGCAGCTGGGCGAGCGCGTTGAAGCTCGCGAGGTACGCACCCGGCGTCCCGCCCTGCACGATGACGTTGAAGAAGTAGCCGCCGAGCACGCCGACGACGCTGACCAGACCGTTGAGCAGTACCGAAACCCCGATGGCCGCCTGGACCCTGGGCACGACGAGCCGGTGGATCGGCGAGACGCCGAGCACCTCCATCGCGTCGATCTCCTCGCGGATGCTGCGCGCGCCGAGGTCCGCGCAGATCGCCGAACCGCCCGCGCCCGCGATGATCAGCGTCGTCACGATCGGGCTGGCCTGCTGCACCACGGCGAGCACGCTCGCCGCGCCGTTGAACTGCTGGGCACCGATCTGGCTCGTCAGCGAACCGAGCTGGAGCGAGATCACGGCGCCGAACGGGATCGAGACGAGGATCGCCGGCGTGATGGAAACACTGGCGATGAACCAGAACTGCTGAATGAACTCGCGGACCTGCACCGGGCGGCGGAACATCGCGAGGATGACATCGAGGCCCATGGCGCACATGCGGCCGAATTCGCGCAGTCCCGCCGCCGCCTTTTCCGGCGCACGGGCGAGCAGGGTGACGGGATTGGTCATCGTCAGGCTCCGCATCCGTTGGGGGGACCCGCCGAGCCGACGCACCGCAGTTTGAGGTTGGTGACCAGCGTGTTGCCCGGCCCGGCCACCAGACCGGTGAGCAACGGGCTCAGATCCTCACGGACCCCGCAACCGGTGAATCCCGGAGTGGAGAAGGTGCTGGTGACCTTCACCGGCGGGGCGGGGAACGCGAGCGGTACCAGCGCCTTGATGTTCACCACGGCCGGCTGCGCCGTCCGGCAGTTCGGACCGACATCGAGGACCTTTCCGTCCACTTTGACATTCGAAAGCTTGATGAACACCTTCGACGTGACATCGGTGTGCGCGCAGATGGCGGTGCCGACCTGCTTGCAGTCGCCCGTGGCGCCGGTGTCCACATCGACGACGCCGGTCGCGTCGCCGTCAGGGATGAGTTCGACGGTGCCGGTGGCGGGCATGAACCGGAAGGAGACGAAGTAGCTCGACGTCGACGGGATGGCGAGCTTGCCGGAGATCGGCGACTTGTCGGTGAAACCGAGGATCATGCCGTCGAACCCGCCCTGCGGGAACGTGATGTCCGAACCGAGTTTCGCGACGCGGCTGGTCGTGGGCTGTTGTCCGTCGCCGACGTGGAAACCGAACTTCAGCCCGGCTTGCGCGGCGGACGGAGGCTGCTGTCCGGGTTCGGCCTGCCGGACCAGCGCCTGGTCGGCGGCCGAGGCGGAAGCCAGCGAAAGCGCCCCCAGCCCCAGCACCGCCGGGAGCAGGAAGGCGCGCAGAACGCGCCCGGTCATCACTGACATTCGGGCTTCCTCATTTCGTACTTCTCGGCCGACGGCCAACTTGTGCAGCACGCTACTTGCGGAAGATCGGGGAAACAAGCAATGCGTGAGGCGGGGTTCGGGGAGGGGAATTGTTGTAATGCGCGTAACTGTTCCGGGGGTGAAAGCGTGAGTGGTAATGACGGTTAGTACCGTCATTACCACTCACGAGTTCGCCTACTTCTTGGTGAGGTTCACCTCCAGGCTGTTCCCGTCACCCGAGGCCATCGCACTGATCAACGGGGTCAGCAGACCGCAGCCGCGGAACTGCGGCAGCTTGTATTCCGCGGTCAGCTTGCCGCCCTTGAGCGGGTTGAACCCGTGCGCCGAGACCAGCGGGATGTCGGCGGGCTGAGCCGTCTGGCACGAGGAGCTCGCCATGATCGGGAAGCCGAAGAGCCGCACCGCGAGCAGGTTGACGTCGGCCTTCGTGTCCGCCTTGACCGCGCCCGCGGTGACAGTGCCCGTCACGTCGCCGACCTGCTTGATCTTCACCGTCGCCGAGGCCGGGAAGAAGCCCAGGAAACGGAACTGCACCGACGACGGCGGCAGCGACAACTGCCCGGTGAACTTGCCCGACTGGGCGTTCAGTTTCGCGGCGAACTCCCCGGGACCGAGGGGCAGCTTCGCGTTCAGCCCGGCGATGGTGGTCTTGCCCTTGACCCCGTAGACGATCTTGGTGTCACCCGGCGGCTGCGTTGTGGTCGTGCCCGTCGGCTGGGTCGTCGGAGTGGGTTCCGTCGTGGGAGTCGGCTCCGTGGTGGGCGTGGGTTCGGTGGTCGGGGTCGGCTCCGTGGTGGGAGTCGGCTCGGTCGTCGGAGTGGGCTCCGTGGTCGGAGTGGGTTCCGTCGTCGGGGTCGGCTCCGTGGTCGGAGTGGGTTCCGTCGTCGGGGTCGGCTCCGTGGTCGGCGTCGGCTCAGTCGTGGGAGTCGGCTCCGTGGTCGGCGTCGGCTCGGTAGTGGGAGTGGGTTCCGTCGTCGGGGTCGGCTCCGTCGTGGGAGTCGGCTCAGTCGTGGGAGTCGGCTCCGTGGTCGGCGTCGGCTCAGTCGTCGGGGTCGGTTCCGTGGTCGGCGTCGGTTCCGTCGTCGGCGTGGGGTCCGTCGTGGGAGTGGTGGTGGTCGGAGTCGTGGTGCCACCACCGGCCGGCTTGATCTCGAACGTCCCCAGCAGCTGGTTCTGTCCCGGCTGGACGACGCAGTCCGAGGTGAACGTGCCGAGGTCGGTCGGCTGCCCCTGAGCGTTCTTCGGGGTCATCGTGGTGCTGAAGTTCCCGACGGTCACCGAAGCGGTACCGGCACTGGGGAACGTCACCGCGGGCGCCTTGCCGCTCGTCTTGACGTGGAAATCGCCCGACTCCGGCACCGGGGTCACCGGGATCGCCAGCGGCAGGCCGAGGTTCAGCGTCTTGTCGACCGGATACTTCAGGACCGCGGCGGCCTTCGCGCTGCCTTCGATCGTGGTGGCCCCGACCAGCGAAAGTCCCGCGGTCGCGTCCGCCGGCACGGTCACGTCGACGTCGAACGTGATCGGGGTGGACGTCTTCCCGGCCACCGCGTCATCGGGCAGCACCGTGTCGATCTTCACGGTCAGCGTCTGATCGCCGATCAGGGGGAACGGACAGGTGTATTTCAGGGTCAGCGACGCAGGCGCTGCCGTGCTCGAGCCTGCCCCGATGACACCCAGGGTGGCAGCGACGGCGGCCACCGTGCCGACGGCCAGAGCCTGCACGGATCTTTTCGATTTCAGTCGGAACTTCACAACGGTCACTCCCGGGGGAATCGGAGAATTGCGGAAGCACAGCCGAAACTCCTCGGCCACGAAAGCGGTAAATTACCTGTGCCCGAACACCCCGGCAAGGACACCGAAATCTCCCCGTTTCTTTTGTCACCCCCGTCATCATGGTCCGGCCCGGAACTGTCACTCGCGGTTCTTGTGACGCGCATGCGGAGAACACCGCCCGGAATTGTCACGCGCGTCCGGAGTCCGCGCGTATTCATTGCGGTCGCACCGAATCCCTCGGTAGGTTCGGCGAACTATCCCAGGGAGTGGCGATGGAGCAGGCTGCCATCGAGGTGACCGGCCTCGCCAAGCACTACGGTGACGTGACGGCGCTCGCCGACGTCAGCCTTCGCGTCGGCCGGGGAACCGTCCTCGCGGTGCTCGGGCACAACGGCGCCGGTAAGACGACACTGATCGACATCCTCAGCACCCGCGTCCGGCCGAGCGGCGGCACCGCGCGCGTATGCGGTCTCGACGTCGTCCGGGCCGGACGCCATGTCCGGAAACGGATCGGCGTCACCGGGCAGTTCGCCGCGGTCGACGACGCCTTGTCCGGCCGGGGAAACCTCGAACTCGTCGCCCGGCTGCTCGGCGCGAACCGGCACCAGGCCAGGGCCCGCTCCGCCGAACTGCTCGCCACGTTCGGGCTCGAAGACGCCGCGGACCGGCCCGCCCGGACGTACTCCGGCGGTATGCGGCGGAGACTCGATCTCGCCGCCGGTCTCGTCGGCGCTCCCGAAGTCCTCTTCCTCGACGAGCCGACGACAGGTCTCGATCCGCTCAGCCGCGCGGGACTCTGGGACGGCGTCGAACGGCTCGCCGCGCGCGGCACCACGGTCGTGCTCACCACGCAATACCTCGAGGAGGCCGACCGGTTGGCCGATCACATCATCGTGCTGGGACTGGGCCACGTCACGGTTTCCGGACGGCCGTCAGAACTGAAGGCCCGCCTCGGCGAACGGACCGCGACCCTGACCTTCGGCACCGACCTCGCCGCGCGGCGGGCACTGGGCGCGCTCCACCGGCTCGGAATGCCGTGCACGACGTCGGGCTCCGGGCTGGTGATCGGTGTCCCGCTGTCCGGCCCCTCGGACATCACGTCGCTGGTCCGCGCGCTCGACGCGGCGGGCGCGCCGATGAAGGACCTCACCGTCGCCGAGCCCACCCTCGACGACGTCTACCTTTCCCTGCACCGGAATCCGGCGGTGCCCTGATGACCGAGGCACGGCACCGCGCACCCGAACAGCTGGCGCCGGCCGAGCCGGCCACCTGGCCCCCGAGCACGTTCGCGACTCAGGTCCGGGTGCTCGCCGCACGTTCGCTGCGGACCGCGTTCGGCGACCGGCGGCTGGTGTTCTTCGGGCTCCTGCAGCCGATCGTGCTGCTCCTGCTGTTCAGCCAGGTCTTCACCGGCGTCAGCACGCTGCCCGGGGTCGCGGCCTACCAGGGCTATGTGAACTTCCTCGTCCCGGCCACGCTGGTGAACATCGCGATGACGACGGCGATGAGTTCGGGCGCCGGTCTGCTCGCGGAGATCTACAGTGGATTCACCGGTCGGCTGCGCTGTCTGCCCATCAGCCTCTCGGCCGTCCTGGTCGCCCGCACCATCTCCGACTCCGCGCGGCTCGCCGTCCAGTTGCTCGTGACCGCGCTGGCGAGTGTGGTGCTGCTCGGATTCCGGCCCACCGGCGGTGTCTTCGGCGTCACCGCGGCGCTTCTGCTCACGCTCGTCGTCGGCTGGTGCCTGAGCTGGATCTTCGTCGCCATCACGACTTGGCTGCGCAAGGCGGAAACCCTGCAGATGGCGTCCTTCGTGGTCATGTTCCCGCTGATGTTCTCGTCCAGCGCCTACATGCCCCTGGAGACCATGCCCACCTGGCTGCGGGTGGTCTCGGCGATGAACCCGCTGACCTACGCGATCGACGCGACGAGGGCGCTGGCGCTCGGGCGGCCATCCGGCTGGTCGATCCCGGTCTCGCTCGGGATCGCCGCGGTGGCGGCACTGGCCGGTGGCTTGATCTCGGCGCGGACCTTCCGGTCACCTCGCGATACGACACCGATGTGAGGTCACCGGCACGGTCCGTGAAGGCCTCCTTGAGGGACTCTGAGTTCCTCAAGGAGGCCTTCACGGACCTTTGGTCGCGAGTGGCAGCGACTCCAGGTGGTCCGCGGCGGCCAGGACACCCCCGGCCGCGGCGAACGAGGTCCGCACCCGTCCGGCGGCCGCCGCGTAACCGGGCACGGTCAGGACTTCGGTGATCGCGTCGCGGATGTCCGGCGCCTTCACCCGGTCGAAGCGCAGCCGCACACCGGCTCCCGCGGCCTCCACCTGCTGAGCCAGCATCGACTGGTCGTCGCGGATCGGGGCGATCAGCAACGGCAGCCCGGACGCGAGCGACTCGCTGACGGTGTTGTGCCCGCCGTGACAGATCACCGCCGCGGCTTTGCGCACCACTTCGGCCTGGGGAATCCTCTTGGCCAGCAACACTTCGTCGCTGAGCAGTCCCCCGCTCGGATCGACGACCAGCCCCTGGACGTCCGGCAGGCCGGCGAGGGCGTCGACGCATTCGGACAGGAAGCGGCGGCCGAGCGCGGCGTTGGCGGTGCCAAGGGTGACGAGCACGAGCGGGCGGCCGTCGAGCAGGTGCCACGGAAAGCCCACCGGTGGCGCCGGAGCCAGCGCCGGGCCGACGAACCGGACCGCGCCGCCGTTCGCCCTCGGCCCGGCCAGTGCCTCGGTGGTGAAGGCGAGCACGAGGTCCGGCGAAAAGCGCAGATCACCGCAGGAGACCTTGTTCCGCATCCGGAGGCCGTCCTGCAACCCGTCGATCCAGGCGGCGATCTTGGGCATCCCGCCCAGCGGGTCGCCGAGTTCGGTCGACGTCGAAGCCGAAGTCACCCAAGGCAAAGAGCGGCGGCTCGCCACCAAGGTGCCCGCGAAGGCCTGCTGATCGACGATCACGACGTCAGGACGGAAGGCGTCCACCGCCTTCTCGACCCCGGGGACCATCGCGTCGGCGAGCGGGACCAGGTACTGCTCCCACAGGAACTTCAGCGCCGCGAAGCCGCGCAAGCCTTCGGGACGCCGCTCGACGGCGAACTCGAGCGCATCGCCCGCCGCGAACACCCGCCCCGCCCTGGTCAGTTCGGACGTGATCGGCTCCGGGCCGCACCAGGCGACGTCGTGGCCGCGTTCCCCCAGTTCCGCGGCGACCGCGCGCAGCGGCGCCACATGCCCGGTGAGCGGCGGGACGACCAGCAGGAACCGGCTCATCCGCACGGACCGCCGTGCCGGGCGATCCAGTTCAGCAGCAATTCCCGTACTTCTCGGTGCTGCTCGACGAGGACCGAATGGCCTTGCCCTTCGAACACGTGCAGTTCACCCTTCGGCAGCAAGGAAGTCAGCGCGTTCAGATCGTCCGCCTGGTACCCGTGACTGCCCAGGATGGACAGTACGGGGCAGTCGATCGCCGCCACCTGGTCGAGCGTCAGCAGCGGGCCGAGCGGGACCTCTTCGGCCATCGTCGTCGACATGATCCGTTCCGCCGCCATCCGCGCGAGCCGCCGGTGATGGGCGCTGTAGTTGGCCTCGATCCAGTCGAAGCTCTCCTCGACCTTGAGGAACCGCACGGTGTGTTCGAGGATCTGCGCCATCTTGTCCGACCACAGCGCGGTCGCGGGCTCGGACTCGATGCACACGATGCTGCGCACCCGATCCGGTTTCGCCACCGCGTAGCTGTAGGCCAGCGTGCCGCCGAAACTGTTGCCCACCAGGTGAACCGGCCGATCCAGGTCGAGCTGGGCCAGAAGGTCGTCGAGGTCGGCGACGAAGTCCGCGATCGTGTACCCGCGTTCGGGGCGTTCGGTCTTGCCGTGCCCCCGCAGGTCGTAGCTGATCACGTCGACACCGGCGGCGGCGACCGGCGGGGCCAGCGTGAGATAGAAACTGGCCAGGCTGTCGGTACCCATCCCGTGCAGGAACACCACGGTCTCGGTACCCCCGCCGGGGACGAGATGCACGTTCGTGCGCAGCCCGTTGACGGTCATCGTCGGCACCCGCTCAGCCCCGTTCGCCGAGGCGCTGGGCCACGTACTCGGCGATGTCGCCGACTCGCAGTTCGATCACGTCGTCGAGGTCCTTCTCTGCCAGGAACTCCGCGAGATTGACGTCGGCCCCGAAGAACTCGGCGAGGATGCTCGCGAAGGTCACCAGGTCGATGCTCTCCAGCTGGAGGTCTTCGTGGAACGTGGTCTCCGGGGTGATTTCGATGCCCAGCACCTCGATGTCGCCGACGAGTTCTCTGAGCAACTCGGCCACGGTGCCGAAGACGGAGGCCGGGCTCTGCTGTTGGACGGTCATGCTCTGCTCCCTTTTCCTACCCTCGGTTCCAGGCCACGATGTGCCCGGATATCCCGGCGAACTCCACCTCGGGACCGATCTCTTCGGCCAGCCCGGCCCGATCGCCCTCCGCCCGGACCGCGATCCGGGGTGCCGGTCCGTTCGCGTCGCGAACGAGGGCGACCGCGAGGTCCCCGGTCTTGGCGACCGCGACGGCCACGGCGAGAGGCGGCAAGATTCTTCCGTGCCGTCCGGACACCGAGGTCCCGTCGGCGCTCACGCGGATCTCGGCCGGATACACCGCCCGCACGCCGTCGGCGGCGAGCCGCGCGCGGACCGCGTCCTTGATCGCGATCCGTTCCAGCAACCAGCCGCGCTGCCGTCTCGGCTCGCACGCCGCGAACTCGGCGCGCTCTTCCGAACCGAGATAGACGCCGGCGTAGATGTCCCGGGCGGCGGGGCTCGGCCACCGGTCGGTGACCACCGTCCAGGAACCCTCGTGGTCCTCGGAAAGCCGGTACCGGTCCGGAAAGGCGTAGACGCGGTGGGCGGCGCGGTCGCACGGGAACCGGATATCCCGCCACTGCTCGATCCGCGCCAGCACCACGCCGTCACGCACCAGTTCGGCGTCCATCTCCAGCACGTCCGGCCGCGGCAGGCGGACCCGGACCAGGCATTCCACCCGGGCCCCCGGCGGGGGTTCGGGGGCGTACCAGGTGATCCGGCCCATCGACGTCGGGAACGCGAGCAGCGCGTCCGTCCGGGTGCCCATCAGCCAGCAGCCCAGCAGCTGCCCGACGTTGTCCAGCAGCGCGCCGGGCGCGGCCGGCACCACGAGGTCGCCGCGGATATGCCGTTCACCGAGCCCGGTCAGCCGGGCGAGGCCCTGGTACGCCGGGCCGTGGAACATCTCCCGGCGTGAATAGATCTCGGCGGCGGTCAGCGGCGGTGTGGTCTCCGGTCCGGGCAGCGGCGACCGCCGTGGTGCCGTCGGGAAACCCTGTGCCAGCAGGACGTCCATGCTGGCGTGCGGTCCTATCTGGACACTGATCCGGTCGCCCTCGCGGGTCATCGACAGCGGCACCCGTTGGGCGGGCGCGGCGACGAGCCAGCGGGAGAAGGCCGCGTTGCTCACCCCGGTCGCGATCGTGCCCGGCCAGGCCTCCTCGGCCGCGCGGCAGGCCAGGTCGATGAGCGTCGTCGCCGGCACGGTGGGACGGGAATCCGCCTCTTCCGGCCAGTTCTCGCGCTGGCGGAAGAACCGGTGATCCACCAGATACGGCATGGCCTCCACCGAGAAGTCCACAGTGGATCGCACAGTGGACTGGACGGCGGACGGCGCTTCCCGCCGCGCCGCGTCGACGACGCTCGCCGCGGCCTGCCGGGTCTCGGCGAGCAACGCGGTGAACTCCGCGACGATCGCGTCCGGCACCCCGCCGTCGAGCTCCGGGATCTCTTCGGCTTGTTGCCTGCCTTCGAGCATTCCCCTGGCGTCCTCGGCGACCGAAAGCAGCGTGCCCGCCGTGTCGATCCGGGTCCGGCGCGGTTCCAGCGCCTCGAAGGCCGGCTGACCGCCTTCCACCCACACCGCGGTGGCGACCCGGCGCAGTTGACCGAGGCCGGGCCGAAGCCCTGACGCCGCAGCGACGACCAGATGCGGCCGGTCTCCCAGCGTGTCCGTGACGAACGAGCCGACCTGCCCGGCGCCCGCCTGCACGAACACCCTCGCGCCGTCGGCGTAGAGCGCGTCGACGAGTTCCCGGAACCGGACCTTGCGCACCAGATGGGCCAGGTACAGCTCACGGACCTCCACCGGGGAGGCGGGATACGGCCGCGCGGTGGTCGCCGACCACACCGGGACCCGCGGCGCCTTGAGTTCCAGTTCCGCCGCGAGCAGGGTGAACGGGCCGAGCCGGGAACGCAGCAGCGGGGTATGGAACCCGGACCGGAACGGCAGTGTCCTGGCGACGATGCCGTGCTGGGTGCACAGGCGCTGGAGCCGGGCCGCGGCCGCCGGATCGCCGCAGACGATCGTCTGCCGCGGCGCGTTCTCGTGGGAGATCATCAGTTCCGGCTCGGCGACGAGCAGCCCGGCCGCTCGTTCCGCGGAACAGCCGAGCACCAGGAACTCGGCGTCGGGCAGGGTGAAACCCTGCGGCCAGTACCGGCTCAGCAGGTCCTCTGTGGACTGCCGTGGGTACATTCCGGCGGCCTGCATCGCGGTCCACTCGCCGACGCTGTGCCCGGCGAGCAGGTCCGGGGCGATGGCGAGCCGCCGCAGCGCGGTGTCGAGCAGCAGCCCGACCTGGGACACGCTCGACGCCCTGGCCAGCACGCTCGCGGTCGACCAGTCCGGTCGGTCCAGGCCGAAATGCCGGGCGACGTCGGCGCACCGCGGTTCCGCGTCCGCCTCCAGACCCGGGTAGACGAACGCGGTCTTCGCGCCCTTCTGCCCCAGCAACGGCGCCACGCCGCACCAGATGTCGTTGGGCCCGTGCCAGGACTTGCCTTCGGCGGCGACCTTCGCGAGCACCCTGCGCGCGACCTCGAGCCGTTTCTCGTTCGGCCCGACGATCCCGATGCGGCACGGTCCGGTCCCTTCCCCGTCCCGGTCCGGCCGGTCGAGCAGGAAGCGGAGTTCGTCCGGAGTGGACGCGGCGAGGCGCAGGACCTGTTCCGGCTCCCCGGTCACCTTGGCCCGGTGCGATCGCACCGGCGCGGGATCGGCTTCCTCCAGCACGATATGCGCGTTGACCCCGCCGAAACCGAACGCGTTGACCGCGGCCCGGCGCGGCACTTCCCCCGCCTTCCAGCGCTCGGCCTCGGTCAAGGTGCGGAACCGGGTCTTGTCCAGCAACGGATGCGGATCCGTGCAGTTCAGGGTCGGCGGCAGAACGGCGTGATGCAGCGCGAGCGCGGCCTTGATCAGCCCGGCGGCCCCGGCGGTGGGCATGGTGTGCCCGATCATCGATTTGACCGTCCCGGCCACGGCGCGCGGGCCTTCGGGCGGGCCGAACACCTCGGCGAGGGTCGCCAGTTCGGCCGCGTCCCCGGTCGGCGTCGCGGTCCCGTGCGCCTCCAGCAGGCCGAGCGAGCCGGGCGCTGCCGGGTCGAGGCCCGCCGACGCCCACGCCCGGCGCAGCGCCAGGGTCTGGCCCGCGACGGCGGGGCTGAGCAGGCTCGCGCCCTTGCCGTCACTGGAAGTCCCCGATCCCCGCAGCACGGCGTAGACCCGGTCGCCGTCGCGGCGCGCGTCGTAGAACCGTTTGAGCACCACGATCGCGGTGCCCTCGCCGATCAGCAGCCCGTCCGCGTCGCGTGAGAACGGGCTGATCCGCTGGCTCGGCGAAAGCGCGCCGAGCTGGGTGAACATCGACCAGAGCGTGTCATCGTGGCAGTGGTGCACCCCGCCGGCCAGCACGACGTCGCACCGGCGCCGGGCGAGTTCACCGATCGCCTGGTCCACCGCGAGCAGTGACGAAGCGCAGGCGGCGTCCACTGTGTACGCCGGTCCGCCGAAATCGAGCCGGTTGGCGACCCGGGACGCGGCCAGGTTCGGCACCAGGCCGATCGCGGTGTCGGGCCGGAACTCGCCGAGTGGTTCCAGCAGCGCGTCGCGGAGCCTGTCGAGCATTCCCGGGCTCGCGGACGGCAGCAGTTCGCGGACCGTGCCGGTGATCTGCCGGATCGACCGGACACGCTGCTCGAACCGCTGGAGCCCGGGCGAAAGGTAGCCGCCGCGGCCGAGGATGACGCCGACGCGTTCGAGGTCGCCCAGCCGCTTCAGCCCGCCAGCGTCGTCGACCGCCGACGCGGCCACGGCCAGCGCGATCAGCTGGTCCGGCTCCATCCCGGCGATCGAGCTGGGCGCGATGCCGAGCGCGGCCGCGTCGAACTCCAGGCTTTCCGCGACGAACCCGCCGCGCCGTGCGTAGGTACCGTCGGGTGTCCGGCCGTCGCCGGCGTGGAAACTCGGATCCCACCTGTTCTTCGGGATCTCGGTGATCGCGTCCGCGCCGGAAACGATGTTGTGCCAATACTCGTCCACAGTGGACGCGCCGGGCAGGAAGACTCCCATGCCGACGATCGCGACGGGCTCTTGGTTCACCACAGCGAGGCCGTGTAGAGCACCGAGCGGACGTCGGACGAGCCGTAGGCCAGCTCACGCAGGAGGGCGGCGGTACCTTCGGCCGGGTCGATCAGCTCGACCTCGCGGCGTTCGTACTCCCGCGCCAGCTCGGGGGACACCATGCCGGCGTGGTCGTCCGAGGGCGCCCACGGTCCCCAATGGACGGTCAGCGCCCGGCAGCCGGTTCGGTCCGCCCACTGCTCGCCGAGGCTCTCCAGCGCGTCGTTCGCCGCCGCGTAGTCGGTCTGGCCACGGTTGCCGAGCACGGCGGCGATGCTGCCGAAGAACGTGACGAAACCGGGCCGTATCCCGAAATGCTCCAGGGCGTCGAGCAGCGCTCGCGCACCGTCCACTTTGGTCCCGTAGACCGTCCGGAAGGAGTGTTCGTCCTTGTCCGCCATGAGTTTGTCGTCGATCACCCCCGCCGCGTGGACGACGCCGTCGATCCGGCCGTAGCGGGCGTGCAGGTCCTTCACCACCTGCCGGACGGCCGCGCCGTCCCGGATGTCGAGCGAGCGATAGGCCGCGGTACCCCCGGCGGCCTGGATTTCGCCGAGCGTCCTGGCTATCTCGCGCTGGGCCGCCACCGTCCTCGCACGACGTTCGATCTCGGCGACGGAGCCGCCTCGGGCGGCCAGCGCCGAACGCATTCCCTGGGCATCGCCGGGCAGGTCTTCGTCACCGGGCTCGGCGGGCCACTGCGTACGCCCGGCCAGTTCGATCCGGCATCCGCTCGCCGCCAGCGCGATCGCCGCCCGTGCGGTGATCCCGCGGGCGCCGCCGATCAGCAGCAGTACCGAGTCCCCGTCGAGCCCGAGCGCCTTGGTCTCGCCACCGTCGGGACCGGCTCCCGCGTAGGCGAGGGAACCGAGAGGGTCGGCCAGCGGTTCGAAGGTCGCCCGGCCGGCGGAGTCGTACCGCACCGTCGCCGGGCCCTCACCGACGACTTCCTCCAGCACGATCCGGCCGAGGTCCACTGTGGAGTCCAGCTCCACCAGCCTGGTCGGCTCGGTCCGTTCCCGGGCGGCGGCCCGGACCAGGCCGCGGAGCCCGGCGGTGTGCCCGGCACCCGGCCGGGCCACCACGACCACCGTGCCCTTGGCGCCCTTGAGCAACCCGAAGATCTGCGCCGCGACCGGTTCCTCGGACTCCGACAACGGGTTCAGCGCGACGACGATGTCCGCCTCGCCCCGCTCCCCCGGCGCCGCACCGGCCTCGGTGAACACCGCCTGGACCGACTCGGCCAGCTCCTCCTGCCCGGGTTCGAAGGTCACCGCGATCGTCTTGCCGCCCACCCGAGCGGTGTCCGGCCGCCCGAGCGGCGCGGCGAGGCGGGTGAGCAGGTACCGGCCGGGCGCGCGGCCCGCCGGTGTCTCCGCGGGCGTCGCGGCCGTGACGACCGGGGCCGCGGGTTCGAGCCACTTCCGCAGCCGGGTGGCCAGCGCGCTCGCCGTGCGATCCCGGCTCAGCTGGTCCTGGCCGTCGTCCTGGACCCGTCCGGACAGGCCGAGCTTCGCCAGCAGCGAGCCCGCGATTTCGGTGCGCTTGATCGAGTCGATGGAAAGATCCGCTTCGAGGTCGAGATCGGCGTCGATCATTTCGGCCGGATAGCCGGTGCGTTCGCTGATCGCGCCGATCACCGTGGCGAGGACGTCGACTTCGGCGGCGGCGACCGGTTCGGGCAGGGGCTCCACGACAACGGGAACCGACACCACCGGCGCCTCGACCGGCCGCTGCAGCACCGGCACCACCGGGGCAGGGGCCGGGGTGATCGAAGCGGCGCCGAGGTAACCCAGCATCACGTCCCGCTGTGCCGCCAGCAGTTCGCGACTGGTGCGGAGGTACTCGACGACGGCCTGGTCACGACCGGGCGTGGGCTGGTTCATGGTCGTCCTCGGGATTCGTCGGGCGGGCACGAGCCCATGGGCGGGGACCTCACCGCCGGGCGCGCGGACGAGCGCGCCGTCCACGGTCCAGGCGGGTACGGGGAGCGGGCCGACGCGGACGCGGACGCGGCCGCGGAAGAGCCGTTCGGTGCGGACTTCGGTTCCGGTGAGGGCGAGCCGTGCGAGCGCGGTGAGGAAGCCCCGCAGCCCGGGACCGCCGGGGTCGCAGGCGATCACGGTGTGCGGGCGGTCGCCGAGGATCTCCTTGGCGAGACGCGAAAGCACCTGACCCGGCCCGGCCTCGACGAACGTCCGCGCGCCCGCCGCGTACATGTCCTCGATCAGGTCGACGAACCGCACCGGCGCACCGATCTGGGCGGCGAGTTCGGAACGGACCTTCCCGGGCGCGTACCGGCGTGAGGTGCGGTTCGACCACACCGGAAGACCCGGGTCGCCGATCTCGGCGTTGTCGAGGTCGACGGCGAACACGTCACTCGCACCGGCCACCAGCGGGCTGTGGAAGGCACACGCGACCGGGATGCGCTTGGCCGCGATGCCACGCTCCCGCAGTTCGCGGACGGTGTCCTCAACCGCGGCCGTCGGTCCGGAAAGGACGGTCTGACCGGGTGCGTTGTGGTTGGCCAGCACGACGTCCGGGCGGTCGAGCGCGGACAAGAGGTCTTCACGGGAGGCCTTGACCGCGGCCATCGCACCCGGGTCGGCACCGGTGACCTCGGCGATCGAGCGGGCCCTCGCCCGGCTGAGCGCCACCAAGGTCGTGGTGTCGAAGGCGCCGGCGACCGACAGGGCGGACAGTTCGCCGTAACTGTGCCCGGCCACCAGATCCGGCCGGACACCGAGGTCGGCCAGCAGCCTGCACACGGCCGATTCGACAAGGCCGAGCGCCGGCTGTGCGACACGGGTGTCCCTGAGCGCCTCGTCCTGCGCCGCCCGGGTCTCCTCGCCGAAGGCACGCGGCGGGAACGTGGTCGCGGCGACGTCGGGTGCGAGCCGCAGGACGTCGGCCAGCTCCGGGAAGTGCACGAACAGCTCCGCCAGCATGCCGGTCCGCTGGCTGCCCTGGCCGGGGAACAGGAACGCGACCTGGCCGGGTTCGGTGACCTCGCCGGTCAACCCGCCCGTGCCCTCGGCGGCCTCGCGCAGTTCCGCGAGATCACCCGCGACGACCGCGAGCCGCACCGGCCCGGAGCCACCGCGTTCGGCGGCGAGGGCGGCGAGTTCCCGGAGCGGGCGCCCTTCGTTCGCCGACAGCAGGTCGCGCAGCGTGGCCCGGGCGCCCTTTGGGTCGGAGCCCCGGAGCAGGAACAGTTCGGCGTCCCAGTCCCGGGGCCCGTGCCGCCGGTCGGGCGGGACCCCGGGGGCGGCCAGCACCGCGTGGAAATTGGTCCCACCGAACCCGAACGCGCTCACGCCGGCGAACTCGCGTCCGCGCGGAAGCGGCGTCGGCCGGGCGCCGGTGGAGAAGGTGAAGGGACTGCTTTGCGCGTCCCAGGCGGGATTCGGCCTGCTCAGGTGCAGCGTGGGCGGCACGACCTCGTGCCACAGCGCCAGCGCCGCCTTCATCAGCCCGGCCAGCCCCGCGGCACATTTCGTGTGCCCGATCTGGCTCTTGACCGAACCCAGCGCGCAGCCGCCCGCCGCGGCTCCCGCGTCGAGGAAGAACTCGGTGAGGGTGGTCAGTTCGGTGGCGTCGCCGACGACCGTGCCGGTGCCGTGCGCCTCCACCAGCGAGACGTCCGCAGGTGACACTCCGGCGTCGCGGTAGGCGCGCATCAGCGCTCGCCGCTGCCCCTCGGGGCGGGGCGCGGTCAGCCCGAGCGCCTTGCCGTCGCTGGCGGCGCCGACGCCCTTGACCACGGCGTAGACCCGGTCGCCGTCGCGTTCGGCGTCGGCCCGCCGCTTCAGCACGAGGCAGGCGACGCCCTCGCCGAGCGCGATCCCGTCCGCCGCCGCGTCGAACGGACGGCACCGCCCGGTCGGCGAGAGCGCGCCCGCGGAGGTGAACATGAGGTAGTCGTTGATGCCGTTGTGCAGATCGACCGCGCCGCACAGGACCATCGCGCTGGTGCCCGCCCGCAGTTCCTTCACCGCGAGGTCCAGCGCCGCCAGCGACGAACCGCATGCGGCGTCGACGGTGTAGTTGGTGCCACCGAGGTCGAGCCGGTTGGCGATCCGGCCCGAGATGACGTTGGCGAGGGTGCCGGGGAACGAGTCCTCGGTCAGTTCCGGCAATTGTGCGAGCAGTTCCTCCGGCACCTCTTCGAGGTAGCTGGGCAGCAACGCGCGCAGGACCCCGGCGTTCGCCAGATCTCCCCCGGCCTCGGCGCCGAAGATGACGCTGGTGCGCTCGCGGTCGAAGCTCCCGTCGCCGTAACCGGCGTCTTCGAGCGCGCGGCGCGCCGTCTGCAACGACACCAGCTGGGCCGGGTCGATGCTGCCCATCGACGACGGCGGGATCCCGTAGGACAGCGGGTCGAAGTCCACCGCGGGCAGGAAGCCACCCCACTTCGACGTCGACTGCCCGGCGTAGGTTTCCTTGTCCCAGCGCTGATCCGGCACCTCGGTGACGGCGTCGGCACCGTGCAGGACGTTGGACCAGAACGCGGGCAGATCCGGTGCGCCGGGGAACACGCACGCCATCCCGACGATGGCGATGTCACCGTCCATAGAGGACTCCTGAGTTCGCGGCACAGGGGCGCTGAGCAGTTCTGCCGCGCCTTCGGTGACTTCACGGTGCAAGGCGGCGATCCCCGTGCGCTCCTCACGCAGGACCGTGACCTGGCCCGCCATGTACATGCCCTCGACGAGTTGCGCCCCTTCGTCCACCTCGACGAGCGCGGCGCCCTCACGCCGGATCCCCTTGCTCGCGATGCGCAGCCGTCCGGTGTTCAGCTCCTCCAGCCGCTGCCAGCTTTCCTGCGGCGCGACCCCGTCCGCGCGGAGCCCGGCCTTCAGCGAAGCGAACTCGTCGGTGTACGGGCTGGGGAGGCACCGGGTGAGGTGCCCCGGCGCGGTCTCCAAGGTGACCGTGGACCGGGCATCGATCACCCGGTCCTGGAAGGTCCCGGTGATGGCACCGTGCGTGACGGCCTCTTCGGTGAACAGGTACGCGGTGCCCATCAGCACGCCGATCCCGGCACCCCGCGCCGCGAGCGGCTCCGCCATCGCAGCGACCATCGCGGCGGAACGGGCGTCGTGCACACCGCCCGCGAACAGCACTTCGACGTCCTTGGCACCGTGCTCACGGAGGACGTCCAACTGCTGTTCCCACAGCACGAAACTCGACCGCGGGCCGATGTGGCCGCCGCATTCGGCGCCCTCGAAGACGAACCTGCGGATCCCGGCGTCGAGGAACTGCCTCAGGAGGATCGGCGAGGGCACGTGGAGGAAGGTCGCGATCCCGTCGGCTTCGAGTGCCTTGGCCTGCACCGGTTTCCCGCCCGCGATCAGCACACAGCGGGGGCCCGCGGCCCGCACCGCGGCGATTTGTTCGGTGCGCAGTGCTTCCGGGACGAACCCGAGGATGCCCGCGCCCCAGGGCCGGTCGCCGAGCGATTCGGCGGTGCGGCCGAGCAGTTCGGTGGTCTTGACGCCGTTCGCGGTGGCCACGGCGACGAACGGGAAGCCGTCGTGCGCGGCGACCGCGGCGGCGAATCCGGGCTGGTCGCTCACCCGCGTCATCGGCCCCTGCACGACCGGAAGGGCCGTCCCCAGTGTGCGGCACAGCCGTGTGCCCTGCTCGGCGGGACTCACCGAAGCCGGTGACGTCAGCGACCGGACCACCGCGCGGACGGCGCTTTCCGCGTCACCGAAGCGATTCGCGAACAGTGCGGAGAGCCCGTCGTCGGCGCGGGCCAGTTCGTTCCGGCGCGAGGACGGCACATCGGCCTCGGGGAACAGGCCGAGGCCGTCGAGCACCACCCCGGCCGCACCGCCGGCGATCGCGGCCACCGCCGTCCGCGGCCCGATGCCGCCGTACGCCCACACCGGGACGTCGTCGCCGAAGCGCTCCAGCAGCCGCTGCAGCAGAACGAACGTGGTGAGGTCCGAGCCGCCCGCCTCGGCTCCTCGCGCCACCAGACCGGAGGCGCCGGTGCCGAGCATCCGGACGGCCTGCTCGACACCGGTCACCTCGGCCAGCACGGGAAAGTCGCCCTTGCCCGGCCAAACTGCCCCTTCGGCCAGCAGAACGAGACCCGCACCGCTTTCCCGTACCTCTTCGGGCCGCACCTGGCGGCCGGCCGGGATCCGGACCCCGAACGGGAACTTATAGTCCACTATGGACCCGAGATCGCCGTCCCCGAGATCGAGGACGCCGAGCCCGCCACCCCGGGCGACGGCCGCCGCCAGCCCCGGATCCGGACGTCCGAGAGGGTTGACCCCGAGTACCCGCGTGCGCGCCGTCGCATGACTCACCGGCGGACCTCCTGTTCGGCTGTGGCTGGTCGAACCTCGCCGAGGCTCGGCGATCTTCAGCGGGATTCCCAAGAAATAACCTACTTGCCGCAGAGAGCGCAATAGTCCCGCACGAAAACTCGGAAAACAAGAGAACGCATGCTAAAGTCCGGCGCCGAGAACAAATATGTCGACACGTCCAGAACGAGCCTCTGACCTGCACTTTTATCACTCGCATTCCACTTCTGGACAACGGTTTGCTCACCGGCGTCACAAAGAATAAGAATTGTCATCGAAAGCAGCTAAATAGCCCCTGGAGCACATGTGGAAGTGACAGGACGAGTAGTCGCGCTGACCGGTGCGGCGCACGGTATCGGCGCCGCCATGGCCCGGCGGTTCGCCGCCGAAGGCGCGGCCGGAGTGGTGGTCTCCGACCTCGACCTCGACGCGGCCGAAGCCGTCGCCGCCGGGATCGTCGCCGCGGGTGGGGCCGCGATCGCGCGGCGCGCCGACGCGGCGTCCAAACAGGACTTGAAGATGCTGGTGAGCGAGGCGCGCACGGAATTCGGCCCGGTCGATCTGTTCTGCTCCAACGCCGGTGCCGCGTTCGGCACCGGTGTCCACGCGGCCGACGAGCAGTGGACGCGGTCGTGGGCGGTCAACGTCATGCAGCATGTGCACGCCGCGCAGGTCGCGCTGCCCGCGATGCTGAGCCGGGGACAGGGCTATTTGCTGATCACGGCTTCGGGCGCGGGGCTGCTCGGTACACCCGGCGACGCACCGTATTCGGTGACCAAGCACGCCGCCGTCGGGCTCGCCGAATGGCTGGCCATCACCTACCGCCCGCGCGGGGTACGGGTCAGCGCGCTGTGCCCGCTCGGCGTGCGGACCGCGCTGCTGGAACCGGGGATCGCCGCCGGGCATCCCGCCGCGCTCGCGATCGCGGCCGCCGCACCGCTGCTGGAACCGGAGGACGTCGCGGAATCCGTGATCCACGGCCTGGCGTCGGAGGAATTCCTGATCCTGCCGCACGAATCGGTGCGGGAGACGTACGCGGAGAAGGCACGCGGCCTCGACGAATGGATCGACCGCACCATCCTCGAAACCAGCGCGCGGAGGGGGTGAGCATGGAATACCGCAGGCTCGGCGCGAGCGGGCTGTCCGTCAGCGAGATCTCCCACGGCAACTGGCTCACCCACGCCGGCGGCGCGGCCTGCGTCGAAGCGGCGCTCGACGCGGGCATCACGACGTTCCACACCGCGGCGGCCTGGGACGGTGGTGCCGCCGAGGAGAACCTCGCCGCGGCCTTGGCCCACGCCCGCCGCGACGATCTCGTGGTGTGCACCGGGATTTTCTGGCCCGAAGGCCCCGGCCCCAACGAAGCCGGGCTCAGCCGCAAGCACCTGAGAACGTCACTGCACGGCTCGCTCCGGCGCCTGCGCACCGACTACATCGACGTCTACCAGTTGCTGCGCTTCGACTACCGCACCCCGCTCGACGAAACGTTCCTCGCGCTGTCGGATCTGGTGCGGCAAGGGAAGATCCTCTACGCCGGGACAGCGGAGTGGACGGCCGAGCAGTTGCTGGAGGCGAAGCCGATCGCCGAACGGCACGGCGTCCCGCTCGTCGCCAACCAGCCGCACTATTCGATGCTCTGGCGCGTCGCCGAGGCGCAGGTGATGCCGGTGTGCGAGCGCGCCGGGATCGGCCAGTTCGCGTCCGTCGCCCTCGCGCAGGGGGTGCTGACCGGCAAATACCGGCCCGGCCATATCCCGCCGGATTCGCGGGCGGCGGTGCCGGGCGAGGCCCGGAAAGCGGTGTGGCCGCTGCTGATGCCGGATCTGATCGAACGCGTCGGCATGCTGCGCGGCGTTGCCGACGAGGCCGGGCTGACCATGGCCCAGCTGGCGCTCGCCTGGGCACTGCAGCACGCCACCGTCGCTTCGGTGGTCACCGGGGCGAGTAACCCCGCGCAGGTCACCGAGAACGCGAAGGCGTCCGGGATCACGCTGGACCTCGACGTGCTGACGCAGATCGACCAGCTGCTGGGCAGTTTCGTGCAGACCGATCCGCGGCTGACCTGGTCACCACCCGCGTCCGGCTGACGTCATGAGTGCGTCGGGCCGCAAGTAGTCCTCTACTTGCGGCCCAGGGCGGTCCGCAGGATGGCCTCGAACCGGTCCACCGTCAGCTGATCGTCGCGCAGGAGCCCTTGCAGCAGCAGTCCGTCCACGAGCCCCACCAGCATCTCGATCCGCACCGGATCGTCGGTGTACCGGCGGGCGAAGTCCGCCAGGGCCTCCATCCAGCGATGGGTCGACTCCCGGAGCTCGGGGTCCCGCACGGCCAGCAGGTACAGCTCGTATTCCGCCAGCAGATGCCCGGGCTTCGCGACGACGTCGGCCATCAGGACGGCGAGTTTGCGCAGCGTGTCCGCGCCGCCGTCGGCTTCCTCCGCGAGCGCCCGCATCCGCTCGGCGTCCTCGTCCATGCACCGGGTCAGCGCCGCGGTCAGCAGGTCTTCGATGCCACGGAAGTGGTACGCGGCCGCCGTCGCGGGCAGTCCCGCCTCACGCGCGACCGTACGGTGGCTGACCCCGGATACGCCGTCCCTCGCGACGATCCGCAGGGTCGCCTCGATCAGTTCCCGTTTGCGTTGCTCACCCTTGGCGAGACGGCCGTCGGTGGTCGGCTCGTTCAGCACGGCACTTCCCTTCCGGCGCGGACCTCGGTCTTCCTGCTCAGCAGAGGATACGAGAGCGACGCGATCAGGATCATCGAGCCGCCCGCGACGACCGCGACGACGAATCCGCCGTCCGGCCCGAATCGCTCGACGGCCCCGCCCGCCACCGCGGCGCCGAGTGCGACCCCGATGCTGAGGCCGGTGATCGCCCAGGTCATCCCCTCGGTGAGTTTCTCCGCCGGGACGATCTTCTCGATCATGCCCATGACGACGATCATCGTGGGAGAGAAGAACAATCCGGCTATGAAGACCACCACGCTCAAGTTCACGATGCCGTCCACGGCCAGCAACGGGACCGCGCTCGCGGCCGTTCCGGCGGTGCCGATCAAGAGCAGGCGCGGTGGCGAAAGAGACGCCTTGAGCGTCCCGAAGACCAGCCCGGAGATCGCGGATCCCACCGCGTAGACCGAGACGACGATGCCGGCGGCCGCGGGATTCCCCAGGTGCTGGGCGAACGCGACGCTGACGACGTCGACCGTGCCGACGATGACGCCCCCCGCCACCAGCGTCAGGACGAGTACCCGCACCGCGCCCAGCCGGATCGCGGAACCGCCCGCCGAATCGCTCGCCGGCAGGACGGGCGGTTCCGTCTCGCGCCGCGCCACGAACAGCAGCACGCCCAGAGCGAGGAACACCACCGCGACGAGCGGCCCGGCCTCGGGGAAAACGGTGGTGCACAACGCCACCGACAGCGCGGGCCCGACGACGAACGTCAGCTCGTCGACCACCGCCTCCAGCGAGAACGCGGTGTGCAGCCGCGGCGAATCGCGGTACAGCAGCGACCACCGGGCCCGGACCATCGCCGCCATGCTGGGCATGAACCCGGCCAGGACCGCGAACAGGTAGAGCGTCCACACCGGCGCCTCGAACCGGGCGCAGAGCAGGAGCGCGCCGAGCGACATCACGCTGATCCCGGTCACCGGCAGGAGGATCCGGCTCTGCCCCCGGCGGTCCACCAGCCGCGAGACCTGCGGCCCGAGCAGCGCCATGGACAGCGTGAACGCCGCCGAGACCAGCCCGGCGAGGCCGTAGTCACCGCGCATCTGCGCCAGCATGGTGATGATCCCGATCCCCATCATGGGGACGGGGATCCTGGCGACCAGGCCCGCCGCGGAGAAGGCGATCGAGCCCTTCACGGAGAACAACTCGCGATAGCTGCTGGCCACGGCACGCTCCACAACTTGAACAAATCGACAACTTGAACACTCGTTACATTTTGAACACTCGTTTCACTTTATACCAGACGCCGCGGCTGCAGCATCGGGACGAGGAAGCGCCTAGCCACCTCGCGGACCTGCTCGTCGTCGTCCAGATCGATGACGTGGCTGGGGGTGACCAGGAACGAGGCCGAAACCCGGGTCATGAGTTCGGCGACGAGTTCGACGTCGACGTCCGCCGAGACCTGGCCCGCGTGCTGCTCGCGGCGCAGCTGTCCCGCGACGAAGCGTTGCACCGTCGCCAGGGTGTTGCCGCCGTCGCTGACCATCGACGGGATGAGCACGTCCGGTTCGGCCGTCATCAGCCCGCCGATCAACGGGTTGTGCCGGATCGCCCGCAGAGCGCTGGCGAACCCCAGCACCACCCGGTCCGCGGCGGATTCGGCGTGCTGGATGTCGAGCAGGAACCGGTCGAAGTAGCGCCGGAATTCGCGGCGCACGACCTGCTCGACCAAGGCGTCCTTGGTGGCGAAGCGGCGGTAGGCCGTGATCCGGGAGACCCCGGCCCGGCGGGCGACGTCCTCCATGGTGGACCGGCGGATCCCCATCCGGCAGAACTGTTCGTAGGCGGCGTCGAGGAGCCGGAGCGCGATTTCGTCGCCCTCCTCGGCGCGTTCGAGCGCGTCGAAGAGCGCGCGCTCCAGCAAGGAATCCGGGTCTGGCGTCTTCGCGGCGATTGTGCTCTCCTAGAGATACGCGGTTGCACTACTTGTATCACAGTATCAATCCGCAGGTCCGGGACTCAAGGAGGAGTACTGGCGCATGACCGAACTCAATCGACGCAAGATGTTGATCGTCAGTGGCGGAGCGACCCTTTTGGGGGCCATGGGAGTGGCCACACCCGCCTGGGCATGGAGTCCGAGCGGTTCGGTGGCCGGAGCGGGGGCGGGCACCGATCCGAAATGGGTGTGGGATCGCGACGCCGATCCGGTGGTCGCCGCGATGCTCGACCGAGGCCAGGTCGCGGAGGTCAACCGCGCGCTGCGGACGTGGACCCGCAACGACCAGCCGACACCCGCCGGGCTGCCCGCGGACCTGCGGGAGTTCGTCGACCACGCCCGGCAGCTCCCACCGTGGGCCTCCCAGGCGAAACTCGACCAGGCCGCGGATTTCATGGTGGCGAAGGGGAGGTTCGTCAACCTTCTCAACGGGCTCGGCGGCGGGATGCTGAGCACGGCCATCCCCAACGAGGCCCGCGCGGTGTACTACTCCAAGGGCGGCGCGGACATGAAGGACCGCGTCGCGAAGACCGCCAAACTCGGCTACGACGTCGGCGCGCAGAACGCCTACCGGCCCGACGGCCAGATGATCGTCTCTGCGGTGAAGACGCGGCTGGTGCACGCCGCCGTACGGCATCTGCTGCCGCAATCACCGCACTGGCAGCAGGGAATCCCGATCAGCCAGAACGACATGCTGGTCACCTGGCACACGTTGCCGACCTACACGATGCGGAAGCTGACCGACTGGCGCGTCGCGGTCTCCCCCACGCATTCCCAGGCCTACCTGCACAGCTGGCAGGTGACCGGACACATGCTCGGCATCGGCGACGAATACCTCCCGGCGACGTGGGACGCGGCCCACGCGCAGTCCAAGCAGGTCCTGGACCCGGCCATGGGCCCGACCCGCGAAGGCGTCGAACTCACCGACATCCTGCTCGACATGCTCGCTGACCAGACCAGCCCCGGCGGCGCCGACCGGCCGATGGTCAACGCGCTGGCCCGCTACATCATCGGCGACCGGTACTCCGGCTGGAACGGGATCCCGCGGGAGCCGATCTGGGATCCCTTGATCGGCACGGCCTTCCCGGCGCTGGTGGCGTTCCACGAGAAGCTCATCCCACTGCCGCTGGTACCGCAGATCGCGTGGGTGCTGGACGAGGCGATCCGGCAGTACATCAAGCTGTGGCTCTCGGGAGGGCGGCCGGTGCACATCGAGATCCCGGACATGAACCGGCCTTCGTGAGCCCCGCCCCGATGCTATGAACGGGCCTTTCCTTGCAAATTTTGCAAGGAAAGGCCCGTTCATAGCACGCTTGGGGTCAGCTCAAACTCGAGCAAGGTCGCGCATCAGGATCCTGCGCTCCCTTCGGCACCCACCGCACGTTCGCGATCGAAGCCGAGAACTGTCCCTCGGTGTACACGAGGAACGGCGTGTTGATGTTCTCCAGATCCAGCCCGTTGGCGAAGCAGGACACCGGGATCTTCACCGTCGACTTCGCGCCGCCCGCCAGGTCGGTGAACAGCTTGGTCGCGTTCACCTCGGAGAAGCACGGGTAGACGCAGTGCATGCTGATCACCGTCCGCGCGGACGGTGCCTGATGCACGATGGTGTCGAATTCCAGCGCCGCGTCGGCGTTGAGGTAGCCGCGAAGGTCGTTCGTGCCCGCCGGGTTCTGGAAGTAGAGCTGAGCCGGGCCGGTGCCGGTCCAGGTCGCCTTCAGCCCGTCCTGCTGGACGTTGACGTCGGTCTGGACGACGTCGATCTCGGCGTGCGACGCGGCACCGTCGGGGCCGATCTCGGTGCCGCCCCAGTTCTGCGCGGAGCCGATGAAGCCCTTGTACGGCGCCACATCGGTGCGGTTGAAGACCTCGAGGTCCTCGGTCGCGGTGCCGCCGCCACCGGTCGACCCGCAGCTCACCGGGCCGGCGGTCTCGTCCAGCTGCCCGACCGTGACCCGCTGCCCGGTCTTGAGGCCGTAGCCGAGCTTGAACAGCGGGTCGTACTCGGCCGACCCCGCGTTCAGCGGCGTCTGGCAGGCGCTCTTCGGCCACGAGTAGGGCAGGCTGCCCTTGAACCCGGTGCCGTCCTTGCCCTTGACGAGCATGTCGGCGACGCCGCCGCCCTCGGTGCCGGGCAGCCAGGCCGCCACGAACGCGTCTGAGCGGTTGATCTCCTTGTTCATGTACAGCGGGCGGCCGCCGACGTAGACGGTGGCGACCGGGGTGCCCTTGCCGCTGACCTTGTCCAGCACGGCCAGGTCCTCGGGGTAGAGCTTCGAGGCCTCCAGCGTCTTGCGGGTCAGATCGCCGACGCCTTCCGCGTACGGTGTTTCACCGATGACGGCGATGACGGCGTCGTAGCCCTTCGGGTCGGCGTCGCCCTTCTCGTCGAAGGTGACGTTGACGTCGCCGAGGTTCTGCTTCAGTCCACTGAGGATCGAAGTGGCGTTCGGGAAGTCCGCGTTGGTGTTGCCGGTGCCCTGCCAGCTCAGCGTCCAGCCGCCGGTCTGGTTCTGGATGCTGTCCGCGCTTTTGCCGACCACCAGCACCTTCGACTTCGGCTTCAGCGGGAGCACGTTGCCGTTGTTCTTCAGCAGGGTCTGCGAACCGCGGGCGGCGTCGCGCGCCAGCCAGGTCTCCTTCAGCGCGTCGTCGGAGTTGGCGTAGGAGCGGTCGGACGGCTTCTGCAACTCGTACAGCCCGGCGCGCAGCTTGACGCGCAGGATGCGGGTCACCGCGTCGTCGATCCGCGACATCGCGATCTGGCCGTTGTTGACCTGCGCGACGGTGTTGGTGATGAACGCCTTCCAGTCGGCCGGGACCATCACGATGTCGATGCCGGCGTTGATCGCCTGCGGGCAGGAGGCGTTGGTGCAGCCGGGAACCTGGCCGATCCCGTTCCAGTCGGACACGACGAGACCGTCGAAGCCCATCTTGCCCTTGAGGATCTGGTTCAACGCCTTGTCGCTGCCGTGCAGCTTGCCCTCGTCGATGCCGAGTTCGGCGTTGGTCCAGCTGTTGAACGACACCATCACGGTCTGGGAGCCGGCGGCGAGCGCGCCGTAGTAGCCCTGGCCGTGGACGTTGATCATCTCAGCCTCGGACACCGGGGTGACGCCCTGGTCCTGGCCCTTGAGGGTGCCGCCGTCACCGATGAAGTGCTTGGCGGTGCCGATCACGCCGTTGTAGCCGATGCGCTTGGTCGAACGGTCCTGGAGGCCGTTGAGCGCCTCGTACCCGTAGGCCCGGGTGATCCGCGGGTCCTCGGAGAACCCTTCGTAGGTGCGGCCCCAGCGGTCGTCCTGGACGACGGCCAGCGTCGGCGCGAAGGCCCAGTCCTGGCCGGTGGCGCGGATCTGCCGGGCCGTCGCCGCGGAGATGTCGCGCACCAGGCACGGGTCGTGGGCCGCGCCGAGGCCGATGTTGTGCGGGAAGACGGTGGCGCCGTACACGTTGTTGTTGCCGTGCACCGCGTCGATGCCCCAGATCACGGGGATCTTCGTCCGGCTGGCCTGTCCGGCGTCCCAGTAGGAGTCGGCGAGCTTCAGCCAGTCCTGCTGGGAAGCGTGCTTGTCCTTGTTCGGCCACGAGCCGCCGCCGTTGAGGACCGAACCGATGGTGTACTGCCGGACCTCATCGGGGGTGATCGCGGCGATCTCGGGCTGCGTCATCTGCCCGACCTTCTCCTCGAGGGTCAGTCCCGCGAGGATCTGGGCGATCCGCTGCTCGTCACCGGCCTTGCCCTTGAACCGGCTGTCGACCTGGGGCCAGTCCGCGAGCGTCGACAGGCTCTTCTCGATCCGGGCGCAGCCGTCCTTGCCGAGCACGGGCTTCCCGATCACCGGCTGCTCGGCCGCACCCGCCGACGGCGCGGCCGTCACGACCCCGCCGAGCAGGGTGAGGCTCATCAACGTGACGAGCGAACTTCGACGCGCACGTGACCACGCGCGGGAACGTCTGGCCATGGTCTGGTCCATTCTGCGGGAGGCGGGGACCGGCCGATCCTCACCGGACCGGACGACGGCGTCAAGGGTTTCGGCGAGGTACGCCGTCAGTTATTTTTTGGCATAAAATAAGACTTGACACGTCACTCGGCCACCAGGGCTCCTTCGCCCGTCGCCACCCGCCTCCGGCTGCGCCACTTGGCGGACTCGGCCGGGCTTCTCGATTCCTGGCCGTCTCCTCTTGACCTCCACCTTGCTGGAACTTCTACCGTCGCGGAAGACGAAGGGAAATCCACAAAATGACCGTCTTGGTAACAGGGGCCACCGGGAACACCGGCCGCCATGTCGTCGCCGAACTCGTCCGCCGCGGCGAGCACGTCCGGGCCCTCACCCGAAATCCCGCCGAAGCCAGGCTTCCGGCGGGCGTCGAACTGGTCGAGGGCACGCACACCGCGCCCGAAACCCTGACCGGCGCGCTGGACGGCGTCACGCGGCTGCACATCACCGTGACGGCGGGCCTCGCCGACGTCGGCGCCGATCTGGTCAAACGCGCCGTCGACGCGGGCGTGCGCCGGATGACCGTCGTCTGGGGCGGGTACGTCGGGCCGACGGAACAGGCCATGGCCGAGTCCGGAGTGGAATGGACGCGCCTGGAACCCCAGGAATTCATGTCCAACGCTCTGACGTGGGTCGACTCGGTCCGCGCCGAGAACGTGATCCGCGAGCCCTTCGACCTTCCCAGCGCGGTGGTGCACGAGGCCGACATCGGCGCAGTCGCCGCCACCGCGCTCGTGGAGGACGGGCACTCGGGGCAGGTCTACAACCTGACCGGCCCGGAGCCACTGACCACGAGCGAACGGATCGCGATCCTCGCCGGGGCTCTCGGCCGCGACATCGAACTGACGCGGATCACGCGGCAGCAGGCGATCGACCGGCTGCTGGCCGACGGCGTCTCGGTGGCGGACGCCGAGTACGTCGTCGGCTGGCACGCCGATCCGCCGGTGGAGGCGCGGACCGTGGTCGACACCGTCGAGAGGGTGACCGGGCGCCCGGCCCGCACCTTCGCGCAATGGGTGAGCGAGCACTCCGACCGCTTCTGACAGCGCCTAGCCGTCGGTCGCCTTGAACCAGCCACCGATGCCGGCCAGCGCGCCGGGACCGTAGTCGCCCCTGACGTCATCGGCCAGGTCCGCGATGGAGACCGCGCGCAGCGCCGCTCGCCACTGGGTCTCGGCGTTGGCCATCGCGCGACTGATGGCACAGGGTGCGGTGCACGCTTCGGGCGGCGTGGCCATCGGGCCGCGCTGGCGGATCTCGGTGCAGATGAAGGCTGGACCGACACCGTCGATGGCCTCGACGACGTCGAGCACCGTGATATCCGAAGGCGGGCGGGTGAGCACGTACCCGCCCGCTTTCCCTTGCACCGACCGGATCAGCTCGGCGCGCGAAAGCGCCTGAAGCTGCTTGGCGAGATAACTCGGCGAGACGTCGTGCAGCTGCGCCAGCCGCGCGGCGGGCGCGGGCTCGTCGACCGCGGTCAGCACGACGCAGCAATGCAGCGCCCACTCGACCCCGCCCGACATCTTCACCCGGATGACTCTAACCCGCCCCTTGACTCGGACACAATATGTCTGAGTATTATCTCGGACATGAGGTGTCCGAGTTAGCGGATGCCACCGGCGAAGGGCAAGGGTCATGAAATTCGCGATCATCGGCGGGACCGGGCTGATCGGCTCCCAGGTCGTGCGGAACCTGAACGCGGCCGGGCACGAAGCGGTGCCGCATTCGCCGTCCACCGGGGTCGACATCCTCAGCGGCAAGGGCTTGGACGCGGCTCTCGAAGGCGCCGGCGTGGTCGTCAACCTGACCAACTCGCCGACCTTCGACGAGGCCTCCCCCACGTTCTTCCAGAACTCGATGGACACCCTGGTGGCCGCGGCGAAGAAGGCGGGCACCGGGCACTTCGTGATCCTGTCGATCGTCGGGGTCGACCAGGTCCCGGACCTCGATTACTACCGCGCGAAGACGCTGCAGGAGGACATCCTCAAGACGAGCGGCCTGCCGTACTCCATCGTCCGGGCCACCCAGTTCATGGAGTTCGTCGACTCGGTCCTGTCCTGGACGGCCGACGACGAGACCGTCCGCCTGCCGAGCACGCCGATCCAGCCGATCGCCGCCGCGGACGTGGCCGCCGCCGTCTCCGAGGTCTCGGCGGGAACCCCGCTCAACGGCACCCTCGACGTGGGCGGCCCCGACGTCTACCCGCTGGACGAACTGGGCCGGATCACCTTGTCCGCCAAGGGTGACAAGCGTTCCGTGACCACCGACGAGAACGCGGGCATGTTCTCCGCCGTCCGCGGCGGCGTCCTCACCACCCAGGACGGCGCCCGCATCGCCGCGACCCGCTACCTCGACTGGATCAAGTCATGACCACAGACCACGCTCACCACTTGGAAAACCCCCACTCGACCGCGCCACCCCCGAAGATCGAAATGCTCTCGTCGGTACCGGCGCCACCGATGCCGGAGCACGCGGAGGCGATGACGATCCTGATCACCTTGCCGCCGGGATGCGAAGGGGCGCCCCCGCATCGGCACACCGGCCCGGCGTTCGGGTACGTCGTCAAGGGCGCGATCGTCTTCGAGCTGGAAGGCGAAGCGGAGCGGGTCGTCAAGGCGGGCGAAACGTTCTGGGAACCGGGTGGCGACGTCATCCACTACCAGGACGGCAACCACTTCGCCGACGCCGAAAGTGCTTTCGTCGTCACGATGTTCGGCGCGCCGGGGCAGCCGATGCTCATCCCGGTCTCCGCCGAAGAACTCGAAGAGCGGCGCGACCGGCGGGCACCGCGCCCGTGATCCAGGGGCCGCACCGGAAATCCGGTGCGGCCCTAGAGGATCAGCTCGGCAGCAAGGCCGGGGCGGCGAGACGGCTGGCGTTCGCCGCCTCGTCGTCCGGCTGGGCCTGGGCGGAGCGTTCCGCCTCGACCCTGGCCAGGTAGTTGGCCACTTCGCGCTCCTGCCGGTGCGAATCCCAGCCCAGCAGCGGCGCCATCAGCGCGGCCACCACCGGCGCCGCCGTCACCCCGCGGTTCCGCTCCTCGATCGAGATCCGCGTCCGGCGGGTGAGGACGTCCTCCAGGTGCAGCGCGCCCTCGTGCGAGACCGCGTACACGGCCTCCGCCTTCAGGTACTCCGCCGTGCCCGGGATCGGCTCGCCCAGTTCGGGACGCTCCGCGATCGACGCCAGGATGTCCTCGATCGCGGTGCCGTAGCGCTGGAGCAGGTGCTCGACCCGGGCCAGTGGCAGCCCGGCCCGCTGGGCCAGCGAGTGCCGCCCGTCCCACAGTTCGTGGTAACCCGCCGCACCGACGATCGGCAGGCGTTCGGTCCACGACGACGGCGCCGGACGGCCGAGGTCCTCCACCGCGACGTCCACCGCGTCCGCCGCCATCACCCGGTAGGTCGTGTACTTGCCGCCGGCGACGATCACCAGACCCGGCACCGGATGCGCCACCGCGTGCTCCCGCGACAGCTTCGTCGTCGCAGCCGCCTTCGCCGCCAGAAGCGGGCGGAGACCGGCGTACACGCCTTCGATGTCGTCGGCGGTGATCGGCGTCCGCAACACGGCGTTGAGGTGGCCGAGCACGTAGTCGACGTCGGCCTGGCTGGCCGCCGGGTGCTCGCGGTCCAGGTCCCATTCGGTGTCGGTGGTGCCGACGATCCAGTGCCGTCCCCACGGGATCACGAAGAGCACGCTCTTCTCGGTGCGCAGGATCAGCCCGGTGTCCAGGTCGATCTTTTCGCGCGGCACCACCAGGTGGACGCCCTTCGACGCGCGCACGGTGAAGGGCGCCGGAATTCCCGCAGCCTCCGCCATGTCGTCGCTCCAGACGCCGGTCGCCGCGACGACCGTCTTCGCCCGGACCTCGATCTCCGCACCGCTCTCGCGGTCGGTGACCTTGGCGCCGACGACGCGCTCGCCGTCACGGATCAGCGACGTCACCCTGGCCCGGGTCAGCACCGAGGCGCCTTGTTCGGCCGCGGTCCGCGCGATCGTCATCGTGTGGCGGGCGTCGTCGACCTGGGCGTCGTAGTACTGGATGGCGCCGATCAGGGCGTCATCGGCCAGCCCGGGCGCCACCTTCGCGGCGCCGCGCTTGGACAGGTGCCGGTGCCTCGGCAGCGCGCGAGCCCCGCCGAGGGTGTCGTAGAGCGCGACGCCTGCGCCGATGTAACCGCGTTCCCAGACGTGGTGTTTGAGCGGCACCAGGAACTTCACCGGCCGCACCAGGTGCGGGGCCAGCGTCTGCAGCAGCAGGCCGCGTTCCTTGAGCGCTTCGCGCACCAGCTTGAAGTCCAGCTGTTCCAGGTAGCGCAGGCCGCCGTGGATCAGTTTGCTGGACCGGCTCGACGTCCCGGAGGCGAAATCGCGGGCCTCGACGAGCGCGACGGAGAGCCCGCGCGACGCCGCGTCGAGCGCGACGCCGGCACCGGTCACTCCCCCGCCGACGACGAGCACGTCGACCTCTTCACGAGCGAGCTTGCGCAGCGTCTCGGCACGGTAGACCGGGGAAAGCGGTACGGATGTCACAGTGCTTCTCCTTGAGTTCATCGGCTCACTCGACCTCGACCCAGTCGAGCGTGCGGCCGACGGCCTTCTGCCAGCCCGCGTAGCCCTCGGCGCGCTGCTCGTCCGTCCACGACGGACCCCAGCGCTTGTCCTCGTTCCAGTTCTGTTCGAGCTCGTCGGTGGACTTCCAGAACCCGACGGCCAGCCCGGCCGCGTAGGCGGCTCCGAGCGCGGTGGTCTCGGCGACGACCGGCTTCGAGACCTCCACACCGAGGATGTCGGCCTGGAGCTGCATGCACAGCTCGTTCGCGGTCACCCCACCGTCCACACGCAACACATCGAGCGTGACACCGGAGTCGTTCTGCATGGCCTCGACGACGTCGCGGGTCTGGTAGCAGATCGCTTCCAGCGTCGCCCGCGCCAGATGCGCGTTGGTGGTGGCGCGGGTGAGCCCGACGATCGCGCCCCGCGCGTCCGAACGCCAGTAGGGCGCGAACAGACCCGAGAACGCGGGAACGAAGTAGACGCCGCCGTTGTCCTCGACCTGCCGGGCGAGGTTCTCGCTCTGCGACGCGCCGCTGATGATGCCCAGCTGGTCGCGCAGCCACTGCACCGCGGAACCGGTGACGGCGATCGAACCTTCCAGCGCGTACACCGGCTTCTCGTCGCCGAACTGGTAGCACAGCGTCGTGAGCAGGCCGTGCTTCGACCGCACCAGCTCGTGGCCGGTGTTGAGCAGCAGGAAATTGCCGGTGCCGTAGGTGTTCTTCGCCTCGCCGGGCCGGAAGCACACCTGGCCGACGGTCGCCGCCTGCTGGTCGCCGAGGACGCCGGCGATCGCCACCTCGCCGCCGAACGGGCCGTCCGCGCGGGTGGTGCCGAAGAAACCGGGATCCGACGACGGCCGGATCGAAGGCAGCATCTGCTTCGGGACGTTGAAGAACGACAGCAGTTCGTCGTCCCACTCCAGCGTTTCGAGGTCCATCAGCATCGTGCGCGACGCGTTGGTCGGGTCGGTCACGTGCACGCCGCCGTCGGGCCCGCCGGTGAGGTTCCAGATGAGCCAGGAGTCGGTGGTACCGAAGAGCGCGTCGCCCTTCTCCGCGTCTTCGCGGACGCCGTCGACGTTCTCCAGGATCCACTGCAGCTTGCCGCCGGAGAAGTACGTCGCGGGCGGCAGACCGGCCTTGCGGCGGATGATGTCGCCCTTGCCCGCACGTTCCAGCGCCGAGGCGATCCGGTCGGTGCGGGTGTCCTGCCACACGATGGCGTTGCAGTAGGGGCGCCCGGTGCGGCGGTTCCACACGACGGTGGTCTCGCGCTGGTTGGTGATCCCGAGCGAGGCGAGGTCGGCGGCGGTGAGCTTCGCCTTGTTGAGCGCGGTGGCGATGACCGAACGGGTCCGCTCCCAGATCTCGGTCGGATCGTGCTCGACCCAGCCCGGCTTGGGCAGGATCTGCTCGTGCTCCAGCTGGTGGCGGGCGATTTCGTTGCCGCCGTGGTCGAAGATCATGAACCGGGTGCTGGTGGTGCCTTGGTCCACGGCGCCGATGTAGTCGGGCATAGCTGCTCTCTCCTTTGAGGACGGCTCAGGCGGCGGGCTCGAGATCCTTGGCCGGCAAGGATTCCGGGGCCGCGGGCAGGTAGCGCTCGATGAAGTACTTGTAGATCGCACCACCGATGACGGCGCCGAGCACGGGAGCCACGATCGGGATCCACCAATACGGGTAGCCGTATTGGTCGGTGAACGCCGTGTCGTAACCGGTGAGCCAGGACATCAGCCGCGGGCCGAAATCACGGGCGGGATTGATCGCGTACCCGGCGTTGGTACCCCAGGCCATCCCGATCGCGACCACGAGAAACCCGACGACGACCGGGGCCAGGTTCGCGGCGGGCGCGGTGTTGCGCAGATCGGAGATCGCGAAGATCACCAGGGCGAGGATCGCCGTGCCGATGATCTGGTCGCGGAACGCGCCCCAGTCACCCACTGGAAGGGTTCCGTTACCCGGAAGGGTGGAGAACACGCCCTGGGTCTTGATCGTCAGGCCGGGGTCGGCCGCGTTGAGCACCTCGGTGTAGTTCCAGCGCACGAGCAGCGCCGCGACGAACGCGCCGGCGGTCTGCGCCAAGGCGTACGGCGCGACCTTGCGCCACGAAAAGCCTTTGAACACCGCGAGAGCCACCGTGATGGCCGGGTTCAGGTGTGCGCCGCTGACTCGCGAAGCCACGTAGATACCCAGCGTGACACCGATGCCCCAGGCCCACGCGATGCTGTCATGGTCCCCGATGCCCGCGGCGACGACCTGCGCCACCACCCCGCATCCGAACAGGATGAGGATCATCGTCCCCACGAACTCGGCGGCAAGTTCACCGACGAGCCCGCGGGCCTTGAGGTTTCGCACCATTGCTTCCTCCACAAAGGACACCGTCCCCCTACTGAGGCAGAAGTTAAGTTCAGGAAAACCCCGGGTCAACGGACACCGGTCGGCATTGTCGAACGCCGGAAGACGATGTTCGACATTGTCGAATCAGGGCCGGTCGGGCTAGGGTCGAGCCGTGCCCGGTCCGATCCAGTCCATCGAGCGCGCCGCCGCGATCCTGCGGCTGCTGGCGCGCGGCTCAGGCCGTCTCGGCGTCGGCGAGATCGCCGATTCCCTCGAACTCGCGAAGGGCACGGCGCACGGAATCCTGCGCACGCTGCAGGGTGTCGGCTTCGTCGAACAAGACCGCGATACCGGGAAATACCAGCTCGGCGCCGCGTTGCTGCACCTCGGCACGAGCTACCTCGACGTCAACGAACTCCGGTCCCGGGCGATCAACTGGGCCGACGCGCTGGCCGCGCGCAGCGGCGAGGCCGTCCGGATCGGTTCCCCGCTGGAGGGCCGGGTCCTGGTGGTGCACCACGTTTTCCGGCCGGACGACAGCCTGCAGACCCTCGACGTCGGCACGCTTCTGCCGTTGCACGCGACAGCGCTCGGAAAAGTCCTGCTGGCCTACGACACCGGTCTCGTGGCATCGTTGCGCACCGGCGAGCCGGAGGCCTACACCCGCCGGACCCTGGTCACCCAGACCGCGATCAAACGCGCCTGCGGCAAGGTGCGCGAGGCGGGCTGGGCGAGCGAACACGGCGAGATGATCCCGGGCGAAGCCGGTATCGCCGCACCGATCCGCGGCCACGGCGGCATCGTGGTCGGCGCGATCGGCGTGTCCGGCGCGGCGGAACGGATCTGCGAGGCCGACGGCAGCCCGCTCCCGCGGCTGCTCGGCCACGTGCGCGACGCGGCCCGAGCGGTGTCGCGCGATCTCGGCGCGTCCCGAGGGTGATGGAGGTGCTCCAGTGGTCCAGCGCTATGTGATGTCGATCGATCAGGGCACCACCTCGACGCGGTGCATCCTGTTCGACGCGCGCGGCAGGCTGGTCTCGGTCGCGCAGCGCGAGCACCAGCAGCACTTCCCCCGGCCGGGCTGGGTGGAGCACGACGCGACGGAGATCTGGCGCAACGTCGGCCGGATCGTGCCGCAGGCGCTGGCCGACGCCGGCGCCGATCCGGGGCAGGTGGCCGGCCTCGGCATCGCGAACCAGCGTGAGACCACCGTGCTGTGGGACCGGCACACCGGCAACCCGATCGGACGCGCGATCGTCTGGCAGGACACCCGCACCGACGCCATGCTCGAACACCTCGCCCGCGAGCCGGGTGTCGACCGGGTACGGCAGCTGTGCGGCCTGCCGCTGGCGACGTACTTCTCCGCGCCCCGGATCCGCTGGCTGCTCGAACGCACCCCCGGCCTGCGGGAACGCGCCGAGCGCGGCGACGTGCTGTTCGGGACGATCGAGAGCTGGCTGATCTGGAACCTCACCGGCGGCACCGAGGGCGGCGTCCACATCACCGACGTCACCAACGCCTCGCGCACCATGCTGATGAACCTGCGCACGCTCTCCTGGGACGACGAACTGCTGGAGTTCTTCGACGTCCCCCGCGCGATGCTGCCGGAGATCCGGCCCTCGGCCGAGGTATACGGGACGACGTCGAGGGTCGTGCCCGGGATCCGGATCGCGGCGGCGCTCGGCGATCAGCAGGCGGCGTTGTTCGGCCAGACCTGCTTCGCGCCCGGCGAGGCGAAATGCACGTACGGCACCGGCAGCTTCCTCCTGCTCAACACCGGGCCGACGCCGGTGCTCTCGACGCACGGCATGCTGACCACCGTCGGGTTCAAGATCGGCGACGAACCCGCCGTCTACGCGCTGGAAGGTTCGATCGCGGTCACCGGATCGCTGGTGCAGTGGTTCCGGGACGGTCTCGAACTGATCGGCAGCGCGCCCGAGATCGAGACGCTCGCCCGCACGGTCGAGGACAACGGCGGCTGCTATATCGTGCCCGCGTTCTCGGGGCTGTTCGCGCCGCACTGGCACAGCGAGGCCCGCGGCGTGATCGCCGGGCTGACGTCGTACATCACGAAGGGCCATCTCGCCCGCGCGGTGCTGGAGGCCACCGGCTGGCAGACGCGCGAGGTCGTCGACGCGATGAACGCCGATTCGGGGCTCGCGCTGACGACACTCAAAGTGGACGGCGGGATGACCGCGGACAACCTGCTGATGCAGTTCGTCGCCGACGTGCTCGACGTGCCGGTGGTCCGCCCGATGGTCGCCGAGACGGTGTCGCTGGGCGCGGCGTACGCGGCGGGATTGGCGGTCGGCTACTGGCCGGATCTGGAAGGCCTGCGCCGTAACTGGCACCGCGCCGGCCAATGGCTGCCGTCGATGAACCCCGCTCGCCGCGACAGCGAATACGCGCATTGGCGGCAGGCCGTCGAGCTGACCTTCGGCTGGATGCGGCCCGGACCGACGGCCGCCCCGCCCGGCTCGGATCTGGTCGAGGTCGTGCTGGCCGACCACCGCCGGTTCGAACAGCTGTTCCGCGACCTCCGCAACGACGAAGCCGACCGCCCGGCACTGATCGCCGAGCTGTCGGCGTTACTGGTCGCGCACGCCACGGCGACCGAACGGATCGTCCGTCCGGAAGCGACGGACAGCGGCCTCGCCGCCGAGCTGCTGGCCGTACTGGTCTCCACCGACTCCGAGAAAGCGTTGACAGCGCTGGAGAATTCCGTCGACGCGCATATCCGTGCGGAAGAACGCGGCCTGCTGAACGAACTCCGGCGCACGATGTCCACTTCGGACCGGACGGGCCTCGGCCGGGCCTTCGTCGCCGAACGGCAACGACAACTGGACCTCGACTGTGGCTCGGCCGCGCATATCCGCGAACAGGGCGACCGGCTCCGGCTCTCGTGACTCGCCAGTAGGTCGTGTTAGCCTGTCGCCGTGCAGCGCTGGTCTCGACTCGTAGTCAAGCGCGCCGGCTGAAACCAGGTCGCCGGCGCGCAGTTCGGCGACCCCGTGGCCTCTCCCGGGACCTGGCCCTTCTTGGCCCTCCCGCTGCTCATTCTTGGAGACCCACGATGTCCCTCACCACTTTCCAGGTTCCCGCCCCGCGCACGTCCCTGATGGTCCGCCGCCGGATCGCCACCTACTTCGTCGGCGGCGTCGAGCAGATCCCCGGCCTGGTCGACGCGCTCGCGTGCCTCGTCCACGAGCTGTCGGTCGACGTCCGTGACGGAGTCCGGGAGAGCACCATGACCTGCGCCGTCCTGGTCGGCGAAGACTCGGTCGACCAGCTGCTGGAGCGGCTGCGCCGCCTGCCGTCGGTCGTCTCTTCCGAACTCGCCTGACGCCGCCGAGCCCCGCAATTAGTCCTCTAATGGCGGGAGCGGGTGGAGCGGACGCTCATTTGTGTACTCACACCAAGGCCAGAGCGCGTGAGGGCCACCTTCAGGGACTCTGAGTCCCTGAAGGTGGCCCTCACGACATCGCCCACCACCACAACGACCCCACCGACCTCACCCTGCACAATCGTGGCGCGTGAAGGACCCCTTCCCTCGGCTCAGCGAAGGAAACTCGACCTTCACACACCAGCCGAAGCCACCCTTGATCAAGACCGGGAGGGTGATCCGACCCCTGACTGCGCCCTAGCGGCTACACGAATCAAGGTCCACCAGAACGACCCGTTTGCCCGAGCCCCGCAATTAGTCCCCTAATGGCGGGAGCCCTGTCCTCTATGACCGAAGTCACTTGCACGGTTCCATGCAGCCCGCGACCCCAGGCGGGCCCGCCTCTTGACTTAGTTAGGAAGCCTTCTTAACTTCAGTTTCATGTCTGAGACTCACCGAAACCGCAGGTCTCAAGCCGACCACCGACTCAGTCTCGCCGAGAAGCACGAAAAGTACCTGAACCAGTACTCACGACGGACCTTGTTCCGGGTGGGCGCGATGAGCGGCGCGACACTCGCCGGTGGCGTGCTGCTGCCCGGTTCCGCCTCGGCCTCCCCCGGCCCGACCGTGCTGCTCAACTCCGACAAGGTCGCGGGCTCGGCGCTGCGGCCCTTCGGCAGGCATATCGCCTACGGGGCCGACCCGTCCCAGCAGGTCGTGGTCTCCTGGCAGGTACCCGCCGCGGTGACCTCGCCGTTCCTCCGCATCGGCACGGTCCCCGGCGACTTCAGCCCGCCCATCACGGCCGAAGTACGCGCCCTGACCAGCCAGATGTCCTGGCAGCACCCGGTCGAGGAGGTCCCGCCGAACAGCCCGAGTTCGATCACGCAGTACTACCTGCACGCCAGGATCGACCGCCTGCTGCCCAACACCACCTACTACTACGTCGTGGGCCATCAGGGCTACGACCCCGCCGGCCGGCTCAGCGAAATGGCGAGTTTCCGCACCGCGCCGGCACCCGGCGGCGACGGCACGTTCTCCTTCACCGCCTTCGGCGACCAGGGTGTCGGCTACAACGCCCTCGCGACCAGCAGCCTGATCGCCGGGCTCGACCCGGCCTTCCACCTCGCCATGGGCGACTTGAGCTACGCCCTCGAAGGCGAAGGCGGTCATCCCGAAGAAGACCAGTACGACGCGCGACTCTGGGACTCCTTCTTCGTGCAGAACGAGCCTGTCACCGCGGGGATCCCGTGGATGATGGCGCTCGGCAACCACGAGATGGAGGGCTGGTACTCCGCGGACGGCTACGGCGGCGTTCGGGCGCGCTTCACCATGCCGGACAACGCCTGGGCGGGCTCCACCTGCATCTACTCGTGGCGCTACCAGAACGTCGGCATGATCAGCCTGGACGGCAACGACATCTGCTACAACAGCCCGTCGAACCTGAACTACACCAAGGGAAAACAGCTCAAGTGGCTCGGGAAGACGCTGGCCGCCTTCCGCGCCGATCCCACGATCGACTTCATCGTCGTCTACTGCCACCAGTGCACGTACTCGACGTGTCATTCCAACGGCGCCGAACTCGGCGCGCAGACCGACTGGGCCCCGCTGTTCGACAAGTACCAGGTGGACCTGGTGCTCAACGGCCACAACCACATCTACGAACGCACCGACCCGATCAGGGCGGGCAAGGCCGCCAAGAAGGTACCGTCGCGGGGAACCGTCAATCCGGTCAAGGACGGCACGACCTACATCACCGCGGGCGGCGGCGGGGGCAGCGTTTCGGAGTTCCCGGCTCCCGACACCTACCTGGGTCACGAGACCAGCAACGACTCCCCCGTCCCGATGAAGTACTCGGAGAAGGACGGGCACAGCCTGACCAAGAAGGTCACCTGGTCCCGCGTCCGCTTCCGCGGCTACAGCCTGGTCGCGGTCGACGTCATCCCGGCCACCGGCACCACCCCGGCCAAGATGGACGTCCGCGCGATCAGCGCGGACGGCACGCTGGTCGATCAGATCATCGTGCAACGCGCCTGAACCCGGCGCGCATCGGCCGGAAAGTCATTCCGCCTCGGCCGATCGGCCGATGTTTCCGGAAAAGAAAAGAACAATTCAGCGCCCGGTACCGCTGTTACAGATTCATGACATGAACGAGACACGATCACGATGATCGTCTCTGACCATCGGAATGATGTTCGACGAACGAACCAGGCCGATCGCCGTTCCCGGCGCGAAACGCCGAGTGAGCCTTCGGGTAAGGGTCGTGGCCGCCGTTCTCATTGCCGTCGGCGGCCTCGGATTCGCGATTTTCCAGAACACCGCGGAAAGCCGTTCGGCGCCGGAGAAGCGCGCGGCCACCGTGGTCCTGGACCGTACGTCCGGAAAGCAGGTGGTGAGCAGCCGGGGCGGAGAACAGTTCCGCACCGCGTCCGTGGTGAAACTGCTCATCGCGCTGGACGTCGTCACCAAAGGCGCGCTGAAGAAGGCCGACGAGATGCAGATCCGGCAGATGCTTTCGAAGAGCGACGACGGCATCGCCAACACTCTCTGGAGCAGGAACGGCGGCCCCGCGATCGTCACCAGGACCGCGGCGGCCCTCGGCCTGAAGAACACCGTGCCGGCCCCGGACGCGGGACGCTGGGGCGACACACTGTCCACAGCGGACGACATCGTGGCGATCTACCAGCACGTCCTCAAGCTGCCGAAGGCCAAACGCGACCAGCTCCTGAAGCCGTTGCGCGAGGCGGGCAAGACCGCGGCCGACGGGTTCGACCAGCACTTCGGCATCCCGTCGGCCTTTCACGACCGGCCGTGGGCGGTGAAGCAGGGCTGGGCGGCCGGGCGCGGCGGCGTGGACGTGCACACGACCGGGCTCGTCGGCAAGAACGACCGCTACATCGTGGTCATCCTGTCCAGTTTCGCGGCGGGTACCGACCTCACCGTGGCGACCGCGACGGCTACCTCGACCGCCGCATCCCTGGTTCCACGCCTGGTGAAGTGACCTCGGCCGCATTCTCGACGGCCGTTCTGAAAGCGCTTACAAGAAGCTCGGCCAGGCAGGACCTCGGGGCAGGCGAAGGGCCTCCGGTCCGGGCCTTCAGCGCGGCCATCTGTTCCCCGGCCACGGGTGCGCACCGGTCCATGAACTGGCCGAGGAACCGCAGGGCTTCGGCGGGCGGGATCCCCGCCACGGCCAGATCCGCCACCGCCCGGGACACCGACGGGCGCGCGATCGCGGGCCTCCCCGCTTCGTCCCGGCCGAGAAGCCCGTGGCGTTCCAGGGAATGGAAGAGCATCGGGTGCTCGCGGGCGATGTCGGCCAGCGCCGCACCCAGCCTGTCACCGCCACTGTCCGATGTGGTCGTTCCGAGCATCGCGGCGATGGAGACCAGGTTGAAGCCCTGTTTCTGCAGCGTCGTGATGCGTTCCAGCCGCCGGAGATGGGCGGAACCGTAATAGGCGGACCGCCCGTGCCGCACCGGAGGCGGCACCAGACCCCTCGTCTGGTGCGCCCGGATATTGCGCGCGGACATGCCGACGACCGCGGAAAGTTCCTCGATCGTGTATCCGGCCGGTCGCGGCGAAAAGGGCGTCACACCGTCGAGCATAACCAATGGTCGGATGAGTACCTCACCGAACCGGGTTTGCATCATTCCGTGTCACCCAGTGCCGGTTTTGGGGTGTTCTCCACCAACTGATTGGTCCAGTCAGGCGATCTTGGTGGGCTCACGAGTTCCGCACCGTTTAAATGCAACCGAGACATCCGATGTCTTACTCTGTCGCCGCCCGCGGAGCGCCGTTGAACCCGATGGTTGGTCGTCAAAGTTCAACCTTTTCAGGAGGTTTCATGCTCTGGAAACGGATCGCGGTCGCGGCCGTCGCGGCGGCCGGCGTGGCCGCGACCCTGGTCGTGTCCCATCAGGACACCTCTACCGCCGCGGTACAGCCCGCGGCCGCGAAAGTGCCCGCCTTCGATCACATCGTGCTGGTGATGTTCGAGAACAAGGACTACAAGGAGATCAGCGGCAGCTCCAAGGCGCCCTATTTCAACAAGCTCGCTTCCCAGGGCGCCAAGTTCACCAAGGCGTACGGGACGACGCACCCGAGCCAGCCGAACTACATCGCCCAGTTCGCGGGCTCGACGCACGGTGTCGACAGCAACAAATGCCAGGACCTGGGGAACAAGGAGAACATCGCCTCCCAGCTGTACGGAATCGGCAAGACGTTCACCGGCTACGCGGAGAGCATGCCCTCCGACGGCTACACGGGCTGCACGAAGGACAAGTACGCCCGCAAGCACAACAGCTGGGTGAGCTTCGGCAACGTCCCGGCGTCGGACAACAAAAGGTTCTCCGCCTTCCCCAGCGACTTCACGAAGCTTCCGCACATCGCTTTCGTGACCCCCGACCTCTGCAGCGACATGCACGACTGCTCGGTCGACACGGGTGACAAGTGGCTGAAGAAGAACCTGGACGCCTACGCCCAGTGGGCCAAGACGCACAACAGCCTGCTGATCGTCAACTTCGACGAGGACAGCGGAACCTCGGTGAACCAGATCTTCACCACCTTCGTCGGCGCCCACGTGAAGCCGGGCAGTTACAGCGAATCCATCAACCACTACTCGATCCTGCGCACGATGGAGGCGGCGTTCGGCTTGCCGGGCATCGCCAACGCGGCGAACAAGCCGCCGATCACGAGCGTGTGGCAGTAACCGGCTGAACCCCGCGGGCGCGTCCACTGTGGACGCGCCCGCGGGCCGCGGAAAAGGTGGTCGAAAGCGTGTACCTGTCCACGATCGGCCGCCGGGAACATCCCGGCGGCGTGTCCAGACGTTCGTTCGGCCTGCTGGGCGGCAACGTCTTCGCCCTCGGCACCGTCAGCCTGGTCACGGACATCTCGTCGGAGATGGTGACGGCCGTGCTGCCGGTGTACCTGGTGCTGGGGTTGCACCTGGGCCCGGCGGCGTACGGCGTGGTGGACGGCCTGTACACCGGCGCGACCGCGCTGCTGCGGCTGGTGGGCGGCTACGTCGCCGACCGGGTGCGACGCCGCAAGGCTGTCGCGGGGCTGGGTTACGCGATGTCGGCGGTGGCGAAGCTGGGCTTGGTGGCGGCGGGCTCCTCGGCGGGCGCGATCGGCGTGGTGCTGACCGCGGACCGCACGGGCAAGGGCCTGCGGACGGCGCCCCGGGACGCGCTGATCACGTTGTCCGCGCCGGAAGAGATGCTGGGCCGCGCGTTCGGGGTGCACCGGGCGATGGACAGCGTCGGCGCGTTCCTCGGCCCGCTCGTCGCGGTCGCGGTGCTGGCCGTGGTCGGGACGTCGACCGGTATCGAGGGCTTCGACGCGGTGTTCGTCACCAGTTTCTGCATCGCCTCGTGCGGGGTGCTGCTGCTGGCGCTGTTCGTCCGCGACCACCGCTCTCCCCGGCCGCCGTCGGGAACGGTGTCGCTGCGGAAGGCCGCCGGGTTGCTGCGGGGCAACGGCGTGCGGCGGCTGCTGATCGCCGCTTGTGTCCTGGGCATGGCCACGATCGGCGACGGCTTCGTGTACCTGCTGCTGCAGGACAAGGAGGACATCGCCACCGGCTGGTTCCCGCTGCTGGCCGTCGGGACGAACCTGGGGTACCTGCTACTGGCCGCGCCGCTCGGGGCGCTGGCCGACCGGGTGGGCCGGTTGCCGGTGATGCTCGCCGGCTACGGCGCCCTCATCGCCGTCTACCTGCTGCTGCTCAGCCCGCTGACCGGATGGGCGCTCTTCGTGCTCACGCTCGGCCTGTACGGCGTGTTCTACGCCTCCACCGACGGTGTGCTGATGGCGCTGGCCGGGCCGTTGCTGCCGAAGGAACTGCGCACCACGGGGATCGCGATCGTGCAGAGCGGGCAGGCTCTCGCCTATTTCGTCTCGTCCGTCCTTTTCGGACTCTCCTGGCAGTTCTGGGGCGCCACCACGGCGATCTCGATCGCCGCCGGAACGGTGTTCGTCGCCGTCGCCGCCACGTTCGTTCTCTTGGCTCCCCGCAGGAAGGCACAACCGTGAACACCCGAACCCGCGTCCTGATCGCCGTCACCGGAGTCCTCACGCTGGCCGCGGCCGCCGTGATCTACGTCGGGGTGGCCGGCGCGCGCAACCAGGACACGGCCTCGGCGGGCACCAGCGGAGCGGTCACCCTGGATGGGCCGCGCCTGCTGTTCCGCAGCACCGCCGACGCCGACCGCGGGCACGTCTCCAGCGTCGCCGCGGCAGATCCCGGTGGCGCGCGGGCGGTGTCGACGGTGTCCTGCAGCCGCGTGTACGCGGCGGGCGGCACCGGGATCTGCCTGCGCCCGGAGACCGGGCTGACCACGTACCAGCTCGCCGTCCTCGACAGCCGTCTCACGGTCACGCAGGAGATCCCCTTGGTGGGGCTGCCCAACCGGGCCCGCGTCTCGCCCGACGGACGCCGCCTCGCCTGGACGGTGTTCGTCACCGGGGACTCCTACAACGGCGGCCGGTTCTCCACCCGCGCCGGAACCCTCGACCTCACCACCGGCGACGTCGAGGGCACTCTCGAGGACTTCGCCGTCACAGTGGACGGCAAGCCGTACAAGGCGGCGGACTTCAACTTCTGGGGCGTCACCTTCACCAGGCAACCGAACCGGTTCTACGCCACCATGTCCACCGGCTCCCACCGCTACCTCGTCGAAGGCGACTCCGCCGCGCACACGATCCGGACACTGCGGGACAACGTCGAGTGCCCGTCGCTCTCCCCCGACGAAACCCGCATCGCCTACAAGTCCGCCATCGACGGCGATCCCGCCAAGGGCTGGCGGGTCTCAGCGCTCGACCTCGCGACCGGCGCCACCACGCCGCTGGCCGAGACCCGGACCGTCGACGACCAGCCCGCCTGGCTCGACGACCGCACCGTCGCCTATGGCCTCCCCCGATCGCAAGGACATTCCGACGTCTGGGCCGTCTCCGCCGATGGGTCCGGAGCGCCGCGCCTGCTCATCTCCGAGGCCGAATCGCCCGCCGCGCTGCCCTAGGCTGACGTACCTGAGGGGCGCGCTGCTGATCGTCATAGGATCGGCCCGCCATGATCACGAACGTCCTCCTGGACCACTCCGAGCTCGTGCCGGTCGCACTGCTCCTGGTCGCGCTCATCTGTGCCGGAACGGGCTATCTGCTGTCGGCCAGGCCCCGAATCCTGTGGGCACTCACCGGCTTGTCCCTGATCCCGGTCGTCGCGCTCACCCTGGTGCCCACGCGCTACCCGGCGGACGCCGTCTTCTGCACGGTCCAGTTCGCCCTCCCGACGCTCGGCACGGTGGAGCTCCTGGCCAACGTGGCGCTGCTCCTCCCGCCGGTCTGCTTCGCCTCGCTCGCCACCCGGCGCCCGCTGGCGATGCTCGCCGCGGGCTCCGGATCATCGGTGGTGATCGAGGCGCTGCAGGCTTTCGTGCCCGCGATCGGCCGCGCCTGCGACACCAACGACTGGCTGATGAACACCCTCGGCACCCTTGCCGGAGCGCTCATCGCCCTCGGCACGATCTGGCTGGCGAAGCGCCGTTCTCAGTCCGGCAGCGCGACGGGCGCGATGTCGTCGTAGACGTCGCCAGGCCCCGGGTTCGCCGGGTCCGTCTCGCCGCCGAAGTGGTGCAGCACGCCCCACACCGCGTTCAGCGCCGTCTGGACGGCGCCCTCGGCCCAGCCCGCCGTCCACGACACGTCGTCGCCCGCCAGGAAAAGGCCGCGGTGGCGCTCCTGGAGCGTGTCCTGCATGAAGTGCGTGAACAGCCGGTGCTGATAGCGGTAGTGCCCGGGCAGGTTGGCCTTGAACGCGCCCATGAAATGCGGCTCGGCCTCCCACGACACGGTCACCGGGTCGCCGATGATGTGCCGCCGGACGTCGACGCCCGGGTAGATCTCCCGCAGCGACTGCAGCATCACCTCGACCCGCTCGGACACCGAGAGCGGCAGCCACTTCAGCGAATCGTCGGCCCAGGTGTAGGACAGGCAGATCACCGCGGGCGCGTCCGGGTCGTCGCCGAGCAGATAGGTGCCGCGCGGCATCCGGTCGGTGAGCGTCATGCTCATCGTGTCGCGTCCGGTCACCGGGTCGCGGTCCAGCCAGAACGGGCGGTCCACCGGGACGAAGACCTTCGAGGACTCCATGTAGTGCGTGCGCTCGATCGCGGTCCAGTGGTCGATCGGGAACAGTGCCTCGTCGCATTCGATCTTCGACAGCAGCATCCAGCTCTGCGCGGTGAACACCGCCGCGGGGTAGGTGCGGATGCGGCCGTCGGTGCCGGTCACGGTGACGTTGTTCGGCGCGGTGCGGTGCAGCCGGGCGACGCCGGGGTTCGGCGCTCCGCCGTGCAGCGAGCTCAAACTCGTTCCGGCGGGCCAGAACGCGAGCTCCTCCGGCGCGTGTTCCCACAGCCGCAAGGGAAGTTGCCTGCTGCCGCCGGCGATGCTGCGGTGTTCGTCGTCGGCGCCGGTGTAGACGACGCGCAGGATCTCCAGGATGGAGTTCGGGAAGTCGGTGTCCCAGCCGCCGGTGCCGAAGCCGACCTGGCCGAAGATCTCGCGGTCGCGGAACGAGGCGAACGCGGGCGAGTCGCAGAGGAACCCGTAGAACGTCTGGTCGTCCAGCCGCGGCACGAGTGCGTTCCACAGCCGTTTGATCGTCTTGGTGTCGCGTTCGCGGATCGCGGTCTGCATCTCGGTGAAGGCGGCCTTCTCGGCCAGTGTGCTGTCCCAGGCCGCGGCGACTTTGCCGAACACCGCGGGCAATTCGTCCGGTGTCCGCGCGTAGTGGCTCTCTCCCTTGAGGTCGACGACGGTGCTCGACGTCCCCGGCGCCAGCGGGTTCGGGAACGGCGTCGTCTCCAGGCCGACCTTGTCGATGTAGTGGAAGAGCGCGGTCGAGGCGGGCGGGAAGCGCATCGCGCCCATCTCGGCGACGACGTCGTCCGGGCAGCCCGGGAAGCGGACGGTGCGCAGGCGGCCACCGATCTCGGCGATCTCGTAGACGACGGGGCGCAGGCCGAGCTTCATCAGTTCGTACGCGGTGACGATGCCGGAGAGCCCGCCACCGATCACGGCCACTTCGGTGCCGTGCCGCTCGGCGGGGATCGAGCCGAGACCGGCCGGGTGGGCGAGGAAATCGTCGTAGGCGAACGGGAAATCGGGGCCGAACATGGTGATCGGGCGGCCGGCGGGTTCGTCGTGATGGATCGCGGTCGGGACGGCGGAGGTCATACGGAAAGTCCCTGTTCGGTCAGTGCTGAATACAGTTCGGGCCGCCGGTCGGCCAGGTGGGTGTTCTCGGTGCGGGAGGCCAGCAGCGCGGCGCGGCCGACGTCGGCGCTGATCAGCCCGGGCCCGGCGCCCGCGCGGGCGAGGACCTCGCCGGTCGGCGCGACGACGCAGGACCGGCCGCAGTAGGTCAGTTCCTGTTCGGTGTCGCAGCGGTTGGCGTAGGCGACGAACAGCTGGCTTTCGTAGGCGCGGGCGGGCACCAGCGTGTCGGCGACCAGTTCGTACGGGCTCATCAGCGCCGTCGGCACCACGAGCAGTTCGGTCCCGGCCAGCGCGTGCGCCCGGACCAGCTCGGGGAACTCGACGTCGTAGCAGATCAGCAGGCCGATCCGGAGGCCGCCGAGGTCGGCTTGGACGACCGCTTCGGTGCCCGCGGCGAACCACGACCGGTCGAGGTCGCCGAACAGATGCGTCTTGCGGTAGTTCGCCGCACGACGCCCGTCCGGGCCGATCAGCTGGACGCTGTTGTAGACCCGCGAGCCGTCCGACTCGGGGTAGCCGTAGACCAGCGCGACGCCGGTTTCCTTGGCCAGCGCGGACATCCGCGCCGCCGTGGGCCCGTCGGCCGGTTCGGCGAGCTCGTGGGAACGGGCGCCGATGTGGTAGCCGGTGGTGATCATCTCGGCGGCGATCACGAGGTCGGCACCGGACGCGGCGACGGCGTCGGGCAGTTCGACGAACGGTCCTTGATGGACTGCGACCTTCATACCAGCGACGATATCGATCGTTTCGATGCACCGATAAGACCGAATTATTGCCCGTTCGGCGTCTAGATCAGTGATTCACATCGAGATGCAGAGATCTCACGCAACGATTCGCTGCTGGGCTGATCAGCCGCCGAGCGGCGGTTCCTCCACGTTCTCGTCGGCTTGAGCAGCACGGTGAGCGCGGCCGGGAAGAGCCGTTTGATCATCCGGCCCCGCCGGAGATCCGGCCGAGCCACACGTGGTAGACGACGACCAGCACACACGCCAGCGCCCGCAATCCCTGGATCTCCGGGCGGAACCGCCGCTCCGCCGAACTCTCGCGCACCCCACCACCATGATCACCGACGCCGACGGGCGGGGACCCTACGGCAGGAAGCTGTGAGCGAGCTTAGGTCCGGGTCAGGTCGACTTCCGGCCGTCGATGGTCTCGCGCACGATGTCGGCATGGCCCGCGTGCTGGGCGGTCTCGGCGATGACGTGCGCCAGCACCCGGCGCACGCTGCGCACCGCGCCCGGCTCGTTCCAAGGCGCTTCCGGCAGCGGATGCGTCGCGGACAGGTCGGGGATTTCGGCGACGATCTCCGCGGTGCGGGCGGCGACCTGCTCGTAGCGCTCGAGGATTCCGGCGAGCGTGTCACCCGGCAGCATCCGGAAGTTGTTCTGGTGATCGATGGCCCACTGCGGGAACTCGCGGGCGGTCCCGGCGCCGATATCGGCCCACGTGACGCCCTCGGGCAGGTCGTAGGTCATCGCGGACGGGCCTTCGATCGCGAAGCGCAGCCACAGCTCTTCGATGGAGGCGACGTGCTTGATCAGGCCACCCAGACAGAGCTCACTGGCTGCCGGGCTTTCGCCGAGTTGTCCGTCGGTGAGCCCTTGGGCGGTGGCGGTCAGCGCGGCGCGGACGGTGGCGAGGGCTTCGAGCAGGTCGGCGCGCTCGGCGTCGAGGATGGTGGCGGTCATCAGGCCCTCCGGGTTGTCGTTTTCTGGCACAGGACCCACTCTCGCAGGGGTAGAGGACAGGGTGTGGCCTCTATTACGGGCATCATGGAGGCCATGCCGAAGACCTCCGCGCGACTGCTGTCGATGCTCTCGCTGCTGCAGGCCCGCCGGGACTGGCCGGGGGCACTGCTGGCCGAGCGGCTGGACATCAGCCCGCGCACCGTGCGCCGCGACGTCGACCGGCTCCGCGAACTCGGCTATCCCATCGCCACCGTCAAGGGTCCCGACGGCGGATACCGGCTGGACGCGGGCTCCGAACTGCCGCCGTTGCTGTTCGACGACGACCAGGCCGTCGCGCTCGCCGTCGCACTCCAGATCGCCACCACCAGCGGCGCCGGCATCGAAGAAGCCGCGATGCGCGCGCTGCACACCGTCCGGCAGGTCATGCCGGCGCGGCTGCGGAACCGGATCGACACCCTGCGGGTCACCGCCGTCGAGTCGCCCGCCGTCCGGCCGGATCCCCGGGTCGGCGGCGACGTCCTCCTGGCGCTCGGCGCCGCCGTCCATGCCCGTGAGGTGCTGCGTTTCGGCTACGGGGACAGTGACGCTCCGCCGCGCCGAGCCGAACCTCACCACCTCGTCACCTGGCACGGCCGCTGGTACCTCGTCGCTTGGGACCTCGATCGGGAGGATTGGCGCACCTTCCGGGCCGACCGGATCACCCCGCGCACGCCCACCGGCCCGCGTTTCAGCCCGCGCGACCTGCCCGCCGCCGACGTCGCGACCTTTGTGGCGAACAGGTTCCGGGGCGCGGACTCTTCCGGCGACTGGCCGTGCCACGGCGAGGTGATCCTGGATCTCCCCGCCGCCACCGTGTCCCAGTACGCCCGGGACGGCGTCGTCGAAGAACTCGGGCCGGACCGCTGCAGGCTCGTTACGGGCTCGTGGTCCTGGCCCGGGCTGGCGGCGAGCATCGGACGCTTCGACGCCGACATCGAGGTCGTCGGGCCGCCTGAACTCAAGGAGGCGTTCGCGCGTCTGGCACGCCGCTACGCGAAGGCCGCCGGCGGGACGCAAGTAGAGGACTAAAGGCGCGAAGACCACCGGTCAGGAATCGAGAAGCGACGCTGAACGGACCGTCCTAATCTGATCGACATGACCACAAAGTTGCAGGTGAACAGCATCATGTTGGGCGTCGAAGACCTCGACCGCGCCAAGAAGTTCTACGCCGAAGGCCTCGGCTGCGAGATCGAGCAGGACTTCCCCGGTTTCGTGAAATGCGGTCTGGGCGAAGGATCCCCGTCGCTGGTTCTCTACGAACGCGACGCGGCCGCGCAGGACGCCGGTGTCTCCGCGGAGGGCTCCGGGTTCCGCGGTTCCTCCTTCCACCACATCGCCGAATCGCGGGAGGACGTCGACGCGGTCGTGGAAGCCGCGGTGGCCGCCGGCGGGACCATCGTGAAGGAGGTCGCCGGCGCCGAATGGGGTGGCTACTCCGGCTACTTCGCCGACCCCGACGGCTATCTCTGGAAAGTCGCGACCGCTTCCTGAGCCGAGCGGCGGCATCGGCCACCACCGGCGCGTCGCATCCCGCGACCCACCCATGCGATTAGTCCTCTAATGGCGCGGGTCTCGGTGCACGCGCGTGACCTGGTCCGGACGCCGAGCACCTGGTCACCGTGCGTGCGGAGGTGTCCCGGCTGCGACGGCTGCTCGGGGCCATTGTGGACACTCGCCCGTACCGGCTCGCGCACGGCGTCAGCCTGGCGGTCCACAAAGGATAATTCGGCCTCATCCGGATTGCGCGGGCCGGTGGCCGGGTACCCCGGCGCCATGGAAGTACTGCTCGCCGGAGCCGGCGTTCTGGCGTTGTGCGCCGCGGTGTTGCCGAACCTGCTGCACGAGCGCGCGCTGTCGATGCCGCTGGTGCTGCTGGCCGGCGGGGTGCTCTTCGGCCTTCTGCCGTTGGGACCGCCTTACGGCGGGGGCGTCCTCGATCCGCGTCCGCATGGGGACGTCGTCGAGGTGATCGCCGAACTCGGCGTCCTGGTGTCCCTGGTCGGCGCCGGCCTGAAATCGGACCGCCTGCTCGGCTGGCGTTCGTGGAACTCGACCTGGCGGCTCCTGGTCATCACGCTGCCGCTGTCGATCTGCGCGGTGGCGTTCCTCGGCTGGTGGGCACTGGCCCTGTCCCCCGCCGCCGCGCTGCTGCTCGGCGCGGCGCTGGCGCCGACCGATCCGGTGCTGGCGGGCGACGTCCAGGTGCCCGCCCCGCACAACGAAGACGGGCGGGGCGCGGACAACGAGATCCGGTTCACCCTCACCACCGAAGCCGGGCTCAACGACGGGCTGGCGATGCCGTTCGTGCTGGTCGCGCTCGCCCTGGCCGGCACGGCGACCACCTCTGCCGTGCCCTGGCTGCTGACCGAGGTCGCCGGTCCGCTCGTGATCGCCGTCATCGTCGGCCTCGTCTGCGGATGGTTGCTCTCATGGCTCATGTTCCGGGTCCGGCACGAGCGGCTGCGGCTCGGCGAGTACTCCGACGGCCTGGTGGTGCTGGCCATCGCGTTCCTGCCCTACGCGCTGTGCCAGTGGCTGGGCGGGATCGGCTTCGTCGCGGTGTTCACCGCCGCCGCGACCATCCGCGCCAGCGAGCGCTCCCACGAGTACCACGGGGTGCTGCACGAATTCGGTGACCAGCTGGAACGGCTCTTCGTCGCGCTCGCGCTGCTCGTCCTGGGTGTCGCTCTGGGAGACGGGCTCCTGGCCGACCTGCGGCTCGTCGAAGTCCTCGTCGCCGTGGCCGCGGTGGTCGTCGTGCGCCCGCTGTTCGGCGCGCTGGCCCTGCTCGGCGGCACCACCACCCGGCCGTCGGCGAGAGCGATCGCGTTCTTCGGCATCCGCGGCATCGGCAGCCTGTACTACCTGGCCTACGCGCTGAACCACGGCGATTTCCCGATGGCCGACTCGCTCTGGCGCACCACGGCGCTCACGATCGCGGTATCGGTGCTCGTCCACGGCCTCCTGTCCGGGCCGGTGATGCGCAGGCTGGAGAAGCGAGAAGTACGGCAACTAGAGGACTAGGGTCCGCCACTCGCGACCCTCGACCCGGGCCTTCATCCGTTGCAACGTCGAGGCGATGTTGGCGCGGTTGGTCCCGGCACGGTCGGGCTGCCCGGTGATGAAGATGGCGAACGGGACGAACCAGGGCGGCACCCGCAGCCAGTTCGTCACGGTGACCCGGCAGCCTTCGCCTTCGGGCGTGATTTCGTACTCCCAGCGGGAGATGGGCACGAAGAACGGAGTCCGCACCCGGTAGGCGAACCGGCGCCCGGGTTCGGCCTCCGTGACCTCCGCGTGCGTCACCCAGCGACGCCATCCGTTGCGGTTGCTGCCGGAGAACCAGTTCCCGACGGCGGGCCCGGACGCGCCCCGGATCCAGCGGGCCTTGCGGAGTTCCTCGGCGCACTCGGCCATGGCGACAGGATCGCTCACGAGCAGATACACCATTTCCGCCGGAGCGTCGACAGCGATCTCGCCGGTGGCGAGCGGTTCGCTGTAAGTCAGGTTCCCCCTCGGCTTCATCGCCATCGGCCCGCACCTCCCAGTGACTCCCGCCAGCCCATCAGTGTGGGGGGCCACCGTCAAGGCCCGCCGCGAAAGCGCGCACATTCGCGCAAATCGCCGACGTGCTCAGGTGGCCGGTTCCGCCGGGAACGTCACCCGGAAACCGAGGGCCTGGAACATCCCGGTGAGCATCGCCTTGGTGTTGGCCTTGGCCCGCTCGATCAGCCCGGAGCGCTGCGCGGACTCGGCGATCCGCTTCTCGGCGGCGACGTAGAACTGCTGCTGTTGCGGCACGGACACCAACGCGCCGAGGGTGTCGATCAGCCCGCGTTCCTGACCGAAGACGTAGCTGCGTTCGTTGTCCAGGTTCGGTTTGGCCAGCTGCGGCTCCGGCAACCGGACCTCGACCGCCTGCCGGTCTTCCGACACGGTCAGTGAATTCTCCACGAGCGCGCCGAAGTCGATATAGGCGTCGACCGAGCCCGCCGCGACGAACAGGGTCCGCTCCCCGGCGATGGCCGCGGGTACCCACTTGACGTCCTTCTCGATGTCGACGACGACCTGGTAGTCGCCGACCGCCGCGTGGTACTGGCTCAGGTCACGGACCGCCTGCAGCACCGCGGGCTGCGAACGGTCCACAGTGGACGTTCCGAACGGGTCGAGCTTCGGCAGCAGCCCGGTGATCTGCAGGGCCGCGGCGACGATCAGGAGCCCGACCAGGGCGAACGCACCGAGACGCACCCAGCGTTTCTTCACACCCACCACCGCCTTCCAGGCCAGGGGTACCCGCCGGACACGGGAGCGAAGCGTGCGAACCCGTTTCTCGGACGATCGGCGGAACCGGTTTTCGCACTTGGAGTAGTTTGGCCCCATGCAGAACGTCCTGCCCGCGCCGGGCAAAACCGGAACGAACACCTTGAACATCCGGACCCTGCACTGGGCGGGGTTCTCCGGGATCGTCGTTCTGGTGCTGGTCACGTCCGGGATCCCGCTGCCGTCGGTGCTGGTGGTGGCGCTGGGTGTGCTCGGGATCGGCATACTGGTGCTTTCGTGGCTGGGCATCGGACGGCTCGCCGCCGCGCTTCCGGAACGGCGGTTGCACTGGATCGCGGTCTCGTGGTGCGCGCCGCTGCTCGCCGCGCGCCCGCTGTTCAGCGGTGACATCCACAGTTACCTGGCGCAAGGTGTCATCGCGGCCAAGGGATTCGACACCTATCTCGTCGGCCCGGCCGAGGCGCTCGGCCCCGATTCGCCGGTGACCCTGGCGGTCAGCCACTACTGGCGTGACACCCCCGCACCGTACGGGCCGGCGTTCGTCGCGATGGCCCGCAGCATCGCCCATATCGCCGGGGAGAACCTGGTCCCGACGGTGCTGCTGCACCGGCTGGCCGGACTGATCGGCATCGCGCTGATGGCCTGGGCGATCCCCCGGCTCGCGCGCCGGGTCGGCGTTCCGCCGTCGATCGCGTTGTGGCTGGCCGTGCTCAACCCGCTGGTGCTGTGGCACATCGTCGCCGGCGTGCACAACGACGGGATCATGGTCGGCCTGATGGTCGCCGGCCTGGAACTCGTCCTCATGGGCGCGTCGAGGACAGGCGCGGCCAGGCCCGCGCTCATCACGGCTGGCGTGATCGCGGTGAGCGCCGCGGCGAACATCAAGATCGTGGCCGTCGCGGGACTCTTGTTCGTCGGGGTCGACCTGTTCCGCCGCGCGACCCCGGCCGGGCGGGTCGCGGTGGCGCTCGGGCTGCCCGCCGGATTCGCCGCGGTCACCGTCGCGATCTCGCTCGGCAGCGGGCTCGGCTTCGGCTGGGTCCGGGTGCTCTCCGGCGTTTCGGGGCAGGTCCACAGCTGGATGGCGCCGACCAACGAACTCGGCTTCCTGGTCGGCGGGATCGGCAAGATCTTCGGGCTGGACCTGACCGACGGCGCGATCAAGGTGTTCTCGCTCATCGGTGCGATCCTCGGCCTCGCCGTCGGCGCGAGGCTCTTGTGGCTCACCTACCGGGAGAAGCTGCACCCGCTGTACGCCGCCGGGCTGACCTTCGCGGCGATGCTGGTCCTCGGCCCGGTCGTGCAGCCGTGGTATCTACTGTGGACGGTCGCGTTGCTGGCGGTGAGCCTGACGACCGGCAAGGCGCGTTGGATCCTCGCCGGCGTCAGCGCGGTGTTCGCCGTCATGCTCCCGCCCGCCAACGGCGGAGTCGTCTCGCTGATCCTGGGCTACCTGATCGCCGTCGTCCTGCTCGGCGGCACTTTGGTGCTGCTGAAGCGGAAGGGCCACCTGCCGGAGATCACCCTCCGCAAGAGCCGCACGTAGAGGCTCCACCGGGCGGGCACCCGCACCGTTCCGGTGAGCTCACGTTCCGTCCGGTCGAGGGAGTCTTCCAGCAAGGCGTCGTGCATCGGCCGCCACAGTAAGGGATAGGTGCACCAAGCCGGGTGGCGGAGCCGGAGCACCATGAGGTGCACCAGTTCGGTCTCGTCGTCTTCCGTTGTGCGCAGGGTGAATTCGTGGAAGCCGTCGAAGCCGCGTGGCGCGCTGAACCGGAACCGCACGGACCTGCCGGGTTCGTAGGATTCGACGGAGTAGCGGACCGGCCCGTGCCCGCCGACGGCTCCCACGCCGAGCGGCCGGTCGAATCTCATCGCCGGCCACACTTCGCACGCCCACAGCCGGTCGTCCTCCCCGGCCAGCGTGTCGATCAGCGCACCTACTTTCTCTTGCGGTACCGCGAAAATCCTGGAGTGCCTGTTCCGTACGCGCATCGCGCCTCCCAGTTCTAGAGACCTTCCCCTAAAACCATAGTAGAGGATAGTCTCTGAAAATGGGCCGGCCACCGCAGCACACCACCGACGACTTCCTCGACGCCGCCGTCCGGATCTTCGCCGCCCAAGGGGTCGCCGGGGTGACCATGTCGGCCGTCGCCCGCGAGGTCGGGGCGCCGAGCGGGTCGATCTACCACCGTTTCCCCGGGCGCCCCGCCCTGCTGGCGGCCGTCTGGCTCCGCACTCTGACCGGTTTCCAGCAGGGCTATCTCGAAGCCCTGGACCGGGAACCGCCGGTGGAGGCCGCCATCGAGGCCGCCGCGCAGGTGGTCCGCTGGTGCCGGGTCCATCCCGCCGAGGGAAAACTGCTCTACGAAGGCAACCGAGCCCTCGGCGTCGACGACTGGTCCCCGGACGACCGGGCCCGCGCCGACGCGGCCAACCACCTTCTCGAAGCGGCGATCACCAAGGTCGTCCGCCGGCTGCGCCCGCTGACCGGTCGGAGCACCGACGAACTCATGCTGGCACTGGTCGATCTTCCTTACGCGGCGGTCCGGCGGCATCTCGACCGCGGCGAGGCACCGCCCCCGCGCACTGTCGACCTCGTGACCAGAACCACCCGCACCCTGCTCTCGGACTCCCGGTGATCTCCGTCAACCTCCCGGCTCCCGGCGCGGACCGTGTGCGATGCTGGAAAAGGAACCTCTTGAACGAGGTCCCCGGACGAGTGGGTGCCGTACCCGGCCAGCGACAAGACGGCGCTCTGGGAGCGCACCATGTCCTGGCTTGTCCTGATCGTTTCGGGTTTCCTGGAAGCCGTATGGGCCACCGCCCTCGGCAGGTCCGAGGGCCTTTCCAAACCGACTCCGTCCGTGATCTTCGGCGTGACGCTGGTGGCCAGCATGGTGGGCCTCGCCTACGCGATGAAGGACCTCCCCGTCGGCACCGCCTACGCGGTCTGGGTGGGGATCGGAGCGTCGCTCACCGTCGGCTACGGCATGGTGTCGGGCGTGGAAACCGTTTCACTGGCCAAGATCCTGCTGATCGTGGGAATCGTGGCCTGCGTCGTGGGGCTGAAAGTCCTCTGAGCACAGGGAACCGCCCCCGACGCACGGACGACGTCGGGGGCGGTCGAGTCCGGGCGCACCCCTGCGTGTGTCCCGGACGGCTCGGCGGCTAGGCGCGCGCCCAGAGGGCGGGGACGTTCGGCGGCTCCCAGCCGGTCTGCGAAGTGTGCGACTGGATCGCCCGGTACGAACCACCGTTGTAGGTGGCCGTCACACCCGCGGCGTAGTAGGTGTTCGGCGCCCAGGAACCGGTGGGCGGGTTGGACGTCGTCGGGGTGCTCGTCGTACTGGTCGGAGCGGTCGGGGTCGTCGTGGTGCTCGACGGCGGGTTCGACCCGGACGTCACCAGCCGCAGGCTGTAAACGCTCAGGATCTCCGAAATCGGCTGGAAGTAGAACGTTCCGCCGGAGCTGCAGTTACCGGAGCCACCGGAAGTGACACCCTGCGCCTGGTCTCCCGCGAGCCACGAACCGCCGGAGTCACCAGGCTCGGCGCACGCGTTGGTCCGGGTGAGGCCGGAGACGGTGCCCTGCGGGTAATTCACGGAGGCGTTCTTCTGCTGGATGGTGCCGCAGTGCCAGCCGGTCGTCGAACCGGAACGGCAGACCGAGGCGCCGATCGCGGCCTCCTGCGAACCCGCCACCGGCACGGTGCCCGGGTAGCGGTTGACCAGCGGCCGCGGCGTGTTGCCCGCGTCCACGCGAACCCACCCGTAGTCGTTGCCGGGGAAGCTCGAACCGGCGACCGCGCCGCTCGGGTTCGAGGTGCGCGTACCCGTGGTGCCACAGTGGCCCGCGGTCACGAAGCCGCCCTCGACCGAGAACCCGATCGAACAGCGCCCGGAACCGAAGGTGTAGGCGTTGCCGCCGATGACGTCGATCAGCGGTACCGGCGTCTCCAGGCTGGTCTCGACCCGCACCAGATCGCCGCGCACGCCGGACGTGCTCGCCCACGACATCGCCGCGGCCTCGCCACCCGCGTTGGCCTGCACGACGACCGAGTTGGTGACGACGTCGACGTACCAGCCGGGGACGGTCGCCGGCGCCTGGGAAGCCCTGGCGTCCAACGACAATTTCGCGGCCTCGAGCTGGGCCGCGCTGCGGGTGACCGCCTTCGGGGTCGCACCGGCGGCGCGAACGTCGCCGGCCAGCGCCTGGTCGGTGACCGCGACGGTCAGCATGGCGCCGCTCGCGTCGAGCCAAGACCCGGCGTATGCCGAACCGAGCCGGGTCTTGAGAACACTGTCGGCCAGCGCCGCCCGCTGCTCACCGGCGAGGCGGTTCCTGGCCTGATCCGGGCTGATCTTCAGATCGCGGGACAGGGCGGCGACGATCTCCGACTGGACCTGGTCGGCCGCGGACACGGCCTGCCCGGCGCTGGCACTCGGCGTCAACGCCAAGGCTGTGACCAGCCCGGCACCGGTGAGGGCCGCCGCGGCGGCCGCTACGATCTTTCGGTTCATCGTCCGAACCGTACGAGGCACCTGACGTGAATGGTACATACCATTTAGGTCATATCCACCCAGTGGACCGGACCTCTTGGTGAACTTTTCGCAGGTCAGCTCACGCCGGCGTCCGTGTAGTCCACGCCGTAACCCGGGTTCAACTCCAGGTACTTCGAATAGGTCGGCCGCCGGTCGATGAGTTCCCCGTAGACCACGCGGGACAGCGCGATCATCTCCGCGGCGAAGGCGCCCATCTCCCCTCGCTCCGACCAGCCGACGAGATTCCGCCAGCTCAACGGGTTTCCGGCGATCGGGACCGCGACAATGCCCGGGATCTCATGGAAGAGCGGCTGACACAACACGACCGCGTGTCCCGACTCGACCATCTCGATGCAGGTCAGCACATCGGTCTCGTACAGCGAACGCGGCGTGAACCCCGAACGCGCACACGCGGAGGCGAAACAATCGCCGAAACATCCATCACCCGGCGTGGCGCACCATCGTTCGTCCGCCAGCTCACCGAGTTCCACCTCGTCCTGCTGCGCGCGCTCGTCGCGAGCCGACATCAGCACGAACACCGGGTGATGCGCGAGCGTCCGCCAGCGGAGGCCGGGCTCGGGTGGCGGCGCGGCGTCACCGCAGACGCCGACGAAGGCGAAATCCAGCGCGCCTTCGGCGGTCATGTCCGCCAGTTTGTTGGACGACCACAGCGTCTGCGTGGCGACATGAATGTCGGGGTGAGTGGTGCCGAGGCGCTGAAGGAGCGCCCCGAGCATCGGCCCCGTCGCCGACCCGAGCCGCAGCGTCACCGGCGCACCCGTACCGGCGTGCTGCGCGAGGCGCGCCGCCTCGTCGTGCAGGGACGACACGGCCGGGAGCACCATCTTGGCCCGGTCGAGGACCAGATTGCCGAGCGCCGTCGGCCGGGTCCCGGTGTGATCACGTAAGAACAGCTTCCCGCCGAGCGTCCGTTCGATGCGCTTCAGCTGGGCGGTCAATGCGGGCTGCGCCATCCCGAGCGTGTTCGCCGCCTTGGTGATGCTTCCCAGTTCGGCGATCGCGCACATGATACGCAGGTGGCGCAGTTCCAGCTCCATCCCTCTACGTTAGGGCCGTAGGTGGACTAGACCAAGCAAAGTCATGACTCTCTTCCAGGGAATCGCCCCATCATCCCCATGCCATCGATGTCACCCAGCGACTTGATGACAATCCAGCCGTGATGGGAATGTAAGCGCCGACGGTGTGTCGGATTCTGAGGGGGTTTCGTGCAGGACAAGCGTGGGCGGATCCGGCGGTCACTCGCTCGGTTGATCACCGATGACAACCTGGATCTGTACGTCCTGGGCGTGGTCGCGCTGGTGTTCACCGTCCTGGGGGCCACCGGGATTTCGGACGTCAAAACGCTCTCGTCGGTGGTCACGGCGTTGCTGGCCCTGCTCGCCTTCTCTCAGATCAGATCCCGGCGGCTGACCGAACAGGTTCGGGACTCGAACCGAGGCGGCCTCGCCGCGGTGTTCGCGCCACAGTTCCCGGATGACCTGATCTCCCGGCGCGCCGCCTCGTTCGACATCCTGCTCATCGGCCACTCGATGACCAGAACCGTGCAGGGCATGCGCAGCGACATACGGTCCATCCTGGATGCAGGCGGCCGTATCCGGGTTCTGGTGCTGGACCCGACCGACGAAGCGCTCATCGAGGTCGCCGACCGCCGGATCTCTCAGAGCCTCGAACCTGGACGGCTGCGACAGCGGATCCTCGCCACGCTGGACGAGCTGACGTCACTGCGGAGCCGGACGAGTGGCAGGCTCGAGATCCGCGTGTCTTCCCGCATCTCGTCCGCGGGCTTCAACTGCCTCGACGTTTCGAGCCCGCGTGGCCTGATCTGCGTCCAACACTACGAATACCGCCCGTCCGGTGAGGCCGCGCCGGTGTTCGCGATGGAGCCGAAGGACACCCCTTGGTATCAGCATTTCGCGGCCGAAGCGGATCGACTCTGGGAAGACGGCACACCCTGGCCCCTGTCCCCGGCGGACCAGATCGCCCGCGCGCGCCGGCCGGTCTTCAGCGAGGGATTCGGCCCCGAACTCAACGTGGCGATCGACGACGCGACGGACCTGCTCGTCACCGGCATGGCCCGCAACACGTTGGTGAACAACAACTACGGCAAACTCGAGGAGCGGCTGAGGAAAAAGGCCCGGATCCGGTTCGTGCTGATCGACCCGCACTCCTCTGCGATCGACACCGCCGCATCCCGCTACTACGCCGTGCGCTCACCGGAAAGCGCGCGGGAACGCGTCCTCCACACCCTGCGGGTACTGGCGGAGCTGAAACGATCGACCGGCGGCGACCTGTCCGTCCGGCTCGTCATGCATCCGATCGCTGTGGGCCTCATCGGGACCGGCACCGCCCTGTTTGCGGAGTACTACACCTACCAGGCCGCGGGTGAACCCCAATTCGTCCTGCAGCCCGGGGACGGCCCGGCTTACCGGACGTTCCTCGGCGAAGCGGAGGCGTTGTGGAACAACGCCGAACCCTACGATCTGACTACGGATTCCAGAACAGAAGCCGGTTGACCGTCGTCTTTCCATATTGGCCGGGTTGATTCCGATCAACAGCGCATCCACGCCAGACGCCGATCCATCAGCTTCAGCGGACAGACGATCACGATCAAGGCCGCCATCAAGGGACTCGGCACCAGGAAACACACCTTCAGCGTCCGCAAGATCACGGGCATCGAGAACATCCCACCGGCGGTGTTCAACGCCGGGATGCTCGTCTTCCAGGTTTCCGGGGCTTCCCCGGCTGTCGTCGAAGCGGTCCAGAAGGCAAGGAGCAACTAGGGCGTGTCCTGCGGATCTTGTTCATGATCGTGTGCTGACAATTGGGTTGTGGTTGGTCGTGGTGAGCTGACGGATAAGGCGTGGGCGGTGATCGCGCCGTTGTTGCCTGCGGAGACGGGCCGGCGGGGTGGGCGGTGGCGTAGTCACCGTCAGGTGATCAACGCGATTCTGTGGCATGAGCGCACAGGTGCGCCGTGGCGTGATCTGCCTGAACGGTATGGGCCGTGGAAGACCGCGCATGAGCGGTTG
>NZ_JAJPWS010000024.1:0-73335 GCF_046549055.1 Amycolatopsis sp. lyj-112 | reverse complement strand
CAGCACTCGCCCGGCATATCGCGACCGGGCCGAATACCGTGCTGCGCCGGATCATCACCGACCCGCTGTCGGGCCAGGTCAAGGATTTGGGCCGGGATCGGTACCAGCCGACAGCCGGGCTCGACGAATTCGTCCGGGTACGGGACCGTGAATGCCGAAGACCCGGCTGCCACAGACCCGCCCAGGCCTGCGACATCGACCACTCCACACCGTGGCAGTTCCACGGCAACACCGACGCCGGCGACCTCATCGACCTCTGCCGCCGCGACCACCGCCTCAAGGATGCGCCAGGCTGGAACTACCGGCTCGCGCCCGACGGAACCCTGACGATCACCACACCCACCGGACAAACCCACACCAGCACACCCCCACCACTCCACGAACCCCGCATCACCGACGAAGCGCCACCGTTCTGAGGTGTTGCCGAAAACCGGCAACACCGCTCCTGCTCCACGCAGCCTTGGGACACGTCCGCGAGCACGTCGTCAAAACACGGCCACGCCGACCGCGCCACAAGCCTCACGTCGCGGAGAAGCCGCCCCGGTTCTGGCCGTTACCGAAAACCGGCAACGACACGCCCCGCCCACTACTGGGAGGCCACTGCGGTCTCTGCGCGGCCTCGCGATGTGCCCGTGTCAGCTCGTCGCCGATATACGGCCACGTCGCGTGGCTCTCCCACCGCCGAGAAGCCACCACCCTTCTGACTCGTCGCCGAAAACCGGCAAACGCCCGAGGCGTGCGCTTCCTGGCCGAAGCTCACGGGTTGCACTGCGCGCCGCGGATCGGGACCGGGTCGGTGGTGTAGATGTGGCGGCCATCGGTCGCCCTGATCTGGAAGCAGTAGCGGCGGGCCGGATCGACCGGGACGTCCATGGTGCGCTGGCGGTGGGCGACGAGTTTCATCGTCTCGATCCGTTCGCCCGCCATGATCACGACGAAGTCCAGTTCGCCCTCGGCGCGCCAGGTCAGCTGGACGTGGCTGCTCAGGTCGGTCGGCGGAGCCAGAGAGAGCCCGACGTTCGGTGCCGGAGCGGAGGATGCGGGAAGCGGGATCGCGGCGGCCACCGGGACGGCCTGCCCGCCCACTTCCGCCGGTCCGAGGAACATCGGCACCACGGCCAGCCCCGCGACGAGCACTCCGGCGCCGGCCAAGGCGATGGGGCGCCACGGAATCCGGCGTTCGGGTTTGACGGGCCCGCTGAAAGTGCGGATCAGCGTGCGGCCACCGGCCGGGGTCGGTGCCGCCACCGGAGCAGGGGCGACCGGCCTGACCTGCGGCGGGGGAGGAGGAGCCGAGCCGACCGCGGCGAAGTCGTCGAACTCGACGTCGACGTCCTCTTCTTCGGTCGCGGCATCGGCGGATTCCGCGGAAATCTCACCGCCGTTCTGGCGCATCTTCGCGAACAACCGTGCCAACGACGCGACGTCCTGCGGCCGATCGGCCGGTTCCTTGGCCAGCAACCGCAGGATCGTGCTGGAAAGTTCCCGAGGGACGGCCGGATCCGAGATCGGGGCCACCGGTTCCCGAAGCACCTGAAGGATTCGCTCGCCGGGTTGCTGACCGGTGTGGCGTGGGAACGGCGGCGCGCCGGTCAAGGCGGTGTAGAGCACCGCGCCGAGTCCGTAAAGGTCGGACGCGGGCGAAAGCGTGTCGTCGCGCAGGGTTTCCGGCGCGACGTATTCCACCGCGTACATCGGATCGCGCGGATACCGGCGCCGCAACGCCACCCCGAAGTCGGCGAGCACGAACTCGCCGGACGCGCGGTACAGCACGTTGTGCGGAGTGACGCCGCCGTGCAGGACGTCCGCCCCGTGCGCCGCCGCGAGTGCCGACGCGACAGCGGATCCGAGGGCGAGCACGTCACGGACACCCAGCCGGGCCCCGGAATCCAGCAGCCCGGCCAGTGAGCCCGCGCACAGTTCCCGCCGGACACCGGAACGGCCGTCGGTGTACTGGATGAGGTCGTCGACCTGCAGGATCGACCGGGTCGAGCGCACCGAGGCGAGCGCCTTCCGCTCGCGGTCGAGCCACGCCGAGGTCTCCCGGTCGAAGGCGCCGGGGAACATCTTGACCGCGAACTCGTTGCCCGACGCGGGATCCCGGACCGCGTAGACGGTGGCGATGGGGCCCTGGGCGAGCAGCCTCGGTCCGCCGACGGTGGTCTCGATGTGCATGCGTCCATTGTCGCGCAACAACGCGATTTCGGCGTGCTTTCCCGGCGGCAGGTTCCTGCCGAAGCGGCCCGGGCGCCCCGTTCGTGGCCGACGCTTTCCTCATGCAGACTGCCGGCCTGGTCAGGGTCACCATCACCACTCCGCACCGGCGCATCGACATGGCGCTGCCGGAACACGCGTCCGTCGCCGAAATCCTCCCCGGCCTGCTCGCGCGGGCGGGTGAGGGGATGGCCGACGACGGGGTCTCCGGCGGCGGCTGGCAGTTGCGCCGAGCCGACGGCACGGCCTTCGATCTGGACCGGACCCTGGGCGCGCACCGGGTCCGGGACGGGGAGATCCTCCATCTGACGCCGCGCCGCACCGAATGGCCCGAACCCGAGTACGACGATCTGGTGGACGCGATCGCCACCGGCTCCGGTCGGACCGGCCGGGCGTGGGGGCCGCGGCACACGCGGCAGGCCGGGCTGGCGGTCGGCGCCGTGGCGCTCCTTTTCGGTCTGGTCGCCGTACTGCGCGCGGGCCCGCCGTGGACGTCTCCGGCGGCGTGGTCCCTGGCCGTTTCCGCGCTGCTGCTGATCGCGGGCGTCATGCTCGCGCGGGCACTTCGCGACGCCGGGGCCGGGGCGGTGATCGCGGCCGTCGCGCTGCCGTTCGCCTTCACCGGCGGTGGTCTGGTGCTGGCGGGCGACGATCCGATCGGGGAACTGTCCGCCGGCCACCTGCTGCTGGCGAGCGCGGCACTGCTGCTCGCGGCGGTCGTCGGCCATCTCGGGGTGACGGCCGCGCCGGAACTGTTCGCGGGCGCGGCCACCATCGGGCTGCTCGGCGTCCTCGGTGGCTGGCTGGCCACCTTCGACGACCTGGCGGGCTACCGGGCCGCGGCCGTGATCGGCGGCGGCGTTCTCGTGCTGTCGACCACGTTCGCGCCCTTGGCCTTGCGGCTCGGCCGGGTCCCGATGCCGGTGCTGCCGCGCTCGACCGCGGATCTGGTCCGCGACGATCCACAGCCGCCGCTGGAACTCGTGCACGCCGCCGTCGCCAGAGCCGACGCGCTGCTCACCGGAATGCTGGGCGGGACGGCCCTCGTGGTCATGTACTGCCAGCTCACCTTGATCCGCAGCGACAGTGAAGCCGCTGTCGTGCTCGTCGCCCTGCTCTCGGCCGGATTCCTGGTGCGGGCGCGGTTGTACCCGATCCTGCGGCAACGCCTGCTGGTGCTGGTGACCGGGATCTTCGGTGCGGGCTGTCTGCTCGCGGGCCCGCTCATGACGGACCGCGGACTGCTGCTCGTCCTGGCCGGGCCGCTTTCGCTCGCCGTCGCCGCGGGCGTGGTCGCGTCCGGCATCGTCTTGAGCACCAAGGCCGCGAATCCTTATCTGGGCAGGATCGCCGAGTACTTCGAGATCCTGGTGATGATCGCCGTCGTTCCGGTGGCGTGCTCGGTGCTCGGCCTGTACGGCTACGTGCGCGGACTGGGGGGCTGAAACCATGGCGTCCAAAAGGGATCAGCTGCAGGCGTACCAATTCATGGTGCAGCGCGCCATCTCCGCGCTCGTCACCAGGGAGACCGATCCGGAACAGCCGCCGTTTCGCCGTCCCTCCGGTGCCGCTTTCGCCGGTGTCGCGCTGGCGATCGTGGCGCTGGCGTGCGTCGGCGTGTACGGGATGATCGTGCCGGGCGGGAACAACGCCTGGCGCAAGGAAGCCGCGGTCATCGTCGAGAAGGAGACCGGCACCCGGTACGTCTACCTGGGCGACCGGCTGCACCCCGTCGCCAACTACGCGTCGGCGTTGCTGCTGCTCGGCGAGCACCGCACCACGGAACGGGTTTCGCGGGATTCGCTCGCCGGAGTCCCGCGCGGGCCCCGGATCGGCATCCCCGACGCACCGGACGCACTGCCCGGCCCCGAAAAACTACTCACCGGTTCGTGGTCGCTGTGTTCCGCACCCGCGAGCGATCTCGCGGGCAGCCGGATCGAGGAATCGGTACTGCTGGCCGGCGCCTCGCCGTCCGGCGGCGCCGACCTGGGAGACCAGGCGCTGCTGGTGGAATCGACCTCGACCGGCGACCGGTTCGTGGTGTGGCGCGGGCACCGGCACAAGATCAACGACTACAGCGCCGTCGGCACCGGCCTCGCACTCACCGCCGAACCGTGGGCGCGGGTCGGCCGGGCGTGGCTCGACGTGCTCCCGGAAGGTACGCCGATCGGCCCGCTTCCGGTGGCCGCGGCGGGGGAGGTGTCCACCGCGGTACCCGGCCGCACCGACATCCGGAACGGGATGCTGCTGATGGTGCAGACCTCCGGCGGCGGGCAGCAGCACTACCTGGCCGAACGGGACGCCCTGCGGCCGATCACCGAACTGCAGTACGACGTCCAGCGGGCGAGCGCCCAGATGATGGCCGCCTACCCCGGCACAGAGCCGAAAACCGTGTCGCTTCCGCCTTCTCTGGCGTCCACGTCACGTCAGCTGGACCCGATCCAGGCCGAAGCGGGCTCGGCCCCGGCCACCCGGCCCGCGATCACGCGCCTGCGCGATCAGAACGCCACCGTCTGCGCGACCTTCGCCAACGGCGCTCCCGCACCCGCGCTGACCGTCGATCCCTCGATGCCGCCCGCGGATCCGATGTCCACCACCGCCCGCCGGACCGCGTCCGGGACACCGCTCGCGGACCGCGTCCACGTGCCCCCGGGCAGCGCGATCCTCGTCGAGGCGATGCCCACCCCGCAGGCGCCCGCCGGGACGCTCACCGTGGTGACCGACATGGGCCGCCGCTATCCGCTGGCTTCGCCGGACGTACTGAAGATGCTGGGATATCCGTCGGCCACCCCGGTGCGCCTGCCCGCCGGCCTGGTCGCGCGCCTTCCCGAAGGCCCGAGCCTGGACCCGGCCGCCGCCCAGCGCCAAACCCTGGGGTGAGGTGGTCCACCCGCCGTGAAGGCCTCCTTGAGGGACTCAGAGTCCCTCAAGGAGGCCTTCACGGACCAGCCACAAACCGGTGGTCCGGTCACTCCCGCGAGAGCAGGAAGATCTGTTCGGGAGGTTCGACGACGGCGGGTTCGGCGGCCACCGCCGCCGCGCGGCCCGGGCGCCAGCCGCGCCTGCGTCCCCGCGGCTGGAGCACCGCCACCAGCAGCGCGAGCACGATCGCGCCGACCACGACGACGGTGAGCCATTTCGCCGCCGTCGCGTTGTTCTCACGGGCCGCGGCCCGATCAAGCTGTTCCTGGTCCGGTGGCACGGGAATGAAGGCCGGCAGGGCCCCCGGTGCCGCGGTGTCCATGCTGTCGGTCACCGCCCGGTAGGGGTCGACCACACCGGCCCCGAACGCCGGGCTGCGCAGGCCGCCGCGCGCCGGGTTCGCGGTCGCCATCAGGCGGCGTGCCACTTCCGGCGCGGTCAGCTGCGGCCAGGCCGACCGGACCAGTGCCGCGGTGCCGGAAACGAACGGCGCGGCGTAGCTGGTGCCATCGGTGTAGACGTGCCCGCCCACCCTCGTCGACGCCAGGACTTTGGCGCCGGGAGCGACGATGTCCACGTAGCGGCCGATCTGGGAACCGGACATCCGTGCCCCGTCGATGTCGATGGCGCCGACACCGAGAACCCCGTCGTACGCGGCCGGGTAGGACGGAAGTTCGGTGGTCGATTCGCGCTGTGTGTTACCTGCCGCGGCGATCACCAACGCGTCCCTGGACACCGCGTACGCGACAGCGTCCCGGATGACGGCGAAGTCGTCGTGACCGGCCAGGGAAAGGTTGATCACCTTCGCCCCCTGATCTGTCGCGTAGCGGATGCCGTTGGCCACCACCTGCGGATCGATCCGGAGGGATCCGCCCTGACCGTCGAAGTCGCGGTCACTGATCCGTACCGGCAGGATCTCCGCGTCCGGGGCCACTCCGTGGAAACCGATACCGGGCGCCGGATCGGCGGCGATGATGCCGGCGACGCCGGTGCCGTGTGACACGCAGTCGAACGCTCCAGGAAGCGAACTCGCCAGATAGAAGTCGCGGCCCGCGCGGACCTTGCCCGCCCTGGAAAGTTGCGGGTGATCGGCGTCGACGCCGGAGTCGACCACCGCGACCAGGACCCCGGAACCCTTGCTGTACGGCCACACCCGTTGTGGAGCCAGCGCTTGCTGGGCCCACGGCTGTGCTCGTACCGGGGGCCGCGCCGGCTCCGGATCCTGGCAGGCGCCGGGCGGGGGCGCCGCGTGCGCCGTCCCTCCGCCGCTGAGGGCCTGAACGGACGCCGCGGCCAGTACGGCGGCGACGGCGGACATCCGGTGTCGTCTCATGATGTCATCGTCCGCGCGGACACCGCCGGAGACAGGCGAGTGGCCGCAACCGGCCACTCGCCTGTGGTCATCGCCGACATCCACCCGATCAGCTCATCGCGTGGTGTGCCACAACTCCTTGTCGAGGAGTTCCACCGAGGCGGACTCCGATTCACCGGTACGCGGACGTTTTGGTTTTCGGAGGCCGAAAGCCGGGTCACCGCTGCCGGAACGGCCGCGGAGTTCGGCCGGCACGCCCTCGGTTCCCACGGCCGTCTTCCTTGACGAGCCGGCACGGCCGGTCGGCTGGTCCGCGGACCCGGGCTGGAGGGTCCCGGGTGGGGTGGCGTGACCGCCGGCAGGCGGCATCATCGGCGGCGGGCTGCCACCGGTGGCCGATTTCCCCGCCGTACCGGTGTTCGCTCCGGCCGCGGTGGGGGCACCTTCGGCGATGCTCTGCGCGGCGGCGCGTTTCGCCATGGCCGCTTTCGACATCGGCAGGCCGCCGGCGCCCGCCCCGGCGGCGCCGAGCAGGCCGAGACCCGAGGCGACCGGCGCGCCGGACATCGGGGGCAGGCCCGCGCCGGGAAGACCCGTGGGCAGGCCGGGCGTGACCGGTGGCAGGGTGGACGTGAGGCCGGCCAGGGACGGGCCGCCGCCGGCGGACCAGCCGGGCACGTTGGGGCTCAATGCCGACGAATCGAGTCCCGCGCCGCCGGAACCGCCGGAGGTCAGCGACGAGCTGAGGTCCTGTAACTCCTGCAGCGTCGTCATGCCCGCGGTAGCCGCCTCGAGCACATCGGTCGGGGAGTTGCCCTCCGTGGAAACCTGCTGCGTGGGCAGCACTTCGGCCGGGTTCTGCACCCCGGACGCGGCGACCACCTGGCCGATCGACATGTCGAACTCGACGGCGAGCGCGTTCATCGCGGTCGCCGACAACTGCTGGAAGGTGGCCGCGGCCGCCTGTCCGACGATCGGTATCCCGACCACGGCGAGGTAGCTGTCGTAGAAGCCGGTGACGGCCGCGAGGGTCGCCGGGATCGAGGCGGCGAGTGTGGTCAGTGCCGCGGCGGGCTGCGCCGCGTCGATCCGCTCGCCCCACATCTTCAGCTCGGCAAGGGTCCGCTGCGTCTTTTCCTCCATCGCACGGCCGTTCTCGTCCGTCCACTGTGGAGAAAGCTCGGCCACCCTGGTGTGCAACTCCACCTGGGCCGCGCCGATCCAGCCGCGCACCTCGGTCCACATCCGCGCCGCGTCGTTGAGCACCGGGACGCTGCCGTTTTCGGCGTTGATCATCTCCATGTGCATCTCGATGGGCAGCATGTTGTAGGGGATCACGGTTCGCTCCTCAGACCGAGTCGGGCTGGACGGTGGACGGCTGCGCGGCGTCACCGGTACCACCGGTGGCGGAGTCCGCCTGGTTGAGCGAACTCGCGGTCTGCTTGAGGATCGACAACCCCTGGTTCGCGACCTTGACCGTCGTGCCGGCGAGTTCCAGCGCACTGGCCACGTCGGCGGCGGAGTAGGCGCCCGCGGCCGCGCCGACCTTTCCGGAGTAGGTCACCATGTCCGCGGTCACCTTGCTCAGCAGCGCGAGCATGCTCGCGGTAGCCGCCTTGTCCAACAAGGACATCGCGACGCCCTCGAACAAACCGGTCAGGTTGGGCATGGTGCCCAGTCGTTGTCCCAGTGACGGCGGGATCTCGGGCGCGGTGAGATGTTGGGAGAACGCACTCATCGCGGCGGGATTGCCGTTGATCTCTGTTCCGGGCATGTGCCCCTCCTCAGTGTCCGGAGCGGAATTTCGCCGCGCTGTCCGGTTGGTTCACTTGCCACAGCTCCTCGTCGAGTAGCTGCACTGTGTTGCTCTCCTCGTCCCACCGGCGTTGCGGCGCGGCGGGCTGCGACTTCCGTTTTCCGTTGACCGCCCGTCCGAGCAGCGGGACTCCCGGTGTTCCCGCGGGCTTGCCGCGCTGCCGTCCGGCGGGCTGGTCCGCGTCACCGGGTTTGATACCGCTGCTCTCGCCTTTTCCGGCCCCGTTGTGCGGCATCATCGGCGGCGGCATCCCGCCCGCGCCCGCCGCACCCGCGGCGGAGGCCGAACCGCGGCTCAGCCCGGACGCCATCGGTGCGGTACCCGCGTTCAGCCCGGCTCCCGGCAGTGAACTCCCCGAACCGAGGCCCGCGCCGGGGATCGCTCCGGGCCCGCCGCCCGCACCGGCGCCACCCGCACCGGAAAGCCCTGCCGTGTCCGACATCCCGGCCAGCGAGGGGAGGCCGGAGGTGCCTGCCGGGTCGGCGTAATCGGCGTAGTCCGCATAGTCGGAGTAGTCGCCCAGTTTCGACGGGTCGATGCCGGAAAGATCGGGGAGATCGGGAGTTCCGCCGCCCGAGCCGCCGAGTAGTTGCTCGGCGGCCGACAACGCGTCGCTCAGCGCGCTGAGGGTTTCCGTGCCCTGCTCCAGCGGGTTGGTGGTGGGGTTCTGCTCGCTCGGTTGCTCGGGCGTTCCGGGGTCCGGTGAACCCGGATCCTCCGAGGGAAGATCTCCGGCGTTCGGCACGCCGGCACCGTCGTTGCCGAGCCCGGAATTCGGGTTGTCACTCGGCCCCGAGCCGAGTTGGGTCGGCCCGTTCCAGGGCCGGCCGCGGGCGGCGAGCATGGCGTTCCCGGTGAACAAGTATTGCTGTGCGACCAGGTCCAGTAGCCCTCCCACCTTCTCCTGGGCCCTTTTGGCTTCCTGCGTTCGCTCGTCCGGGTCGGTCTTGGCGTTGACCATCCCGACCCACACGTTCATGATCGATCGGGTCGCCTCCATCTTGGCCAGCAGCACGCCTATCTGCTGGGTGAGATGGGATTCGTCGATGCTGCCGGTGGGTCTCTGCGGAGCGCCCTCCGCTGCCTTTTCCTGCCCTCCCCAGGAACCGAGCCCCGACTCGCAGGCCTCGTCCACCCAGTTGACGAAGGCCCGGCCCACCTCGTCGTCCCAGTTGGGTCCCCGAAGCTCGTTGTTGGCTTTTCGGAGGGATACATGCGTGTCGTCGACCCACATCCGCGCCTGCGCCCACATGTCCTGGGCTGTGGTCAGCGCGGGGTAGGTGTTCTGCATCTCCGCCTGGAACATCTGTACTTGCCTGTCGAAACTGACGTCTTTGTAGGTCATCGTTCAATTCCTGTCGAGGCGTCTTGGGCAGCAGGTCCGGTCACGCGAGAGGTCCCGACTGGCCCCCCAGGAACGGGATGTCCGGCGGAACCGACGCCGGAGCGTCCGTTTCGTCCTTCGGCGGCCGGCTGGTGGTCGCCTGCACCGCCGACTGCGCCGCCTCGCCCGCGGCCCCGTAGGCGATCGCGCTCTTCCTCGCCATGACGCCGAAGATCTGCGCACCGGGACCGGCTTTCTCCAGAAAGGACTTCAGCGCGTCGGTGATGTACTGATCGGCGCCGGCCAGTGCCGCGCATTCCGCCAGGCCACCGCATTCCTTGATCGGTTCCCGGTCGATCGTCGGCGCGGACCTGATTTCGACATCCACCACTTTCGCGAACTTGTCCAGCGCCGGAATCCACACATTGACCTGACCGCTCATGTACTTCCTCCAGTGCCGTTCCTCGGATATTCGTGTTCGCCCCAGCCAAACATCGACAGCGGCCGCGATGCCGGCTCCGGCAGGTTCCGGCCACGGCCGGCTACGTCCGTGGCGGCAGCCAGGCGAGCTGGACCAAACCCTTGTGGCCACGGCGATCCACCAGCCAGCCGCGGCCGGGTGGGAGCACCTGGGCCCGCATGCCACCGAGCAGCGGGCCTTCGTCCCGGTCGCCGGACATCATCAGGCCGGGCGTGCCGACCTCCCGCAGCCGGGAAAGGAACGGTTCGAACAGTCCTCGGCCCGCCCCGCCGGAGCGGCGGGCGAGCACCACGTGCAGACCGATGTCCGAGCCCTGCGCCACCAGCGACAGCAACGGCATCAGCGGATGCTTCTCGTGCGTGGCCACCATGTCGTAGTCGTCGACGAGCACGAAGATCTCCGGTCCGTGCCACCAGTTCCGCGCCCGGAGCTGTTCCGGCGTGACGTCCGCGCCGGGCAGCCGCTTCACCATCGACGCGGCCACCTCGGCCAGCAGTTCGCCGCTGTGCGCGTCGTTGGTGCCGTAACCGAGCAGGTAGTCCTCGCCGACCTCGCCGAGCAGCCCGCGTCGATGATCGACCAGGATGATCCGGGCCTCACTGGGCGTGTACGCGCTCTCGATCCGGCGAGCCAGCGTGCGCAGGAGCGTCGTCTTGCCGGACTGGGTGTCGGCCAGCACGAAGAAGTGCGGATCGGCGTTGAAGTCCAGCCGCAGCGGGGAAAGGTCCTTCTCGTGGATACCGACCGCGAGCCCGACCTCGGCGCCGGCCAGCTCGTCGGTCTCGGGCAGCTCCTCGAACGGGAACGTTCCCGGCAGCAGCCGGACCGGTGGCGCGGACTCGCCGGGCCAGGCGGACCGGACCGCGTCGACCAGCGCGCCGATCCCGCCGATCAGGTCCTCGGTGCGCGCGGACCCGTCGATCCGGGGGAGCGCCACCAGCATCTGGTGCTTGCTCATCGAGATGCCCCTGCCGGGAGCGCCCGAGGGCACCCCCATGGCGGCGCGCCTGTCGATCAGCGAGTCGATCGGGTCGCCGACCTTCAGTTCCAGCTTGCTGGCGAACAGGTCCCGCACGTTCATGCGCAGGTCGAACGAGCGGGAACAGCTCGCCACCAGGTGCACGCCGTAGGAAAGGCCACGTGCGGCGATGTCCCCGACCGTCTCCTCCAACTGGTCGAACTCGGTGCGCAGGGTCTGCCAGCCGTCGATGACCAGGAACACGTCGCCGTGGGGCTGGTCGGCGAACCGGCCCTCGGCGCGCAGCTTGCGATAGGTGACGATGCTGTCGATCCCGTGCTCGGCGAACAGCCGTTCCCGCTGCGCCAGCACCGTGGCCACCTCGGCGACGGTGCGGCGCACCGCGCCGGTGTCCAGCCGCCCCGACACCCCGGAGACATGCGGAAGGCCGGCGATCGAGGCGAGTGTGCCGCCGCCGAAGTCGAGGCAGTAGAACTGCACCTCGCGCGGGGTATGGGTGAGCGCGAGGCTGCCGATCAGCGTGCGCAGCGTGGTGCTCTTGCCGGTCTGCGGCGCACCGATCACCAGCACGTGCCCGGCCGCGCCGGACAGGTCGAGCCGCAGGGGATCGCGACGCTGCTCGTAGGGCCGGTCCACGAGGCCGAGCACCGGCCGCAGTCCACCCGGCCGCTCGGTGGTCAGACCGCGCACGGGGTCGGTGATGAGTGCGGGCAGCAGTGCGTCCAGCGTCGGAGACTCGTCCAGCGGCGGCAGCCAGACCTGGTGCGCCGGTGTGCCCTGGCCCTGCAACCGGTCCACCAGGATGTCCAGCAGGGTTTCGCCGACCGCGGTGTCCGGGTCCGGTTCGGGGGTCTCGGGCTCGTCGCCGGTGTCCAGGTCGGCGGCCAGATAGTGGGTGGTGTACTCGCGCAACACCAGTTGTTCTTGCGGGTTAAGGGAAGCCGCGCGTCCGGTCTGGCGCTGGTACACGCCGGAAACGTAGGCCGAGCGGAACCGGTCGAGCTGTTCGGTGCCCACCTTGAGGAATCCGTGGCCGGGCGCCCGGGGCAGCCGGAACGCGTCCGGCATGCCGAGCACCGTCCGGCTCTCCATCTCCGAGAACGTGCGCAGCCCGATCCGGTAGGAGAGATGCCCTTCGAGGCCGCGCAGCCTGCCCTCGTCCAGTCGTTGCGAGGCGAGCAGCAGATGCACGCCGAGCGACCGGCCCAACCGGCCTATTTGGACGAACATGTCGATGAAGTCCGGCTTGGCGGACAGCAACTCGGAGAATTCGTCGCAGATCACCAGCAGGGTCGGCACCTCGGGCAGCGGGGCGCCCGCCGCGCGGGCCTTCTCGTAGTCGCGCAGCGAGTCGAAGTTCCCGGCCGCGCGCAGCAGTTCCTGACGGCGGATCAGTTCGCCGTTGATGGCGTCGGTCATCCGGTCGACGAGATGCAGTTCCTCGGCGAGGTTGGTGATCACCGCGCTGGTGTGCGGCAGCGAGTCCAGCCGGCTGAAGGTGGCGCCGCCCTTGAAGTCGACCAGCGCGAAGTTCAACGAGCTCGGTGGATGTGTCACGGCCAGCGCCAGCACCAGCGTCCGCAGCAGCTCGGACTTGCCCGCACCGGTCGCGCCGATCAGCAGGCCGTGCGGGCCCATGCCGTCCTGCGCGGACTCCTTGAGGTCGAGCTCGATCGGCGCCCCGTCCGGGTGGATCCCGAGCTTGACCCGCAGCCGGTCCCGGTTCGGCCGGGGCGTCCAGGTGTCGGCCGGATCGAACTCGTACGGGTCACCGAGTTCGAGCAGTTCGGCGAGGCCGAGCTCGCTGGTCATCGGCGCGTCGCCGCGCACGCCCGCGGTGAGCCGCAGTGGAGCGAGCTGCCGGGCGAACCCTTCGGCGGCCACCGCGCCGAGCGCGTCCGCCCGGCCGAGCGGGACCTCGCCGTCGATCGTCTCGCTGACCAGATCGCCGTCCTCGGCCACATCCAGCACCACGGTGGTCCGGTCCAACGCCCTCGGCGGCATCGTGGTCAGGTCGACCACCGTCACGCCCTCGACGCCGCCGCCGGTCATCAGGTGGTCCGACCCGGCCATCGAGCCACCGTCCAGCACGACCACGAGCTGCGGACCGGAGACCCGGGTGTCCACCTCGGGATCGAACCTCGGCCGCCGGGCCAGTTCCTCTTCCAGCACCGATTCCAGCGCCGGAATCGTCGGCGCGACAAGGCGAAGCGGACCGAGCGCGTCGGTGCGTTCCGGGTGCAGCGCGTGCGGCAGCCACTTGATCCACTCCCAGTCCGCGCGCTCCCGCTCGCCGACGCACACCGCGATCCGCAGGTCGTCGGGTGAGTGGAAGGTGGACAGCTGGGCCAGCATCGCGCGCAGCATGCCGAGATGCCGCTCCCGGTCGCCGCGCAGGTAGATCCGGCTGAAGCCATTGACCGCGATCCCCAGCGGCAGCCCGTCGATCGTGGTGTACGTGGTGATGAACCGGCGTAAAGCCAATGCGGACAACGGTTCCAGCTCTTCGAGCGGTTTGGTGTCCGGCGAGATCAGGGTGGTCGCCGGGGCCTGCGCGCCGGTGCCGATCCGGGCGATGCCGAAGTCCGGGTCGTCCTTGCGCCGCTCCCACAGCCGATAGCTGGCGGCCAGCGACCACAGCGACGCCGGATCCGGGTGCAGGTACTCCATCGCGTCCCGCTGCCCGCGTACCGAGCGCCGCAGCCGCAGCCGATGCTGGGCCAGCTGGCGAAGGTACTTGCGCCGGGCGTGCCCCATCTCCCGCTTGCTCGGGCCGCCGCCCTGCAGGAAACCCATCACCACCATGCCGAGCATGCCCACGCCCATCAGGCCGTACACGACGAATCGGATCGATCCGTTCATGCTGCCGGAGAGCATCAGCATCATCGCGCCCATCATGGCCACCATCGGCACCACCGTCAGCACCTGCAGCCATTGCCGCGCGGGCGGCGGCGGGATCTCCGGAGGTGCTTGCAGGATCAGTTCGCCGGCCGGCAAGTCCGGCGCGGGCCGCCTGGCCGGTCTCTTCACCACGATGGTCGTCACTCCGTGATCGTTCGCCGGTGACGGCGCGGGCAGGGCGTGATGGCAGGAACGTGCCGAACTCGCTGATCGCGCCGGTTCCCTGGCTAGCTTGAGCGCATGGCCCATTTCGGCAGAGAAAAGAGGGACGTATGACAGACGGTCGCGTCGATATTGAAATACCGCTCGTACAGCAGCTGTTCAACAAGACCGATACCAGCCAACAGGAAGTGTTCGTCGCGCATCGCGCGCACGCCGCTCGGGATCTCGATGCCCTCCAAAGCGGGCTGGGCGGAGGGGCGCTGCGGGCCGGTGTCACGGGGAACGAGGAGCGCGTCAACCTCTTCAGCAACCAGGTTCATCCGTTCGCCCAGCAAATCGTCGACGCGGGGAACTCGGTCGTCAAGGTTTCGGCGGGGTCCGCGGCCGACGCTGCGCAGGCGCTGATCGCCAAGGCCATCAACCCATCCGGCTAGTAAGGAGATTTCGATGGATGACCACTACAAGACCGTTTACCACATCGTCGACGCGGCCAAAACCGACATGGACAAGATGGCCACCGGCGTCAGGCAGGCGGCCGAAGACGACCTGAGCGCCATGCAGAACGTCATGGGTGCCGGATGGGGCGGGCGTAACAGCGAGGAAATGGGCATCAAGTACGCGCAGGTCTGCAAGAACACCGGTTCCTACTCGGACGGCGCGCACGGCACCGCGGGGTCGTACGGCGATGTCGTGCACATCGGGCAGACGTGCGAGACCCAGGTCAGCAACATCATCGGCATCTAGCCGCCGCGACAAGGAAACCCCGGCAGGCCATGGCCCGCCGGGGTTTCTTGCGCTGGCTCGCCGGGTCGTGATTGGCCTGAACCGGCCAGACGTGACCAGGGCCGCCGCGCTCGCGTGAGACTTGCCCTACCTGTCAAGGGAGGAACTGTGAAGCCACCGCTGGAATCGGACATGTACGCGGACTATGAGCAGCTGGCCTCGGACGTGCGGATCATGCAGCGGCGCATGGCCGAGATCCGGGCCACCGCCGAATCCGACGACGGGTTGATCAGCGCGACGGTCGGTGGCGCCGGTGAACTTCTCGAATTGTCGCTCGATCCGCGCATCTACCGTACGGCCGATTCGGCCGCGCTGGCCAAGGACATCACCGACACCATCCACGAAGCGGCCGAGTCGTCGACCGAACAGGGACTGGCCATCGCGGCGGGCTTCCTGCCACCCGGCATGGACACCGACGCCGCGGATCTTCGGTTCGATCCGGTACTGCGCCGGTTGGACCGGCCGGAGAGGGGCGACAGCCGATGAGCGGAGAGGACAGGGACGGCGACGGCAAGGTCGACATCTTCTTCGGGCCGACCCGACAGGAGCTGACGAACCTGAGGGGCGCGGGCACCGACTTCGAGACCGAGTGGGCGAAGTGCCGCAAGGCCATTGAGGACATCACGCCGCTGCTGGGTTTCGGGAAGCTGGGGGAGGCGTTCCAGGACTGCGCGGACAACACCCCCGACCTCATCAGGAGCGCGAACGGGGTCGACGACAATTTCGTCAACTTGGCCACCAACGCGGAGAGCGGCGTCAAGATCTACGAGAGCGCGCAGACCGAGGCGACCGACCGGCTCGGTTCCTGAGCGGGTTCGCAGACGATGGCTGATTTGTGGAGCATGACGGTCGCCGCGTGGGAGTGGATGGGTGGCGTCGTCGACGACATCTGGCCGCCGGACAACCCGCACGCGGCCGACGACCTCGGTGACGCGTGGGACAAAGCCGCGACGTTGCTGGAGAACGCGATCACCAGGTCGTCGGCTGTCCACGACCGTCTTCGCGAAACCTGGCCGGACCCGAACGGCGCCTTCGTTCAGGCGCGCATCAGGGAGGCCAACGACGGCGAGTTCGGCGGTGGCGGATCCGGTCACCGGGAGCTCGTCGTGAGCATGCGGAAGATGGCGACGTTCTGCCACAACTACGCGGATCAGATCGAGCGTGTGCGCAACCAGATCTGGTCGGAGATCATTCACGCCAGCGTGGAATTCGCTCTCATGGCCGCGATCCCCGGTGGGCAATGGCTGTTCGCCGTGCGCATGGCGAAGCGGACCGCCAGGATCATGGAGATCGCCGCGTCGATCGCCCAGGCGGGGAACAAACTCGGCAAGCTCGGCAAGCTTGTCACGATTCCCGTGCGCGAGGCGGCGGACGAAGTCATCACCAACAGCTTCGAGCAGGGCCTGAACATCTGGCAGGGCAACCAGGACGGGTTCAGCTGGAAGGAAAGCGCCACCAACGCGCTCGGCGGTGCCATCGGCGCCCCGGTCAGCGGCATCGTCGGCGCGCCGGGCAAGGCCATCGGGGCTCTCGCCAGGAAGAACCCGGCGGCCAAGAACGTGTTGGACAGCGGGCTCGGCAAACACGCGACGACTGCGGTCAGCTCGGCGAGCACCAACGCGGTGTCGTCGCCGATCTCCAGCCATGCCGCGCAAAGCATCATGAACGGGGACGGGGTTCCCACCGATCTCGCCGGCTATGGACAGTCCATCAAGGACAACTGGCTCACCTCGGCCGCGATCGGCCCGATCCGGGGGAACGCGCACCTCGCCGGCGAGCAGGTGATGGAATTCGGCAGGGAGAAGCTCGGGCTGCAGAAGCCGGCCGCGATGACGGACATGGGAACGTCGTCCGACGGTCCGCCACCGACCAACCCGCCGGGCGAGGTGAAATCGCCGGAGATGGCCGACGTCGGCGCCGGGCTGGGCGACAGCGGCGCCGCGGTAGGGCAGGGCGAGTCCGGGGCCGGTCAGTCCGGTAGCCCTACCGCGGAACAGGGCGGTGCGCCGGCTGCTGACGGTGCCGGACATGGCAGTTCCACCAATAAGTCCACTGTGGACACCTTGGCCGCTGGTCCGCAGCAGCACATCGGGGCGGGTTCGTCGTCGGGTCAGGCCACGATCGGATCCTCGGTGTCGCAGGCGGGAGCCGGCTCGGTGCCGCAGGCCACCACCGTCGGGGCGGCGCCGGCCACGACCGCGGCCGCCACTCCCGGTGCCGTGCCGTCGGCTACCGCCACCTCGGCTTCGGCGCCTGCCGCTTCGACGGGTCAGACCACTTCGGCACCGGCGGCGAGCGCCACGTCGAGCACCACGGCGACCGGCACGGCGCAGGCGAGCGCCGCGACCGCATCGACTGCTTCGACCACGACCGCTTCGACAACATCGGCCCCCGCCGCCACGGCTCCCACCAGCTCGCAACCCGGTGCGGCACAACCGGGTTCGGCACAACCAGGTTCGACACCGTCCACTGCACCTCAGTCCACTGCACCTCAGTCCGGTTCGGCTCAGCCTCAGGGCTCAACGCCCGCGGGCTCGAACCTGGGCACCGCGGCGAAGCCCGGCAAGGGCGAGCCGGAAGCCGATCGCGCGGAAGCCGCGCCGGAGCCCGACGACGACGGCCCGAACCCGCCCGAATCCGAAACTCCGGAACAGGAGCAACAGCAGAAGCTGGAGCAGGAGGAAGCTGCCGAATCCACTGTGGACGATCCGGCCGGAGAGGCCGGCGGGCGTCCCGGTCCTGGGACCGGGCAGGTCCTGGCCGCCGCCGGACCGGCCGCCGCGGCGGCACAGCAGGTTCAGCAGTCCCAGCAACCGAATCCGGCCCAGCCCGGCAAGCCGCGTCCGGCGCCCGCCCATACGACGATGCGCCGGCCCGCCGAGCCTCGGCGCACGCAGAGCGACCCGCCCGCCGATCCGCCCCGGCGGCCACCCGGCCCGCCGCGCGGCACCGGCGAGACCCCGGATATCCCGCGCGGCGTGCCGTCGCGGCTCGCCGCCGTGTGGGACCTGCTGCCGCCGACCGCGCGGCAGGCGATCACCGAGCTGATGAGCTCGGTCGATCCGGATGCGCTGGCCGATCAGGTGCATGAGTTCGCGGCGCGCCTTTCGCCGGGCCGGATGGACCGTTCGCTGGGCGAGATCCTCGGCGAGATGTCGGATTTCGCCAGGCAGGAGCTGGGTAGGCGGCTGGCCGCCGAGGCCACGGTGCACCGCTTGTGGGGCGCGTTTCCGGCCGCAAGGGAAGCGATGTCCGAGCTGCTCGGCCGCCTGCACCCGGCGGAGGCTGCGGCCACGCTGGCCCGCCTCGCACCGCTGCTGGCCAGACCGCCCGAACTGGCCGAGGCATGGGACGCGTTGTCGCCCTCGGCGCGGGAAGCGGTTGCGGGTCTAGCGGCCAAGATGAATCCGGACAAGCTGGTGAAACGGCTGACCGATCTCGCCGCGCGGGTGTCCACCGGGCCGAAGGGGCGTTCGCTCGGCGAGCGCGTCTCCGCGATGAGTGCCGACCAGCTCGCCGCGTTCGCCGAACAGGTGACGGCCGTGGCCGACCGGATCCCTGCCAGGGCCCCGGACGAAGGCGCGGCGACTCCGGCCGACCTGGCGAGGGTGGACCGGGGCAAGGGCCTCCTGCTCGAGGCCGCGGACATCCAGGCCAAGCTGGACGAGCTCACCGCGCTCGGCGTGGACGTCCGGGCCGCCGAGGAGGGCCTGCGGGAAGAGCTGGGCAAGGCGCGACGGGTGCTGGAAGGCAACACCCAGGTCCCGAAGACCGCGCTCGATTCCAACTACGAGAACGTCCGCGCGAAGTACGCCGCGGCCGACGTCGCGCTGGCGCTGGCCAGGCTGGACGAGCACCTGCTGGCCGAGATCGGGTTGCCCGGACTGCGGATCACCGGTCTCGAGGTGCCGGTGGACGACGGCGGACGGGCCGGTACGGAGGCCCGGAACAACGCCGGAACCGACATCGACATTCGCGGCGTGCTCGAAAACGGCACCGAGGTCCGCTTCGAGGTCAAGGACCGGACCGCGCTGGTCGCGTCCGACCTCGCACAGACCGCGAGACAACGGGAATTGGCCGGGCCCGGCCCGAAGGTCGTCCTGATCGCCACCCACCGGATCGAGCCCGGGTTCGCGGAGAAAGCCGTGGCGAACGGCGCCGACCAGGTCCTCCAGTACGACGGTTTCGAGGTGTTCATCGAGGTCGCGGCCACGGGAACGGAGGGCGCGCAGACGCCGACAACGCCACCCGCGCCGCCGCCGGACCAGACACCCCCTGGGACCCGGCAGGGACCGCCGGCGCCGGAACCGCCGTCTGCCGCGGCACAACGGTTCTACCATCCGGAGAACCCGAAGCGGGACTCCCATCCGATGCCGGGCAGCGACCTCACCGACGCCGAGCTGGCTTCGAGCAGGCACAGCGAGCGCGCACTGCGGGCGCTGATCGGCAAGTCGCGGCTGGCGTGGAACGACCTCCGGTTGCTGCTGCTCGAACACGGTCTGCTGCCCGCCGACTCGCGGCCGCTGCGCCTTCGTGATGTAGAACGAATCCTGGACGGCGCCCGGGTCCGGGCGCGGATCGCACCCGCGCTGCGAGCCGCGTTCGACAACGCGATCCAGGAGTTCGAGCGGCTGGCTCGTGGCGAAGCGCCCACGGTGAATTCGGAGTCATCGCGGAACCGGGCCTGGCAGGTCCGGAAGGAAATCCGCGACGGCTCGATGACGCCCGGCAGGCGCGAGCGGTTCATCCAGGAGATCTTCGCGGACGACGTTCTCGCCCGGCAGCAAGAGATTCTCGGTGAGCGGTTCGGCCGGTTCCAACTCCGGGCCGGGGTTGCGTACGGCCTCGACGGACGCGGGGAGAACGGCGATGGACGCTCCCACTACGCGGGGTCGACGGTCCCGGCCCTCACCCTCGATCTGCATCCCTCGGACGATCCGCGAACGCCGGGATCGCCGGTGGTGGTGCAGAGCTACCACCTGAACGCGGGCACCGAACCGTCCGCTCTGGACGTGCACCGCGACGATACTTTCACCCGCGCGCTGTTCGAACCGGAAATCCTGCTCCCCACCACGGGGGTGCCGCCGAACGAAACGCGACCCGAGCCCACCGAGCGCGCCCGCTGGTTCGACCGGATCACCTTCACCGGCCTGCACGTGCGCAAGGGCATAGCGCTGATCACCGCGCTGATCGAGGCGGGCAGCGTCTCGCGGCCCCAGCAGCGGGCCCTGACGCACGCGCTGGAGGGGTATGCCAGGGCCGCGGCGCGCCTCGATGAACGGCTTCCGGACGTCAAATGGCTTGTCCAGCGGGGGATCGAGCTCACCAGCATGGGGCAGGACCAGCTGATCGATGTCGTGGCGCTGGCCTACGGGATGTCACCGGCGATGGTCGCCGCCCTGGTGACCGATCCGTCGGTGCGCTCGCGCGTGCCGCGCGAGCTGATGCCGTCGATTCAGGAACTGGCCGACTTCTCCGAGGTCCTGGCCAAGGCGCGAACACAGTACGAGGAGCTGCTTCGGCAGACCGAGAAGACGGCAAGGGAACTGGAGTTCGCGGAGCGGGAGTGGCAGCAGGCCAGGGATGCCGCGCTGGAAGAGATGCAGCGAATCGGTGACGAGGCGGTCGCGAACGGGCTCCCGGAATGGGCGCGCCGAGACGCCGCCGCCGGATTGGTCGCCGAGCTCCGGTCGGTGGCCACCAGGGCGCGGGTCAGCCCGGAGGCCGATCCGGCGGTACCGGAACCGGTGCGCCGGCGCGGCTGGAGCGTCCGGGACCTCGCGGGGACCCGCGCCGCGCTCGCCGCCGCGACGCGGGCGGTGGAAGAAGCACGGTATGCGGCGGAAGTCGCCTACCACGCCGCGATGGCCGAGTTGCGGGCGGCGAGGGAGGACGTCCGCGCGCTGACCGAATGGGTGCCGCACCTGCTCGCCGCGGGCGACCGGACCGACGTCGCCGAGGCGCTGGGCCTGCCGGTCGAGAGCGCGGCCGCACATCGGCTGCTACCGGGCGCCGAGCCCGGTCTTTCGCTGGACGGAACCACCGAGGACGTGCAGGCCAGGGTGCGGGCCGAGGTCGCCGCGCGGCAGGACCGGCTGGAGCGGGCGACCGAACGCATGCGGCTGGCCGACACCGCTCGCACCGAGGCGCACGCCGAGTACGTCCGGGCGCTGGTTCCGGCGATCGAACAGGCAGCCGGCCGAGGACTGTCCAATGTGGAGATCGCCAGGATCGCCAAGCTCCTCGACAGCGAGGTCGCCGGCATCACCCGGCGGGCGGAGAACCTGCCGGCGAACCGGAAGCCGGTGGTGGACGCCTACGTCGACGCGCGTGGCTGGCTGCTCGGAGTGGGTAACCGGGTCGTGGGCCGCGATGACCTCGCTCCGCGTCGCGGCGCCCAGTTCGCCGCACTCGATCCGGACAGCCCGGACTACGCGGCGAAAGCCAGGGAACTCGGCGTCGACGCGGAACTCGCGGATCGGCTCGGCAAGCCCCGTCCCGTCCACTTCTTCCACGACATCCACATGCACCCGAAGGGATATGACGCCGCCAACATCAACTACAAGGACCTGGTGGGGTGGCTGATCGGCCAGGGACTGCCGAACATCCTGGTGGCGTCGCCGATTCCGCAGAGCGGGCTCGGCGTGATCGGTGGCTCCAGCGGTTCCTTCTATTACGCCCTCACCAACGTGGTCCGGATGACCACCGTCTTCGGCAAGAAGATGCTGGGCCTGCACGGCCAGCTCTCCGACATGCGTTTCTTCTCCGCGCGCGACGAGATGTCGGAGGAGGAGAAGTCACATTGGTTCCCCGGCGTTTCCGGGGCCAGAGTGGACATTCCCGGGGTCGGCGGCTATCTGATGGCGATGGCGGTCCTGTTCGGCGACGCGGCCCGCTACCTCGCCGAGACCACTTTCGTGAAGGAAATGGTCCGGACGATGCTGGGCCGGCAGGCGAGCGAGGTGATCAACCCGGAGTGGGTCGACTACTTCGGAAAGCTGATCGCCGCGGCGGAACTGGTCCAAGAGTCGATCCACAAGGGACGGATAGCGCCGGAGTTCTTCGCCGCGTATCTGGCCGACGGTTCGCCGATGGCCGAGCTGTTCCCGGTGGACGGCAGCCCGAGTGACCTGACCGAACTGGACTTCTACGACTCCCTCCTCGAGAACACCGGGCAGATCAGGGCCTTGCTGAAAGCGGCCGGACTGCGCGCCGAACTGCGGAGCCTGCCGGAAAACCCGCCGGAGATGTACAACCCGAACACCGTCGAACTGCTGGAGACCATCGCCGCCACCGGACAGGTGCTGATCCTGCACGACGACATGGGCCTGGCCAGGTTGCGCGGCAACGGGATGTACAAGGCGGGCCCGTCGGACGGACGCAATCTCGGCCCGATGGCCTACCTCCTCCAGCAGGAGAGGCTCGCCGGCGCGAGGGTGGTCTGGGCGCATCTCGGCATCGGGCACTGGACCACGCTCACCGTCGAACACATCGAGCGGTTGCAATGGCTGCTCGACACCACGAACACCGCGATGGACATCTCCTGGAATGTCCTCGCACAGCACGCGAAGGCGGATCCCGACGTCAAGGAGGCGTTGATCCAGTTCCTGATCCGGAACCAGGATCGGCTCATCTTCGGTACGGACACGGTGAATCCGCAACCGGGTGCGCACTATGTCCGCCACCGCAACGAGATGGACCCGCTGTTCGCCGAGGCCGCGCGCAGGCCCGAGGGAGCGGAGGCGGTCACGAAGATCCTGCACGGCAACTTCGCCCGGCTGCACGACGAGGCGGGTCAGCGGGTCACCGCGTTCGTGTTCAACGAGATCCTGTCGGGAGCCTGGGACGGGTTCCTCGAGTCGCTCGGTGGGCACTGGCAGCGCAAGGTGGACGGCTGGGTCGAGGCGAGAATCGCCGAGGGCTGGGTCGCTGACCCCGCCTATCAGCCACGCGGACCGTTGTACGGGCTGGACCTGACCGACGCGCAACGTGCGAAAGACCAGCCATGGCTGGCGAATCCGCAATTGCGGACGATGAAACTCTGGTACACCGCCGCCGATCCGCGACACGGCGCGAACGCCAACCCGCTGCGGCTGCAGGCGGTCGCGGCCAGGATCGCCGCCACCGATACCGCGGCAGGGGTCAAGTCCGCCTTCGATTCGCTGAAGCGGCGCTGGGACGAACGCGGTGGACTGCGACCGGTGAGCGGTGCCGACGCGCTGCTCAGTCGCCCGTTCACCACCCAGGCGCTGATGGCGGGCGAACGCATCAGGGCGGCCCTGGCCGCGGGAGAGATCTCCCGGGCCCGGCTGAACATGGATCCCGGACGGCTCGCCACGCTGCCGTTGGCGCCCGCCGAACGGGACGCCATGCTCGGGTCGTTGATCGAGAGCGTCGAGAAGACCGAGCGAGAACAGCTCGCGGAGCTCGAAAAGATCGCCGGGCTGCGGTCGGACTGGCTCTGGCGTGACGTGAAGGGCTGGGCGGTAGCGGGCGCCGCCGCGGCGACCATGTTCGGGGTCGGCGCGACGGTGGGCCTTCCGTTCGCGCTGTCGGCGGGGGTGAGCATCGTGGCGGGCAACGTGGCCTTCGTCGTCCGCGGGATGCTCAACATCGCGAAGACCGGGCACGCCCAGAGCAACCGGGTGAGCCTGGAAGGGATGCTCGAACGCGGCAGGCTCGACCAGCGGTCGGCCGAGGCGCTCGCCAGAGTGATCCGGGACTACCTGGAGTACGACGTCAACCCGCTCGACAAGTTCGACGACATCTTGCAGGAGGTGCGGGACGAGGTCGAGGTGAGAACCCGGCAGTTCCTGATCGACCTGCAGGCCATCATCCACACCCCGCTGGCGACCGGGGAACGCCCTTCCCAGCGCCAGGAAGACGTGAGCCTCGAGGTCTCCCGGTACCTGAACGAGGTCGGCCGGTCGTACGGCGCCGCACCCGAGTCGCTCAACAAGACGAACCCACATGCGGGCAGGCTCGGCAAGCTGATGGCCGCCGGTCTCGCCGGCACCTTCCTGGTCAACCTGCCGGTGCACGTCGCCCAGGCGACCAGCCTGACCGGGCTGGCGGCCGCGGTCGCGGGGGCCTACGCGATCGCGGACGGGCTGTTTCTTTCCACCGCGCTGTCCAACGCCATCGGGGGGATCGCCGGCTACGACAACGCGCTCCGGCCGCTGTACCGGAGGATTCAGAACGCGCTCGCGTTCCCGATGCTGACCGTGGCCAACGGCATGCTGGTCGCGCTGGAGCTGAGTCAGGGGGAGTGGCTGAAGGCGGTCGCTGCGACGACCCTGACCGGCGCCACCCTCTACATCTCCAAACTCGGTACCGAGCTGGAACTCCGGCTCGGCCGCCAGGCTGCTCGCAAAGGTCCGGCAGCCCTCTGGGTCACCGCGTCTTCGCTGGTCGGGCTGGGCATGATGGGCCTGTCCTCGGCGCCACTGGTCGCCGCCGCGGGTACCGCGCTCGCCTTGTCCGGCCCGGCGATCTACGTCGTGCGAGCCGCTCTGAACAAGGCGTACGACGTCTACCAGGCGCGGACTCCGTCGGGAATCGTGTACGCGTCGAACATCCCGGTGCTCGGCGTCGGCGCGGCCATCGACCTGAGCCTGCCGCGTACTCCACCGGCACCGAAACTCATCGAGCCGTCGCAGCCCGACAAGAACCCCGACGATCCCGATACGCCGGACGACGATCCCGGCGGTACGCCGTCGCCGGAACCGACGCCACCGACGCCACCACGCCCGGCCGGTCCGTCGAACCGGCCGGACCCCGGGACGAATCCGCCGGGCACCGGTCCCGTCGGCCTGGCGACCTCGGATTCGCTGCCGTTGAAGGGAAAACCTGACTCCACCGGTGTGCGCACCGATGCGCGGCGTGCGTTGGGGCGCGCCGTGCCGGACGCCGGTATGCGTGCGGTCGAGCGCCCGGCGAGCGGCAGCCGGTATGTGGTCACCGGTCCGGCCGGGAACACCTTCGACGCCACCGTGCGGGCGGGAACGCTGAATCCCGGCCAGGTCGCCGAGTACATTGTGGACACTGCGGAGAACTCGCTGGAGATCAAGATCTCCGAACTCGCCACCGAGGACGCGACGCGGGCCGCGGTCGCGAGGGCGCTCGGTGCGGCGGCGGCCGAGCTGGCCGGGACCCCGCATGGCGACGACTTCCTCAGCTCCACCGCCGATCCCACCGCGGATCCGTTGCTGAGCCCGGCCGATCACGGGCGTGCGGCGCAGCTGCTGACGTTCGGCGGTGCGCTGGCGGCCCATCCGCTGCCGTTCCAGCGGTCCGGGCTGAGCGCCGCGCTGCGGGCGCTGATCGCGGACATGGGCTTGCGTCCGACCGAACCCGGCGCCGCGCGGCGGCTGGCCGCGCTGCCGGACGAGCGGATGCGCGAGGTGGTGCGCCGGTACGCACCGGCGCCCGATGGCTACACCAGCAGGCTCGACTACGCGATGACCCGGCTGCTCGCCGGCAGCACGTCGTCGGTCGCGTTCGGCGGCGCCATCGTGGCCACCGCACCGGTGGTCGCGGCCGCGATGATCAGCGGTGCGGTCGCGCGCTCGCTGGCCGCCGGCCTCTACGACCGGTCGGTCGTGGCCCGCGAGGTCAACGCGGAGAAAGCGGCGAAGGCACCCGTCGAACGGGCGGTCGCCGAGCGGGCCGCGGCCAGGCGGGAGGCCCTCTTCCGCCCGCTTTTCGACCGCTGGACCGAGATTTCCGGCCGGCTGCGGGCCGGAACACCGTTGCCGGACGACCTTTCCCCGCCACGACCGGATGCCGAGCCGGAAGCGGCCGGAACCGGGAACCCGGATGCCGAGTACGTCGGGCTGACGCCGTACGCGGTGCGCCGGGCGGCCGGCGTCTCCGCCGGAACGCTCGGCACGATCGCGATGGCCTCGGTCGGCATGCAGCCGATGATGGTCGGCGCGCTGCTCGCGACGCTCTGGGCGCCCGCCGTGCTCGGGTCGTTCGCCGAGGCGTTCCGGGGGAGGCACCGCCAGGACGAGCGGGTGGCGCGAGCCTCGGAACGGCTGGACGCGGCCGATCAGGCGACCGCGGACAACGAACGGGAGCTGGCCGAATTCGGTCACGCCTTCCTCGATCTGATCGAGGCAAGGCCGGCGCGCACCCCGGGGTCCGCGGCCGAACCGGGGGAGCCGAGCGGACCCGGCCACCGGGCGAGCCCGTTGGCGATCTTCGCCGGGGTGGGCAACGACTCGGCGCTGCCGCCGATCGGCTACCGCCTTCCGGACCGGAATCTGCCGGACTCGTCCGACCCGACCTGGCTGTCCGCGGTGTTCACCAGCTACCTGGAATACCTCGGGCTCGGGGTGATCCAGGCGATCGTCGGCACCATCGCCGGTGGGGTGACCGGGCACAGCGCGTACCAGGCCGCGCAGGAGGCCGAGCACACCCGCAGGCTGCACGACCTGCTGGCGAAGGTGGACGAGCACAGCGAGCTGCGCACCCGGGTGCTGCGCGCGGCACTGAACCGGCTCGCCGAAACCGCGCCACAGGCGGCGGACCGCGACCGGCTTCACCGATTCTTGGCCGAGCACGGGCTGTCCGCACCCGAACCGGAGCCGGACGCCGAGCCCGACGGGGACCGGCCGCCGTGGCTCGCGTCGAAACACTGGCTGACCGCCGACATGGTGATCGCCTCCGCGTCCCTCGGCGCCACCACCGCGGGCTTCACGTTGTTCGGCATCGGCGGTCTCGGCCCGTACGCGGTGGCCGCGGCGGCCGAAACGCTGATCCCGTTGGTGCATCGATCGTTGACGGTGCGGGAATTCGCCGCCGAGGACGCGGCCACCGGGCCCGCCGACGCGCTGCTGAGGGCCGAGGCGCGGGCCAAGGCCGACGCGCTCGAACGGTACCTGTTCCGGCTGATGGACCGTGGCCTCGCCGAGTCCCCGGACCAGCCCGCCGGGCAGCTGTGGTGGCATCCGAGTCAGATCATCGGCCTGGTAAGGAAACTGGCGCCCGCCACACCGCCGGCCGAAGCCGCCCCTCTTTCGGTGCCAGGCCGGCTCAAGGCCGCCGCCGACGCGTCCTACCAGCACCTCCTCGAACAACCGGGTGACCTCAGCACACTGCCGGACCGGCTGGTCGCGCTGGAGGCCATCAGCGCCGCCGCGGACCGGGTGACCAGGACCGGGGACTGGGCGGCCGCGACCGGACAGACCCGCCCGGAAGCGTTGGCGCGCAACGAACTCGTCGAGGCGATCCAGCACTACAACGAGCTCACCGAGAACCCGCTGCGGCTCGATGACCTCTTCGACGGGGTGCACCAGGGCAACAGCACTCCCCAGCAGGTGCGTCAGCTGCTGCCCCATCTGCAGGACGCTGTCGGCGGCGAACCCGGCGAGGTGGTGCCCTGCCAGGTGGCGGCCGTGCTCACCGACCGGCACCTCGCCGATCGGGCGGCGGGCAGGCCGCCGGGACGGGCGGTCCCGCCGCGCACGCTGGCCGGGCTGACCGGCCGGGAGGGCTGGGCCGACCGGGTCGCCATGGCGGCCAGGGTCGCCGGGGCGGAGTTCGTCCCGATGGCGTCGGCCAACGATGTGGCGCAACGGTTGCGTGATCTCGGCTCCGGTGCCCGCGCGATCGTGCACGGCGAGCGCGCGGGTGTCACGCATCTGTTCAACGTGGCCAATCTGGACGGCGAGATCTACTTCATCGACGGGCAGCGCAACCTGTTCGCGGAGCTGACCGGCTACCGCGACGGACTCCGGCTGCTCATCACCGAGGACAACGGTGAGGAGGCTCGCCGGTGGGCCGGCCGTCCGGTGCCTTTTCTGCTGCGCAACGCCTACGCGCAGGCGATCGCCTCGGCCCGGGAGCAGTTCGCCCGGCTGCACAAGGATCCCGCCGCGCCGAAAGGCATCGACGACGTGATCAATCCTGAACCGTCCACACCGGACGGTCCGGAGAGAGCGGACGTTCCGCCGAGCACGGGCGGCCGGCGTTGGAAGGTGTATCGCGACATTGCGGCGCTGACCCGCGGGATGGTCCCGCCCAGCATCGAGCCGGGGTGGCACCGGCACACCCGGGGACTGGTGACGGCGGCGACGAACATCGTGAACGGCCCGCCGGCGCCGCCGTCCGGTCTGATGCGCTGGGTGTCGTTGATCGAGACGGCGTACGGCATGGTGCACAACGCGCGACAGCTCTCGGCCGGGGCCACCTACAACCCCGAGCTGGTGCGGTGGGCACAGGAACACCCGGAGGCCCTGAAGTACTTCCGGATGCCCGAGCTCTCGCCGCTGGCGCGGACGAGCGACGTCAATGCCCTGCCGGCGATCCACGCGGGGGTGGTGACGCCTGCCGAGCAGGCGTGGCAGATCGCCAAACATCACCCGCTGCTGCCCCAGGTCAACCCGAACTTCAAGCGTCCCGATGCCTACCGGGAAGGCTGGCGGAGCAACGGCCCACAGGCTGTCGTCGGCTATTTCCACGGCACGCTCGGCAAGGAGATGAAGGTAGAACCGGTCCGGCCCGAGGACGTCTGGCGGGTGGACGGGATGGCGTATGTCGCCGAGGAGTTCCACGGGACCTGGGAAGCTCACGACAGCTATGACAGTGTCATCGACGCGATCTACGGCGAGTGGTGGTCTCCGACGAGCCCCTCTCCGCTGCCGCCGATCGCCGCACTGCGGCTGACCTACACCGATCCCCGGTCCGGAGTGATCGTGGAGAAGTGGGGCCAGGTGCGGTGGACCGAAGGCGGGGTCGTGTTCCTGTCTCCGGTGCCCGGAACCCTGATGCTGTTGCCGGAAAATCCACTCTCGATATCCCTGCTGCCGATCACCTATGGCGAGGCGGGGTACTTCAATCTGCCGGAACGCGCCACCCGCGCGGTCACCCCGCCGGCCGTGCCGGACCAACCCGCTCGCCCCGCCGACCCCGGCCAGGTCGCGCGGGCGCTGGGCGAGTTGGATTCCGGGCGGCTGGCCGAGCTGGAGTTACCCGGGCTGGTCATCGAGGGCGTTGATCCCGATCGGCCCGCCATCCTGCAAGGCACGCTGGCCGACGGGACGGCGGTCCGGATCGACGTGGTGACAGGCGTTCCCGGCTTCGACGCCTTTCCCAGCCGGATCATCAGGGACCGGGCAGTGGCCCCGCCCGGCACCAGACTGGTGTACCTGTTCGCCGAGGGGCCGACCCCGCAACTGGCCGAGGGACTGGTCGGGATCGGCGCGGACGTGGTGCTGCGCCAGGAGGGCACCACGGACTTCGCAGTGGTCGCGGCCCGGGATCCCGGCCCGGCACCCGACCTGTTCAGCCGCCGGGCCGTCCGGGGCAACCAGGACATCCTCGACAGCGGCGACAGCCTGCCGCGTACGCAGGAGACCGTCGCCCGCACGGCCGCGGCCGCCGGGATCGACCTGAGCGGCGTCGACGTCCAACTGGTCGAGACGCCCGAGGTGATCGAATTCCTCGACGAGGTGGGTGCCTGCGCGGCCACCCCGCCGGAGCTGGCGGGCAAGGTGATCTGGCTCGGCCCGGCCAGTTTCGCCGACGTCGAGACCCTGGTCGCGGTGCTCGCACACGAGATGACCCACGTGCGCCAGCTCCGGGCCGGGGTCGTGCCGACCGAGCAGACGCGCGAGAGTCTCGAAGACGAGGCACAAGCCAGCGAAGAGCCCGCACTGGAAAGGTTCCGCGATCATGACGACGACGATGTTCGAGGTGCAGAAGACCTTCGACCTGCCGGGCCGGGACGGGATCCTGGTGGTCGGCCGGTTGCTGCAAGGCACGCTGGAGAGCGGTTCGGACCTCCGGCACCGGACGACGGGCGCGAGGATCCGGATCCTCGGCCTGGAATTCGCCGGCCCGAACCAGCGGGGGACCGACCGCCGGACCATCCGGATCGACCGGCGCGACGCGAAGCCGGTGACCCCGGGATCGATGCTGACGGGTCATCCCCCGACTTCCTGAACCTGCCGCCGGACCCCTCGCCGCCGGTCGCACCCCGCATCGACGCGGTGATCAATCAGGAACCGTTGCCGCCGCTCGCCGAACCCGAACCCGAACCGGACGAGAACGACCGGGTCCCGATCGCGGAGATTCCCGGACCGCTGTACCGGGACGAACCGTTGCCGGCATCGGAACTTCGAGCGACCTTCCGGGGCGAGGACGATCCGAACGACCCGGACCGGGCGTTCGCTCCCCAGGTCGTCGAGTACTTTTCACCCGAGCGAAGGGAGGAGCACCGGGTTTTCGTGCGGGACGGCAAACTCTATTGGGCCAAGGACGGGTCCCTGGTGGACACGTCCGGTGGCGACCCCATGGCCCGGACGGGGCCGTTCGATCAGGCGATCTTCGCGATGGATCCGCAGGGCAACCTGTACGTGTCGATGACGTGGGTCATGGGCCAGTTGCACCATTCCAGCTTCCTCGCCGGGCAGCCCGTCGCCGTGGCGGGCCACATCAAGGTGGTGAACGGCAGGCTGATCCAGCTGACCCGCCAGAGCGGGCATTACCAGCCGGAGAAAGAGCAGTTGCAGACCGGGCTGGGGATCCTCGCCGAGCAAGGCGTGGATGTCTCTCAAGTGGACACCGGTCCCCAGTTCTAGACGGAAGGGAATCCAGGCCAGTGAACTTCCCGTGGCGCGGATACGTCAACCAGCTCACCTACACGGCCGGCCTGCGGCACCAGGCGGACGACGAGCTTGTCGAGCGGATCGCGGACGAGCTGATCCGTCAACGGTTCTTCACGCTCCCCGTGGCGGACTACCACCGGGCGGCCACGGCGGCCCTCGGCTCCGGGGAACGGATAGCCGCCGAACAGGACGACGAGGACGCAACCCGCGATTTCCTCGCTCGGCTGGTGCGGGCCCTCGACGACCGCGCGCCGTGGCCCGAACCGCCGTACTCGACCAGCGGCACCAGCGAGTGGGCCGCTTTGCGGGACGCACCCACGGTCGCGCGCGTCCCGCTGACCGACCGGCAGATCGAAGTCTCGCTGAACCGCGTCTTCGCCGAGGAGCCGCCGGGCGTCGGCGACGTCCGGGTGCTGATCCTGCGACTGGGCACCGGGCAACAGATCGCCTTGCGTGCTTCGCGTCCCTTCATCGAGCCCGGTGTCGACCTGGTGACCTACGACGATTCAGTGTCCACTGTGGCCGCATTCGGCGAGCTGACCGGTATCGACGTGGAACCCGGTTAGTGTCGCGTCATATCACCGAGGTCCGTGAAGGACTCCTTGAGGGACTCTGAGTCCCTCAAGGAGTCCTTCACGGACAGGCATAAGGTGCCTGGTTAGACAGGGTCAGGAAGTGCTCAGCGGAAGCCGCAGTTCGAAGATCGCGCCGCCCTCATCGGCGTTGTAGACCGAAAGCGTCCCTCCGTGCGACTGGGCGACCCAGCGCACAATGGACAGTCCGAGCCCGGAAGACCCGCCGGTGCTGGCGAAACGGTCGAAGGCGTCGCCGGCCATCGTGGTGTCGATACCCGGGCCGTGGTCCGCGACGGTCACGGTGCCGCCCGCGACGGTCAGGTGCACGAACGCCTTCGCGCCCGGTTGGCGGCCGTAGCGCACGGCGTTGTCGAGGAGGTTCCCGATCGCGCGTTGCAGCAGCGCGGGGTCGGCGTTGACCTTCGTCGGCGCGGCGGTGACGGTGACTTCCGCGCTGTCGGTCGCGGTGTCCTCGACCACGCCCACCACCAGCTGATCGAGCCAGATCGGCTGGATGGCCAGCTGTTCCACGCCCGCCGCGAGCCGGGCGCGGACGAGCAGGTCGTCGATGATGCCGCCCATTCTCGAAGCCAGCCGGACGGTGCGGGGCAGCAGTTCCGCGGACTGGGCCGGGTTCGCCATCGCGGTTTCGGCGAGCGCGCGCAGGGCGGCGACCGGGGTGCGGAGGTCGTGTGCGGTCTCGGCGAGCAGGACTTCCTGCTGCTGCAGGGCAGCGGCGGCGGGGCGGATCGAGCGGCCGGACAGCAGGTGCCCGGCGAAGCCCAGCACGACGACCAGTAACACGGTGCCGCCGATCACGAGCAGCGTGAACTGCGTGTGCTCGGCGTTTTCGGGGCCCATGTCGGCGACGGCGACCACGGCCGCGAACGGTTTGCCGTCGCTGTCGCGCAAGGGTTCCACGCGTACCTTGACCAGCTCGCCGCCGGTTCCCTTTTGATACCCCGAGACCAGTTTCCCGGACCGCACGGCTTCGGCGGCGAGCCCGTTCAGCACCGTGGGGCTCATCGGAACGCAGGTCTCGCGCGAAAGATGTGGCTGGAACGCGGGCGCGCCGCCGGGCAGGATCGCGAACTGCGGGCAGCGGTCGTTCAGCACGTCGGTGTTGACCAGGCCGAAGTCCACGGTGCCGTCGAAACCGACCAGCCTGCTGACCGACGACGTGACCCGGTCCAGCGACGCGTCGATCCGTTCGTCTACCTGGTCGCCGTCCTCCGCGATGAGCAACCAGGCGAACACCACCAGCCCGAGCGTGTTCATCACGGTGAACAGCGCGGTCAGCATCCAGCGCAGCCTGCGCAGCCGGTCGGCCGAGGACTTCATCGGGCGCCCAGCCGGTAGCCGAGCCCGCGGACGGCGTGGATCAGTTCCGGCTCCTTCAGTTTGCGGCGCAACCGCTTGACCACCACATCGACCACATTGGACATCGGATCGGCCTGCGCGTCCCAGCAGTGCTCGATCAGATCGGCCCGCTGCACGGGCAGGCCCACCCTGGTGAGCAGGTATTCGAGCACGGCGTACTCCTTGTTGGTCAAGGTGAGCAGTACCCCGGCCCGGCGTACTTCACGGCGGGCGCAGTCCATCACCAGGTCTTCGTGGTGCAGCACCGAGGGCCGGTCGAACGCGGAACGGCGGCACAGGTTGGCGACCCGCTCGGTCAGCTCGGCCATCACGAACGGCTTGACGAGGTAGTCGTCGCCGCCGTGCTCGAAACCGGCCACCCGGTCGGCGAGCGCGTCGCGGGCGGTGAGGAACAACACCGGCACCCGCCAGCCCAGCTGCCGTCGCATGTGGACGTAGGAGATCGCGTCGCCGTCCGGCAGCATCCGGTCGAACACCACGCAGTCGTGGTGCGTTCCTTGCAGCAGCCTGTCCGCCGTCGCGATATCGCCCGCGCCGTCGACGTCGAAGCCGGCCGCGCGCAGCTGCGTGACCAGCGCGACCAGCAGATTCTCGTCGTCTTCGACGACCATGACCCGTGTCATCAAAACCTCATGTTCGGACAGCGAAAGTCGACGCATGCAGTTTCACCTACTCGCCGCGCCGGCCGTGATGCCCCTGAACGCTAACGCGTCGGGGTCGCTGCGCCGCCCGGACGGCGAGAACTGGCATGAACAGGACGTGGTGGTCTGGTCGCCGCGTCGGGGAAAGCGGGGGTACCAGCGATGACCGTTCAGACCAGCCAGCTCAGCCTGGTGATGGGTTCGGGGCCGTCCCGTGACCGGGCAGGGCTGACCGAGCTTCTCGCGGCCGCCACCGGCGAAGTGCTCATCATGAGCGCCGGGACGGACACCGCGTTCCGCCGGATCGCGCTCGCGAACGTGCGTCCCGGGGTGCGGTACAAGGTGCTCTTCCCCGACTCCGAGCGGATGTCCGGTGCGCTCAACCGGATGTCGCGTGCCGGTGCCGAAGTACGGACCGACGCCGAGGTCCCGATGGACGCGCTGGTGATCGACCGGACCTCGGTCGTACTGCCCGCGGACGGGCGGCAGACCGGGACCGCGGTGTTCCAGCTGCCCGGCGTGGTCACCGCGACGGTCGGCCTGTTCGAGCGGATCTGGCAGGCCGCCGCCCCGCTCGTCCCGCTGGACCTGCCCGACCCCGAGGACGCCTCGATGCTGTCGTGTCGCGAGCGCGAGCTGCTGACGCTGCTCTTCTCCGGCACCACCGACGAATCCGCCGCCGCCCGCCTCGGCATCTCGGTGCGCACGGTGCGGCGCATGGTCGCCGACATCATGAACCGCCTCGGCGCGCGCAGCCGGTTTCAGGCCGGCGCCAAGGCCGTCGACCGCGGCTGGCTGATGGCGAAGGCGGGCTGATGACGACCTCGACTCCAGGCCGTGCCCTGCTCGTCGCGCCGAAGCCCGGCGCCTATCCGTCCATCGGTGCCGCACTGGCCGAAGCGCCCGACGGCGCCGTCATCACCATCGCGGGCGGCGACTACGCGGAAACCGTCGAACTCGCCGGGTTACGGGTGACCCTGGCCGCGGCCGACGGCGCCACCGTGGTCGTCGACGGCCGTGGTGCCGAGTGCCCGGTATTCCGCGTCACCGGCGGATCGCTTGCCCTGAAAGGGATCGAACTGCTGGCCGATGGCGCGTCCGCGATCCTGGCCGACGACGCCGAACTGACCGTCGACCGCTGCACCATCTCCGGCGGGCGTGGCCCGGCGATCGCCATCCGCGGTTCGGCGGCCTTCGAGGTGACCGGCTGCGTGATTTCGGCGGCGGAGCAGGGGATCGTCATCGACGGCGCGTCCGGCAGGATCGAGGAGACCACCGTCGAGGACGTGACCGGCGACGGGATCACCATCGGCCTCGGCGCCGACCCGGTCGTCCGCAACTGCACGGTGACCGGATGCGGGCTGCGCGGCGTCTATATCTATCAGTACGCCCGGCCCGTCATCGAAGGCTGCGTGATCTCGCACACCGGCCATGAAGGCATCGCCGTGGCGCACCACGGGACGCCCGAACTCAAGCGGTGCACGGTCACCGACACCCGCGGCTCCGGGATCGCGTTCGCGTCCGGCTGCGGCGGCTCGATTTCCGCTTGCCGGGTCGAGAACACGGCCGAACCGGGGATCGCCATCGCCGAGGGGGCGACGGCGACCGTCACGGCGGCGTCGGATCCGGCCGATCCCGGTGCGGGCGACGGCCCCTTGGACGAGATGCTCGCCGAACTCGACGCGATGATCGGCCTTCCGGAGGTGAAGGAAGAGGTCCGCGCGCTGGTCGACGAGTTGCAGGTCAACGAATGGCGGCGTCGTGCCGGGCTGCCGATCGGGGCGACCGGCCATCACCTGATCTTCGCCGGCGCCCCCGGCACCGGGAAGACCACGGTGGCGCGGATCTACGGAAAACTGCTGAAGGCGCTGGGAGTCCTGCCGGACGGCCAGTTCCGCGAGGTGTCCCGCCGCGACCTCGTCGGGCAGTACATCGGGCATACGGCGGAGAAGACCGCGACCGTGTTCGAGGAGGCCAAAGGCGGCGTCCTGTTCATCGACGAGGCGTACACGCTGACGCGGCTGGCCGGATCGGGCGGCGACTTCGGCCAGGAGGCGATCGACACCCTGGTCCCCTTGATGGAGGAGCACCGCGACGAGGTGGCGGTGATCGTGGCGGGCTACACCGGCGAGATGGTCGACTTCCTGTCCGCCAACCCCGGTCTCGCGTCCCGCTTCGGCAAGACGATCGAGTTCGAGAACTACAGTCCCGAGGAACTGCTCGCCATCTTCGGCCGCATGGCGTCGTCGGGGGACTACGAGCTGGATCCGGACGCGGGCCCGGTACTCAGCGAGCATTTCCGGGAGATCGCCGGCGACGTCAACTTCGGCAACGCCCGGGACGCGCGCCGGTTGTTCGAAAAGGTGCGCAAGGCGCAGTCGCAACGATTACGGCTGCTGGGCCGGATGCCCGCGGTCGAGGAACTCCGCGGTCTGCACGTGGCCGACGTGGTGGTCGCCACGGCACGCTAACGTTCCAGGGTGCGGGTGCTGGTGACCGAGGACGACGAGAACTTGCGGGTGGCGCTGGAATTCGCGCTGCGCGGCGACGGTTTCGCGGTGGACACCGCCGCGGACCTGCCCGCCGCCGACGAGGCCCTGGCGGTGAACGCCTACGACTGCGCGGTGTTCGACCGGATGCTGCCTTCCGGCGACGCGCTGTTGTACGTGCGCAACAGACGGGGCGCCGGCTGGCCGATGCCCGTGTTGTTCCTCACCGCGCGCGACAGCGTCGCCGACCGGATCGACGGGCTGCGCGTCGGCGGCGGCGACTACCTGGTCAAACCGTTCGCGATGCCGGAACTTGTGGCCAGGGTGCGCAGCCTGTGCCGTCGCGACATGGCGGGACAGGCGGTGGTGCTGCGCTGCGCGGACGTCGAACTCGACAGCGGCAGGCACCAGATCTCACGGGCGGGGGTACTCCTGACCGTGACACCGAAGGAATACCTCGTGATGGAACGGCTGATGGCCGCGTCGGGGAGGCCGGTGTCACGGCAGGAGCTGATCCGGTACGCGTGGGACGAGATGGCGGATCCGGCGTCGAACGTCCTCGACGTCGTGATCGCGCGGTTGCGGCGCAAGCTCCGCAACCCGCCGCTGATCCACACCGTGCGCGGGGCCGGATACCGGATGGCGCCGATGTGAGGGTTGGGTCCAGACCGCAGGTCGTGAGTGATTTGGGTCGTTAGAACGACCCGGATCACTCACGACCTCCCGCAAGACCCGTCAGGCCCGGGTGAACTCCATGACCCAGTTGGATTCCCAGGTCCGGCCCTCGTCGAGCGAGAACTCCTGTTCCCACCGCGCCGACGTTCCGGTGATGTCGGACCAGCTGAGATGCACCTTGATCGGCTTCCCGTCGTGGGTGTCGTCACCGTAGAAGTCGCCTCGCCCTTCGGCGAAGGTGCCCACGACCGGCGGCTCGAGCAGCCCGGTCCGGCTGCCGGCCCAGTGAATGGACCACTCCTTCCGCTCGACGTCGAACAGGCGAAGCGCGAAACCGCTGTTGCCCAGTGTCGGAAAGTGGATCTCCTCGATGTTGCCGCCGCCCCCGAAGATCGGGCGGCAGGTGCTGGTGCCGGTGAACTCGTACCAGGTGTCACAGCCCTCGAATAGTGTCTCGAGGCGACGGCAGGCGACGTTCCATGAGCCGGTGTAGAAGTCGAAATCGTCCATGCCGCAGATCTTGCGGCGCCATCACTGACATCTTCTGTCAGTGGTCGCTGGCAGACTCCGGATCGTGCGAGCCGGCCGGATGGTGTCCCTTCTCCTGTTGCTGCAGAACCGGGGACGGATGAGCGCGGCCAAGCTGGCCGCGGAACTCGGTGTGACGGCTCGCACCGTCTATCGCGACGTCGAGGCGCTTTCCGCGGCGGGCGTGCCGATCTACGCCGAGCCTGGACCTTCCGGTGGCTACCAGCTGATGGAGGGCTACCGCACCCGGCTGACCGGGCTGACCGCCGACGAGGCCGAATCGCTGTTCCTCACCGGGATGCCGGAACCCGCCGCGGAACTGGGCCTCGGCGCGCAGGTCGCCGCCGCCGAGCTCAAACTGATGGCCGCCTTGCCGACGCCGTACCGGGAGGCGTCCTTGCGGATCCGGCAGCGATTCCATCTCGACGCGCCCGGCTGGTACCGGCAGGCGGATCCGGTGCCGCATCTGACCGCGGCGGCGGAGGCGCTGTGGCGCGACCAGGTCATCGAGATCCGGTACCGCCGTTGGTCTCCGCGGCCGGGCGTGGTCACGCGGCGGCTGCATCCGCTGGGTCTCGTTCTCAAGGCCGGGGTCTGGTACCTCATCGCGGCCCGGCGCGACGAGCCCCGCACGTACCGGGTCTCCTCCATCCAGCGGCTGCGGACGCTGCCGGAGAAGACCGTCAGGCCCGAGGGATTCGAACTCTCCGCGTTCTGGCGAGCACACGTCGAAGGCTACGAAGAGGCGGAGGACGTCGAGACGGCGCTCGTCCGCCTGTCGCCGCAAGGGATCGCCGCCCTGCCCGACGTCCTCGGCCCGAGGGCAGCCCGGCTCGCCCGGCTCACCCTGACCGAGGAGGACGAAGACGGCTGGCGGTGCGCCACCATCCCGCTGGAAAGCGTGCCCCACGCGGCCGCCGGGCTGCTCCGGCTCGGCCTGGACGCGCAGGCGCTGGAACCCGCGGAACTGGTCGCTCACCTGACCGGGACCGTGCACGCGATGGCCGCGCTCTATCCCAGCGGCTGAACCCGCCCCGGATGTGCGATGCTCGACATCGCATGAGGCGGCGAACCGAGAGGTGACGAGGGTGTCCATCTGGGCAGGCGTGATCAATTTCGTCCGGGCGCGGTACGAGGTGCTCGAAGAACGGGGCGACTGGCTTCGTTTCCGGGTCGACACCGAGGAAGGTCGCGGCCAGCAGGTGACCGTGCACCACCTGCCCGACCACGACGGCGCGGAATGGGTGGAGATCTCGTCTCCGGTCGGCTGGGCGGACAAGATCGACCTGCGGCGCCTGCTCGAACTGGCCGGCGGCGACTCGGTCGGCGGCGCGGCGGTCGTGGACGGCGTCGCCTTGCTCAAGCACACCATCCCGCTGGTCGACCTGAACCTGCGGAACGAGTTCGAGCATCCGCTGACGTCCCTCGTCGCCCGTGCGGACGCCTTCGAACACGAGCTGACCCGAGCCGACGAGTTCTGATCCCGTCAGGTCCTTTCAGGACTGTCCGACGGTATGTGAAGGCCCCCTGTACCGCGCTGAGCGCGGTACAGGGGGCCTTTTCACGACCTCGAAGGGCTCAGAGGCGCTCTTGCAGCGCGTCCGCGGCGGCGAGCAGATCAGCGGCCCAGCGGGCCCCCGGCTTACGCCCTATACGTTCGATGGGCCCGGAAACCGACACCGCGGCGACGACCGTGCCGGTCGAATCCCGTACCGGCGCCGAGACACTCGCCACACCGGGCTCCCGTTCCGCGACGCTCTGGGCCCAGCCGCGACGGCGGACTTCGAGCAGGGTGCGCTCGCCGTACACCGCCTCCGACAGGATCGTCCGCTGCGTATGCGGATCCGACCACGCCGCGAGGACCTTCGCGCCGGAGCCCGCGGTCATCGGCAGCCGCGAACCGATCGGCACCGTGTCACGCAGACCGCTGGGCGGTTCCGCGGTCGAAACGCAGACGCGCTGGACGCCGTCCCGGCGGTAGAGCTGGACGCTTTCCCCGGTGATGTCGCGTAATTTCGGCAGCACCGAGCTCGCCGCGTCGAGCAAGGGGTCGGTCGAACCGCCCGCCAGTTCCGCGAGCGCGGTACCCGGCCGCCACCGCCCGTCCGGGCCGCGGCGCAACAGGCGATGCACCTCGAGACCGACCGCGAGCCGGTGCGCCGTCGCGCGCGGCAAGCCGGTCCGCGTGCACAGTTCCGCCAGGCCACAAGGATCTTCGGCCACGGCCTGAAGCACGGCCACGGCCTTGTCGAGTACTCCGATACCGCTATGCTGTCCCACAAGCCGATACTATCTTCCCGAAGTTTGAGATGTCCAGATGGTGGGAAGTACCGATTTCATCGCATGTGAGGAGCCGGAAATGCCCCGGACACTGGCCGAGAAAGTGTGGGAGTCGCACCTGGTGCGGCGCGGCGAGGGGGCCGAGCCGGACCTGCTCTACATCGACCTCCACCTGCTGCACGAGGTCACCAGCCCGCAAGCGTTCGACGGACTCCGTCTGGCGGACCGGAAACTGCGCCGTCCCGACCTCACCATCGCCACCGAGGACCACAACGTCCCGACGATCGACATCGAGCTGCCGATCGCGGATCCCGTGTCCCGTACCCAGGTCGACACCCTTCGCAAGAACTGCAAGGACTTCGGCGTCCGGCTGCACCCGATGGGCGACGCCGAACAGGGCATCGTGCACGTCATCGGCCCGCAGCTGGGCCTGACCCAGCCCGGGATGACCGTGGTGTGCGGCGACAGTCACACCTCGACGCACGGCGCCTTCGGTGCGATGGCCTTCGGAATCGGTACCTCCGAGGTCGAACACGTGATGGCGACCCAGACGCTGCCGCTCCGTCCATTCAAGACGATGGCGATCACGATCGACGGGGAACTCCGCCCCGGCGTCACGGCCAAGGACGTCATCCTCGCCGTGATCGCGAAGATCGGCACCGGCGGCGGGCAGGGCTACGTCCTCGAATACCGCGGCAAGGCCATCGAAAACCTGTCGATGGAAGCCCGGATGACGGTCTGCAACATGTCCATCGAAGCCGGTGCGCGGGCCGGGCTCATCGCTCCGGACGAGACGACGTTCGCGTATCTGAAGGGCCGTCCGCACGCGCCGCAGGGCGCTGACTGGGACGCCGCCGTCGAGAACTGGCGTGAACTCGCCACGGATCCCGACGCCGTCTTCGACGCCGAGGTCCACCTGAACGCCGACGAGCTCACGCCGTTCGTGACCTGGGGCACCAACCCGGGCCAGGGTCTGCCGCTGGACGCCGCCGTGCCCGATCCCGAGCGGATCGGCGACGAGAACGAGCGGATCGCCGCCGAGAAGGCCCTGTCCTATATGGACCTGAAGCCGGGCACTCCGCTGCGTGAGATCGCGGTGGACACCGTCTTCCTCGGCTCCTGCACGAACGGCCGTATCGAGGACCTGCGGGCCGCGGCGGACGTCCTGCGCGGGCACAAGGTCGCCGGGTCGGTCCGGATGCTGGTCGTCCCCGGCTCGGTGCGCGTGCGGCAGGCGGCCGAAGCCGAAGGCCTGGACCAGGTCTTCACCGAAGCGGGCGCGGAATGGCGCCAGGCGGGCTGCTCGATGTGCCTCGGCATGAACCCGGACCAGCTCAAGCCGGGCGAGCGCAGCGCGTCGACCTCGAACCGCAACTTCGAGGGCAGGCAGGGCAAGGGCGGCCGGACGCACCTGGTCTCCCCGCTCGTGGCGGCCGCCACGGCCGTGCGGGGAACCCTGTCCAGCCCCGAAGACCTGCTGCCCGCCACCGCCCGCTGAGCCCGCCTGACATCCGCTAAGGAGTTCCCTCACCATGGAACCGTTCACCCACCACACCGGCGTCGGGGTCCCGCTGCGCAGGTCCAACGTGGACACTGACCAGATCATCCCGGCGGTCTACCTCAAGCGCGTGAGCCGCACCGGCTTCGAGGACGGACTCTTCGCCGCCTGGCGGTCCGACGAGTCGTTCATCCTCAACCAAGAGCCCTTCAAATCCGGTTCGGTCCTGGTCGCGGGCCCGGACTTCGGCACCGGTTCCTCCCGTGAGCACGCGGTCTGGGCCCTGATGAACTACGGCTTCCGGGCCGTGATCTCGTCCCGGTTCGCGGATATCTTCCGCGGGAACTCGGGCAAGCAGGGCTTCGTCGCCGCTCAGGTCGAGCAGGCGGACGTCGAACTGCTGTGGAAGCTGCTCGAAAACGAGCCCGGGACGGAGGTCACGGTGGACCTCGAGTCGAAGACCGTACGAGCCAAGGACTTCGTCGCGCCCTTCCAGATCGACGACTACACCCGCTGGCGGATCCTCGAAGGGCTCGACGACATCGCCCTGACACTCCGGCACGCTGAGGAAATCGACACTTTCGAGTCCCAGCGCCCCTCCTGGAAGCCGGTGACCCTTCCGGCGGCCTCCTCCACGGCCTAGTCGTGAGGTGCGGATTCCCTTGCTGAGCTGGGAATCCGCACTCCGGCGGAGGGTCCTTCGCAGAGCCCCGAAACCACGCCGAACGGCACTCCGAGAGGTCCGAGAGGGTCCCTCTGGAGGCGGAACAGCCCCCGAGACAAGGGAAATTTCCGCGCGTCGTTTGGAATTTGTGCTGCATTGGTAATACCGTGTGCGCTAAGTCGGCCGACGGGGCCGTGTACAACAAGTTCTTCTTGGAGGACTGGAATGGCCAACAAGGCCCAGCTGATCGAGGCGCTGTCGGAGCGCCTGGGCGACAAGAAGGTCGCGTCGGAGGCCGTTGATGGCCTTGTCGACATCATCATCCGGACGGTCAACAAGGGCGAGAAGGTGAACATCACCGGCTTCGGTGTGTTCGAGAAGCGCGCCCGCGCCGCCCGCACCGCGCGGAACCCGCGTACCGGTGAGACCGTTCGCGTCAAGAAGACCAACGTGCCCGCCTTCCGCGCCGGCACGACCTTCAAGGACGTCATCAGCGGTTCGAAGAAGCTGCCGAAGGCCACCGCTGTGAAGCGCGCGACCGCCGGCACCACCACCACTCGGGCCGCCGCGACCCGCGCGACGACGACCCGGACGGCCGCCAGCCGCCCGGCCGCGACGCGTTCCACCACCACGCGGACTCGCGCCGCCGCCGCCACGACGCGCACCGCCGCGAAGCCGGCGGCCAAGGCGACCGCGACCAAGGCCGCCGCCAAGACGACCGCCACCAAGGCGGCGCCGAAGACCGCGGCCAAGGCGACGACGGCCCGCGCCACCACGGCCAAGAAGGCGACCGCCACCAAGGCGACCGCCGCCAAGGCTCCGGCCAAGGCGACCGCGACGAAGACCGCTGCGAAGAAGGCTCCGGCCAAGCGGACTTCTGCGGCTGCGAAGAAGAAGTAAGCTCCCTCTCCTCGAGAGTGAGCCAACGGCAGGGCCCCGTGCATCGCGCGCGGGGCCCTGCCGCAGTTTTCGGGTACCACCGTTTTCCGGCCCCACGAGGCGGAATGCCGGGAACCCGCTCGGGCGTCGCCCGGTCTGTGTCACGCTTCTCGCCGGACGAAATGAGGCGGGGAACACAGGACTGGAGGCGGCCCACCATCGAAATCCGGCTTCTCGGTCCGTTCCACGTGGTCGTGGACGGCTCCCCGCTCTCACTGAGCAGCGCCCGTCAGCGCGCGCTGCTCACGACGCTGGCGCTGTCGTGCGGCCGCCTGGTGTCCATCGACGCGCTCGCACGCGGTGTCTGGGGAGACGAACCCCCGGAACGGATCCGCGGCAGCCTGCAGACGAATGTGATGCGTCTGCGCCGGTTGTTCGGCGAACAAGTCGTGGTGACCGAACCGGACGGTTACCGTCTCCTTCTCGATCCCGCCCGCGTCGACGCACTGAGGTTTCTCAGCCTGCTGGACCGGGCCGTGGACGAAAAAGCCCAGGCGGAACGGGTATCGCTCGCCGAGGCGATCGGCCTTTGGGGCGGGACACCGCTCGAAGGAGTCGGTTCTCCGACGCTGGCGGGCGAATGGGGACCGTTGCTGACCGAGCGGTATCTGTTCGCCGTGGAAAGGCGGATCGATCTGGATACCGGCACGGTCCCGGACGCGGAACTCGTCGCCGAATTGACCGATCTGGTCGCTCAGCATCCGCTCAGGGAATCGTTATGGGAAAGACTCGTGCGGATTCTCGCGCGTTCGGGCAGACGAGCGGAAGCACTCGCCCGATACGCCCGTCTCAGATCACTTCTCGCGGAAGAACTGGGCGTCGAACCGGGAGGGGAACTGCGACGGCTCCACGCCGAACTGCTGGCCACGGACAGGCCGGCCGTCCCTGCGTTCCCGGTGCCGCGCCAGCTTCCCTTCGACGTCACGGGTTTCTCCGGGCGGGAAAGTGAACTGGCCGAACTGGAGCGGTTCCTCGCCCAGGGCCAGACCGGAACGACACGGATAGTGGTCATCGAAGGCACCGCAGGGGTGGGAAAGACCTCACTCGCCGTCCATTGGTCGCATCGGCTGCGGGAAAACTTCCCCGACGGACAACTCTTCGTAGACCTGCGGGGGCATTCCGCCGGTACGCCGGTCACTCCGATGGACGCACTGTCCGGGTTCCTCCAGGCGGTCGGCGTGCTCGCCGACGCGCTCCCCTCCACTGTGGAGCAACGGTCGGCGGCGCTGCGCAGCAGGCTGGCCGGCACCAGGATGCTGTTGCTGCTGGACAACGCCCGCGACGCCGACCAGATCCGGCCGTTACTGCCCGGTTCGGGCAACCTCGTCGTCGTCACCAGCCGAAACCAGTTGCGGGGCCTGGTCGCCAGGGAGGGGGCGCGGCGGATGCCGTTGCGCTCACTGGACGATCACGCGGCCCGGGCGCTGCTCGCCGAAAGCGTCGGCCGCGCCCGGCTCGACGCCGAACCCGGCGCGGTGGCGGAACTCACCCAGCTGTGCGGCGGACTGCCGCTCGCGCTGGCACTGGCGGGGGAGCGGGCGTCCCGTTTTTCGGGAACCTCACTGGCGTGGATCGTCGACGAACTACGGGATCAGCGGGTCCGGCTCGACACCCTGCGGGACCCGCAGGACGCGGGCACCGATCTGCGGGCGGCGTTTTCGTGGTCGTACAAGGCGTTGCGCCCGGAGGCGGCGCGGCTGTTCCGGCTGCTCGGGCTGTTCCCCGGGGTGCCGATCCGGGTTTCGACCGCGGCCGTCACCGCCGGAGTCGACGTTCTCGCGGCGCGGGAACTGATCGACCAGCTGGCGTCGGCGCATTTGCTGAGCCAGCCCAGTACCGACCGGTACCGGTTCCACGATCTGCTGCGGGTCTACGCCGCCGAACTCGCCGAGGGCGATGTGCCGTCGGAACGGGAAGCCGCGCTACGACGGCTGATCGACTGGTACACCGCCGGCGTCGCCGCGGCGAACGAACTCATCCGGCCCGATCTGCTCACTTCGGACGTCGTGCTGGAACCGGCCGACGGGCCACCACACGATTTCGCCGACCACGACGAGGCGACGGCCTGGTACGTCGAGGAACGCCCGGCGCTCGCCGCGCTGGTCCGCGTCGCCGCCGACCACGACTGGGCTTCCCGCGCCTGGAAACTCGCGTGGCTGCTGCGTGCCTTCTACACCGAGCGGCACGACCAGGAGGACTGGATCGGCACCGCCGAGATCGCCGTCGAAGCCACCCGGGCCGCCGTCGACCCGCTGGGCCTGCAGTACGCGGCCAACAACCTCGGATCCGCCTACCTGCGGGCACTTCGCACCGACGAGGGGCTGGAGGCGTTGGAGGAGGCCAGGAAGGCGTCCGTGGAGACCGGCGGCTCCGAGGTCTCGGTCGCGATCCTGTCGAATCTTTCGGGCGCCTACTACCTCCGCTCCGAATTCGAGAAGAGCGAACAGGTCGCCGCCGAAGCCGCGCGGCTGGCGAGCGACACCGGACAGCGCACCTTCGTCCCGCACGCGCTCCTCAACATCAGCGCCAGCAGGATCGGCATCGGCGCCTACGACGGCGCCGTCGAAGCCGCACTCGAAGCGCGGCAGGCCTTCGCGGAACTCGGCGACCGGTACCACGCGGCCCTCGCGCTTTCCAACGCCGGCGAGGCGCTCGCGGGCGCTTCCCGCTACGAGGAAGCGGAGAGCCACTGTTCCCGTGCGCTGGCGGAACTCCGCGAACTCGGGGCCGAGTACGGCACGATCGACGTCCTCATCAACCTCACGAGACTCATGCTCGCCACGGGCTGGAGCGAAGAGGCCGAGGCATACGGAGCCGAGGCGCTGGCCGTGTGCCAGCGCCTCGGTGATCCCCGTGCCGACGAGGTCCGGACGATGCTGTCCGTTCCACCCCCAGGCTGAACGGTGAGCACCGCGGCGACCACACAAGGGACGCGGCCGGAGTAAACCAAGCCGCGCTGTCACCTCGCTGTCACGGGAGGGTCGGGTTGTCGTGAGTGATTCGGGTCGTTCTAACGACCTGAATCACTCACGACCCCCGTCAGGGATGGGCGGGGGCGGGTGTGGGCAGAGGCGACGCGAAGTAGTCCGCGGCCACCAGTACCGGCCCGTCCTCCTCGGTCGGCGCCCGGAACGACAGCACCCAGAACGACCCCTTCTTCGACGGCACCACACCACCGCGCGCGGCGGGCAGGTCGACGCCGTCGCGGTCGGCCAGCGCGCTGACCACGTCCGGGATCACGCCGCCCTGGCTGGACACCACCGGCGTCCCGCCGTCACCGGCGATCGCCAGCAGCCGAGCGACGCCGAGTACCGGATCCGGCCAGTAGCCCTCTTCCGACAGCAGCGGTTCGTGCCGGATCTCGGCGCCGAGATCTTCGGCGAGCCCGTTCACCGTCTGGACGCAACGGAGCCTCGGCGCCGAAAGCACTCTGTCCGGCGCGTAGTGCCGCAGCAGCGAACGCAGCGCTTCGGCCTGCCGCAGTCCCGCGTCCGACAGCGGACGCAGGTCGTCATCGCCGTTCCACTCGTCGCGTTTACCCGCTTTGGCGTGCCGCACCAGGATCATCGTGGTGAGTCCGGTGGGCAGCGCGGAGAACTCGCGCAGCACCCGGACGTCTCCCGGGCGGGTGAGCAGTTTCTCCGCCGTCTCCGCGTCGAGCCAGCGCAGTTCGTCGACCTCTTCGTTCGGGGCGAACGTGCCGGAGGCGACGTGCGCGGAGAAGTAGTCGACGGTCTTCGGGATCCCCGCCACGGTGTACTCGGTCCGCACGAGGTACCGGCCGAGCACGGCCTCGAACCCGGTCTCCTCCTGGATCTCGCGGACCGCGGCCCGCGCGATGGTCTCGCCCGGATCCAGTTTTCCCTTCGGCAGCGACCAATCGTCGTACCGTGGCCGGTGCACCAGCGCGACCTCGGTCCGCTCGCCGTCGCGACGCCAGAGGACGGCGCCCGCCGCCCGCACGACGCCGCTCATCCGGCCGCTCCGTGCCGCTTCGCCAGTTCGACCTGGTGATCGCGGACGTCGTCGCCGCTGGCCGGGAACGGCGTCCACTCGCCGGAGGCGGTCAGCACCCAGCATCGCGTCGCGGGATGCAGCGCGGACTCGAAGATGTAGTCGATCTGTTCGACGAGCTTCACATCCTTGACCCGCACCAGCGCCTCGATCCGGCGGTCCAGGTTGCGGTGCATCATGTCCGCGCTGCCGATCCAGTACGTGCCTCCGGCGCGGAAGTTGAAGATCCGCGAGTGTTCCAGGAACCGGCCGAGGATCGAGCGCACATGGATGTTCTCGCTCAGCCCCTCCACACCCGGCTTCAGCGCGCAGATCCCGCGGACGACGATGTCGACGGGCACTCCCGCCTGCGAAGCGTGGTAGAGCGCGTCGATGATCTGCTCGTCGACGAGCGAGTTGCACTTGAGCCGGATCCCGGCGGTCTGGCCGGCGAGGGCGAGTTCGATCTCCTCGCCGATCGCGCGCACGATGCCGCGGCGGATCCCGTGCGGCGACGTGAGGATGTTGCGGTAGGTGTCCTGCCGCGAATATCCGGTGAGGACGTTGAACAGGTCCGTCAGGTCCGCACCGATCGTCGGGTCGGCGGTCAGGAGGCCCATGTCCTCGTACAGCCGCGCGGTCTTCGGGTTGTAGTTGCCGGTACCGATATGGCAGTAGCGGCGGATCGTCGAACCCTCCTGGCGCACCACCATCGACACCTTGCAGTGCGTCTTCAGCCCGACGAGCCCGTAGACCACGTGCACGCCGGCGCGTTCCAGCGTGCGCGCCCAGGTGATGTTGGCCTGCTCGTCGAACCGCGCCTTGATCTCGACCAGCGCGACGACCTGCTTGCCGGCCTCCGCCGCGTCGATCAGCGCGTCGACGATCGGGGAGTCACCCGAGGTGCGGTACAGCGTCTGCTTGATCGCCAGCACCTTCGAGTCCGCGGCGGCCTGTTCGATGAACCGCTGGACGCTGGTGGAGAACGAGTCGTACGGGTGGTGTACGAGGACGTCGCCCTCGCGCAGCGTCGCGAACACGGACTTCGGGGTCTCGCGCTCACCGAACGCCGGGTGCGTGGCGGGAACGAACGGGCGGTCCTTGAGTTCCTTGCGGTCCACTCCGGACAGTTGGTGCAGGCAGGTCAGGTCCAGCAGGCCGGGGACCTCGACGACGTCGCGCGGGTCGACCTCCAGTTCCCGCAGCAGCAGTTCGAGCATGTGCTCGCTCATGTCCAGCGCGACCTCGAGCCGCACCGGCGGGCCGAACCGGCGCTGGGCCAGTTCGCGTTCCAGCGCCTGGAGCAGATCCTCGTCCCGGTCTTCTTCGACCTCGAAGTCGGCGTTGCGGGTGACCCGGAACGCGTGGTGCTCGGTGACCTCCATCCCGGTGAACAGCTCACCGAGGTGGGCGGCGATCAGCTCTTCGAGCGGAAGGAACGTCGCCGTGTGGCTCTCTCTCGGCTGCTGCTCGATCCGCATCAGGCGCGGCACATTGCTCGGCACCTTGACGCGCGCGAACCGCTCGGTTCCCGCTTCCGGGTCCCGGACGGTGACCGCCAGATTGAGTGAAAGGCCCGAAATGTAGGGGAACGGGTGCGCGGGATCGACGGCCAGCGGGGTGAGCACCGGGAAGATCTGCTCGCTGAAGTAGTTGGACAGCCGAAGCTGGTCCGCGCCCGCCAGGTCGTTCCAGCCGACGATGTGGATGTCTTCCTCGGTCAGCCGCGGCCGCAGGTGCAGCTCGAAGGCGTTGGTGTGCCGCTCGACCAGGTCCTGGTTGCGCTTGGCGATGTAGGCCAGCTGCTCGCGCGGCGTGAGCCCGTCCGCGCTGCGCACCGGCAGGCCGGTCTCGTCGCGGCGTTTCAGCCCGGCGACCCGCACCATGTAGAACTCGTCCAAATTGGACGCGAAGATCGCGAGGAACTTGCCGCGTTCGAGCAGCGGCTGAGACTCGTCCTCCGCCAGGGAGAGCACCCGCGCGTTGAAGTCCTGCCAAGACAGTTCCCGGTTGAAGTACCGGTCGTCGGGAAGCGTCTCGACGGCGGTGGGAGCGGACGTCACGGCAGGCGGCGCGGTGGGCAGCGCGCGGAACTCCTGGGCGGGACGGCTCGCCGAGCCGCCGCGGGTCGCGCGGGGGGTGCGGTTGGTCTTCGTCGCGGCGGAGGTCTTCCGCTTCCTTGCTGGGCTCGGGGTGCCGCCGTCGTTTGTGCTCACGGACTTCATTGTTCACCACTCAGGGCGATTATGTGCGCCCCGCGGTGGTCGTCCGGGTGAACTCGCGTCACATCACCACGCAGGGTGTCCCCAGCAACGCTGAAGTGCGCTTTCCGACACCGAGGGTGCAGACGTGAGCGAGATCATCCGCGGTGTCCACGTCACTGCGGAGTGACTCCGCCGCGATCGTGAGCGGGATCGCACCGGAACCGGTGTGCGCCAGTGCCGAGCCCCCGCCGAAGAGGGGTTCGAGCGGGCGGCCCGCCGCCGCGAGCAGCAACGTCGTGCCCGTGCCCTGCCGGTCCGCGACGAACGCCCGGCGTCCGGCGGCTTCGGCCAGCGCGGCGGTGAGGTCTTCGGTTCGCAGCGCGGGCAGGTCGGCCTGCAGTGCACCGACCACGCCGGTGGGCGAATCCCGGCGGAGCAGCGCTTCGCCGTACCGCAAGGCCGCGTTCAAGCCACCCCGCGACGGCTCGGCGACGATCTCGACGCCCAGTTCGGTGAGATCGGCCACTGACGCCGGATCGGCAGCCACCACCAGTACCCGGCGGACACCGTCCGCCGAGGTCACCGCGGACAGCGTGTCCTGGGCCAGCGCCAGTACCAATGCGGCGTGTTGTTCGGTCACGACCGCGCCACGAAGCCGCGACTTGCCCTCAGCCGGGCGTTTCACCGGCACGATCAGATCGATACCCACAACTATCTTCTTACCCGACCCTCCCTGGACCGCGCTCGCGTGCGCGCGGCAGGATCAGTGGACAGGGGGACGGACGTGCGACTTCAAGGAGGACGAAATTGGCTCGGCGTGAGAAGGGCGGCTTCTGGGTTGGCCTCGCCGCCGCGCTGTTCTATCCGGCGACGACCCTCGGCAAGCGGATCTACCTTGGCACCGAGAAGATCCCACGCGAAGGCGGCGCCCTGCTGCTGGTCAACCACGTGTCCCACATGGACCCGGTGGTGGACGCGGTGTTCGTGCACCGGATGAAGCGAGTGCCGCGGTTCCTCGGCAAAGAGAGCCTGACCAGGACACCGCTCTTCGGCAAGATCTTCGTCGGCGCCGGGCAGATCCCGGTTTCGCGGGGTTCGGCCGCCGCCGGCGACAGCCTTAAGGCCGCCCACCAGGCGTTGCGGGACGGGAAGGTCGTCGTGATCTACCCCGAGGGCACGATCACCAAGGACCCGGACGGCTGGCCGAAGAAGCCGTTCACCGGCGCCGCACGGCTCGCGCTGGAGACCGACGTGCCGGTGATCCCGATCGCGCGCTGGGGCACGAACCACATCTTCAACGGCTACACGAAGAAGTTCACGCCGTTCCCCCGCAAGACCATCACGCACCTGGTCGGGGAGCCGATGGATCTTTCGGCCTACAAGGACGGCCCGACGCGCAGCGCGTCCAAGCTGCGTGAGGTCACCGAACTGATGATGACCGACATCACCACCCTGCTCGCGGAGATCCGCCAGGAGGAACCGCCCGCGAAGAAACCGGGAGACGACGCCTGATGGCCGGAACCGCCACCGAGGTCCAGCGCCTGACCGTGCTCGGCGCGGGATCGTGGGGGACGGCGTTCGCCAAGGTGCTCGGCGACGCCGGACGCGACGTGACCATCTGGGCCCGGCGGCCCGAAGTCGCGGCGGAGATCCGGGACGAGCACCGCAACTCGTCCTATTTGCCGGATATCCTGCTGCCCGAGCGGATCACCGCGACGTCGGACCCGGCCGAGGCGCTCGACGGCGCGCAGGCCGTGGTCCTCGCGGTGCCGAGCCAGACCTTGCGGACCAATCTCTCGGAGTGGTCCGGTCTGCTGCCGCCCGAAGCGATCCTGGTGAGCCTCGCGAAGGGCGTCGAACTCGGCACGCTCAAGCGGATGAGCGAGGTCATCGCCGAGATCGCCGGCGTCGCCGACGGGCAGATCGTGGTCGTGTCCGGGCCGAACCTGGCGAAGGAGATCGCCCAGGGACAGCCGTCGGCCGCGGTGGTCGCCAGTACCGACCACGAGAACGCCAAGGCGATCCAGCGGGCCAGCTTCAATCAGTACTTCCGGCCGTACACCAACACCGACGTCGTCGGCTGCGAGCTGGGCGGCGCGTGCAAGAACGTCATCGCCCTGAGCTGCGGGATGGCGGCCGGGCTGGGGCTCGGCACCAACACCATGGCCACGCTGATCACCCGCGGGCTGGCCGAAATGGCCCGGCTCGGCGCGAAACTCGGCGCGGACCCGCTGACCTTCGCCGGGCTGGCCGGCGTCGGCGACCTGGTCGCCACGTGCTCGTCGCCGCTTTCGCGGAACCGGACCTTCGGCGAACGGCTGGGCCGGGGCGAAACCCTGGAGCAGGCGCTGCGAGCCGCGGGCGGGCAGGTCGCGGAGGGCGTCAAGTCGTGCACGTCGATCCGGGAGCTCGCGCAGGGCCTCGGCGTCGACATGCCCATCACCGACGCGATGCACCGTGTGTGCCACGAAGGGGTCGACCCTCGGAAGGCGGGAGCGGAGCTGCTCGGGCGGTCGCAGAAGCACGAGTGGTCCTGAGGACGCTGTCCACGCTATGGGATCGGTTGACCGCCGGGCCCCGCACTGGTTCGGTGAAGGCATGTTCGCACGTGGGATGACCGTGTCGCGGGGCCTCTCGGGTCTCGGCGCTGTCGCGTGTGCGTCGTGTCGCTGTTGTCGGTGAACCTCGACCCCGGCCCAGCTCGACACCTTCTTTCCTTGCGAGGACTCCTTCATGTTCGCCGTCCCGGACAACACGCTCGTCATTCCCGAAAACCCAGCCCTGCGGCACCCCGTGCGCGTCGCGCTCGAATTCGCCGCGGACCGTGACCGCTGGCGGCACCTGCTGCGCTACGACCCCGAACAGCGTTTTTCCGCGCTCGTCGACAGCGACGAGCTGGAAGAGGTCTGGCTGATGAGCTGGCTGCCCGGCCAGCGCACCGACCTGCACGACCACGAATTCGCCGCCGGCGCGTTCACCGTGGTCAGCGGGCAGCTGAGCGAGACCGTCGCCCGGCGGTCGTCCGATGGGCGGGCGGTGACCGAACTGCATTCGCTGTCGGCCGGCCAGTCGCGCGTCTTCGGTCCCGGGTACATCCACGAGGTCCGCAACGACGGTCCGGATCCCGCCGTCAGCGTGCATGTCTACCGGCACCAGCGCCGCGCCATGCGGCCGTACCACCTGGACCCGATCTCCGGCCCGATCCGCGACTAGCCCTCCCCCCCCCCTGCCGCGTTTCGTCCTCTAATGGCGGTAGTTCGCGACACCAACTACCGCAACTAGAGGACGAAACGCGGGGGAGTCGGGGGTCAGGTGAGGTCGCCTCGGAGGCGGAATTCGGCCTCGACGCGGTCGCGCGGGGCGCCGGTGGCGAGCAGGACGTGCAGCAGCATCCGGGACTTGCGCGGATCCAGCCAGCCCGCCATCGTCGCGCCCATCGCGATCAGGTCCGACTCCGAGCCGCGGAAGCCGTAGGTACCGCGGAACGTCGGCCCGGCGCCGGTGCGGCTCGCGACCACGATCGGCAGGTCCGGCAGTGCCCGCTCGATCACGCCGGCGGTCGCGGCCGAAACGTGCCCGCCGCCGTTCGCGGCGATCACGACGCCCTTCGCCCCGGCCTTGATCAGGGTCTCCAGGACCTCGCCGGTGTCCTCGACGCCGCTTTCGACGATCGGTACCAGCCCGGAGAAGTCCGCGTCCACCAGGGACAACGCCGCCGGGCGGGCGGCCACCGGGTGGAAGTAGTGCACCAGGCCTTCCGAGACCAGCCCGAGCGGGCCGGCGGGATTCGACGAGAACGCCTCGACGTGGCTCGAATGCGCCTTCCGGACCCAGCGGGCCTGGTGGACGTCGTCGTTGAACGCGACCAGCGCACCGCGGCGACGGCTGCGGGGTTCGGCGGCGACGGTCAGTGCCGCCACCAGGTTCCCCGCGCCGTCGGCGCTGGGCAGGCTGGGGTTGCGCATCGCGCCGGTGATCACGACCGGGGCCTCGGAATCCCAGGTCAGTTCGAAGAAGTAGGCGGTCTCTTCGAGAGTGTCCGTGCCCTGGACGACCACGACCCCTTGCGCGCCCTCGGCCACCGCGCGGGCGGCCCACTCCCGGGTTTTGACCAGCGTCGCGAAGTCCATGGACGCGCTGGAGATCCCCGCGAGCGTTTCCGCGTGGACGTCCATCGCCAGGTCCTCGCCCAGCCCGCCGAGCAGATCCGCGGCGCTCAGCCGCGGAACCGCCCGGTCTTCGCCGTTTCCGGGAACCATGGAGATGGTGCCGCCCAGGGCGGCGACGGCGACAAGAGGCCGTCGGGTATCGCTCGACATGGGTGCATTCTTCAAAGTCCACCGGGTCCGGGGCAACCACTCAGGCCCGGAAGGCCTCCAGGTGCGAACGCGCCCAGTCCGCGAACGGCCGCGGCTCCCGCCCGGTCAGCTCCCGGACCGCGGTCGTCACGCCGGAGTCGTCGAACTCCCCCTCGGCGAAGAACCGAAAGAAGGCGTCGACGTACTTCTCCGGCATCTCCGCGGTCATCTTCGTGCGGGCATCGGCTTCCGACAGCGGGTCCAGCCGCAGGTCCCGGCCCAGCAGTTCGCCCAGGACGCGCAGCCGGTCGGCGGGCCGCAGCGAGTCCGGGCCGGTGATCGCGTACGCCCGGCCTTCGTGTCCCGGCGTCGTCAGCGATTCCGCCGCGACGGCGGCGATGTCGTACGGGTCGATGGCCGCCACCGGCACGTTCGCGAACGGTTCGGCCACGACGTCGCCCGCCGCCAGCTGCGGGATCCACTGCAGCGTGTTCGACATGAACCCGCTGGCCCGCACGAACGTCCAGGCCAGTTCCGACGCGCGCACCGCGGCCTCGGCGGCCATGTGCATCCCCGCGACGGCGTTGTCCTCGTGCCCGCCGACGACCGATCGCGACGACAGCAGGGTGACCTGCTCGACGCCCGCGTCCCGCATCACCGCGAGCGCGCCCGGCATGTCGTTATAGCCACCGAGCAGGAAGACCGCCCGGACGCCGTCCAGCGCGGGTTTCAGGCTGGTCGGTTCGTTGAGATCGCCCGGTACTCCTTCGACGCCCGATCTCGCGACGCTCTCGGGCAGCGGCCGGCCCGTGCGCACCAGCGCTCGGACGGGATGCCCGTCCCCGGCGAGCAGCGCGGTCAGTTCCGAGCCGACGTTTCCGCCCGCTCCGGTCACCAAGATCATGAAGTTCTCCCCAGTGCAAGTGGCCGCCGTCGCAGGCGGCGGCCGTCCTCGGCAACCCTGCCAGGGAGATCACCGCGGCTCAAGGCGCTTTGGGCACCGCCGGGTACGGGACGAAGGTGCTGGTGTTCTCGTCCACGGTGAGCTGTTTGCCGATCGTCGGGAAGGCGCGCTGGGTACAGGCCGGGCGTTCGCAGACTTTGCAACCCATGCCGATCGGGGTGGCCGCGTCGCGGTCGTCGAGATCGAGCCCGGTCGAGTAGACCAGCCGTTTCGCGTGCCGCAATTCGCAGCCGAGGCCGACGGTGAACGTCTTTCCGGGGCTTCCGTAACCGCCGATGTTGCGCGACACGGTCCGCGCGATCCAGAAGTAGCTCTTGCCGTCCGGCAGGGTCGCGATCTGGGTGAGGATCTTGCCCGGCTGGGTGAACGCCTCGTAGATGTTCCACAGTGGACACGCCCCGCCGACACGGGAGAAGTGGAAACCCGCCGCGGACTGGCGTTTCGACATGTTCCCGGCGCGATCGACCCGGACGAACGAGAACGGCACGCCCCGGTTCTTCGGCCGCTGCAGGGTGGAAAGCCGGTGGCACACCGTCTCGAAGCCGACGCCGAAGTGGTCGCACAGCCGCTCGATGTCGTAGCGGAAGCGTTCCGCCATGGACAGGAACGGTCCATAGGGGAGGATCAGCGCGCCCGCGAAGTAGTTCGCCAGCCCGACCCTCGCCAGCGAACGCGCGGCCGGTCCGGAGAACGCCCACGAATCGGCGAGTTCGGTGATCAGGTCGTCGTATTCGAGCAGAGCGATCTGCGAGGCCATCCGGAACGCCTGCTGCCCGACGCGCAGGCTCGGCGCCAGCCGCAGCACGCGCGGCCCGGGCTCGTAGCGGTGCTGCTCACCGGCGGTTTCGTCGATGCCTTCGCTGGTGACGTCGACGCCGTAGCGCTGGATCAGGCTTTCCTTCAGCGAGGCGAGCACTTGGCCGCGCTGCAGCGGTATGTCGTGTGCCATCCGCTCGGCGCGTTCGTCCAGCTCGGCGACGTAGTTCTCTCGCTCGTAGAAGAAGTCGCGGACCTCTTCGTGCGGGAGCGAGCCGGCCGCGCTGCCGTGCAGGCCGAGGCCGTTCTCCGTGGTCAGCGCCGCGGTGTTCTCGACCGCGTTGCGGTAGCTGCGATGCAGTTTGACCAGGGCCGCCGCGATCGTCGGGAGGTTCGTGGCGAGGTCGTTCAGTTCGCTGGTCGTGACGTCCACGCCGAGGACTTCGTCGAGCAGGGCTTCCTTCACATCCGCGACCAGCCGCGCGGTGTCGTTGTTCGCGAAGAACTCAGTGTCCACTCCGAACGCTTGAGTGATGCGAAGGAGCACGGGAACGGTCAGCGGACGCGAGTTGTGCTCGATCTGATTGAGGTAACTGGGTGAGATCTCCAGCACACGAGCGAGATCCGCCTGGCTCATCGACCGGCTTTCGCGCAGATGCCGAAGCTTCGCTCCGGCGAAGGTTTTGTCCACGCTGGCCTCTCTGTCCGCAAGGTTTCCGGGCCTGAACGATTCAGTTAACGGTCAAGCCCGTGGATTTTCGCTCCCGTTGCGAACCTGCGATTCGCAATCTTTGCAAGATGCTACGGAAGCTTCGCAGAAATTGGCAAATTGGAGACCTAGATCGGATTTCCCCCGTCGTGTCAGGGTCGAAAGAGGAAAAGGCGATCACTCGCAAACTTCGCAACACCGGGAGAATCCGATGACTGAGCACGCGCAGCAGCTGGAGCAGGCGGCCGCCGAACTGACCAAGCAGTGGGCGAGCGACCCCCGCTGGTCGGGAGTGAAGCGGTCGTACTCGGCGGCTGACGTGGTCAAGCTGCGGGGCAGTGTGGTCGAAGAGCACACGCTCGCCCGCCGTGGTGCCGAGAAGCTGTGGGACCTCCTGCACACCGAGGACTACGTCCACTCGCTCGGCGCCCTGACCGGTAACCAGGCGGTGCAGCAGGTCCGCGCCGGCCTCAAGGCCATCTACCTGTCCGGCTGGCAGGTCGCCGCCGACGCCAACCTCTCCGGCCAGACCTACCCGGACCAGAGCCTCTACCCGGCCAACTCGGTGCCGGCCGTCGTCCGCCGCATCAACAACGCGCTGAGCCGCGCCGACCAGATCAACTGGGCTGAAGGCAACACCGACACCGACTGGTTCGCCCCGATCGTCGCCGACGCCGAGGCCGGCTTCGGTGGCCCGCTCAACGCGTTCGAGCTGATGAAGGGCATGATCGCCGCCGGCGCGGCGGGCGTGCACTGGGAAGACCAGCTCGCGTCCGAGAAGAAGTGCGGCCACCTCGGCGGCAAGGTGCTGATCCCCACCAAGCAGCACGAGCGCACGCTGAACGCCGCCCGCCTCGCCGCGGACGTGCTGAACGTGCCGTCGCTGATCGTCGCCCGCACCGACGCGCAGGCCGCGACGCTGATCACCAGCGACGTCGACGAGCGTGACCGCAAGTACGTCACCGGCGAGCGCACCGCCGAGGGCTTCTACAACGTCACCAACGGCATCGACCCCTGTATCGACCGCGGTCTGGCCTACGCCGAGTACGCCGATCTGCTGTGGATGGAGACCTCCAAGCCGGACCTCGAGGTCGCCCGCCAGTTCGCCGAGGCCATCAAGGCGAAGTACCCGGACCAGATGCTGGCCTACAACTGCTCGCCGTCGTTCAACTGGAAGAAGCACCTGGACGACGCGACGATCGCGAAGTTCCAGCGCGAACTCGGCCACATGGGCTACAAGTTCCAGTTCATCACGCTGGCCGGTTTCCACGCGCTGAACTACTCGATGTTCGACCTGGCGCACGGTTACGCCCGTGAGGGCATGACCGCCTACGTCGACCTGCAGGAGCGCGAGTTCGCTTCGGAGGACCGCGGTTACACCGCCACGAAGCACCAGCGCGAGGTCGGCACCGGCTGGTTCGACAACGTCGCGACCGCGCTGAACCCGACCAGCTCGACGACCGCGCTCGCCGGCTCCACCGAGGCCGAGCAGTTCTGATCCCCCGCAAGTAGGTGCCAGGCGGCGGTCTTTCGACCCCGGAGGACCGCCGCCTCCCATCCCCACCAACTCTCTTTCGCGAAGCCCAGCGGAGGCACACCATGGTTGAGAAGCTGAACTACCGGATCGACGTCTGCGGACCCGCCGGTGACCGGTTCGACGAGATCCTCACCCCGGCCGCGCTGGACTTCGTGGCCAAATTGGACAACGCGTTCGCCGGCCGCCGTCGCGAGCTGCTCGACGCCCGCCGTCTGCGCCGCGAGAAGCTGCAGTCCGGTGAGGAGCCGCTGGGTTTCCTGCCCGAGACGCGCGCCGTCCGCGACGACAGCAGCTGGCAGGTCGCCCCGGCCGCGCCCGGTCTCGAAGACCGCCGTGTCGAGATCACCGGCCCGACCGACCGCAAGATGACGGTCAACGCGCTCAACTCCGGTGCGAAGGTCTGGCTCGCCGACTTCGAGGACGCGACCTCGCCGACCTGGCACAACGTGATCGACGGCCAGCTCAACCTGTTAGACGCCATCCGCCGCAACATCGACTTCACCACCGAGGCGGGCAAGCGCTACACGATCGGCGAAGACCCCGCGACGATCGTCGCCCGCCCCCGCGGCTGGCACCTGGTGGAGAAGCACATCCGCATCGACGGCCGCCCGGTTTCGGCGAGCCTGGTGGACTTCGGCCTGTACTTCTTCCACAACGCGCGTCAGCTGCTGGCCCGCGGCAGCGGCCCGTACTTCTACCTGCCGAAGCTCGAAAACCACCTCGAAGCGCGGCTGTGGAACGACGTCTTCCTGCTGGCGCAGCGGGAACTGGGCATCCCGCGCGGCACCGTCCGGGCCACCGTGCTGATCGAGACGATCACCGCCGCGTTCGAGATGGAGGAGATCCTCTACGAACTGCGCGAGCACGTCGCCGGGCTGAACGCCGGACGCTGGGACTACATCTTCAGCGTCATCAAGAACTTCTCCTCGCACGGCGCGGATTTCGTGCTCCCGGACCGCGCGCAGGTGACGATGACCGTCCCGTTCATGCGGGCCTACACCGAACTGCTGGTGCGTTCCTGCCACAAGCGCGGGGCGCACGCCATCGGCGGCATGGCCGCGTTCATCCCGAGCAAGGACCCGGAGATCAACGCGACCGCGCTGCAGAAGGTCCGCCAGGACAAGGAACGAGAGGCGAACGACGGCTTCGACGGCTCATGGGTCGCGCACCCCGGCCTCGTCCCCGTCTGCCGCGAGGTGTTCGACGGCGTGCTCGGCGGCTGGCCCAACCAGCTCGGCAGGCTCCGTGAGGACGTCGTCGTCACCGCCGAGGACCTGCTCGACGTGGCCAGCGCCGGCGGCGAGGTCACCGAGGCCGGTGTCCGCGCGAACATCAACGTCGCGCTGCGCTACATCGACGCCTGGCTGCGCGGCACCGGCGCGGCGGCGATCCACAACCTGATGGAGGACGCCGCCACCGCGGAGATCGCGCGCTGCCAGGTCTGGCAGTGGATCCGCAACGGCACGAAGCTCGAAGACGGCACCGCGCTCACCCACGAGCTCGCCGTGTCCTATTTGGACGAAGAGCTGGCGTCGGCGCGGGCGGAACTGGGCGAGGGCAACCGGCTCGGCGACGCGTACGAGATCTTCACCGAGACCGCGCTGGGGGAGAAGCTGCCGAGCTTCCTCACCACCGGTGCGTACGCGCGGTACTTGACCACCAGCTGACACAGACTCCGGCCGCCCCTACCTGACGCGGGGCGGCCGGGTTCCACACCGGTTTTGGGACGGTGTGGCCCATCGGGTCCGGTGGCGGAGGGCTCCCCGCCACCGGACCCGCTTTGCGCGCGTGCCCCTCCGGTGGCGCCTGTTGGGCGCGCGCGGTCGCGAAGGCCTGTCCACACCACACCGCCGTGGACGGGCCTTCGCGACGTTTCGGTTCCGCCCACGGCGAAAGCGGCGACGGAACTCCGGGGCACCGGTCAGGATCAGGGCATGACGATCCTCAAGTTCAGCGGCGAGGTCGCCGAGCTCTACCAGCGCTTCCGTCGCGGCTATCCGGCCGAGGTCTTCGACGTGCTGGCGGCGGAATTCGGCCTCGGCGCCGAAGACGCGGCGCTGGACCTCGGCTGCGGTACCGGCCAGCTCACCCTGCCGCTCGCCGCCAGGACACGATCGGTCGTCGGCATGGATCCCGAGCCGGACATGCTCGCCCAGGCCAGGAAGGCCGCCGCGGACCGCGGGATCACCAACGCGAACTGGCTGGTCGGCGCCGACGCCGACGTCCCAGCGCTGGAATCCTTGCTGGGCAGGGAGAAACTCGGTGTGGTCACCATCGGGCAGGCGCTGCACTGGATGGATCGCACGACCCTGTTCCCCGCGCTCCGTTCGCTGCTCCGCCCCGGTGGCGGGGTCGCCGTGATCACCAACGGCACGCCGATGTGGCTGCACGACGACGCGTGGTCGAAGGCGTTGCGCGAGTACCTGTCCGGCTGGCTCGGGCAGCCGCTCGTGCGCACCTGCGGAGCCGAGCAGGAGGAGCAGGACCGCTATCGGGAGGGACTGGAAGCGGCCGGTTTCACCACCGGCGAGACGGTGATCGAATACGAGGACGAGATCGACCTCGAATACGTCATCGGCTCGGTCTACTCCGCGATGCCGGAGGATCTGCTGCCGAAACCGGACGAGCGCGCCGGTTTCGAGGAACGGCTCAGCGTGGTCGTCTCCCCGCACGCGCCGTTCGTGGAGCCGGTCCGGGTGCGGATACTGACCGGCGGAAAGGGATGAACCGGTCACAGACCGCGAATAGGTAGGGGTACCTACTGATTCCCCTGTTGTTTCCGTGCCGGGTCGCGCGGATGCTCGGCGCCGGGAGGACGTTCCGCCCGAAATTCCGAGGAGCACCTATGAAGAAGCAGTTGAGGACCGTCTTGGCCGCAGCCTTCGCCGTCCTCGCCGTCGTTCTCGCCGCACCGGCCGTGTCCGCCTCGCCGGCGGTCTCGGTGCAGCCGGCCTGTGTCCGGCCCTGCCATTTCTGATCTTCGTCACCTAGAGCAGCCACGGGGGTCGCGCCCCTCGCGACCCGCGGTGACCGCGCTCGTGGACGGGGGATCCGGGAACCCCGATGCCTCGGATCCCTCGTCCGCCCCATCACGCGAGTTCGCCGCCCAATCACGCGAGTTCGCCATCTGATCACGGGTGTTCGCCGTCTGATCACGACAAACCCGGCTTTCGCGGCTCAGGGCTCGAAGGCGTTGCCGGTGGCGATCTTGGGACGGCCCAGTTCCACCGGCTCGCCGATCCGCGCCCGCCGGTAGACCGCGGCCGTGGCCTCCGCGATCCGGCCCCAGTCGAAGTCCGCGGCCAGGCGTGACTGCGCGGCCAAGGCCCGTCGCGCCGCGGCGACCTCGTCGTCCAGCACCGCCTCGACCGCATCCCCGAGCGCGTCGACGTCGCCGGGGGTGAACGCCAGCCCGGTTTCGCCGTCGATGACGACTTCGCCGAGCCCACCCGCGGTCGACGCCACCAGCGGCGCCTTCGCCGCGGCGGCCTCCAGCGCGACGATGCCGAACGGTTCGTACCGGCTGGGCAGCACGACGGCGTCGGCGGCGGCCAGCACGGCGCGCAGTTCCCGGTCGGAGAGGTGCCCGACGAAGTCGACCGCCCGGCGGACACGCAGCTTGCGCGCCTGATCGACGAGTTCTTCCAGGTGCCTGCCCTTGCCCGCGATGACGACGCGGGTCCCGGGCTTGTTGCGGCGGATGCGGGGGAGCGCGGCGAGCAGGTCCTGCACACCCTTCTCCCACTCCAGCCGTCCGAAGTAGAGCAACAGCGGCGCGCCGGAGGGGCTGTAGACCTCGCGTGCGTGCGCGACCTCTTCTTCGGGCACCTGCCAGGAGCGTTCCTCGATGCCGTTGTGGATCACGGTGACCGCGTCGCCCTCGACCTCGAACAGGTGAGCCACCTCGCGGCGCATGGCCTGCGAACAGGTGATCAGCGCGTCCGAGCGGTTCGCGAGCCACCACTCGACCGAGTGCACCTGCTGGTTGAGCGGATGCGAAAGCCATCCGGAGTGCCGCCCGGCCTCGGTGGCGTGGATCGTGCCGACCAGAGGTACCCGCGCGGCTTCGGCGATCGCGATCGCGGGGTGGCTGACCAGCCAGTCGTGCGCGTGCACGACGTCCGGCTGCCAGGTGCGCAGCAGGTCGTTCGCGGCGCGGATCATCGCGTGCCCCATCGCGAGCGTCCACGCGACGAGGTCGCGTTCGAAGGTCACGTGCATCGGGTCCTCGGCGACCCGGATGATCCGTACTCCCTCGACCACCCGATCGGTGCGCGGGTGCGTTTCGGCGTCGGTGCCCGCCGTGTGGCGGCACAGGACGACCACCTCGTGACCCTGCCGGGTGAGGTGGCCGGCCAGGGCGTGGACGTGCCGCGCGAGTCCGCCGACGACCACAGGTGGGTACTCCCACGACAACATCAGCACGCGCATGGGTGGAGGTTACTCGCGAGTCGGTCATCGCCGGGATCGGGCGATGACCCGGCCACGTCACACCCTGGCTATTCGGGCTGTACCTCGATCGGGCCTCCGGAGGCCCGGACCCGGACCGGAACCCCGAGCAGCTGAGAAGGCAACCGCTCGGGGTCGTGGCCGGGGGTCACCCACACGTCGATCGTGGGCGCCCCCGCTTCCTCTCCTTGACCCACTCCCACCACGCCGGGGACGTCGTCGAGCCAGCGCGACGCCGTGACCAGCGCGGCTTCCACATCCGAGGCCTCGGTTCCGGCCATCTACGGGTGCACCCGGATCCCGAGCGAGGCCTCGACCAGCGTGATCCGGTTGATCACGGTGACCACCGGCGAACCGGCGAACAGCAGCCCGACGGCGTTCTCGTTGAGGTCGGCCACGATGCTGCCCGAGTCGCCGCCTGCCGACATGTCGGTGGTCAGCAGTTGCTGCGCGAACCGGGCCACCCGGCCGCCGCCGTAGTTGACGTCGACGGTGGCGTTGATGTTCGTGATCCGCCCGGTCGTCCAGTTCGTGGTCCGGCCGGTCTTCTGCACGACCGTGCCGACCGGGGGAGCGACGTTCGTGCCCTTGAGGTCGCCGACCCAGAAGATCCGCCGGTCGAGGTCGTGGAACTGGCCTTCGGCGATGGCGGCGTCGACGAAGTTCAACGGGACAGGCTGCCCGGAGGTGATGAACTTGATCGGCACGAACCGGCTCAGCCTGGCGATGACGTCGGTGGGGACGACGCCGCCGTCGAACGGGCCGGGCTGCAGGATCGGGTCGCCGATGGCGGCGCCATTGGAGTTCGCCAGCACGTGGTTGTTGCTCAGGATGTAGTACCTGGGCGGTTTGCCGGGCAGCGCCGTGGCGTCGTAGACGGCGGTGCCGTAGGTGCCGGCGGTGATCTTGAAGTGACCGACGCTCAGTCCGCCGAACGCCGGGCGGAACCGCTTGGCCAGCGTGAACGGGCCGACCTGTTCGCGGGCCAGCTCGTCCGGGCGGGCCAGGCTCGGCGACGGGGGCTCGTCGAGCATCGTGGGGGAGCCGTTCACCTTCGGCGCCGTGATGCTGCGGCCCGCCTGGAGGACGCCGACCTCCTGCACGTCGGTCGGGACGCCTGCCAGCGTCGCGGGGACGAGGTCTTCTTCGCGGAGCATTTCGTGCGGCATTTTCGTGTCGACCAGGACGGTGATCGCCTTTTCCTCGGTGTCCAGCCCGTTCGACCATTTGGTCCCGAGCGCGACGCCCACGACGTTCTGCCGGTCGAGCAGCGCGTCCTGTTCGGCCGCCTGGACGCTCGCGAGGGAGAGGTATTCGTCCGGGATCATATTGTTTTCGATCATGTCGGCCACACTTTTCTGGTTGTCGTCGTTGACCAGGTGCGGGCTCGGTCGAGCGGATTCGGGAGTTTCGCAGGGAGCCCAGAAGTGGGAGTCTTCCCCTGTGCGCGGAGCCGCGCCATAGGGCAATCGGGTAGTCCGATTCAGCCTCGTTCGTCAAGGTTTCCCTTGCAGGAGAACACTTTGTGATTGATGTACCGGCCATCGCGCGGGTCGGTCAGGCATTGTAGGGACTTTGGCCCCTTTTTCTGGGAAAAGGAAACGGGCGGGTTTCCGGAGACAACTCCGGAAACCCGCCCGCCGCGGGGAATAATCGTGATTCAGGCGCCGACGGTGGCCTCGATCGCCTTGGTGATCTCTTCGTCTTCGGGTTCGGTGCGCGGACGGAATCGTCCTACCACTTCACCGGACGGGGCGACGAGGAACTTCTCGAAATTCCACTGCACGTCGCCTGAGGCGCCGTCGGCGTCGGCCGCCTTGGTCAATTCGGTGTAGAGGGGGTGCCGGCCTTCACCGTTGACGTCCAGCTTCTCGAACAGCGGGAACGAAACCCCGTACGTCGTCGAGCAGAAGGTCTGGATCTCCTCGGCGGAGCCCGGCTCCTGGCCCGCGAACTGGTTGCACGGGAACCCGACGACGGAGAAACCCTTGTCCGCGTAGCGTTCCTGCAGCTTCTCCAGGCCGGTGTACTGCGGGGTGAGGCCGCACTTCGACGCGACGTTCACCACCAGCAGCGCCTTGCCCTCGAGCGCGCCGAGCGTGCTGTCCTCGCCCGAGAGCGTCTTCAGCGGAATTTCGTGGATCCCCATGCTTCCCCTTTCGTCATTTCTTCAGCAGGTCACGGGCGTCGACGTGGCCGAAGGGGCCGTCGTCGCGCCGGAACGCCGCCGCGGTCTCCTGGGCCCGCTCGTGCGCGCCTTCCCGGAGCAGCCCGGCGAGTGTGTCGAACCGGTCGGTGTGCACCTTCGCCCGCCGCCGCGCGTAGTCGGCGGCGGAATCCTTGGTGACCATGAACGCCCAGTCGCTCGACAGCGCCAGCATCGCCTCGGCGACGGCCTGGTCGCGCACGGTGTCGCGGGTCGTGGTGTCCATGCCCGCGACGAGGTCGAGCATCCGATGTTGCAGCGCGGTGTTGTCCCGCACCATGTCGGCGACCTGTTCGCCGTCCCAGACCCGCCAGTCCTTGCCCGATCCCCACGAAGACGCCGGGAGATCGACCGGCCCGCCGAGGTGGCCGGCTTCGAGGGCGCCCTTGAGCGTGGTGACGCGGACGCCGGCTTCCGGCAGCGCGCGCAGGACGCCTTCGAGCCACGCCGGTCCTTCGTGCCACCAGTGCCCGAACAGTTCCGTGTCGTAAGCGGCGACGACGAGCGACTCGCGGCCGTGCTCGGCTTTGAGGGAACGCAGCCGCTCGACGACGGTGTCGACGAAGTCCTGGACGTGGCCGCCGAGCGTGCCCGCCGCCATCGCCGGGTCGTACGGCGCCTTGTCCGGCGGTTCGACGGTCTTCCCTGTCACGCGCGACGGCTTGAGGCCGACTTCGTGCGCCCAGGTGTGGAAGTCGCGGTAAGCGGCGTTGCCGGGGTACCCGGCCTTCGGTGACCAGACCCGGTAAGTGACTTCGAGGTCCCGGCCGAAGGCGACGACGTCGGAATCGCCGACCGTCCGGGCGGCCGACGTGTCCCCGCGCAGGGACGGGCCGTCGACCATGAAGCGTTGGACGCCCGCGGCGGAGTAGGCGGTCTCCATGCCCGGGTTGTAACCGCATTCCGGTGCCCAGATGCCTTCGGGTCGGTGCCCGACGCGGAGTGCGGTGTCGGCCAGGCCGCCGCGCAGCATGAAGTCGCGGACCACCGGGTCCAGCAGCGGCTGGAACGGGTGCGCCAGCGGGCCGCCGAGCAGTTCGATCGTCCCGGCGTCCACAAAGGAGCGAAGGATCGGCGAGAATCCGTGCCGCCACCGGGTTTCGAGCTCTTCCGAAGCCTTGACGGCGGTCCGGTACTCACTCGCGGCGAGGTCGCGCAGCAGCGGGTCGCCGCCCCACAGGGTGGAGGCGTGCCAGGCGCGCAGCTGCCAGTGGCCGAGCCAGTCGTGGAACGCCTTGATGCAGTAGGGGTCGTCGAGCTGTGCGGCGAGGATCGGCGTCATGCCGAGGGTGAGCACCTCGTCGCGGCCCTCGTCGGCGAAGCGGCGCAGGAGGTCGACCATCGGCAGGTAGGAATGCGCCCAGGCCTGGTACAGCCATTCCTCGCCGACCGGCCAGGAACCGTGGCGCGGCAGCCACGGCAGGTGGCTGTGCACGACGAGGCAGAACGTGCCCTCGTACTCGCTCATCGACGCACCGCCACGGCGACGAGGTCGAGGCTGGCGTCGAGGTCATCGCCGTGGATGGCGAAATCCGCGGCACCGATGCCTTCGACGTCGGCGAGCAGTTCCGGCGGCCAAACGGCCTGCCCGGGCAGCTGCCCCATGACGACGTCGAGCTGGGCGTCGATGATCGAGCCGCCGTATCTGCCGTCGAGTTCCCGGACGCCCTCACCGTGGTGGAGGCCGTGCAGCGTCTCGACCTCGAACCCGGCGCCCAGGAGCAGTTCGTCCAATTCGGACGGTGCGAGTTCCCTGGTGTGGAACGGGTTGAGCGGGGTGTCGCTGTCCGGGGTGAAGGTCAGCCGGTTGGGCGTGGTGACGATCAGCCGTCCACCGGGCGCGAGCACCCGGTGGCATTCGGCGAGGAAGGCACCCTGATCCCAGAGGTGTTCGATCACCTGGAAGTTGGCGACGACGTCGACCGAGGCGTCCCGCAGCGGCAGGAACACCAGGTTCGCCCTGGCCACCCCGATCGCGGGATAGCGGCGGGAGACGTGCTCGGTGGTGAGGACGTCGTAGTCGAGCGCGAGCACCCGCTCCGCCACGGTGGCGATCAGCCCGGCGCCGTAGCCCTCGCCGCAGCCGGCCTCCAGCACGAGCTTGCCCGCGCAGAGCGGCAGGAGTTCTTGATACGCCGCTTCGTGGCGGCGGTACCAGTAGTTCTCCTCGGCGATGCCCGGCACGGTGCGTTCACCCGTGAGGTGCAGCGCTTCGGCCCTGGTGGCTGGGGTGGTCACGCCGCGACCCTACCGGCCGGTCACTTCGACCCCCGTCGCAAGTAGTCCTCTGGTCGCGGTAGTTGCACGCGCAAGGATCGCCACCAGAGGACGACTTGCGATGTCACGTTTCGCGACGCTGTCCAGTCCAGAAGGTATGCAACGGACAATCACCCGCGTACTGCTCGCCGTCTTCGGCCTCATCGAACTGCCGGTCGGGCTCTGGCCCCTGCTCAGCCCCAGCGGCTTCTACCAGGACTTCCCGGGCATCCGCACCGGCTGGGTGTCCATGGACGGCCCCTTCAACGAACACCTGATCCGCGACTTCGGCGGACTCAACCTCGCCCTTTCCGCCATCCTGATCGGGGCCGCCGTGATCGGCACGACCGCCGTCGCCCGGCTCGCGGCCCTCGCGACCTTCCTCTTCGGAATGCCGCACTTCCTCTATCACCTGGGCCACGTCTCGCACTTCGAGCAGGCCGACCAGGTGCTCATCGTCACGACGACCGCGCTCGGCGCGGTTCTGCCGCTGGTACTGGTCTTGATCCCCGGCAAGCGGGCTACACCGGCGACACCGTGATGCCGATGGCGCCGGGGCCGAGATGGGCGCCGAGGATCATGCTGGCGTCGACCAGCGTGCTGTCGACCATGCGCGGCAGCCGCGCCCGCAGCCGACCGCCGATCTGCAGGTCGCGTTCGTCGGGCCCGAACCGGGTGATGGCGATTTCGACCTCCTGATCACCCGCCGCCTCCACGGCGAGGTCGACGAGTTTGTTGATCGCCCGGCGCGCGCCCGGGACGCGGGTCAACGGTTCGACCTCGCCGTTCTTCAGCGTCAGCAGGGGTTTGATCGAGAACGCGGAGCCGAGGAACGCCTGGGCCGCGCCGATCCGGCCGCCGCGCCGCAGGAATTCCAGAGTGTCGACGTAGAGGATCTCCCGGCTGCCGCGAAAGCGGTGTTCCGCGGCCTCGATGACCCGGGTGGCCTGCCCACCGGCGGCCGCGACCTTGGCCGCCGACGTCGCCGCGAAACCGAGGCTCATGCCGGTGGTCCCGGAGTCGAGAACGTGGACCGGGACGCTGACCTGTTGCGCGGCCTCGCGGGCGGCGTTGATCGTCTCCGACATCCTTCCCGAAATGTGGACGCTGACGATCGCGGACGCGCCCCGGCTCGCCGCCTCCTGGTACGCCCAGAAGAACGCGCCGACCTCCGGCGGTGCCGTCTTCACCGGCGTTCCGGCGCGCAGCGCGTCGACGACTTCGTCGCGGTCGTACCGGTTTTCCTCGTCGAACTGGCTGCCGACCTGTAATTGGACCTGAACGACGCCGATGCCCCAGCGTTCGGCGACCGGTGCGGGAAGGCAGGCGGTCGAGTCCGTGATCACGGCGACAGGGCCGGGGAGGGAACGCATGGTGCGGCAGGTTAACCCGTCGTACCCACCGTGAGTACCCCCGAGTACGGCCGTTCGGGTTAGTCGCCGGGTTACACTCACTTCCGGGTGAAAAACCTGGACGATGGTCCCACTAAAACGTGCATCCAGGTGAATGAGGTCACCTCACCGGGCCACGGCGCTGAAATGGCCCTAATCTACCGGCCAGTAGAGCTGTTGCCCCGTGGCCGACGCCGGCCACTAACGGGAGGTCGAAGTAGACCCATGACGAATATCGTTGTCCTGGTCAAGCAGGTACCGGACACCTACTCGGAGCGGAAGCTCTCCGGTGCCGACAACACTCTTGACCGCGAATCCGCCGACGCCGTGCTCGACGAGATCAACGAGAAGGCCGTCGAAGAAGCCCTGAAGATCAAGGAAGCCGGAGAGGGCGAGGTCACCGTCGTCTCGGTGGGTCCCGACCGCGCGACCGACGCGATCCGCAAGGCGCTTTCCATGGGCGCGGACAAGGCGATCCACGTCTCCGACGCCTCGCTCCACGGTTCCGACGCGATCGCCACCGCCAAGGTGCTGGCCGCCGCGATCGGCAAGGTCGAAGGCTATGACCTGGTCATCACCGGTAACGAGGCCTCCGACGGCCGCGGTGGCGCCGTGCCGGCGATCATCGCCGAGCTGCTCGGGCTGCCCCAGCTCACCCACGTGAACGAGCTGACCGTCGACGGCACCTCGATCAAGGCCGACCGCTACACCGAGGACGGCATCACGCATCTCGAGGCGAGCCTGCCCGCGCTGGTCAGCGTCGGCGAGAAGATCAACGAGCCGCGTTACCCCTCCTTCAAGGGGATCATGGCCGCGAAGAAGAAGCCGGTCGAGACGTTCACCGTCGCGGACCTGGGCTTGGACGCGGGCGACGTCGGCCTCGGCAACGCCTGGTCGTCGGTGCTCGAAGCCTCCCCGAAGCCGCCCCGCACCGCCGGTGAGCGCGTCGAGGACGAGGGTGACGGCGGCAGCAAGGTGGCCGCCTACCTGGTCGCGCAGAAGCTCATCTGAGACAGGTTTCGAGGAGGAATAGGGAAATGGCTGAAGTACTCGTCCTCGTCGACCACGTCGACGGTGAAGTCAAGAAGGTCACGCTCGAGCTGCTGACGGCGGCTCGCGAGCTGGGTGAGCCGTCGGCGGTCGTCGTCGGCCCGACCGGCACCGCCGCCAAGGCGAAGGAAGCCCTCGCCGCGCACGGCGCCGCCAAGGTGTACGTCGCCGAGGGTGACGACGCCACCGGCTTCCTGGTCACCCCCAAGGTGGATGTCCTCACCGCGCTCGCGGAGCGGACCTCCCCGGCCGCCGTGCTCGTCGCGGCCACCGCCGAGGGCAAGGAGGTGTCCGCTCGTGTCGCGGTCCGCCTCGGCTCCGGTCTGCTGTACGACGCCGTCGGCGTGAACAGCGACGGCAGCGTCGACCAGTCCATCTTCGGTGGCGCGTTCTCCGTGAAGTCCAAGTCCACCAAGGGTGTCCCGGTCATCTCGGTCCGCCCCGGCGCGGTCGAGGCGACCCAGGCCGAGGGTGCGGCCGCCGAGGAGACCGTCGAGGTCCCGGCGGGCGACCCGGCTAAGTCCGCCAAGATCACCGGTATCGAGCCGATCGTCGGCGGCGACAGGCCGGAGCTGACCGAGGCCTCGGTCGTCGTCTCCGGTGGCCGCGGTGTCGGCTCGGCCGACAAGTTCGACGTCGTCGAGACGCTGGCCGACTCGCTCGGTGCCGCCGTCGGTGCTTCCCGCGCCGCCGTCGACTCGGGCTACTACCCGGCGCAGTTCCAGGTCGGCCAGACCGGTAAGACGGTTTCGCCGCAGCTGTACATCGCGCTGGGCATCTCCGGTGCGATCCAGCACCGCGCGGGCATGCAGACCTCGAAGACCATCATCGCGGTCAACAAGGACGCCGAAGCCCCGATCTTCGAGATCGCCGACTTCGGTGTGGTGGGCGACCTGTTCAACGTCGCGCCGCAGCTGGCCGACGAGGTCAAGAAGCGCAAGGGCTGACGCTCTCGCTCCACGGAGGGGGCCGTTCGGGATTCGTCCCGGACGGCCCCTTTTCTGCCTGAGAGAACCCTGAGAACCCGCATTTAACTGAACGTGCACTAATCGGCCATCGGGCGCATCGTCGTTGGTCTACCCCGAGGGGTAGACCTTCCTTATGACGACGTCACAGCTCCTCGTCAGTACTGACCAGGCAGGTGTCGAACTCCCGGCCGACGCACCGCGTTACTCACTTCTCGTAGCCAACGGAAACGAAGAAGTCGTTGCCGCGCAACGACTTCGTTACCAGGTGTTCGCCGAGGAAATGGGGGCGAACCTCAATTCGCTCGAACCCGGCCTCGACGTCGACTACTTCGACGAGTTCTGCGACCACCTCGTGGTGCGGGACGACAACACCGGCGAGATCGTGGGCACGTACCGGATGTTGCCGCCGGATCGCGCCGCGCGGGCGGGAAAGCTCTACTCCGACAGCGAATTCGACCTCACGGCGCTCGATTCACTACGTCCTTCGCTGGTCGAGACCGGGCGTTCGTGCGTGCACCCGGACCATCGCGGCGGCGGCGTGGTGAGCCTCGTCTGGGCGGGGATCGGGCGCTACATGCTGCTGGCCGGGCACCGGTATCTCGCGGGGTGCGCCTCGGTGCCGCTGACCGACGGCGGCGGCTACGCGGCCGGTGTCTGGGATGTCCTGCGCACCAAGCATTACGCGGACGAATCGCTCCGGGTCACGCCTCTGAACCCGTGGCGGACCGAGGGTGTCGAGCGGCCGACCAGGTCGATCCTGCCGCCGCTCATCAAGGGCTACACACGCCTGGGGGCGAAGGCCTACGGACCGCCCGCGCTCGACGAGGATTTCGGCGTCGCGGACTTCTTCGTCGTGCTGGATCTGCACAACGTCGACGAGCGCTACCTCAAGTACTTCCTTGGAGTGCAGGGATGACTCACGCCTGGATGCCGAAATCGCCTTGTGGCGACGGATGTCTGAGCGAAGGGGCGCCGACGGTGGCGTTTCCGCGGCGCGTCCTGCGGTTCGCCGCGGCGATCGGCGTCCTCTTCGCCGCGTTCCTGAGCTCGCCGCTGGTGCTCGTGCTGCGCGGCAAGGTCCGGGAACGGTTGGTGCGCCTGCTTTTCGCCGGCATCCTGCGGTCGTTCGGGGTGCGGCTCGTGGTGCGCGGCGACGAGCGGTTCCGCGCCGTGCCCGGCCGTGGCGCGCTGGTGGTGAACAACCACATCTCGTGGCTGGACATCATCGCGATCAACGCCATCCAGCCGATGCGGGCGCTGGCCAAGAAGGAGGTCGGCACCTGGCCGGTGCTCGGCCTGCTGGTCCGCCGCGGCGGCAGCATCTTCCTCGACCGCGAGAACCTGCGGAGCCTGCCCGCGACGATGGCCGAACTCGCCGGCGCGATGCGCGGCGGATCACTCGTCAGCGTGACACCGGAGGGGACCACCTGGTGCGGTCTGGCCTCGGGTCACTTCCGTTCGGCGACCTTCCAGGCCGCGATCGACGGCGGTGTCCCGGTGCGCCCGCTCGCCCTGCGCTTCCGGCTCGCCGACGGCCGCGAGACCACACAACCGGCGTTCATCGGGCCGGAGTCGCTCATCGCGTCACTGCGCCGGGTCGCCGCGTTGCGCGGGCTGGTGCTGGAGGTGCACGTGTGCCCGGAAATCGCGCCCGGTCGTGCTTCCGACCGGCGGGAACTGGCTTCGCTGGCGGAATCCGCGGTACAGGCGGCACTCGGACGGGTGCAGATCCCGGCGCAGACGCGGCGTCGGCGCTCGGTCGCCGCTCCTGCTCCCGCTTCTGTCGCGAAAGTGCCCTCTCAGTAGCTTTCGCGCGCTATGAACGGGCCTTTCCTTGCAAAATTTGCAAGGAAAGGCCCGTTCATAGCGTCGGCCCCTTGACATCCCACGAGTTCAGTCCAAGGTCAGCGTGATCTTCCCGCCCGCGTGCCCGGTGAAGCTTTCCCGGTGTGCCTCGGCGACCTCGGCGAGCGGGTAGGCGGACCCGAGCTTGATCTTCAGTTCGCGCGTGAGGAGATCCTCGAGCAGTTCCTGGGTTTCCGTGCCGATCGCCGAGAACGTCAGCCCCTGCGCGAACGCGGCCGGGTCCGCGATGGTGATCAGCCTGTCTGGTGATCCGAGCAGGGCCACGGAATCAGCCAGTACGCCGAATCCGGCCGCGTCGAACACCGCGTCCACCGGTCCCGGGGCCGCCTCGCGGACGCGCTCCACCCAGCTGTCGCCGTACTGGACCGGGATCGCGCCCAACGCCTTGACCTCGTCCAGCGACCGCGCGCCCGCGGTGCCGATGACGGCGGCGCCCAGCGCGACCGCGATCTGCGTCGCGAACCGGCCGACCTGGCCGCTCGCCCCGTGGATCAGCACCGTTTCGCCCGGCTTGACCTCGAGTTCGCCCAGGACCCGCAACGCCGTCTCCCCGGCGATGGGCAGCGTGGCGGCTTCGGCCCACGAAAGCCCGGCGGGCTTGCGGGCGACGGTGTTCGCCAGCGCGTACTCCGCGTACGCCCCGGTGGCGGACCAGCCGAAGACCTCGTCCCCGACGGCGAACCCGGCGCCTTCGCCCGCCGCGTCCACCACGCCGGCCAGTTCCAGGCCGAGGATGTGCGGGAATTCGACAGGCCGGACCTCCGCCATGGCACCGGATCGGATCTTCCAGTCGATCGGGTTGACCCCGGCGGCCTTGACCGCGACCCGCACCTGACCCGGGCCGGGCTCCGGCAGCGGGACCTCGGACAGCCGCAGGACGTCCGGTTCGCCGTACTGGGTGATGGTGATCGCTCGCATTTTCACTCCTCATCGGATTTCTTCGCTGCGATCAGTCAACCTGCGGCATGAGGCCGCCCGAACCGCTCGGACGAGCAGTGTTCACTAGCCGGGCGAGCAGCGTCCCCGCGCCGGACCGCGCTTACTGTGGAGTCATGGACGAGTGGTCGGATCCGCTGTACGTGCTGAGCCAGGTCGAGCAGATGCTCGCCGTTCCGCGGCACGAACTGCTGCCGCGGTTCTCCGCGACGGCGGCGGCCGTCCTGCCGCATCGCGCCGCCGCCATGGAGACCGGCGACTGTTCCCGCCTGCCGATCAAGGTCTTCGGCGACGCGGCGATCACCGGCGCGGTCACCAGCGCGGAACTGCAGAAGCTCGCCGCGCTCGGCGTCCCCGGCGGGGCCCTGGTCGCCGACGAGGTACTCGGTGGGAAACGCCGGAAGCTGGTCATCCTGACGTCGGCACCGGCGATCGGGAACGGTGCGATGATCGCGCTCGTCCCCACTGAAGACGCGCCTCCGGACCGGGCGCTCAGGATCGTCGCCAAGCTGTGGGACGTCGTCAGCGTCACCGCCGCACAGCGTGCCGTGGACCCCGAACCCGAACTCCTCGCGAGCAACCTCGCGGCGGCGACGGCGCGGGCGCGGGCGATCACCGACCTCGGGCAGACCCACGCGACCACGCTGGCGTCCCTGCTCGCCGTGCTCCGGTCCCGGCAACTCGGCGACGCCGCCGCCCGGCAGACCGCGACCGATCTCGCCGCGGCCGCGCTGGTGGAACTGCGTTCGGTCGCCGACCGGGACCAGGAACTTTCGGCGGAACCGGCGTCTTCGGCGTTCGACACGCTCGTCTCGCAGCTGGAACCCTTCCTGCGCCACAACGAGGTGACCGTCGACCTGGCCGGGCCGGGCGACGACCGGCCGCTGCCGCAGGACATCGCGCACACCGCGCGCACGGTCACCCGCGGCCTGGTGCTCACGGCGGCGCTGGAACGCGGCAGCACCCGCGTCCGGGCGTCCTGGCAGATCGACGGTCAGGCTCTCCGGGTCACCGTGCGCGACGACGGCGCGGACGTCGCCCGAGCCGTGCCCGCGACCGGACTCACCGAGCGGATCACGCCGCTCGGCGGCCGCTGGGAGGTCGACGCCGTGCCCGGCTGGGGCGCCACGATCACCGCCGTCCTCCCGCTCGGAAGCACGGAGACGCCGGAGCTGCGGCCGCTGGACCGGCTGAACTCACGTGAACTCGAGGTTCTCGCCGGGATCGCGCGCGGGAAGCGGAACCGGCAGATCGCCGAAGAGCTGCAGCTGACCGAGCACACGGTGAAGTTCCACGTGCGGAAGATCCTCGGGAAGCTGGAAGTCACGTCACGCGGCGAGGCCGCCGTGCTGGCGCGAGAGCTGCGGCTGGAGTCCGTCACCCAAGTGTCGTGAGTGATCTCAAGGGTCCGTGAAGGCCTCCTTGAGGGACTCAGAGTCCCTCAAGGGGGCCTAATGGGTTGTGTTCGAGCTGGGTTTGGCAGGCTTGGATGTGGTGGCTGCTGGCGGGTGAGCACTCGTGAGGCCTGGGTTTTGCGAGACCTTCGTGAAGACCGTCGCCCCTGCTGGTAGCGGA
>NZ_JAJPWS010000023.1:0-88411 GCF_046549055.1 Amycolatopsis sp. lyj-112 | reverse complement strand
CAACCGACTCGTCGGCATCCTCCACGGATGCCTCAAAACCCACACCCACTACAACGAAACCACCGCCTGGGCCCACCACACCACCATCGCCGCTTGACAACCAAAACCCAGGGATGTCTTCACGGACCCGCGCCGGGGGCGACCGGCTTGACCTCCACCGAGCTGGAGGTTGCACGCTCGCACCATGACGATCACTGGGGACAAAGCCGAGACCAAGCCAAAGGGCGTGCTCTGGACACCGGAGCACCGCGTGCCCACGATCGGGCTTCTGCTCATGGTCACGCTCATCGCGTTCGAGAGCATGGGCGTCGCCACCGCGATGCCGACGATGGTGGCCGACCTCGACGGCCTCGCGCTGTATGCCTGGCCCTTCACCACGTTCCTGGTCGCCAGTGTCGTCGCGACCGTCCTTTCCGGACGCCTCGGCGACCGTAAGGGCCCGGCGCCCGCCCTGCTCGCCGGTACCGCCTTGTTCGCCGCGGGCCTGCTGGTGGCGGGGCTCGCCGGGAATATGCCGATGCTGCTGCTGGGCCGGGGGCTGCAGGGCTTCGGCGCCGGTCTGCTGCTGGTCTCGGTGTCCCTGCTGATCGCGATCACCTTCAGCGACCGCGAACGCCCGGTGATCTACGCCGCCAACGCCGCCGCGTGGGTGCTGCCCGCGGTGATCGGACCGTCGATCGCGGGCGTGGTGACGGTGAGTGTCGGCTGGCGGTGGGTGTTCCTCGGGCTGATCCCGTTGACCGCGATCGGGGTCGCGCTGCTGGTCGTGGTCACGCGCAAGCTGCCCCGCCATGTGCCCGGCGAGTCCGCGCGCCGGGCCGGGGTGGTGCCCGCGGTGGTCGCCGCGCTGGGCGTCGCCGCGCTCACGTGGGCGGCGCAGCACCCGTCGGTGGCGGCGCTGGCCTACGGCGGCGCGGGCCTGGTCGCCCTGGCGTACGCGCTCCGCAAACTCCTGCCCGCCGGCACGCTGACGTCGCGGCCGGGGTTGCCGACAGTGATCGCCTCCCGGGCGCTGATCGCCGGCGCGTACGCGGGGATGGAGGCCTATCTGCCGCTCACGATGAGCGAGGTCCACGGCTACAGCCCCGCGCTGGCCGGGCTGCCGCTGACGGTGACGGCTTTGGGCTGGTCGGCGGGGTCGATGGTGCAGGGCCGCTTCCTCGACTGGTCGCGCGAGGCGTCGCTGCGGGTCGGGTTCGCGCTGGTGGCGGCCGGTCTGGCGGTCTTCGCCTTCGTCCCGCTGCCTTCGTTCCCCGGCTGGATGGCGTTCGTCGCGTCCGCGATCGGCGGCGCCGGGATGGGCATCGCGATGCCCGCGATCTCGGTCCTGCTGCTGCGCTACTCGCCCGAGTCCGAGCGGGGGTTCAACACCTCGGCGATGCAGCTCGGGGACTGGGTCGGCTCGGCTCTGACCATTGGTTTGGGCGGTGTCCTGCTCGCCTCGCTGGCCTCGGCGAAGGAGCCTTCGGTGGCGATTCTGGTGCTCTCGGTGCTGCTGACCGGCATCGCTCTGCTGGGTGTCCGGCTGACCGGTCGGTGGCCGTCGGGTATGAGCGCCGCCACCACCAGGTGAGGGTGGGCTTGGTCACGGCCCGGAGCGGTCTACCCTGGTGGGTGCGATGACCTATCTCGACCACGCGGCGACCACCCCGATGTTGCCCGAAGCCGTAGCGGCGATGTCCGAGGCGCTGTCCACAGTGGGCAACGCCTCGGCACTGCATTCCTCGGGGCGCCGGGCACGCCGCCGGGTCGAAGAAGCACGCGAAACCATCGCCGAGGCGCTGGGCGCCCGGCCGTCCGAGGTGATCTTCACCAGCGGCGGCACGGAGAGCGACAACCTCGCGGTCAAGGGCATCTTCTGGGCTCGGAACGCTGAGGACTCGCAGCGGCCCCGGGTGCTCTGCGGCGCCGTCGAGCACCACGCCGTCCTCGATTCCGTCGAGTGGCTGGAGCAGCACGCGGGTGCCGAGATCGTCTGGCTCGACGTCGACCAGTCCGGCCGCGTGTCGCCCGAGACGCTGCGCGCGGCGATCGGCGACAGCCCTGAGACGGTCGCGCTGGCCACCGTGATGTGGGCGAACAACGAGGTCGGCACGGTCAACCCGGTCGCCGACCTCGCCGCCGTCTGCGCCGAGCACGAGATCCCGCTGCACACCGACGCCGTCCAGGCCGTCGGCGCGGTGCCCGTGGACTTCGCCGCGAGTGGCGCCGCCGCGCTCACGCTGACCGCGCACAAGCTGGGCGGCCCGTACGGCGTCGGCGCGCTGCTGCTCGGGCGCGACGTCGCGTGCGTCCCGGTCCTGCACGGCGGCGGCCAGGAGCGCAGCGTGCGTTCGGGCACGCTCGACGTCCCCGCGGTGATCGCGTTCGCGACGGCTGTGAAGGTCACCGTCGACGCGCGCGAGGAGTACGCCAAGCGTGTCGCCGAACTTCGGGACGGTCTGATCGAGGCGGTCCAGCGTGAGGTGCCGGACGCGGTGCTCAACGGCGGCGAGGGCGAGCGCCTGCCCGGCCACGCCCACTTCACCTTCCCCGGTTGCGCGGGTGACAGCCTGTTAATGCTGTTGGACGCCAAGGGCATCGAGTGTTCCACTGGATCGGCGTGCACGGCGGGTGTCGCGCAGCCGAGTCACGTACTCCTGGCCATGGGCGCCGACCCGGCGGCCGCGCGCGGTTCGCTGCGGTTCTCACTCGGGCATACCTCGGCGCCGGAAGACGTTGAAGCGGTTTCGAGGGAGATCGCGAGCGTCGTCGACAGGGCGAGGCAAGCCGGGCTCGCCGGAATGCGCAAGCAGACGCAGAAGCAAGAGGTGTGAGGAAAATGCGGGTACTGGCCGCGATGAGCGGGGGAGTCGACTCGGCGGTGGCCGCCGCGCGCGCCGTGGACGCCGGGCACGAGGTCGTCGGCGTGCACCTGGCGCTGTCGGCGAAGCCCGGCACGCTGCGCACCGGCTCCCGTGGCTGCTGCACGATCGAGGATTCGGGCGACGCGCGCCGCGCGGCCGACATCCTCGGCATCCCCTTCTACATCTGGGACTTCGCCGAGCGGTTCACCGAAGAGGTCATCGAAACCTTCGTCGGTGAGTACGCCGCGGGTCGCACGCCGAACCCTTGCGTCACCTGCAACGAGAAGATCAAGTTCGAGGCGTTGCTGGACAAGGCCATGGCGCTGGGCTTCGACGCCGTCGCCACCGGGCACTACGCCCGGCTGTCCGTTGTGGACGGTGTGCCGGAGCTGCGGCGCAGCGTGGACTCCGGCAAGGACCAGTCCTACGTGCTGGCTTCCTTGACACCGGAGCAGCTGCGGCATTCGCTGTTCCCGCTGGGCGACACGTGGAAGACCGACGTCCGCGCCGAGGCCGAGAGCCGTGGCCTGTCGGTGGCGCAGAAGCCGGACAGCCACGACATCTGCTTCATCCCGGACGGGGACACCAAGAACTTCCTGGAGAAGCGGCTCGGCCAGCGTCCCGGCCAGCTCGTCGACGCCGAGACCGGCGCGGTGCTCGGTGAGCACACCGGCGTGCACGGTTTCACCATCGGCCAGCGCAAGGGCCTCGGCATCGAGGCGCCGGCGCCGGACGGGCGGCCGCGCTACGTGCTTTCGCTGGAGCCGGTTTCGGGCACGGTGAAGGTCGGTTCCATGCAGGACCTCGGCGTCAACGTGATCGAGGCCGACCGCCCGATCTGGCCGAGCGAGCGCCCGCTCGACGGACCGACCGAATGCGTCGTCCAGGTGCGCGCGCACGGCGGGATCGTCGAGGCCGTCGCCGAGGCCGAGGGCGACGAGGTGACCGTCCAGCTTCGGGAGCCGCTGCGCGGGGTCGCGCCGGGTCAGGTCGTGGTGCTCTACCGCACCGACGCGGCCGAGGGCGATCTCGTCCTGGGAAGCGCGAAGATCTCAGGAACCCGCTGACTTTCGCGTTTAGTCCTCTAGTCGCGGTTCTTGCGTGTGCAACTACCGCAACTAGAGGACGAAACGCGGGGGGTTAAAGCTTTAGGCGAGTTAAAACTTGAGCTTGAAGCCGGTGTGGCTCGCTTCGAAGCCGAGGCGTTCGTAGAACCGGTGCGCGTCCTCGCGTTTCACGTCGGACGTCAGCTGCACGAGCGCGCACCCTCGACGCCGGGACTCTTCGATCGCCCACGCCATCAGCTCTCCGCCGATCCCGGAGCCGCGATGGCTCGCCCGCACCCGGACAGCCTCGATCTGCCCGCGCAGCGCGCCTTTCCTGGCCAGGCCCGGGATGATCGACAGCTGGAGCGTGCCCACCGCCTGCCCGTCGTCGTCGGCGACGATCAGCATCTCGCCGGGATCGGCGTCGATCTCCTCGAAGGCCTTCAAGTACGGCGTCAGGTCGTCGGCGGAGTCACGCGTACTGCCGATCTGGTCGTCGGCGAGCATGGCGACGATGGCCGCGACGTCTTCGCGGCGCGCAGGACGGATGATCATCGGTAGTGCCGCACGCCGTCGGCCTCGGTCGCGGCGAGTTTCCCTTGGGCCACCAGCAGATCCAGATGCGAGCCGGTTTCGAGGACGGCGAGCATCTGGTTGAACGGGTCCATCTCCGCGAGCTTCCGCTGCTTGCGCGTCCAGCCCAGCCGCAACGCGACTTCGTACGCCGTAGTGACGTCCCCGGTGATCTCCGCGCCCATGACTTCGAGCCGGTCGCGGTGGTGCTCCAGCAACGCGTCCACCCGGGCGTGGACGCTTTCGGTCACCAGCCCGTGCGCGGGGAGCATGCGCCGGTCGGGCATTTCACGGACCAGGCGCAGCGAGTCGAGGTAGTCGCTCAGCGGCAGGTCGACCGGCACCGGCTGGAACCCGATGGACGGCGTGATGTGCGGCAGCACGTGGTCGCCAGAGAACAGTAGGCCCGCTTCGTCGTCGACGAAGACGACGTGACCGGCAGTGTGTCCCGGCGTGGGCACGATGTCGAACTCGCGGCCGGGCACGACGGTGCGCTTGCCGGGGGCGAGCCATTCGTCGGGCTGCTCCCACAGATGCGCTTCGGTATGCCGGACCCCGCCGAAGGCCTTGGCGAGTTCCTCCACCACCGGCACCGCGCCGCAGCGGTTCAACAGGCCGACCTGCGCCTCCATCGGGAAGCGGTCCGGATCGCCCGATCGTGACAGGGAAGGCTCTTCCAGCTTCCCCAGCCCGATCTTGCCGCCGAACTCGCGGCGCAGTTCCACGGCCAGCGTGTAGTGGTCGCGGTGCACGTGGGTGATCAGGAACTCGTCGATGTCACCGAGGTCGGCGCCGAGACCCTTGAGCCCGCGCGAAAGCCGCTCGCGGGCCGATTCCAGCGCCCAGCCCGAATCGATGAGGACCAGGCGGGTGCCGTCGGTGACGACGTAGACGTTGACCGCGCGCAACGCGTCGTGCGGCAACGGCAGCGGGATCCGGTGGACCCCGGGCGAAACCGTGTAGACGCCTGGTTCGGCCCAGTCCCGTTCGCCGTCTTCGGGCAACGGCTCCATGGTGACCTCCGTCCCGGGACGCACTCCAGCGTGCCGCCCAGTCCTTCCACCTTGAGCCGCCGGAAGGCGAGTGTCCACTTGAGCGGGGTGAGACCCGCGTCACTAGTCCCGCACGCAATTAGTCCTCTGGTTGCGGTCAGCCCTTGTCGTCCTGCTTCAGCGCCGTGTCGATGGTCAGCGCCGACGCGACCACCATCGAGGCCAGCGGATCCCGCAGCGGCCGGTGGATCTCGACGACGTAATTGTCGGCCGTGGTGAACGCGGCCTTCACGAAACCGCCCCAGGTCTTGGTGATCCGCGCGATCTCGACGTCGTCGTGGTCCTTGATCACGAAGTTCCACGCCCGCCAGTTCTCCGCGAAGATCCCGCCGACCTTCTGGCCGTCGACCAGGAATCCCAGCCGGATCTTGCCGAAGACGTTCTCCTGCACGATCTCCCCGATCGGCGAGTCGTCGGCCTTCGTCACCAGGAACCGGGATTTGAACACCTTCGCCGGCCGCGTCACCTTCAGCACCGTGCTGTGGTTGGCATCGCGGATTTCGAAGCGGTGCGTCAGGAACTGGTCGTAATTCGTCAGCAGGCGAATGGCCTTCTTCAAGGTGCTCTGCCCGACCTGCACGACGCCGCCGAGGCGGTTGCCGTTCTGGTCGAACACCCCGAACTCGTTCGACATTTCGATGAGTTTCGCGCGCTGGTTGACCACCAGGACCGGTTCGGAGAACAGGGTTCCGCCGCCGGTGGCCCCACCGGCCCGGCCTTGCGTCCCGTGTCCCACCTGAGAACGGATCTTGTTCGGGTCGTGAGCGCCTTCGATGTCCAGCTCGATCGCTTCGGCGTCGTGGGACGGCCTCGTGTTCGGCGTCCAGGCCTGCCCGTCCCACCACCGGTAGACCCGGGGGTTCTGCTGGTCGGGGTACCAGCCGGCGGGCTGGGGAGAGCTCGTCATGGCTGGTCAGCGTAATGCGCGCGAGGCACTTACGGGCTCGACGACGGCAATTGCGTCGAATGTCCGTGTCTCGGCGTGCCCCGCCTGTCTTCACACTGGGACAACGGGGAGAATCCGGGTGTGAACGAACGACCTTGGCCTCTAGGCGCAGCCACCGCGATCGGTTCCATGCCCGGTACCGACCCGGTCGAGGCCGCTTCGATCGTCTTCGGCGAGCTGCCCGAATTCCCCTACTTTCCCGAACTTCCCGCGCGCGGGGTCGGTGCCGATCTGATCGGGCGGACCGCCGCGCTGCTGGTCGACCTCGCCGTCGAGGTGGTGCCGAGTGGCTACCGGGTCGCGTCCCGGGCGGGCCACGAGCACCGCCGGGCCGTCGACCTGCTGCGCTGGGACCTCGACGCGGTGCAGGAGGTCCGGGAGAAGTACGGCGACGTCCCGCCGGTCTTCAAAGCGCAGTTCGCCGGCCCCTGGACGCTCGCCGCGAACATCGAACTCCAGCGCGGGCACCGGATCCTGACCGACCGGGGTGCGTTGCGCGACTTCACCGCGTCGCTGCTGGACGGCCTGGTCGACCATGTCGCGGAACTGAAGTCGCGGACCGGGGCGCCGGTGGTGCTGCAGTTCGACGAACCGTCGCTGCCCGCGGTCCTCGCCGGCGACCTGCCGACGGCTTCCGGGTACGGCACCGTCCCCGCGGTTCCCGCACCGGAGGCCCGCGAACTGCTGTCGACGGTGATCTCCGGGGCGGAGCGCATCACGGGGATGCCGGTCGCCGTGCACTGCTGCGCCGAGAAGCCGCCGATCTCACTGCTGCGCGCGGCCGGGGCCGGGGCGATCGCGTTCGACTTTTCGTTGCTGAGGGGTGCTTCTCCGGGGCAACTGGACGAGATCGGCGAGACGATCGATGCCGGCACGACGCTGATGCTCGGTCTCGTGCCCACGGCCGACCCCGGTGTGCCGCTGACGCTGCGCGAACTCGTTTCGCCCGTGTTCAAACTGTTCGACCGGCTCGGATTCTCCCGCGAGATCCTCGCTGAACGCGTCGTGCCGACCCCTGCGTGCGGCCTCGCGGGTGCCACTCCCGAATGGATGCGCCGCGCGCTGACGCTCAGCCGCGAAGCCGGCAAGGCATTCACCGAACCGCCTGAAGGCTGGTGACCGGCGCGGTAGCGTGCCTCCCATGCGTTTGTTCCGCCGCTCCCGCAAGACCGAGGACGTACCCGACCCCCGCACCGCGTGGCCAGAGCAGCCGATCCCCGAGGACACGGCGGCCGCGGCGATGGCCTTCTGGGTGGCGTGGTTCGAACTCCTGCCCGAGGTCAGCGCCGCGCTCGGCGATCGTGAACCCCATCGGGTGGAACACGACCTCTGCACGATCGTCGAGGCCTTGCACCCACGGCTGCACTTTTCCCTCGATCGTGGGCACCGGGCCATCTACGCGCTGGTGCTCACCGGCCAGGAGGATCCGGAACTGCGCCCTTACACCGACGCGTGGAAGGCCGCCGCGCCGCCGGAGGACGCGATCTGGGAGTACCACGATTCGGTGCCGCCGGTCCCCGATCCGAGTGAAGTCACCGTCAACCTCGGCGAGACCCGCATCCCGCTCGCCGAGGTCCGGGTGACCGCGAAGGTGGACGAATCAGCCGGACGGGTGGACGTGACCGTGTTCCACCCCCTGATCGAGGAACTGCAGCCGGAGACCCGGACGGCCATGACCTTCCTGCCGCTGGACGCCACGCTGGGTGAGCGCGTCGCGGCCGAACGGCTGGGCCGGGTCGAGCTGGTGACCGAGGCGCAGGAGGGGCAGCTGACCCTCCTGGAACTGCGCGAAGTGGTCGGCCGACTCGACGCCGAGACACCCGGAACTGTCGGTACCGCCGACTAGAGTCACCCCTGTGAGCAGCGAAATCCCCCCACGAAGCACCGAGAACACCGAGCCCGCGCAGGACGTCACCGACGTCCCGGCCGAGGTCCGCGAGCGGCACGGCGTACTGGCCGAGGAGATCCGCGGGCATCAGTTCCGGTACTACGTGCTGGATTCACCCATCGTGTCCGATGGCCAGTTCGACACGCTGCTCAACGAACTCCAGGCGATCGAGGACGAGCACCCCGGACTGGTGACGCCGGAGTCGCCGACGCAGAACGTCGGCGGCACGTTCTCCACCGAGTTCGTCGCGCACGACCACCTCGAACGCATGCTCAGCCTGGACAACGTCTTCGACACCGAAGAGTTCGAGACGTGGGTCGAGCGCGTCCAGAAGGAGATCGGTGCGACGAAGTACCTCGCCGAACTGAAGATCGACGGGCTCGCGATCAACCTGCTGTACGAGAACGGCCGCCTGACCCGCGCGCTGACCCGGGGCGACGGCCGCACCGGTGAGGACGTCACGCTCAACGTCCGCACCCTGGGGCAGGTGCCCGAGCGGCTGACGGGCACCGACGAATTCCCGGTGCCCGCGCTGGTCGAGGTCCGCGGCGAGGTGTACTTCCGCGTCGAGGACTTCCTGGCGCTCAACGCGAAGATGGTCGAGGCGGGCAAGGACCCGTACGCGAACCCGCGCAACACGGCCGCCGGATCGTTGCGGCAGAAGGATCCGAAGATCACGAAGTCCCGCAACCTGCGGCTGATCTGCCACGGGCTCGGGAAACGCTCGGGATTCGAGCCGCGGCGCCAGTCCGAGGCGTACGACGCGCTCGCCGCGTGGGGCCTGCCGGTTTCGCCGCACAGCAAGGTTCTGGGCACGGACAAGGAACTGCTCGACCACATCGAATACTGGGGCGAGCACCGCCACGACGCCGAACACGAGATCGACGGCGTCGTCATCAAGGTCGACGAGGTCGCGCTGCAGCGCCGACTCGGCACGACCTCGCGCGCGCCGCGCTGGGCGATCGCCTACAAGTACCCGCCGGAAGAGGCGATCACCACCCTGCTGGACATCCAGGTCAACGTCGGCCGCACCGGGCGGGTCACGCCGTTCGCGGTGATGGAGCCGGTGAAGGTGGCCGGGTCCACGGTGGCCATGGCGACGCTGCACAACCAGGAAGAGGTCAAGCGCAAGGGTGTGCTGATCGGGGACAAGGTCGTGATCCGCAAGGCGGGCGACGTCATCCCCGAGGTGCTCGGCCCGGTGGTGGACGCGCGCACCGGCGAAGAGCGCGAGTTCATCATGCCGTTGCGCTGCCCCAACTGTGACACCGAACTGGCGTACCAGAAGGAGGGCGACATCGACATCCGTTGCCCGAATTCACGGTCCTGCCCGGCGCAGCTGCGCGAGCGGTTGTTCCACCTCGGCGGCCGGGGCGCGTTCGACATCGAAGTGCTCGGCTACGAGGCCGCGGTCGCGCTGCTCGACGCCGGCGTGGTGCACGACGAGGGCGACATCTTCGAGCTGGACGAGGAGAAGCTGCTCCAGGTCGAGTTGTTCCGCACCAAGGCCGGAGATCTGTCGGCCAACGGGCGCAAGCTGCTGGACAACCTGGAAACGGTGAAGGACCGTCCACTGTGGAAGGTCATCGTCGGCCTGTCGATCCGGCACGTCGGCCCGACGGCGTCGCAGGCGCTCGCCCGCGAGTTCGGTTCGCTGGAACGGATCGAGAACTCCTCGGAGGAGGAGCTCGCCGACGTCGACGGTGTCGGCCCGACCATCGCGCGCGCGGCGAGCGAATGGTTCGCCGTCGACTGGCACCGCGAGATCGTCGAGAAGTGGCGGGCGGCCGGGGTGCGGATGGCGGAGGAACGCGACGAGTCCATCCCGCGCAACCTCGAAGGCCTGTCGATCGTCGTCACCGGTTCCCTGAACGACTACTCCCGCGACGAGGCCAAGGAATTCATCATGGCCCGCGGCGGCAAGGCGGCGGGCTCGGTGTCGAAGAAGACGGCGTTCGTCGTCGTCGGCGATGCCCCCGGGACGAAGTACGACAAGGCCGTCCAGCTGAAGGTGCCCGTGCTCGACGAGAACGGCTTCCGGGTACTGCTGGAGAGCGGCCCCGAGGCGGCCGCCGAACTCGCGTTGCCGACCGACGAGGAGGAGAACGGTGAGTGACCTGGAGATCCGGCCCGCCCGTGATGGCGAACTGAAGGCGGTCGGGGAGCTGACCCTGGCCGCATACGGTGCGGAACGGGGGCTTGTGGAGGGCGTCGGCTACGCCGCCGAACTCCTCGACGCCGCCCGCCGCGCCGAACAGGCCGAACTCCTGGTCGCGGAGGACGGTGACGGCACGCTGGTCGGCACCGTCACCATCGCGCGGCCTGGCACCCCGTTCGCGGAGCTCTCGCGCGAGGGCGAGCTGGAGTTCCGCATGCTCGGCGTCCTGCCGTCGGCCACCGGCCGGGGCATCGGCGAGGCGCTGACGAAGGCGGTCATCGAGCGGGCGCGGGAACTGGACGCGGTCCGGGTCGTGCTGTGCAGCCTGAGCACGATGAACCGGGCGCACCGGCTGTACGAGCGGCTCGGTTTCGTGCGATTGCCGGAGCGGGACTGGGCGCCGCACCCCGGTGTCGACCTGATCGCCTACCGTTTGGACCTCGCGTAACCCCTCGCGCCGGACCGCGTTTCGTCCTCTAGGTGCGGTAGTTGCACGTGCATGTACCGCGACTAGAGGACGAAACGCGGGGCGTCAGCTGTCGAGCACGACGGCGACGATGCCCGCGAAGTGCGCGAGCCGGGCCACCTCGGCGGCCCGGAAGTTCGGCCCGCCCGGCCGCGCGACCAGCAGTGCCTTCCCCGGCTTGCCCAGGGGAGTGGCCGCGAGTTCCGTGCCCAGTTCCTTCCAGGTCTCCGGGATCCACGCCTCCTCGCCGTCGAGGATGGTGGCGCGCTCCAGCGGCAGCCACGGCAGGTCGGTGATCGGCGTCTCGGGCGCGGCGTTCGAGGATGCGAGCCGCAGCGCCCCGGACTCCGAATGCTCGACGACGACGGCCCAGCCGGCCCGGATGATCCGCGGCACGCCCTCGGCGAGGATCTCCAGCCCCGAAGCGGGATGCGCGGCGATCTCCTCGACCAGTTCGAGCTCGCGATGCGTGTCGAGCACGCCGGCGTACGGGCGGACGGCGTCGACCTCGACACCGTCGACGCTTTCGGCGGCGGTGATCAGCGCGTCCGGAAGCCTGCCGGAGGGGATTTCGACGACGAGGTCGTCGATGGCGACGCCGTTGCCGCGCTCGACCACGTCCACGCTCAGGATGTCGGCACCGACGGTGCCGAGCGCCGTGGCGACCGCGCCGAGGGTCCCCGGGGTGTCCGGTAATTGGACCCGGATCAGGAACGACACACGCGCCCCTCTCGCCTCAGGCGTCCCAGCCTCGCCGTGGAACGCGCTACGCCGGGCGCCGATTGTGACAGACCGGAAGGGGTAATGGGACCCACCATCCGGCCTGCGGGATAACGAACCAGGCACTCCTTACCCGGAGCGCCCTATCCCAAGCCCTGGTGCGAGCCCGGCATAACCCAGTCGAGTGCGCCGATGCCGCCACCATAGACTTGCAGCTTCCGACAGAACCCGCACAGCACACCCCGGGAGTCACCCGCGTGCCCAACATTTCCCGCGACGAGGTCGCGCACCTCGCCAAGCTTGCCAGGCTTGCCGTCACCGAGGAGGAGCTGGACGTCTTCGCAGGTCAGCTCGATCAGATCCTCGATTCGGTGGCCAAGGTGAGCGAGGTCGCCGGCGAGGATGTCCCGCCCACGTCGCACGCAGTGCCGCTGACCAACGTGTTCCGTGAGGACACGGTCCGACCGGGGCTGACCCAGCAGCAGGCGCTGGCCGGTGCGCCGGCCAGCGAAGAGGGTCGTTTCCGGGTGCCGCGGATTCTGGGAGAAGAACAGTGACCGAACTCATCAAGCTGTCCGCCGCCGAACTGGCGGACAAGATCCAGGCCCGTGAGGTGTCCGCGGTCGAGGTCGCGCAGGCTCACCTGGACCGGATCGCCGAGGTCGACGACCACATCCACGCGTTCCTGCACGTGGACACCGAGGGCGCGCTCGACGCGGCCCGCGCGGTCGACGCCGACGTCGCCGAGGGCAACGCCCCGAAGTCGCCGCTGGCCGGTGTGCCGCTGGCGCTCAAGGACGTGCTGACCACCAAGGGCATCCCCACCACGGTCGGTTCGAAGACCCTGGAGAACTGGATCCCGCCGTACGACGCCACCGTGACGCGCAAGCTGCGCGAGGCCGGTGTCGTGGTGCTCGGCAAGACCAACATGGACGAGTTCGCGATGGGCTCCTCCACGGAGAACTCCGCGTTCGGCCCGACGCACAACCCGTGGGACCACGCCCGCATCCCGGGCGGTTCCGGCGGTGGCTCCTCGGCGTCCATCGCGGCGTTCGAGGCGGCGCTCGCGATCGGCACCGACACCGGTGGTTCGATCCGGCAGCCCGGTTCGGTCACCGGCACCGTCGGCGTGAAGCCGACGTACGGCGGCGTCTCCCGCTACGGCCTCGTCGCCTTCTCGTCGTCGCTGGACCAGGCCGGTCCCTGCGCGCGGACGGTGCTCGACGCGGCGCTGCTGCACGAGGTCATCGCCGGTTACGACCAGATGGACTCGACTTCGATCAACGCGCCGGTCCCGCCGGTGGTCGCCGCGGCCCGCCAGGGCCTGACCGGTGACCTCAAGGGCGTGCGCGTCGGCGTGGTGAAGGAATTCGCCGGCGACGGCTACCAGCCCGGCGTCCTGCGGTCCTTCGAAGCCGCCGTCGAGCAGCTGCGCGCGATCGGTGCCGAGGTCGTCGAGGTCTCGTGCCCGAACTTCACCTACGCGCTGCCCGCGTACTACCTGATCGCGCCGAGCGAGTGCTCGTCGAACCTCGCCCGGTTCGACGCCATGCGCTACGGCCTGCGCGTCTCCGACGACGGCGCGCACAGCGCCGAAGAGGTCATGTCGCTGACCCGCGAGAAGGGCTTCGGCCCCGAGGTCAAGCGCCGCATCATGCTCGGCACGTACGCGCTTTCGTCGGGCTACTACGACGCCTACTACGGCTCGGCGCAGAAGGTGCGCACGCTCATCACGCGCGACTTCGACGCCGCGTTCGAGAAGGTGGACGTGCTGGTCTCGCCGACCACGCCGACCACCGCGTTCAAGATCGGCGAGCGCGTCGACGACCCGCTGGCGATGTACCTGGCGGACCTCTGCACCATCCCGTCGAACCTCGCGGGCAACGCCGCCATGAGCGTCCCGAGTGGACTGTCGCACGAGGACGGCCTGCCGGTCGGGCTGCAGATCATGGCCCCCGCGATGGCGGACGACAGGCTTTACCGCGTCGGCGCCGCCTACGAGGTCGCGCGGGACGCCGCCAACGGTGGCTCGCTGGTGCACCAGGTTCCGGAACTGGGAGGAAAGAAGTGACCGCCGTAGTGGAACTCATGGACTACGCCGACGTCATCGAGCGGTTCGACCCGGTGCTGGGCCTCGAAGTGCACGTCGAGCTGAACACGAACACCAAGATGTTCTGCGGCTGTGCCAACGAGTTCGGCGGCGAGCCCAACTCCAAGGTCTGCCCGACCTGCCTCGGGCTTCCCGGCTCGCTGCCGGTGGTCAACGGCAAGGCCGTCGAGGGCGCGATCCGCATCGGCCTGGCGCTCAACTGCGAGATCGCCTCGTGGTGCCGGTTCGCCCGGAAGAACTACTTCTACCCGGACCAGCCGAAGAACTTCCAGACCTCGCAGTACGACGAGCCCATCGCCTTCAACGGCTACCTCGACGTGACGCTGGACGACGGCGAGGTCGTGCGCGTGGAGATCGAGCGCGCGCACATGGAGGAGGACACCGGCAAGTCGCTGCACGTCGGCGGCGCCACCGGCCGGATTCACGGCGCCGAGCACTCGCTGCTCGACTACAACCGCGCGGGCGTGCCGCTGATCGAGATCGTCACCAAGACGATCGAGCACACCGGGGAACGCGCTCCCGAGGTCGCGCGGGCGTACGTCACCGCGCTGCGGGATCTGCTGAGCGCGCTCGACGTCTCGGACGTCCGGATGGACCAGGGTTCGGTCCGCTGCGACGCCAACGTGTCGCTGATGGCCAAGGACGCGACCGAGTTCGGCACGCGCACCGAGACGAAGAACGTCAACTCGCTTCGCAGCGTCGAGCGCGCCGTGCGGTACGAGATGACCCGCCAGGCGGCGATCCTCGCCGACGGCGGCACGATCAAGCAGGAGACGCGGCACTTCCAGGAGGCCGACGGCACCACGTCGCCCGGCCGCACCAAGGAGACCGCCGAGGACTACCGGTACTTCCCGGAGCCCGACCTGGTGCCGATCGCACCGTCGGCCGAGTGGGTCGAGGAACTCCGCAAGACGCTGCCGGAGATGCCCTCGGAGCGCCGCAAGCGCATCCAGGGCGAGTGGAACCTGACCGACGAGGCGCTGCGGGACCTGCTCAACGTCGGCGCGGTCGATCTGGTCGCCGCGACCGTCGAAGCGGGCGCGACGCCGGACGAGGCCCGCAGCTGGTGGGTCAACACGCTGGCGCAGGAGGCCAACTCCCGCGAGATCGAACTGGCCGAGCTGGCGATCACCCCGGCGCAGCTGGCCGAGGTCATCGGGCTGGTCAACTCCGGCGAGCTGACCAACAAGATGGCCAAGGAGGTCACCCACGGCGTTCTCGCCGGCGAAGGTTCGCCGTCCGAGGTCGTCGAGAAGCGCGGCCTCAAGGTGGTCTCCGACGACTCCGCGCTGATCGCGGCGGTCGACGAGGCACTGGCCTCGCAGCCGGACGTCGCCGAGAAGATCCGCGGCGGCAAGGTGGCCGCGGCCGGGGCGATCGTCGGCGCGGTCATGAAGGCCACCAAGGGCCAGGCCGACGCCAAGCGCGTGCGGGAACTGATCATCGAGCGAGTCGGTGCCTGAACTCGGTTTGAAGAAGGTCACCTGGCGTGAGTGGCTCGGCCTCGCGGCCGGGCTGCTCGCGCTGGTGGCCTTGTTCCTGCCGTGGACGACACTGTCCGCGTCGCGGCCGGAGATCGAGGACGTGCTGACGTCGTTGCCCGCCGACGATGTCACGCGTGACGCCTGGGGTTCGGGCTTCCTCGCCTGGGCTCCGCTCTTCCTGCTGCTCCTGCCCGGTATCGCCGTCGTGCTGTTCGGCCGGGTCGACGCCGTCCGCCGTGCCGGGCTCCCGCATCTCTGGTTGATGACCGCTATCGGGGCGCTGCTGCTGATGGCGCTCGGCTGGCTCACCCTCGACTGGCAGTTCGACGCCGACCAGCGGGGCATCTTCTCCGCGGCCGGCATCGAGATCGGGGCCGGCCTCGGTCGCTACCTCGGCCTGCTGGCCGCCGTGGCCTCCGGCGTCGTCGCGTTCCTCGACGTCCGTTTCCTCCGCAAGTAGTCCTCTAGTGGCGAGGGGTTGCGACAGAAAGCGCTTTCTGCGTACGTTGTGAGGGCCTCATACGTACTGTGGAAGGTCACGGGTGACGACCGGGAAGCTCCTCCGGGCGGCCATCATCGGCACCGGAAGCATCGCCAAGAGCCATCTAGCCGCCTACGAAGCCCACCCGTCGGACGTGACCGTGGTCGCTGCGGCGGACGTCGACGAAACCAGGGTCGCCGGATTCGCCACCGGTGCTATCAAGCCCTACACCGATTTATCGACACTTCTCGCCGAGCAGAAGCCCGACCTCGTGTCGGTCTGCACGCCGCCTTCGCTGCACGTCGGGCAGACCGTCCAGGCGCTGAACGCCGGGGCGTGGGTGTGGTGCGAGAAGCCGCCGTGCCTGTCCTTGGCCGGGTATGACGAGATGACCGCTGCCGAGTCCGACGGCGGGCCGTATGCCGGTTTCGTCTTCCAGCACCGGTTCGGCTCGGCCGTCGAGCATTTCCGTGGCCTGCTGGCCGCGGGCGAACTGGGGCGGCCGCTGGTCGCGCACTGCCAGACGACGTGGTTCCGCGATGCCGCGTACTACGCCGTCCCGTGGCGTGGCGAATGGGAGACCGAGGGCGGCGGGCCCGCGATGGGCCACGGCATCCACCAGATCGACCTGCTCCTGCACCTGCTCGGCGAATGGACCGAGGTCAGCGCCATGGCGGGCAGGCTCGTGCACGACGTCCGCACCGAGGACGTGTCGACCGCGTTGGTGCGCTTCGAATCCGGCGCGCTGGCCACGGTGGTGAACAGCGTGCTCTCGCCCGACGAGGTCAGCCGCATCCGGATCGACTGCGCCGACGCGACAGTCGAACTTACCCACCTTTACGGCTACGGCAACGACGACTGGACCTACTCGCCCGCGCCGCACGTCCAAGACGTCGAGCGGGTCCAGAAGTGGCGTGCTCCGGCCGCCGACATGGACAGTTCCCATGCCGCGCAACTCGCCCACGTCCTCGCCGCCGTCCAAGCGGGGGAACGCCCGCCGTGCAGCGGCGCCGACGGACGGCGGGCGCTCGGTTTCGTCGCCGCCCTCTACAAGTCCGCGTTCACCGGGCGCACCGTCCACGCGGGCGAGATCACGTCCGAAGACCCGTTCCACACCGCCATGAACGGGGGAGGGCGCCGATGAGCGAGCCCATCACTGTCACCCATCGCCACGGCGAACGTGTCACCGTCGAGGCGGCGGGAGTCGAACTTCTGTCCTATGTGTACAAGCCCGATCCGTCCGCCTATGAGTCCCGCAAGCCCTACGCGCATCCGCTGCGCACGCTGGCGGGCAACCAGGTCAGCGCCTACCGCCCGGCCGATCATCGCTGGCACAAGGGACTTCAGATGACGTCGAGTCATCTGTCCGGCCAGAACTTCTGGGGCGGCTGGACCTACGTGCCCGGGGATTGGTATCAGGATCTTCCCGATCGCGTCGGCTCCATGCGGCACGACGGTTTCGAGGTCTTCCAGGTCGAGCCGGAAACCCTGACGCTGCGCGAAAAGCTGACCTGGATCGAGAACGGCGGCGAGGAGTGGGCGAGCGAACGCCGTGACCTCGTCGTCCATTCCGCCTCGCCGGACGAGGGCGCCTGGGCGATCGACTGGTCGATCGGCCTGACCAACACCCGCGCCGAGCCGCTGGAATTCGGCAGTCCGACGACGGCCGGGCGGGAGATGGCCGGCTACACCGGACTCCACTGGCGCGGGCCCCGCGACTTCGGCGGTGGCGAGATCCTCGGGCCGGGCGATCTCGGCGGCGAGGAGATGATGGGCAGGCAGGCGCCGTGGCTGGCGTTCGTCGGCGAGCACGACGCGGTCGACGCGAAGTCGACGCTGGTCTTCGCGCACGCGCCGGAGAACGAGGACGCGATCCACGAGTCGCACTGGTTCGTCCGGTCGCACGACATCCCCACGGTGGCGATCTCCTGGGCGTTCTTCGAGGAGTTCACGCTGCCGCCCGGCGAGAGCTTTCACTACCGCTACCGGGTGGTGGTCGCCGACGGCGCCTGGGACCGCGACGGCGTCGAGAACTATCTGAAGACACACGGATTCTGAGGAGGCCCCAGTGTTCCCGCTTCCCGGCGGTATCGGCCTTTCCCATCTGCGCGCCTACGAATGGGAGGCCGCGGACGGGGTATGCGGCGGCAGCCCGCACGTGCACCTCGCCTGCACCGAGGCCTATGTGGTCACCGGCGGCCGGGGCGCGGTGCAGACGCTGAGTGCCGACGGCTATCTCGAGACCGACCTGGAAGCCGGTGTCGTCGCGTGGTTCTCACCTGGCACCGTCCACCGGATGGTCCAGCGCGACGACCTGCGGATCACCGTGCTGATGCAGAACAGCGGGCTGCCTGAAGCGGGCGACGCCGTGTTCACCTTCCCGCCAAGGGTTCTCGCTGACCCGGCCGCCTACGCCGAGGCCGCCGCGATGCCCACGGACGACGCCGCCGCGCTTCGCCGTCGGGACCTCGCCGTCGAGGGATATCTGCCGCTCCGCGACGCTCTCGCCGCCGGGGATCCCGGTCCGCTGAGGGACTTCCATCACGCGGCCGCCGCGCTGGTCGCGCCGAAGATCGGCGCCTGGGTCCCGCGCTGGCGGGACGGCGCGCTCGCGGCCGCCGAACTGACCGGGGAACACCTGAAGGCGCTGGCAGACGGCGATGCGGCACACCTCGCGCTGTCCGGCGTCCAGGTCACGCGACCGTCCGAACAGGACGGATACGGGATGTGCGGACGACGGACCGAATACGAAATCCACAGGTGACACCCACCCCTCCGCTCCGGTTCCGAAAGGTTCCGAAAGTCCGTGAAGGCCTCCTTGAGGGACTCAGAGTCCCTCAAGGAGGCCTTCACGGATCGAGTCGCGGACAGGTTCACGCCGCCGGTCTTCCCGCTGAGTGGTGCGGGGGTGGGCGGCTCAGTCCTTGCCGTTTCCGCCCCCGCCGACCGACGGCGCGATGATGACCACGCGGTCGTCGCTCGACACCGGCGTTCCGCCGTCCTTGTTGATCGTCCCGGTGATGGCCAGCTGCGGGTTGACCATGCTCATCGCGGACATCCGGCCGAAGGTCTTCGGCGGTTTACCGGTCTTGCCGTCCATGGCGACGTTGGGCTTGCCGGTGACGGCACCGTCCGGGGTGACCGGCAGGTTCTGCAGGTTCCCCGCGATCGACGTCGTGATGTACAGGTAGCCGACGGCGCCGACGAAGTCCGCGCAGCCCGCGACACCGGGCTTGTCCGTCCAGGTCCACGCCGGGGTGGTCATCGGCTGTCCCGCCCGAACCCGGTAGAGGACGTCCTTGTCGGCCAGGCGATCGGTCAGCCACACGCGCGCGCCGCTCTGATCGCGGCACAGGCCGCCGGGGGAGTGCACGCCGCTCGAGAAGACCGCGGAGCCCGCCGTCGGGTTGCCCTGCGCGGGCTTGCCGGAGGTGTCGATGCGCAGCACCTTCCCGGCCATCGACGCGGGGTCGGCCGCCAGTCCCGGATTGCCGGCGTCACCGGTGGCGACCAGGAGCGCGCCCTTGCCGTCGGTGCCGATCGCGCCGCGGTTGCCGGTGGCGCCCTTGGGGATACCGGTCAGCACCGGTTTCGGTGCCTGCCCCTTCGCCAGCCGTACGACGCGGTTGTCGGTCGGCGTGGTGATGTAGGCGAAGACGAGCTGGTCTTCGGCGAACCCGGGGGACAGCGCGAGCGAGGTGAGCCCGCCGTCGCCGGAACCGTCGACCGGGATGGTGGCCCAGTCGGCCGGGTCCTTCTCCGCGATCGCGAGCATGATCCGGCCGCTCTTGCGTTCCCCCGCGAGCGCGCTGGGGGCGGTTCCGTCACCGGGGATCGCGGCCACGGCGGCGACGGTGTCCAGGCAGGTCGCGATGACGGCCTTGTCGAAGTCCTTGCAGCCCTGCGGCGGCGGGACCGGCGTCGGTGTCTGGTTCGGTCCCTGGCGGCCCGGGCCGGAGTCTCCCGCCTCGCCACCTGGCCCCACCTGTGGCGGGACCTCGGGGGACGGCGGGTTCACCGGGGTGAAGGTCTGGCTCGCCGCGGTGTTGTCGAATTTGGCGCAGCCCGACAGTATTAGTGCGCCGCAGGCCAGCAGAGCCAGCGACGAAGACCATTTCCGCCGGTACCGGGTACGCACGGGCCCAGCCTAGGTGGGCGTACGTGAGCCACAGGTAAGCGGCACTGGATACCGTGGTGATCATGACCGTTACCGTGCTGGTGCCCGACGAAGAGGGTGTGACCGCGCTTTCGGAGATCGAAGGCGTGCGTCCGGTGGTGTACCGCTGGGGGCAGCCCGTCCCCGCGGAGGCCGCCGAGGCCGTGGTCCTGGTCCCCGGTGGCCACCCGCCCGCCGAGGTGCCGTGGAACGAACTGCCGAACGTCAAGCTCGTGCAGTTGCTGGTGGCCGGAGCCGAGGACTGGATCGACGAGGTCCCGGACGGTGTCCTGCTCTCGACCTGCCGCGGCGCGCACGGCGGCAGTTCGGCCGAGTGGGTCGTCGCGGTTCTTCTGGCCATTTACCGCAACCTCGACGATTTCGCCGACGGCAGGCGCCGCAAGCTCTGGGAGCGCCGGACGACCGACACCCTGCAGGGCAAGCGGGTCCTCATCGTCGGTGCCGGGGACCTCGGCAGGCACCTGCGGCGCAGGCTGGAGACGTTCGACGTGCGCTGCACGATGGTCGGCGCGACGGCCCGCGAAGGCGTGCACGGCGGCGGCGAGCTTCCCGAACTGCTGCCCGAGCACGACGTCACGGTGCTGATGGTGCCGCTGACCCCGCACACGCGGGGCATGGTCGACGCCGGCTTCCTCGCCGCGATGCCGGACGACGCGATCCTCGTCAACGTCGCGAGGGGACCGGTCGTGGTCACCGACGCGCTCGTCGCGGAACTCGCCACGGGCCGGCTCCGTGCCGCCCTCGACGTCACCGATCCCGAGCCGCTGCCGGAGGGGCACCCGCTGTGGGACGTGCCGGGACTGCTTCTGACGCCGCATGTCGGGGGCGCGGTGAGCGGGGTACGGCAGCGGTCCTACGCGGTGGTGGTCCGCGAGCTGACCCGCTATCTGGGTGGAGAACTGCCGAAGAACCTGGTCCACGGCGAGTACTGAAAGGGTGACGGGCGTGGCAGGTCTTCATGTCGGCTGTGCGATGTGGGCGCACAAGGCGTGGGCCGGGCGGTTCCTGCCGCGGTCGCAGCCGGCCGGGGAGCGCCTGCGGTCCTACGCCGGTTGGTGCAACGCGGTCGAGGGCAACACCACCTTCTACGCGACCCCCGCCCGGGACACCGTCGCGACGTGGGCCCGGCAGACCGACCCGGGCTTCCGGTTCTTGGTCAAGCTGCCCAAAGTCGTCACGCACGAGCGCCGGCTCGCCGGTGTCGAGACCGAGATGCGGGCGTTCCTGGACGCGATCGAACCCCTCGGCGAACGGGCGGTCCTGTGGACCCAGCTGCCCGGCTCGTTCGGCCCGTCGGACGTCGACACCCTCGGCCGCTTCCTGCGCCGGCTCCCCGCCGGCCGCCGTCGCGCCGTTGAGGTGCGCCACCCGGATTTCTACACCGACGCCGGCTCGACGTCGCTGCTGGAGAGGACACTCACCGACGCGGCCGCCGAGTGGGTGCCGTTCGACACCACGGTCTTCTTCGGGAGCCCGCCGGCCAGCGAGGCCGAGCAGGACGCCTGGGCGAAGAAACCCCGGCTGCCGCGGCGGACGCGGGCGCTGACCGACCGGCCGGTCGTCCGCTACCTGGGCCGGGACTCGATCGAGGAGACCGTTCAAGGATGGGGACCGTGGACCGAGGTGGTCGCCGAGTGGCTGCGTGCGGGCCGGTCGCCGACGGTCTTCCTGCACACCCCCGACAACGACGACGCACCGTCGCTCGCCCGCCGGTTCCACGACGACGTGCGCGCCCTGGTACCCGGCCTCGATCCGCTGCCCGAGCCCGAACCGGTCGAGCCGGCGACCCTGTTCTGAGCCGTTGTGCCACCGGTCCGGCGGTTCAGTCGCCTGACGGGCCGGTTTCGCCTACCCTTCGCGCGTGAGCGATGACTACCAGACCAGCATGATCTCGGAAGTGGCGGACTCCGACGGGGCCCCGAACCCGGCGGAGACCAGGGGCGGGATCGACCTCGGTCTGCTCGTCCTGCGAGTGGTGCTCGGCGTGACCATGGGCGCGCACGGGCTGCAACACCTCTTCGGCGCCTTCGGCGGACCCGGGGTCGGCGGCTTCGCCAGGGTGCTCGGCAACTTCGGCTACACCAGCCAGACCACTCTGCTCTCGTGGATCACCGGGATCAGCGAAGTACTCGGCGGCGCGCTCGTGCTGGTGGGCCTGTTCACCCCGATCGGCGCCGCCGCGCTGCTCGGGGTCTGCGCGAACATCGTGTTCGTGAAGTTCAGCGGCGGGTTCTTCCAGCAATCGGGGCAGGGCTTCGAGTTCGAACTCCTGCTGGGCGCGGCCTCGCTGACCCTTCTGCTCGCGGGCGCCGGACGGCTCTCGCTCGACGTCAACACCCCGTGGCGGAAGCGGCCGCTTTCGTTCGGGTTGATCGGGCTCCTGCTGTCGGCCGCGGCTTCGGTCGTGGTGATCGTCCTCTGCCGCTGACGCCCTCTCGCCATTAGTCCTCTACTTGCGAGTGCTGCTTGCGTCCCGTGCCATGAACGACTCGTTACTTGCAAATTTCGCAAGTAACGAGTCGTTCATGGCACGTCGGGACCCAGACCCGCCGCAAGTAGAGGACTACTTGCTCGGGTCTCGCACGGCGCCGGTGTCGGCCGAGGTCGCCATCCGCGCGTAGGCGCGCAGCGCGGCGGTGATCGGCCGGTCCCGCGAGACCGGCTGCCAGGGCCGCTCGCTCGCGTCCATCTTCGCCCGGCGCTCGGCCAGGACGTCCGCGTCGACGAGCAGTTCGAGACGGCGCTCGTGGACGTCGAGCAGGATCCGGTCGCCGTTCTGGACCAGGCCGATCGTCCCGCCCGCGGCCGCCTCGGGGGAGATGTGCCCGACCGAGATACCCGACGAGCCACCGGAGAACCGGCCGTCGGTGATCAGCGCGCACTTCTTGCCGAGGCCGGAGCCTTTGAGGAACGCCGTCGGGTGCAGCATCTCCTGCATCCCGGGGCCGCCCGCCGGGCCCTCGTAGCGGATCACCAGCACCTCACCGGGCTGGATCTCCTTCTTGAGGATGGCCGAAACCGCCTCCTCCTGGCTTTCCATCACGCGCGCCGGGCCCTCGAAGCGCCAGAGTTCCTCGTCGATGCCCGCGGACTTGATGACCGCGCCGTTCTCGGCGAGGTTGCCGCGCAGGATCGCGAGCCCGCCGTCCTTGGTGTAGGCGTGCTCGACGTCGTGGATGCAGCCGTCCGCGGCGTCGGTGTCCAAAGAGGACCAGCGGTTCTCGGTGGAGAACGCCTCCGTGGTGCGGACCCCGCCCGGCGCGGCGTGGAACAGTTCGATCGCCCGTGCCGACGGCTCCTTCGCGCGGATGTCCCAAGTGGACAGCCAGGACTCGATGTCCGGCGAGTGCGCGGAGTGGACGTCGGTGTTCAGCAGCCCGCCGCGGTACAGCTCACCGAGGATGGCCGGGATGCCGCCGGCGCGGTGGACGTCTTCCATGTGGTAGTCCGAGTTCGGCGCGACCTTCGACAGGCACGGCACGCGGCGGCCGATGGCGTCGATGTCGTCGATGGTGAAGTCGACCTCGCCCTCCTGCGCGGCGGCGAGGACGTGCAGCACCGTGTTGGTCGAGCCGCCCATCGCCATGTCGAGGGCCATCGCGTTCTCGAACGCCTTCTTGGACGCGATCGAGCGGGGGAGCGCGGATTCGTCGTCTTCGCCGTACCAGCGGTTGCAGAGTTCGACGACCGTGCGGCCCGCGTCCTCGAACAGCGCCTTGCGCGCGGCGTGGGTCGCGAGGGTGGAGCCGTTGCCCGGCAGGGAGAGGCCGAGGGCCTCGGTCAGGCAGTTCATCGAGTTGGCGGTGAACATGCCCGAACACGAGCCACAGGTCGGGCAGGCCGAGCGTTCCACAATGGACAGCCCGTCGTCGTCGACCTCGCTGCTGGCCGACGCGGCGATCGCGGTGATCAGGTCGGTCGGCGCCTGCGCGACCCCGCCGACGACCACGGCCTTGCCCGCCTCCATCGGCCCGCCCGAGACGAAGACCACCGGGATGTTCAGCCGCATCGCCGCGTTCAGCATGCCCGGGGTGATCTTGTCGCAGTTGGAGATGCAGACCAGCGCGTCGGCCTGGTGCGCGTTCACCATGTACTCGACGGAGTCGGCGATGATCTCGCGCGAGGGCAGCGAGTAGAGCATTCCGCTGTGCCCCATCGCGATGCCGTCGTCGACGGCGATCGTGTGGAACTCGCGGGCGACGCCGCCCGCTTCCTTCACCGCGCCGGCCACGATCTCGCCGAGGTCCTTGAGGTGCACGTGCCCCGGCACGAACTGGGTGTAGGAGTTCGCGATGGCGACGATCGGCTTGCCGAAGTCGCTGTCGGTCATCCCGGTGGCGCGCCAGAGCGAGCGGGCGCCCGCCGCGTTGCGTCCGTGGGTGGTGGTCCGGGAACGGAGTGGGGGCACGGCTGACTCCAAGGTTCGGGTTGGGGACCAGGGCCTTGCCGGGCGAACCGGCGCCAAACTGGTCCTACCAATCCTACTCCCCGGACGTCGTCCCGGACTCCTCGGTCTTGTCCGGGGTCTTCTCGGGGGCCTTCTCCGGCACCGGCGCCTTGACGGCTTCGGCGTCGTCGGTGAGCCCGGAGGGATCGGCCATATGCCCGGCGCTGACCAGCGAGATCACCGGAAGATGCCGGGTCCGCACGGCGGGCAGGGCGACCTTGGTCTCGTCCTGCAACACCGCCTGCACCTTCGCCTTGTCGGTGATGGCGAGGCCCTTGAGGGAGGACCACGGTAAGTCCCGTCGACCGAACAACGTGCGGACTTCGAGTCCCTGGGCCGTCGCGGTCGTCCGGGTCCGGATCACGAATACCGCCAGCGCGATCGGGAAGAGGTACAACCACTGGAGGTACGGCACGTCGCCGAACGCGACAGGCGTCACACAAACGACGAGGAAAGCGATCGCCAGTAGCGCCGTGTTCGGGATTTTGAAGACGGCCTTAGGTGCCTCGTTCGCCTGTTCTTGCTGCTTTTCTTCTGCCACCCTGAAGATGGTGCACCGCGGTCGCCGGGGCACCGAACGCGGGTCGTGCAGTGGGGTGACGGTGTCCAGCATGCGGAATCGCCATCCCGCAGAGTTGACACTCTTGACGGGGACCGGCTAACTTCACTCTCGTGACAACGCAGACCGGTCTCGTACTTCCCAAGCGCGTCGACGCTTAGGGAAACTTTCCGCTGCGTCGACGCGCGACCCTCGTGCGACCACTCCGGTCGGCGGGGGTTTTTTGATGCTCAAAACATCATCACAGCGTTGCCTGGAACAATTTCAACGCCGAACCAGCTGATGAATACCCGAACGAGTGACTAGACAAGACGAGGCAGACAAGCGATGACTAGTGCCACCTCGCGAGCTGAAGCGAACTCCGGACAATCCCAGTCCGGTACCTCTGGAGCCCGTCCCAAGCCGGCGCCCCCGGCCGGAACCCCGGTGAGGGTCACGGGCGCGCAGTCGCTCGTCCGCTCGCTCGAAGCGGTCGGCGCGGAAATCGTGTTCGGTATTCCCGGCGGCACCATCCTTCCGGCGTACGACCCGTTGCTCGACTCGACGAAGGTCCGCCACGTCCTGGTCCGCCACGAACAGGGCGCGGGCCACGCCGCCACCGGATACGCGCAGGCGACCGGAAAGGTCGGTGTGTGCATGGCCACGTCGGGTCCCGGGGCGACGAACCTGGTCACCCCGCTGGCCGACGCGAACATGGACTCGGTCCCGGTGGTCGCCATCACCGGTCAGCAGAGCCGTGCGCTGATCGGCACCGACGCCTTCCAGGAAGCCGACATCTGCGGCATCACGATGCCGATCACCAAGCACAACTTCCTGGTCACCGACCCGGCGGACATCCCGCGCACCATCGCGGAGGCGTTCCACCTCGCCTCGACCGGCCGTCCCGGCCCGGTCCTGGTGGACATCCCCAAGGACGTCCTGCAGGAGATGACCTCCTTCTCCTGGCCGACGGAAATGCGGCTGCCGGGCTACCGGCCGACGCTGCGCCCGCACGGCAAGCAGGTCCGCGAAGCCGCCCGGCTGATCAGCAAGTCGCGCCGCCCGGTCCTGTACGTCGGCGGTGGCGTGATCAAGGCCGACGCCTCGCGGCAGCTGATGGAACTGGCCGAGCTGACAGGGATCCCGGTCGTCACCACGCTGATGGCCCGCGGCGCGTTCCCCGACTCGCATCCGCAGCACCTCGGGATGCCGGGTATGCACGGCACGGTCTCCGCGGTCGCCGCGATGCAGCGGGCGGATCTGCTGATCGCGCTCGGCGCCCGTTTCGACGACCGCGTCACCGGCCAGCTGTCCTCGTTCGCGCCGGACGCCGCCATCGTCCACGCCGACATCGATCCGGCCGAGATCTCCAAGAACCGCAAGGCGGACGTGCCGATCGTCGGCGACTGCGCGGAGATCATCACCGAGCTGATCGAGGCCGTCCGCGCCGAGACAGACAAGTCCGCGAAGCCGGATCTGAGGGACTGGTGGACGCAGGTCAGCGCCTGGCGCGACGACTACCCGGCAGGCTACGAGTGGCCCGAGGACGGGACGCTTTCGCCGCAGTACGTCATCGAACGCATCGGTTCGCTCGTCGGCCCGGACGCCGTCTACACCGCGGGCGTCGGCCAGCACCAGATGTGGGCCGCGCAGTTCGTGAAGTACGAGAACCCGCGCACCTGGATCAACTCCGGCGGCCTCGGCACGATGGGCTTCGCCGTCCCGGCCGCGATGGGCGCCAAGTTCGGCATGCCCGACAAGCAGGTCTGGGCCATCGACGGCGACGGCTGTTTCCAGATGACGAACCAGGAACTGGCCACCTGCGCCATCGAAGGCGCGCCGATCAAGGTCGCCGTCATCAACAACGGCAACCTGGGCATGGTCCGCCAGTGGCAGAACCTCTTCTACTCGGAGCGGTACTCCAACACCGATCTCGGTACCCACAAGCACCGCATCCCCGACTTCACCCTGCTCGCGGAGGCGCTCGGCTGCGCCGGGCTCCGTTGTGAGACCAGGGAAGACGTCGACGCCACCATCCGGCGCGCGATGGAGATCAACGACCGCCCCGTCGTCATCGATTTCGTCGTGGGGAAGGATGCCCAGGTGTGGCCCATGGTGGCCGCGGGCACCGGTAACGACGAAATCATGTCCGTGCGCGGGATCCGGCCGCTCTTCGACGACGACGAACTCGCCGCTGAGGCGGAGATCAACGCAGCGGCGGAAGGAGACGCGCGATGAGCGTGCACACCTTGAGCGTTCTGGTGGAGAACAAACCCGGTGTCCTCGCGCGGGTTTCCGGTTTGTTCTCGCGCCGCGGATTCAATATCGAATCCCTCGCCGTCGGACCCACGGAGAATCCCGAGGTGTCCCGGATGACGATCGTGGTCGCCGTTGAAGAGCTACCGCTCGAACAGGTGACCAAACAGCTCAACAAGCTGGTCAACGTCATCAAGATCGTGGAATTGGAAAAGTCCACAGCCGTGCAGCGCGAACTGCTGCTTGTCAAGGTCCGGGCCGACGCGACCGTGCGCAGCCAGGTTTTGGAGACAGTGCAGCTTTTCCGTGCGAAAGTGGTGGATGTGTCCCCCGAGGCGCTCACCGTCGAAGCCACCGGAACCTCGGACAAGATCGGTGCTCTGCTGCGGATGCTGGAGCCCTATGGCATTCGCGAACTGGTCCAGTCCGGAATGGTCGCGGTCGGCCGGGGAGCCCGTTCGATCACCGCCACCTCCACCCGCTGAACATCTTTTGTTTTGGTAAGTCAGGAAAGGAAGTAGTACCCCTCATGGCAGTGGAAATCTTTTACGACGACGACGCGGACCTTTCGATCATCCAGGGTCGCAAGGTCGCCGTGATCGGCTACGGCAGCCAGGGTCACGCGCACTCGCTGAGCCTGCGCGACTCCGGCGTCGATGTCCGCATCGGGCTGCCCGAGGGCTCGAAGTCGCGGGCGAAGGCCGAGGAGCAGGGCCTGCGTGTGCTGTCCCCCGCGGAGGCCAGCGCCGAAGCCGACCTGATCATGGTCCTCGCGCCCGACACCAAGCAGCGGGCCATTTACGAGAAGGACATCGAGCCGAACCTGAAGGACGGCGACGCGCTGTTCTTCGGTCACGGCTTCAACATCCGCTACGACCTGATCAAGCCGCCGTCGAACGTGGACGTCGCCATGGTCGCGCCGAAGGGCCCGGGCCACCTGGTCCGCCGCCAGTTCGTCGACGGCAAGGGCGTCCCGGCGCTCATCGCCGTCGAGCAGGACGCTTCCGGCAACGCGCAGGCGCTCGCGCTGTCCTACGCCGCCGCCATCGGTGGCGCCCGCGCGGGTGTCATCAAGACCACGTTCACCGAAGAGACCGAGACCGACCTCTTCGGCGAGCAGGCCGTTCTCTGTGGTGGCGCCTCGGCGTTGGTGCAGACCGGTTTCGAGGTGCTCACCGAGGCCGGCTACGCCCCGGAGATCGCCTACTTCGAGGTGCTGCACGAGCTGAAGCTGATCGTCGACCTCATGTACGAGGGCGGCATCGCGCGTCAGCGTTACTCGATCTCCGACACCGCCGAGTACGGCGACCTGACCCGCGGCCCGCGCGTCATCTCGCCGGCGGTCAAGGAAGAGATGAAGAAGATCCTCGGCGAGATCCAGGACGGCACGTTCGCCCGTGAATGGGTCGCCGAGGACGAGGCCGGGCGGCCGAACTTCATCAAGCTCGAGGAGCAGGGCAACCAGCACCCGATCGAGGAGACCGGCAAGAAGCTGCGCGACCTGATGTCGTGGGTGGACCGCCCGATCACCGAGACCGCCTGATTTGAGCCGAAGGGGCCCTTCGCCGCGCGTGACGCGGTGAAGGGCCCCTTCGCTGCATCTGATGAGGGGTTCAGCTTGCGTAGCGGGAAGCGATAATGTTGGTCCATGAGTGAGCAGCCAGTCGACGACAAAGCCCATATCCGGCATGAGCTGGATCTGAGCAGTGCGCCGTGGGTCCGGGCGGAGCCGGAAGGCGCCACCCTCGAAGACTGCGTCGAGTACGCCTTCGTGCCGCACAGCGACGGCGTCACCTACACCGCGATGCGCCAGTCCTCGAAGCCGGACGAGACGGTCTTGGTGTTCACCCCGTCGGAATGGGACGCCTTCGTGAAGGGCGTCCGGGACGGCGAATTCGACCTTCCCAACGAGAACTAGACGAGCGCGAAGAGGTCGTCGAGCCGTCCGGTGGCGGCCGCGATGGCGAGGTGATCGCCGTAGTCGCGGGATTCGACGATCAGCCCGTCGCGCACGCGCAGCACGAAAATGTTGGAGACGCGGAATTCCGGGCTGTCTCCGGCGGTGCCCTGGTAGTCGAACTCGCCGATCACCACTTCGGGATCGAGGGTTTCGTGGATCACCAGATCGCGGACCTGGAAGCGGACCTTGTGCTGCTCGCCGAACTTGAAATGCTCGTGCAGGTCCGCCCTGGTCCTCAGCGTCTTCGCGTCCGGTAGAAACGGGTGCGTGACATGGGTTTCCTCGGCATAGAGCGCTGACAACCCGCCCCACTCGCCGTCCGCGACGCCGTGGACGAGCCGCTCGAACACGCCGCGCGGGCTCTGCGGATCCGCCGTCGACGCGGGCTGCGGCGGAACCGGCGTGATGTGCCGCTCCGCGGTTTCGTAGCCCTTTTTCAGTTGCTCCACGCCGTCGAGTGCCACGGTGAGGCGCAGGTAGTCGTGATAGTCGCGCGAGTGGACGATGAGCCCGTCGCGGACTCGGAGAAGCTGGATATTGGCGATGTCGAAGGATTTCCCGGTGTCCAGGGCCTCGCCGACATTGCGGTACTCGGCGATGAGCACCTCCGGGTCGGTTGTCCCGTGAACCAGGACATCTGTCCGCTCCATGCGCACATTCAGCCCGCCGGAGAAGTTCTTCCGGAGCGTCTCGCGTCCCTCGAACCGGGTCGGCACGGGCGGCCGTTGCGGGTTCTCGACGACGGCGTCCTCCGCGTAGAGCGAGAAAAGTTCGTCCCAGCGTCTGGCGGTGATGCCTTCGGAGAGCTTGTCGAAGACTTCGCGGGGTGTGGTCATGGCGGTCTCCCAGTCAGACAAAAACGGAGTCTGTAGTCCGCCTCTGACGATACGGACTACAGACTCCACTTGTCCACCGTGGTCAGTCCGCCACGGAGAGGACTTCACAGCGCGAGCCGCGCGGTGTTGGTCGTGGACGGTGCCGTTGGAGGTTCTGCTGGCCGGTGCGCGGGCGGCGGTTTCGCGTGACTGCAGGGACGACGCTTGTGTCCACTCGTGAGTGATTTGGGTCGTTCTAACGACCCAAATCACTCACGACAACCCACGGCTGAGGCCAGTACATCAGCACTCAAGCGCCCCGCAGCACCGCCAGGATCTCGGTCTGCTCGAAGTGCTCGGCCCAGCCCACGGCCGACGATGCGTACAAAGAGTCCTCGATGGACGGATCCGCTCCGGCGGCGAGCAGCGCCCGGACCGCCGCCGCATGCCCACCTTGCACAGCGAGGTGCAGCGCAGTGACGCCCTCTCCATGGGAAAGCCCGCCGAAGGTGCCCTGACGGTTCACGTCGGCCCCGAGTTCGGCCAAAGTCCCGATCACGGCGGCCTTTCCCTGCGCGGCGGCCCAAGTCAGGGCCGTGCCCCGGTAGACGTCGGCGTCGACCGCCGCACCGCGGGCCACCAGTGTCCGCACCGCCGAAGAGCGGTCGTTCCGAGCGGCCCACGAGAGCGCCTCGTCGCGGATCTCGGCCGGGTCGTCGCTCGGCCGCCATTCCGGGAAACCGCTGTGCGGCCGGTGGAACTCCCGGTGCGCCCCGGCGGCCGGGGCGAGCGTGCCGTCCGGCGCGATCAGATCGTCGAGCAGGTCGGCACGCCCGAGCCCGGCGGCGACGCGGAGATTGCCGGGCGCGACGCCGCGCGAGGCCAGCACTTCGGCGGCTTCGCGGTGTCCCCAGAACAACGCGGCCACCAGCGGGGTCCCGCCGTCGCCGCGCGCGGGCACGTCGACCGGGGCGCCCGCGTCGAGCAGCATCGTGACCAGCAGTGGCAGACCGACGTAACCGGCTTGGTGCAGCGCCGTCCAGCCGTGCACGTTGGCCGACGCCGGATCGGCCCCGTGGTCCAGCAGGATCCGGCACAGCCGCTCGTCGCAGGTCGCGGTGGCCATGCCGAGCAGATCGTTCCCGTTCTTCCCGTGTGCGTGGACCAGTGTCGGCAGATCGCCGATCAGACGCGCGAGCCCCGTGAGGTCCCGCGCGTCGATCAGTTCGTGCGCCTTGTCGAAAGCCAGCTCAGCGGGCGAGGTCATGCTTCCGGACGGTACCGGCGACCCCCGACAAATGCCGCCACTCCGCCAGCGGGATGCGGTCGTCTTCGGTCAGGACCTGGAGACAGACGTGGTCCGCCCCCGCGTCCAGATGCGCCTGGATCCGCTCCGAAATCGCGTCTTCGCCCACGGCGACCAACGCGTCGACCAGCCGATCCGATCCGTAGTCCTCCTCGGTGAAGCCGAAGCGCCGCAGATTCGCTCGATGATGCGCGGCCAGTTCCAGGTACATCGACACGTGCCGCCGTGCGATATCCCGGTCCGAGCCCAGCACGACCGCCTGTTCGACGGCCAGGAAGGCCTCAGGCCCCATGATCTCCCGTGCCCGAGCGGTGTGTTCCACGGGCACGAAGTACGGATGCGCCCCATCGGCGCGTTCGGCTGCCAGCGAGAGCATCTTCGGGCCCAACGCCGCGAGTAGCCGGCGACGCGGGGAATCCGGAGTGGACAGATCCGCCTTGTCCATCGCGTCGAGGTAGCCGCGCATCGCTTCCAGCGGTTTCGCGCCCGGCAAATGCCCGCCCAGCCCCAGGATGAACCGCCCTGGATAGGCCTCGCCGAGCGTCTTTTCCGCTGCTGCCGCGGCGATCGGTGCCCGGTGACCGAACCGTGCGATCCCGGTGGCGACCGTCAGCCGGGACGTCGCCGCCAGCAGCAGGCCGGCCTGAGTGAAGGCCTCACGTCCCAGATACTCGCCGAACCACAGCGTGTCGAAGCCGAGCTCCTCGACTTCCGCGGCCGCCTCGCGAACTTCGCCGATTTCCTTGCCGTCGAAGGAGAAAGTCCAGATCCCGATGCTCACCTGGTCACCTCCGCCAGTGTCAGGGCAAGCCGTTCCTGCCGGTCCATCAGGGTCTCGAGGTCGTCGCCCACCGGCCCCGGCCGGTCGCGGGTTTCTTCGATCAGGTTCATCTCTTGCTTGTTCTCCCCAGCTAATATGAGGCAGCCTCCGGTTATGTCGTGAGATTATACGGAGGCTGCCTCCGATTTGTCGAGACTAAGCTCGGGACGCGATGGACACCGAGAAGAAACCGCTGCGTGCGGACGCCCGGCGCAACTACGACCGTCTCCTCGACGAGGCGAGGCGCGCTTTCGCCGCGCGCGGAGTCGAGGCCTCGCTGGAGGAGATCGCCCGTAACGCCGGCGTCGGCATCGGGACGCTCTACCGGCACTTCCCGACGCGCGAGGCCCTGGTCGAGACGGTGCTCCGCGAGCGGTTCGACGAGCAGGCCGCGGCGGCCCGCGAACTGCTCAAGTCCCCTGAGCCCTTGAAGGCGTTGGAAGCCTGGCTCGCCGGGCTCGGCAAGCAGTCGGCGACCTACCGGGGGCTCCCCGAACTGATGGCCGACGTCCTCGACGACGAGACCTCGCCGCTGTACGCCTCTTGTCACGCCATGCAGGACGGCGTGTCCCACCTGGTGGAAAGGGCGAAGGCCGCGGGGGAGCTCCGCGCGGACGTCACGGCGCACGAGCTACTGGTGCTGCTGCACGCGCTTTCCTGGGCCGGCGAATATCTTTCGGGTGACAAGGGTCTCGATCGACTCCTCGACCTCGTTTTCGCCGGATTACGGGTGAGTTAACAATCCCTTGTCAGCAGGTCTAAACTGCGGCGCAACCGGGCACAACGGCGTGGCCGCAGCCCCGAGGCATTCTTTTCCGCCGAGGGCCATCAGAGCCAGTGAGTCGCAGGCACAGGACCAGATAGTGGGAGCCGTATCGTGACCAAGCCGAACAAGCCCGTCGTCCTCATCGCGGAGAAGCTCGCTCCTTCCGTACTGAGCGTTTTCTCCGACGAGGTCGAGGTCCAGCATGTGGACGGAACCGACCGTCCCGCGCTGCTCGAGGCCGTGAAGACGGCGGACGCGCTGCTCGTGCGGTCCGCGACCAAGGTCGACGCCGAGGTCCTCGCCGCCACCACCACGCTCAAGGTGGTCGCCCGCGCCGGCGTCGGCCTGGACAACGTCGAGGTCCCCGCAGCCACCGAACGCGGTGTGCTGGTGGTCAACGCGCCGACGTCGAACATCGTCTCCGCCGCCGAGCACGCCGTCGCACTGCTGCTCGCGGTCGCCCGCCGGGTCCCGGCCGCGGACCAGAGCCTCCAGGGCGGCGCGTGGAAGCGCAGCAGCTACTCGGGCATCGAGATCCAGGGCAAGACGATCGGTGTGGTCGGCCTCGGCAAGATCGGCCAGCTGTTCGCGCAGCGCCTCGCCGCCTTCGACACCAAGCTCATCGCGTACGACCCCTACGTCTCGGCCGCCCGCGCCGCGCAGCTCGGCATCGAGCTGGTCACGCTGGACGAGCTGCTGGAGCGCGCCGACGCGATCTCCATCCACCTGCCGAAGACCCCGGAGACCAAGGGCCTGATCGGCACCGAGGCGCTGAAGAAGGTCAAGAAGGGCGTCATCATCGTCAACGCCGCGCGCGGTGGCCTGATCGACGAGCAGGCGCTGGCGGACGCGGTGAGCTCCGGCCACGTCGGGGGTGCCGGGATCGACGTGTTCGTCACCGAGCCCACCACCGAGAGCCCGCTGTTCGGGCTGCCGAACGTCGTCGTCACCCCGCACCTCGGCGCGTCGACCGCCGAAGCGCAGGACCGCGCGGGCACCGACGTCGCGAAGTCGGTGCTGCTGGCGCTGCGCGGCGACTTCGTGCCGGACGCGGTGAACGTCGCCGGCGGCGGCACCGTCGGCGAGCACGTGCGGCCGTACCTCTCGCTCACCCAGAAGCTCGGCACCGTGCTGACCGCGCTCAACCCCAAGGCGCCGACCTCGATCACCGTCGTGGTCAAGGGCGAACTGTCCAACGAGGACGTCAGCGTGCTGCCGCTCGCGGCCGAGCGCGGCGTGTTCTCCGGCGTCGTCGAAGACCAGGTCACCTTCGTCAACGCGCCTCGCGTGGCGGAGGAACTGGGTGTCCAGGTCGAACTGGTCACCGAGCCCGAAAGCCCCAAGTTCCGCAGCCTGGTCACCGTCCGCGCGGTCTACTCCGACGGCGCGACCCTTTCGGTGTCCGGTTCGGTCACCGGCAAGGACGAGGTCGAGAAGCTGGTCGAGGTCAACGGCCGCCACTTCGACCTGCGCGCCGAGGGCAACGTGCTGCTCCTCGAATACCCGGACCGCCCGGGCATCATGGGCCGCGTCGGCACCCTGCTCGGCGAGGCCGGGATCAACATCGAGGCCGCGCAGATCAGCCAGACCACCGACGGCGCGGACGCGGTCATGCTGTTGCGTGTGGACCGCTCCGTGGACGCCCACCTGCTGGAGCCGATCGGCGCCACCGTCGGTGCGCACACGATCCGCGCGGTCAACTTCGGCTGACCTCGTTTAGCGCGTGAAGGCCCCCTTCCTTCGGCTCAGCCGAAGGAAGGGGGCCTTCACGCGCTTTCTCGCAATTAGTCGACTAACTGTGGTCGTTGTGTGTGCGGGGTTCGCGAGAACGCAGAGCAAGATTCAGTAACGGTGAAAATTGCCTACTGAAGTCGGGCGGATGGGCCGATAGGTTTTTCCGGCGAGGCCGAACCATCGCGCCGTCAAGGGCACGGCGCGGCGCCGGGGCTCACCGTCGGGGGTGTGTTCGAGCGGCAGGCAGGTTCCGTTGAGGCCTCGAGTGAGGGCACTTACCCATGAACAGATCCCGCGTACCCAGGTGGGCCATCCGCTCATCGGCCGCGGTCTTCGCCGCGCTGCTCGCGACGTCCCTCACCGGGGCGAGCGCAGCCGCACAGGATGTCCCGCTCGCGGACGGCGTCACGCCGGCGAAGATCGACCGTAACGGCTTCCAGGGCAAGGTGGAGCCGAAACTGAAGGCCGCACAGGGCAAGATCACCGCCTTCGTCGAGCTGGCCAAACAGCCCGCCGTCGACGCCTTCAACGCCGAGCAGAACAAGGGCGCAGGCAAGGAGAAGGCCAAGCAGGCCGCGAAGGCCGCCAAGGCCGACACCGCCGCGGCGGTGAACTCGGTCGTCGGGCAGCTCAAGGCCGCCGACGCCGGGACCCAGCTGGTCACCCAGACCTCCAACGCGGTCGCGGGCGCGGTCGTCACGGCCGACGCGGCGAAGATCCGCGAGCTGGCGAAGCGGCCGGACGTCGTCTCGGTCCGCAAGGTGGTGCCGAAGACCCGCACCAACTCCAGCGCGGTCCAGCTGACCAACACGCTCAGCTCCTGGCAGCAGACCGGCCGCTTCGGCGACGGCATCCGCGTCGGCGTGATCGACGACGGCATCGACTACACCCACGCCGACTTCGGCGGCCCGGGCACCGCCGCGGCGTACAACGCGATCAACCGTGACCAGGCCACCGCGGCCTTCCCGACCGACAAGGTCGTCGGCGGTCTCGACCTGGTCGGCGACGCCTACGACTCGGGCAGCGACGACCCGGCTCTCAACACCCCGAAGCCGGACCCCAACCCGCTTTCCTGCGGCCACCACGGCACGCACGTCGCGGGCACGGTCGCCGGATACGGCGTCGACGCCGACGGCAAGACCTTCACCGGTGACTACAAGAAGCTGAACAAGAAGAAGCTCGACGCGATGCAGATCGGCCCGGGCACCGCGCCCAAGGCCCTGCTGTACGCGATCAAGGTCTTCGGCTGCGACGGCTCGACCAACGTCACCTCGCAGGCACTGGACTGGTCGCTCGACCCGGACGGTGACGGCGACTTCACCGACCACCTCGACGTGGTCAACCTGTCCCTCGGTGGCGACTTCGCCACGCCGGACGACCCGGACTCGCTGTTCGTGCGCAAGCTCGCCGCGAACAACGTCGTCCCGGTGTTCTCCGCCGGCAACGGCGGCGACCTCAACGACGTCGGTGGCGCGCCGGGCAACACGCCCGAGGCGCTGACCGTCGCCAGCAGCCGTGACGCGTCCGTCCTGCGTGACGCCGTCGAGGCTGTCGCTCCCGACGGCGTCAAGGGTGCGAAGACCGGGCAGTTCAGCCAGAACTACGCGACCTACGACACGCTCGACGTCACCGCGCCGGTGGTCAAGCTGTCGGCCGACAACGCCGCCGGCTGCAAGCCGTACTCCGCCGCGGACAAGGCGGCCGCTACGGGCAAGATCGTGTTCCTCGAATGGGACGACAACGACGCGACCCGCGCGTGTGGTTCGGGCGCCCGCTCGAACAACGCGCAGGCCGCGGGTGCCAAGGGCGCGCTGTTCAGCTCGACGCTGGAACACTTCTCGGCCGGTATCGCGGGCAACGCGGTCGTGCCGACGTTCCAGCTGACCGGCAGCGCGACCGCTTCGGTGCGCCCGGCTCTCAACGCCGGCACGCTGCAGATCCGCATGACCGGTAAGGGTCGCGTGTCCGTTCCGACCACCGACCCGGCCATTGTGGACACCCCGAGCTCGTTCACCTCGCGTGGCGGACGCGGACCGGCCGTCAAGCCGGACGTCGCGGCACCGGGTGACTCGATCTCGTCGGCCCTGAGCGGCAGCGGCGCCGGACGCCTGGTCATCTCCGGGACGTCGATGGCGGCTCCGCACACCTCGGGTATCACCGCCCTGATCCGTCAGGCGCACCCGGACTGGTCGGTCGAGGAGGTCAAGGCCGCGGTGATCAACACCGCCGGGCACGACATCCGCGACGCGGCGGGCCACGTCTTCGCGCCGCAGCGCGTCGGCAGCGGCCGGATCGACGCGAAGGCCGCGCTGGACAACCAGGTCCTGGCCTACGTCGTCGACAACCCCGGTTTCGTCTCGGTCAACTTCGGCACCGTCGAAGCGGGCGGACCGACGACCCTGACCAAGACGGTCAAGGTCGTCAACAAGGGCATCAAGCCGGTCGAGTACTCGGTGGGCTACGAAGCCGTGAACTCGCTCCCGGGTGTTCAGTACACAGTGGACAAGCCCACCGTGAAGCTGAGCCCGCGCGGTATCGCGCTGGTGAAGGTGACCCTGACGATCGCCGACCCCAAGGCGCTCCGCAAGGTCATGGACCAGACCATGGCCGCCACGCAGGTCGGGCTCGCCCGCCAGTTCGTGGCGGACGCTTCCGGCCGGATCGCGTTCACCCCGAAGAGCGGGACGACCGTTCCGCTGCGTCTTTCGGTGTACTCCGCGCCGAAGCCGGTCTCGGCCATCAACACCCCGGGTGCGGTCACCTTCGGCGCCGGCCAGGACCAGGCCGTGCTGAACCTGACCGGCAAGGGCGTGGACCAGGGCTCCGGCCCGCAGCGGTACCGCTCGCTGATCAGCGTGCTCGAGCTGCAGGCGGAATCCCCGCAGCTGCCCGAGTGCGAAGGCGGCGTCACCACCGACTGCACCCTGAACGAGACTGCCAAGGGCGGTGACCTGCGCTACGTCGGCGCGGCGTCCACGGCTCCGCTGGCCAAGTCGCAGGGTGAGCCGGAGAACGCGTTGCTGGCCTTCGGCCTCACCACCTGGAGCAACCTGGCCAACCTGGGCAGCAACACCTCGCCGTTCGTGGACATCGACACCACGGGCGACGGGCAGCCGGACTTCGAAACCTATGTGACCAAGGCGACGTCCACCGACGTCCTGCTGGCCGTCACCGTGGCGCTGAAGCCGGGCTTCCCGCAGGTGGACGTCCAGCCGGTCAACGGTCAGCTCGGCGACGTCGACACCAACGTGTTCGACACCAACGTCGTCGTCCTGCCGGTGAGCATCGCCGCGCTGGGCATCGACGCGAACGCCGCGTCGCACAAGATCACCTACACGGTCGGGACCTCCGGGTTCTACGCCGCGCCGGGCGCCGACTCGTCGACCATCGACTACGTCGGCACACCGCTCTCGTTCGACGCGCTGGCTCCCGCGTACACGGTCCAGGGTGGCGGCGACGCCGCGCTGGGCTACGTCGCGAAGCCGGGCACGGCACTGGTGGTCAACCGCAACGCGGCCGCCGGAGACACCGTGCTGGGCCTGCTGGCGATCGAGCACCACAACGCTTCGGGCAACCGGGCGAACGTGGTGAAGATCCAGGCGAACGCCGGCGGCGGCAACTCGGGGGTGGACCGCCCGGGCAATGGCGGACGCCACACCGGGCGTCAGCCGATCGGAGTGGGCTGATCAGAAGTGCGGTAGACCGCATTCGATGAGGTGAGGGACGCCCTGGCGGCATGCTTTGCGCCAGGGCGTCCCTGTTTTCTTCACCCGATCGGCTGTCTCGCTATGCGGGAGATTCCGGCATAAGGGTGGTGCGGCTACGGCTACCGGGCTACGGCCGGTAACCTTCCGCTGCTGGCTTTTTCTTGCGGATGGGCCATCCGGACGGCCGGTGGCCTGGTCTACGGAGGTGTGTGGATGCGGCTCGCGGTGATCCCAGGTGACGGGATCGGGCCCGAAGTGGTCTCCGAGGCGCTCAAGGTGCTCGGCGAGGTAGTACCGACGGCGGAGATGACGAACTACGATCTCGGCGCCGCCCGGTGGCACTCCACCGGGGAGCTGCTGCCGGAGTCCGTGCTCGGAGAACTCCGTCAACACGATGCGATCTTGCTGGGCGCCGTGGGCGACCCGACGGTGCCGAGCGGCATTCTGGAGCGTGGGCTGCTGCTGCGGCTCCGGTTCGAGCTCGACCACCATGTGAACCTCCGCCCTGCGCGGCTTTACCCGGGCGTGCGCGGCCCACTCGCCGATTCGGGCGAGATCGACATGGTCGTTGTGCGTGAAGGCACCGAAGGCCCGTACGCGGGCAACGGTGGCTTGCTGCGCAAGGACACCGAACACGAGATCGCGACGGAGGTCAGCGTCAACACGGCGTTCGGCGTCCGGCGCGTGGTGACCGACGCGTTCAACCGCGCCGAGGCGCGGCCGCGCAAGCACCTGACGCTCCTGCACAAGACGAACGTGCTGGAGTACGCGGGCTCGCTGTGGTCGCGCATCGTCGAAGAGGTGTCGCTGGAGCACCCGGAGGTGACGGTCGCTTACTCCCATGTGGACGCGGCGACGATTCACCTGGTGACCGACCCGTCCCGGTTCGACGTCGTGGTGACGGACAACCTGTTCGGCGACATCATCACCGACCTCGCGGCCGCCGTGACCGGTGGCATCGGGCTGGCGGCGAGCGGGAACCTCGACATCACCCGGCGGAACCCGAGCATGTTCGAGCCGGTGCACGGTAGTGCGCCGGATATCGCGGGACAGGGTCTCGCCGACCCGACCGCCGCGGTGCTCTCGGTCGCGCTGCTGCTGGACCACTTGGGACAGAAGGAATCGGCGCGGCGGATCGAGGCCTCGGTGGCCTTCGACCTCGCGACCCGTGACCAGGCGTCCCCCGGTGCGACGCACGCGATCGGCGATCGGCTGGCCGCGCTCGTCTCGTCGAACGTGCGCCCGGTCACGCACTAGCTGCTGCGCTATGAACGGCCCGTTACTTGCAAATTTCGCAAGTAACGGGCCGTTCATAGCGTTCGGGGGCTCCCAAAAGGTGGGAAAGGGTGCCCGGTTTGTGGACGCCCGTCGGAGCGTGTGCCATGATGCGTTCGTGACCTCCTGCACCATCATTATCGCCGAGCGCGCCGGATAACAGCTCCACAAGAGCCCCCGGCGCGCAACCTCTCGCACCCATGCGGGAGGTTTTTTTGTTGCCCGAACCAGCTTTGCCTCCCGCCACGAGGAGTACCCGTGAACCGCAAGGAGCCCGCCGATACCCCGCTCGGCGATGCTTTCCACCTGTATGACACGACGTTGCGCGACGGCGCGCAGCGCGAGGGAATCTCATACTCCGTCACGGACAAACTGGCGGTGGCGCGGCTGCTCGACGAGCTCGGCGTCGGGTTCATCGAAGGCGGCTGGCCGGGCGCGCTGCCCAAGGACACCGAATTCTTCGCCAAGGCCGCGGCCGGCGAACTGAAACTCCGCCACGCCGCACTCGTCGCCTTCGGCGCGACGAGGAAGGCGGGAACCACCGCGGACCAGGACAAGCAGGTGCGGGCCCTGCTCGACTCCCAGGCACCGGTGATCACCCTGGTGGCCAAGTCGGATCTCCGTCACATCGAACGCGCGTTGCGGGTCGACGTGGACGAGGCCTGCGCGATGGTGCGGGACACCGTCGCGTTCCTCGTCGGCGAAGGACGCCGTGTCTTCCTTGACGCAGAACACTTTTTCGACGGCTACGCGTACTCCCCGGACACCGCTCTGAAGGTGATCGACGCGGGAGTGAACGCCGGCGCCGACGTCGCCGTGCTGTGCGACACCAACGGCGGCCAGCTGCCGCTCGGCCTCGCGGAAACCGTCCGCGAGGTCAAGGAAAGGACCGGATTCCGGCTCGGGATCCATTGTCAGGACGACACTTCCTGCGCGGTGGCGAATTCCGTCGCCGCCGTGCAGGCCGGCGTGACGCACGTCCAGTGCACCGCCAATGGTTACGGGGAACGGGCGGGTAACGCCGATCTGTTCGCCGTGACGGGAAATCTGGTGACCAAGCTCGGTATGGAGGTGCTCCCGACCGGAGGCGCCGCCGAGCTCACCCGGGTCTCCCATGCTCTAGCCGAAATCGCGAACATCGCCCCCTACACCCACCAGGCTTATGTAGGGGCGTCGGCCTTCGCCCACAAGGCGGGACTGCACGCGAGCGCGATCAAGGTGGATCCGTTGCTGTACAACCACATCGATCCTCCTTCTGTCGGCAATGACATGCGGGTACTGGTCACCGAGATGGCCGGCAGGGCCAGCCTGGAGCTCAAGGGACGTGAGCTCGGGGTCGACCTTGCCGGCCAGCCCGAAGCACTGACGAACGCGGTGCGCAAGGTGAAGCAGCTAGAAGCCGAAGGCTGGTCGTTCGAAGCCGCGGACGCTTCACTGGAACTGTTGCTGCGACGGGAGGTCGAAGGCCCGCAAAGCGATGTCCTCGACGAACCGCCGTTCGAACTCGAGTCGTACCGGGTCGTGCTGGATCACCGGTCCGACGGCGAGGTCGTCTCCGAAGCGACGGTGAAGGTGCACGTCGCCGGGCAGCGGGTGATCGCCACCGCCGAAGGCAACGGCCCCGTGCACGCGCTCGACGCCGCCCTGCGCAAGGCGCTCAGCCCGCACCTGTCCTGGTTGGACAGTGTCGAGCTGGCCGACTACAAGGTGCGCATCCTGCCCGGCCACCCCGGCGCCGACGCGGTGACGCGCGTACTCGTCGAAACCAGCGACGGCGAGCGGGAATGGACCACGGTCGGTGTACACGGCAACATCGTCGAGGCGAGCTGGCTCGCGCTCTGTGACGCACTCGTGCACAAGTCGTTGACCGAGGCCTGACGGCGGCGATTCGGGCGGGTCGTACAGTGGGGGAGTGCGTCTAGCCCGAATTGCTCATCCCGGTGGTGTCGCGTTCGCTTCGGTCGAAGGGGACGGCGACGACGCCCAGGTACTCGAAATCGCCGAACACCCCTTCGGCACACCCAACTTCACCGGCAAGCGCTGGCCGCTCGCCGACGTCCGGCTGCTCGCGCCGATCCTTCCGTCGAAGGTGATCGCCATCGGCCGCAACTACGCCAAGCACGCCGCGGAGTTCGGCAACGAGGTCCCGAAGGACCCGATGATGTTCATCAAGCCGTCGACCACGGTGATCGGCCCGAACGTGGCCATCCGCCGCCCCCGTGGCGTCGGCCGTGTCGACTTCGAGGGTGAACTGGCGATCGTCATCGGCCAGCCGGTCAAGAACGTGTCCGCCGCCCGCGCGGCGAGCGCGATCCTCGGCTACACCGTGGCGAACGACGTCAGCGCGCGCGAACTGCAGAAGTCCGACGGCCAGTGGGGCCGGGCGAAGGGTTTCGACACCTTCTGCCCACTGGGCCCGTGGATCGAGACCTCGCTCGACCCGGCGGACCTCGCGCTCAGGTCCGAGGTGGACGGCGAGCTCAAGCAGGACGGCCGTACTTCGGACCTCGTGCACAAGATCCCCGAGCTGGTCGAGTTCGTGTCCGGCGTGATGACCCTGCTGCCCGGCGACATCATCCTGACCGGCACCCCCGAGGGCGTCGGCCCGATCGAGGACGGCCAGTCGGTCTCGATCACCATCGAAGGCATCGGCACCCTCACCAACCCGGTGCAGGACGTCTAAAAGAGCGCTATGAACGGGCCTTTCCTTGCAAAATTTGCAAGGAAAGGCCCGTTCATAGCATCCGGCACCTACCCGCCGGCCGGCTCCATCGGACGTCTCGCGAACGCGGGCGCGTGCTCGGGCCGCAGCCCGAGACCCAGCAGCCGCGCGGGGACGTAGGACAGCACCGGGAAGCGGCTGAACAGCTTGACCATGGGCGCGGGCGGTCCGTTGCGCTCGCCCGCCATCACCGGTTCCATGATGTTCTTGTGCAGCATCCGTTGCAGCCCCTGCACCAGCAAGGTCGGCGCGAGCCGGCGCTTGCGGACCTTCGCCAGGTCCGCCTCGGTCGGCCTGCCGCGGCGCAGCGGTCCGGCGAGCAGGGTGGCGGTGGCGACGGCGTCCTGCACCGCGAGGTTGATGCCGACCCCGCCGACCGGTGACATCGCGTGGGCCGCGTCACCGATGCACAGCAGCCCGTCGAGATGCCATTTCGGCAGCAGGTTCAGCTTGACGTCGAGGAACTTGATGTCGTCGATCGTCTCGAGTTCGTGCACGCGGTCGGCCAGTTCGGGCAGGACCGCGGCCACGTTGTCCTGGAACCACTCGATGCCCTTCGCCCGCAGGTCGTCACCCTTGGGGCCCAGGTAGGCGACCTGGAAGTAGCCCTGCCTCGGCAGCGGCACGGCGAACCGGCGGTCTTGCATCCTCGGGGTCAGCCTGCCCTCTAGTTCACCGTCCTTCCGTGAGATCCGGAACCACCAGGCGTCGAACGGCGTGCCGTACTCCTTCGGCACCAGGCCGGCCTCCCGCCGGGCCGACGACCAGCGGCCGTCGGCCGCGATCACCAGGTCGGCGCGTAGTTCGCCGGTCTTCCCGTCGCCGTCGCTGTAGCGGACCCCGGCCACCCGGCCGTTCTCCCTGATCAGGCCGGTCATCTCGGTGCTCTGCCGCAGCGTGAACGTGGGTTCCTTCGCGCCGGCGTCGGCCAGCAGATCGAGGAAGTCCCACTGCGGGACCATCGCGATGTAAGGATGCGGCACCTTCAGCCGGGTGAAGTCGGCCAGCCGCATCATCGTGCCGTCCTCGGCCGGGAACCCGGCGAAGTCGATCTCGCTGTGCGGCAGGCTGTGGAACTTCTCGCCGAGACCCAGTTCGTCGAGCAGGGTCAGCGTCGACGGGTGCACGGTGTCGCCGCGAAAGTCCCTGAGGAAGTCCTTGTGTTTCTCCAGCACCGTCACTTCGATACCGGCCCTGGCCAGCAGCAATCCGGCGACCATGCCGGCGGGGCCACCGCCGACGATCACGCAGTTCGTGCGTTCGTTCATCCGTCCCACCCCTTCGAAACTCTTATTCATCGCTTGTTGAATAAGTCCAGCATGCACCTGCCCGGACGGCGCGTCAAGCGCCGTCAGGAGAGATGCGCTGTTCGGGCTAAGACGTCGGAGCCGCTGGTCCACGCGTTGCCCGGGGCGCCCGGCGACTGTCCAAACGGGACTCGAAGCGGGCGGGAGAGAGTCCAGGAAGGACAGCGCGCGGCGGGCGAGATCGGTGTGGACGGGCGCATGCCCTTGTGGACGGTCCGGGTTCCCGGTCCTGCAAGGCTTTCGGCGCCGTCACGGGGTGTACGGTGCCGCGGACCGGAGTACCGGCAGGACAGTGGGATTTCACTCGGTCGCCCGTGTTCGTCGTTGGTGGATAACTAAAACACGTCATCTCACCAACTGGGAGTAGAAGGACCGAGTCGAAACAGAGCAGCTTTAATCACCTCATCGGCAGAGTCGCGATCGCGCTGAGTGCCCTAGCCTCACTTGGTGGATTTCGCCCTCGTGCCCCGGACCTCGTCACGAACCACTCCGGCCCTTACGGACGGAGCCCCCTGGACGCCTCCGGAGTTGCGGCTGGTGTGTCTCGACATCGACGACACGCTGATCGACTGCACGGCCGCGATCCGGCTCAGCTTGCGCACTCTGACCGGCCAGAACGACCTTTGGCCGCTGTGGGATCTCATCACCGAGGAGCATGTCGCGCTGGTCGTCGCGGGTGAAATCGATTACGCGACCATGCATCAACTGCGGACCGAATGCTTCCTCGCCGAGATCGGCATTCTGGCCGATGCCGAGCAGGTCGCCGGGTTCGAAAGACGCCGTCGTGAAATTCTCACCCGTTCGTGGCAATTGTTCGAAGATGTTCTTCCTTGTCTGGAATGGCTGCGTGCGGCCGGCGTCCTCATCGCGGCCGTGACGAACGCCTCGGGCGCGCATCAGCGCAAGAAGATCGCCGACCTCGGCCTCGCCCGATACTTCGATCACGTGGCCATCGCCGGTGAACTCGGAGTAGCCAAACCGGACCCGGTGATATTCCAGTCGGTCTGCCTCAGTCTCGGGTGTGATCCGGCGCAGACCGTCCACGTCGGCGACAAGCTCGACACCGACGCCATCGGCGCGCGTGACGCCGGACTCGGCGCAGTCTGGCTCGACCGGGACGACATCGCCGAGCGCGCCCCGTCGGGAGTGCACACCATCGCAGGCCTCGACGAGCTCCCTGAGCTGCTCGTTTCCGAGTTCGCGAAGCTCGGCGTCCCGGTCCAGCGCGCCTCGGACACCCCCGCTTTCACAGGGGTTAACAGCGTGCTCTAGTATTTCATCTCGTGCGGTACTGAGCCGGTCACGACCGGAGCGGTACCTCACTGGGGTATGGTGTAATTGGCAGCACGACTGGTTCTGGTCCAGTTAGTCTAGGTTCGAGTCCTGGTACCCCAGCTGGAGAACTCCCCGGAGTGGAACACAGAGTGACCCCCCTGCAAAGGCGGGAAACCCGATCTGGTAAGTTTCTCCACAGCAACACGGCAAGTCGATAACTGAAAAGCTCCTCTCGGAGGAGAAAAGATCCTAGCCCCCGTCGTCTAGCGGCCTAGGACGCCGGCCTCTCACGCCGGTAGCGTGGGTTCGAATCCCATCGGGGGTACAACAGCTTCACTCCAAAGCGCTGATCATAATGATCGGCGCTTTTTGCTATTTCGGTGGCTGACATTGCGTCGGTGATCCTTTCACCAGCGTGGGCTATTCCACTTGATCTGCATCGAGCAGGCTGAGATGGACACCTCGGAGCAGTTGCTCGAGTTGCTGTCGTGGGCCGTGGAGCAGCGCCGGCGAGTATCTCGGTATGGATCACCCGCCTGTTGCCCGATACGGCGAGGGACCCGGTGGTCTAGCCGCCGGGTCCCCGAGAAACGTTCTGACTTTCGTCAGAGCTTGATCACGCCGACGTCGACGGTGATGGTTCCGTCAGGCTGCACGACGAACTCGTCCGTGTAAGCGGCGCGGTACCACCCGACTACGCCTACATCGGTGAAGTCGGAGTCGGTGGCATCGTCACCTACGTTGGGCGTGGTGAACTTCCAGTCGCTCGGCCAGACGTGGGCTTCCGCGCGGTACTTCTTCGCCGGAACCTGGAAGTCGTAGGTTCCATTGTGCGTGTTCGCGTAGCCGTACTGGTCCTCGTCGTCGATCGATTGGAAAACGATCATGCCTGGGTCGACGTTGGGCTCCCCGTCTTGACGGACGCCGTCGGCGTTGAGGTCGTGCCAGAAGCGTCCCTTGACGACGCCCTTGCCGACGAAGGTGAACTTCTGCTCCGACGTGTTGTTGGCCAGCGTGCCTTCCGGCGAACTCGTGGTCACGGTGGCGGACGCTTTGGCCTCGCTACCAACGGCCACGTCCCCGACTCCAGTGCTCCAGAACAAGGGGTAGTGCGTAGCTCCCGGCGCGAGCTCGTCGGTGTAGGTGCACGTGGCGACACGTCCTACGAAGTCGCAGGGCCACAGGCTGTTCCCCGAGGTGCTCGACGGTTGCAGTTCAGGTGGCAAAGTCACCGTGAATTGAACGTTCTTGGCCGGAGCGTCGCCGAGGTTGCGGATCTCGGTGGAGACGGTGCTCCAGCCCATCATCGGCAGGATGTTGCGAGCCGCGACAACGCGCACGTCGACGTCCGCCTGCGGTTCTTCCGCCGAGGCGACACCCGTCAGTGAGGTCGAGAAGCCCGCTGCCAGAAGAGCTGTCGCGACGACGATTTTCGCGCGTCGGCCGGCCAACTTCAGAGTGCTCAAAGTGAATCCCCAGTCGTCATCGGCTCGGGCTTTCCGGCCGCTACTCGAAGTACGCGCAAGATCCGAAGCCGGTTGCCTTCCGGGGCGAATCGTCGGCGGCATGGCCGCAATGCGGCGCGATCACCGTCCTCTTCGGACACGTCCGTGGTTCGCGTTCGTGCCCGTGGGCGAGGTGTGCCGAGGGGTCTCGGCGGCACACCTGACCCGGCGGTCTTATTCGGTGGTGCGGAGTTCGGTGTTCTGGCGTTGGGATTCGTGGAGCTGGTCTTCGAGGGTGACGATGCGGCAGGCGGCGTCGATGCCGGTGCCCTGATCGACCAGTTCCCGTACGCGTGCGGCGATGCGCAGCTGGTGGCGGGAGTAGCGGCGGTGTCCGCCTGCCGAGCGCTGGGGTGTGATCAGGCCGGCGTCGTCGAGGCTGCGCAGGAAGTTTTGGGTGGCACTCAGCATTTCCGCGGCCCGGCCCATGGTGTAGGCGGGGTAGTGATCGTCGTCGAACTTGTCGGCCCCGCCCGAACCGGGGTCGGGGGTCTCGCGTTGGTCAGGAATCATTCCACCTCCACATCACAAGGGACCCCGGGCGCCACTTGCGGCGCCCGGGGTCCCAGGGTTTCAGGTATCACCATTGTCAGCCGGCGAAGAGGCCGGATTCCTGTATCCACGATGTCCGTCCGAGAGGCGGACGACGCGGAGATCGCTTATTCGTAACCGAGAACCACCTTCCAATCTGATGGGACTGCGGTACCCGCGCGGCACTACCTTCCAGCCGCGGCGGGCGATCCAATGATGCGCCCTTTCCCTTCTTCCCTGTACTTCTTCCTTACCTTGCATCACTTCTACTGCTGCGGTCATCACCGGCTGGAACCCTTTCCCTGATCGGTCCCAGCACGCGTCACGCCGCTGGTCACTGCCCGGAGCCCTGTCCGATATCGGCTCCGGCCACCTGACCGGTCCTGCACCAACTGACTTGCCACTGCCTACTGCTGACTTGCACTTGCAACTTCGTACTGCGTACTGCGTGTACTGCCGAATTACTGGTAACGCTGTACTGCGAATTTCTTTGCAACTGTGTACTGCGATCGAGCAACTGCATTGCTTCGCCGGGATCGGCGTTACTGCTTGCGTCTTCACTTCACGATCCCGGTACTGCACCGGTCACCAGTCGAAACCTGTTCACTGATTGGCTTCGTCCTGCCTGACCGTCTTGTCTCACCTCGCGGGTAGTTCCGTCATCTCCCGCGCCTGCTTGACGTTGTCTCTCTCGGTATGAGCAGAACACTACACACACCTGAGGTTGAATGTCTACCTCAGCCACCATAGATTTCTTGAGGTATCCGCCAGAGACGGAGAATCGCAGGTCAGCGCGGAGGACCGTGCGGACAACGACACTCGAAAGGGTGGGCCGGGGAACCGAACGGAAGTGAGCAGAGGGTTGCGGAGAGGCCCAGGCCACACGGCCTGGGCCTCTCCGTTTCCCGCACCGCCCACCGCCCGTCACCGGCCGGTGGACCGCCTGCGCACGATGTGGTGTGCGATCGCGACACCGGCGCCGAGCGCGACGAAGGCCGCGGTGGCGAGGGGGCTGAGGAACTTCGTCAGGCTCGGCTCGGTGCTCGGCCCGAGCGGCCAGAGCCCCATCGCAACGGCGTAGAACGCGGCGAGCGCGCCGGTCGCCCAGCGGACGGCGCGCAACCTGGAGTCGCGCAGGGCGCCGACCAGTGCGACGGCGATCGGGATGCCCGAGAGGAAAGCGAACCCGCCGACGACGAAGACGGGGACGGCCCAGGCCGCGCTCAGGACGGCCACCGAGGTGCGCTTGACGGTGCTCCGGGTCTGGTCGAGGTGCGGAGTGGTGACGGCCATGAGCTTTCTCCCTGCTGGTTGGTTAGCGCCAATCGCTATAGTTAGAAGCTATAACGAGACCGGCTGAGAGTCAATAGGCAAAGTTAGACCCTCTAACTCTACTGTCATTCGGTGCCACAGAGGGCGTGCTCGATCACGCGGTCCACCGGGTTCCCTTCCGGAAGCTCGCCGCCGGGGTTGAACGGCGTGAGCGTGTTCAGGGAGACCATCACGCTGCGCTTTCCGTCCTCGGTCACGCCGTTGCCGGTCAGATAGCCGGGCAGCGCGCCGCCGTGTCCCCAGTAACCGCCGCAGGGGCCGGCCGTCTTGACGAGGCCCAGGCCGTAGTCACCGAGCCCCGGCGCGGGAACGGTCTTCTTCATCTCGGCCAGCTGCGCGGGCTTGAGCAGCCGCCCGCCCAGCAACGCCTGGAGGAACTTGTTGCCGTCCTCGGTGGTGCTGTTGATCGAACCGTCCGCGCCGCCGCCCATCGCCGTGTTCATCAGCGTGACGTCGACCCGAGGGCCGAACTCGGGCGGGTTCGTGCCCTCGATCGGGAACCGGTCGTAGCCCCTGACGTAAGGCGCGGGGAGGAACGGCGAGGTGTAGGGGAACGAGGTCTCGCGCAGGCCGAGCGGGCGGATGACCCGCTCGATGATCTCGGTCTCCCAGCGGCGGCCGGTCACCTTCTCGGTCACCATCCCGGCGAGCACGTAGTTGGTGTTGGAGTAGCCCCAGCTCGTCCCCGGTGCGAAGTCCGGAGCCTTGCCGATCGCCAGTTTCACCGCTTCGGACGCGCTGAGCTTGTCGAACCGATGGCGCAGAAACCCTTCCTGCGTCCCGAGATCGAGCTCCTGGAGGTAGTCGTGCAGGCCGCTGGTGTGCTGCAGCAGCTGCCGGATGGTGATGGCGTCGCCGTCGTTGCCGTTGCCCCGCACCACACCGGGCAGCCACCGGTCCACGGTGTCGTTCAGGGAAAGCCGTCCCTCGCCGACGAGCTGCAGCATCGTGGCGGAGAGGAAGGTCTTGCTGAAACTGGCGATCCGGAAATGCGCGTTCCACGGCACGGGCGTCTTGGCCCTGAGGTCACCGTGGCCGCTGCGTACCTTGATCCGGCCCTGGGCCGTGCTCAGTTCCACCAGCGCGCCGGGCGAACCGCCCGCCACGAGCGCGTCGGCGTCGCGTTGCAAGGTCCGTGACAGCGGGCTCGAGGACTCCGGTGCCGCGGACGCCACAGCCGGGAAGGCGACCGTGGCCAGGCAGAGCGCGGCGATGAGTGAAGTTCTTTTCATACTGGCAAACCTACGAAGGCCGTGCCGTGACGGCATCGTCATCGAGGACGACCCCGCATACCTCCATCGGGCTAGGGGTGCTCCGGGTTGCCCGGCTTTGACGACGAAAGGCCGCCTGGCACGGCAGAATGATCCGCGTGCGAACTCTCGTTGTTGCGGCCGCCCTCGTCCTTCTCGGAGTCACTGGGTGTCAGGCCGAGGTTTCCGGTCAGCCAGCCCCCGAAGGGGACGGATTCGTCGTCAAAGACGGCTCTCTGCTGCGGTTCCGGCCGGTTCTGACCGAGCTGCCACCGGCACCGGCGACCGGTACGGCGGCAGATCGCCAGAGCACCGATCCCGCCGCGCAGCAGGCCGCCGCCGCGGCGCTGGACTGCGCGAACGGCCCCGACCCGCTGGACGGCCGCGATGATCCGGCGCTTCCGCTGGTCAGCTGTGATCGCGCGAAGGGCACGAAGTACTTGCTCGGCCCGGTGTTCCTCAAAGGCGCAGACATCAGCCGTGTGGCCGCTGAGGTCGATCAGCAGATGGGCCGTCCGATCATCAACCTCAGTTTCACCGACGCGGGGACGCGGACGTGGGCCGACTGGACCGCGGCGAACACCGGCAAGCAGGTCGCGATGGTGCTCAAGAGCCGGGTCCTGACGGCGCCGATGGTGCAGTCGGCCATCACCGGCGGAAAGACCCAGATCACCGGGAACTTCACGATGCCCGAAGCCCGGCAGCTGGCGCGCGACATCGCCGGAGGGTGAAACGCGGTGGTACGACGGCGAAGCGCCGCCGTACCACCGCTCGTGGGTCAGTTCCGCAGATCGACGTACGCGACGGCGGCCTGCCCGGCGAGCACCACGTAGGCGTGTGATCCGTCGGCGGTGACGGCGATGCCATACGGGTAGGCACCCGCGGGCAGCTTGCGCAGCAGCGTGTTCGTGCTCGTGCTGAACTCCGCGAGCGTGCCTTCGGTCGTGTCGCTCGCCCTGCTGCCCGCGTAGACGCGGCTGCCGTCCGGACTGATCGCGAGCCTATAGCCGTTCTGCAGCCCCGGGATCCGGGTGACGACCTGGTGCGCGGCCAAGTCGGTCACGACCAGTTCGGTGCCGCTGTTCTGGTAGGCGCGCGAGCCGTCCGGTGAGAGGACAAGGTCGCCGGACGCGGCGGTCTTCACCGCGTCGACAACGGTGTTCGTGGCGGTGTCGATCGCGGTGAGTTCACCGGATTCCGTCGCCACCCAGACTTTCTCGCCGTCCGGTGAGGCCGCGAGCGCCGCCGGGTCCGTGTCGAACCGGACCTCGGCGACCTGAGTGTCCGTGCCGGTGTCGAAGACCCGGACGGTGTTCCGTCCGGTCGTATACAGCCTGGTGCCGTCCGGCGAGACGGTGAGAGCGAGCGGGTAGGTGCCGGCGGTCAGGGTGGCCGTCATCTTCTCGGAAGCCGTGTCGATCACCGAAATGGCGTTCGCATAGGCGTTCGCGACGTAGGCCTTGGTGCCGTCCGGCGTGAACGCGACCTCGAACGGGCCCCGGTCGACCTCGATGGTATTCGTGACCTTGTTGGTGGCGGTGTCGATGACCGTCACGATCGCGTCCGGCGGGCTGGTCACGTAGGCCTTCTTGCCGTCGGGGCTGATCGCGACGGCCTCCGGGAACTTGCCGACCGGCAGGAGCACGGTCGGGTCGGCCGCGTACGCGACCCCAGTGGAAGCGCTCAGTAGTACGGCGGTGATGCCGATGACCGCGGCACGCCGCGTCAAAGTGCGAGACATAAGTCGAGGAACTCCTTCTCATGGCACGGCGAAGCCGCGCCACCCCCAGTGGACGAAGTGAATCTATCGGGCCGACCGGACAACCGGAATGCGGCCCGTCGTCACTCGCCGCGTTTCCGCTTGACGTCCGACCGGTGGGTCACGCCCAGGGCCACTCCCACGCCCAGAAACCCGATGCTCACCGCGGTGAAGCCCCACGCCCTCCAGTGCAGCGACGACGTCGAGCCATAGGCGAACCCGTCGCCGGCGAAGATCGTGTCACCGGGGGAGGACTGCCCGCCCTCGATGTGGCCGCCGCCGGTGCGGGCGTCGGCGTACCGCCATTTTCCGGCACAGTAAGGAGCTCCGCTGCTCAGGGACTGGCTGCTTCCGGTACAGCGCGCGATTTCGGTGACCGTGGCGTCTTCGCCCGAAACCAGGTCGCTCAGATAACTTCCCGCCGCCCAGCTGACGCCGGCGAAGAGGGCCAGCAAGGGGGAGAAGGCGAGCAGGATGTGTCCGAGAACCTTGAGACGTCCGGCCTTCTCCGACATCGCCCTCCTCATTCACGGAACCTCACTGATCTGACGATCGCGGCGTCATCACGGTTCCGCGATCACGCGGACGCCTCCGGATCCGGCGCGCTAGCGTGCGGGAATGGCGCTCGATGATCCGATGCGGCTGAAGAGGCCGGAACCGCGCAAGCCCACGAACATCGTCGTGCCGTTGCTGCTGCTGGTGATCGGGGCCGTGCTGGGGACGGTCGCCGCGTTCAGCGGGCGCTGGTTCGCCGAGGCCACCGCCGGGTCCTACGAGGTGCGGGCCGTGATCACCGTGCACGATTCGGAGACGACCGAGGGCCAGAACGGGACCCGTACGACCTGGACCTCCGAGGCACTGGCCGAGGACGGGCGGGCGATGCGGCTGCCGGGCGAGGAGGCCTTCGGGATGGCTGAGCCGGTGGTGGTGCGGCTGTCGGCGCTGACCGACCGGGTGCTCTCGGTGCGTTTGCCGAACGGCGACCTGGAGGACTTCCACGACCAGACGGCGAAGGTCGTGCTGATGACGGCGGGCGCGCTGGCGGTACTGGCCGGCGGGTGGCTGCTGGTCGGGAGATGGCGGGCGTCCGCGCGCGAAGGCGGGACTGCCAAACCGGTGCTGACCTTCCTGCTGGGTGTCGTGCTCGCCGCGGGTGTGGTCCTCTCGCCGGCGGGTTTCGGCCAGGGTGCGTTCCGCAGTGCGACGACCGTGCCCGTGCCGGATCTGTCGAAAGCGGGTCTCCGGACCGATCCGCCGCCGGTGGTGGTCCGCGGCGGTGCGGCCCGGACCGGGGACGTCACACTGCGGGCGCTCGGCGTCGAGCGTGGTGCACCGGAAGGCGCGGCACCGTGGCTGAGCGGATTCGAGGTGCTGACAGTGCGGGTCGAGGAGACTCGGACCGCCGAAGGCCCGCCTGTCGCGGCGCGGCTGGTGGCCGACGAGCACGGTTCCCCGGAGCTCGTCGAAAAGTGCGCGGGTGCGCCGGGGGCGCTGACCGGACCGGCCGCCTCGGGGACCCGGACCGGGCTGCTCTGTTTCGCTGTCCCGCCGGGCTTTGTGCCGTCTTACCTGCTGCTCGGCACGGTGGGGAACCGGTCGTTGCTGACCCTGTAGCTCACGAGCGGGTGGTGCCGTCCACCGCGGCGAGGGCCGCGCCGCCGCTCGTCACCGCGAGCACCGTGTCGCCGCAGCGCACGTGGTCGCCGGGGGCGAGAGCGACGGGCGCCTCGATTCGTTCGCCGTTGTGGAAAGTTCCGTTGCGGGAATTGAGATCCGCGAGGACGGGCCCGCCCGTGCCGACGGCGATCTCGGCGTGCCTGCGGGACGCGGCACCGTCGTGGCGCAACGCGACGTCGGCACTCGCGTCCCGGCCGATGACCAGGCGCCCGGCCGCGGGCAGCTCACGCAGGCGTGCCCGCCCCGAGCCGTCGACCCAGGTCAGCGCCGGTCGCCCGGACCCGGCGGCACCGGGAGCGCCCACCCCCAGCAGGGTCGCCGTCCCGGCATGGGCGAGCACCGCGCGCTCCAGTTCCCGCAGTTCCGGCCCCGGATCGACGCCCGCTTCCGCGGCCAGTACCTGCCGGGCCCGCTGAAAACGTTCCAGGGCCTCGGTCTGGCGTCCTTCCTGGTACAACGCGACCATCAGCTGGCCCCAGAATCTTTCCCTCAAGGGATATTCGGTGACCAGCTCTTCCAGTTCCCGCACCAGCCCCGGGGCGTCGCCCGCGCGCAGGTCCGCGGCGATCCGCGCCTCCAGCGCTTCCCGCCGCATCTCCGCGTAGAGGTCACGGGCGGGGTCCAGGGCGGTGTGATCGGGCAGATCGGCACAGAACGGGCCCCGCCACTTTTCCAGCGCCCGCCGGTATCCGGCCGCGGTGCCCTGGGTGTCGCGGGCTCGTTCGGCGGCCCGTGCCCGGCCGATCTCGTCCTCGGCCGCCCGGATGTCGGCGTGCACGCCGAGCAGTTGATAGCCGGCCGGCCCGTGGCGCAGAGCGTCCCCGTACGTCCCCAGCGTCTGCCGCAGGTTGTGCACGTGGACCTGGACGGTGGTGCGGGAGGCGGGGCGGCCGGTGTCGGAGTAGATCGCTTCCGCCAGCTTGTCCGCGCTCACCGGTGCTTCGCCGGAGGCGGCCAGCACGGCGAGCACCGCCCGCGGCCGCAGACCGCCGGGGGTGACGGGCACGCCGTCGACGGCCAGTTCCACCGGCCCCAGCAACCGCACCTCCACCGCCACGCCGACGATCCTCTCAGGTTCTTCGCCCGGCTTGAAGCGAGCTTGAAGCGTGATCGGTTTAACTAGCCCTCATGAGCACATTGACCGCACTCGAGAACGTGGTGGACCGGCATGGCCGGGCCGCGCTGTCCGACCCGATCGTGCTGACCGGGGCGCTGCGCAGCCTTCCCGACCCGCCGTCGGACGCCGAGATCGCCGCGCTCGCCGCGGCGGCGGGCACCGGCGCGGCCGAGAAGATGCGCGCCGTACTCGAAGACGGGGGAAGCCCGGCCGACGCACACCGGGCCGCGACGCTGGCCTGCGGCGCCAACGCGGACGCGGAATGGGCGTGCGGGCTGCTCGGCACGGCCCTCGGATACCTGCCCAGGGACGCCGGAGCCGACGAGCCGACGACGGCGCTGACCGCCGAGCGGACCACCGTGCTGACCGCGGACGAGACCACCGAAAAGCCCCGGCGTGGCAAGGGGATCGTCGTGGTCGCCGGTGCCGTCGTGCTGGTGGCCGCCCTCGCCGCGACCGGCCTGGCGCTCACGCTCGGCGGTGACGACGCCCCGGCCGCCGGGCCGCCGGTCACGCCGCCGTCCTCGTCCGTACCGTCCACGGGAGGCCTGGGGTCGGCGCCTACAGCGGAATCCTCCACGGCGCCGAAGCCCGTCGAGGCGACCGCGGCCTTCAAAGACCCGCAGTTGCTCGCCGCGGCGTCGCCCTACCTCGATCGCCCCGGCGTCGCCTGCGTGTCCGCGAAAGCAGGTGTCGGCGTCAAAGACAGCGTCACCTGCGAACTGGGCTCCGGAATCATCGCCAGCTTCCGCAAACTGCTCGACCCCGGACAGCTCACCGCGCTGCGCGAGGTGCTGCTGACCGACAACGACGGCGCGCGGCCCGGTTCGATCCGGACCCTGCGCTGGGAGTATCTGCCGGGGCAGCCGGGAATCCGCGCCGGGATCCCGGTGGGCACCCCACGCGACGGTGACGGCACGCGGATCCGTTTCCTGGAGCCGGACAACGGCTACGCCCGGCTCTACTTCGACGAGGACGCCACCGGAGTCGCCGTCTACATGCAGGCGAGCACCGACGATCAGCAGGTGCTCCGGAAGTTCTGGGCGGATCCGGACGCATGATGGACGACCTCGACCCCCGCCTCGCCGAAGTCGCGCGCCGCTTCGGACGCCACGCGCTCACCGATCCCGTCGCGCTCCGGTCCGCGCTGCGGCAGTCCGGAAACGCCTACAGCCCGGCCGAAATCGACGCGCTCGTGGCGGCGGCGAGCGATCCGGACCGGCTTCCTCGAACCGAAGTGCCCCTGTCCGAAGTGCCCCTTTCCGACCCTGAACCGACCGGGCCACCGCTGAACCCGACCCTCGCGGAGAACCGGCTCACCTGGGGCGGCCCGCCGCCGACCCGGCGGCTTCCGGCGAAATCCCGCCGGGGGTGGATCGCCGCCGGGGCCGTCCTGGTCGCCGCGGCGGTGGCCGCCGGTGTGATGATCTTCTTGCCGGACAAGGAAGAAACCCCGGCGCCGCCGCCCGACCGGTACGCGCTCGACCAGGTCGCCGGCCGCTACCGCGCGCTCGGCGCCCGCCTGCTCGACGGCGCTGTCCGGTGCGCGCAGCAGCCCGCGAAACCCGGCGAGGTGGAACGAGTCGGCTGTGACGCCGGGTTGTACGCGCTCACCTTGGTCACCTACGACGTCCCGGGCAGGCTCACCGAGTCCCGGAAACTCGCCAGAGACGCGCCCGCGCTGCGTTCGTCGGGCACCAGCGACGAGCACGCGGCGCTCACGATGAGCGAATTCGACTCCGGGGAATCGATGGTCTACTGGGACGTCGACAGCCCCCGGCCGGTCAGTGCGACCTTGACTTCGCGGAAGACCGGCCTCCCCGCCTTGGTGTCGTTCTACGACTCGCGGCAGTTCACCGTGCTCAAGCGGCCCGAGGTGGCGGGAGCCGCGTTCGCCTCCGGGACGTTGTGGGATTTCGCGCAGGCGCACGTGCTCAACGAGAAGTCCGCGACGTGCCAGGCGGTCCCCGCCACCACCGGCACGCTCGAGCGGGTCAAGTGCCCGTTGTCCGACGGCGCGATGCTGGTGTTCAGCAAGGTGGCCGACGCCGAGGCGCTGACGAACCTGCGCGCGGAGAACGCCGCGAACGGCGGTGTGGTGCCCGGCAGTGTCGAGGTGCGGACCTGGAACCGCCTGGGCGGCCCGACGGTCGGACAGTTCATCCGGTTCGTCACGGCGGACGATCGCAGCCCGACGATCTACTTCGACGACGACGCCAAGCTCGTCTACGGCTTGTTCTTCGGCGCACCCGGTTCGGCTCCGGAGGCGTTGCTGGAGCGCTGGGAGCGCGGCTCGGCCCGGTGAGTCAGCTGAAGCGGACGGCGGCGAAGAAGTCTTCGACAGCACGCAGATCGGCGGGGTACGGCGTGCCGACCCGGCCGTCGAGCACCGAAACGGTCGCGTGCTCTTCGTCGGTCCAGGCATACCGGGTCGTCGTGCCGAGCACCGTGCACACGAGCGTGCCCCGGTGCCCGTCCCGGGACCAGGACTGCTTGGAGGGCAGGTCACCAGGGCATTTGCCGGCGGTGAGCCCGGCCGGGTCCGTCCCCGCACCGGTGCGCAGGTAGGCGGTGGCCGCGTCGGTGTCGTCGAGGGCGGCGATCCGGAGTTCGCCGGTCGTCCCTCCGGTCTGACAGACGACCTGGGCGCGCACGCCCTCGTCGGACGCCGTCACCGGCGCGCAGGTGAGCCCGGCCGGAGTGCTGCGGCTGACGCGATCGGCGGCGGGCACTCCACCGGACAGCAGGTACACCGCGCCGATGGCGATCGCGACCAGCAGCGCGACGCCCGCCACCACACCGGCCACCACGCCGGGCCGCGGACGGCGACGCGCTTCGACAGTGCCGGCGACGGCGGCGGGCGGCGCGTCGGCACGGATCACGCGGATGCGGTCACGCACTTCGCGCACCGTCGGGCGGTCGCGAGGATCCTTGGCCAGCAACGACTTCAGCAGAGTGTTGACCGCCGCGGTGCGCGGATCGCCGACCACCAGCCGGGGGATCGGTGCCCGGTCGTGCGCGACGATCACCTCGGGCTGGCTGCCGCGATAGGGGAGTTCACCGGTCAGCAGCACCCAGAGCAGACAGCCCACCGCGTAGACGTCGGAAGCGGCGGTGGCGGGTTCGCCGTGCAGGCGTTCGGGCGCCATGTAGCCGACGGTGCCGATGACCCCGCTGGTCTCCGAGGTGTGGTCGATCTCGGCCGAACGCGCGATGCCGAAGTCGCACAGGTAGACGAAATCCTCGTCATGGTGCGCGGCCCGGGGCCGCAGCAGCACGTTGGCGGACTTGACGTCGCGGTGCACGACGCCGATTTCGTGGGCGTCGCCGAGCGCGGAGACCACCTGATCCACCACCGCCAGCGCGCGTCCCGGGTCCATCGGCCCGGCTTCGAGCACCTTGGACAGGTCGGGCCCGTCGACCAGTTGCATCGCCAGGTACAGGCAGCCGTCGACTTCGCCGTGGTCGTGGACGGCGACCACGTGCGGCGAGTCCAGCCGGGCCAGCGCGGCCGCCTCACGGCCGAACCGCTCGCGGTAGACCGGGTCCTCGGCGTACTGGGGTGGCAGCACTTTCAGCGCCACCGGCCGCCGCATGCGGTGCTGCCACGCGCGGTAGACCACGCCCATGCCGCCGCGGCCGATGACCGCGTCGATCCGGAATCCACCGAAGTCTTCCCCGACCCGCGGCGCCATAAAGTCCCTCCGTCGTCTCGCGGCCAACTCTAGCCCGCGAGATCATCCGGGACCGCAGGAACGCGAAGAGCGCCGGAACCCACCCCTCTCGGGTTCCGGCGCTCTCGCTGCCCAGACCGTCGCAGGACGGTCAGTTCCCGCCGCGGGGCGGGACGAGTCGCCGGATCGTGCCGTCGAATCCGGTGCTGTACAGGCTTTCCGGGTCCCAGCCCGGTCCGGCGCCGAACCGCACCGACGAGCCGAGGTGGACGCCGGTGGCGATCGCGCACGTCGCCCCGGAATCCGGGTCGACGCGGTAGACGATGCCGTGCTCGCCCGCCGTGTAGAGGCGGCCGTCGGGGCCGAGGGTGAGGTCGTCGATGATGTTCAGCGGCCACGGCGCCTGAAGGCGGATCTTCTTGGCCGGCGCCGAAGGGTTCGCGAGGTCGATCGCGGCGATCTGGAAGTCCGGACCGCCGGTGTTGGCCACGTACAGGGTCCGGCCGTCGTTGCTGACGACCATGCCGTTCGGGCCGAGCAGGTCGGGGCCGTAGCGTTCCGGCGCCGACGGATTCTCCTTGCGGACCAGCCAGAGTCCCCGTTTCGGGCCGATCAGGGTGCTGATCACCGCGTCGCCATCGGGCAGCACCGTGCCGCCGTCGGGCATCGTGAGATTGGTGGCCCAGGTGCGGCGCACGCCGGTGTCCAGGTCATGGATGTCGATGGTGCCGGTCTTCAGCCCGAGTACGCCGTCGGGCGTGTTGTGCCCGGTGTTGATGTACAACTCGTTGCCGCGCACGGTAAGCGCGCCAGGGCCGTAGACCTTCTCGAGAGTGCTCACCGCGCCGCCGGGAGTCACGCGCTCGACCGATCCGTTGCCCGCGAACAGGGTCTTGGACACCAGGAGCCCGCCACGTTTGTCGAAGGCGAGGTTCTCCAGCGGCAGACCGAGACCGCTGACGACGGTGCTCACCTGCCAGGGTTCGCAGCCCGGAGCGGCCACCGCCGCCGTCGCGCTCGGTGCGGTGAACGCCGCCGCCATCATGATCGTCGCGGCGACGGCACCGCGAATACGCCTGGTCATGACAGCCTCCCGTGGGCACCCTGCTGAACTAGCGCAGCTGAATTAGTACAGGTGTATCAATTTTTCTGATACGGGAGTATTGATCAGAGCCCGGGAGCGTGTCAATCAGCGAGGGGAAGGCTGGTCTGCCGTCTTAGGTCGCCGGTGTCCAGCGTGTAGGCGAGGAAGAGCCCCTGCAGTGCCCGGATGGTGAGTTTCAGGTCGTCCTCGGTCGGCTGCGGATTGGCCAGCCGGTGGAGAGCCAAACCGTCCAGCAGGGCCATGAACGCCTTGGCCGCGTTCTTGGAGTCGGCCACGCCGAGCGAAGCGAGCAAAGGGGCGGCGGACGTCTCGAAAGCACGCATCGCCTCGTCGACGACGGCGCGCATGGCCGGGTTCCGGGCGGCCTCGATGTACAGCTCGTACTGGGCGACCGTCACGCCGAACTTGCCCGCCACCAGCGCCTGCGTCAGCCGCTCGCCGACTTCCAGTACGGATGCCGCGTCGCGCACGACGTCGGCGAGCAGCGTGCTCACGATCTCGATGCGCTCGTGGATGTGGAAGCGCAATGCTTCCTCGATGAGCTCTTCGCTGGTCGCGAAGTAGTAGCCGGCCGCGGCCTGGGGGAGCCCGGCGCGCGCGGAGACCGCGCGGTGGGTCACCGCCTTGACGCCGCTGTCGCAGATCAGCTGCATCGCGGCGCGGAGCAGTAATTCCCGGCGCTCTCGGCTGCGCGCCTGCTGCTTGCCGCGGCTACCGGTCATTGACATCCCCTTCGGTCGAACCGATACTAGCGTATCACTTTAACTGATACGTTTGTATCAATCCTGGGAGGTCGCATGGGAGACGACGTGAAGACCGGCAGGCTCGGCGCGGCCGGACTGCGGGAAGCGCCCAGCCTGTGCCACGTCTTCCAGCGCACTGTCGAGCACTTCGCCGACGTCGTCGCGGTGCGGACGCCGGATGACAGGATTTCCCTTACCTGGCACCAGTACGGTGAGCGCGTACGGCGGCTCGCTTCGGGACTGCACGCACTCGGTGTCCGAAGTGGAGACACGGTCGCGTTGATGCTGACCAACCGGCCCGAGTTCCACCTGGTCGACATGGCGGCGATCCACCTGGGCGCCGTCCCGTTCTCGGTCTACAACACCAGTTCCGCCGAACAGATCGAGTACCTGTTCGCGAACGCCGGGAACCGGATCGTGGTCTGCGAGGAACAATTCCTGCCGCTGGTCAGGAAAGCGGGCGGCGACGTCGAGCGCGTCGTCTGCCTGGACGGCCATCCCGACGGCACGATCTCCTTCGCCGAACTGGAATCCGCCGAGGCGCAGGGGTTCGATTTCGACGCCACCTGGCGCGCTGTCGGCCCGGAAGACGTCCTCACCCTGATCTACACCTCCGGCACCACCGGACCGCCGAAGGGCGTCGAACTCACGCACCGCAATCTCGCCTACAGCATGGGGGCCGCGCTCGAATCGCCGGACATCGCCGGCGCTGTCGAGGACGGGCGAGTGCTCTCGTTCCTGCCGGACGCGCACTTGGCCAACCGGTATTTCGCGCACTACTTCCCGATCGCCTCCGCGGCCACGATCACCTGCGTGGCGGTGCCGAAGGCCGTGGTGGCCGCACTTCCCGCCGTGCGGCCGACGGTCTTCCTGGCCGTGCCGATGCTCTGGTACAAGATCAAAGCCGGGATCGATCGGGCCATCGAGGCTCAACCCGGTCTCCGGCGCAAGGTCGCCGAATGGGCGGTCGGGATCGGACTGTCCACAGTGCACCTCGAGGCGGCGGGGAGGCCCGTGTCCCGGTGGCTGCGGCTGCGGCACAAGGTGGCGCGGCGGCTCATCCTGGACCCGTTGCGCGCCAAGATGGGCTTGGACGCCTGCGTGATCCCGATCAGCGGCGCGGCCCCGATCGCGGTGGACACGCTGGAGTTCCTGATGGCGGTCGGCCTGCCGATCTGCGAAGGCTGGGCGATGTCGGAGACGTCGGTCCACGGCACGCTCAACCCGCGGCACGCCATCCGGCCGGGCACGGTCGGCAAAGCCCAGTACGGCGCCGAACTGCGGCTCGCCGACGATGGGGAATTGCTGATGCGCAGCCCCGCGCTGATGCGGGGCTACCGCGACGATCCCGTGCGGACGGCCGAGGCGATCGACGACGACGGCTGGCTGCACACCGGCGACATCGCCACCATCGACGCCGACGGCTATGTGTCCATTGTGGATCGCAAGAAGGAACTGATCATCAACGCGGCGGGCAAGAACATGTCGCCCGCCAATATCGAGAACGCGCTCAAGTCGGCGGGCGCGCTGATCGGCTCGGCGGTGGCGATCGGCGACCGGAGGCCCTGCGTGACGGCGCTGATCACCCTCGATCCGGAGACGGCGGCGACCTTCGCCGAGCGTCACGGTCTCGCGGCCGATCCCGCCGTCCTCGCGGTGAACCCGTTGCTCCGCAAGGAGATCGCGGACATCGTCGACCGGGCCAACGGCCGGCTGTCCCGGGTCGAGCAGGTCAAGGGTTTCACCGTGCTGCCGGTGCACTGGGAGCCTGGTGGGACCGAGCTGACGCCGACCATGAAGCTCAAGCGGGCGTCGATCGCGGCGGCGTATGCGGCCGAGATCGACGCGCTGTACGAGGCCGGTCGTCCGCGTTTAGTCCTCTAGTGTCGTGCGTCGGAAATTCGTGGCCTTCTCGACAGCCCAGCTTCCCGCTGGACGCACAGCCGAAAGCGCAGGTACAACCAGTACAAGCCGCTTCCGGCCGCACGCCCAGCGGAAACCTGGATCCGCCGATAAAGCACACGAATTTCCGACGCACGACACTAGTTGCGTTTCGCCCCGGCCACGCTCCGGACGAGAGCTAAGGACGGCGGCCCCACGCGGAGATCATCGGTGACGTCGCCGGATCCAGCAGACCGGCGGCGACGTTCTCCAGATGGCGGTCGATCTCCTCGTCGGTCGCCAGTCCGGCGGCCACGAGTTCGCCGCGCACGTGGCGGACCGTCGCCGCTTCGAGGACGTTGCAAGCCGGTGACGTGATGGGGAAGTAGGCGTCCGCGTTGACGTCGGCCAGCCCGGCTTCCCTGAGCAGGCGCGGGAGTTTCCGGCCGTAGGCGAGGTCGGCGCCGCGTGCGGCCAGCAGCGACCGGAAGCCGGACCGCAGCCGATTCGCGAGCGCTTGTTCGGGCCCGTATTCGTCGAGGCAGGTCAACGGCTGCAACGCCGGGTCGGCGTCTTCGAGCAGCAGCCAGCCGCCCGGCCGCAGCGATTCGGCCATCGTGCGCAGGGCCTGTTCGCGGTCGGTCACGTGCACCAGCACCAGCCGGGCGTGGATGAGGTCGAAGCCGCCTTCGGGTGGCCCGTCGCGGCCGACGTCGTGATGCCGGACCTCGACGACGCCTCCTGTCGCTTCCGCGGCCCAGGAGGTGTCGATGTCGGTCGCCAGCACCCGGCCGGACGGTCCGGCCCGGTCGGCGAGCCAGCTCACCACGGACGGGCCGCCCGCCCCGATTTCCCAGCAGTGCCAGCCCGGGGCGATGCCCAGGTTCTCGATATGCCGCCGGGTGGAGGGGTCGAAGAGTGCGCTGAGCGCCTCGAACCGGGTGCCTGCCTCGGGCCGCGCGTTGTCGAGGAGATAGCCGTCATGGGGGGACGTCATGACCTCGATTGTCGCAGCGTGGCCACCGCCACATCATTTCGCTAACCTTGTTAGTGACTAATCTAGTAAGGTTCTTTGTATGACGTCATCAGGCTCGTGGCAGGTCGACTCCCCAGGTGTGGGCAACGCGGTGATGGAGCGCCTGCAAGAGGTCGGAACGCTGACACGCGTGATCGAGAAACGCCTGAGCGGGACGCTGGGGATCAACTCCACGGACCTTTCCGCGATGGAGCACCTCACCAGCGAAGGACCGCTGACGGCGAAGGAACTCGCGGACAGGCTGCGGGTCTCGACGGCGGCGAGCACCCACATCGTGGACAGGCTCGAGAAGGCCGGGCACATCACCCGCAAGCCGCATGCCACCGATCGCCGCAAGGTGCTGGTCGAGCCCGTCCAGGAGTCGATGGCCCGGATCTTCGAACAGCTCCACCCGCTGCTCAGCGGGGTGGAAGGCCTCGTCGAGGGGCTGAGCCCGGGCGATCGTGACGTCGTCGAGAACTTCCTTACCGGAGTCGTGCGGATCTACACCGACACCGCGGATTCCCTGCCCGAGAGCTGATCTCTCCGTCCACTCACCGGAGCGCGGACCGCGCCCCGGCGTACAAACGCGCCCACGCACAGAATTCGGAGCGAAGACCATGTCCGCAAGCGAGGAGAAGACCTCACCACGGGCGGTGTGGTGGCTGCTGGCCACTGTGCTCGTCGTCGAACTGATGGACCTGCTCGACTCGACGATCGTCAACGTGGCGGGCCCGTCGCTGGAACGGTCCCTGGGCACGAGCCCGGTCGGGCTGCAGTGGGTGATCGGTGGCTACGCCCTGACCCTCGGCGCGGGCCTCGTGCTCGGCGGACGGCTCGGCGACCGCTACGGACGCCGTCCGATGTTCCTGTTCGGGCTCGTGGCGTTCACCGTCGCGTCGCTGCTGTGCGCGATCGCGCCGAGCATCGAACTGCTGATCACCTTCCGGCTGGTCCAGGGCGTGGCGGGGGCGATGATGCTGCCGCAGGGTCTCGGCATCCTGCGCGACAACCTGGCGCCCCGTGATCTCACCAAGGCCCTCGCCGTCTTCGGACCGGTGCTGGGACTCGGCGGTGTCCTGGGCCCGGTACTGGGTGGCGCCCTGGTCGACTGGGACCTGTTCGGTCTCGGCTGGCGTCTGGTATTCCTGGTCAACGTGCCGGTCGGTCTCGTCGCACTGGCCTTGGCCTGGCGGCTGGTGCCCCGCGGCGCCGGGGTCCGGACACTGCGCGTGGACATCGTCGGAGCCGTGCTCATCGCCGCCGCGTCCGCGCTGCTGGTCCTTCCGCTCAACGAGGGGCAGGCCGCGGGATGGCCTCTGTGGACTTGGCTTTCGCTGTCCGCCGCCGCGCTCGGCTACGTCGGATTCGCGCTGTGGCAGCGTCGTGCCGTGCGCCTGGACCGAGACCCGCTGGTCACCCCGGCCCTGTTCGCCAAGCCCGCGTTCACCGTCGGGCTGGTCGCGGTCGCGCTGTTCTTCGGCGGCCTGATCGGCACCCAGCTGGTGCTGACGTTCTTCCTGCAGATCGGCCAGGGGTTCACCGCCGGGCAGGCCGGGCTGGGCAATCTCCCGGTCGCGCTGGGCACCGCCGTCGGCGGCGGGATCAGCGGGGGACTGCTCGCCGCCAAACTCGGCCGTGCCGTCCTGCAGGCCGGTGCCGTCGTCCAGTTCGCCGGCGTCGCCTGGTTGTGGCTCGCCTTGGCCGACACCACCGAATTTTCCCTCTGGCAGATCGTGCCCGGCAGCGTCGTCGCCGGGGTGGGCGCGGGAATCGTGATCGCCGCGGTCTTCAACACCGTGCTCGGCGCGGTGGCCGACGACGAGGTCGGCTCGGCGTCCGGAGTGCTTACCGCGGTCCAGTCCATCGGAGGCTCGGTCGGGGTCGCGGTGTTCAGCACCGTGTTCTTCGCCGGCGCCCTCACCGGACAGGCCACCGAAAGCTTCCGCGACGCGCTCGTGGTCCAGGCGGTGGTCATCGGGCTGTTCCTGCTCATCTCGCCGCTGTTCCCGCGCCGCGCCCGGCCCGACGAGACCGAAATCGCGGCCGAGACGACGGCCGGTGCTCGATGAGGGTCCTGATCTCCGGCGCGAGCATCGCCGGGCCCGCGCTCGCCTACTGGCTCCGCCGGTACGGCATGACCCCGACCGTGATCGAACGCGCACCGGAGTTACGTCCCGGTGGGCAGACCGTCGACCTGCGCGGCGCCGGTCGCACCGTCGTCGAACGCATGGGACTGGAAGACGACGCCCGCGCCCGGGTCACCCACGAGGAGGGCCTGCGCTTCATCGACCGTCATGGCCGCGTCCGGGCGTCGTTCGGCACGGACTCGCTCGACGGCGACGGATTCGTCACCGAACTGGAGATCCTGCGCGGCGAACTCGCCGACCTGCTCCACCAGCGGACCCGCGACGACACCGAGTACGTGTTCGGCGACGAGATCACCGGCCTGACCGACACCGGCGACGGCGTCGACGTCGTTTTCCGTGTCGGCGCCGCCCGGCGATTCGATCTCGTCGTCCTCGCCGACGGGCTGCGCTCGCGGACCCGGGACCTCGTCTTCGCCGACATCGCCCGCACCCGGTCGTTCGGGCTCTACACGGCCTACTTCACCATCCCGCGGTCCACATCGGACGGTCGCTGGGCGCGCTGGTACAACGCCCCCGGCCGCCGCGTCGTCCTCCTGCGTCCCGACAACCTGGGCACCACCCGCGCCTCGCTTTCGTTCCTGCGAAAGCAAGCCGGGCTGGAGCAGGGGCAAATCCCCGCACAGCAAGAGTTCCTGCGCCGCCACTACGCCGATGCCGGCTGGGAGACCCCGCGTGTACTCGACGCCCTGGGCGACTCACCCGACTTCTACTTCGAGTCCATCGGGCAGATGCGCCTGAAGCAATGGTCACGCGGCCGGATCGCCGTCGTCGGAGACGCCGCCTACTGCGCTTCTCCGCTCAGCGGGATGGGCACCAGCCTCGCCCTCGTCGGCGCATACGTTCTCGCCGGCGAACTCCGCCGTCACTCCGGCCACCGCGACGCTTTCCGCTCCTACGAGACGATCATGCGGCCCTACGTCGAACAAGCCCAGAGGGTCCCCTGGATCGCGCCCCGGCTGGCCGCGCCGAGAACCCGCGCCGGTATCCGGTTGCTCGGCACGCTCGCCGGATTCGCGGCCGATCCGAAGATCGGCCGCTTCGCCGCCCGCTTCACCAATCCGCCCTCGGACGCCATCGACCTGCCCGAGTACGACGGGTCATGACTCAGTTCAGTTTGCGGGTGCCGGCGGGCAGACCGCCTCCGGCGTAGACGTCCTCGGCGAGCTTGGCCAGCGCGGTGAGGGCGACGTTCTGGCTCCACGGACCGTAGGAGACCCGGGAGACGCCGAGTTCCTGCGCGGTCTTCAGCGGAATCGACCCGGGGATGCCGATCAGGTTGACTTTGCGCTCGCCCAGCGCCTCGACGAGCCTGCCGACCTGGGCTTCGTCGAGCTTCCCGGGAACGAAGAAGTTCGACGCGCCCGCGTCCAGATAGGCGCGGCCCCGGGAGATCGCCTCGGTCAGCACCTCTTCGGGGTCGCGGTCACCGGCCTTGACGAAGGCATCGGTGCGGGCGTTGACCACGAAGTCGACCCCGGCCGACTGTGCCGCGGCGACCGCGGCTTCGACGGCCTTCACCGAGTCGGCCAACGGCTTCATCTGGTCTTCGAGGTTGCAGCCGACAGCGCCCACCTCGATCGCCCGGGCGACCGTGCCGCCCGGATCGCCGTAGCCCGCTTCGAGGTCGGCGGTGACCGGCAGATCTCCCGCCGTGCGCACGATCAGCGCGACCTCGGCGATCATCTCGTCGCGCGGGATCTTCTCGCCGTCGGGGTAGCCCCGCGACGCGGCGATGCCGTGGCTGGGCGTGGCGAGCGCCTGCGTACCCGGGGTCTCGGCGACGACCTTCGCGGTGATCGCGTCCCAGACGTTGACGACGAGCAGCAGTTCGGACGCGGCGTGCAGTTCCTGGAGGCGGACGGCCTTTTCGGCGGTGGACTTCATGCACGCCAATCTAGTGTCGGGTGCCCGGCCCCGCCCGGCACCCGGCAGCCCGGGTCGTCAAGGAGTGAACGCGCCGAGCCCGCTCGCCTGCGTCCGCCAGTCGACCTGGTTCCCGGCGCCGCCCGCCCAGCGCTGCCCGATCCGGTTGAGCGCGTCGCGGTCCACGGCCCAGATCGAGTCGCCCTGCCGCCGCGCGTAGTCCCGGTAGGCCGTCGAGTTCGTCGCGCCCGCCAGATCGGCGAGGAAGCGCATGAAGATGCCCTTGAACTGCTTTTGGTTGTCATCACAGGAGTTCTGGGTGACGTCGCAGGATTCGGTGAGGACACCGTTCCTGGTCAGCACCGGGCTGCTCACGGCCGCGTCGGCCAGGCGCCGGGCGGCGTCGAGCCACCGGGTCTCGTTCGTCGCGCGCCAGACCTCGGTCAGGCCGCCGATGGCCAGCCCCTGGTTGTAGGTCCACACCGTCTGGCCGTTGTTGCGGCAGTCGCGGGTCAGGCCGTCGTTGACCAGCCCGGCGGAGTTGATCATCCCGCTCGCCAGGTACCACTCCGCGGCGGCCCGCGTCCGTTGCAGCCAGACGGTGTCGCCCGCCGTGCGCCGGTGCACCGAGGCGACCAGCCTGAGGTACAGACCACTGGTGACGGCGTTCTTGTAGGTCCGTTCGCGGTCCCACCAGACGCCGCCCCCGCACGACCCGGGATCCCAGTAGTGGTGGACGTAACGGGCGATCGTGGTCGCCATGGCCAGATAGCGCGGATCGCCGGTGTGGTCGTATGCGGCCACCCAGGCCAAGCCCCACCAGGCGCTGTCGTCGATGGCACGGCTCGCGAAATCGCCCTCGATGGCGTCGGAACTCTTTTCCCCGGCGGGGAAAACGCCGCGGTTCCGGTCGAATGTGCGCGCGATGACCCAGTCATAGCGCCGATCTCCGGTGCTCCTGGCGTGCTCGATGACCGCGGTCACCGTCGCCGCCGAGTTCCACCAGCTGCTCGGCCACCAGCCCGGGTAGGGATCGTAGGAGTACATGAGGACGTCGGCGGCGGCTGATGCCCGCGCCGGCGCCGGACGTGCCCATGCGGTGCAGGATCCTTGCTGGTGACCGGCTTCGCGGCCGCACGCGCGGACGGCGCCGCCGTAGTGACGCCCTCGGGGATCGCGGGTCGCGAACAGCACCGTCCGGCCGGTGTTCGCCCCGGCGGCGATCGAGGTGCGGCCGAGTGACGAACCGCCGGGCCAGCTGACGCCGGCGTCCCATGAACGGTCCAGCCAGATCTCGTCTCCCTGACCGCCGGCTTCGATGGTGCCCCAGGCCATCGCGTTCCGGTCGACATGGAGGCGGATCATGCGGCCGAACACCGTCGTCGGCGCGACGGGCTGTTCGTCGCCGTTCGCCTGGCTCGTGCCGTCGCAGGTGACGTCGCAGACCTTGGGATAGACCCATTCCGTGCACGCGATCCCGGCGGCGTCCCCGCAGGCGCGGATCAGGCCGCGCCGATGGTGCCCGGGATCGGTCACGTTGTACATCAGGGTTCTCGTGCCGGTCCAGGTGCCGGGGATGCTCGCCTTGCCCAGCAACCCTTCCCAGGTCGCACCGCCGTCCCAAGACCGGTCGAGCCACACGGAATCGCCGGTCGCCCCGCGGTCGATGCTGCCCCAGGCCATCCCGTCGGCGTCGGAAACGTGCAGCCGCAACAGCCGTCCGTTGATCGTCTTGTCCGGGACGGGGAACGTGTCCTGCTTCGCCCGCGCCGGATCGAGCGTGTCGCACGACAGCACGCAGACCGCTGCGGTGGCGGCCGCCACCGGCTCCGCGGCCGGTACGGGAATCGAAGTCAGGGTCAGAGCGAGCACGAGATGGATCAGCGATGACATCGTTGTCCGCCCTCGGGTCAGCCGCGCGCCGAATGTGGGATGTCTTCCATGGTCGGGTTTTCGCCACCGGCCGGTCAAGGGCGGATACCGGTCAGATCTCAGGACAGGATCCCTGTTACGACCGGACATGGGGCCACGACGTGGGGGTGTCATCGTCGAGTGGAGGTCTCGTGGAGCTAACGATCAACAGTGGCGGCGACGAACAGGAGTTAAAGGAGTTCTATACCTGGCTCCGTGACGACGTTGACGTCGTGCGGTCCGCGACGGTCGGCACCGCCGGGCCGGGGGACTCGGGTCAGATGGGGGCGTTCGAAGTCATCCGCATGTCCATCGGCTCCCTGACCGGGCTGGCCAACCTGGGGATGGCCTGGGGCACTTTCCTTCAGTCCCGCAAGGGAATACCGTCGTTCACCATCACGATCGCCGGTGAGCTGTCCGAAGAGCAGCGCAAAATGCTCCGGAACCTGGATCTCCCGCTGGCCCCGCCGGAGGATGGCGAGTTGAGTACGTGATGGTCCCTTCCTGTACCTAGGCGCAAGGAAGGGGGCCTTCACGTACTGATCACGCTTCCCAGCCACCGCAGCGTTTCCAGCGCCACGGCGACATCGACAGCGTTCTCGGCCAGCGGCCGGGGGAGTAGCTCGTCGGCACGGGCCAGGCGGCGGATGACGGTGTTGCGGTGGGTGTAGAGCCGTTCGGCGGTGCGCGTGGTGTTGCCCAGTTCGTGCACGTAGGTCCGGACGGTCTCGCGCGTGTCGGCGTCGGCGGTCCGGAGGTCTCCGAGGGTGTCGGCGAGGAATTCGTCGGCCTGGGCGGGATCGACGGTGAGCAGGGCGAGGAGCTGGATGTCCTGGTACCGCGCGATCTGCTGCGGTGAGGTGAGCCGCGCGAGCATCCGTTGGGTGGCGGCGGCGTCCAGGTGGCTGCGGCGGAAACCGTCGATACCGCTGCCCGGCCGTCCCAGCGCCACCCGGACGTCGGGATGCGGTGCCAGTTCCTCGGCGAGCGTGTCGGCGCGGGGTGTGGCCCGGCCGGGCAGCCAGACCCACAGTGCCGCGGCGCTGGCGACGACGGTCAGCCGGTGCGAGGCGCCGCTGGCCCGCATGAGCGTCTCCGCGGCGGTTTCGAGCTGCTGGGACGACGGCGTGACCGAGGCGCTCCAGACGATCGCGGCCGTATGGGGCCCGGCGAGCGGGTAGCCCAGCTGCGCCTCGGCCCGGGAACGGCTGATGGGCGCGCCTTCCAGCAGCAGGGTGACCGCGGCGCGCCGTTCGGCGTGGGCGCCGCGGGTCAGTTCCGTGCGTTCGGCGGCCATCCGCTCCGAAACCGCCGCGACGGTGTCTTCGATGAACGTGGTGATGGACAGCGACGAGACGTCCAGCAGTTCGCGGAGCAGGACGGGATCGGAGGTGAGGTCGAAACAGATCTCGATCCACCGGCGCCAGGCCACCCCCTGTGCCCGCCGGTAGGCGTCGAGCCCGCCGGAGTCGAAGCCCCGGCGCACCATGTCGCGGGCGCCTTCGAGGACTTCCTGGTTCAGGTTGGCGGAGACCCGCCTGCCCGGATGCTGCACGTTGGCGGCCGCCCAATGCAGCAGGTTGGCGAGGTTCGCCCGCTTGGTCCCCTCGGTGAGCACGGGATCCTCGGCGACCGCGCGCATGCTGCCCCCGCCGAGCGAGGCCTCGTGCAGCTCCTCGATCCACTCGGCGCGAGGATGGAGGACGATCTCCGCGCCGCGGCGGAACATGTCCCGGGCTTCCGGCGACAGTGTCGGCCACGGCTGTGTTGGCACAGATGAGGCACTTTGCACCATCGGTCCACAATAGTGTTGCAGATAGTGCTAGCGCAAACCGGCGCTTGCCCCGCATCGTGGGGGTAACCGAGACGAGTCTGGAGTACCGCATGACGACGAGCACACCCGTCGAGCACCTCGACGTGGTCATCATCGGTGCCGGGATTTCCGGGATCGGGGCCGCGCGCTACCTGAAGACCGAGGTCCCGGGCAAGAGTTTCGCCATCCTGGAGGCGCGCGGCGCCTCGGGTGGCACTTGGGACCTCTTCCGCTACCCCGGCATCCGGTCGGACTCCGACCTGCACACGTTCGGCTACGAGTTCAAGCCGTGGCGGGACAAGCAGTCCATCGCCGACGCGCCGCGGATCCTGTCGTACCTGCGCGAAACGGTCGACGAGAATGGCCTGGAATCCCACATCCGCTACCACCACAAGCTGATCTCGGCGGGCTGGTCCAGCGACGAGTCCCGGTGGCTGCTCGAGATCGAGCGGACCGACACCGGCGAGCGCGCCCAGCTGAGCGCGGGCTGGATCTTCAACGCGGGCGGCTACTACCGCTACGACGAGGGCTTCACCCCGGACTTCGAGGGCAGGGACAGGTTCGCGGGCACGATCGTGCACCCGCAGCACTGGCCGGAGGACCTCGATTACGCAGGCAAGCGCGTCGTGGTGATCGGCAGCGGCGCCACCGCGGTGACCCTGGTGCCGGCGATGGCGCCGACCGCGGCGCAGGTCACGATGCTGCAGCGCACCCCGAGCTACGTCATGCCGGTGCCGCGCGAGGACAAGATCGCCAACGTCCTGCGCAAGCTCCTCGGTGACGAGCGGGCCTACGCGCTCACTCGCCGCAAGAACATCCGCAAGGGTCTCGCCGTCTGGCAGTTCTGCCAGAAGTTCCCGAAGACCGCCCGCTCGCTCATCCGCTACGTGAACAAGAAGCAGCTGCCGAAGGACTTCGCGGTCGACGAGCACTTCAATCCGCCCTACGACCCGTGGGACCAGCGGCTCTGCGCGGTACCCGGCGGCGACCTGTTCGCCGCCATCCGCAACGGCAAGGCCGACGTCGTCACCGACAAGATCTCGACCTTCACCGAGAAGGGCGTCCTGCTGGAATCCGGGCGGGAACTGGAGGCGGACATCATCATCACCGCCACCGGCCTGAACCTCCAGGTGTTCGGCGGGGCCCGGCTCAGCGTCGACGGCAAGCCGGTGATCCTGCCGGAGACCGTGGCGTACAAGGGAATGATGCTTTCGGACGTCCCGAACGCCGCGTTCGCGATCGGCTACACGAACTCGTCGTGGACCCTGAAGATCGGCCTGCTGTGCGAGCACTTCTGCCGGCTGCTCAAGCATATGGACACTCACGGCTACGACGTCTGCCGCCCGGTCCTCGCCGACCCGGACATGCCGACCCGGCCCTTCCTGGATTTCGCCGCCGGCTACGTCCAGCGCGCCCTCGACCAGTTGCCGCGCCAGGGCAGCCGCATGCCGTGGCTGACCTCGATGAGCTATCAGTCGGATATCAAGCTGCTGCGCGCGGACGACATCACCGATCCCGAGCTGCACTTCTCCCACGCGAACGTCCGGGAAGCGGTGAGCTCATGACGCAGGACAGCTTCGCCGACCTGCCCGGCGGCCAGCGGATCTGCTACCGCGAGGACGGCCCCGCCGACGGCGTGCCGTTGGTGCTGATCGCCGGTCTCGGGCTTGATCTCACGTCGTGGCCGCAGCGCATGATCGACGGCTTCACCGAGCGCGGGTTCCGCGTCCTCCGGTTCGACAACCGGGACGCGGGCTGCTCGGGCCGGATCAAGGCACCGAATCCGGGCAAGCTGAGCCAGTTGCTGGCCCGTCCGCTTCCGGGCGCCTACGACCTCGGGGACATGGCCGCGGACACCGTCGGCCTGCTGGACCACCTGGACGTCGGCAGCGCGCACCTGGTCGGCATGTCGATGGGCGGCATGATCGCCCAGACCGTCGCCGCCCGGCACCCGGAGCGGGTCACGACGCTGACGTCGATCTTCTCCACCACGGGCGATCGCAAGGTCGGGCAGCCTGCGCGGTCGACCCTGCTGCGGATGGCCAAGGGGCCCGCCCGGACCGTCGAGCAGTCGGTGCGACGGCACCTTTCGCTGATGGGCCACCTCGGCTCGGCCGCCTACCCGCTGGACAAGGACGTCGAAACCGCCTGGGCCACGAGCCTGTGGGAACGCGCCGGGGGAATGCGCGCCCGCAGCGGGATCGCCCGCCAGATCGGCGCGATCCAGGCCAGCGGCGACCGCACCGCGGAGGTCCGCCGGATCACCTGCCCGACACTCGTCGTCCACGGGGACACCGACCGCATGGTCCACCGCAGCGGCGGGCGGGCCACCGCGGACGCCGTGCGCGGCGCCCGGTTCGTCGAAATCCCCGGGATGGGCCACCACATCGCGCCGGACCTCGTCGACAGGCTCGTCGAGCTCACCACCGACCTGGCCGCGCTCGACGCGACAGGAGAAAGCCGATGAGCGGCGTCCGCGGCAAGGTCGCCGTCGTCACCGGAGCCGGTTCCGGCATCGGCCGTCAGCTGGCCCTCGAACTCGCCCGGCGCGGTGCGCGTCCGGCAGTGTCCGATGTGGACGAAGCCGGCCTGGCCGAAACCGTCGTCCAGCTCAAGGCCCTGGGCGCCGACGCGCGGAGCGCGGTGCTGGACGTCAGCGACCGGCCGGCCGTCGAGGCGTACGCGGCCGAGGTCGTCGAGCAGTTCGGTGTGGTGCACCAGATCTACAACAACGCCGGTGTCGCCGGCGGCGGGCAGACGATTCTGGAAGCCGACTGGGAGAGCTACAACCGCACCCTCGGGGTCAACCTCTTCGGCGTCATCAACGGCACGAAAGCCTTTCTGCCGCACCTGATCGACTCCGGTGACGGACACGTCGTCAACATCTCCAGCCTCAACGGCATCATGGCGCAGCCGACGCTGAGCGCTTACTGTGCCGGCAAGTTCGCCGTCCGCGGGTTCACCGAAACCCTCCGCACGGAGATGATCCTGGGCAAGCACCCGGTCGGCGTGACGGTGGTCCACCCGGGCGGGGTCAAGACCGGGATCGCGTCGTCGTCCCTGCGTGAGGCGCAGGCTCGCGGTATCGAGCCCACCGCCGAGCAACTCGCCCGTGTCCGGCTCTACAACGAGAAACTGCTGAAGATGCCGGCCGATCGGGCCGCCCGCATCATCCTCGACGGCGTCGAAGCCGGAAAGCCGCGCGTGCTCGTGGGAAACGACGCGAAGATGGTCGACAGGCTCGTCCGGCTGCTCCCGCGTCTCTATCCGAAGCTGATCGTCGACTTCGAACGGAAGCGATTCGCCCGCTTGTGATCCGGCGTCACCACGAGTCGCTGTCGCGGTGCCCGAACAAGCCGAGCAGCCAGGTGTAGCGGACGGCTTCACGGGCTTGGGCGTAGGCGTCCTCGGTGGCATTCCAGATCGCTTGGGTGATCAGCTCGATCGTGGCGGCGACGACGGTGCGCGCGGTGAACGGCGGCGGAAGCGGTAGCGCGGGATCGGTGGCGCGAAGCCATTTCGCCGTCCGTTCGAAGACGGCTTCCCCCGCGCGCAAGGTGTTCTCCCGGGCTTCGAGCCCCGCGTCGCCGAGGGCGTAGATCTCCAGCAGGACGGCACGGACCTCCGTCGGGCGGCGGTGCACGTAGTCGACGAGGAAGTCGCAGCAGGCGGTGACCGCGTCCAGCGGGGTGGCCGCCGCGGTGGCCACCGCGACACCCTGTTCGATGAACTCGGTGGTGATCTGGCGGTAGGCGGCGAGAAAGGCGTCCTGCTTGCCGGTGAACTGTTCGTAGAACGACGTTCGCGACACCCCGGCGGTGGCGGTGATGTGGCCGACGGTGGTGGCGACGTAGCCGCGTTTGCCGGCGTTCTCCAGCACGGCGTCGATCATGCGGGCCCGCTGAGTGCCCGCCACTTCGTCCCGGCTCAGGTTGTGCGGTCCCTTCGGCAGCCTGCGGTGCTCGGTCACGTGCAGCACGGTACCGGTCCAGACAACCGTGAAGGCCTCCTTCCCTACCGTCACAGTAGGGAAGGAGGCCTTCACGGACCGAGCACCGGTCAGCTGACCGGCACCTCCGGCGCGAGCGAGTTGCCGGGCGCGATCTTCCCGCAGGTGGACGGCGCGGGCTTGCCGGCGAACCGGTCGTTGAGCCAGCCGATGGCCTGCGGCGCCCAGGCGACCGCCGCCCCGACGTGGCTCAGCGTGTTGTACTGGTCGTACTTGATCGACTTGTTGCCGGTGTCGCAGTACTGCCGGGCGAGCGAGCGCACGTCGCCGGCGACCATCACACCGTCGCCGGTCCCGATCCCCGGAGGGTTACCGAAAGTGCCTTCGACGACGCCGTTGTTGCCCTGCGCGATGTAGCCGGGCACGGTGGGCGTCGGCGCGGAGCCGAGGTTGATCTTGTTCACGGCCTCGACGTACGGCAGCACCTTGTTCGGGTTGGTGTACTCGGGCTTGACGAACTTCTCCCACGTCAGCCCGGGATACCGGCCGAGCGCGTCGGCGATCGACGCCTTTTCCATGTCCTTGAGCACCTGAAGGCCGTAAGAATTCGCGTACGGCTTGAGGTCGATTTCGAAGGATCGCGAGACCCCGATGAGGGCCATCGGAATGACGCCGGTCCAGGCGATGCTTCCGTTGACGTATTTGAGGTTGTGCGACGGCTTGACGAGCACTCCGCCTTCGGTGAATCCGACGAGATTCTTGTTGACCTCGGGCGCGTAGGTCGGCGCGAGCGCGGCGGCCCAGCCGGTCGCGATGGCACCACCCGAATAGCCGATGAGACCGAACTTGGTCTTGTCGTTCATTCCCGTTTCCGGTGCCCGCGTCGCGGCGCGGACCGAATCCAGGGTGTTCGTCCCGTATTCCGGACCGGCCGCGAAGTTCGCCTTCTGGCCCTCGGTGTCGGGAATGACGACGTTGTAGCCCAGCAGCAGTGCGGGTGCGACGAACAGCGCCTCCGCGTTGGCGATCAGGCCGCCGAACGAGACGTCGCCGGCGATCGCCCTCGACGGCCCGTGCTCGGGGTTGAGCGAGTCGTAGAATGATTGGTACGAAACGGCTTTGGTGCTGTCACCGGTGAGGCTTCGCACCACGGAAGTGACGTTGGCGGACGGTTTCCCCAGTGCGTCGGTGGTCCGGTAGAGCAACTGGGTCACCTTGACCGGCGTGGCAATGCCGATCACGTGGTAATTCAGCGTCCGGGTCTTCAAGACTGTCCCGGGGCTGTACGACGACAGCGGTTCGCTGCCGGTGTAGCTGTAGAAAGAATCGGTCGCGGGAGCGGCCGTGGCGGCCGGTGCGGCGGCGAAAGTGACGATGAGGGCGATCGTGACGGCCAGCAGACGAGCAGGCTTTCTGATCATGACTCCCCTTTGAATCATGAAGTGGATCACTATTGGGATGACCGGAACCTACCAGCCGGTAACTGGTGATGTACAGGGGCGTACATGATTTATTGTCACGACTCTTGACGATAGATGTGTACTGAGCCGCTCGTCGCGGCCATGCCGTTCCCGGACGGACTCTGAGTGACGGGATCGGTGACGGTGCGCCAAGGGCACATTGCGGCGCGTGGGGGAATTACCCCGAAGAGACTGGATTTAAGGGCGCGCAAGTACGACCGTGGAGAGACTGGTCGTGCCAAGAGCGGGGTGGTGGCCTTGAGATGACGGGCGCGGACGATTCCGGCGCCTGTGGTGGGGAAGGTGATCTCGACGCCGAAGCCGAGTTGGTGCGTGCGTACGAAGCCGGCGCGACGATCACGGAACTCGCCGCTCGTTTCGGGATGACCTACTACCGAACGCGCACTTCTCTTCTCGCGGCCGGGGTGGTGTTGAGGCAGGCGGGGCCGACTGGAGCGACGGCCCCGCCACGCTTTGTCGAGGCATACCTCGCGGGGGCGAGCATTCAGGATCTGGCGACGAGATTCGGCCTGAGCTTCGGTGTCGCCAGGCGGATGCTGCTGCAGAGCGGGGTCCGGCTCAGACCCCAAGGTGGCGTTCCGCGAGGAGACGCGACCGGTGGTGCGAAGTGATACTTCGGGCTGCGTCCGCGGCGGCCCGTCCGGCTGGTCAGTAAGGGCGCCACCAGTCGCCGATCACCATCGCGAGAGCGGTGGCAGACAGCATGAACATGGTGAACGACTGGGAGTGCCGCAACTTCTTCAACTTGCTCCTCTGACGGTTTGGTGGGGACTCGAATCACCGGTTCAATAAACCCAGATGTTCGTTTGCAGAGGACGATAGGGCTGTCCGCGATGAAACGTCAACGCTGTAGTCGCGAGCTTGCGCGCGGTTGTCGCGCTGGCAACGTGCGGAGCAGCAACAATCCACCCGCCCGGCCGTTACGGGAGCACGTAGTTCACTACTTGGAGTGAAGCCCCCCGGCGCGTCGGGGTGGTGGAAGCATGGCGACGGTGTCCTCGTCGCCTGTCCGTGTCGCGGGGATCTCGGGTTCACGCCCGGCGAGTTCGGTGATCAGCGGAGCGAGCTCGGCCGCTTTGGTGTGCCGCCCCCGGTCTCGGTAGAGCCCTGCCGCCTCTTCGAGAACCTCCCTGGCTTCGGAAAAGGCGCCGTGGTCGGCGAGAATGCGGCCGAGTGTGGCTCGAGCGCGAGCCAGGCCGGTGGCGTGATGGCTCCGCTCGGCGAGGCCGATCGCGTGGTCGGCGTGCCGGATCGCTTCCCCGTCGTTGAGTCGTGCGTGCGCGAGTTCCGCCATGACGGTGTACAGCTTCATGGTCGCCGGGAGGTGATGGATCTCGTCGGCCAAGGTCAGCGCCTTGCCGCACTGGAAGTCGGCCTCGTCGAACCGGCCTACTCGCGTCAGCACGATCGCCATCGCCGAGTGCACGGCCAGTTGTCCCGAGGAGTCCCCCGTTTCCTGCTTGACCTGTAGTGCGCGACGGTAGTGTTCCAGTGCCTCGTCGTGCTTGCCTGCCGCCTCGAGCGCGTCGCCCAGTCGATACTCGGTGACCCCGAGGTGACCGGGATGCCGCACCGTCCGAGCCAAGACCAGGCAATCGCGATACCGGGCGACGGCTTCCTCCGTCCGGCCGGCGTGATGATGCTGCCGTGCCCAGTTGAGCATGATGGTGAGTCTGCCGAATTCGTAGCCTTGCGCCTGGACGAGTTCGTACGCCCTTGTGAGGTAGTGATCCGCTTCGCGATCGTTTCCGATGATCATGTGGACCTGACCGAGGTCGTTCAGGGTCGCACCCTCGGCGACCCGGTCGCCGGCCGCCGCGGCCGATCGGGCGGCGATCTTCAGGCCATTCACGATGTCGTCGTAGAACCCGTATCGGTCGTAGATGTCGATGGTGACATGGGGGATACGCCAGGCGTACTCATGCAGCCCCTGCCGGTGCGCGTCTTCGACGAGTGCGTTGATGTTCGTTCTCTCCCGGAGGCACCATTGGCGAGCGGCCGCGGGCGAAGCGAAGTCCAGGGGAACGCAGCCGGGCTCGACCGGGATCATCGGAGGCCGGGGCTTGTACGGATGCACTGACGCGTGCGCGTTGAACGCGGTGTGCAGGTAGAACGACAGCAACCGCCTCCGGGGAGCGTCCTCGTCGCTTTCATGGCCCGCGAGGGTCGCGGCGTACCGGTGGAGGATGTCGTGCATCCGGTAGCGGTCGAGATCGCCGGGATGCTGGATCAGATGCGCGGCGAACAGTGCGTCGAGTGACCTCCGCGCGGCGGGGATTCCCATCGCCCCGGCCGAGGCGAGCGCAGCCGGGCTCATCTCCGTGCCGGGATGCAGGCCGAGCAGGCGGAACATGCGCTGTTCGGTCTCCTCGAGCGCGTTGTAGGACCACGAGTACGCGGCCTGCAGATGAATTCCGGCGCCATCCCCGTCGTCTCCGATCATCAGGAGCGTGTCCGCGTCTTTGAGCTGGTCCGCCAGGGTGCGCAGCCGTAGCCCGCCGCGTGTGGCGGCACGGTCGGCCACGATGCTCAAGGCGAGCGGGATGCAGTCGCACGACCGGGCGAGCTCCTCGAGGACTTCGGCTTCATGTTGTCCTCGGTTTCGCATGCGGTGTGCCAGCAGCTCGCACGACTCAGCGGGCGACAAGGGCTCGAGTGCGACCGACGGCGCGTTGTGCAGGGCTGTCAGCGGGGTCAGGCGCCGTCGCGAGGTGAGGATCACCGTGCACGAGGCCAACACGTCCAGCAGCGGCTGGACGTGGCCGGAGTTCTCCACGTTGTCCAGCACGACGAGCACCGGTCTCCGGGAAAGAAGGGTGGCCAGTTTCGTCATCCGTCCGGCCGGGCTGACGATCCGGTCGACCGGGAAGTCGAACGCCGAAAGCAGGGCATCCACGACGTCGGTGATCTCCAGGCGTTGGGTCCGGCTGAACCCGTGCAGATCGATCATGATCACACCGTTGGTGAACCGTTCGGCGGCGCGGTGGGCCCAGTGCCCGATGGTGGTGGTCTTGCCGACACCGGGCGGGCCGGTCACGCAGACGATCGTCGCCAGCGGCTCGCCGGTCGTGCCGGTGGTCAAGGAATCGAGATTCGCCAGGACGTCCTCGCGGCCCACGAGACGGTCGATATCGCGCGGCAGTCGTCGCAGCGGGATGACGCTTTCCTCGACTTGCTTCGGCTTTCTGTCGGCGGTTACCGTCGTGACCTGAATGGATTTCGGAATCGAGGACGCGAGTGCATCGTGGAATTCGCGGAGTTCGCCTGCGGCCTGCTCGTCGCCCTCCGTGCGGAACGCGCGGTACTTTCTCAAGTAGAACGCCGTGATTTCCCCTCGGCGGCCCGCTGAGTTCAGCGCCTTCAGTCGAAGTTTGGCGAAGCTCAGTTCGTCCGGATGGTCGCGATCGAGATCGTCCAGTCGCTGCAGGGCGGCGGGTGACTGTCCGGTGGCGATCAGTTCGTCGAGCAGGTAACTGTTCGCTGGTATCCAATCCGATTGGATGAATGACGTGCGCCAGTCTTCCGCCGGCCGGGTCGTGAGGTCGGCCAGTGGTTGTTCCCGCCACAGTCCCACTGCCGCTGTCGCTGCTTCGCACGCGCGCAGGTGTTCCCCGCTGTCGCCGAGCGCCCTGGCGTCCTTCATCGCCGTGCGGAAGACGACGTAGTCGATCAGTGAAGGATCGACGTCGAGGGTGTATTTGCCGTTCGCCGTGACCAGCGCCGCGGGTGCGCGCGTCTCCCGGAAAAGCTGCCTCAGACGAGTGACATATTGGTACATCGTAGCTCGCGGGTCGCGCGGACGTTGTTCTTGTTCGTCCCAAACCCATTCGACTACGTTTTCGACGGAAAGGCGTCTTCCGGGACGCGTGAGGAGTGCGGCGAGGATGCCCTCTTCGCGTCGCCGACCCCAATTCGCCACCAAATTCCCGTGCATTCGCACAGTAGTCTGCCCGAGAACTCCAAAGGCAACTTCCATGGCAGGCCCCTTCCCATCAGCAGTGTTCGCTGCCGCCCCTCGCCTCGCTCTCCAGTTTCACATTCTTTTCCGTTTCGAACCAGCGCGACCAGCGAGGACCAGATGAGGAGTGATCCTTTGTCAGGAGCGTCAACCACGGTACGAAAGGACCGTGTCAGACGCACCGTCCACTCTCGCTCTCACAGTCAGCGGACGAGAGGGGATGCTCGTGAGCAAGGAGATGTGGATCCGGGGGCCGGTCGGGGCGGGTGCGGAGGCGCGGGTGACGCGGGCCGGGTGCCGGACGGCGCTCGTCGTCGTCCCGACGATGACCGCCGGCACAAGACTGCTGGATATCGTGCCGTTGCTCGAATCGGACCACAGGGTCCAGGTGGTCTTCACTGTCCCGCACACCACGGATCAGTGGCCAGGGGTGGAGGAATTCGTCCGGGCGCAGCACGGACTTCTCATGCCGTGGGAACAGGCGGTCCACCACACTTTCGACCTCGTCCTGGCGGCCAGTCATCGCCACCTCGAGCAGCTCCGGGGCCCCATCCTGCTGGTCGGGCACGGCGCGGGGACGATGAAATCGCATCTGTACAGCCGGAAGGCGGAGATCCCGGTACTGCCCGCCACGGGCCTCGATCGTGAACTCCTGACCTATCGCGGCCGGATCCTTCCCGCCGTCCTCGCTCTGGCCACCGAAGAGGAGCGGGCGGCACTGGGTTCCCTCTGCCCGGAAGCGCTGCCCGTCGCGGTCGTCGCCGGGGACATCTGCCTGGACCGGTTGATCGACGACGACCGGTTCCGCGAGCACTACCGGCGGGCGCTAGGGCTGAACCCACGCCAACGGCTGGTGACGATCAGTTCGACGTGGTCGACCGACTCGATCTTCGGCCGGGTCCCGAGTCTCTGCCGGGCGGTTCTCGACGCCCTCCCGCCGTCGCGCTATTCGGTCGCGGCGGTGCTGCACCCCAACGTCTGGACCGTCCATGGACGGAGGCAGGTGGCGGCTTGGCTGGCCGACTGTGTCGAGGCCGGTCTGCGCCTCATCCCGCCGGATCGCGGCTGGCAGGCGACCATGATCGCGTCGGACTGGGTGATCGGCGACCACGGTTCGACCACCGCGTACGCCGCCGCGATCGGCCGTCCGGTGACCGTGGCCACCGAGCCGGGGGACCGGTTACGCCGCGGGAGTATCGCCGATCTCGTCCGGGAGAACGCCCCGCTTCTGGAGTCGGGGCCGTTGCCCGGCCAGGAGGCCGAAGCGATCCGGTGCCGTGAACACCTGTCACCGGTCGTAGCCTCGGCGATCAGCTCCAGGCAGGGGGAGGCGGCCGGGATTCTGCGGTCGGCGATGTACCGCCTCCTGGGGCTGGCCGAACCGGAGTGTCCGCCGTCGATCCCGATGCTGCCCGTGCCACAGCCGATCGAGGTGTGACGACATGGACATCGTGTACGCCGTCCACGGCCATGCGCCGGGCGTGGCCCGGCTTCGCATCCGGATCGACGATTCCGACGGCGATGTCCTCGCTGTCGCGGTCGACACCGTGCCACCGGCCTGGGCGGCGGCAGGAGACGTATTGCTCCGGGAGGACAGCGAGACGGCCGCTCTGGCGCGGGTCGCCGCTCGAACCGCGTTGATCCGCCATCCCGGTGCCACGGCCGTGATCGCGGCCCACCCGGCCGGTCATGTCATGGCCACCCGCGCGAGGACGTTGGTGGTCGCGGCGAAACGACGCCCCCGGCCGGAGAGCTGGAGCTCACGATTGAGCGTCCTCCTCGGTACGGGGAACGCCCAACTCGGTGTAGAGGGCACGAGCTTCGGCGAGGCGGCCGGTGCCTTCCTGCTCTCGGCCGCACTGAAGTTCGACGTGGCCGAGCGCGGTGAGGATCTCTGCCGTGTAGTAAGGGGAATCGAGCGCCCGCACCGCACGCAATGAGTCGGTCAACGGGGTGATCGCGTCCTCGGCCCGGCCTTCCGCGGCATAAACCTTGGCGAGGGCCATGATGGACCGCGCGTGCTGGTTGGCATCGCCGAGCTCCGCCATCATGGTCGCCGCCGCGGTCAATTCGATCATGGCCTCGCTGTGCCGGCCGAGCTTCGTCAGTACCTCGCCCTGGCGACGCCGGCACAGCGCCACCCCGCGGGGAATTCCCAGCCGCTCCTGCAGATCCGCCGCCTGACGGTAGAAATCGAGTGCACCGTCGAGATCCCCTTGTCCTCGAGCGGATCGGCCTAGCTGGGAGAGCGCGGTCGCCTGTGTCGGGCCGTCGTTTTCCTGCTGTCCCAAGCGAAGTGCGACGATGTTCTCTTCGGCCGCCTTGTCGTACCGGCCGAGTTTGGCGTAGGCGAAGCCGAGCTGGGATCTCAGCCGTGCCTCCACCAACGGCAGGTTCACGCGCGTCGCGGCTCGCACACCCCGCTCGTTCATCGCGATCCACGGTCGGTAGTCCCGGTGGTGAAGGAAGAAACCCCATGACGCCTCGCAGAACCGCCACACGATGTCATCCCATTCGTGGTCCGCGGCTTCGGCGAACACGGCGCGGATGACCGACAGGTGATCACGCCACCAGGCGAGGCCGTCGGCGCGTTCGACGAAGTCCTTCGACCGCGATTCGCGGGTGGCGTACCGGGCCCGATGGGGGTGGATCGCCTCGTCTGCGGCCAGGACCCGGTCGAGGTACCACCCGGCGAACGACCGGGCCAGCCGGTCCCGTTCATCACTCGGCAGTGCGGTGGCGGCACGCGTGCGAGCGTCGCTGTGCAACACCATGTGCTGGACGAACCGATCTTCGCCTGCCTCGGTCAGGAGGTTCGCCTCGATCAACTCGTCGACATCGTCCTCGACGGCGCCCACGGTGCGGCCGAGCGCGGCGGCCAAGGGTTCGGTGGACAGGAAAGGCCCTGGATGCACACCGCACGCCAGATAGACCGTGGCCGCACTCTGGGGGAGCCCTTCAAAGACGACCTGGAAGATCGCGTTCAACGACAGTGTCTTGTCGGCGGACCGGCCGCTTTCGGATGTCCAGCGTCCGTAAGCGGCGGCTTCACGGGCGAGACTTCGCTTCGGCCGCGTTCTCAGCCGCGCGGCCGCCACGGACAGCGCGAGAGGGAGCCCGCCGCACGAGGACACGATCTCCGAAGCGGAAGGTGGATCGGAGCGGACGCGCTCGGTGCCGGTGTACCTCTCGAACAATCCTCGCGCCTGGGATTCGGTGAGCACCGGCAGATCGACGAACTGGGCCCCGTCGATACCGAGATCGGTGAGCCGCCATCGGCTGGTGACGAGGACGGTCACCTCCTGACCGGCGGGAAGGAGCGGGCGGACCTGGGCGACGGACGAGGCGTCGTCGAGCAGCACGGCCATTCGCCGCGAGGCGGTGGCCGTCCGGAACGCCGCGGCCCGCTGGTCGAGGCTCATCGGGATCTCCGCCGGCGAAGTCCCCAGCGCCGTCAGAAATCCGTGCAGGACTTCGCCGGGGTTTTCCGGAGGCCGCTCCCGCGCACCGCCGAGGTCGCTGTACAGAATGCCCTGCGGGAATTCGTCCGCCTTGCGATAGAGCCAATCCAAAGCGAGCGAGGTTTTGCCGACACCGCCAACCCCGCTCACCACTACAAGCCGTCGTCCGGTGCCTTCACTCCAGAACCGGTCAAGTTCGGCGGTGAACCGTTCTCGCGCTTCGAACACCGCGGGCGCGGCGGGGATCTGCCAAGGCCGATCCGCGGAAGCGACGAGGCCGGCCGGGGCGGTCATGATCTGATCCCACAGCTCTTTCCCGCTGGTTCCGGCTGGTGCGAGTGCTGTCCCAGGTCGTTCATGCGGTGTCCCCCCGTTTGGTCTCCAGTAGGCCAGTGTCTCCAATGGTGCGGGTGCGGGCGAGAAAGTGTGAATGGGGTAATACCCGAACAGACGAATTGTGCACATGCGTATGCGCGGGAGTGCCACATCAGCGCCTGCTGTCGGTGAGTTTCACGCCATCGTGCGGAATTCGGTCTTCCTCGGCCGTCTGCGAGCCTGGCTCCCGCAGGGAGCGGATCGTGAGCCAGCACAGAACCGGCAGCACGATCAAGGGCAGCAGCGCCGTCTGAAGGGACGTGTGGTCGGCGACCGTGCCGAGGACGGGGCTCGCGAGGCCGCCGATGCTGACGGTCAGGCCGAGGGTGACACCGCTCGCGGTCCCGACCCGGGTCGGGAGGTAATCCTGGGCGAGCGTGATCTGCAGGGAGAACGGGAGGTACAGGCCCACGGCGGCCAGCAGGACGAATGCGAAGAAGGCCGGGCCTGGCACGAACACGACTCCCGCGACCGCGCCGATCGTGGCCAGATACGACCGGCGCACCACGGTCACCCGGTCCCACCGGCCCGCCAGCCTGCTGCCCAGCAAGGTGCCCACGGCCCCGCCGAGGTAGAGCAGGAACAGTGCGGCACTGCCCGTCGTCGTGCCCCCGCCTGCCCGTTGCTGGGCGTAGAGCGAGACGAACGTGCTCAGCCCGACGAACACGATCGAACGGAACACCACGGCCAGCGACAGCTTCGTGAACGACCTCCAATCGTCGGCGTCCACGACGTCGGCGGAGGAACCGCCGGTGCGGGCGGACTTGGTGAGCGCGCGCAGCACGGGCAGGCAGAGCACGGAGCCGGCCAGTGCCGGAACGACGAGCAACGGGGACATCCGGAGCCCGCCGGTGGCCATGGCAGCGGCGACCAGCACCGGGGCGGCGGCGAATCCGATGTTCCCGCCGAGGGAGAACCAGCCCATCGCCGTATGCCTGCCGCCACTGGCGATCCTGGCGACCCGGGCCGCCTCGGGATGGTAGGCGGCGACGCCGATCCCGGACACCGCGACGAAAGCGAGTGTCAGCGCGTAGGAGTCGAAGAGTCCGCCGAGGCCGATGCCGAGCCCGCCGAGGATCGTGCTCGACGGCAGCAGCCAGGGCATCGCCCACCGGTCGGTCAGCGCGCCGAAGAGCGGCTGTGCCACCGAAGACAGCAGCGACGCGGCGAGCACGATGCCCGACACCGCCGCGTAGCCGTAGGCGCGCTCGGCGGCGAAGAACGGCACCAGCGCGGCCACCGAACCTTGGTACACGTCCACGCAGGCGTGGCCGGCCGACAACAGGATGATCGCTTTGTTCCGGGGCACCCCGCCATGCTCGCCGCTCGATGCGATGTCGCGCTTCCGATAAAATGACAGTCGATGACGAAAATCCGCCACCTGCCGGAGGCGCCGACGCAGGTCCGGTCACTGGTCTCCGGCGAGGCCATCGACGCGCACCGCCACGACGACCATCAGGTCGTCTACGCCGCCCGCGGCGTCCTGGCCATCACGACCGACCGGGGCTCCTGGGTCGCCCCGGCCACCCGGGCCATCTGGGTGCCCGCCGGAACCGTGCACGCCCACCAGGCGCACGGGGGACTCGAACTCCATCTGGTGGGCCTGCCCGCGGCCGACAACCCGTTGCGGCTGACCGAACCGAGCGTGCTCGCCGTCGGACCGCTGCTGCGCGAACTGATCCGTGCCTACACCGGCTCGCCGCACGACGGCTCCCCGGAACGGCGACGGCTGCGCACGGTCCTGCTCGATCAGCTTCGGGCTTCACCGCTGCAACCCGTCCACCTGCCGGCGCCCACCGACCCGCGGCTGCGGGAACTCTGCGCGATCCTGCGCGCCGACCCGGCCGACGACCGGACACTGGCGGCGCTCGGCGTTCAGGTCGGGGCGAGCGATCGCACGCTGACGAGGCTCTTCAAGGCCGACCTCGGGATGACGTTCCCGCAGTGGCGCACCCAGCTGCGGCTCTACCGCGCCCTGGTCCTCCTGGCCGAGAACACCCCGGTGACCACGGTGGCGCACGCCTGCGGCTGGTCGTCCACCAGCGCGTTCATCGACGTCTTCCGCCGCGCCTTCGGCCATACACCGGGCACGCATCACGCCCGCTGAACGAAAACGGGGCCGGTCCACAAAGGACCGGCCCCGTTTCAGAATTCAGTCTTTACGCCTCGCTGCGGCGACGACGGACCAGCAGCACCATCAGCACACCGGCGCCGAGGAGCACGCCGCCGATGGTCAGCGGCAGGGCCGCGGAAGCACCGGTGTTGGCCAGATCGTTGCCGCCACCCGACTCGGCGCCACCGGGGGTGGTGGGCACGGCCGGAGTGGTCGCCGGGGCGCCCTGCTTCCAGTTGGCGGTCGCGTTCGCGGTGACCGAGGTCTTCTCGGACTCCGCCACGATCAGCGACTGGGCCGGGACCTTCGCGTAGTTCTCACCGACGAAGAGGCGGCCGGTGTCCAGGTGGCCGCTGACCTTCAGCGAGAACGAACCGTTGCCGTCCTTGGCGTCCTTGGGGACGTCCACGTAGACCTTGGTGCCGTCCTTGATGTCGGCGGCCTTCAGCGCCTTGCCGTCGGCGTCGGTGATCTTGACGCCTTCGGGCAGCTTGCTGGTCAGGTCGGTGATGTCACCGTTGGTCGCCACGCTGTACGGGCCGATCCGGGTACCCGGGGCTCCTTCGCCCTTGGCCGGGCCGATGTCCAGCGTCGGCTTGGGCTGCTCGCCGATGCCGACGTTGTCCTTGCCGGTCAGGTAGTCGTAGGCCGCGAGCACGTCGGCCGACTCTTCGGCACCTTCGTACGGCAGCGGCTTCTTGCGGTCCAGGTCCTTGCCATCGCTGAAGTGCCAGACCGCGGCCTGTGTCGCGGTGACGGCCTCCTCGACGGACAGGCCGTCGGTCAGCTTGACGTCCTTCTTGCCGAGCGCGCCTTCGAGGCTCTTCACGGAGACGACCGGGTAGCCGTGGTGCAGCACCCAGTTGATCTTCTCGTTGTTCTTGTTGAACGGCGAGGCGGCGTCGGGGTACTTGTTCCACGGACGCTCGATCATGTCCTGATCGGTCCGCATGCCGACCTCGACCTGCACGCAGTACATCTTGAGCTTGCTGCCGTCGGAGAGCTTCAGCCCGAACAGCTTCGTGACGAAGTGCTTCCCGCCCTCGAAGTTGACGCTGAAACCCTCGGTGCCGGCGTCGCCGATGACCCGGCCCCGCGCCGCGCCGTCGTCGGCGAGGGCGGCCGGAGCGGCCATCGTCATCGCGACGGCCGCAGAAGCGACCGCGATCCCGCCGCGAACCAGAACTGACCTGCCGTGCATGTGTCTCCCATCCGATACGGACCACGAATGCCAGGTGCCGCTTGCGACCACAGGCCCCGACCGCAACGGCTAGCTCGAACAGGGGATCAGTAATCCCATCGAGCGAGAGCGGAGCATACATAGGTCACACACAGGGTCATTTCGCGGTATGGCAGATGTCCGAATTGCCCCGATGAGTGGGTGAACGCCAGGAGAATGATCTTGGGCGAGTAGATGACGGCCTGCCCGCCGGAAAGAAACCGACCCGAAGCTCGCGTATGGAGGTACCGCCGCTGCTCCGGCCACTGTATGAATTGGTCCAGATGAATTGGACCAGACCATTCAACGGTGATTGGAGTCCAAATGACGCGACGACACCTTCGGCGGGGGTTGTCCCTGGTAGCCGGCCTCGCGCTGGCGGGGTCACTGCTCCCGGCGGCGAGTAGCGCGGAACCCCAGGTGCAGCGAGGCGTCCCGCTCGGCGAGCTGACCGCGACGGCGACCCAGGTCGCGTCCGGACTCCAGAATCCGACCGCGATCACGGCGCTGAACGACGGCTCGGGCCGCATCCTCGTCGTGGAGAAGAGGGGTGTCGTCCGGGCGTTCCACCCCAAGACCGGGCTCGCCGCCAAGCCGGTCCTCGGCATCAGCGCCAAAGTGGACGGCGCGGACGTCGAACGCGGTCTCCTCGGGCTCGCCATCGCCAAGGACAAGCGCGTCTACATCGCCTACACCCGCAAGTCCGACAGCGCGGTGACGCTGGGCCGGGTCCGCTTCGACACCGGTGAGATCACCGAACTGCTGAGCCAGCCGCATTCCGAGTTCCCCAACCACAACGGCGGCCAGCTGGCGTTCGGCTCGGACGGCTACCTGTACTGGGGGATCGGGGACGGCGGCGGCGCGGCGGATCCGCTGGCCACCGGGCAACGGCTGGACACGCTGCTCGGCAAGATCCTGCGCGTCGACGTCAACCGCGCCTGCCGTCCGTTGAAGTACTGCGTCCCGGCCGGCAACCCGTTCATCGGCGTCGCGGGCGCGCGCCCCGAGATCTGGTCGTACGGGCTGCGCAACCCGTGGCGGTTCTCCTTCGACCCGGCCGACGGATCGCTGTGGATCGGCGACGTCGGACAGGGCCGGTTCGAGGAGGTCGACCACATCGCCGCGCGCAAGGCCGGCGCGAACTTCGGCTGGTCCTGCAAAGAAGGCCCGGTCGTGTTCGACCAGGAGCGCTGCAAGGAAGGCGCGGTCTACACCGATCCGGTCTTCCACTACATCTCCGGGGCCGAGGGCTGCGCGGTGATCGGCGGGAACGTCTACCGCGGCAAGAAGTTCGCCTCGCTGGCCGGCGGGACCTACATCGCCACCGACTTCTGCCAGGGCACGGCGTGGGCGGTGCGGAAGAAGGCCGACGGCACCTACGAAAGCGCCCGGATCGGCGAGTTCCCGCTCGACGCCACCACGTTCGGCACCGACCAGAACGGTGAGCTGTACCTGGCCGACGAGCGACCCGGTGGGCTGCACCGGATCTCGTTCCAGCACACGCCCCAGGGCTGACCACCGCGAATCAAGTCCGTGAAGGCCTCCTTGAGGGACTCAGAGTCCCTCAAGGAGGCCTAATGGGTTGTGTTCGAGCTGGGTTTGGCAGGCTTGGATGTGGTGGCTGCTGGCGGGTGAGCACTCGTGAGGCCTGGGT
>NZ_JAJPWS010000022.1:0-93608 GCF_046549055.1 Amycolatopsis sp. lyj-112 | reverse complement strand
CGACACACTCGCCCGCGACCTCACCCTCGACAGATCAGTACGCTACCAAGGACTGAACAACCAAAACTGTTCACGAAGTCGTGAGACATAACCGTTCACGAAGTCCTGAAACATGACAGGTCGTTCTAACGACCCAAATCACTCACGAGCCAGGAACGGTCCGCTGGCCTCGGTCGTGAGCTGCGGAAGTACGTGAAGGTCGAGTTTCTTCGGCTGAGCCGAGGGAAGGGGGCCTTCACGCGCCGCCAACGGCTGCACCTGAGCAAGCGGTAGCAAAGGTCCCTTGCTCTCTTTTCGCAGGTCAGCCGGCCTCCGGGCGTGAATCGCCCGCATAACGCCAATCGACGTCGCCCACTTCGCCCGCCTTCGCGGCGCGACGCCCGACTACGAACACGTAGAGCAGGAAGGCCACTTCGGCGACTACGCCGATCGTGATCCGTGCCCAGGTCGGCAGCCCTGACGGTGTCACGAAGCCCTCGATCACGCCGGAGATCAGCAGTACGACGGTCAGCCCCAGCGCCATCACCACGACCGACCGGCCCTGCTCGCCGAGCGCCGCCGTCCGGGAACGGCGTCCCGGGTCGACGACCGTCCAGCCGAGCTTCAGGCCCGTCCCGGCCGCGACGAACACCGCGGTCAGCTCCAGCAGGCCGTGCGGCAGGATCAGGCCGAAGAACACGTCGAGCCGTCCGGCCGACGACATCAGCGCCGCGCCGATCGCCAGGTTCAGCGAGTTCGCCCAGAGCGCGTAGATCACCGGCAGCCCGAGCACCACGCCGAGGAACAGGCAGGTCGCGGCCACCCAGGCGTTGTTGGTCCACACCCGCGCGGCGAAGGAGCCCGCCGGGTCGGACGAGTAGTACGTCTCGTACTTGCCGCCCGGCGCGGTCAGCTCCTTGAACTCCTCGGGCGACGCCAGCGACGCGAGCACCTGCGGGTCGCCGGCGATCCAGACCGCCGCGATCGCCATCACCGCGATCGACGCCGCCGCCGAGGCCAGCCACCAGCGCCTGCTCAGATACAGCGCCGCGGGGAACCGCTGGGTGAAGAACAGGCCGACCTCACGCCAGGCGGGGCTGTGCGAGCCGGTGACGGCCGATCGGGCCTTCGCGACCAGGCCGGACAGCTGCGCGACGAGTGTGGGGTCGGGCGCGACCGACCGGATGATCGAAAGGTGCGTCGCGACACGCTGGTACAACGTCACCAGCTCGTCGGCGTCGGGGCCGCTCAGCTTCCCCGAGCGGCCGACGAGGTCGCGCAGCCGGTTCCATTCGGCCTGGTGCGCGGCGACGAACACGTCCACGTCCAACTCGGAGCCCCTCCCGGCGATCGTCCTTGGTCGCCCAGCCTATTCGTCACTACGCTTGCCGGGTGGAACAAGAGTCCGAACTCGTCACCGGCGAGGCCGTCGTCCTGGACGTGCGCGCGGCGAAACTGGCCAGCCGAGGGCTCGCCATGCTGGTCGACGTCGTGCTCCAGCTGATCGTCCTGTTCATCGCCATGATCGTCCTGAGCCAGGTCGCCGCGTTCGGGGACGAGGCGCTGGCGCTGACCCTGTTCCTGGTGACCCTCGTGCTGATCATGGTCGGTTACCCGGTGATCTGCGAGACCCTGAGCCGAGGCCGCACGCTCGGCAAAATGGCGCTGGGCCTGCGGGTGGTCCGCACCGACGGCGGCCCGGTCCGGTTCCGGCACGCGCTGGTCCGCGGGCTCGCCGGATTCTTCGTCGACTTCTGGGCGCTCGGCCTGCTCGGCGCCGTCGCGGTGGTCACGTCACTGCTGTCGCCCAACGGCCGCCGCGTCGGCGACTATCTCGCGGGCACCCTGGTGATCCGCGAACGCGTCCCCGCCGCCCGGACGCCGTACGTCGGGATGCCGCCCCAGCTGGCGTACTGGGCTTCGCAGCTGGACCTGACCCGGCTGCCGAACGACCTCGCGCTGGCCGTCCGCCAGTACCTGGGCCGTACGAGCGAGCTTCGCCCCGAAGCGGCCGAAGCCCTCGGGTACGGGCTCGCGCAGCAGGTCGCGGCGGCGATCGGGGCGCCGGTGCCGCCCGGGGTGCCTTCGTGGGCGTACCTGTCCGCGGTGCTGGCGGAGCGAAGGCAGCGGGACCACGCGAAGCTGCTACCCCCGCAGCCTCAGTACGCCCCGTCCGTCCATCAAGGGCCGCCGACTCAGCACACGCAGCCGATCTCCCAGCCCCAGTACCCGCAGCCGTATTACCCACAGGCGGCCCCGCCCGCGCCGGTCGCTCCGCCGGAGCCGGTGCCCGAGAACCCCTTCGCCCCGCCAGGCTGACGTCACCCACTGCCGCAAGTAGAGGACTAATTTCGGCAGTGGGGGTCAGGACACGTCGGAGGAGTTCGCCGCCCACGTGTTGCACTGCGCCATCCGGTTCTTCTGCGCCCCGTGCTGCCACCACGAGACCGCGTGCGCGTCGGAGCCGTGGTCGCGCGGGCCGCCGTTGTGGTCACCGCGGTCCTGCGATCCCCAGGCGTCGCGGTACATCGACTGGTCGACCGACCCGCCGCGACCCACCGTCGACCCCAGGAACGTCCCGGACAGACACTGCGCCGAAAGTTCGTTGCGCCGCGACATCTCCAGACCCGCGGCGGAGTCGGTACCCGCCTCGTACCGCGCGTCCCAGTACGCCTCCGAGATCCCTGAGAGCGCTTGGATGTGATGCGCGTACTCGTGCGCGAAGACCGCGAGGTAGACGCCGGGCTTGTTGCCGTATTGGTCGACCTGCAGGCCTTCGTAAGGCATGTACAGCGTCTCGTTCTGCGAGCAGTAGAACGCCGCCCAGCCCTTGCTGGCGTCACCGCACGGGCTCGACCAGTTCTTGCCCGACGGGTACTTCACGGTCGGCACCCGGAACGGCAGGTTCGAGTACTTCATGACCTGCTGCCAGACGTTGTCCAGGCAGGGCCGCGCGCTGTCGAAGAACGCCGCCGACGAGTTCGGATTATTGGCCCAGCGCGAAAGATTGCAGGCCTGGTTCGGCAGGCCGACGTCGGAGTTGAGCCACAACGGGTTGTCCGCGAGTTTGTGCTGCGGTTGCGGGCCGGACGGGGCCCGGCTGGTCGAGGCCGAACGGGTCGAGCCGGCCGACGTCTCCCGCGTGGCGCTCGAATCACGCGAAGAGGTGGTCGTGGTCGTCGAGGTCTCGCTGGACGTGGTCGCCGTGTCGTCCGAAGAAGACGTCGTATACGGCGTCGAGTATCCGGCGTCCGCGACCTGACGTGAACCGCTGTTCGCGATGGCGATGACCATGATCAGCCCGCCCATCACGGCCATCACCGCGACGATCGCGACGGCCGCGATCACACCGCCGTTCGACTTCTTCGCGCGATATCCGCCGTACGGGGCGAACGCGGGCTGAGTGAAACGCGGGCCGTAGGGCAACTGCGGCGGTCCGACCGCGCCGGGATGGAACGGCATCGGCGCGCCGATCATCGGGGGCGGAAGCGGTGCGGCACCCGGTGGAGGCAACGGCATCCCGCCGCTCGGCGGCCCCGGCCGGAACGGCGGCGGCATCGGAGTCGGCTGGGAAATCGGGCCCGGCGGCCGACCCGGAACCGGGCCACCACCGGGACCCGGCCGGTTCGGCGGCGGCACCGGTGGCACCGGCGGCCTGCCCTGCGGGCCACCGCGCGGCGGCAGCGGGCGCGCGCCGGGAGGAGGAAGTGGACGGCCACCTTGCGGCGGCCGCGGTGGCGGAGTCGGCCGGCGCCGCGGATCAGGCGGGCCGGGCGGCTGCTGGTTCATCGAGTGGATCCCCCATGCGGTCGGCAACGCCGTTCACCCAGGTAGCGGTTTCGGCGTTTCGGCGGTCAGCATAGATCGGCTGCCCTAGAGTGTGTGGCTGTGTTGACGAAATGGGGGGCGGCGGTCGTGGCCGTCGCGGCGAGCTCGGCATTGCTGGCTCCGCCGACCGGTTCGAACGTTCCGGAAGCGCCCGGAGCGGGCCCTTCGCTGACCAACGCACCGCAGCTGCCGAAGCCGTCACAGCTCGGTGTGCGCGGTGAACTCGGCCTGCTGCAGCCGCCCGCCGGCGCGGCGGCGAACGTCGCGGTGAAGGTGGAACGCGACGGTTCGCTGTCGATCACCGAGAAGGTGACCGTCCCAGGTGGACAGCACCTGGTGCGCCGGATTCCGTTGCGTGTTCCCGCCGGTGACGGGCAGGACCGTGTCTACGGGATCCGTGACGCGGCGGTCGAAGGCGCGGGCAAGGCCGAGCTGACAGGCGAGCAACTGGTCGCCACGTTCGACGGTGGCGAGTCCACTCTCAAGTACAAAGTGGACGGATCGGTCGCCGATATCAATGGCGGGCAGCAGGTGCGCTGGCAGGTCGCGAGCGGATGGGACGGCGAACTGTCCCGGGTCTCCGCTTCGTTCAGCTCGCCGACGCGGGAAATGCCCACAGTGGACTGTTTCGCCGGGCCGATCGGGTCGGACAGGCAGTGTTCGCTTTCCGAGACCGACCACAGCGGCGTCGTCCGGATCGAACAGGACAAGCTCCCGGCGGGCGAACGGGTCGATCTCGCCGTCCAGCTCCCGGCGGGCACCGTGCCCGCGAACGCGCGCTTCGAGCAGATCGCTTCGGTCGGCGGCGCGTTCGCCCTCACCACGCTGACCGGTCTCGGATTCGGTGCGCTGGCCCTGATCCTGATCCTCGGCGCGCTCGCGATCTGGTTGCTGCGCAGGCGTGACAAGGGTGCGCTGACCGCGGGCGCCGGCCCGGTCGACGTCCTCATGCGTGACGGCGATCGCGTTTCCTTCGCCTCGCCGGACGGCGTCCTGCCCGGCCAGGTCGGCACGGTCGTCGACGAGACCGTCGACGTCGTGGACGTCAGCGGCACGGTCGTCGACCTCGCGGTCCGCAACTACCTTTGGATCGCCGAGGTTCGCGGCGCCGGCACCGTCGACTGGCAGATCGCCCGCCGCAACGCGCCGGACGGGCACCTGGCCGCGTTCGAGCGCGAGATCTACGGCGCGATCCTCCCTGAGGGCACCGATTCCGTGCTGCTCTCGGAACTTCGCGGCCGTGGCACGGTCGATCTCCGCGTCGCCGGTGAGGCGATGTACGACGACGTCGTGCGCCGGGGCTGGTTCTCGCGCCGTCCGGACAAGGGCAGGAGCAAGCTCACCTGGGCGGGTCTCGGCCTGGTCGCGCTCGGCCTGGTGGGCACCGTGGTGCTCACCTTCACCGCCGGCCACGCGTTGCTGGGTATCGCGGTCGCGCTCGCCGGGGCCACCGCGCTGCTGGGCGCGTCGTGGGTGCCGCCGCGGAATTCGCGCGGCAGGCGCCTGGTCGGCCAGGTGCGCGGGCTGCTCGACTACCTGCACACGGTCAAGGCCACCGACATTCCCTTGGCGGACCGGGAAATGGTGTTCTCCCGATCGTTGCCTTACGCGATCGTGCTGGGCGACACCGAGCACTGGCTCAGGACCTTCGAGGGGCTCGACCCCTCGGCGGACGGTTCGGCCGGGCTGTACTGGTTCGGCGGGCTCGAAGGCGACCGGGATCTCCGCCGGTTCGCCGCGCGCCTGCCGTCTTTCCTGTCCGCTTTGGACGGTCTGCTCGCCGAATCCGGGCACCTGCGCTCGATCCGCCCCGAGCCGGTTCCCGTCTGACGTGAAGGGCGTACTGGCGGCGCTGCTCCTGCTGCTACTCGCCGCACCACCGGCGGGAGCGCAGGAGCAGCCGCCGCTGCCCGCGTTGCCCGACAGCGCGGAGATCTCGCTGAAGGTGGAACGCGACGGCGCCCTGTCGGTCGTCGAGGCGGTGTCCGTGCCGAGCGAGGCGACGATGACCCGCCGCATCCCGCTGCGGACGGCCGCGCCGCGAGACCGCGACCGGATCATCGGTATCCGCGACGTCGTCATCGAAGGCGCGGGCAACTCCGAGCTCACCGACGACGAATTCATCATCCGGCTCAAGGGTGGCACGTCGGTCGTTCGGTACACAGTGGACGGTGCGGTCGCCGAAGCCGACGGCCTGCTGCGGGTCGGCTGGCAGCTCGCGGGCGGCTGGGACACCCGGCTCGAACTCGTGCGGGCGAGCTTCGCCGCGCCGGTGATCCCGAACGCCGTCACCTGCTACGCCGGCCCCGAAGGCACCGAAACGCATTGCGGCACCGCGCAGATCGCCCATTCCGGCCTGACCCGGTTCAGCCAGCAGAACCTTCCCGCGGACCAGCGCATGGAGATCTCGGTCGAGCTGCCCGGCGGCACCGTCCCGGCGAACGCGCGGCGGGAGCCGTCGAAGACCTTCGCGGGCGCCTTCGTGCTCACCGCGCCGGTCGGCTGGGCCTGGGGCGGCTTCGCGCTCGCGGTGATCTTGGGCGCCGTGGCACTGGCCTTGCTGCGACGACGGGACAAGCACCCGGGCGGCGCACTCCCGGTCCGGCTGCTCACCGGGAAGGACGACAAGGCCGCGTTGGCGTCACCCGACGGCGTGCTGCCGGGACAGGTCGGCACCGTCCTTTCGGGTCGTGCCGACGCCGTCGACCTGGCGGCGACGGTCGTCGATCTGGCGGTCCGGAACTACCTGTGGGTGAGCGAAGAACCCGGCGAGCTGATCGCTTGGCGGCTCGTCCGCCGCAATCCGCCGGACGAGCAGCTCACCGCCTTCGAGCGCGCGGTGTTCGACGCCCTGCTGCCGGACGAGCGGGAGTCGGTGCTCCTGTCGGAGATCCAGGCGGCGCAGGTCGGGATCGAGGCGGTGCGCGGTGTGCTGTACGACGGCGTCGTCGAACGCCGCTGGTACTCGCGTCGGCCTGACCAGCAGGTCGGCAGGCTCGCCCGCGTCGGCCTGCGCGTCTGCTTCTACGGCCTCTTCCTCACCGTGCTGCTGGCCCTGACCGTCGGCTTCGCGCAGCTCGGCCTGATCGTCATCGCCGCGGGCGCGGTGCTCGCCGTCGCGGCACGCGGCCTTCCGGCGCGCACCGGTACCGGCGTCGGACTGCACCGGCGGCTGCTCGGCGTCCGCGACGCGCTGCTGGAGACCAAGGCGACGGCCGTCCCGAAGCTCGAACGCGAGGTGCTCCTTTCGCGGGCCCTGCCCTACGCGCTCGCTCTGGGCGAACAAGAACACTGGACCGGCACCTTCGCCGCGTTGAAGGGCCCGCCCAAGATCTACTGGTACGGCGTCGAATCCGCGCGAGAAGCGGATATCGCGCGCGTGAGCGAGTTCACGGCCGCGCTCGTGGGAACCTTCGCCGCGACCCGACAGGGTCGTCGCCTGAAGGCCTGACTAGCCCGTAGGGTGGTGCACATGGCCGATCCCGAGCTTGTCCGATTCACCCTCGACAACGGTCTGCGCGTGGTGCTCGCGCCCGACGCGACCGCTCCGGTGGTGGGTGTCAGCGTCCACTACGACGTGGGCTTCCGTTCCGAGCCCGAAGGGCGCACCGGTTTCGCGCACCTCTTCGAGCATTTGATGTTCCAGGGGAGCGAGAGTCTGGAGAAGCTCGCACACTTCCGGCACGTCCAATCGAGTGGTGGCAGCTTCAACGGCTCCACCCATCCGGACTACACGGACTACTTCGAGGTACTCCCCGCGGCGGCACTCGAGCGAGCCCTGTTCCTCGAAGCGGACAGGATGCGGGCGCCGAAGCTGACGCAGGAGAACCTCGCCAACCAGATCGACGTGGTCAAGGAGGAGATCCGCCTCAACGTGCTGAACCGGCCGTACGGCGGGTTCCCGTGGATCCTGCTCCCGCCGGTGCTGTACTCCACGTTCCCCAACGCGCACAACGGTTACGGCGGTTTCGAGGACCTCGAACAGGCCACCCTGGACGACTGCGCGGCCTTCTTCGACACCTACTACTCGCCCGCGAACGCGGTGCTGACCGTCGCCGGTGACTTCACCGAGGCCGAAGCCCGCGAACTGATCGAGAAGCACTTCGGCGACGTCCCGTACCGGCCCGCGCCCGAGCGTCCCTCGTTCGCCGAGCCCGCCCCCGAGGGCGAGCTGCGCGGCGAGGAGGTCGACCCGCACGCCCCGCTGCCCGCGGTCGGCGTCGGCTACCGCATGCCGGACCCGATCAACGACCTCGACGGCTACCTGGCGAACCTCGTGCTCGCCGGCGTGCTGACCGACGGCGACGGCTCCCGGCTGCAGCAGCGCCTGGTGCACCGCGAGCCGCTGGTCGTCGACATCGGCGCCGGCGCCGGGCTGTTCGGCCCGTTCGAGGCGCGCGACCCGGACACGTTCACCATCACCGCGATTCACCCGCCGGACGTGAGCACCGAACAGGTCCTCGCCGCGCTGGACGACGAACTGGAGAAGCTGGCGGCCACGCCGCCGGAGGACCAGGAACTCAAGAAGGTCACCGCGCGCTGGGCCGCGAGCCTGCACTCCGAGCACGACAAGCTGGTTTCGCGCACGCTCGCCCTCGGCTCGTTCGAGCTGCTGTACGGCGACGCGTCGCTGGTGTACCGGCTGGCCGAGAAGATGTCGGCGGTCACCGGGGAAGCCGTCTCGGCGGCGGCGAAGGCGCTGCGCCCGGATTCGCGCGCGGTCCTCGTCATCCGCCCCGGCGGCAGTGTCGAATCCGAGCAGGAAGGTACCGAGCAGTGAGCGCACCGCACCGCACCGCCGAGGAGATCGGCCGCACGGCCACCGGGCCGCGTCCGGTCCCGCCGCTGGGGAAGCAGCGCGCCGCCGCCGAACTGTCCCATGTGGACACCACGCTGACCAACGGGCTGCGGGTGCTCGCCGTCCAGAAGGCCACCGTGCCGCTGGTCGAGCTGCGGGTGTGGATCCCGTTCGCCGGCGAGGACGCCCTGCACCCGGCCACCGCCGAGGTGCTGGCCGAGACGCTGCTCACCGGCACGGCCCGCCGTGACCGCATCGAGATCGACGCCGACCTCGCGCTGATCGGCGGTGACCTGTCCGCCGGTGTCGATCCGGAACGGCTGATCGTCATGGGTACCGCGCTGGCCGAGGGCCTGCCGACGATGCTCGACGTCCTCGCCGACGCGCTCACCGGCGCGACCTACGCCGACGCCGAGGTCGAGCGGGAACGCGAGCGGCTGATCGAGCGGATCGCCGTCTCGCGCACCCAGCCGCGGACGATCGCCCGTGAGGCGCTGCAGAAGCACCGCTACGGCGACCACCCGGTAACGCGCGAGGTCCCGAAGGCCGAGGACGTGGCCGTCGTGACGCCGGAGCAGGTGCGTGCCCTGCACCAGGCTTCGGTGCTGCCGCGCGGTTCCGTGCTGGTGATCGTCGGCGACATCGACCCGGACACCGTCATCGGCGACCTGGAGAAGGCACTCGGCGGCTGGGCATCGGAGCGGTCCGCCGTCCGCCTGCCCGAACTGCCCGAGCTCACCGGCGGCGACGTCCTGCTGGTGCCGCGCACCGGTGCGGTGCAGTCGCAGATCCGGCTGTCCGCGCAGGCCGTTTCCCGCACGGACCCGCAGTACGCCGCGCTGCAGCTGGCGAACCTCGCGTACGGCGGGTACTTCTCCTCACGGCTGGTCGAGAACATCCGTGAGGACAAGGGTTACACCTACAGCGCGCACTCCGGGTTCGAGTTCACCGACGGCGCCGCCGTGGTGAACGTCGACGCGGACACCGCGACCGACGCGACCGCCGCCGCGCTCCTGGAGACGCGGTACGAACTGGCCCGGCTCGGCCTCGTGCCGCCGACGGCCGAAGAGGTCGAGTCGGTGCGGCAGTACGCGATCGGTTCGCTCGTGACGGCGGCGTCGTCGCAGGCCGGGCTGGCCGCCCAGCTGACCGCGCTCGCCGCGACCGGGCTCGGGGCCGAATGGCTCGCCGAGCACCCGGCGCGGCTCGCCGCGGTCACCGTCGAGGACGTGGCCGCCGCCGCGCTGAAGTTCTTCGCGCCGCAGCGGTTCACCGGGGTCGTCATCGGTGACGCCGACGTCCTCGCGCCGAAGCTGCGGGCACTGGGCGACGTGACCGTCGGGGAGCCCGCCTGATGGATCAGCCGTTCGGGTTGGGGGCGCTCCCGACGCTTTCGCGCTCCACGGCGGACCGTCAGGAATCCTTGCGCACCAACCCGGACAGGCTGGTCTCCCGCTGGCCCGACGCCCGTGTCGTGCTACTCGACGAGCACGCGCGGACCCCTGTGGTGGAGGGTTCGGGCACGCTGGCGACCCGCAAGACGCAGGACTTCGGCACCGAGCCGCCCGCCGACGCGGTATTCCTGGGGGAGTGGCAGGGCACCGACTTCTGGTCGCTGCCCGGCCGCCCCGCCGGGGAGACCGAGACCGTCGAGATGGCGGGCAGCTGGGGCGTCGTCGAAGAGGTCCCGCGCCATGAAGGCGAGATCTGGGTCGATCTGCGCGGCTACGGCGACCTGCTCGACGACACGTCGGCGGGCCTGTTCACCACCGCGCAGGCGCTGCGGAACTGGCGGCGCCAGGCGAAGTTCTGCGCGCGCTGCGGTAGCCCGACCGAGCTGACGCAGCTCGGCTGGGCGAGCAGGTGCACCGGCTGCGGCCGTGAGGAGTATCCGCGCACCGACCCGGCGGTGATCTGTCTCGTGCACGACGACGCCGGTGCCGACGGTGAGCACGTCCTGCTGGCCCGCCAGCCGATCTGGCCGCCGGACCGGTACTCGATCCTCGCCGGTTTCGTCGAGGCGGGCGAGTCGCTGGAAGGCTGTGTCGAGCGGGAGATCCGCGAAGAGGTCGGCGTCGACGTGCGCGACGTGCGCTACCTCGGCAGCCAGCCGTGGCCGTTCCCGCGGTCGATCATGCTCGGCTTCACCGCGCGCGCCGACATCGACGCTCCGCTGGTGCCCGCGGAGGGTGAGATCGAAGAGGCCTTCTGGGTCTCGCGCGACGAGGTGCGGGCCGCGTTCGCGAACAGCCAGCTGCGGAACGTGGGCGCCGTGCCGACCCCGATCGCCGGGGGTACCCGGCGGCTGGTGTTGCCGGGGAACTCGTCCATCGCCCGCGTGATGCTGGCGGCCTGGGCCGGGGTCTGAGTAAAGGAGTTTCCGTGGGCAAGAACAACCGCCAGAAGCGTGCGGCGAAGAAACGCACTCGGGCTGCGCGCGGTCCCACGGCGCCCCGGTATGACGTCGGCTCCGACGAGTTCACCGTGCCGCCGTCGGCCCCGCCGCTGGTCACCGCGGGTATGGTGGCGGAGGGGTTGACGCAGGCCGCGTACCACGGGCAGGTCTCCCACCACGACCACGGTCCTGACTGCGCCGCCGCTCACTTCACGGAGCGAACGGTGGCAGATCTCGCCGGAGCCGAGCCGGTGGCCGGGCCGCGGACGGTGGCCATCGGTGCCGGGATAGCCGTGGCAGACTTGCTGAGTAACGCGTGGAAGCAGGGTTGGACGCCCGCTGACGCCTGGGAGCACACGCGCAGGGAAGCAAGCGCGCCAGTAGTCGCCCTGCTGGTGGATTGCCTTGCCGAAGACATGGCGAAATACGCTCCGTCCACGGTGGATGAACGGTGGTCCGGACAGGTTCGTGGGCTGGCCGGCGAGGTCTGGTGGGAACGCGATCAGCCGCATCTGGGGCAGTGGGCCGAACGGGCCGGTGTGGATCTCGCCCCAGCGCTGCGGACCGTGATCGAGCTGCTCGGTGTGCTGCTGAAGTTGCCAGTATTGCCACAGATTCTGCCGCCGCCGGGTTCGGCCTCGGCGCGGGCGTCCGCCTCGGCGCAGGGGGTCGACCACAAGGTGCTCGCCAAGGTTCGAGGCCTGCTGGCCAAGGCGGAATCCACGGAATACCCCGAAGAAGCCGAGGCCTTCTCGGCCAAGGCACAGGAGCTGATGAACCGGTACGCGCTCGAGCGCGCGTTGCTCGACGCGGACGAGCATCGGAAGCAGACCGCGGGCGCGAGCAGGTTGTGGCTCGACGCGCCGTATCTCGAGGCCAAATCACATCTGGTCAATGTGATCGCCAAGGCGAATCGGTGCAGGGCGGTGTTCTACACCCACCTGGGATTCGTCGGGCTGATCGGCGAGGCGATGGACCTGGAGATCACTGAGCTGCTGGCCACGTCCTTGCTGGTTCAGGCCACTCGCGCGATGGTGGCCGAGGGCAAGCAGATCAGTCGTAGCGGCAGGTCGAGTACCCGTTCGTTCCGGCAGTCCTTCCTGGTCGCCTATGCCGTTCGGATCGGGGAGCGGCTCACCGAGGCAGTCACCCGCACGCATGATCCCGTCGAAGACAAACGGTTGTTGCCGGTGCTGGCGGCGCGATCGCGGGCGGTCGACGAGAAGTTCGAAGAGCTCTTTAGTGACAGCCACCTTTCTCACCGTTCTCAATCGGTCACCAACGGGGCCGGCTGGGAAGCGGGCCGGGCGGCCGCGGACCGCGCGGACATCGACATCGAACGCCAAGCCGTCGATTCCTGATGGACTGACGGACATCCGGCTCGGTGTCCTGTCTTCGTTAGTTGGCGGCTGAAGTTCGTCGTCGGTCGTGAGTGGGGAGGGTTCGGGCTACTGAGCGTCCTTTATGGACAGGTCGCACGTTGCGGAAGCCGGTCGCAGTCAAGCCGCAGAGCGCTCTGAGACTTACGACGCCAATTGACGACTCAGGACACTGGGCAGTGAGGATGGGACAGTTGGCGTGGAATGGGGAGAGGTTCGCCCTCGGCGTGCCAGTGCAATCCTTGGTCAGGTGCTTGCGCACGACGTTTGTCAAAGCCGCCCTGGCCAGGTCGCCGGCGCTGTCCGTCTGCAACTGGCGTCGTTCGCTGTCCCACCCGGTCATCGCTATGCCCCTGGATTCGACTGTCGATCGCTGTGTAGGTCGTGGCGCCGGCCGGACCGGGACATGCCGAGGGGCCCGTCGCCGGTGTGGCCGGCGGGCTCCTCGGTATGTGGGGTCAGGCGATAGCGCGGCGCAGGATATTCCGCCGGGGTTTTCGTAACGGATCCAAATATTGGGGTGGGATGAATTCGGGTAGCCCGTCGGCGGCTATCCTGACTTCCCAATCACCATGGTGCACTAATCGATGGTGGAATGGGCACAGCAGGCACAGGTTGCGTAGGTCGGTGGGTCCGCCGTCCGCCCAATGCCGCAAATGGTGCCCATGGCAATTTTTGGGTGCCCGATGGCATCCTGGAAATGCGCAACCAGAATCGCGAATATTCAACGCGCGGCGCTGTCCCGGCGTGATGAGCCGTTTGAGCCGACCCACGTCGAGGGGTTCACCGGCAGCGCTCAGCACCGCGGGAAGCAGTAGACAGTCACAGGCGGCAAGGCGGGCTTCGCGAGCGGTCATCTCACCCACGAAGTCCAGGCACGCTTTCCCGACCCCGGACTTGAGTTCATCGAAACCCACGGTCACATGCACCATGGTCCGATACCCGCTGGTGCCGGGCTGATCAGGGCAGGCGGTGGCGAGGTCGACGAGGTCGGCCAGGGCGTCGCCTTGGCGTTGCCCCACGGTCCGTAGATCTGCTTGGCCGAATTCGTCGACCGGGCGTGGTTTCGCGTAGGCCCCGATCACCGCCGACATCCGGGCACCCAACTCGTCATCCAGCAAGCCGGTCAGTGCCCAGAATCCGTCTTTGTGTCGTCGCCTCAGGGTGAGTTCACGCCGAGGCTCGACCGGGTCGGGGTCTTGGGGTTCATTCCCGTCGGGATCCAGATGGGCCAACAGGTTGTGACCGGCCTTCGTGATCTCCCTGGGCCCGGCCTCACGGGCGAGATCGGCGAGGAGTTTCTCCGCGCCTTCCCGCTTCTCCGACGGCACCTCAACCGGGATCTTCTTCAGGATCGCGACGATCTGATCCACCTGCTGCTCGCCGATCGCACCCTCTGCGGCCGCCGCGGCGATGGCGGGTGCGAACGCAGGGATCTCAGTGCCGTCCAGGCCACGGGTGGGGTTCAACAGCAAGGCGCGGTTGACGATCTTCTCCGCGTCACCAGAAGGAATCCGGGCGATATCGGCCAGCCACGACTTCGTACTGCCATACCCGTACAAGTCATTCACGCCACGGGACTCGATCTCCGCCACGTAGGTGCCCAGCGCGGCAGACGCCGCACGCGCGACAGCCAAGGCGCGGGTCACACCGTGGGCAAGTTCCAGTTTCCCGGCACGCCACAACTCCAGTGGCGGCTCGGAAAGCGCGGGAACCTCGGTCTCGGGCACATCACTATTCTACCAAGAGCTGTCGAACGCGTGTTCGTGATTTTCTGCAATCGCCACTCGGCGCGAATAACACTGGCGGGTGATTTCACGATTGCGACGCGGTTACCCAACGTCCCCGTCCGCATTTAGTCGACGACTTGTGAATCTTGGGGGAAGGCGGCGGGTCACGTGAGTCTGGTTCGGTTGTCGTGAGTGATTAAGGTCGCGAGAACGCAATGCCGCTTAAGGTCGTGAACGACCGCAAGCAGAGGACTACTTGCCTGAGGAGCCGGCTTCGCTCGCTCGGCTGGTCGTGCCCGGACGCCCCGCCCACGCCTGTCGACGACCACCTTGACCCTGTGCACCCTCCGCACCGGTACGTGTACCCGCTGTGCGGGACACCCAAGCGTTACCTCCCCGTTTCCCTGCCCCGTTGACGGACTGTGGCTCGGCTCACTACAGTCCCCGGAAACCGTCTGTAAAGTTTCCTAACGAAGTCGGGAGCGAGTCCAGGTGCGAGCCGGCAGTCCGCGAATGCTGCGCGAGATCAACGATCGCGCGGCCATCGAGGTCCTCCTCCGAGAGGGCCCGCTGACGCGTTCCGAGCTCGAAGTCGCCATCGGTCTCTCGAAGCCGGCGACCGCGCAACTGCTCACCCGCCTCGAACAGGACGACGTCGTCAGCAAGGCGGGCGTGCGCGGCGGGGGACGTGGGCCGAGAGCCCAGTTGTGGGAGGTCAACGGCGGTGTCGCGTACGTCGCGGCCGTCGACCTCACGCCCCACGTGGCCGATTTCGTCGTCGCCGACATCACCGGCGCGACCCTGGCCGAGTACCAGGTGCCGCTGCCGGTCCACGAGGGCGCGGACGTCGTCGGCACCTTCGGCACGGCGCTCACCCGGGTCGCGAACGACGCCGGGCTCGCCGCCACCGATCTGCGCCACGTCGTCATCGGCGCGCAGGGCGCTTTCGATCCCCGCACCGGCCTGCTGTCCTCGGCGCCGCACATCCCGGGCTGGCTCGGGTTCGACGTGCCGAGCAGGCTCAGCGCGGAACTCGGCGTCGAGGTCACCATCGAGAACGACGTCAACCTCGTCGCGATCGTGGAGATGTCCGTCGGCCAGGCCGTCGGTCTCCACGATTTCGTGATGATCTGGCTCAGCGACGGTGTCGGCGGCGCGGTGGTGGTCGGACGGCGGCTGCTGCGCGGCGCGACCGGCGGCGGTGGCGAGATCGACTGGATGCGCGTTCCCGACCCGGTTTCCGTGGCCAGGCAAGGGGAAAGGCCTCGCGAAGGAGACCGCTTCGGCGATCTCGTCGCGTCGCCCGCCGTCGTCGAACTGGCCGCTGCGCACGGTATCGAAGCCGAGACTGGCGCGGACGCCGTCGCGAAAGCCCGCGAGAACAACAACGAACCCTTCCTCGACGACCTGGCCCGCCGTGTCGCGGGCGGGGCGGCCAGCCTGATCGCGGTCGTCGATCCCGAACTCGTGCTCCTGTCCGGAGACACCAGCCGTGCCGGTGGCGAGGACTTCGCCGCGCTGGTGGCCGCGAGGCTGCACGAACTCGTCCTGCCGCGCACGCCGGTCGGTGTCGCTTCGGTGCAGGGCAACGCGGTACGCGAGGGCGCTTTGCAGTCCGCGCTCGCCACCGTCCGCAGGGACGTCTTCGGCGTCAACACCCCTTCACTCCTCGGCCCTCGCAGGTCCGGGGCGGGAGAGCCCGGTGAGGCCGCGGCGATCCCGGGTTCACGAACAGAACCACCGTCTCCCGCCCCAACCAATTAGGAGGAGGGTCATGAGTTCCACGACCCAGGTTCGGAGAAGTGGCCGCCGTTGGCGCGGCTCGATAGTGCTCGGCGCGGTCAGCGTCGCCGCACTGCTGTCCGCTTGCTCGGGCGCCGCGAGCGGCCCGGCCGGGGGGTCGGGTGACGCGGCGGCCGCACCCGCCGCGGACGCGAAGCTCACGCTGACCGTCTACAGCAAGTTCACCGACCGCGAGTACAACGTGGTCACCGCCGGGCTCAACAAGCTCAAGGCGAAGTTCCCGAACATCGAGATCAAGCACGAAGGCCAGCAGGACGACGACAAGATCACCCAGTCCATCCGCGGTGGCAATCCGCCGGACGTGGCGATCTCGTTCTTCACCGACAACCTCGGCGCCTGGTGTTCCACGGGCAGCTTCCAAGATCTCAAGCCTTACATCGACCGCGACAAGATCGACCTGACGCAGATCCCCGACGCGGTCCGCAGCTACACCGAGTACCAGGGCAAGCGCTGCGCCATGCCGCTGCTCGCCGACGTCTACGGCTTCTACTACAACAAGGACATGTTCGCGGCGAAGGGCGTCACCTCGCCGCCGAAGACGACCTCGGAACTGTTCGAGGCCACCAAGAAGCTGACCGAGTTCAACCCGGACGGCTCGATCAAGGTCGCCGGCTTCCTGCCGTCGATGCCGTTCTACGCCAACATGGCGCAGTACTGGGCCCCGAACTTCGGCGCCAGCTACCTCGGCCCCGACGGACAGTCGCACCTGGCCGACAGCCCCGAATGGAAGTCGATGTTCGACTTCCAGAAGCAGCTCGTCGACTTCTACGGCGGTCACGCCAAGGTCGAGCAGTTCAAGGCCGGTCTCGGCGAGGAGTACTCAGCGGACCACGGTTTCCAGCGCGGCAAGCTCGCGATGATGATCGACGGCGAGTACCGCACCGCGTTCATCAAGGACCAGGCGCCGGAACTGAAGTTCGGCACCGCGGCCCCGCCGGTGCTCGACAGCAAGCCGGACCGTTACGGCGGCGCGTTCACCACGGGCACGATCATCGCCATCCCCAAGGGCGCCAAGAACCCCGGCGCCGCGTGGGAGCTGATCAAGCAGGTCACGCTCGACACCGACACCCTGGTGGACCTGTCGAACGGGCTCAAGAACGTGCCGAGCACCAAGGCCGCGCTGACCGACCCGAAGCTCGAGATCACCCCCGAGTTCAAGACGTTCCTCGATCTGTACAACGGCGGGAAGCTGCTGCCGAACCCGTCGACCCCGATCGGTGACGCGCACCTCAAGGCCGTCAACGACTTCGCGGAGAAGTGGCAGGCGGGCAACATCCCCGACATGGTCGCGGGCCTGAAGCAGGTCGACGCTCAGATCAATGACGAGCTGGCCCAGAAACGCGCCGGCGGCTGATCGCATGACCACGACCCTGGAGCCCAGGGCGGTCGATTCCCCTTCCGCGTCCACCCGGACGCGGAAGGGGAACGCAGCGCGCCGCCGTCGCACGATCTTCTACTTCATCGCCCCGGCGACCCTCGGGTTCCTGATCTTCTTCGGCTACCCGCTGATCGCCACGGTGTACTACTCGTTCACCCGCTACGACCTGATCAACCCGCCCGAGTTCATCGGGTTCGACAACTACATCCGGATGTTCACCAGTGAGCAGCTGGTCGGCACCGCCGCGTACAACACGCTGTGGCTGGTGATCGTGCTGACGGTGTGCCGGGTCGTGTTCGCCCTCGGCGTGGCGTCGATCATCTCCCGGCTCAAGTCGGGTGTCGGTCTGGTACGGACGCTCTGCTACCTGCCTTCGCTGGCCCCGCCCGCCGCGGCGACCCTGGCGTTCGTGTTCCTGTTCAACCCGGAATACGGCCCGGTCAACGCGTTCCTGGAGTTCGTCGGCCTCGACGGCAGCCTGTGGTTCAACGATCCGGCGATGTCGAAGCCGGCGCTGACCCTGCTGGTCATGTGGGGTTCGGGCGAGCTGATGATCATCATCCTGGCGGCGCTGCTCGACGTGCCGCAGGAACAGTACGAAGCCGCCCAGCTCGACGGCGCCGGGCCGATCCGCCGGTTCTGGCACGTCACGCTGCCGTCGATCTCACCGGTGCTGCTGTTCAGCATCGTCAACTCGATGATCTTCTCCTTGCAGTTCTTCACGCAGGCGATCGTGGCGGGTTCGGCGGCCGCGGGCGCGGCCGACGTCGCGGGCAACACCAGATTCATCGGTGCGCCACAGAACTCGACGCTGACCTATCCGGTTTGGCTGTACGTCCAGGGATTCCGGTACTTCAACATGGGTTACGCGGCCGCGATGGCGGTGCTGCTGTTCATCGTTTCGGCCGGGTTCACCTGGATTCTCGTCCGGCAGCTGCGTAAGTCCCAGCATCAGGAGGACGGAGCATGACCACGCTCTCCGAGCCGCGGCACCGCGAACCGGTGACCGAGCCGCCGAAGGTGCGAGTGCGGCGCACATGGGACAAGCGGCTGTACTGGATCGCGACGCACAGCCTGGGTATCGCGATGGCGATCATCTTCACGCTGCCCATCCTGTTCGTGTTCCTCACCGCGGTGATGTCCAGCGATCAGGCGCTTTCGTCGAACTTCTGGCCGACGGAATGGCATTTCGAGAACTTCATCGAGGTGTTCGAAAAGGCGCCGCTGCTGCAGTACTTCGGCAACAGCATGCTCTATTCGACGCTGGCCACCCTGGGGGCGCTCGTTTCGGCGATCCCGGCGGCGTACGCGCTTTCGAAGCTGAAGTTCCGCGGGCAGAACCTGTTCTTCATGCTGACCGTCGCCGCGATGATGCTGCCCCCGCAGGTCACCGTCGTGCCGTTGTACGACCTGTGGGTGCGGCTCGGATTCACCGGAACGCTGATTCCGTTGATCGCGCCGTACTTCTTCTTCGACGCGTTCTCGATCTTCCTGCTGCGGCAGTTCTTCCTCACCATTCCGAAGGATTACCTGGAAGCGGCGAAGATCGACGGCTGCAACGAGTTCCAGGCGATGCTCAAGGTGCTGATCCCGATGGCGAAGCCGGGGATCGCGGCGACCGCGATGTTCTGTTTCCTCTTCACTTGGAACGACTATTTCGGTCCGCTGCTCTACACCGGGGAGACCCGGGACAGCTGGCCGCTTTCGCTGGCGATCGCGTCGTTCCGCGGTATGCACCACGTGGAATGGAACCTCACCATGGCGGCCACCGCGCTGATCATGCTGCCGGTGATCGTGCTGTTCGTGTTCGCGCAGAAGTCCTTCGTCAAGGGCATCACATTCACAGGGGTCAAGGGATGAAACTGGCAGTCGTCGGTGGTGGGTCCACGTACACGCCCGAGCTGATCGACGGGATCGCCGGCCGGCGATCCACTTTGGACGTCGATGAGATCGTGCTGATCGATCCGGACGCCTACCGGGTGGAGGCGGTCGGCGACTTCAGCAATCGCTTGCTGAACCACGCCGGGCATCCGGCGCGGGTGCGGACCACCGCCAATCTCGAAGAAGGTGTCGAGGGCGCGTCCGCGGTGCTGATCCAGTTGCGGGTCGGCGGACAGCGTGCACGGCGCGGGGACGAGACGTTCCCGCACGCCTGCGGCTGTGTCGGGCAGGAGACCACGGGTGCGGGCGGCCTCGCGAAGGCACTGCGCACCGTGCCGGTGGTGCTCGACATCGCCGACAGGGTCCGGAAAGTCGCCGGCGACGACACCTGGATCGTCAACTTCACCAACCCGGTCGGCATCGTCACCAGGGCGCTGCTGAACGAGGGGCACCGCGCGGTCGGGCTGTGCAACGTCGCGATCCACCTGCAGCGGACGTTCGCGCACCTGCTCGGCGCCGGCGTCGACGACGTCAAGCTCGTGCACACCGGCCTCAACCACCTGAGCTGGGAACGCCAGGTGCTCGTCAACGGCGAGGACCGGCTGCCGGAACTGCTGGCGCAGCACGCGGAATTCCTCGGCGAGCACGTCACCGCGCCGGTCGAGTGGATGCGGCGGATGAACGTCGTGCCGTCGTACTACCTGAAGTACTACTACGGGCACGACGAGCAGGTCACGAAGCAGCGCACCGAGCGGCCGCGCGCGGACGTCGTCAGCGACGTCGAAGAGGAACTGCTCAAGGTGTACCTCGACCCGGAGGTGGTGACCAAACCGGAGCAGCTGGAAAAGCGGGGCGGTGCCTACTATTCCGAGGCCGCGGTGCAGCTCGTGCACGCGCTCACCTCCGGTGGGCCGGCGGAGGAACACGTCGTGAACGTGCGCAACGAAGGCACCTTCGACTTCCTGCCGGACGACGCCGTCATCGAGGTTCCGTCCCTTGTGGACGGTAAGGGTCCGCGCCCGATCCCGCAGGCGCCGGTGGACCAGCGGTTCGCCGGGCTCATCGCCGGGGTGACCTCGTATGAGCACCTGGCGCTGGAGGCGGCGATCAAGGGCGGCCGCGACCGGGTGGCCGACGCGCTGCTCGCGCACCCGCTGATCGGCCAGTACACCAAGGCCGACCAGCTGGCCGACACCCTGGTGCAGGTCAATCGTCAGTTCCTGCCGTGGGCGGGAGCATGACGGCCAGCTCATCCGACGTCGTCGTCGCGATCGACGGCGGCAACAGCAAGACCGACGTCCTGATCGTCTCCCGCGACGGACGGGTGCTCGGGCAGTCGCGGGGGCCGGGCGCGTCCCCGCAGAACATCGGCGTCGACGCCAGTGTCCGCGCGTTGGAAGAACTGGTACTGGAAGCCCTTCGCGGGGCGGGGCTTCCCAGTGACCGTCCTTTTGCGACACATACATCGGCTTACCTCGCGGGACTGGACTTTCCGCAAGAGGAGGCCATCCTGCACGCCGCGCTGGCCGCGCGCGGCTGGAGTGACACGCTGATCGTCGGCAACGACACGCTCGCGCTGCTGCGGGCGGGCAGTTCCGACGGAGCCGGGGTGGCGGTGGTGTGCGGCGCCGGGATCAACGGCGCCGGTGTCAGCGCGGACGGTCGTGAGCACCGATTTCCGGCGCTGGGCAAGATCTCCGGCGACTGGGGCGGCGGCTACCGGCTGGGCGAGGAGGCCCTCTGGTGGGCCGTCCGCGCCGAGGACGGCCGGGGCCCCCGCACCGCGCTGCAGGGCGCCGTCGCCGCGCATTTCAAGGCGTCGTCGGTGCTCGAAGTGGTGCAGCGCCTCCACTTCGAGGAGATTCACTCCGATTCGATCCACGGTCTGTGCCCGTTGCTGTTCGCCATCGCGGCCGGCGGCGACGAGGTGGCACAGGACGTGGTCACCCGGTTCGTCGAAGAGGTGGCCGTGCTGGTCGCGGTCATCCTGCGGCAACTGGACCTGACCGAGGAAGCGCCTGAAGTCATCCTCGGCGGGGGAGTGCTGACCGGGGTCGGTGCCCAGGTGATCGCGGAAATCGAGCGGCGGTGCCTGAAGGTGGCCCCGCGCGCGGTGGTCCGGGTCGTCGACGTCGCTCCTGTGGTCGGCGCGGCGTTGTTCGGTCTGGACACCGTCGGTGCGCTCGACACCGCCAAAGCAGCCCTCAAGGCCGCGACCCAGCGAGTGTGAAAGACGCAGCGCGTGTCATGAAAGGGTCTTTCAGGACAAATTTCGTCCCGAAAGACCCTTTCATGACACTTCCGGACCTGCGGCTCAGGAAGCGGCGGGGGCGAGCGGCTCGTCCGTCTCCAGCAGCGTCTTGAGGTCCGACAGGATCCAGGCCCAGCCGCCACCGGCGTTCTCGCCCGGTCCGGCGTTGATGTCCTCCTGCGAACCGTCGACCAGCGCGGCCGTCGTCGGCGCGTCGGTGACGTCGTGCGTGACGGTCAGTCTGGTGCCGGCGGTCTTCGTCTCTTCGATCTCGTAGGTGAGCTTGGTGTAGGGCTCTTTCTCGAAGGACGGGTCCATCAGCAGCTTCCAGGTGATGACCAGCTTGCGCGGCGGGTCGACCTCGAGCACCTCGCCGTCGACCAGGTCGTTCGTGAACCCGGCGTCGATGAAGTCCTTCGTTGGGTGGGTGGCGTGCTTGCCGCCCACCCGCAGGTCGTAGTCGACGAGTCCGGTGTAGCCGTACTTCTGCGTCCACTCGGGCTTCGTGATGGCGTCCCAGATCTTCTCCGGGGTCGCCTTGATGTAGACGCGGTAGACCTGGGTGGCGGCGGTCGTGGTGTCGGTCATGACGGTGGCTCCTCGGATTCCAGTCGGGCTTTGAGATCGAGCAACGCGGTCACGTTGCGCTCGGTGAACTTGTCGATCCACCTGTCGTGGATCTGCCGGATCGGTACCGGATTGAGGAAGTGCAGCTTTTCCCGGCCTTCCTTGCGCGTGACGACAAGGCCGGCCTCTTCCAGCAGTTTGAGATGCTTCATCACGCCGAACCGGCTCATGTCCACTTCGGACTCGAGCTGGGTCAGCGTGCGGCCGTCACGCGCGAACAGCTGGTCGAGCAGGAACCGGCGGGTCGGATCTGCCAGGGCCTTGAAAACCAGGTCGTCATCGGGCACGTCAGAAGAATAGGTGACCAAAAGGTCACGTGTCAACCCTCTGGATGCGCGTGAGGGCCACCCTCAGGGACTCAGAGTCCCTGAGGGTGGCCCTCACGCGCACGGGGAACTAGAGCAGGGCGCCGAGGGGCAGGATCAGGGCGATCGCCACGACGGAGATGACCGTCTCCATGATCGACCAGCTCTTCAGGGTCTGCCCGACCGTAAGCCCGAAGTACTCCTTGACCAGCCAGAAGCCGGCGTCGTTGACGTGGGAGAAGAACAGCGACCCGGCGCCGATCGCGAGCACCAGCAGCGCGCTGTGCGAGGGATCCATGGTCGCCGCGAGCGGCGCCACGATGCCGGCCGCGGACACGGTGGCGACCGTCGCGGAGCCGGTGGCGAGCCGGATCGCGACCGCGACCAGCCAGCCGAGCAGCAGTGGCGACAGGTTCGCGCCGGTGGCCAGGCCGGTGATGACGTTGCCGACCCCGGCGTCGACGAGGGTCTGCTTGAATCCGCCGCCCGCGCCGACGATGAGCAGGATCCCGGCGATCGGCGGCAGGGAATCGCCGACGGTGGTCGCCAGTTTGTCGCGGGTGAAGCCCGCGGCGCGGCCGAGGGTGACCATGCCGAGCAGGACCGCGGCGAGCAGCGCCACCAGCGGGTCGCCGATGAAGTCGAGCACGCGGCGGAGGTGATTTTCCTTTTCCAGCAGGATATCCGCGAGTGCCTTGCCCATCATCAGGACAACCGGCAGCAGCACGGTGGACAGCGTCGCGACGAACCCGGGGCGGCGTCCTTCCTCGGAGGACGACTCCGGGACGAGCCGTTCCGGCGCGACGGCGTCCGGCACCATCTTGGCGGCCAGCTTGCCGAACAGCGGCCCGGCGATGATCACCGTCGGGATCGCGACGAGCAGGCCGAAGGCGAGGGTGAGCCCGACGTTCGCGTTCAGCGCGCCCGCGGCGGCGAGCGGGCCGGGGTGCGGCGGGACGAGGCCGTGCAGCACCGAAAGTCCGGCGAGCGCGGGGATTCCCAGCAGCAGCAACGGTTTCCCGGTCCGCTTGGCGACCAGCAGGATGACCGGGATCAGCATGACCAGGCCGATCTCGAAGAACATCGGCAGCCCGATCAGCGCGGCGACCAGCGCCATCGCCCAAGGCAGCGTGCGGTTACTCGCGCGGCGCAGGATGGTGTCGACGATCTGGTCCGCGCCGCCGGAGTCGGCGAGCAGCTTGCCGAGCATCGCGCCGAGCGCGATCAGCACGCCGACCGAGGCGACCGTCGAGCCGACGCCGGAGCTGAAACTCTTGATCAGCTTGTCCACCGGCATTCCGCCGACGAGCCCGAGCACGCCGGAACCCAGGATCAGGGCGAGGAAAGGGTGCTGCTTGGCCTTGGTGATGAGAAGGACGATCACCGCGATGGCGAGCACCGTCGCCCCGATGAGGCGGGTGTCGTTTCCGGTCCAGGCGGCGGCGAGTGTGGTGGTCATGAGCGATCCTCGAAGGCGGTGCGGGCGGCGGCGATGATTTCTTCCGGACTTCTCGCGATATCGGCGATGAGACCGGATTCGTCCGGTCGCAGCGGTTCGAGGTCGGCGAGCTGGGAGTCCAAAAGGGACACCGGCATGAAGTGACCGGAGCGGGTCTTCATCCGGTCGGCCAGCAAGGCGCGGTCACCGTGCAGGTGGAGGAACCACACCTTGCCGCCGGTGCGCAGGATGTCGCGGTACCGCTGTTTGAGCGCGGACGACGTGACGACGCCGCCGGACTCCTGATGATCCCGGATCCAGGCGGCGATGGCCTCGAGCCACGGCTGCCGGTCCTCGTCGTTCAGCGGGACTCCGGAGCTCATCTTTTCGATGTTCGCCGGAGGGTGGAACGTGTCCGCTTCCGCATATTCGACGCCCAGCCGGGCGGCCAGTTCCGTGCCCACGGTCGTCTTCCCCGAACCCGATACGCCCATCACCACGATGACGGTCATCCGTACCTCCACGTCGTTGTAGCCGGGAAGAGTACAACTCAAAAGTACTACTTAAGCAAGAAGAAGTACTACTTAATCGAATCAGGGCGCTAGGGTCGCCCGGTGGGCAATGACAGGCATGCCGAAGTGCTCGACGCGCTCGGCTCCGCGATCGCGAACGGGGAACTCCCGCCGGGTTCGGTGCTGCGGTCGGAAGAGCTTCAGGAGCGGTTCGGCGCGTCCCGGACGGTGGCGCGCGAAGTGGTGCGCGTCCTCGAAGCGATGTGCCTGACCAGCAGTAAACGCCGGGTCGGGGTGATCGTGCGCGAGCCGGGGGAGTGGAATCACTACGACCCGCGGCTGCTCCGCTGGCAGCTCGACGGCTCCGAACGGAAGACCGCGCTGCGCACACTGACGGAGTTGCGCTCCGCCATCGAACCGAGCGCGGCCCGCTTCGCCGCGCTGCGGGCGACGCCGGAGGAGGGCGGGCGCCTTCGGGCACTGGCACGGCGGCTGGAGGAGACGGCGCACCGCCGGGACCTGGGAACGTTCCTCGGCCACGACATCGCTTTCCACGATCTGCTGCTGTCCGCGTCGCGGAATCCGATGTTCGGGCAGCTGTCCGCGGTCGTCGCCGAGGTGCTGGCCGGGCGCACCGGACACGGGCTGATGCCCGAGGAACCGCAGCCCGAGGCCGTCGCCCTGCACGTGGAGGTCGCGATGGCCGTCGACGCCGGTGATCCGGACCGGGCGGAACGCGCGATGCGGGACATCGTCAGTCAGGCGCGTGACGAGATGGCCGTCCTCCTCGACGGATGATCTTCGAGTAATCTCTGCAGGTCATTCGAGGGACTGCATGCAGGGGGCGACGGTGAGCGCGGCACGCGCGATCGGGTTGGTATTGGGTGTGGCCGCCGACGGGGCGATCGGGAATCCCCGATCGCGGCGCCCGGTGGCGGCGTTCGCCCAGGCGGCCTCGACGCTGGACGCGAAGGTCCGGGCGAAGCATCCGGCCGTCGGGGTGCTGTGGACCGGCGGTCTCGCGGGCTCGGCCGTACTCGTGGGTGTGCTCGCCGAACGCGCCGGACGACGCAGCCCCGTTCTGCAGGCGACCACGACCGCGGTGACCACCTGGGCGGTGCTCGGCGCCGCCGGCCTCGCCGCGCACGGCACGTCGCTCGCCCGCGATCTCGAAGAAGGCGAACTCGAAACCGCTCGCGGCACACTGTCCACACTGGACCCCCGGGTCGCCGACAGCCTCGGCGTCATCGGCCTTTCGCGGGCGTCGGTGGAGACCCTCGCCGAGAACACCTCGGACGTCGTCGTCGCACCGCTGGTGTGGGGCGCGCTGGCCGGCGTGCCCGGACTTCTCGGCTCGCGCGCGATCAGCCTGCTGCGCAGCCTCGGCCGGGGCAGGCCCGAGCGGTACCGCTGGTTCATCGCCCGGCTGGACGAAATCGTCCACCTGGTGCCCACCCGCGTCGCGGCCGGGCTGACCGTGCTCGCCGCACCGGTCGTCGGCGGCTCGGCGGGCGGCGCCTGGCGGGCCTGGCGGCGGGACACGACCGCGCTTCCCAGCCCGAACGCGGGCCGCGTCGAAGCCGCGTTCGCCGGCGCGCTCGAGATCCGGGTCGGCGGGCGGACGGTCTACCCGCACGGGGTCGAGGAACTGCCGGTGCTCGGCATCGGCCGCAACCCCGACGCCGGGCACGTGACGCGCGCCGTGGAACTTTCGCGAGTGGTCGGGTGGCTGGGCGCGATCAGCTCGGTGCTGCTGGCCGGGGTCATCGGCCTGTGGCGGCGGCGCCGCTGACCTGGGCGCTGGCCGCGAAAGCGCGCGCTGTTCTCATGCCGTGAAGGCCTCCTTGCCTACCTTGAGCGTAGGCAAGGAGGCCTTCACGGCATTGATTCGTGGACAGTGCTGGGTCGTGAGTGTGGCTTCCTGGAGCATCTCCTCGCAGGAGAGGCACTGTGTGGATTTTGGGACATCTAACGTCCCAAAATCCACACAGTCACCGTGAGAACGGGCGACGCTCCCGCCGCGAGTAGATCGCGGCGGGAGCAAGGGACCTTTGCTATCACCTGAGGCTCTGACCTGCGAAAGAGAGCAGGGGACCTTTGCTATCGCTCTCGCCGGGCCAGCTGGACCCGGGCGCGGGCGTCCATCGGGCCGCCGCGCCGTTCGAGTTCGCCGTCGATCCGCGAACGGTCGGCGGGCTCCTTGTTGCCGCCGAACTTGAACTTCGCCCGCACCCCGGTGACGGTCAGTTCGATCCCGCGGATGCCGGGGAGCAGCCGCCGGTCCGGCGTTTCGGTGGGGCTCACGGTGACACGGTCGCCGGACGGTTCGAAGTGCGCGAGCTGCCGGTCCAGCAGCGAAGCCTTCTCCGCGGCGTCGTCGATCAGCCGGACGTCGCATTCGAGCTGGACGGACGCGTAGTACGACGTCGGGACACCGTGTGGCGGGTCGGCCGGGGTGTTCCAGTTCGAGCGGATGTAGGTCTGGTCGTCGGTCACCGAGAGCAGCGCTCGCGGGTGCTCTTCCAGCAGCGGCCAGACCGGATTGGGGCGGGCGAGGTGCAGCAGGACCGTCCGGTCGCCGTCGTAGACGAAGTGCGCGGGGTTGACGACGGGCAGGTCACGGCCGGCACCACCGGCGATCAGCTGCCCGAAATCGTGTCCGGCGAGCCAGGCCTTCCATTCGGAGTCGTCGTGGGCGGCGTCCCACGGGTGAATCAGCATGATCGAGTATGAGCACGCGGAATGGACCTACAAAAGGGCCAGTTTCACGTCAGATCAGGTAGCCACTTCGGAACGTTCGTCTTCGGCCAGCATCTCCGCGACACTCTTGCGCCGCTGCGGCCGGTCGGTGGCCAGCACGCCACCCGGCTTCAGCTCGCGAACGGTGAAGTACAGCCAGCCGAGCAGCGCCATCGCTCCGAAAGCGATCCACTGGAGTGCGTAGGAGAAGAACGGTCCCGCGTCGGTCTGCGGCAGCGGCAGCGCGCCCAGCACGCCGGGCTGGTTCAGGTCGAGCTGGAAGTAACCCGGCCGGATGTCCAGCTTCGCGGCCCTCGCCACGACCTGGGAATCGACGACGTAACTCTGCAGCCGCCCGCCTGTCGACTCGTCGGCGAAGGCGTCCCGGTTCTTCCCGTCCCGCTCGTCGTGACGGGCCCGCGTGACGATGTCGACCGTCCCGGCGGGCGGCGCGGCGAAGGGCAGCGCGCGCGACTTCGCGTCGAGCCGCACGTAGCCGCGGTCCACCAGCACCACGGTGCCCTCGACCGTCCGAAACGGGGTGAGCACCTCGAAGGCCGCTTCGCCCTGTACGGAGCGCAGACGCGCGACGACCTCGCCCTCAGGAAGATACGTGCCCTTCAGCGCGACCAGGTGCCATTCGGTGCGCTGATCAGGGGCGGCGCCGCCGGGGAGCAGCTGGTCCAGGGACCTCGGCTGGCCGGCGAACGACTCCCGCAGCGCCGCGTTCTGATGCACGCGTTCGGAGTCGCGGGAGAACTGCCACGGCGCCAGCAGGGTGAAGCAGCAGACGGCGAAGGTGAACACCACCAACGTCAACGCCAGCCATCCGGGCCGCAGCAGGAACTTCAACCGCACCCCACCACGGTAAGCGGTCCGCCTCAGGCGTGTGCGCGCACCCAGTCGAGCAGGCCGGGAACGGCCCGTTCGATCATGCCGAGGACGTCCTCGAAACCGTCGTCCTCGCCGTAATACGGATCCGGGACTTCGGCGCCTTCGGGCGCGGACGGGTCGAACTCACGCAGCAGGCGGACCTTCGACGGATCCGACACCTTGCGGCGGAGGAACGAGAGGTGGCTGTCGTCGGCGGCCAGCAGCAGGTCGGCGGCGAGATGCCCGCGGTCGACCTCGGCCGCGACGTGGCCTGTCGGGTACCCGTGCTCCGCCAGCTTCGCGCGGGCCCGTTCGTCGGCGGGCTCGCCGATGTGCCAGCCGCCGGTGCCCGCGCTGGACACCTGCACGACATGGTCGAGCCCGGCCTCCTCGACCTTCGCGCGGAAGACGAGCTCGGCCATCGGCGAGCGGCAGATATTGCCGGAACAGACGAAGACGATGTGCACCACCCGATCAGTGTGAAGGTTGCGGGAGATCGACCGCTCACCGGCTCTGAACGGCTTCCGGGCGCGCGAAGCTGGAGTGCCGGCACGAAGCGGGAGTAGACCTTCCGGAGAGAAACACGCAGGAAGGTCGCGTATGAGCGCACCAACACCCAGCGTCGAGTCGCCCGCCGTGGGGCTCCGCTGGTACCGCATCACCGTCCAGCATCCGCACCCTTACCAAGACGCGCGGATCGTCCCGGAGCACCGCTTCGTCCAGGCGAGAACGCCCAAAGAGGCGATGGCCGCGTTGCCCTTTTACCTCCGGTCGGTCGCGTCCGTCGCGCCCTACCAGGTCGCCTATTCCGACGTCCCCGATCACCCGACCGCGAAGGCGTACCGGGCGATGATGTGGACGGGCCGCGTGATGCGTGCCGCCGGTCGCTGGGCGGTCAACAAGGACGCCAAGGCGCTGGAGTGACCTGCGCCGCGGGGCGGCAGCAAAGGTCCCTTGCTCTCTTTTCGCAGGTCAGAGGTATCGGCGATACCAAAGGTCCCTTGCTCCCGCTCCGTGCGAAAATCGCCGGGTGCCCGCGCTAGCCGAAGTCATCGCCGCCCTGGAGCAGGCGTACCCGCCCGAACTCGCCGAATCCTGGGACGCCGTCGGACTCGTCTGCGGCGACCCGGCCGAGAACGTGGACAAGGTCCTGTTCTGTGTCGACCCGGTCGACGAGACCGTCGACGAGGCGATCAGCGGCGGCGCGCAGCTGATCGTCGCGCACCACCCGCTGCTGCTGCGCGGCGTGCACGGCGTACCGGCCGACAGCACGAAGGGCCGCCTCGTCCATCGCCTGATCCGCGCCGGTGTCGCGCTCTACTGCGCGCACACCAACGCCGACTCCGCGTCGCCCGGCGTCTCCGACGCGCTCGCCGACGCCATCGGCCTGACCGTCCTCGGCCCGCTTGATCCGCGCGAGGACGGGGTCACCGGAATCGGCCGCATCGGCGAACTGCCGGCGCCCGAACCGTTCTCCGTTTTCGTCGAGCGGGTCGCGAAAGCCTTGCCGCGCACGGAACCCGGCGTCTACGGCGCCGGCGACCCGGACCGCCCGATCCGCCGGGTCGCGGTGTCCGGCGGCTCCGGCGACAGTTATCTCAAACGTGCCACCGCAGCCGGAGTCGACGCCTATGTCACCGCGGATCTCCGGCACCATCCGGCCGGCGAGCACCTCGCCGAGATCACGGAAGTCCCCGCCCTGGTCGGCGTGACGCATTGGGCGAGCGAATGGCCATGGTGCGAGCAAGCCTCGGCCATCGTCCGCGCCACGTTTGCGGGTAACGTCGACGTTCACGTCTCCACGCGGTGCACCGACCCGTGGACGCTACGGGCCACCCGAACCGAGCACTAAGAAACAAGGAGCACCGTGAAGGCCGACCCCGCCGTCCAGCGCCAGATGCTCGAACTCGCGAAGGTGGACGCGGAGCTCTCGCGTACCGCCCACCGCCGCCGCACCCTGCCCGAGCTCGCCGAGATCGACGCGGGTGAGAAGGCGGTGCGCGAGCGGCGCGACGCGCTGGTGTCGGTCCAGACCGCGGCATCCGACCTCGACCGCGAGATCGCCCGGCAGGAGAAGGAGATCGAGTCGGTCCGCGCTCGCGGAGACCGTGACCGCAAGCTGCTCGAATCCGGCTCCGTGGCGGCGAAGCAGGTGGCCGACATCGAGCACGAGCTGAACAGCCTGAACCGGCGTCAGGCCGCGCTCGAGGACGACCTGCTGGAGCTGATGGAACGCCGTGAGGCGCTCGACCTCGACGCCCAGCGCACCAGCGCCGAGGTGGCGAAGGCGGAGACCGAGGTCGCCGAAGCGATCCGACGCCGCGACGAGAACTTCGTCGACTTCGACACCACCCAGGCACGGCGCGACGAAGACCGCGCCAAGCTCCTGCCGCGCTTCCCGGAAGACCTGCTGAAGCTCTACGAACGCGTCCGCGCGCACAAGGGCATCGGCGCCGCGCTGCTGCGGGCCCGCCGGTGCGGCGCCTGCCAGCTCGACATCGACCGCCGCGAGATCGCCGAGATCAAGGCCGCGCCCGAGGACAGCGTCATCCAGTGCGAGAACTGCGGCGCCATCCTGGTGCGCACCCTGGAGTCCGGCCTGTGACCGACCACGTGCTCATCGAGGCCGACGGCGGTTCCCGGGGCAACCCCGGACCCGCCGGATACGGCGCGGTGGTCAAGGACGCGGCCACCGGCGAGGTGCTGGCCGAACGCAAGGCCTTCGTCGGGATCGTGACCAACAACGTCGCCGAGTATTCCGGCCTGATCGCCGGTCTCGGCGCGGCCGCCGAGCTCGGAGCGTCCCTTGTGGACGTCCGGATGGACTCGAAGCTCGTGGTGGAACAGATGTCCGGGCGCTGGAAGGTCAAGCACCCGTCGATGCAGCCGCTGGCCGCGGAAGCCCGTGAACTGGCGGCGCGCTTTTCGCGGGTGCACTACCAATGGATTCCGCGCGCGGAGAACTCGTACGCGGACAGGCTCGCGAACGAAGCGATGGACGCCGGCGTCGGCGGCGAAAAGACAGCGAAGACAGCGAAGGCCGAAGCCCCGAAGACCGTGAAGCAGGACAGGGTCAGCCCCGTCGGCTGGACCGGTGCTCGCGGCACACCGACGAAACTGCTCCTCGTGCGGCACGGCCAGACGGCGATGTCGGTCGAGAAGCGCTACTCGGGCCGCGGCGACGTCCCGCTCACCGAGCACGGCAAGCAGCAGGCGGCCGCCGCCGCGAAACGGCTCGGCGCGATGGAGGGCCTGGTCGTCGACGGCGAGGCCGCGCCGATCATCGCCTCACCGCTGATGCGCACCCAGCAGACGGCGCAGGCGATCGCCGACGCGCTCGGCGGCCGGGTCGAGACCCACCCCGGGCTGATCGAGACCGACTTCGGCGATTGGGAAGGCCTCACCTTCACCGAGGCCATGGAGCGCGATCCCGACTTCCAGACCCGCTGGCTTTCCGACACCTCCCTCGCGCCGCCGGGCGGGGAGAGCTTCGACGGCGTGCACCGCCGTGTCCGCAAGGCCCGCGACGAACTGATCGCGCGGTTCGGCGGCCGCACCCTCGTGCTGGTCAGCCATGTCACGCCGATCAAGACGCTGCTGCGGATGGGCCTCGACGCCGGGCCGTCGCTGCTGTTCCGCCTGCACCTGGACCTGGCCTCGCTGTCGATCGTCGAGTTCTACCCGGACGGCAACGCCTCGGTCCGGCTGGTGAACGACATCTCGCACCTGGCCTGACCTGGCAGGTGTGGTGCGGATCACGCCTGGATATGACGCGTCGTCGGCACCCCATGGGGTATTGGCTACAGTGCCGTGGGGCGCATGCCGTGCGTTTCCCGGTAGCGGCACGCGAACTAGAAGGCAAAGACGGGGACATGACGGCGAGCGCACTCAGCGAAGCTTCCGAAAAAGACGTGCCCGACCCGGCGGACACGCCGGCTCGCCGTGGCCTGGCCGCCCGGATCGCGCCCTACCTGGCGGTGCTAGCCGGAGTCGCGGCACTGGCCTGGCATGCCACGCTCTACGGACATTGGATCGTCGACGACGCGGCGATCACCTTCTCCTACGCGCGCAGCTTCGCCGATGGCCTCGGCCCGGTCTTGCAGCCGGGGCAGCCCTCGGTCGAGGGGTTCTCGAACCCGACCTGGACGGTGCTGCTGGCGCTCGGCAAGCTCGTCGGGATCTTCGACAGCGGCACGCTGTTCGGTGTCCCCGACTACGTCATGTTCCCGAAGCTGCTCGGCCTGCTGTTCACCGCCGGGACGCTGGCCGCGTGCCACGTCGCGGCGAAGCAGATTTTCCAGCGCTTCGCCTGGCTGGCGACACTGGTCGTCGGGCTGACGCTCGCCGCGATCCCGTCGTTCGTCATCTGGACCATCTCCGGCCTGGAGAACTCGCTGTTCGGGATGGCCATCGCGTGGCTCGCCGTGCTGCTGTTCGTGGCCGTCCGCAAGGACCGCGTGCTCACCGCGAAGGTCGCCATCTGGTCCGGGGTGCTGGTCGCGTTCGCCGCGCTGACCCGCCCCGAAGGCCTGATCTACGGCGGCGCGTACCCGCTGGTCGTGCTGTTCCAGCTGCGTAAGCCGCTGCTGGGGCAGAGCGTCAAGTTCATCGTGGTGTCCGTGGTGGCGTTCGCGATCCCGTTCGGCGCGTACCTCACCTGGCGGATCGCGGAATTCGGCAGGCTGCTGGCGAACCCGTCCATCGCGAAGGGACAGGGGCTTCCCGGCCTTTCGGCGCTGAAGCAACCGTTCGAACTGGTCGGCTACGCCGGCATCGCCGGGACGATCCTGCTGGGGCTGACCATCGGCTACGCGCTCGTCCGCGCGGAATGGCGCCGCAGCCTGATCGCGCTGATGACGCCGCTGGCGCTGGGCATCATCGCCTACGGCGTGATGGTCCCGGACTGGATGGGGCAGCACCGTTTCGCCACCCCGATCTGGATTCTCGCGGCCCTGTCGGGAACGCTGGCCGCCGGTGAACTGCTGCGCCGTTCGCGCGCGGTCCTGCGGACCGTCGTGGTGCTCGTGCTGGTGGCGGCGGCGATCCCGTCCGGGATGGGCTTCGCGTCGACCTCGAAGACGTTCCAAGAGGTCCCGACAGTGCCCGCCTGCCTGATCGCCGACCGGTTCGGCCGCGGCTTCAACACGATCGCCGACATCCTCGGCCTGCAGCAGGCGTCGCTGCTCCTGCCCGACCTCGGCGGTTCGTCGATGACCAGCCGCCTGCACCTGGTCGACATGGCCGGGCTGGTCGAGGCGGACGTCGCGGACTTCGTCAAGAACGGCGACATGCCGGGGCTGCGCGACTACGTGTTCGACAAGGTCAAGCCGACCTTCATCCACTCGTGGGGCCCGTGGGCCGCGGGCAACGGCATCACCGTCGACCCGCGGATCGACCGCGACTACGAGCCGATCTTCGTCTACCCGGGTGGCGGGCTGCGCAACGGTGACTTCGTGCGCAAGGACGCCGTCTCCAGCCCCGAGAAGCTGAAGGCCGCCCAGGACTACGCCGCGAAGACGCTGCCGGACGTCGAGAGGGCACGTTTCGGCGGACCGCTCAAGGACTGCGGCCCGACCATGCACCCCGGCCAGACGGTCTACGCGGGCCAGTAACTACCGCAACTAGAGGACTACTTGCGTGAGGGGTTCGGGGGTGGCGGAGCTTCGGTCCAGGTCCGCCTCCTTCGCCCGGATCACCGGCAGGACGTGCTTCCCGAAGTACTCGACGTCCTCCAGGTAGTGCAGGAATCCGAGCAGCAGCAGGTTCGCCCCGCGCCTCTTGTACTCGATCGCCCGGTCCGCGATCTGCTCCGGCGTCCCGATCAGCCCGGTACGGAAGCCGTCGTTGTACTGCACCAGATCCTTGAACTCCGAGTCGGCCCACATGCCCTTCTTGTCCGAAGTGGAGTTTCCCGCCTGCTTGACGGCGTTGCGGAAACCTTCGACCGCTTCGGTGTTGGCCTTCTCGACGATCTCGCGGAGCACGGCCTTCGCTTCGCTCTCGGTCTCCCGTGCGATCAGGAAACCGTTGAGCCCGAACCGGACCGCGTGGTCGTTCTCGGCCGCGTAGCCGCGGACCTCCGCGACCTGTTCACTGAAGCCGTCGAAATCCTTGCCGTTGCTGAAGTACCAGTCGGAGACGCGGCCGGCGAGTTCGCGCGCGGCGGTGGAGTTACCGCCCTGGAAGATCTCGGGATGCGGCCGCCCGACGGGTTTGGGTTTGATGTCGAAATCGTGAATCCGGTAGAAATCGCCGTTGAATTCGGCGTGGTCGTCGGTCCAGAGTTCCTTCAATACGCGGATGAACTCTTCCGAACGCCGATACCGTTCATCGTGTTCGAGCCAGGGTTCACCGAGTCCGGTGAATTCGTCCTTGAACCAGCCGCTCACCACGTTGACCGCCGCGCGCCCACCGGAGATCACGTCCGCGCTGGCGATGAACTTCGCGAGCACGCCGGGATGCCACAGTCCCGGGTGGACCGCCGCGATCACCTTCAGCCGCTGTGTCGCGAGCAGCAGCGCGAGGCTGAATCCGGTCGATTCGTGCTGGTAGGAGGCGCCGTAGCTGGCCGTGTAGCGGACCTGGCTGAGCGCGTATTCGAACCCGCTGTTCTCGGCGAGGACAGCGAGATCCCGGTTGTACTCGTATCCCCAGTCGGTGCGTTGTTCGATGTCGCTGGTGACCAGCCCACCGCTCACATTGGGGACCCAGTAGGCGAATTTGAGTGGTTCGGATTCGGTTTCCGGCATACCGCGGAGTGAACCGCCGGGCGAGCGAATCCGTCAATCGCCGTCCACGCGCTGGGACCGGCCGAGCACCGTACTCAATTCCGTGCGGCCGGCGATCTCCAGTTTCCGGTAGGCGCCGGACAAATGCAGTTCGACCGTGCGGCGGGTCAGGTGCAGCGCCTCGGCGATTTCCCGGTTGGTGAGACCTTGTGACGCCATCACCGCGACGCGGTATTCCTGTTTGGTGAGACCGTGGTCGTTGTCCTTCGCGGGAACCGCGCTCGTCCGCGCGTCCCGCAACGCCTCGGCCGCCCGCCTCGCCGGCGACCGCGCCCCGCAATGCTTCGCGAGCCGCGCGGCCTGCCGCAGTGTGACGATCGCCTTCTCGCCGTGCCCGTGCCGGGCCCGCAGCGAGCCGAGTTCGGTCAACGCCTCGGCCAGCGCCAGTTTCGCGGTCGACCCGCTGAGGATGTCGACGGCCTTGGTGAGCACGCGCTCGGCTTCCTCGTCGTCGCGGACGAGCCCGATCGTGGTCAGCGCGCCGCCGAGGATCCGCGGCGCACCCCAGCGTTCCGCGGCTTCGAGATCCTCTTCGGCGAGGCGCGTCGCGGCATCGGTGCGGCCGAGCGCCAGCGCGGCGCGGGCGGCGTGCGCGCGCCAGGGGGCGAACCCGGGGAAGCACATGCCGTGGTGTTCGAGACGGCGTCCGCAGCCGCGCAGGTCTTCGTAGCCGAGTTCGGGTTCGCCGGTGGCCACCCGGAGCCTGCCGCGTGCGTAGAGCAGGTAGTTGTGGGTGAAGTGTGCTTGTGTGGCGGCGAAATCCAGTTTCTCGAGCTGCGCCGTCGCGACGTCGTAGCGGCCGAGCTCGACCGAGGTCTCGATCAGCCTGGCCGCGCACAGCACGGCCACCGGGCAGTCGCTGGTGGCGCCGCGCTCGTCGAACTGCCGCATCAGGGATTCATAGTGGACACTCGCCCGCACCAGGTCGCCGCCGGCTTGCAGGGCGATCCCGCGGGCGAGAGTGGCGAGGGCGCCCTTCGGCACGTGGTAGTCCCACGGCAGGCGTTTCGTGTCGAGCACCTGGCAGAGCCGGTCGGTGAGGGCGGCCTCGTCGGCGAGCACCGCCGTCGCGAGCGTGAAGAAATAGGGCTGCTCGAACAGTTCGGGCTGTTCACCGGACAACGCCTCACCGAAATGGCGGACAGCCTGCGCGGACGACACCCCGCTCCGCACCGTGTCCAGTGCGAGCAGACCCGAACGGCTCTGCTGCGCGGCCGGGTCGTTCAACGGTGCCCACTGCCGCTCGAAGTCGCGGAAGTCCGGCGGCGGGCCGAGCCTGCTGCCTGCCTCGGCGAGATAGGTCATGCACAGCAGCGGCCAGACGGCGTCGGGCCCGCCGGCGTCGAGCCGCGCGGCGAACTGGCCGGCGGAGTTGATCGCCAGCCGCGCGTCGGGGCCGCCGCACAGCGAGAGGATCATCGCGGTCGCGACGAAGGCCGCGGTCTCCCGGTCGTCGATGTGGTCGACGGCTTCGCGTACCCGGGCGGGCGCCAGATCCGGGTCGCAGTGGAACTCCGCGTGCGCGAGCTGGAGCAGGATCGCCATCCGTTTGCGTTCGCTGAGCCGTTCTTCCAGCGCGCGGAGCAGGAATCGGACCGCGAGCCCGGCGTCCCCGTTGACCACCGAATAGCGCGCGGCCAGCCGGAGGATGTTGACCGCCCAGGGGATCCTGATCGCGGTCGCGGCCAGCAGGTGGGTCGCGATGCGCTCCGGCGGGGCGCCGGCGTCGTGCAGGAGCCGCGCGGCCCGGGAATGGTTGACCGCCCTGGTGGCGAGCGGCATGTCGGCGAGCACCGAATTGCGGACGAAACGGTAGGTGAGGGTGGGTTGGTGGCTGTTGGCCAGCAGGTGCACGCGCACCATCGTGTCGATGGCTTCCAGCGCGGTGATCTCGTCGACCCCGGCGAGCTGCGCGAGCAGATCGAAACTCGCGTCCTCACCGAGGATCGCGACGGCTTCGAGCATCTTCGGCGCGGCGGTGTACTCGTGCATGCGGACGCGCAGGACCTCGCCGATCATCGGCGAACCGGCGGTGTCCAGGTCCATGCCGGGGATCATGCGGCGGCGCAGCGCCCCGAGCAGATACGGGTTGCCGCCGGTCACCTCGTGGCATTGTTCGGAAAACCGGCCCGGGGCGAGGCGGAGGAACTCGGCGACGTGGCGCGGCCCCAGTCCGCGCAACCTGATCGTCGCCGGGGTGCAGCCGGACATCTCCAGCAGGGCGACCTCGCCGGTCTGCAGATGCCCGATCAGCGAGGTCAGCACGATCATCACCGGCAGGTTCTCGACGCGGTGACGGATGTAGGCGAGGCATCGCATCGACCACGGGTCGGCGAGGTGGATGTTGTCGATGCCGAGGAAGACGGGTCCCTGTTCGGCGGCGTGCCGGACGGTGTGGAAGAAGGCGTCGAGCGACTCGGTCTGTTCCTGTTCGTTCCGGGGACGGCGGTCCGGCAGGGATTCGGTGGCGTGCGGTGCCCGCGGCCGCGGCGAACCGGCTTCGGCGGGGGCGTGGGTGAGCCCCTCGACCAGCTGGCGGCCGACACCGCCGCTCAGATGGGTCTCCAGCCGGGACGCGGCGGCGATCGCGACGGTGAAACCCGCCGCCTTCGCCAGCTCACCGGCGGCGGTGAGCACCGAAGATTTGCCCATGCCGAACTCGCCGACCACCACCGCACTGGTGGCGCGCCCGTGAAGAGCGGCCCGGAACAGCCCGGTGATCGTGTCGAGTTCGCTGTCGCGACCCAGTAACCCGGCGGCGCGGCGCTTCGGTACCGAAGGCCCGCCGAAGGGACTCTCGGGATTTACTTCGGTATGCACCGTAGAGACCTTCGTGTCGGCTTGCGGCAGACTACTCGAACGAGAGCGGTAGTGGGAGTAGTCGCTGGTCGCGGCCCTTGTCCGGGGCGCGGTCCAGCTCGTCGTCGAGGGGAGCCGGGGACACGATGCCCGTATGCGAGGCACCCCGCCGGTACCGGCCGCAAGATCGATGCGACGACAGCATGGCCGCGACGACGCACACCAGGATGACCACGACCAGGTTGGCCGCGACCATCGACAGCCGCCCGCAGCGCCGCACCAGGAAGGCGCCGGGCCGCCGCGCGGCCCTGGTCCCGCCTCCCGGCGACAGGTAGCGCAGATCGGCCTTCGCCAGCGCGTCTTCGACCGACGTGAACTCCGCGACCTGGTGGCCGCAGCGCTCGCAGCCCTTCAAGTGCTTTTCGAAGGCGTATGCCTCGGCTTGATCGAGCACACCGAGCACATAGGCCGCGACATCGGTGTGTTTCACCTTTCGCTTCCTCATCGCGAACCCAGCTCTCCTAACGACCGTCGCAATGTCCTCATAGCCGCGTACAGCCGTGATTTGACCGTTCCCTCGGGTATTCCCAAAATCACCGCCGCCTCCCGGACGGTATGTCCGGTCAGATACGTCTCGTAGATGACCGCCTGATATTTGCTGTCCAGATATCGTAGCGCTTCGGAAATGACGAGCGCGGACAGTGACTGATCCGTCCGGTCCGCTATTTCGGCGTTTTCCGAATTTTCCAGCTCCACCTCCTGTGGGCGGGCACGCCGGTTTCGCCAGCCGTCGATCACGATCCGCCGGGCGACTGTGAGCAGCCAACCGCGCAGCATTCCGGGCTCGCGGTTCAAGGTGTCCGAATGCTGCCAGGCGCGGATCAGCGTCTCCTGAACCACGTCTTCGGTCCATTGCTGGTCATGGTTCGTCAGATACATGACCTGACTGAACAAAGTGCCTCGAAAGTCCTTGTACAGCAACGAAATCAGCTCGTCGGACGGGTCGCCGGACATGTCGGTATCCTGACGATCGCGACTGAACTGGCACCCTCTGCCCACTGCTTCCATAAAGCTCGCAACCTCCCAGCGGTGGAGGATTTTCACAGGTCGGACCACCGTAGCGCAGACTATCGGCTTAAGCCATGTGCAGTAGTGCTCCAATTACAATTGGTTGCCCGGTACGTATGGCGGCGATAAACGGTTCTAAATATGTCGTGTGATGCACATCACACCGTCCCGGATGGGTAGAGATCGAACCGCTCAGTCCGGTTCCCCGTACTCCCAGTGAGGCACTTTGCGAACGGGGACGGGTGAAATGATCTTTCGACTGCTGGGATTGGTGATCGCCTGCATGGTGATATGGGTGGGAACTCCCGCCCAAGCCAGTGCAGAAATCGACGCTCATGATCGGGAACTGCTCGTCCGGGTGCGCCAGGCCGGATTATGGGAAGGCCCCGTGAGCCGGCAGGCCGAGCAACGCGGGAACGGGCAGCGGGTGCGCGAGGTCGGTCGCAAACTCGCCGACGACCACGACCGCCTCGACGCCCAGGTACGCGAACTCGCCCCGCGGGTCGGCGTCACCTTGCCCAGCGAGCCCACCGAGGAACAACGGTCCTGGGTGGACGAGATCACCGGTTCCGCCGGAGCCGACTTCGACCGCGCCTACGTCAACCGTGCCCGCGCCGCGCACGGCAGCATCTTCGGCCTGGCGTCCCAGGTCCGGGCGGCCACCCGCGACGACGTGATGCGCTCCTTCGCCCAGACGGCCGTCGACACCGTCATGCGGCATATGACCCTGCTCGAAAGCACCGGCATCGCCGAGACCACGTCGCTGATGGTGGTCTCCACCGACGGCAACACCCTCGACGGAGGCGACGTCGTGCTCGGCGTGATCATGGTCGGGATCGCCGGGGGCGCCACCTTCGCCTTGGTGCGGCTCCTCGGTTCACCGGGAAGGCGCGCATGACGGCGCCACTTCTCGCGGTCATCCAGGCCCCGTCCCCGCACGACAGCGGGGTGCGGGACATCGCCACGTTGTCGGCCCGGTTCGCCTACGTGACGATGTGCCTGACGCTGGCGTGGGGCGTCTTGAGCGCCACAGGCTGGATCCGGCGCGTCACCGGCCATGAGGCGTTGCGCGGCGGTCACGTCGTCCTCGCCACGTTCACCCTCGCCACCGGCGTGGTCCACGGCCTGTCCTATCTCTTCCTCGACGACGAGTCGTTCAGCGTGCTCATGGTGCTGATCCCGTTCGCCGGCGGCGGTTTCGCCCGGCACGCGGCCGGCATCGTCGGGCTGGAACTGTTCCTCGCCGTTTCGATCACCGCCGCGCTGGGCCGCCGGGTGAGCGGCCTCAGCGTGGTCAGCCGCGGCTGGCAGCGGTTCCACCAGGTCAGCTACTTCTCGGTGGGCCTGCTGGCGATCCACTCCTGGCTCGGCGCGGCCGCCAACGGGAACCTCGCGAGTGTCTGGCTCGGCGGGATCACCGTGCTCACCCCGGCCCTCCTGCTCACCGTGCTCCGGGTGCTGCCGCCCCCGGTGCTGGTCCGTCTCGGCCTGCTCGACGGCGAGGGCGGCCGGGCGAAACCGATCCGGGTCACCGTCGACGACAAGAAATGCCACCGCTACGCCATCTGCCAGGCCGAAGCGCCGCAGGTCTTCCAGCTCCAGGGAGACGGCCAGCTGCGCTACCTCCGAAAACCCGGCTCCAAACAGGTGCCGCAGGTCCAGGCCGCGGCCAGAGCTTGTCCGATGCGAGCCATCCAACTGCAAGGGGCGGGTCAATGAGCGAACGGATCGTCATCGTCGGCGGCGGGCTGGCCGGGCTGCGCTGCGCGGAACGGCTGCGGGAACTGCGGTTCGACGGGGAACTGGTGATCGTCGGCAACGAACCGGACCTGCCCTATCACCGCCCGGCGCTGTCCAAGCAACTGTTGACCGGCGGTACCCACCCCGCCGAGATGATGCTCGCCCGGCTCGACGAGATCGACGCCGAATGGCGGTTCAACACCCCGGCGACGCACCTGCAGCCGGGCCGCCAGGTCGTCCACCTGCCCGGCGCGGAGGAACTGACCTACGACGGGCTCGTCATCGCCAGCGGCGTCGAACCGCGGCGGCTGTCCGGTGTGCCGCACGGGCATCCGCGCGTGGTCGTCGTGCGCACCCTGGCCGACGCCGCCGAACTGCGGGACAACCTGGCCGCCGACAACGGTCCGGTCGCGGTGATGGGCAGCGGCTTCATCGGCTGCGAAGTCGCCGCGAGCCTGCGCGAGATGGGCCGCGAGGTGACCATCGTCGGCCGGTCCGCCACGCTGCTCGGCGAGGTCGTCGGCAAGCACATCGGGCAGAAGCTTTCGGCGCTGCACCGGTCGAAGGGTGTCCGGCTCGCGCTGGGCGCGTCCATCGACACCTGGCAGACCACGGCCACCGGGCTGCGGCTGCACTCCTCCGACGGCTGGATCCTCGACGTCTCCTGTGTCGTCGTCGCCGTCGGCACCGTGCCGTCGATCTCCTGGCTGCGCGGCGCCAAACTGCCGCTCGACGACGGCGTCGTCTGCTCGCCCACCTGCCATGTGCTGGGCCAGAACAACATCGTCGCCGCCGGCGACGTCGCCCAATGGCCCAACCTCCGCTTCGACGAGACACCCCGGCGGGTCGAGCACTGGCTCAACGCCGTCGAGATGGGCCGGGCCGCCGCCGAGAACCTCCTGGCCGGGCCGCAGGCCGCACAGCCCTTCGCGCCGGTGCCGCGGTTCTGGTCCGAACAGCACGGCATGCGCATCCAGGCGGGCGGCATCCCGAAGCTGGGCACCGACACCGTCGCGCTCGCCTCACCCATCGGCGGCGAGAAACCCGTCACCGGCTTCGTCCGCAAGGGACGCCTCGTCGGCGTCGTCGGCCTCGACAGCCCGGCGGCCGTCCTCCACTGGACCAACGAGATCGCCGAACAGAACCCCGTGAGCCACCCGGGAGAAACGGAGGCGCCTGATGCGCCGATCGCGGTTGACCATGCTCGTCGTCGTGGCGGCGCTCGTCGTGGGCGCCGCGATGTGGTGGCAGGCGGTTGACTCCGACGACCAGGCCGCGCTGACGGCCGGCGCCCCGGTCACCGAAGCCCTCCCCAGCCCGCGCACCCCGCCGTCGACCACGCCTCGGCGGACCAGCACGAGCCCCCAGGCCCCGACGTCGTCCACCCCGGACGACGTCGGGGCCGGCGAGCCGCCCGCGCAGCTCACAGCCGTCTACATGACGAAGATGGGACAGGCCGTGATCGACGGCGCGGGAGCCGTCCTCTTCCGCTTCGGGCACGACAACCCGCACAAGGCCAAGTCGGCGTGCCTCGGCGAATGCGCCGAGGTCTGGATCCCCATCACCACCGCCGGCACCCCCGAGGTGACCGGCATCGACCCCGCACTCGTCAGCACGATCAAACGCCCTGAGGGCGCCAAACAGGTCACCCTCGCGGGCTGGCCCCTCTACAAATTCGCCAACGCCCGGCCCGGCGAATGGACCGGACAGGGCACCGACCACGCCTGGTTCGTCATCAAGCCCGACGGTGAACGCAACCTGAACTGCCTGCCCGCGCCCGTGCAGTAGGCTTCGCCGTCGGACGAGTCGGCAGGGCGGCCGCGAGCCGGGAAACCGGTTCGAGGAAAGTCCGGACTCCACAGGGCAGGGTGGTTGTTAACGGCAACCCGGGGCGACCCGCGGGACAGTGCCACAGAAAATAGACCGCCCCCGTTCGCGGGGGTAAGGGTGAAACGGTGGTGTAAGAGACCACCAGCGTCCTGGGTGACCAGGACGGCTAGGTAAACCCCACCCGGAGCAAGGCCAAGAGGGAGCCGCGAGGCTCCTGCGCAGACGACCGAGGGCTGCCCGCCCGAGTCTGCGGGTAGGCCGCTCGAGCCCGCCGGCGACGGCGGGCCTAGATGGATGGCCGCCACTCGCGGAGCCGCAAGGCGACGTGAGGACAGGATCCGGCTTACACGCCGGCTCGTCCGTACTCTTGCCGAGCGCTGACGGAGGCATCCCGCAGGGCACAAGCCCCGCGAGATGCCTCCGTCAGCGTGAAGGCGCCTCGTCGCGCTGACTGACGCGAAGGGGCCTTTCCCTGCATCACAAGGGTGCTGTTGGCGAATTGGTGGCCGGGGCAAATGTGCGTCGATGGACGTCACCCGTGTTTGGACGGCGAACTCGCGTGATCAGACGGCGAACTCGGCCGTGGCCGGATTCCGCCGCGAGTTCCGTGTCCCATCACGCGTGATCGCCGTTCAATCACGATTGTTCGCCGTCCAAACACGCGTGTCCTCCCTCAGCTCACGCGGCAACCAGGGGATCTTCCACTCGGCCACGAATAACCAACAGCTTCATCACATGCGCGGAAAGCCCCCTTCACCTCAGGCCCGGCGGGGCGGTAGCAAAGGTCCCTTGCTCCCGAAAGCGGCTCCTTCGGGCACTGCGGCCGATGCCTACTTGCGGGTAGGGTGCCCCCTATGGGTGAAGCGAGTCGGGTCACGGGACGGTTCCGCGGGACGTTCGATGTACTGCATTCCCTCACTTACTTCGCGCCCGAGACGGAAGCCGCGCTCACCGACGCGGGGCTCCGGCCGGGGCGCATGTGCTACTTCGCCGGAAGGGCGGCGCCGATGGGCGCGGTCGGACCGGGCGTCGTCGCCGCCACCTTCTACAACTTCAATCCCGAACTGGTCGCCCGCTACATCCCGCGCGCGTGGACGCTGGCCACCCCGGACCGGATCATCGAGGCCCGGTACGAAGCCGTCGACGCCACGCTGACCAGGCTGCTCGGCAAGGACGTCCTCGACTCCGAAGAAGTCGTCGAAGCGGCCGCGCTCGCCCGCGAGGCGACCGCGGGCTGCGAGGTCGGCGGCCGCACGCTCTTCGCCGGGCATGCCGACCTCGACTGGCCGAGCGAACCGCATCTCGCCCTCTGGCACGCCATCACGCTGCTGCGCGAGCACCGCGGCGACGGCCATATCGCGGCACTCCTCCTCAACGGTCTCGACGGGCTGTCCGCCTTGGTGACCCACACCGCCACCGGCAAGGGCTTCCTGCCGGCCGCGGCCAAGCTGTCCCGCGGCTGGAGCGACGAGCAGTGGGACGGCGCGGCCGCCACCCTCCGCGAGAAGGGCCTTCTCGACGCCGAGGGCGGCCTCACCGAGGCCGGGACCACTCTCCGCGAGCGGATCGAAGCCGCGACCAACGAGTCGTCGACCGGTCCTTGGGCGCATCTCGGCGAGGAGAAGACCCGGCGGCTGCACGAGTTGTGCGGCCCGCTGAGCCGTCGAGCGGTCGAGGCCGGCGCGTTTCCCGCGAATGTGTTCTCCCCGGGCCGTTAATCACGCTATGTAGTGAAAATGCGTGTTAAGTCTTCGCTTTGGGTAACGGACCTATGACTTTCCCTTGATCGGCATCCATGATTTTTGTCGAATCCGAGTTCACTCAGCGGACTCGCGGATAGCCACCGAACGAGTCATGCCACACTGGTCACGGCCGGATTACAGTCCGCCGACCCGTACTCACAGTGAGCAAGCACCTCGCAACCGGGTGAGTCCGGCAGCACACTGCGAAATACGGGTGGCCGGGGTTAAACCAGACGACCCTTGCAACGATGATGGAGACCGAGGATGGTCGTGGTGCTGTGCCTCGCTCTGTGAGAAGTAGACAAACCGATATCTACAGAGCGCGCTTTGACCGCTACCCCTCGTGACGCCATGATGTTCCCAGCACCACCGAGCCAGAACCGCGCGAACCCCCTCTCCGCGCACCGGGAGTAATGCGATGATGACCTTGACCACCCTTGACACGCTGGCCCAGGGCGGAGAGCTCGGCACCGGCAACGTCCGCACTTGGCTGATCGACAACGTCATCCCTCTGGTGCTCCTCGCCGTCGCCCTCCTGCTCCTATGGCTCGGTGGCGGCAAGGGGGACAACGCGGGCGTCATGCGCCGTCTCGCCGGTGTCGTGATCGCGCTGGCGATCATCGGTCTCGCGGTGAGTGGTGCCGGAGTCAACGTGGGCCAGTGGATCGCCGGCCTCTTCACGGGCTGAGGCAGGGCTCGCGTTGCGTATCCGAACCGATGACGAGGTTTACCGGGTCGACGCCGTATGGCTCGGCCCGCCGAAAGCGACTTTTCCCTGGAGAGCCCGCTACGTCGCGTGGCTCATCGGTATCCCGGTCTTCCTGCTGGTGCTCACCGCCGAACGGTGGGCGGGCTGGAGCTTCGGGTTCTTCTCGACCGCCTGGGCTTTCGTCGCCACAATTGTGATCACCAGGTTGATCACGGCCAAGATCAGCCACGAGCGCCCGCTGGGCGCCGTGGCCGCGATGGCGGCGAAAGAGCTCAATTCACCTAGAGAACGGACCACGGGTACGGGTGGCGCCGCCAGCGCATCCCGCGTCCGGGTACGGGCGACCCGCCCGTTGCCGAAGCACCGCAGGAGACGGCAGTACCAGCACCACGGCTACGGCGGCGGCGCCGGAGCTCAGGGAACACCACGAGCGCGTCGGAGCCGTCCTGCGGCTCAGGCCGGGAGGTAGTCGTTGTTCGGTCGCGGCGGAAGCCGAGGAAAACGTGATCGTGACTTGCAGCAAGGGGCCTGGAACCCGCCCCAGCAGGTCCGCTCCGCGCAGCCCAAGAACACCGGCGGCAAGGGAAGGCGGCTGCCCGGCGAGGCGGCGATACCTACCTATACCCCGTCGATCGCCGCTCGAAGCATCGACGGGCACCTGTTACGCACCGGTTATGAGGTGTACGCCTGGTACCGGCTCGCACCCCAGCGCTGGTCGTTCCGCTCGGACTCCCAGCGCCGCGACCTGATCGCGGCCATCGCCGGCCAGTACGCCGAACTCCAGGGCCGCTGGCTGCATCTGCGCGTGACAAACCGGCCGTATCCGATCCGGATGTGGGCCGAGGCCCACGTGCACAACGCCGTCGGCCGTCCCCACGACGTCCAGGGCGCACTCTCCTTCGACGACTACCTCATCGGCGAGCAGCAGCAGCTGATGGGGCGCTCGATGGCCGAGAAGGAGGTCTATCTCGGCGTCCAGGTGCAGACCCGGCGGATGATCGACCGCGCGGTCGAAAGCGCCGCCCCGGTGCTGCGCAAGATCCTGCCCGAGGCCGTGGACGCCGAACTGGCCGCGCTGGACTCCGAGGTCGAGCATCTCGACCAGGTGATCGGCTCGGCAGGCCTCGAAGGCCGCCCGGTGCACGCCGAAGAGATGTCCTGGCTGATGCACCGCTCGTGCTCGCTGGGCCTGCCCGCGCCCCGCAACATGCCCGCCGTCCCGGGCGCCGCCTGGGAGCCCGAAGACCTCGCCAGCTTCACCGACGCGGCGGACTTCCACTCCGAGCCGTACGCGCCGACGGTCACCGTGCGCGGCCGCACCGGCTCGAACGCCGGGGTGTCGCGGCACCTCGCGGTGCTGACGGTCGGCCAGATGCACGGCCTGCAGATCCCCGAGGTCGACGACCCGTGGATCCAGCACGCCGACCGGCTGCCCGCCGCGGTCGAGGTGTCGGCGCGGATCTACGTCCGGCGCCCCGAGGAAGTGGCGGGGGAACTGCAGCGCCAGATGAACAAGGTGCGCTCGCAGGTCAAGCACTACACCGACGAGCACGAACTGGAGCCGCCGCAGTCACTGGCGCGCCAGGCGGGCCGGGTGCTGGAGATCGACGACGAGATGACGTCGGGCTTCACCGCGCTGGCCACCCGGGTGCGGTCGTGGTGGCGGCTGGCGGTGTCCGGGCCGACCGAGCGCGACGCGCTGCGCCTGGCCCAGCAGCTGCTCGACCTCTACAAGCCCAAGATCGCCGTCGAGCATCCCGAGGCCCAGTACGCGCTGGCCCGGGAGTTCATCCCCGGCGAGCCGCTGGCCTCGACGGCGTACATGCGCCGCGGTTCGGTCGTGTGGGCGTCCTCGTCGGTGCCGACGGCGACGGCCGAGGTGGGCGACCGCCGCGGCATCCTGCTCGGCGAGACCGTGACCGCGACCCGGCGCCCGGTGGCGTGGGACCCGTGGATGGCGCAGGAGATCCGCGACGGGTCCGGCCTGACCGCGATGGTCGCCGGCCTCGGTGGCGGTAAGTCGTTCCTCGGCGGCGGCATCGTCTACAAGACGCTCCGCGCGGGCGCGCACTGGACGATCCTCGACCCCTCGGGCCCGCTGTCGAGGCTGTGCGACCTGCCCGAACTGAAGCCGTACGCGCGGAACATCAACCTGCTCAACGCGCAGCCCGGCATCCTCAACCCGTACCGGGTGGTCGCCGAGCCGCAGATCGAACATTTCATGGACGAGGAAGACCCCGAGCGCTCCTGGCGGCGGGAGAAGGCCCTCGCGGGCGCGACGCGCCGCCGTCTCGTGCTCGACGTCCTCACCGGCGTCCTGCCGTACGAGGTCTCGCGGATGGCGCAGACCCGGATCGTGCTGCTGCGCGCCGTCCGCGCGGTCGGCGGCCGGTTCGAGGCCGACCCCGGCCAGGTCATCGACGCGCTGCGCCGGGACTCCAGCGAGCACCACGAGCACGCCGTCGTCGTCGCGGACTTCCTCGACGAGATGCGCGAGCGGATGGCGCTGCTCATCCCGGAGGACGACGCGGACCCGTACGCCGAGACCCGCGACGACCGGATGACCGTGCTGACCATGGCGGGGCTGACCCTGCCCAAGGACGGCGTCCCGCGCGAGTACTGGACGGACGCGGAATCGCTCGGCGTCGAGATGCTGAACCTCGCGGCGTGGCTGACCCAGCGATCCGTCTACGAAAAGCCGAAGGAACTGCGCAAGGGCGTCTGGATCGACGAGGCGTTCTTCCTCTCCGAGGTCCCGACCGGTCGCGTGCTGATGAACCGCTTCGCACGTGACTCGCGTAAGTGGAACGTCCGGGTGCTGCTGTCCTCGCAGATCCCCGCGGACTTCCTGAAGATCCAGGGTTTCGTGGCGCTGCTGGACTCGGTGTTCGTCGGACGTCTCGACGACGACGACGCGCAGGCCGACGCGCTGCGCCTGCTGAAGGTCCCGGTCGGCGTCGGCTACGAACAGGTCGTCGCGGCGCTGGGCCGTCGTCCCGGCTCGTCACGCGATCTCCAGCGGGACGTCGAGCCGCGCCAGTTCATCTTCGGTGACGGCGCCGGCGGCGTGGAGCGGATCCGCGTCGACTTCTCCGGGCCGCACCTGGAACACCTGCGCCGGGTCATGGACACCACGCCGGGATCGCCGGACGCCAAACCGTCGAAGCCGGGCAACGAACTCGCGGTCCCGGCGGAGAAGCAGTTCGTGGCGTCGCCGCCGGAGGAGGACGACTTCGAGCTGGAGGAAGACCTCGAGCTCGCCGCCGAACTCGAGGTCGGGCTCACCGACGAGCAGATGCTCGGCGCGCCCGACCCGCTCGCGTCGGAGACCGGCGAGGTACAGGGCTCCGCCGTCCAAAATGGACACAACGGGGAGAACGGGAACGGGGCACCGGGCGAGCAGCACGCGCGCGCAGGCAAGGGTGGCAACGGCCGGGACGCCGCATGAACACGGTGATCACACTGGCGTGCGTGCTCGCGTTCGCCGCCGGATGGCACGCGCTGCGCCGCCGCCTGAAAGAAGGACCGCGGCCGGGCAAGACCAGACCGAGCCGCCGCGCGACCATGTTCATCGTCATGCTGATCCTCGGTCTGCAGGCCGTGGCGACCGCTCCGGCGGCGTCGGCCGCGGCCTGCGGTGAGGCCCCGAACCCGGAACGTCCGGGCGCGGGCATGGTGGGCGCCATCGATCCGCCGCTCGGGCACGGTGAACCGGGCAGCGCCTACATCGACTACAGCTACGCGGGTCTGGTCTGGGAGACCTTCCAGACCGACTGCAGCCCGATGGCCGGTATCGCCTCGCCCAACTCGACCATCGACACCTGGGCAGGCAGCCAGCTGTTCAACATCGGCAAGAACATCGTCGGTGCCACCAACTCGCTGCACTACACCGTTCTCGAAGGCGGTCTGCTCAACCCGATCTACAGCGCGGTCAAGTCGGGTGCGGAGAAGGTCTACAACAACATCTACACCCAGTTGTTCGGCCTGGTCGCGCTGATCCTGTCGATCATGATGTTCCGCAACATCTGGCGCGGCGATCTGGCCGCGGTCAGCAAGAAGGCCTTGTACGCCTTGGCGGGTGTCTGGCTGGCGGCGTCGTCACTGGCGTTGTTGCGGTACTACGACCCGATCGACAAGGCGATCGTCCAGACCACGACGAACATCCAGGCCGGTTTCGTGGATCCGGACTCGGACCGCATCGTCCGGGACGTGCTTCCCACGGATCTGCACACCCAGGTCGTCTACAACAACTGGCTGCGCGGTGAGTTCGGCACGCCCGACTCCCCGCAGGCCAAGCAATACGGTCGCCCCTTGCTCGACGCCCAGGCCTTCACCCGCAACCAGCTGGTGGCCGGGGACGACGCCAATGTCACTGTGGTCGACAGCAAAAAGGCCGCGTACAAGGACATTTCGACGAAGCTCGGCCCGGCCACCGGGTACTTCACCGGTGAAGACGGCAGCCGCACCGGTGCGGGTTTCCTCGGCCTCGGCCAGAGCCTCGTCTACTCGCTGTTCCAGTTGCTGGCCAAGGCCTCCGTGCTGCTGGCGCAGGTCCTGATCCGGGTGTTCACCCTGACCGCGCCGCTGATCGGGCTGGTCGCGCTGATTCAGCCGGAGATCCTGCGCCGCGTGCTCAAGGTGGCGGGTGCGGTGGCGTTCAACCTGGTCGTGCTGTCGGTGCTGGCCGGAGTCCACGCGGTCCTGCTCCAGGCGATCTTCAACGCGGGCAACAGCCTCTCCATGCTGACCCAGATGGTGATGGCCGGGCTGATCACCGTGCTGCTGTTCATGGTCGGCCGCCCGGTACGACGGCTGTGGCAGATGGTCGAGATGTCGGTCGGCATGGTCGGCGGCGCGGCGCCCACGCCACGCGGCGGGATGTTCTCCCGCTTCCGTAAGAAGAGCAACGAGCCGACCGCGCAGGACGCGTTCTGGCAGAACGTCCGTGACACCGACGACGTCGTCGACGGCGACCTGCGCGGTCCCGTGGGCGCGACCATCGGCGGCGGCCGGTTCCGTCCCGAGGCGACGATCTTCGCCAGCTCCCAGCGGCTCGACAACGGCTCCGGCGCGATCCGGCCGGCGGCCGCCTGGTCCGGCGCGCCGTGGCCGGGTTCGGTTGGCGGTGGCGGCGGGATGCCCGCGCTCCCCGCGGGCGGCGGTGGCGGCGTCCCGATGTACGGCCAGTACAACCCCTCGGCCGGCGGCCCCGGTGACTCCATGTTCACCTCGGGCGGGCGGATCCCGATGCAGCAGCCCAGCCGCCGGGTCGACACCTCGCCGGTCGCCGACCGGCGGTGGAGCGACGAACCGGAACCGGTCGTGGTGCCGTCGCGGATGAATTCCGCCGGCGGCGGCTACACGATCCCGGACCACTCCGGCACCGTGCCGGTGCAGCCAGGGCCGTCGACGCCGCGTCCTCGCCGGGTCGATCCCGAAGTGGTCGCCGGCAAGCCGGTCTTCGTGTTGTACCGGCCGTCGCGAGGGCTCGAGGTCCGTGACGAGGTCCGGGACACCGATCACGTCATGGGGCGGTGACCCATGCCGATCAGGACCAATCGCGGGCGAACCGCGGTCTATCGCAGGCTGTGGGGGTGGCCGCTGCGCTCACCCCGGCATCTCATCGGCACGCTGGTGATCGTCGCGGTGCTGTTCACCGCGCTGGGGATCCTCATGCCGAAGGTCATCGGCAAACCGGGGGACACGATGGTCTCCGGGCCGGGTTCGTCGGCGACGATGACCTCGCGTCCCGGCGTGGCAGCGCCGGTGACCGGGACGTCGACGTTGCCGCCGAGGCTGTCCAGCCCGCCGCCGCCGTCGTCCGTACCGCCTGATCAGGACGGGATCCGGGTTGCCAAGGAGTGGGTGACGGCATGGGCGAACCATCCGGACGGCACGACGACCGAGCAGTGGCTGAAGGGGCTGGAATCCCGCACCGACGTCGAGTACATGGCGGAGCTGTCCTCGGTGGATCCGGCGAACATCGCCGCGACCAAGGTCGTCGGGGAACCGCGGGTCGTCACCTCGGCCCAGGACTCGATGACGGTGGACGTCCAGACGGACAAACCCAAGGTCGAGGTCTCCGTCGTCAAGACGAACGCGGGATGGCGGGTCACCAAGTTCACTCAGGTGGATTGACCCGATGAAGATCGGGATCATCGTCGGCGTGCTGATCGCCGCGGTCTTCGCCGCGGTGGTCACCACGGGCACGGTCGCGAAGGTGGTGACCGACCACACGCAGGCGCAGATGGGCGGCATCACCAACGTGTCCTGCGACGCCGCGATCGGCCCGACCCTGCCCGGCCAGGGCGATCGAGGTGCTTCCGACGCGCAGAAACTGGACGAGGAGCAGCGCGGGATCGTCGCGCTGATCGTCGACATCGGTAAGAAGCGGTCGCTTTCGCCGCGTGCCTGGCAAGTGGCCATCCAGGCCGGCATGACCGAGTCCAAGCTGCGGAACCTGGTCTACGGCGACCGCGACTCGCTCGGCATCTTCCAGATGCGGCCCTCGATGGGCTGGGGCACGGTCGCCCAGGTCACCGACCCGCCGTACCAGGTCAACAAGTTCTTCGACGTGCTGCTCGCGGTGCCGGACTGGGAGAACATGCGTCCCGGCGACGCCGCTCAGCGTGTCGAGCGCTCCGGCTTCCCCGACCGGTATCACAACTGGGAGCCGATGGCGGCGACCCTCGTGCAGAACGTCGGACAGGTCGTCGACGCGGTCGGGTGCGGCCAGACTGTCGGCAGCGTCGTGCCGCCGAGCCAGGCCGCCGCGCAGGCCATCAAGTTCGCGCTCGCCGAGCAGGGCAAGCCGTATGTGTGGGGCGCCACCGGGCCGAATTCCTACGACTGTTCCGGGCTGATGCTGCGAGCCTACGAGTCGGCCGGAATCATTCTTCCGCGTGTTTCCCGGGACCAGTACAAGGCGGGCGGGATGCTGCCGGTCCGCCAGGCGCAGCCGGGTGACCTGCTGTTCCTCGCCACCGTCCCGTCGAATCCGGCGACCATCCACCACGTGATGATGTACCTGGGCGAGGGCAAGATCGTCGAGGCGCAGCAGACCGGGGTCCCGGTCCACATCCGCGACTTCTCCTTCGACGAGTCCGAAGTGGTCGCGCAGGCGGTCCGTCCTGGCGTTTAGCATGGTGAGAGCGATGGTTTCGCGACCGCGAGACCATCGGATTCACCCGAAGTGGTGGCCTGTCCACAGGCAAGCGGCCGCACACTGACAGAGGATGAACAACGTGGCACGGAAATTCGGAAGGAAAGGCAAGCCCGCGGCGGCCCACGGTCCGGAGACCGACCCCCGGGATCTTTTCGGTGCGGCTCAGCCCGCGAGGCAGGCGGCCAGGCCGGCGTCGAGCACGCCGCTGGCGGACCAGCTGAACCAGGGCTGGCCGGGAGTCGACCCCGGTTACGTCGTGCTGCCGCGTTCGCTGGCCGAGGGAATGTCGCTGCCGTGGCAGCAGCAGATGGCCGCTCTGCTGGCCCAGTTCCACCATGAGAACGCCCGGCTCGCCTGGCCGATCTACCGGGTCGTCCCTTCGCGCTACGAAAAGCTCATCGACCTCGACGAGGAGCAACTGGCCGAAGCCGGCTACCTGGTCGAGATGGACACCGAAGGTGAGATGGTCTACCGCGAGCGCAGCGGGCGGAAGATCGACGACCCGGCGAACACGACGGTGCTCGTGTCGTGCCTCGACCCGATCCGCAAACCCGCGCAGCGGCAGGCCCCACCGCCGTCACAGGCCGCCGCCCCGCCCGCGCCCGGGCAGCCTCCGCGCGCTCCGGCGCCGATGAACATCGGGCCCGCCCCGGTGTGGCGGACGGTCCCTCCGGCCGCCGGGCCACCACCGGCGAGTGGTTCTGCCACCGGTGCTCAGGCGCCGCCACGGTCCACTCCGCCAGCCCCGCCTGTCTCACCGCCGCCTGCGTCGTCGAACCCGCAGCCGCCTGCCGCTCCGGCGACCCCTCCGCCGCCTCCCGCGGTGAGCGCGCCTCCCTCGACACCGGAAGTCCAGTCCCCGGCGCCGCCGGCCCAGGCGGAACCGCAGCCTGAACCGGCGCGGGCCGAAACCCCTCCTCCACAGGTCACGCAGCCCTCCGCGGCGAATCCGCCGATGGCCTTACCCCAGCCTTCACGGCCGCCGGTGACGCCGCCCGCGACCAGCCCGGCCGCCGGGCCGCAACCGGTGTCGCCGCCTCAGGGCATTCCCGTGTCACCCGATCCGCCCACCCCGCCCCGGGGTGTCCCGCTGGGTCGCGGCTGGTTCGACGAACTCGCCGATAATGTCCCGGAGAGCCCGAAAGTGGATCCGCCCGAGGGTGGCGGGTTCGGCCCGACCGGCGAGCCCACGGAGATCCCGTACCGCTACCGCAAGTGATGACAGAACGTCCGGGTGGTGTCACGCTGGACCCATGTCGAGCGACCCGAACCCGGACCAAGGCTGGTACTACAACACCAAGACGAACAAGGTCGAGCATCTGGAACGCGGCCGGAGTATCGACCTCCTCGGCCCGTACCCGGACCAGGCGACGGCCCAGCGTGCCCTGGACATCGCCAAGGAACGCACGCGCCAGGCCGACGCCGAGGACGCCAAGTGGAGCAATGACTGAGCTTCACCCGCCGCACCAGCGGAGCAAGGGACCTTTGCTATCACTCTCCCAGAGAGAGTGATAGCAAAGGTCCCTTGCTCTCTTCACGGCTGAAACCGCAGGTCAGGCGTCCTGTCGGTCCCGCGCCTGCCCGAGCACGAACTCCGGATCCACCTGAGCCGAGAGATCCTCACCGGCTCGTCCGCTGCCCCAAGCGCGTGCGTTCCGAAGGTGGAATTCGACGCCTTGGCGCTGGTACCGCGCCCAGTCGCGCTGTTCGGCGTCGACGCTCGCGAGCATCGAGGCCAGTGTCCCGAGGTTGTGCGCCTCGAGTTCGGCGATCGGGCGCGCGCGGCCGCGTTCGGCGGCGCGGACGTGCCGCGAGTTCTCCATCCAGCCCAGCAGCGCGTCGCCGACCTCGTCGCGCAGGAACTCGATGTCCTCGTCCTCGGTCACCTTGTTGCCCACGACGACCAGCCGCACGCCGAAGTCCCGCGCGTAGTCGGCGTACTGCCGGTACACGCCGACGCTGCGTACGGTCGGCTCGCACACCAGGAAGGTCACGTCGAACCGCGTGAAGAGGCCGGACGCGAAGGCGTCGGCACCGGCGGTCATGTCCATGACCACGTACTCACCCGCGTCGTCGACCATGTGGTTCAGCAGCAGTTCGGCCGCGCCGATCTTCGAGTGGTAGCAGGCGACCCCGAGGTCGTCCTCGTCGAACTGGCCGGTGACACCGAGCCGCACACCGCCGAACTCGCGGAAACAGGCCTGGAAGATCGGATTTTCCTCGAACGGCCGGACCAGCCGCGACCCGCGCCCGGGCGGGGTCGTCTTGATCATCGAGGCCGCGTCGGCGATCCGCGGGTTGTCGCCGCGCAGGTAGTCCTTGATCAGGCCCATGTTGTCGCCCAGCGTCGGCCACGCGATGGCCTCTTCCTCGCTCGCGCCGAGCGCGACGGCGAGGTGCTGGTTGATGTCCGCGTCGATCGCCAGCACCGGTTTCCCGGCACCGGCCAGGTACGCGGTGAACAGCGACGCCAGCGTGGTCTTGCCACTGCCGCCCTTTCCGACGAACGCGATCTTCACGCTTCGGCCCTTCCTGTCGTTTTGAAAAGGGTATCGGTTTTCATTTCTGTCCGTAACGTACACCCGACCGGCCCGCACCCGAACGGGCGATCAACGGCGCCGGATCGGGATAGGGTTGTGTGGTGCCTCCACTCGTGATCAGGACACACACGGCCGGAGGGGACTTCGGTCACCTGCGAGCCGAGTTCGTGCTGCCGGAGTCGTTCGGCCCCGACGTGCTCGCGGAAGCGGAGGCGGCGGTCGTCGATCCGCTCGAGTCGGCAGGGGAACGCGAAGACGCCACCGGTCTGCCCTTCGTCACCATCGATCCGCCCGGTTCCAAGGATCTCGACCAGGCCGTGCTGATCGAACGCGTCGACGGGGGCGGGTACCGGGTCCACTACGCGATCGCCGACCTGGCCGCGTTCGTCCCGCCGGGCGGCGCGCTCGACAAGGAGGCGCGGCGCCGAGGGCAGACGCTCTACCTGCCCGACGGCAACGTCCCGCTGCACCCGCCGGTGCTGTCCGAGGGCGCGGCGAGCCTGCTGCCGGGGGAGACCCGGCCCGCCGTGCTGTGGACGATCGACGTCGACGCCCAGGGCGAGCCGACCGCGACCCACGTCCGCCGGGCGCTGGTCCGGTCCACCGAGCAGTTCGACTACGAGACCGTCCAGGCCTCGATCGACGCCGGCGATCCGCATCCGTCCGTCGCCGCCTTGCCGGAACTGGGCCGCCTGCGGCGGGAACTCGCGGTCCGGCGCGGCGCGGTCGAACTGCAGTTGCCGGAGCAGGAGATCAGCGGGGATCCCGACGGCGGCTGGGCACTGATCCAGCGGCCGCGCAACGACGTCGACGCGTGGAACGCCGAAATCTCGCTGCTCACCGGGATGGCGGCGGCGAAGATCATGATCGACGCCAAGATCGGCGTCCTGCGCACCCTGCCCGCGCCGGAGGCCGAAGCGATCGAGTGGCTGGGGCGGTCCGCGCACGCGCTGAACATCGACTGGCCCGAAGGCAAGACGGTGTCGGAGTTCCTGGCCGCGCTCGACCCCGGACAGCCCGCCTCGATGGCCCTTTTCGCCGACACCACAAGGCTTCTCCGCGGCGCCGGGTACACCGCGTTCGACGGCGAACTACCGGAACTGACCACGCACGCCGGGATCGGCGGCGCGTACGCGCATGTCACCGCGCCGATCCGGCGGCTGGTCGACCGGTTCGCCACCGAGATCTGCCTCGCCGTAAGCGCCGGCCGCGAGGTGCCGGCGTGGGTGCGGGCGGCGCTGTCCGAGGTGCCGGAACTGATGACCGCGTCCGACACGCTGGCGGCCAAGGTCGAGCGGGCCTGCATCGACCAGGTCGAGGTATGGGTGATGGCCGAGCACATCGGCGGCGAGTTCAGCGCGATCGTGCTGCGGGCGGAGGAGACGAAGGCCGAGATCCTGGTCGAGGATCCGCCGGTGATGTCGAAGTGCACCGGCGAGAAGCTCCCCGAAGGCGAGCGGATCCGCGTCCGGCTCACCGCGGTGGACGTCGACAAGCGAAAACTGTCCTTCGAGCGGGCATGAAGGCTTTGCATCTGACCGACGACCTCGGCGAGGAGGTCCCGCTGCGTGCGCCGGCGTCGCGGGTGGTCTCACTCGTGCCGTCGCTGACCGAGGCCGTCGAAGTGAGCGCGCCGGGCAGGCTCGCGGGTGCGACGGACTACTGCACCCATCCGGTCGAGCTGGACGTTCCGCGGGTGGGCGGCTCGAAGTACCCGAACGTGGACAAAGTGCTCGAACTCGAGCCTGATCTGGTGCTGGCCAACTCCGAGGAGAACCGCCCGGACGACGTGGAACGCCTGCGCGCCAACGGGATCCCGGTCTGGGTGATGGAGGCGTCGGCGACGGTGCCCGGTGCGCTGGGCTCGCTGCGGCGGATCCTGACCCAGGCCTACGACCTCGCCGAGCCGGACTGGCTGGTCGAGGCCGAAGAGGTGTGGCGGGAGACGCGGCCGGAGCGGTTCCGGGCGGTGGTGCCGGTGTGGCGGAAGCCGTGGATCGTGCTCGGCAGGGACACCTTCGGCGGCGACGTCCTGCATCGTGTCGGAATCGGCAATGCCTACTCGGAGAGCGAAGAGCGCTACCCGCGCCCGAAGCTCGACGAACTCCAAGCGCGCTTCGCGGACGGAGACGCGAACCTGCTCGTACTGCCCGACGAGCCGTACGAGTTCACGGCGGACGACGGTCCCGAAGCGTTCCCCGGCGCGAAGTACGTCCTGGTCTCCGGGCGTCACCTCACCTGGTACGGCCCTTCGCTCGTCGAGGCCCACACCCACCTCACGCAATTCGTCCTCTAGTTGCGGTAGTTCGCGCCACGAACCACCGCAACTAGAGGACGAAACGCGAGGGTTCAGAGGGTCAGGCCGGTCAGGACGGTGACGCGCTCCTCGGTGAAGTCGGCCATCGCCGAAGCCGGGCCTTCCCGGCCGACGCCGGAGTCCTTCACCCCGCCGTACGGCATCTGGTCGGCCCGGAAGCTCGGGACGTCGCCGACGAGCACGCCCCCGACGCGCAGCTTCGCCGACACGTCGAACGCCGTCGGCAGGTCGCGGGTGAACACGCCCGCCTGCAGCCCGAAGCGCGAGTCGTTGATCCGCCGCACCCCGTCGTCCACCGACTCGACGCGCGTGAGCGACACGACCGGCCCGAAGACCTCGTCGGCCATCACCGCGGCGTCCTCCGGCACGTTCGCGAGCACGGTCGGCTCGACGGTCGCGCCGTCGCGCTTGCCGCCGGTCAGCAGTTCGCCACCGGCGTCGACGGCGGCCGCGACCCACGACTCGACCCGCTCGGCCGCGGCGGTGTTGATCAGCGGCCCGACGTCCACACCGTCCGTCCGCGGGTTACCGGTCCCGAGCGCGCGCACCTGCTCCAGCACCTTCGCGCGCAGCTCGTCGTAGACGTAGGCGTGCGCGTACACACGCTGCACCGAGATGCACGACTGTCCGGCCTGGTACATCGCGAACGTCGCGATCCGCTGCGCCGCGAAGTCCAGGTCCGTCCAATCCGGACAGACGAGAACCGCCGCGTTGCCACCGAGTTCGAGCGCGACGTGCTTGCGCGGGACGCTGTCGCGGATGCCCCAGCCGACCGGCACGGAACCGGTGAACGACACGACCGGCAGCCGCGGGTCGGCCACCAGCTTGGCCGATTCCTCATTGCTCACCGGGAGAATCGACCAGCTTCCGGCGGGCAGGTCCGTCTCGGCCAGGATCTCGCCGAGCAGCAGCGCGGTCAGCGGCGTCGCGGGCGCGGGCTTGAGCACGATCGGCGCACCGACCGCGATCGCCGGCGCGACCTTGTGCGCCACCAGGTTCAGCGGGAAGTTGAACGGCGTGATGCCCAGCACCGGGCCCTTCGGCACGCGGCGCACCAGCGCGAGCCGTCCGGTGCCACCCGGGTCGGTGTCGAGCCGTTGCAGGTCACCGGAGAACCGGCGCGCCTCCTCGGCGGCCCAGCGGAACGTCGACGCCGCCCGTCCGACCTCGCCGCGCGACCACTTCAGCGGCTTGCCCGACTCGGCCGTGATGAGCTGAGCGATCTCTTCGGACCGCTCACCCAAGACTCGGGACACGTGGTCCAACGCGCCGGCCCGGACGTGCGCGGGCAGCGTCGCGAACTCGCCGGAGACGTCGTGCGCGGCCTGGACCGCGGTCTCGATGTCCGAAGTGGACGGAACGTGGTGAGAGCCCGCCTCGCTCCCGTCGAAGGAATGGCGGACGACGGCGGTCTCGCCGCTGGTGACCGGCTTTCCGGCTACCCAGTATGGAAAAGTGGTCACAGCGAAGCCTCCGTGCGGACAGCGTGCTCGAGAACGGACAGGCCCTCGTCGAGCAGTTCGGTGGACAGGGACAGCGGCGGCAGCAGGCGGACGACGTTCCCGTAGGTGCCGCAGGTGAGGACGACGACGCCGGCCTGGTGGCAGGCCCGCGCGACGCGTTTGGTCAGATCGGCGTCGGGTTCGGTGGTGCCCGGCTTCACGAACTCGGCGGCCAGCATCGCGCCGCGTCCGCGGACGTCGCCGATCACGCCGGTCTCCTCGGCCAGGGCCCGCAGTCGCGGCAGCACTGCGTTCTCGATGCGCTTCGCCGACGCCGCGAGGTTCTCCTGCCGCATGGTCTCGATCGAGCCGAGCGCCGCGGCACACGCGATCGGGTTACCGCCGTAGGTTCCGCCGAGCCCGCCCGGCGGCACGGCGTCGAGCAGTTCCGCGCGGCCGGTGACGGCGGCGAGCGGGAGCCCGCCCGCGATGCCCTTCGCGGTGGCGATCAGGTCGGGTACGACCTCCTCGTGCGTGGAAGCGAACCACTCGCCAGTGCGGCAGAAGCCGGTCTGCACCTCGTCGGCGACGAACACGACACCGTTTTCGGTGCACCAGCGGGAAAGCGCGGGCAGGAAACCGGGTGCTGGCTCGATGAACCCGCCCTCACCCTGGACCGGTTCGAGCACGACCGCGGCGACCTGGTCGCCGCCGATCTGCTTCTCGATCCGGTCGATGGCGATGCGCGCCGCCTCGGGGCCGGACAGGCCGTCGCGGTACGGGTACGACCCCGGCACGCGGTAGACCTCGGGCGCGAACGGGCCGAAACCGTGCTTGTAGGGGACCGACTTCGCGGTCAGCGCCATCGTCAGGTTGGTGCGGCCGTGGTAGGCGTGGTCGAACACGACGACCGCCTGGCGGCCGGTCGCGGCGCGGGCGATCTTCACCGCGTTCTCGACGGCCTCGGCGCCGGAGTTGAACAGCACCGAACGCTTCTCGTGGGTGCCCGGCGTCAGCTTGTCGAGTGCTTCGCACACCTCGACGTAGCCCTCGTAGGGCGTGACCATGAAGCACGTGTGGGTGAACTGCCCCACCTGCTCACGGACGCGGTCCACGACGGCGGGGGCGGCGTGGCCGACGTTGGTGACCGCGATGCCGGAGCCGAAGTCGATCAGCACGTTGCCGTCGACGTCGGTGAGCAGGCCGCCCTCGGCCGAGGCGATGTAGACGGGCAACACCGAACTCACGCCCGCGGCGACGACGCCGGCGCGGCGGTCCTGCAGGGCACGCGAGGCGGGGCCGGGGATCTCGGTGCGCAGCCTGCGCTGGGTTTCGGTGGTGACGGTCACGGCCAACTCCTGCGGTCGCGAGGGACGGGGATCACCCTCCAGGATGAGAGCCGCGCCGGTCCGAGTCAGCTCGACATCTTGTCGATATCGGGGCGTAGAATTGGACAACATGGCACTGACGTTGCGCGCACTCTCGGCCGAACGGTCGCTCGGCCTTCGCGTGCGTGCCGCCGAGGCCGAACTGGACCGGCCGATCGGCTGGGTCCACCCGACGGAACTGACCGACCCGCAGGCCTTCCTCGAAGGCGGCGAACTGCTCCTGACCACCGGCCTCTCCCTCGACGAGGAAAACTCGCCCGGCTACATCCGGAGACTCGTCGACGCCGGCGTGGCGGGGCTCGGATTCGGCGTGGGGCTGAGCCACGACACCATTCCGCAGTCCCTTGTGGACACTGCCGCGGACGTCGGGCTTCCGGTACTCGAAGTGCCGAGGAAGACGCCGTTCATCGCGATCACGCGGGCGGTTTCCCGAGCCGTCGCGGCCGACGAGTACGCCTCGCTCGTGCGCACCGGCAAGGGGCAGCAGGAACTGACCCGGACCGCTGTCGGCAAGGGCGGTCCGGGTGGCGTGGTGCGCAAGCTGGCCAAGCTGATCGACGGCTGGGTGCTCCTGCTGGATTCCGCGGGTGCTGTCACCGAGGCTTCGCCGGCCTCGGCCCGGCACTCCGCCGACGATGTGCGAGAAGACCTCGCCCGCTTGCGTGCGGGCACGCTGGTGACGGCGGTGGGGGAGTACGAGGTCGTGCTGCAGACGCTCGACACGCGCGCGCGTGGCGTGCTCGTGGTCGGCACCCGTGAGTCTCTCGACGCCGCGGAGCAGCACATCGTCAACACCGCGGTGTCGCTGCTTTCTCTTGCGCTGGAACAGAATCGCGAGCATGTCGTCGCGCTGCGGCAGCTGAGGTCGGGGCTCTGCGATCTGCTCGCGGCGGGCCGGACCGAGCTCGCGGTCAGGACGATGAAGACCTTGTGGGGTGGCGTTCCGGAGGCACCGTGGTCGGTCCTGGCTGTCGCCGGGCCCGCCGGAGCGCGTCGTGCGCTCACCGACGCGCTCGATGCGGAAGCACTGGGGGAGAAGGTGTTCTTCGGTGAGTCGGGATCGTTCGTGATCGCGCTGGGAGCCGTGGAGACCGTTACCCGGCTGGCGTTCCGGGTCGGTGGACTGCATACCGGGGTCTCCGATCCGGTGTCCATAGTGGACTTTCCGGTAGGACTACGCCAGGCGAGACAGGCGGCGGAAGCGGCGAAGTCCGAGCGGGCCCAGGTCGTCCGCTACGCCGACCATGCCGGGCGAGGGTTCCTGGAAATGGTCGATTCCCAAGCGGCGCAGGCGTTTTCGGACAGCCTGCTGGCGCCTTTGCGACAGCACGACGAAACCGGCCGGGGCGAACTGGTCGCTTCGCTGACGTGCTGGCTCGAACACCACGGTCACTGGGATCTGGCGTCGGCGCGGCTCGGCGTGCACCGGCACACCCTGCGCAATCGCATGCGCAAGGTCGCCGAGCTGACCGGCCGCGACCTCGATTCCCCTGGTGTGCGCGCCGAATTCTGGCTCGCGCTGCAGGTCAGCGCTCGGACCTGACCAAAGCGATCGGCGAGTCGCCGCACCGCCGGAGTTCGGTGCCGTTCTCGGTCCGGACGGGCTCCGCGCCGGACGACCACCAGGCCGGTACGTCGACTTCTCGCACCAGCGACCCGGTCGCCTGCCGCGCGTTGTTCGACACGATTACCCGGCCCTGCGCGTTCACCAGCGCCGCGCGGCCGCCGAGCGCGCGCAGCTTCGGCTGCAGCATGCGCTCGACTTCGCGCACGTAGATGTCCGCGCCGACGACACCCGCGAACGACCCGCCCCGCTGGACCGGGACGGTGAAGGTCAGCGTGTACTCGTCGGTGCAGAGGTAGTCGACGTACGGGCCGTTGATGTGGCGGCGGCCGGTGTCGCGCGGCACGGTGAACCACGACTGGCGGGTGTAGTCGAGGAAGTTGTCGCTGTCCGGGTCGAGGCTGATGATCAGCTGGGCCGGATCGGCGCCCGCGGCGTCGGTCCACCATTCGAAGCCGAATTCCTGGTCGGCCAGGGTATTCGGCGCGCTGACGAACCCGGCGCCGACGACCAGGCCGCCGAGGACGTCGAAGACCTGCGGCCGGAGCCGGGTCAGGTCGTCGGTGGTGACGGCGTCGGCCAGCAACCCTTCGGCGCCGGTCAGTACCGGCTTCAGTCTGCCGAAGACGTCCTCGACCAGGGTGGAAACCTGTTCGACGACCTCGGAACCGGCGGACGGCGTGTCGTTCACAATGCTCACCTCGGATGCGCGGATGCCGCAGCTTAAGGGGCCAGAAGGTCTAAATGCACGTCCGCCAGCCGGTCTATCGCCTCGAGGATGTGCTCCTCGGTGAGCTTTCTGGCCAGCTCGCCGTCGCCCTGTGCGATGGCGGCGGTGATCGCACGGTGTTCGGCGTAGGCGTTCTCCCGCGTGCCGTGCGGTTCGAGCGGCAGCCAGAGCAGGCCGCCGCGTTCGCTCTGCAGCTGCACCTCTTCCCTGGTCAGCCGCGGGGACTGCGCGGCGGCGGCGACCTCGAGGTGGAATTGGCGTTCCGCCCGGGAGGCCTCCGTGCCGGTGGCGACGCGGATGTCTTCGGTCGCCAGCTCGAGCCGCTCGATGTCCTCGGGCGAAGTGCGCTCGGCGGCGAGTTTGGCGGCGGCGCCGGCAATGGCCAGATAGTGGTCGCCGACGTCGCGCAGATCGGACAGCGAAACCGTGCGAAGCCGCTCTCGCCACGAAGCGGCCGAAGGGTTCGCCGGCGTCTTCACGAAGCTTCCACCGCCACGGCCCCGCCGGGTTTCGACGAGGCCCTGTTGCCGCAAGGCGACGAGCGCTTCGCGAACGGTCACGGTGGAGACGCCGAACTGGGCGGCCAGTTCGGCTTCGCTGGGCAGCTGTTCGGAGTCGGCCAGCAGGCCGAGCGTGATGGCGTCGACCAGCCTCGCGGTGACCGCTTCCGCCCGGCCGATCTGGCCGAGCGGCGCGAACATCGCTGATCGCGCGCTGTGCGACATCCCCTTACGCATGGTGGCCCTTCGCCCGTACCGCTACCCGATGGAACCAATCTTGCCCCATCGTCTTGTCATCTAACCTATGGACTTATATGTTTTAGCTCTCTCGCCGCCCCAAAAGGGAGCAAGGGACCTTTGCTATCGCCTCACGCCCCCAGGCCCCTGGAGGTCTCGTGCAGCAGTTGAAGCACTTCATCGGCGGTGAGTACGCCGGATCCGCGTCGGGCAAGGTCTCCGACGTCGTCGATCCGGTCACCGGCCGTCCGTACTGCACCGCCGCCGTCGCCGGAGGAGAGGACGTCGACCGCGCGCTCAAGGTCGCGGCCGCCGCCTTCGAGGAATGGCGCGACACGACCCCGGCGCAGCGGCAGCTCGCGCTGCTGAAGATCGCCGACGCCGTCGAGGCGCGGGCCGACGGCCTCGTGCTCGTCGAATCGGCGAACACCGGCAAGCCGATCGCGCTCACCGCGGCCGAAGAACTGCCGATGATCGTCGACCAGTTGCGGTTCTTCGCGGGCGCCGCGCGTGTCCTGGAAGGACGGTCGGCAGGCGAATACATGGAAGGGCATACCTCTTTCGTCCGCCGAGAACCGATCGGCGTGTGCGCGCAGGTTACGCCGTGGAACTACCCGCTGCTCATGGCGGTCTGGAAGATCGCTCCCGCACTCGCGGCCGGCAACACCATCGTGCTCAAACCGGCCGACACCACGCCCGCCTCGACGCTGCTCCTCGCCGAGATCTGCGCCGAATTCCTGCCGCCGGGCGTGTTCAACGTGATCTGCGGCGACCGCGACACCGGACGGGCGCTCGTCGAGCACGACATCCCCGCGATGGTGTCCATCACCGGCTCCGTCCGTGCCGGGATCGAGGTCGCCGGTTCGGCGGCGAAAGACGTCAAGCGCGTACATCTCGAACTCGGCGGCAAGGCCCCCGTGCTGGTCTTCGCCGACGCCGACATTGAAGCGGCCGCCGAGGGGATCGCCGCCGCGGGGTATTTCAACGCGGGCCAGGACTGCACCGCGGCGACCCGGGTGCTCGTGGCCGACGAGGTCCACGACGCCTTCGTCGCCGCGCTCACCAGACAGGCCGAGGCGACCACCACCGGCAGACCCGACGACACGTCGGTCACCTACGGGCCGCTCAACAACGCCGCCCAGCTCGAACGGGTCGCCGGTTTCGTCGACCGGCTCCCCGCACACGCGACAGTCCACTGTGGAGGTGAACGGAATGGGAACGAGGGTTACTTCTATGAACCGACGGTGATCTCCGGCGTCCGGCAGGACGACGAGATCAGCCAGAAGGAGGTATTCGGCCCGGTCATCACCGTGCAGCGCTTCGGCTCAGAAGGAGAAGCGCTCACGGCGGCCAATGGTGTCGACTACGCGCTCGCGTCTTCGGTGTGGACCACCGATCACCGGCGGGCGATGCGGCTGGCCGGGAAGCTCGATTTCGGCTGCGTGTGGATCAACACGCATATCCCGCTGGTCGCCGAAATGCCGCACGGCGGCTTCAAGAAATCCGGCTACGGCAAGGACCTCTCGCTCTACGGCCTCGAGGACTACACCCGCGTCAAGCACGTGATGAGCGCGCTGTGACGACCACCGAAAGGCACGCCATGCCGCATCAAGCGCCCGCGGGGGAGCAAGGGACCTTTGCTACCGCCTCGCCCGGCGACGGGGGTCCCGCCATCCGGCTCCGCGGGCTGCGCAAGGAGTTCGGCCAGGTCCAGGCGGTCGACGGCGTCGACCTCGACATCCCGCCCGGCGAATTCTTCTCGATGCTCGGCCCGTCCGGCTCCGGGAAGACGACCGTGCTCCGCATGATCGCCGGCTTCGAACTGCCGACGGCGGGCACGATCGAACTGCACGGCCGCGACGTCAGCCGCCTCGCCCCGTTCGACCGTGACGTCAACACCGTCTTCCAGGACTACGCGCTCTTCCCGCATATGTCGGTGCGCCAGAACGTCGAATACGGCCTTCGGGTGAAACGCGTTCCGCGGGCGGAACGTCGTCAGCGCGCGAAGGAAGCACTCGAAACGGTGCGGCTCGGTGAGTTCGGCGAGCGCAAACCCGACCAGCTCTCCGGTGGCCAGCGCCAGCGGGTCGCGCTCGCCCGCGCACTGGTCAACCGCCCCAAGGTGTTGCTGCTCGACGAGCCGCTCGGCGCGCTCGACCTGAAACTGCGCCACACCATGCAGACCGAGCTCAAGCAGATCCAGCGCGACGTCGGCATCACGTTCATCTTCGTCACCCACGACCAGGACGAGGCGCTGACGATGAGCGACCGCATCGCGGTGTTCAACGCCGGCCGCATCGAACAGGTCGGTTCGCCGGTCGAGGTGTACGAGCGGCCCGCGTCGGCGTTCGTCGCCGGTTTCGTCGGCACCTCGAACCTGCTCAGCGGAAGCGGCGCCGAAAACATCATCGGCAGGCCCGGCGTCTTCAGCATCCGTCCCGAAAAGATCCGCATCGACGCCGATCTCTCGAAGTCGGCGGAAGCCGGCGAGACCAGCGCCACGGGCACCGTCACCAACACCGTCTACGCCGGTGCCACCGTCCGTTATGAGGTCACGCTCGACGCCGGCGGCCAGCTCTCCGTGGTCCGGCAGAACACCGCCGAGCCCGCGGATTTCGCGGGCGGCCGCGTCCGCCTGAGCTGGCGGCACGAACACAACTTCCGAGTCCCCGAAGCCGGTCAGCCGTCCCCGCACCGAAAGGTTGTTCAATGAAGAACAGGAAACTCGCGCTCGCCGGGCTGCTCGGCGCCGGCCTGCTCGTGGCCGCCTGCGGCACCTCCGGTTCGAACTCCACCGCCGCCGCTCCCGGCGGGCAGGGCTTCACGCCGCCGAAGCTCGACGCGCTCGCGCAGCTCGGCCAGCCTGAGGGAGAAGTCAACGTGCTGGCCTGGCCCGGCTACGCGGAGAACGGCTCGAACGACCCGGCCGTCGACTGGGTCACGGGCTTCGAGAAGGAGTCCGGCTGCAAGGTCAACGTCAAGGCGTTCGGCACCTCCGACGAAGCCGTGAGCCTGATGAAGACCGGCCAGTACGACGTCATTTCCGCCTCCGGGGACGCCTCGCTGCGGCTCATCGCCTCCGGCGACGTCGAACCGGTGAACACCGCGCTCGTGCCGAACTACGCCGACGTCTTCGACTTCCTCAAGAACCGCCCGTGGAACAGCGTGAACAACGTGGCCTACGGCGTGCCGCACGGCTGGGGCGCGAACCTGCTCACCTGGCGGACCGACAAGGTGACCCCGGCGCCGACGTCGTGGTCGGTGATGTTCGACGCGAACAGCCCGTACAAGGGCAAGATCTCCGCCTACGACTCGCCGATCTACATCGCCGACGCCGCCCTGTACCTGCGGACGCACAAGCCGGAACTCGGCATCAAGAACCCGTATGCCCTGGACGACAAGCAGTTCCAGGCCGCGGTCAATCTGCTCAAGCAGCAGCGGCCGATGATCGGCGAGTACTGGTCGGACTACCTCAAGGAGAGCCAGGCGCTCAAGAGCGGCGATGCCGTCGTCGGCACCGCCTGGCAGGTGACGGTGAACCTGACCAAGAGCGAGGGCGCGCCGGTCGATTCGGTGCTGCCGTCCGAAGGCGCGACCGGCTGGTCGGACACCTGGATGGTGTCGGCGAAGTCGCCGCACAAGACGTGCTCCTACAAGTGGCTGAACCACATCGTCAGCCCGAAGGCCAACGCCCAGGTCGCCGAGTACTTCGGTGAGTCGCCCTCGAACCCCAAGGCGTGCACCGAAACCAAGGACAAGGCGCACTGCGACACCTTCCACGCCGGTGACGCCGCCTACGCCGCGAAGATCGCCTATTGGACGACGCCGATCGCGCAGTGCCTCGACGGTCGCACCGACGTCAAGTGCAAGGACTACGGCGAGTGGACGCGCGCCTGGACCGAGATCAAGGGCTGATCCTCCTGAACTCCGGGAGCGGCCGGTGGCGCCCCCCAACGCCGGCCGCTCCCGGTCCCATCGCTCAGTAGGCGGAGATGATGACGACCACGCTCGAATCGCCGAGGCGGAAAGCTTCCGCCTTTCTGTACCGCAAACCCCAGCTGCGGCTGGGAATGCTGTTGTCCGCGCCGATGCTGTGGCTCGGTCTCGCCTACCTCGGCGCGCTGGGCGCGTTGTTCGTGACCGCGTTCTGGCACACCGATGTCTTCACCGGCCAGGTCGTCACCGAGTGGTCGCTGGACAACTTCGCGACCCTGTTCAGCGACGCGGTCTATCGCACGATCACGCTGCGGACGGTCGGAATCGCCGCGCTGGTCACCGTGATCACCGCCGTCATCGCCTTCCCGATGGCGTTCTACATGGCGAAGTTCGCGTCACCGAGAGCGCGACGGCTCCTGGTGATCGCCGTGATGACCCCGTTGTGGGCGAGCTACCTGGTGAAGGCCTACGCGTGGCGATCCATGTTGTCCGGCAACGGAGTCCTGCACTGGCTGCTCACCCCGTTCGGCCTCGACACCCCCGGCTACGGCGTGCTCGCCACCGTGATCACGCTGTCGTATCTGTGGCTGCCGTACATGATCCTGCCGATCTACGCGGGCCTGGAACGGCTGCCCAATTCCCTGGTGGACGCTTCCGGCGACCTCGGCGCCCGGCCGTTCCGGACGTTCCGCTCGGTCGTGCTGCCGGTGACCTTCCCCGCCGTCGTCGCCGGGTCGATCTTCACGTTTTCGTTGTCCTTGGGCGACTACATCGCGGTGAAGATCGTCGGCGGTACCTCGCAGATGCTCGGCAACGTCGTCTACGACAACATCGGCGCGGCCAACAACCTGCCGTTCGCGGCGACCGTCGCCACCGTGCCCGTGGTGATCATGCTCGCCTACCTCGCCGCCGTGCGCCGCACGGGCGCGCTGGACAACCTGTAGGAGCGCGAGATGCGGCTTTCCAGGACGACCAAGTACCTGCTGCTCGCGGCACTAGTGCTCGGGCTCGCGGTGATCTACTTCCCGCTGCTGGTGGTGCTGCTCAATTCTTTCAACGCGGACACCACCTTCGGCTGGCCGCCGTCGAGTTTCACCCTCGAATGGTGGGCCCGGGCCGCGGAGAACGAGGGCGCGCTGAACGCACTGGGAACGAGCGTCCAAGCAGGACTCGCGGCGACCGCGATTGCCTTGGTGCTGGGCACGATGGCGGCCTTCGCGCTGCAGCGGTACCGGTTCTTCGGCCGTAACCAGGTGTCGCTACTGATCATCCTGCCGATCGCGCTGCCCGGCATCGTCACCGGTATCGCCTTGAACAACGCCTTCCGGACGATCCTCGGCATCGACCTCGGCCTGTTCACCGCCATCGTCGCGCACGCGACCTTCTGCATCGTGGTGGTGTTCAACAACGTCGTCGCGCGCCTGCGGCGGATGGGCGGCAACCTCGAAGAAGCGTCGATGGACCTCGGCGCCGACGGACTCACGACGTTCCGGCTGGTGACGTTCCCGATGCTGCGATCGGCTTTGCTGGCCGGCGGCCTGCTGGCGTTCGCGCTGTCGTTCGACGAAATCATCGTCACGACCTTCACCCTCGGGACCGGGCTCGAAACTCTGCCGATCTGGATCCTGAACAACCTGTTCCGGCCCAACCAGGCACCGATCGTCAACGTCGTCGCGGCGGTGCTGATCCTGGCTTCGACGATCCCGGTCTATCTGGCACAACGGCTTTCCGGCGACACGACTTCTGGTGGTCGGTTATAGAAAAGCGCCGGTGCGGCCCGAAAGCCGCACCGGCGCCTCGATTCACTCAGTACCGACGGTCCACTACCGCCCCGGTCGCAGACGTGAAGACGACGTAGCCGTTCTGGAAGTCACTGCGCTTGCCACCTGGAACATCGTATTCGCCGCTGGTCGGGAAACCGAGATACGAGGTCTCCCAGCCGAGTTGGCGCCAGCGATTCCGGATCGCGCCCCGCACATCGAACGCGGCGGTCGTGCCGAACCGCCAGTAGATCGAGTGCTCCTCGTTCCCCTTGCGGAAGTGGTTGTACTTGCCGCTTCCCTGCGGCGTCCACGTCTCGTCGGTGACGGGGTAGCCGACGCCGTTTTCCCAGCCCACCGCTGCCCAGCGGTCACGAATCCATCCATGGACTTCGTAGGCACCGGTCGACGGCGTCCAGTAGATCGAGCCGACTCCGCTGAAATGGTTGAACCTGCCCACCCCGTCCGGGGTACCGGTTTCGTCGGTGGTGGGGTAGCCGAAGAACCTCTCCCAGCCGAGTGCCCCCCACTTCTCCCGGATCGCGCCCTTGACGAAATGCGCGCCGGTCTGAGCCGTCCAGTAGATCGACGAGTTGACGAAATGGTTGTACCGGCCGACCTGGTCCGGCGTCGACGCCTGGTCAGTGGTCGGGTGGCCGAGAACACCGGCTTCCGCTCCGGTCTCGAGCCACTTGTCGCGGATGGGGCCGTAGATCGCTGCGGCACCGGAAGCCGGCGTCCAGTAGATCGTCCCCTCGCCAGTGGTCGGCCCGCCGTCGAAATGGTTGAAACGGCCGTTGCCCGCTTTGCCCGGGTACTCATCCGAGCTTGGAGCCCCGAGGAAGGCGTGTGCGCCAAGGGCGAGGTATTTCTCATGGATCCGGCCTTGGACAGCGGTCACGTCAGTTCGCGAGGTCCAGTAGAGACGACCGTTGGCGTAGGCCTGCCAATGTCCGGGGCTTTCAATGACCTCGCGTCCCACAGCTGCACCTAGCGCGGTGCGCAGGGTCGGCTCGTCGGCATAGCGCTTTTCGATGGGCGACCGGTAGTCCGCGCGGAGCATGAGATCGGCGCCGGGCATCCGGATCTCCCGATGCCGGGCGGTGCCCTGTGTATCCGCCCACCGCCAGAACGCCGCACCGTTCAGTGCGGTGGTGGGCGCCGAGATCCTCAGTGGCGAGCCGACGGTCACCAAGCGGTTGGCGGTTCGATCCGGCTCGACGGTGAACTGAGCGGGGTGTGTGCCGACGACCGTGAGCTGGGCGAGGCGTGGCTGGGCGACGTATCTCGCAGCGGCTATGACGTTGCGGCTGTTCGTCACGGTCCCAGTGAGCACGAGCCTGCTGTCGGTCTCCTCCGGGAAGTCCAGCTTGACCGTCGAGCCTGAGCCGTGGCGCACAAGTGTGGTCGTACAGCTGTTGTCGGCGGGACAGCGCAACTGCTCCGCCCGCCAGATGACGGTGATCGGCCCATCAACGGGATCGTCCGATTCCGCGGACACCGAAACCGTTTCCCTCGACGAGAACACCGTGCCCGGGTTAGGCGGGAGCAACGTGATCACCGGGCCGGCACTGCCCGGCGTGATCGCCTGGCTCGAACTCGCCACCGTGCCGTGGACGTCTTTCACGGTCAGGGTGGCGGTCGCCGTGTACCCGGGTCTGTAGGTGTGGTCCGACGTGCGCCCGGTGCCCGTTTCGCCATCACCGAAGTCCCATTGATAGGTGAGATCGTCGAAGTCGGGGTCCGTGGACATACTCGCGTCGAACGAAACCGTGCGAGTGGAGGGATCGATGGTGGCGTTGAAGGCCGCGACCGGGGCCTTGTTGGCGGGCCGGTAGCTCAGCCGTCGCAGGGCTGAGGTTTCCGCATCGGCCACCACGATGTCCCCGTTGCGGGCGGTCGTTATCGAGACGGGGCTACCCAATGCGGAGGCGAAGACTTTGGGTGAGTTGATCACTTGTGCCGAATCCGTGAAGCTGAGCGTCGACAGAGATCCCGCGCCTTTGTCGGCCATGAAGTGACTTTCGCGGTACGACTCGGGATAGGCCTGCCCGCCGTACCGGACGCCGCCGACGATGGAGCTGTTGTCACCGTGGGTGGTTTCGATCAGTGGAGCGGTGTTCATGACGTTGCGGCATTCGGGCAGGTCCCGGTACCCGGGTGTCTTCGCTGCCCCTTCCCAGCAGGGCCATTTCATGCTCTGGCCGGGGAACGCGATGTTCACTTCGTCTTTTGCCGTCCGGCCGGTGTCCGTGACTATCACTCCGCCACGGGGGTCGAGCGTGACGCGGGGATCGTGCAGACCGCTGAGATAGTTGCGGCTTCGCCAGGAATCCCGCTCTGTGGGGTCGAAGAAGGGGTTGTCCGCGACGCCGAGTCCGCTCGGGTCGACTCGCAGGATCTTGCCGGTCGGCTGGTTCAGGTCCAGCGCACGCAGTGCGAAATTATCGACGATGTCGTCGGTGGCGTTGTCGCCGACCGCGATCCAGAGGGACCTGCCCGTCGGATCCACCGCGAGGTCCTGGATCCCTCTGTGGTCGGAATTCGCCGCGAATTCGAGGACGACCGATTCGCCGGTGAGCCCGGTGGGTGCCTCGGTACCTTGTGCATGCCATTTGCTGACACGGAGAACACGATCGCCGCTGCCGGTCGATACCGCTTGCGTGGTGTAGATCGTCCGGCTGGTGGCGTAATCCGGAGCCACCGCGATACTCGTCAGGCCGAGTGATCCGCCGGTATAGACGGGAATCGATGCGACTTCGCTCGGCTGGCCGCCATTCGGGGTCCAGCGCACGGAGCCGCGCTTGCCCGTGGTCAGCACACTGCCATCGGGCAGATATGCCGCGTCGGTGAGTTCGCCGGACGGCTGCCCCGATGGCGTGTCGGTCAAGACGAACCCGGATGGCAGTACGGGTGCCGCTTCGGCGACAGGTGCCGTGACGCCGAGAGCGGTCAAGACTGCCGTCGCGGCGGCGATGGACGTTCGAAGAACGCATGAGAACCTGCTTTCTTCGAACGAAGAGAGCTCCAGAAGTCGCGGAATCGTGCGCGGGCCGGGGTGGAGGCGCGAAAACGGCACCGTCGCGGCCACGGCATGGTGCTACACGACGATCAAGACACCCGGATCCCCCCAAGGACGATGATCAAGAGGAACGTTATTGGTCTGGACCCGGCTTGTCATCGGCCATCTGCCGGAGTCAGCGAAGCCGGAAAGAGTCCGTCGCGGCCCGGATCGCGGCCAGCATCCCCGGGTCCGTCACCGCGTGGCCGGCCGCCTCCACCAACTCGAGCTTCGAGTCCGGCCAAGCCTGATGCAGTTCGTAAGCCGTCACCGGCGGGCACACGGCGTCGTACCGCCCCTGAACGATCACGCCAGGAATTCCCGACAGCTTCCCGGCCTCCCCGATCAGCTGCCCGTCCTCGAGCCACGCCCCATGGCAGAAGTAGTGCAGAGCCAGCCGCGCGAAGGTGACGGCGAAGTCGGGCGACGCGTACTGGTTGTGGAAAGCCGGATCCGGGCGCAGGCACACTGTCGCGCCTTCCCAGGTACTCCAAGCGATCGCCGCGCGCTCCCGGATCGCCTGATCGGGGTGATAGACCAGTTCGCGGTAGGCCGACATCGGGTCGTCGCGACGTTCTTCGGGAATCGGGGCGAGAAACGCCTCCCACTCGCGCGGGAAGAGGTTCGCCGCGCCGCCGCCGTAGATCCAGTCGAGTTCGCTGCGGCGGACGGTGAAGACGCCGCGGAGGATGAGTTCGGTGACCCGGCTCGGGTGGGTTTCGGCGTAGGCGAGTGCGAGTGTCGCGCCCCACGAGCCGCCGAAGACCTGCCATTGCTCCAGATTCAGCCGTTCGCGCAGCTTCTCCATGTCCGAGACGAGGTGCCAGAGGGTGTTCACCGACAGGTCGACGTCCGGCTTGCTGATATGCGGAGTGCTCTTACCGGTGCCGCGTTGGTCGAACAGGATGATCCGGTAGGCCTCGGGGTCGAAGTGCCGCCGAGCCATGGGGGAGATGCCGCTACCAGGGCCTCCGTGCAGGACGACCACCGGTTTTCCGTCCGGGTTTCCCGCCTCTTGGCAGTAGATCCGGTGCCCGTCGCCGACGTCGAGCATGCCTTCGGCGCGCGGCGGGATCGATGGATACAGGTCGTCCATAGGGACACTCTGCCCGAATCGGCGAGTGTCCGGAGGGTGGGGGCCCGCCCCCGCCGCCGGGCTGAGCGGGCCCCCGGTCTCGGTCGCGTCAGCAGCCCGCCGTGGCGGTCACGTTCGCGAATCCCTTCCCGGCACCGGTCACCTTGTTGCTCGCGCAGACCTTGTTCCCCGTAGCGGCCTTCACGAGGTAGAAGCCGTACGCGTATGAGGACTGCACGTCCGCGGTGTTGCCGGAGAAGGTGTTGTCGCGGCCCCAGCCGTCGAGCTGGACATGGACCTCGAAGCCGCCGTAGGTCGCGTTGTGCACGAAGACCTTGCTGCCCCGGTTGTCCGCGACCACGTAGTTGTTGCCCTTCATGTCCACCCAGCTGTCAGCGAAGTGCTCGCCGCTCTGCCCGGTCCCGTCGAAGACGTTGCCGCGCAGTTCGCCGCCGGTGGTGCCTTCCTTGATGTCGATCGACTCGGCTCGCACGTTCGGGCCGATCTTGTTGCCGATCGCCTTGTTGCGGTCGCTCCGGTCGGGCGTGCCGCCGGGCCAGTTGCTCTTCGCGGAACCGAAGTAGATGCCTTCGCCGTAGCCCGCGTACTCGCGGCCGGTGTCGGTCACCTCGGAGTTCTTCACGACGTTGTCGGTGCTCGTGTACTGGAAGTGGATGCCTTCGTGGCCGACGCCGGTGACCTTGATGCCATCGACGACGGTGTTCTTGACGCCGGTGGCCATGAGGCCCTTCTGGCCGCCGGTGACGGTGAACCCGGTCAGGTTCCAGTAGCTTCCGGTCAGCTCCAGCGTGCGGCCGGCCGAGGCCTTGATGACGGCGCTTCGCGGACCCCTCAGCGTGATGCGGCTGCTGGACGTCCCGCTCTTCGCCGCTTTGAAGTTGCCGGTGAAGGTCGTGTTGGCCGCGAGTTCGATGATGGTCCCTGGAGTGACCGAAGCGAGTGCGGACGTCAGTTCCGCCGAAGTCCCTACGCGGACTGTCGCGGCTTGCGCGGGGTACGCCGCTAGGGTCGACAGCAGGGCGGCACCGGTCGCGATGGCCAGAACCCGCTCACGAATACGCATCCGTGGTCCTCCTCGTCGAGGGATCGAAGCTCAGTCGTGGCGGCGACGGGCTAGACGTTAAGCCTCTTTACGAATGCTAGTCAAGGACATGATTGAAGTTCATATACGTGAACGACTAAAGGAGGGTTGGCACGCAGGGGGCGTCCGGAAATGAGAGCAAGGGACCTTTGCTACCGCCCTTCAGGAGCGGGCGATAGCAAAGGTCCCTTGCTCTCTTTCTGCAGGTCGGGTGTGGGTCAGTCGTGGAAGGAGTGCTCCGCGGCCGGGAACTCGCCGCGCCGCACGTCTTCCGCGAACGCCGCCGCAGCGCCGGACAGAACGCCCGCGAGATCGGCGTACTGCTTGACGAACCGCGGAGTCTTGCCTGTCCGGAGTCCGGCCATGTCCTGCCAGACGAGCACCTGCGCGTCGCAGTCGGGACCGGCGCCGATGCCGACGGTCGGGATCTTCAGTTCGTGCGTGATCCGCTTCGCGGCTTCGGCGGGCACCATCTCCATGACGACCGAGAAGGCGCCTGCCTCCTCGAGAGCCAGTGCGTCGGCGAGCAGCGCTTCGGCCGCTTCGCCGCGTCCTTGAACTCGGTAGCCGCCCAGATTGTGTTCACTCTGTGGGGTGAATCCGATATGTCCCATCACAGGGACGCCGGCCGAAGTCAGTGCCTCGACGTGCGGCGCGAACTTCCGGCCACCTTCGAGCTTCACCGCGTGCGCGCGGCCTTCCTTCATGAACCGCACCGACGTCTCCAGCGCCTGCTGGGGCGAAAGCTGATACGAGCCGAACGGCAGGTCGGCCACGACCAGCGCCCGCTTCACCGAGCGAGTCACCGCGCGGCACAGGGGGAGCAGTTCGTCCACGGTCACCGGCAGTGACGTGTCATAGCCGAAGACGTTGTTGGCCGCGGAGTCGCCGACGAGCAGCACGGGAATGCCGACCTCGTCGAACAACGCGGCCGTGTACATGTCGTAGGCGGTGAGCATCGGCCAGGTTTCGCCGCGGTCCTTCATCTCGCGAAGGTGGTGTACGCGGACTTTCCTCCCAGGTGTGGCCTGGGGTGCGGCGCCGGTCCCGTACGGAGCGGCGAGTTCACCGGAGTCCTTTTCGGTGGCAGACATCTTTGTCGACCGTCCTTCCCTCGAGGCCTCGAAGAGGTCCCCGGGTCGTGGAGCTGAACACCTCAAAGCGTGACACGGGTGGATTGCGCTCCCAAGGCCCTGCGACCAGCTTCACACCTCGGTGTCGACGCAGCGTCACGCCCGCGAACGAGAAGATTCGCGACCGGAGGATGATGTTCGGTGACAACCACACGGGGTTGTGTGACGTCAAGTAGTAGCAGCTGTCGATCACCTGTGAGCTCCGCGAAAGGCCAGTATGGGAAACCCAGCGAGCCGTGTCTCGCCGTGGAAGGCGAGGGCTGGCGGAATCGTCGCCACTCTCGTGCAGCTCGCGGCCGTTTTTTCGGTGATTCTCCTACTCGCCGGCGGCGTGCGGGGGCCGGTGCTCAAAGGGGGCGACCTCGCGTTCTCCACGCTGAGCATCCCGACGAACGCGAGCCTCGTGATCGTCCTGCTGCTCGTCGTCCTCGGCTCCGCGCTCCGTCGCCGCAAACGCGCCGCCCTCTACACGTTGCTGTTGTTCCAGTTCGGCGGCCTGGCGATGACCCTGGCCTTCCAGGCCGCCTTGCTGTGGTGGCCTGGGCTGCTGAACCTGGGGCCGTGGCAGGCCCGGCACATCCCGCATCAGCTGTGGGTGCTGACCATCGCCGACCTGATCTCGATCGGCATGATCGCCCTCCTCTGGAAACTGCGGCCCGCGTTCCCCGCCCGCCTGGCGCCGAGCGCGTGGCGCGACGGCTTCACCGTGCTGCTCGGCGGCCTCGCCGCGGTCATCCTCGTCGGCTGGGGCCTGAGCGAAGCGTTCCCCGGGCGCCTCGCCGACACATGGGAGCGGTTCGCGTGGGTCGTCAACCACACGACCGGTGAGAATTTCCAGCTTCGCCGGGTCGGCATCTCCGAAGGGCCCGCCTGGCTCGACCTCGTGCTCGACCTCAGTGCGACGGCCGTCGCGACAGCGGCGTTGTACACGCTCTTCCGCGGAGTACGCAGCCGTCGCTTGAGGACGGACGAAGAAGAACTGCGGGTACGCCGTCTGCTCGCCGAACACGGCGAAGACGACTCTCTGGGCTATTTCGCCACCAGGCGCGAGAAGAGTGTCGTCTTCGCACCCAATGGGCGCGCGGCGGTGGCCTACCGTGTGCTCGCCGGTACCAGTGTCGCGAGCGCCGATCCGATCGGCGACCCCGACGCCTGGCCGGACGCGGTCCGCGCCTGGCTCAACGAATCGCGCACCTACGGCTGGACCCCCGGTGTGCTCGGCGCGAGCGAACGCGGCGCGAAGGCGTACGCCGACGCGGGATTGCGGGCACTGGAAATCGGGGACGAAGCAGTCCTCGACGTCCGCGACTTCAGCCTCGCGGGGCCGGAACGCCGGTCGGTCCGGCAAGCGGTCAAACGGATCGAACGGGCCGGATACACCACCAAAGTCCGGCGACACAGCGAAATCCCGATCGACGAAATGGCGGCGCTGTTGCTGCAAGCGCAGCAATGGCGCGGCGCGGAGACCGAGCGCGGGTTTTCGATGGCACTCGGCAGGCTCGGCGATCCGAGCGACGGCCGCAGCGTGATGGTGGAGGCGTACGACGCTCAAGGCGAGCTTCGCGGAATGCTGTCGTTCGTCCCGTGGGGGCGCCGGGGCCTGTCCCTGGACCTGATGCGACGCGACCGCGACGCCGAAAACGGGCTCAACGAGTACATGATCGCGGAGGTCGTCGCGGCGAGCTCGCACCTGGGCGCACAACGGATTTCGCTGAACTTCGCGATGTTCCGCGCGGTCTTCTCCGAAGGCGAGCGGATCGGCGCGGGCCCGGTGCTGCGCGCGTGGCGCGGTGTCCTCAGCATGGCGTCCCGGTTCTTCCAGCTGGAATCGCTCTACCGGTCCAACGCCAAGTACGGACCCGACTGGGAACCGCGTTTCCTGTGCTATTCCTCGGCTCGACGGCTGCCGCGCGTCGGCATCGTGGCCGGCGCGCTCGAAGGATTCGTCCCGACCGGACGGTCCGGCAGGGCACTGAAACTGGAGACGGTGACCGACGAATTCGTCGCCGAGGTCCACCGCATCGACGCGAGCGCGGCCACCCCCGCGCCGAAACAGGTACGGCGCCCGGACCAGGTCCGGGTCCGCATGGCCAAGCTGGATCGCCTGCGTGAAGCCGGAATCGACCCTTACCCGGTCGGTTTCGCCCGGGAGGATCTGCTCGGCGACATCGTCGACAAATTCGGTGACCTGGGCCCGGACAGCAACACCGGCCACCGCGTCCGGATCGCGGGGCGCGTGCTCGCGATGCGCAACCTCGGCGGGCTCTGTTTCGCGCGGGTCAAGGACTTCAGCGGTGAGATCCAGCTGATGCTCGACGCCACCGTGCTCGACCTCGGCGGTTGGCGGCGCGGTGTCGACCTCGGTGACCACGTCGGTGTGAGCGGGCAGGTCACGACGTCGCGGCGTGGCGAGCTTTCCGTGCTCGTCGACGAGTGGACGGTCACCGCGAAAAGCCTGCATCCGTTGCCGGACAAGCGAAAGGGCCTCACCGACCCGGAGACCCGCGTGCGGCAGCGCTACCTCGACCTCGCGGTCAACCCGGATTCGACGGCGATGCTGCGAATGCGGTCGACGGTGGTGCGCGCGGTGCGGGAACGACTGCACCAGGGCGACTACCTCGAAGTCGAGACGCCGATGCTGCAGACCGTGCACGGCGGCGCCAACGCGCGCCCGTTCGTCACCCACATCAACGCCTACGACATGCGGATGTACCTGAGGATCGCGCCCGAGTTGTACCTGAAGCGGCTGTGTGTGGCCGGGGTCGAGCGGGTCTTCGAGCTCAACCGGAATTTCCGCAACGAAGGTGTCGACGCGACGCACAACCCCGAATTCACCATGTTGGAGGCGTACCAGGCGTACGCCGACTACAACACGATGCGGGCACTGACGCGCGAACTCGTGCAGCACGCGGCGGAGGCCGCGTACGGCGCACAGGTGGTGCGCCGGCCGGGACCGGACGGGACGATCGTCGAGTACGACATCTCCGGTGACTGGCCGGTGATCCCGGTTCACGAGGCGGTTTCCACGGCGCTGGGGGAGAAGATCGACGCGGGCACTCCGGTTTCCGAACTCCGGCGACTGTGCCGGGCCGCGGGGGTGCCGGTGAACGAGGACGCCGGGCACGGCGATCTCGTGCTGAAGGCGCACGAGCACCTCGTCGAAGGCGCGACGGTGCTGCCGACCTTCTACACCGACTATCCGACCGACGTCTCGCCGCTGACCAGGCAGCACCGCACCGATCCGCGGCTGGCCGAACGCTGGGACCTGATCGCGTTCGGCTCCGAGGTCGGCACGGCCTACACCGAACTGACCGACCCGCTCGAACAGCGGCGGCGGCTGGAGGCGCAGTCGCTGCGCGCGGCGAGCGGTGACGTCGAAGCGATGGAACTGGACGAGGACTTCCTGCTCGCCCTCGAACACGGCATGCCGCCGACCGGCGGGCTCGGTATCGGCATCGACAGGCTGCTGATGATGCTGACCGGCGCGTCGATCCGGCAGACGGTGCTGTTCCCCTTCGTGCGGCCGCAGTCGTAGCGGGAGCAAGGGACCTTTGCTCTCGCTTACTTAGCCTGCCTAAGCGAGCGGTAGCAAAGGTCCCTTGCTCTCTTCCTGGGGATCGGCTGCGTCGAATCGCCCCGGAGCGCCGGGTCCGGATGTAAGGATCCTTCCCGACGGAAGGAGCCACCATGGCTGGAAACGTTCCCCCGGTCGCCGACGAGCGCGAGGGTCTCCTCGCCTACCTCGAGCAGCAGCGACACGTTCTGCGCATCGCCGCGCACGGCCTCAGCGAAGAACAAGCCCGGGCTGTCCCGACGAGAAGCACACTGAGCGTCGGCGGCCTGATCAAGCACACGGCCGGCGTGGAAAACGGCTGGATCGACATCATTCTCCAAAAGCCTTCGAAGCCGTTGGAAGAGGCGATGAAGGACTACGAAGCCGACTACGTGATGGCGCCGGAGGAGACGGTCGAAAGCGTTCTCGCGCGCTACGACGACGTCGCCCGCCGCACCGCGGACGTCATCGCCGGGATCGCCGACCTCGGCCAGCCGGTCCCGGTGCCGAAGGGCGTGCCGTGGTACCCGCAGGACGTTGACGCGTGGTCGGTCCGCTGGGTGCTGCTCCACGTGATCGAGGAGACCGCACGGCATGCCGGGCACGCCGACATCATCCGCGAGCACATCGACGGCGCGACCGCCATCCCGTTGATGGCCGCCGCGGAGGGCTGGCCGGAGACGCCTTGGCTCAAGCCCTGGTCACCGGTCCAGTAGAACGTTCAGAACAAAGTCGGTTCGTCCGCCAAAGCGCCTTCGATGACCAGCATCCGGCGCTTGGTGGCGACCCCTCCGCGCGCGGAGAATCCACCGTCCTTGCCGCCCGCGGCGAGCACGCGATGGCACGGAACGATGATCGGGAACGGGTTGCGGCCCATCGCCTGCCCCACGGCCTGCGCCCCGCCGGGCATGCCGAGGATGTTCGCGATGTCGCCGTAGGTCAGGGTCTTGCCCGCCGGGATCGTGCGGATGAATTCATAGACCCGGTGGTGGAACTCCGGCACGCCTTCGTAGTCGAGCGCGACGCCGATGAGGTCGGTGCGCTTGCCGTCCATCAGCGAAACGATGCTGTTGATCGCACGCTGAACGTCACCTTGTGGTGTGGCCTCCACGGCTTCGGGCAGCCGCGCGGTGAGGCGTGCCCGGGTCTTCGCTTCACTGCCTTCGGGTAGCTGGACCGCGATGACCCCGCGTTCGTTCCACGCGATGCCGCAGTCGCCGATCGCGGTGCCGAACACGGCGTATCCCGGTGCCGTCATGAGACCCAGGGTACGAGACCGGTCCGACAGTTTCGGCTTCGCCGCTATTCGGGCGACACCGCCACACCGCGGTGCCGCGAACGAGGCCACTGCGGTAGGAGTAAGGGCATGAGTGACCTCGTTCTCGACCACCTCGTCTACGCCGGGCCGAACCTCGAAGAGGCCGTCGCGCGCGTCGCGGACCTGACCGGTGTCACGCCTGTACGCGGCGGCAGGCATGTCGGGTTCGGTACGGCCAACTACCTGGCCGATCTCGGCGCCGGTGCGTATCTCGAGGTGGTCGGGCCCGACCCGGATCAACCCGAGCACGTCGGGCCGCGGCCGTTCGGCATCGACGATCTGACCGAACCCGCTTTGCTCACCTGGGCGGCGCGAGTGGACGGCATCGACGAGGCGATCACCGAAGCGCGCGAACGCGGTTACGACCCGGGGGAGGCGTCCGAGATGTCGCGCGCCACCGACGACGGTGAACTGCTGACCTGGCGCCTCACCGGAGCCGGCGGCCTGGACGGGCTCGCGCCGTTCCTCATCGACTGGGGGAACACCCCGCATCCGACGACGCGAGGCCTTCCGTCGATCCCGCTGCTCATGGTCACCGGTGTCCACCCCGAGCCCGCCGCGGTCGAAACCGCGGTCCGCGCGCTCGGGATGGACATGCTCGTCCGCAGGGACGGCAAGCCCGGCCTGGTGGCCGTGCTCCTGAACTCAGCGGGGAATCAGATCGCGCTGAGCTGAGCGGACCACGACTGTGCCCTCGCGCCAGCCGTTGGTCATCGGCAGCCGCCGGTCCCGCCCGAACGCCTTGAACGTGATCTTGGTGCCCGGCGGGTACTGGCGGCGTTTGAATTCGGCCTTGTCGACCATGCGCACCACCCGGTCGATGGTCTCCGGCTCGAAGCCCGCGTCGACCAGATCGACATAGCCGCGATCGCCCTCGATGTAGTCGTCGAGGATGTCGTCGAGCATCAGGTAGTCGGGCAGCGAGTCGCTGTCCAGCTGCCCTGGCCGAAGCTCGGCCGACGGCGGCTTCGTGATCGAGTTCTCCGGGATGGGCGGGGTCTCGCCGTTCTTCTCCGCCTCGGCGTTGCGCCACTTGGCCAAATGCCAGACATGCGTCTTGAACAGGTCCTTGATCGGCGCGAAGGCACCGACGGCGTCGCCGTAGATCGTCGAGTAGCCGACGGCGAGCTCGGTCTTGTTGCCGGTGGCGAGCACCAGGTGACCGTCCTGATTGGACAGTGCCATCAGCAGCATGCCGCGGACGCGGGCCTGGATGTTCTCCTCGGCGAGGCCGGTCAGCCGGAGCTGGTCCACGTAGATCTTGACCATGCCGGCGATCGGCTCGACCCGGTAGTGCGCGCCGATGCGGCTCGCGAGGTCTTCCGCGTCGCCCTTCGAGTGCTCCGAGGAGTACTCCGAAGGCATCGAGACGCCGTAGACGTTGTCGCCACCTAGGGCATCGGCAGCCAGCGCCGCGACGACCGCCGAGTCGATGCCTCCGGAGAAGCCGAACGTGACCGACGAGAAGCCGTTCTTGTGCACGTAGTCGCGCAGGCCGACGACGAGCGCGTGCCACACCTCGGCCTCGTCCGAAAGGGGTTCGCTGATCGCCGACTCGGTGCGCGGGGTGTACGCCGGGAGCGGGTCCTCGCTGAGCACGCGGCGCGTGACCCGCAGACCTTCGAACTCCCCCTCGGCGGTGTGCCCGCCCGCGGCGAGATCCATGTCGACGACGAGCAGGTGCTCGACGAACTGCGGCGCGCGCGCCAGCAGCTTGCCGTCCGCGCCGACGACGATCGAGTCGCCGTCGAAGACCAGGTCGTCCTGGCCGCCGATCTGATTCGTGTACACCAGCGGCGCGCCCGCTTCGGCCGCGCGGCGCGCGATCAGCGGCTGGCGGATGTCGTCCTTCGCGCGCTCGTACGGCGAGGCGTTGGGCGCGACCACGAGATCGACCCCGGCCTTGCCCAGCGCGGAGATCGGGCCGCCGTCCTGCCAGACGTCCTCGCAGATCACCATGCCGACGTCGACACCGTGGAAGCGGACGATCTCGAGAGCCTGCCCGGGCTTGAACCACCGGTGCTCGTCGAAGACGCCGTAATTGGGCAGGTGGTGCTTGAACTGCCGGGCGACCACCTCGCCGCGGTACAGCGCGGCCGCCGCGTCACGCGGGCCGGTCTCGTCGAGGTCGAGATAGCCGATGTAGGTGAGCACCTCGCCGCAGCCTGCCTCGTCGAGGCGGCGGGCGAGGGCTTCGACCATCTGCTTGGAGGCGGACGCGAAGGTCGGGCGCAGGGAGAGATCCTCGACGGGGTAACCGGTGAGGGACATCTCCGGGAAGACCACGATGTGGGCGCCTGCTTCGGCGGCCTTGCGGGTCCACTCGACGGTGATTTCGGCGTTGCCCTCGAGGTCGCCGACGGTGGTGTTGACCTGGGCCAGTGCGATGCGCAGTTGCGGCATGCCGACATTCTCACTCACGCGCGCTCGCGGGGACGAGCAGATGTGCCGAATCGCCCACCTGTGTCAGCGCCCGGGCGATCACATCCGGATCGTCAGCCAGATCGCCGCCGCCAGCGGCAGCAGCGCGACCACGACCGCGAACAGGAGCTGGCCGGTGAGCAGCGCGCCGACGCGGAGCCGCAGCCGGTCCATGTCCTCGTCGGTCTCGGGGAAGAACCTCGTGCCCGACCAGATCGCCACGGCCAGGACCGCCCAGAACGCGAGCACCCCGATCGCGAGGATCACCACCCGCGCCGTCCCGCGGCCGCCGCCGCCGAGCAGGCCGTCCAGCGCCAGGAACTCGGCCGCCACGCCCAGCGCGAGGGAAAGCAGCACGATCATGCTGTAGATGAGCCGGAACGCTCCGGGCTTCACCTTCTCGCGGTCTTCCTTGCGCTCGGCCGGACGCTGGGTCAGGACGAAGGCAAGCAACAGGGCGGGGATGACTTGGGCGGTGGTCGCCCAGAACTCCGTGGTGATCGGCACGGCGGAAGAATGCCGTAGCCCGCGTCGCGAAAAGAGAGCAGGGGACCTTTGCTATCACTCTCCGGGAGAGAGTGATAGCAAAGGTCCCCTGCTCCGTTCTTGGACCTGACCGGCTACTTCCGCTTGATCATGCTCCGCACCTTCTTGATCGTCTGCTCGAAGTCGGAGTCGAACGGGTTGTCGTGCACCAGGTAGGTCCACGTCGTGTTCGCCCGCCGCACGCCGGCGTCGCCGAGGTCGATCCCGTCATCGGTGATCTCGGCGTCCTCGAGCGTCTTCGCCGACCGCTCCGCCGCCTCCGGGATGATCTTGTGGAACTCGGGGATCGCCGCGCGGTGGAACTCGTCGATCGGCGTTTCCCGCGCCAGCGCCCGCAGGTGGATGCTCTCCCGCACGTCGGTCAGGAACGCCAGGTGGTCCGACCACAGCTGGTCGATGTGGAACAGCATCACCTCGCGGGCGATCTGCTCCACCTTCGCCTCGTCGTCGACCTTCTCCGCGAGCTCCTTGAACTTCTCCGGATGCGCCTTCTCCAGCACCTCCGCCGCGTGCCCCGTCCGCAGCGCCTTGTCGCGGTGCTCGAGCAGCTCGCCGCGCTGCCGCTCGATCAGCCGCGTGTAGCGCCACGTGTTCCGGTGGATCTCGAGGTCGACACCCTCGGCGACGCGCTGCGCGTGGTTGATCTGCCGCAGCGCCGCCGGATCGGTGATCTCGCCGCTGCCCACGTCGGAGCTGATGCCTTCGGGGATGTCCGGCGCGTTCGACAGCACGAGTTCGTCGTTCAGGCTGGCGAAGAACACCGCGCTGCCCGGGTCGCCCTGCCGTCCGGACCGGCCGCGCAGCTGGCCGTCCAGCCTGCTCGACGGGTAGCGGGCGGTGCCGATCACGTGCAGCCCGCCCAGCTCGACGACCTCCTCGCGGCCGTCGCCGTCCTTGCCACCGAGCCGGATGTCGGTACCGCGGCCGGCCATCTGGGTCGAAACGGTGACCGCGCCTTTCTTACCGGCATCGGCGATGATCGAGGCTTCCTGAGCGTCGTTGCGGGCATTGAGCACGATGCATTCGAGCTCGACCTTCGCCAGCTTCTCGGCCAGTTCCTCCGATTCGGCGACGTCCTGGGTGCCGACGAGGATCGGCCGCCCGGTCTCGTGCACCCGCCGGATCTCCTCCTCGATCGCGCGCAGTTTCTGCGACGGCGATCCGAACATCCGGTCTTCCTGGTCCTCGCGGATGTTCGGCGTGTTCGGCGGGATGACCGCGACCTCGAGTTTGTAGAACTCGCGCAGCTGCTCGGCGACCGCGACCGCGGTACCGGTCATGCCCGCGACCTCGGGGTAGCGCGCGAGCAGCGCCTGCACGGTGATCGAGTCGAGGATTTCGCCCCGGTCGGTCGCCTTGACCTGCTCTTTCGCCTCGACGGCGGCCTGCAGGCCGTCCGGCCAGCGCTGCAGTTCGGCGACGCGGCCGCGAGCGGCGTTGATCAGCTGCACCTTGCCGTCGCGAACCAGATAGTCGACGTCGCGGGTGAGCAGCGCGTGCGCGTGCAGCGCGACGTTCACCGCCGGCAGCCGGTCCGAGCCGGTGTCGTCGTAGAGATTGATGTCGCCGCCGAGGGCCTTCTCGACCACCGAAGCGCCGGCCTTGGTCAGCCAGGCGTTACGGCCGTCGGAGTCGGTCTCGTAATGCAGCCCGAGCCGCAGCCGCCGGACGATGTTCGCGACTTCTTCGTCGGCGTCGGTGTGGTCGATCGAACCGGCCATCACCAGCGGCACGCGGGCCTCGTCGACCAGCACGGAGTCCGCCTCGTCGACGATCGCGACCTCGGGCGCGCGCTGGACCAGATCCTCTTCGCGAGTCACCAGCCTGTCGCGTAGTACGTCGAAGCCGATCTCGCTGACAGCGCCGTACGTGACCTCCTTCGCGTACGCCTCGCGGCGCTCTTCGCGGGAGTGACCCGGCTCGATCCAGCCGACGGAGACGCCGAGCAGGTCGTAGATCGGGCCCATCCATTCCGCGTCACGGCGGGCGAGGTAGTCGTTCACCGTGACGACGTGGACGTGCTTGCCGCGCAGGGCGTACCCGGCTCCGGCCAGCGCACCCGCCAGCGTCTTGCCTTCACCGGTCTCCATCTGCACGATATGCCCGCTGAGCAGGCCCATCGTGCCCAGCAGCTGGACGTCGAAGGCGCGCTCGTCGAGCGCGCGCCGCGCGGCCTCACGGCCGAGCGCGCAGACCTCGATCAGCTCGTCGTTGCCGAAGGACTTGGACTCGCGAAGCTTGCCGGCCCGCTCTGTCAGCCCGTCGTCGGAAAGCTTCTCCAACTCGGGCTCGAGCTTCTCGATGGCCGGCAGCAGCGCCTCGTAGCGAGTCAGCTCGACGCTGCCCGGCCGCTGAATGATCCGGCGCAGCTTCTTGCCCACCCGGCTGATCAGTGCTGCCACCCCTGTGCTCCCGTCTGTTCCTCATGCCGTCGCACCCGTACCACCAACGCGGTGGTGGTGCGGCCGAGTTCCCTGGCCGATGGCACGATCCAACCGTGTCCACTCATGTCAGCGCCAGGTCCCGTGCCCGCCGAATCGTCGCGATCTCGCTGTCCGGCCTGCTCACCGTCACGCTTGCCGCGTGTACATCGGGCGAGGGTAGAACCCAGCCACCGGCTCCGGTGACCGAGTCGCACGCTCCGTCCGGACAGGTGCCCATAGGACTCGAGAAGTTCTACGGGCAGAGTCTGACCTGGGCCGACTGTGCACCCTACGCGACATCTGATGACGCAAAAGCGGCGTTCCGGGTGAAGGACGCACAGTGTGCACGCCTGACCGTCCCGCTCGACTACGCGAAGCCCGAAGGCGGCTCGATCACGCTCGGATTGCTGCGCCGGAAGGCGCTGGAAACCGACGAAAGGATTGGCTCGCTCGTGGTCAACCCCGGTGGCCCGGGTGCCTCGGGCATGGTGGCCGGCGCCGGGCTCGCCTCCCGGACCGCGACGAACGAGCTGGGTAAACGCTTCGACATCGTCGGTTTCGACCCGCGCGGCATCGGCGCGAGCGAGCCGCAGATCAAGTGCCTCACCGACGACGAACGCGACGCGGACCGCGCGGACGACAGCGAGACCGACGGATCACCCGACGGGGTGAAAAAGCAGGAGACCGAGTCCCAGCAGTTCGCGGCCAAGTGCTCCGAGCGGACCGAACACGGTTCCTCGATGCTCGCGAACGTGGGCACCCGGGACGTCGTCAAGGACATCGACATCCTGCGATCGGTCCTCGGCGACCCGAAGCTGAACTACGTCGGCTACTCGTACGGCACCCGGATCGGCTCCGCCTACGCGGAGGCGTTCCCCACCAACGTCCGGGCCTTGGTGCTCGATGGCGCCGTCGACCCCGAACAGGACGCGGTGGAGTCGCTGGTCGCGCAGGGAGAGGGCTTCGGCAAGGCGTTCGGCGAGTTCTCCAACTGGTGCGCCGCACGGGAGGACTGCGCGCTCGGCCGCGACGCCGCGGGCGTGACGAAAGCGTTCCAGGACCTGGTGCGGCCGCTGATCGACTTCCCGGTCCCCGTGAGCGACGGCCGGAAACTGTCGTACGAGGATGCCACCACCGGCGTGATACAAGCCCTCTACCAGGAAGATCTCTGGGAACCGCTGAACTCCGCGCTCAACGACCTGAAGCGCCAGCGCGGCGACGGCCTGGAAAAACTGGCCGACCTCTACAACGAGCGCGGCGCCGACGGCCGCTACGGGACGACGCAGGACGCGTTCGTCGCGATCCGGTGCGTTGACGATCCGCGGGTCACCGATCCGGCGAAGATCCTGGACGCGCAGCAGCGCTACGCCCAGGCGGCGCCTTTCCTCGACGACGGCAAGCCGGACGGTTCCGCGCGTGACGCCTGCGCCTTCTGGCCGGTGCCTAACACCTCGGAGCCCCACCAGCCCAACGTCGGAGGCCTGCCGAAGACCCTGGTCATCTCGACGACCAACGACCCGGCGACCCCGTATCAGGCCGGGGTCAACCTGGCGAAAGCGATCAAGGGAGCTTTGCTGACGTTCGAGGGCAACCAGCACACGGTGTTCATGCAGGGCGTCTCGTGCGTCGACCAGGTCGGGATCAAATACCTGGTGGACGGCGCGGTGCCGGAGGACGGCAAGCGCTGCACGGCGAAGTAACGAGTTCGGCGCGAACGCCCGTGACCGGCCGGGACGCTGCGAAGATCGCGAGATGAGCCTTCGCCGCGTCCCGGCCGTGCTCGTCGTCGCCGCGTTGGCCGCTTCGTGCACGAGCTCGCCGCCGCAGCCCACGCCGTCGGCACCTCCGCCGGCTCCGGTGACTTCGGCGTCGCCGACTCCCGACCCGAAGGCACTCGAAAAGTTCACCGATCAGAAGCTCGCGTGGGGTTCGTGCACGTCGTTCGCGGATTCGCAGTCGGCGAAGCGGGCCTTCGCCGACAAGGCGTACGACTGCGCGAAGCTCACCGTGCCGCTCGACTACCTGAAGCCGGACGGCGAGACCATCACGATCGGCGTGCTCCGGCATAAGGCGAAGAAGGCTGCCCAGCGGATCGGCTCGCTCGTCATCAATCCCGGCGGACCAGGCGGCTCGGGCGTCTCGTCCGCGGCGCGCATCGCGAAGTCCCCGGCCGCGGCCACGCTGGCCGCCAGGTTCGACATCGTCGGCTTCGACCCGCGCGGTGTCGGGACCAGCGAACCCAGACTTGTCTGCCTCACCGATGCCGAGCGTGATGCGGACCGCGCGGAGGATTCGGAAAGCGACACGAGCCCCGGCGGTATCGCGAAGCAACTCGCCGACGCCAAGGCGTACAGCGCCCGATGTGCCGAGCGCACGAAACACGGCCAGGAGATGCTGGCCAACATCGGGACCCGAGACGTCGTCCGCGACCTAGACGTCCTTCGCGCGGTACTCGGCGACGAAAAGCTCACCTACCTGGGCTATTCGTACGGCACGCAGATCGGGACCGCGTACGCCGAGGCCTATCCGGACAAGGTGCGGGCGCTGGTCCTCGACGGCGCGGTCGACCCCGAACTCGACACCGCCGAGTCTCTGGTGACGCAGATGGCCGGCTTCCAGAACACGTTCACCGAGTTCGGCAAGTGGTGCACGGCGCGCGAGGACTGCGCGCTCGGCCGGCTCCCGGGTGCGGTGACGAAGGCGTTCCTGGACCTGGTCCAGCCGCTGATCACCAAGCCGGTGCCGGCGGGGGACCGGAAACTGTCGTTCGAGGACGCCATCACCGGGACGAGCGCCGCGCTGTACTCGCAGGACGCGTGGAAGTTCCTCAACGACGGGTTCGCCGAGCTCAAACGGGGGAGCGGTAAGACCCTGGTCGCGCTCGCCGACAATTACTACGGCCGCGAGCCGGACGGCCGGTACACCGGGATCCTCGACGTGTACTTCGCGGTGCGCTGCGTCGACAGCACCAGGGTCACCGACCGGAAGGTCATCGACGGCGCCCACGAACGGATGTTCCAGGGCGCACCGTTCCTCACCGGCGGCACGCCGGACATGAGCGAACTCGACATCTGCTCGGTCTGGCCGGTGCCCGCGACCTCGGAAGTCCACCGTCCGGACATCGAGGGCCTGCCGCGCCCGCTGGTCATCTCGACCACCAACGACCCGGCGACCCCGCACGCGTCCGGCGTGAACCTCGCGCGCGACCTCAAGGGAGCTTTGCTGACGTTCGAGGGCGCCCAGCACACCGTCTTCCTCGACGGCAACGAGTGCGTCGACAAGGCCGGCTTCGCGTACCTGATCGACGGCGAACTACCCGCCCCCGACGCCCGCTGCACCTAGCGCGGGAGCAAGGGACCTTTGCTATCGCCCGTCCCCGACGACCACCGCGTTATGCCTGGTCAACGCCAGCTCCAACATCACCGCGAACTCTTCGGGCCGGGTCGGCGGCACCTGCAGCCACACCCGCATCAGCTGCCGCGGCTCGGCCTTCGACACCCACAGCTTCACGAACACGTCGGCCTTGATCTCCGGCACGATCCCGCTGATCACCGCGGCGGGCACCTTCGCGCTGATCCGGATCGAGTCGGTGTCCTGCACCCGCTCCCACCGCTCGCCCCGCAGCTCGGTCGCCCCGGTCAGCAGCCGCCGAAGCCCGCCGTCGGCGCCCAGCATCGCCCGAGGCGTGTACGGCGCCGAAGCCGGAATCACCCGCTCCGCGTCAGGGCCACTGAGCGTGATCTCCTCGCCGGACAGCCGGTACTCGACTTTCACCCGTTCAAAGTCATCTTGCAGATCGGCCTTACCGACCGCACTCCCGTCTCGGCCACCCTCAAGAGTGATCTCGCCGTCGAGCCCCCGCACGGGTAACCCGGTGACGACGCCGTTCACCCCGAGCGTGAACCGCACGCTGCGCAACGAGGTGAGGGAGTCGGCAGCCGCGCTCACTAGTTCCGGAGCGGAGGGCAACGGGGGTGACCCCGCGCAGCCGCCGAGGAGCCCGATCGTGAGCAGCAGGGCCGGCACGAGACGACGGCAGCGCATGGGTCAGAGCCTATGGCCTTGGCCCGAATCTTTCGCACGGTGTCCTTCAAGCCGCTTTCGGTGGCCGCCGTGATCGATGACGCTGTTTCCGTGGAACTTGAAACCCGTTCGCCCCGACTCCACCGTGCGTGGTTCGTCGCCGCAGCCGCGTTCGTCGCCCTCCTCGCCGCCGCGGGTTTCCGCGCGGCCCCCGGCGTCCTGATCGACCCGCTCCACAACGAGTTCGGCTGGTCGCGCGCGACGATCGCTTCGGCCGTCTCCGTGAACCTCGTGCTCTACGGTCTCTTCTCGCCCTTCGCTGCCGCACTGATGGAGCGCTTCGGCATGCGACGGGTCGCCGCGACGGCGTTGTTCGTGGTCGCGCTCGGCGCGGGCGGCACGGTGTTCATGAGCTCGAGCTGGCAGCTCATCCTCTGCTGGGGCGTACTGGTCGGCGTCGGCACCGGCTCGATGGCGATGAGCTTCGCCGCGACGGTCGCCGCCCGCTGGTTCGTGCGCAGCCGCGGCGTCGTCACCGGCGTCCTCACCGCCGCGGGCGCCACCGGCCAGCTGATCTTCCTTCCGATCGTGGCCAACCTCGCCGTCGACGCCGGCTGGCGGACGGCCTCCCTCGTCATCGCCATCGCGGCCTTGGCCGTCGTTCCCGTCGTCCTGCTCCTCGTCCGCGATCACCCTTCCGACGTCGGGACGACCGCCTACGGTGCCGAACCCGGCGTGGTGCCCCCGCCCGTCCGCGCCGGCGGTTCCGCCCGCCGCGCGCTTTCGGTGCTCGGCTCGGCGGCGCGCACCAGGACGTTCTGGCTGCTCGCAGCCGGTTTCGCGATCTGCGGTGCCACGACGAACGGCCTGGTCAGCACCCATTTCGTTCCCGCCGCGCACGACCACGGCATGCCGCAGACCACCGCCGCCGGGCTGCTCGCCCTCGTCGGGATCTTCGATGTCGTCGGCACGATCGCCTCCGGCTGGCTCACCGACCGGGTGGATCCGCGCATCCTGCTGGGCGTCTACTACGCCCTCCGCGGTGTTTCGCTCGCGTTGCTTCCGCAATTGCTGAGCGGATCGGTGGAACCGAGCATGTGGGCGTTCATCATCTTCTATGGCCTCGATTGGGTGGCCACGGTTCCGCCCACGGTCGCGCTCTGTGTCCGCCAGTTCGGCGACGCCGGGCCGATCGTCTTCGGCTGGGTTTTCGCAAGTCACCAGCTCGGAGCCGGTCTCGCGGCCTTCGGCGCCGGCGCGATCCGCGACTCCTCCGGGAGCTACGCCCTCGCCTGGTACATCGCCGCCGGCCTCGCCGTGCTCGGTTCGGTCGCCTCGCTGTCGATCAAGAAGGCCGTCAAACCCGAGCCGGTTCCAGTCGGGTGATCCATCACTTCCGGGCTATCGGCGCGTCGCGAAACATGTCGTTAACACGGTCTCGTTAGGGTGCGGCCATGGATCGCCAGCAGGAGTTCGTGCTCCGTACCTTGGAAGAGCGCGACATCCGTTTCGTCAGGCTCTGGTTCACCGACGTGCTGGGGTTTCTCAAGTCCGTCGCTGTAGCGCCGGCTGAGCTCGAAGGTGCCTTCAACGAGGGGATCGGCTTCGACGGGTCGGCCATCGAAGGGTTCGCGCGCGTCTACGAATCCGACATGGTCGCGAAGCCCGACCCGGCCACCTTCCAGGTACTGCCCTGGGAGACCCCGGACGGCGGCCCGTACTCGGCGCGCATGTTCTGTGACATCGCGATGCCGGATGGCTCCCCGTCCTGGGCGGACCCCCGGCACGTGTTGCGCAGGCAGCTCTCGAAGGCGGCCGAAGCGGGTTTCACCTGCTACGTCCACCCCGAAATCGAGTTCTTCCTGCTCTCCACCCTGCCGGATGACGGAAGTGAACCCGAGCCTGCGGACAACGGCGGCTACTTCGATCAGGCCAGTCACGCCACCGCGACGCATTTCCGCCGTCACGCCATCGAGACACTCGAAGCGATGGGGATCTCGGTCGAGTTCAGCCATCACGAGGGCGCACCGGGCCAGCAAGAGATCGACCTCCGGTACGCCGATGCGCTGACCATGGCCGACAACGTGATGACCTTCCGTTACGTCGTCAAGGAGGTCGCGATCACCCAGGGTGTCCGCGCCACCTTTATGCCGAAGCCGTTCACCGATCAGCCGGGTTCGGGGATGCACACCCACGTCAGCCTGTTCGAAGGCGATCGCAACGCCTTCTACGACGCGGAAGACCCGTACGAGCTGTCCGCGACCGGCAAGGCCTTCGTGGCGGGGCTGCTGCACCACGCGAAGGAGATCTCCGCGGTCACCAACCAGTGGGTGAACTCCTACAAGCGGCTGATCAGCGGCAGTGAGGCACCGACGACCGTTTCGTGGGGCCGGGCCAACCGTTCCGCCCTGGTCAGGGTGCCGATGTACTCGCCGGGCAAGGCGTCGTCACGCCGGGTGGAGATCCGCACGCTCGACTCGGCCTGCAACCCCTATCTGGCTTACTCGGTCATCCTGGCCGCCGGCCTCAAGGGCATCGAAAAGGGCTACGAGCTGCCGCCGCCCGCCGAAGACAACATCTGGCAGCTCTCGGACTCCGAACGCCGCGCGGCCGGATACTCCCAGCTCCCGCAGAACCTCGGCGAGGCGCTGGCCGAGATGGAGAAGTCAGAACTACTCCCCGAGGCACTGGGTGAGCACGTTTACGACTTCTTCCTGCGCAACAAACGTGTTGAATGGGATAACTACCGCAGCGCGGTGACCCCGTACGAGCTGCGGACCCTGCTTCCGGTTCTCTAGACGAAGGAGACCTGATGGTGCGGCGACCGGTGTTCCGAATACTGACGGCACTGGTCGCCGTGACCATCACGATGAGTACCGCCGCAGCGGCATCCGCCACCGGTAGGCCCCTCGATCTCGACGCCGCCGACATCCCCGCGCTTCAGACGAGGATGTCGTCCGGGCGGCTGACCGCCGTGGGCCTGACCTCGGCTTACCTCGATCGCATCCGCAAGGTCGACCGGAAAGTGAACGCGGTCCTCACGGTCAATCCGGCCGCACTCGCCCAAGCTGCTGAGAGTGACGCACGGCGTCGCGCCGGCAAGACCCTAGGGCCGCTCGACGGCATCCCGGTACTGGTGAAGGACAACGTCGACACCCGGTCGATGCAAACGACCGCGGGTTCCCGGGCCCTGCGCAGCAAGCCCACGAAGGACGCAACGCTGATCCGCCGTCTGCGTGATGCGGGCGCGGTCCTGCTCGGCAAGGCCAACTTGTCCGAATGGGCGAACTTCCGTGCCGCCAAACCCACGTCCGGGTGGTCCGGCGTCGGTGGGCAGACGAACAACCCGTACGTGCTCGACCGCAATCCTTGTGGGTCATCGGCCGGATCCGCCGTGGGCGTCGCCGCATCACTCGCCCAGGTCGCGATCGGCAGCGAGACCGACGGCTCGATCGTCTGCCCGGCCGGGATGACCTCGACGGTGGGGCACAAACCGAGCCTCGGCCTGGTGAGCCGGACAGGTGTGGTGCCGATTTCGGCGGAACAGGACACCGCCGGGCCGATGGCCAGGCACGTCGTCGACGTCGCGCTGACCATGTCCGCCCTCCAGAGCCGCGACCCGAGCGACCCGGCCACCGGCGCGTACCCGCCGGATCAGCCGACCGACTACGCGGCACACCTGCGGCCGGGCGTGCTGAAGGGCGCCAGGATCGGGATCTGGCGGTTGCCGGTGCTGGGCCCGGACGTCGACGCGGTCGTCACCCGGACCAAAAACTCGCTGGTCAAGGCCGGTGCCGAGGTCATCGAGGTCACGCCGCCCTATATGGCGAGGCTCGGTGAACTGGAGTTCCCGGCGCTGCTCACCGAGTTCCACCGCGACATCGATCGCTACCTGGCCACTCGTCGTGAAGGGCCCCGCGACCTCGCCGGGCTGACCGCCTATAACCGTTCCGACCCGCTCGAGCAGACCTGTTTCGCCGGCCAAGAACTCTTCGAGCAGGCGCTCGCCGCTCCCGGTCCGCATGATCCCGGCTACCTGGCCATGCGCCATGAGCTGACCGACCTCGCGAAACGCTCGATCGACGAGACCCTCGCCCTCCACCGTCTCGACGCCATCGCCGCGCCGACGAACCCGCCCGCCTGGAAGACCGACTGCAAGACCGGCGACAACGACGTGATCCCGTCGTCGACGCCCGCCGCGGTCGCGGGCTATCCCGACGTGACCGTCCCCGCCGGGTTCGCCGGCGAGCTCCCGGTCGGGATCTCCTTCATGGCCGGCCGGTGGGCGGACGCCCGAGTGCTCGCCTACGCGGCCGATTTCGAACGCATCGTCCCGGCGCGGAAACCGCCCCGCTACCTGAAGACCGTCGGATGAGGGGTCCCTGCACCGGCTGACCTGCGGCGATGTCGTTAAGTGACCCCCCTGTTTTCGGGGGGTTCCGGGGCATGTAATCTTCTCTTCGTCGCCAAGAACACCGGGCCACCGGGGCCGAAAAGCCCCAGGCCAGGAACAAGGGCCGAGCGGGTTGACACCGCGAATCGGACCAGGTAACGTTCAGCGTCGGCCCACGAGCGGCCGCCGACCCCCTACGACTAAGACCGTAGGATTCGGCATGCTCGACCAAAAGCTTGTGAATATCGCTTTGAAACAAAGCGTGTTGCTTGAGAACTCAACAGTGTGCTAGTGAACTAAGCCAGTAGAGCTTATGTATTTGAACCTCGTTTGAGGTTCCTTTGAGTGCATTAAATTGCCTCGATCAAATTTGACATTGTTGGAGAGTT
>NZ_JAJPWS010000021.1:0-110878 GCF_046549055.1 Amycolatopsis sp. lyj-112 | reverse complement strand
GCCGGTGCTTGCGCGCCGGCCGCCGCCCCGCGGTGTCGATCAGCCTCCGCAGATCCGGTAGGCGTAACAGGGACCGCAGTACACCTTGCAGGCACCGTTCGTCGAACAGTTCTGACGGAAGTCGCTGCGCTCACGGCAGTAGCAGTGCTTGGTGAACGGGTCGGGCGGGCAGCCCGCGCCCACGTCGGCCTTGGCCACGAACACGCTCAGCAGCTTGTCGCTGAGGGTTTCCAATGTCTTGCGCATGTTCCGCGCTCCTCGCTTCCTCCGCGCCGGGTGGCGTCGGCAGCGCCCAACGTAGGAAAGGCCGGTACACGAACGCGGATAGCGGCGATACACGCACGCGTGTATCGCCTGTGCCCCGAACGCGGGATGAACGTCCGGCAAAGTCGGAGGTGATAGAACTGCCTTAAGGGGTCTCACGTTTCTGTCTCCAACTCTCGGGAGAGGTGTGAGTGTCGTCGATCGAGTTCAGGGTTCTGGGGCGACTCGAGGTACACAACGAAGGCGGGACGATCGCGCTAGGCTCCCTGAAGCAGCGCAATCTCCTGGCCGCCCTGCTGCTGCATCCGGGCCGCACCGTGCCGATCCGCAGGCTGATCCAGACGTTGTGGGGAGACGACCCGCCGCTTTCGGCCATCGCCAACCTGCGCACCTACGCCAACCGGCTCCGCAGCGTGCTGCCGGGTGACCGCATCATCGGCCGCACCGCGGGCTACGAAATCCTGCTGCGCCAAGGAGAATTGGACCTACACGTGTTCGCCGAACGGGCCGGGGCCGGCCGTGCGGCACTCGCTCGTGGTGATCACGCCGCCGCCGTCCGTCATCTCGGTGAAGCACTTTCCGGTTGCCGTGGCGCGGTGTTGGAAGATATCGCCGACAACGAGGCGCTCGCCGGTTCGATCGCACCGGTCGAGGAACTCCGGCTTTCGGTCGCCGAAGACCATCTCGACGCCCGGCTCCGGCTCGGCGAACACCGTGAGGTGATCGCCCCGCTCCGGGAGTTCGTCGCCGAACATCCGTTGCGGGAACGCCCTTGGGCGCATCTGATGACCGCTCTGTACCGATCCGGAGATCCCGCCGGCGCACTCGCGGTCTACACCGACTGCCGCCGTGTGCTCGCGGACCGGCTCGGCCTGGAACCGTCGCCGGACCTGGCCGAACTGCACCGGGCGGTCCTGGACCGGGATCCGGGGCTCACCGCCGTCTCCCCCGCCGCCGTCGCCGCGGCGGTTCCGGTCAAGACGTCGGAAACGCCCGCGCCGCAAGAGCTTCCGGTGCGGTGCCGGTCGTTCGCCGGCCGGGCGCGGGACGCCACCCGGCTGACCGCTTTCCTCGTCGGGGAGGACCGGGGCCCGAAGGTCGCCGTCGTGCACGGTCCGTGCGGCATCGGCAAGAGCGCCCTCGTCCTGGAGGTCGCACACCGGGTCGGGGCTCGGTTTCCGGGCGGGCAGCTGTACGTCGACCTGAGCGTCGACGGTCCGGCGTCCCGCGTTCCTCCCCGGTTGTTGCGACATCTGGGCGTTCCCGCCTCGGATATTCCCTGGGCGCCGGACGAAGCGGCCGCGGTGCTGCGCTCGCACCTCGCCCATCGCGCGGTTCTCCTGGTGCTCGACGGGGCGGCCGAGTCCGCCGCGCTCGGTGCGCTCATCCCGGCGATGGGCTCGTGTGCGGTGCTGATCACCAGCCGCTCGCCGTTGATGCTGGACGGCGCGGAGCACGTGGCCCTCTCGCCGCTGTCCGATGAGGACGGACTCGACGTGCTCGGCAGGCTGGCCGGAAGGTTCAAAGTGGACGCCGAACCCGGTGCCGCGGCCGAGATAGTCCGGTACTGCCACGGGATCCCGGCCGCGTTGCGGATCGCGGGCACCCTGCTGGCCTACCGGCCGACGCGGCCGCTGTCCTGGCTGGCCCACCGGCTCGCCCCCGAGGAGAGGCGGCTGAACGAACTCGACTTCGGCGGGGAATCGGTGCGGGCGCTGTACTCGTCGGCCTTCCAGCCGATCGCGGCGGGCAAGGATCCGTTGGCCGCGGCCGCGTTCCGTCTGCTCGGCAGGCCGGGTTTCGAGGTCTGCCGCACCGCGCAGGCGGCGGCCATCCTCGACGTCTGCACGTTGAAGGCCGAGGCCGCGCTGGACAGGCTGGTCGACCTCGGTCTCGCCGAGTGGGGCGAGGAGGACACGTACCGGCTGCCGCCGCTGATGCGGCTGTTCTCGGCCGAACTCGCGGCGATCGTCCCGGCGCAGCGAGCCGCGCTCGCCTGGTGAACCCCGCACCGATTGATAATCTCAGGGTTATCGATCGGTGCGGGGTTCCGCGTTGATCAAGGGTCTCGGCCAGGAGAAAGTAGACCTGTCAGCGAGCCCGCTGAACACCGAAGAAGCAGGAGATCACCACCATGTCCGAGACCATCCTCCTCCGCGCCGCCGATGCCGAGGTCGTCAGCGACGCCCCGGGCAGCGACATCACCCTGCTGGCCGACTCGAACACGACCGACGGCGGCTTCACCACCAACCGCGCCACCCTGAAGCAGGGCGTGTTCGGTACCCCCGCGCACTTCCACACCCGCGCCACCGAGTTCTTCTTCGTCCTCGAAGGGAAACTTCAGGTGCTCGTCGACGAAGACCTGCACACCCTGGAGAAGGGCGACTTCCTCGCCGTCCCGCCGCGCGTGCCGCACGCCTTCGGCCCGGCCGACGACTCGGACGCCGACGTGCTGGTGACCTTCACCCCGGGCATGGACCGCTTCGACTACTACCGGCTCCTCGACCGGGTCGCCCGCGGCGAAGCCGACCCCAAGGAGATCGCCGCATCCTCGAAGCAGTACGACAACCACTACGTCGACAGCCCGATCTGGCGTGCGGCCCGCGGCCAGTGAACGTCAGTCGATGACCGCGGTGGCCTCGATCTCCACCAGATGCTCGGGCACGTCCAACGCCGCGACACCGATCAGCGTGCCCGGCGGAACCGGGGTGCCGCCCAGTTTCGCGGCGGCCCGGGCCACCCCGTCCAGGAACAGTTCCAGCTTGTCCGGGGTCCAGTCGACGACGTAGACGGTCAGCTTCGCGACGTCGTCGAAAGAGGCACCGGCCCCGGCCAGCGCGGTGGCGATGTTGAGGTAGCACTGTTCGACCTGCGCGGCGAGGTCGCCTTCGCCGACTGTGACACCGTCGGCGTCCCAGGCGACCTGCCCCGCGAGGAAGACCAGCTTCGACCCCGTCGCGATCGACACCTGCCGGTACGCGGGGATCTCCGGCAACCCGGCGGGGTTCACCAGGATGATGGCCATTTCGTCACTCCTTGCTCGTGGTCACTTGTGGTTACCCAGGAACTGTAGGAGAGTGTGCGTCGACCTGGAAGAACGCACTTTTTCGTGACTGGGGAACCTGATGGTGACCAAGCAGTTCAGCGGCTCGGCCGAAGACGCCGACCTCGCCCGGGCGGACTCGCTGGCCCGCGAGATCTTCACCGACGTGGCCAACAAGTGGGCGCTCCTGATCATCGAGACGATCGGCGGGCACACGCTGCGGTTCACCGAACTGCGGAACGGGATCGAGGGCATCAGCCACAAGATGCTCACCCAGAACCTGCGCATGCTGGAACGCAACGGCCTGGTCGAGCGGACCGTGTACCCCACCGTTCCGCCGCGGGTCGAGTACAACCTCACCGAAGCGGGCCAAGGCCTGCGAGCGACGGTCGACGGGATGTGCGACTGGACCCACCGGTTCCTCGGCCACATCGAGGACTCACGGCACCGGTTCGACGCACCTCTTAACGGTTAACGGCCTGGCCAGGACTCCAACCGGTTCAAATCCGGCCGGTCCGGATCTATGATCACGCCCACCGAAGTGGGGAGTCGTGATGACCGGCCAAGCGAAACCCCGGCCCGAGTTCGAGCGGTTGCTGCGCGACGGGCCCTTCGCTGACGCGCTGCGCGAAGCCATCCGAGTACGCGGCCTCAGCCTGGAGCGGCTGCGCGACCACCTGCGCGCCCGCGGTGTCTCGGTCACCCCCGCGACGCTCAGCTACTGGCAGTCCGGGCGCAGCCGTCCGGAGCGCCGGGACTCGGTACTCGGACTGCACCATCTCGAGCGGGTGCTCGAAGTCCCGCCCGGGTCCTTGACGGCATTACTCGGCCCGCCGCGTGCTCGCGGCCGCTGGCCGGCCCGCGCCGACGGCCTGACGGAGATCGGCCGGTTCTGGCCGGACCGGACGCAGATCGACGCGGCCGTCAGCGAGGTCGACACCCGATGGGACGAGCGGCTGACGCGGATCAGCCAGCACGACGTCGTCTCCGTCGGCCCCGGCCACGAAGAACTCGCTTTCCGGTCGAGGCAGGTCCTGCGAGCCGAAGCCGACGGCCCGGACCGATGGGTGGTCATCGTGCACATCGACGAGCACGACCGGCCGCTGCCGTTGCTGACCGCGCTGCGGGGATGCCGTCCCGGCCGGAGCGTGCACCGCCCCGAAGACGGTCTCCTGGTGGTGGAACTGCTCTTCGACCGGCCACTCGCGAAAGGCGAAACGGTCATCACCGAACACACCCTGGAGAACCGCAGCCCGTTCCCGGTGGCGACCAACTACGAACGCAAATTCCGGCTGCCTGTCCGGGAATACGTCCTCGAGGTCCGATTCTCCCCCGGAGTGCTCCCGGCGGAATGCCGCCGCTATTCCGAACAGGACGGACAACCCGCGGAGTGGACGGAAGTATTGCCGGGAAACGATTCCGTTCACGGGGTCGCACTCAATTTCGGCCCAGGTCGGTTCGGCTTCGATTGGGACTGGCACTCTTAATTGTTAACGACTCGCGAACCTACAATTACCTGAGTCCGAAGAATTACCGTCGGCGCACCTGCTTCCGAATCAAGGAGTGCGCATGCGCCGGCACAGCAGATTACTTTCCTACCTGAGCCTCATGGCCTTGGCCGCGTTGGGACTCAGCCCGGCGGCCCAGGCCGCACCGCCACCGGACCCGGTCCATCCGAAGGCCGAAGTGGACGGCGTGGCCGCGGCGTTCGGCATCACCGCGTCCGAGGCACAGTCCCAGCTCGCCGCCCAGGACGAGGCCCACCGGCTGGCCAAGTCGCTTCCGGACGCCTTACGGGCCCGCTCGGCCGGGCAGTGGTTCGACGCTGCGACGGGCAAGCTGACCTTGGCCGTCACGAGCGGCGCGGACGCCGACGCGGTTCGGGCGAGCGGCGCCGAAGCGCGGCTCGTGTCCCGATCCCAGGCCGACCTCGACCGGACCGACGACGCCGTCCGCGCCCTCGTCGGCGAAGGTGTCCCCGGTGTGTTCGGCTGGGGCATCGACGTGCGGAACAACGAGGTCGGCGTTTCGGTCGATCGCTCCCGCACGACCGCCGCGACCGAGAGTTTCCTTTCCCAGGCACGGAATCTCGGCGTGCGGATCACCGAGACCGGCTCGTCGCCACGCCAGCAGGCGGGCACGATCCAGACCGGCAGCCCGTGGTGGCCGGGCAGTGAGAGCAACTGTTCGGTCGGGTTCGGCGCGACCGATTCGTCCGGTGGCAAGCACTTCCTCACCGCCGGGCACTGCACCAACGACCGCGACCAGGCCGCGTACGGCGCTTCCGGCCAGCAGAACCGGGTCGGCACGTCGAACGTCGGCGGGACGCGCAGCGTCAACGCCCGCGAAGGCGACATGGGCGTCGTCGCGGTGACGCAGCCCGGCTGGGAACTCTCGGCCGCGGTCAACACCTGGGGCGAGCCCGCCATCACCATCACCGGCTCGGCCGAGGCCATGGTCGGCGACCGGGTCTGTCACTCGGGCAACACCTCGAAGTGGAAGTGCGGCGAGGTGAAGTACACGCACAAGTCCGTCGACTACGGCGGCGGGCTGATCATCGAGGACCTGACCTGGACGACGGCGTGCTCCCTCGGCGGCGACTCGGGCGGCGGCTGGCTGCTCGGGACCAAGGCCGTCGGCCTGCACGACGGCGGACCGTCCCAGTGCGTCGAGAACCCGAGCGACGGGGACATGTCGATCTTCCAGCCGGTGATCGAAGCGCTGAACAAGTGGAACCTCACGCTGGTGATCGGCGATGGCGGCGGGGACACCACCGCGCCGAGCGCGCCGGGCAACCCGCGGTCCACCGGCGCGACGTCGAACAGCGTCTCGCTCGCCTGGGACGCGGCCACGGACAACGTCGGCGTCGCCGGCTACGACGTCTACAACGGCTCGTCGCTGGCGTCGTCCGCGACCGGGACCAGCACCACCGTCACCGGTCTCAACCCGGACACCTCTTACGCGTTCACGGTGAAGGCGCGTGACGCGGCGGGCAACGTTTCGCCGTCGAGCGGTGTCGTGTCCGTCAAGACGCAGCCGGGCAGCGGCGGCAGCCGGACGCTGAGCAACGGCACCGACTTCCCGATCCGCGACTACCAGCAGCTGTTCAGCCCGGTCACCTCGACCCTGACCGGCCCGGCCGCGACGTCGCTCGGCGTTTCGGTGACCATCCGGCACACCTGCGCCGAAGACCTCGGCGTGACCCTGCTCGATCCGAAGGGGAAGGCCTATCCGCTCAAGTACAGCGGCGGTTCGGCCTGCACGGCCTGGAACGGAGCGCGGACGTTCAGCGCGCCGGGCGCGGCGTCCTCCCCGGCCGGCGGCAAGTGGCAGCTGCGGGTGACCGACTACGGGCCCGGCGACACGGGCGTTCTCGACACCTGGTCGCTGACGCTCTAAGCAGGGAGAGCGTCTGCGGGCCGGCGCGGGAGGGTGCCGGTCCAGAAGGTCGTGAGGGCCACCCTCAGGGACTCAGAGTCCCTGAGGGTGGCCCTCACGACATCGCTCATCACTCCACCGACCCCGCCATGCGATGCCGCAGTCTCCCCGGACGTGACTGGACGGACGACACGTGTGCTTGAGCGGACGACACCTGTGACTGGATGGACGACACGCCCGCGGCCGGGCTTCCAGCCCGTGTCGTCCGTCTGAACACGCTCGCCGTCCGTCTGGACACGCGTGTCGTCTCTCCAATCACGCGAAACCGCCACCTGCGCACCGGCCAGCAGAGGCTTTCCTCGCCCGCAAGTAGAGGACTAAACGCGGGGGTCACGCCACCGACCCCGCCTGCACGACTACGGCAACCGGACGACGCGGAGGAAAGCGGGCAGCAGCCAAGGTCGCGGCCCGCTGACGACGATCTTGCGCGTCACCGCCGAGCGCAGGTTCCCGACGCGGTGGAACAGCATCAGGTTCATCGCCGCCGGGTCGAACGAGATCCGTACGTCGACCGGGCCGCCGGGGTCCTCGGCCGTCACTCGCCCGCGGTGCAGCACCAGCACGACCGGAGCGGTGTACGGCGACCGGAAAGCCACGGCGATGCGCCGGTCGCGCGGCGGTTCGTCGGTGTCGAGCAGGTGGCCGACGTCGTTGCGCAGCATGCCCACCAGGAAGAGGTCGAAGAACAGCGCCGCGTCTCCCGGCGGCATCGCCCACGGCAGTTTCAGCGCGCGGGCGATGTCCCAGCCGTGGATCTGGAATTCGTTGACCAGGTGCGCGAGCACGCCGGCGAGCGGCACCTTCGCTCCTCCGAGCCAGGGCAACGGCGTGGCCGGGTCGGCTTCCTCGGTCACTCGCAGCACATCGTCGATGTCGGTGAGCAACCCCTTCACCAGGACTCCGATATCGCGTTCGGGGAAGTCCCGCAGTACCAAGGCGTTCAACACGGACACGGTGTCCACTGTGGTCTTTCCGACCTGCTCCCGCGGAGCGAGCACAGAGCCTGTGTCGGAGCGCACCAGCGTCGTGTACATCTTCGCGATCAGGCCGACGTGCGCGACGGTGTCGGCCACCGTCCAGTCCGCGGTCACCATCGCGTTCGGATCGGCGATTCCGGACACCAGGTCGGCGAAGCGTGTGGCCGTCACCCGATAGGCGCGTCGCACCGAACGCCACTGGTCGTCTGCGATCTCTCCGGCCACCTCGACCTCCTCGTCCCCGCCAGTGCGATTTTGCCTTGATACGGCGGGAAAATCGTTCCTCTCCCGTGCTGACCGCGATTCCGCCGAGAGCGTAGTGACCGTACTCACTACGGAAATCGACGTGACATGCACCGACCGGCCCAGGCAGACTGAACGGAGATCAGCCACGCCTTCGCCGCGACCACTGCCGGCGCCGAGGGCGGCCCACCCCGAGCGCGGCCTGCCAGGAGCCAGACACAGATGACCGAGACCATGCCCAAAACCACTTCCGACCAGGAAAGGGCCCCGGAACGCCCCGGGCTCCTGATCGGGGTCCTGGTCCTTTCCGCGTTCGTGATGATCCTCAACGAGACCATCCTGAGCGTCGCGCTGCGTGACCTGACCGTCGACCTCAAGGTCCCGACCACCACCGTGCAGTGGCTGACCAGCGGCTTCCTGCTCACGATGGCCGTGGTCATCCCGACCACCGGCTTCCTGCTCGAACGCTTCACCCCGCGCCAGGTCTTCCTCGCCTCGCTGACGCTGTTCAGCCTCGGCACCCTGGTGAGCGCGGTCGCCCCGGGCTTCACCGTGCTGCTGATCGGCCGGGTCATCCAGGCGTGCGGTACCGCGGTCATGCTGCCGCTGCTGATGACGACGGTGATGCGCCTGGTCCCGGTGGAGAAGCGCGGCGCGACGATGGGCACGATCACCATCGTCATCGCGGTCGCCCCCGCCATCGGCCCGACCATCGGCGGCGCCGTGCTGTCCTCACTGGGCTGGCGCTGGATGTTCTGGATCGTGTTGCCGCTCTCGATCGCCGCACTGGTGGTCGGCATGCTGCAGTTGCGGCTGCACAGCGACACCCGCAAGGTGCCGCTCGACGTGCTGTCGGTCTTCCTGTCCGCCATCGGCTTCGGCGGCGTGCTGTACGGCCTGTCGGTGTCCGGTGAATCGGCGGGCGGCCACCAGCCGGTGCCGCCGTGGGCGCCGATCGTCGTCGGGGCCGTCTCGCTCGTGGTGTTCACCTGGCGCCAGTTGCGCCTTCAGCGGCAGGACCGCGCGCTGCTGGACCTGCGCCCGTTCACCCACCGCAGTTTCGTCGTCTCGCTGATCCTGACGGCGCTGCTGTTCATGTGCCTGATCGGCGCCGCGGCCATCCTGCTGCCGCTGTACCTGCAGACGGTCCTGCACACCAGCACGTTCGTCAGCGGGCTCGCCGTGCTGCCGGGCGGCCTGGTCCTCGGCCTGCTCGGCCGTCCGGTCGGCGCGCTGTTCGACCGCTACGGCGCCCGGCCACTGGTCATCCCCGGCGCCGCCGCGATGGCCGTTTCGCTGTGGCTGTTCGCCCTGCTCGGCCCGGAGTCGCCGCTGTTCGCGGTCATCCTCATCCACGTCCTGCTGATGGCCGGGCTCGGCCTGATGATGACGCCGCTGATGACCGAGTCCCTCGGCTCGCTGCCGGATCACCTCTACTCGCACGGCAGCGCGATCCTCTCCACCCTGCAGCAGGTCGCCGGCGCGCTCGGCACCGCCGTCTTCATCGCGGTGGCGACGTCCAGCACGACGACCGCCGGGGCGACCAGCCCCGACGCGGCGGGGATCCGCGCCACGTTCATGGTCGCCGGCTGCGTCGGGCTGGCCGCGTTCGTCGGGTCGCTTTTCGTCCGCAAGAGCACCGGTTCCGCGGCCGCGAAGGCGCACTAGGTCGCCGCGCCCGCTGTGGCCTCCACCGGGGCCGCGGCGGGCCGCGACCGATCGACGAGCTTGCGGCCGTAGGCGATGGCGGGCTGCTCGACCCACCGGCGTAACGCGCAGGCGAAGATCAGCGCGACGGCCGTGGTCACCGCCGCCTTCGCCAGACCGCTCGGCAGCAGCCAGCCCGAAACTCCGGCGGCCGCGGTCTGGGCGAGGTAGAGCGCGTACGAGCGGTCACCGACGAAGGTCATCGGACGGCTCGAAAGCAGCCACCGGACAGGGCCCGGCGAAACGACGGCCACGAGCAGCAGCGCGGATCCCGCCGCGTAGACCGGGACCACGAACTGCCAGTGCCCGCCGAGCGCCTTGGCCAGCGGCCCGACCGAAAACTGGAGCACGACGAACCCGCAGCCGAGCACTGTCGCGACGGCGGGGCTGGTCAGCGGCCGGATCAGCGCGAACCCCCGGCGATGGTGCAGGGCCAGCCCGAGCAGGCAGCCGATGACCAGCGAGCAGTAGTGCACCGAGAGGCTCGCCCAGGTGTGCGACGGCGCCAGCGGCAGCGCGAACAGCACCACGCCGAGCACCGCCGAAGCGCCGAACAGCAGGCGCAACGCGGTCTTCCCGCTCCGCGCGAACGACGTGAGCACCAGCAGCGCGGGCCAGACGAGATAGAACTTCTCCTCCACCCCCAGCGACCATGACGTCGGGTAGGGCGTGTTGAAGTCGACGAGTTCGTTGCCGAAGACGAGGTAGTACGGCATGGCGTCGGCGAGCCTGCTGCTCTCGTAACTGCCGGCGAGCGTCACCGCGAGCGTGGTGAGCGCGAGCAGCAGGAAGTACACCGGCAGGATCCGGAAGACCCGCCGGAGGTAGAAATCGCGCAGGGAGATCCGGCCGGTGCGGCCCTCTTCGCGCAGCGCCAGCGTGGTGATCAGGAACCCGGACAGCACGAAGAACAGCTGGACGGCGATCCAGCCCTGCAGGCGGTCCACGATGGGCCCCCCGTAGTGGAAGAACACCACGGCCACGGCGGCGAGCGCGCGCACGCCGGTGAGGCCGGGGAACCAGGACGACGCCAGGTAGTCGGTGTGGCTGAGCGGCTGCCACCAGGAGCGGCGCGAGAGGACGGACATGGCCCATAGGTTCGGGTCCGGACGCTGAACTCAAGCTGAAGGAAGCTGAAGACGTCTTCAGCTTCGCGGCTCCCCCGCCGACGGCAGGCGGACGACGAGGCGCGCGCCGCCCTCGTGCTCGGCGACCTCGACGGAGCCGCCATGGGCGCGGGCGATGTCGGCGACGATCGCGAGCCCGAGCCCGGCGCCGCCGTCGTCCCGCGCACGTCCGTCGTCCAGCCGCACGAACCGGTCGAACACCCGCTCGCGATCCTCGGCGGGGATCCCGGGCCCGTCGTCGGTGACCGTCAGCACGCAGAATCCGTCCACTGTGGACACCGAGACGACGACACCGGTGCGGGTGTGGCGTTGCGCGTTGTCCACCAGATTGCGGAGCAGGCGTTCCAGCCGTCCCCGGTTTCCGGCCACCACCGGGGAACCTTCGATCTCCGCGTGGACACCCTGGCGCCCGGAGAGACACGATTCGACCACTTCGGACAGTCGGACCGAGCTCGGCCGTTCCGGGCCGGCGTTGTCCAGCTTGCCGAGCAGCACGAGGTCGGCGACCAGGTCCTGCAGCCGGGTGATGTCGAGCAGCGCGTTCTCGCAGGCGTCGCGCCAATCGAGCCGGTCCGGATGCGCGAGCAGCACTTCCAGCTGCGTCCGCAACGAGGCCAGCGGTGTGCGCAGCTCGTGCGACGCGTCCGCGGTGAACCGGCTCTGACGGGTCACCGCGGTGTCGAGGCGGGCGAGCATGGTGTTCATCGTCCCGGCGAGCCTCGCGATCTCGTCACCGCTGTCGGGGGCCGGGACCCGGCGGGAGAGGTCGTGCGCGCCGATTTCGGCGACCTCGGAACGAATTGCCTCGACCGGGCGCAGTGACCGGCGCACCGCGAACCAGGCGATCACCCCGATCAGCAGGGCGATCACCGGGACACCCGCCAGCAACGTCATGCGCACCGAATCGAGCGCCGCCTGCCCGGAGTCGTCGACCCTGGCGGCGGCGTAGACCGCGTACTTGCTGTCCCCGCTCGTATCCGCCATCACGTGCAACCGGATGTCCACGTAGTCGGCGTCGTCACCGAGTACCCGAGCGCACCCGACGGACTCGTCCATCGAGAGATCGATCTCGCCCGGATGGAGGGTCGCCACGTGATCTCCGCGCTGGAAACCGCCGCCCGGGACGATCGAACCGCTGGAACGAAAGCCGGGACAGGACGCCACCCGCCCGCCGCTCTTCTGGTCGATCACTTCGTAGATCGAGTCCCGGATGAGCAGCCGCAGGTCGCCGGGCGCGGCGCCGGTGTTCAGTACTTGCACGATCGCGGCCGCGCGTTCCCTCGCCACCTGCGCCGCGCCGTCCTCCAGCCGGTTCTGGGCATCGAGCACGAGCCACGCCGACACGACGCCGAGCGCGAGCGCCGACGTCACGAACGAGGTCAGCGCGACCCGGAAGCGGGTCGACCGCAGCACCCTAGGCACCGGAGGTCACCACGTGATACCCGGCGCCGCGGACGGTCCGGAACGTCTCGGCACCGAACGGCACGTCGATCTTGCGGCGCAGCGCGCTCATGTGGACCTCCACCAGGTTCGCGGTCGCCGACGCCGCGAAATCCCAGAGGTTCTCCAGCAGCTCGGCCTTGGTCACCACCTCGCCCGGCCTGCGCATCAGATAGGCGAGCAACGCGAACTCCTTGGTCGTCAACGAAATCTCGGCTTCCCCGCGACGGCAGCGGTGGCCGGCCTGGTCGAGTTCGAGGTCGCCGAGCCGCAGGGTGCCCGGCCGGGTGGCGCCGCCCCGGCGGATCAGCGCCCGCAGCCGGGAAAGCAGGACGCCGTAGGAGAAGGGCTTCGGCAGGAAATCGTCGGCGCCGGTGTCCAGCGCTTCGATTTCGTCGTCCTCGCCGTCTTTCGCGGTCAGCATGAGGATCGGGGTGGCGTCGCCGCGCTCGCGCAGCTTGCGGCAGACGCGGTAGCCGTTGAGTCCCGGCAGCATGATGTCGAGGATCATCGCGGAGTACGGATGCTCGGCGGCGTACCAGAGCGCGTCGCGGCCGTTGTGCGCGACGTCCACGGCATAGCCCTCGGCACTCAGCCCGGCCCGCAGCGATTCGGCCAGCCGCCGCTCGTCCTCGACGAGCAAGATCCTCATCGGCTCACGATCCCATACCCCCCGGCACAAATGCCCTCTTGGCCGGGTGAACCCACTGCCACCATCCGGTCATGCCCGCCAACCGCCTCCGCGGAGCGCTTCTCGTGGCGCTCGTCTTCACCACCATCGCCGGCTGCTCCTCCGAACCCGAGCCCCCGCCGATCTACCGTCTCCAAGGAGACGTCTGCGAAGCGGTGAACGCGGCGGACTTCGAAGCACTCACCCGCGGTATCCCGAAGAAGACCCCGAGCAAGCTCATCACAGGGCTCGACGGCGGGAACTGCGAGATGGAGTTCGACGGTTCCGGCGGCTACGCCAAGCTGGCGACGTTCATCGCGCTCCACCCGTCAGGGGAGGCCGCCGCCAAGACCATGTACGACGACTTCCGGAAGCATGACGGCGAGCGGTCGGGCCCCGGCACCGACATCACCGTGTCCGACGTCGAAGGCCTCGGCACCGCTGCGCACCTGTACCGGCAGCACGACGACAGGAAGCCGTGGGCCGTGGACACCTTCTGGCTCTACAAGTACGGCGTCCGGCACGGGTCGCTGGTCCTCACAGTCAGTGGAAGCGGCTTCGCCGAGGAGACCGAGGGGTGGCCGGCCGCGGAGGAGGACATGAAGGCCAAGGTCAGGAAGAGCGTCGAAGACACCATGAGGACGCTCAAGGGCTGATCACCGCGCGGCCGTCCGGGGGAAGGCACCGCCGCCGTCAGGCGGAGTCTTCCCCCGGGCGGCCCAGTTCTTTGGTCGCTTTCTGGGAGCGATCCCACATGCTGATGCCACTGCCCTTGTCATGACCGACTCGTCCGTTTACGGTCCCCATGGGAGCGCTCCCAGACATCGGATTCCGGTCGCAAGGAGGCGACGTATGAGATTCCGCAGAAAAGTCGTATCGGTGCCCTTGGCCGTCAGCGCGGTACTCACGATGATGGCCGTGCCGGTCGTGCTGGGCTCGAGCGCCGAAGCGGCGCCAGGCTGCAAGGTCGACTACACCATCACCAATCAATGGGACACCGGTTTCGGCGCCACCGTGACCGTCACCAACCTCGGCGACCCGATCAGCGGCGGCTGGACGCTGGGATGGGACTTCCCCGGGAACCAGCAGGTGCAGCAGGGCTGGAACGGGACCTTCGGCCAGCAGGGCGGGCGGGTGACGGTAAGCAATACGAGCTGGAACGGTTCGCTGAGCACCGGCGGGACGGTCTCCCCCGGCTTCAACGGCAGCTACTCGGGCACCAACGCCAAGCCGACGGTGTTCACCTTGAACGGCACCACCTGCACGGGGTCCACCACCCCCACCACGACGACGACGACGAGCTCTCCCACCACCACGACGACCACCCCCGGACCGGGCGGCCCCAAGGCGGACAACCCCTACGCGGGTGCCGGGGTCTACGTGAATCCCGAATGGTCGGCGAAGGCCGCCGCCGAACCGGGCGGCAGCCGGATCGCGAACCAGCCGACCGGGGTCTGGCTCGACCGGATCGCCGCGATCGCCGGGACGAGCACCAGCCGCGGGCTGCGCGGACACCTCGACACAGCCCTCCAGCAGGCCGCCGGCAAACCGACGGTCATCCAGCTGGTCATCTACAACCTGCCCGGCCGTGACTGCGCCGCACTCGCCTCCAACGGCGAACTGAAGGCGGACGAACTGCCGCGGTACAAGACCGAGTACATCGACCCGATCGCCGCGATCCTCGCCGACCCGAAGTACTCGACGCTGCGCGTGGTGACGGTGATCGAGATCGACTCGCTGCCGAACCTGGTCACCAACGTCACGCCCCGCGCGACGGCCACCCCCCAGTGCGACGTCATGAAGGCCAACGGCAACTACGTCAGCGGTGTCGGCTACGCGCTGGCGAAGTTCGGCGCGCTCTCGAACGTCTACAACTACATCGACGCCGGACACCACGGCTGGCTCGGCTGGGACGACAACCTCGCTCCCTCCGCCGCGCTCTTCGCCCAGGCCGCGAAGACGTCCGGCAGCACAGTGTCCAACGTGCACGGTTTCATCGCGAACACCGCGAACTACGGCGCGCTCAAGGAGCCGTACTTCACCGTGAACGACTCGGTGGGCGGCACTTCGGTGCGGACGTCGAAGTGGATCGACTGGAACCGCTACGTCGACGAACTGTCCTACGCCCAGGCGTTCCGGCAGGAAGCGATCCGCGCCGGATTCCCGTCGGACGTCGGCATGCTCATCGACACCTCCCGCAACGGCTGGGGCGGGACCGCCCGGCCGGCCGGCCCGGGCCCGTCCACGACCGTCGACGCCTACGTGAACGGCGGCAAGACCGACCGCCGCATCCACCTCGGCAACTGGTGCAACCAGGCGGGCGCGGGCATCGGCGAACGCCCCAAGGCGGCGCCGGAAGCGGGTATCGACGCCTACGTCTGGATCAAGCCGCCGGGCGAATCCGACGGTGCCAGCAAGGAGATCCCGAACACCGAGGGCAAGGGTTTCGACCGGATGTGCGACCCGACCTACACCGGTAACCCGCGTAACCAGAACAACCTGTCCGGGGCGCTCGCCGACGCGCCGCTTTCCGGGCACTGGTTCTCGGCCCAGTTCCAGGAGTTGCTGAAGAACGCCTACCCGGCGCTCTGAGTTCCTTCGCCCGACCGCTCCGCATGTCATGAAAGGGTCTTTCAGGACACGCTTTGAATCAGCGCTGTCTGTCCTGAAAGACCCTTTCATGACACACCCGGGGCCGCTAACGCCCGACGGCCTGCCACCGCTGGTTCGCCCCGTTGGTGGGCCGATACGTCCCGATCGGCGCACCGTCCTCACGGGACTCGCCGATGACGTCGAGCAACTGCCCGGTCCCGGCGTTCACGAACGCCCAAGTCCCGTCACCGGTACTCGACAGCATCCACCGCGACGCCGCGTTGTCCGTACCCGCCGGAGCGAGCGTCACCGCGCCACCGGCCGCGCTCAGCACCTGACCGGTCCCGGCATGGGTGACCGTGAACTGGTCCCGGTTCCCATACCGCCCGGTGCGATCCGCGAGCGTCCAGCGCTGAGAAGCAGCCGACGCGTCCGTCGTCCGCTGCACCAGCGAACCGTTTTCCGCGCTCAGCGACTTTCCACTTTGGACTCCGGAGAACGAGAACGCCTTACCGGAACCGAGTCCCGTACCCGCGGCGACCGAGCCGACGCCCTCGACCACGAAGCTGGTCACCGACCGGGCCGGTACCCGGAGCGTGGCTCGCTGGTTCGAAACCTTCACCGCCTTGCCGGTCTTGAGCGCACCGCCGACGTCGGTCACGACCGGCGTCACGGTCGCACCCGGCCGGATCTTGCCGAAGCCGGCCAAATCCAGGGTGACGTCCCGGTCGGCGGTCCCCGAGTTGACGTGGACCACCGTCGCCAGGTTCTCCCCGCGCATGGCCGCAGTGCTGGACGAGTCGTTCACGCCGATCATGCGGTCACCCGGCTTGATGTAGTGGGTGAAGTTCCGCATCGTGTGGTACTTCGTGTTCGTCCTGATCGGACAGTTCGCCAGGGTGGCGTTCGCGGGGCAGTCGAACGGGACCTGGATCTCGCCCCAGTTCATCCCCGCCGGGGTCTCGCCGCCCGGCTTCATGTTGTTGTAGTCCTCGATCGGCTGCCAGCCGATCCAGGCGTTCGGCTCCAGCTCGCGCAGGTCGCCGGTGATCTGCTTGGCCATGCCGAGGCCCGGGTCCATGCTGGTGAAGTCCTGGCGATCCAGCCAGCTCCCGCCGACCTCGCTCATCCACAGCGGTTTCGCCGCCCCCTTGGCCAGATCGCGCGGGATCGGCCGGTTGCCGGTGCCGTAGGTGTGCACGTTGAGCCGTCCGGCGGCCGCCCGCGCCTCGGGCGACCAGCCGTGCCAGTCGGCGGCGAAGATGTCCGGGTTGGTCTCGTCCGGAGCGGAGACGATCGCCCGCGAACCGGTCGCCGCCAGCGCCTTGGCCATCTCGGGGATCAGCAGTGACTGGACCGGCGGTCCGACGTGCGCGCCTTCCTGCCTGCCCCCGGTCGGGTTCCCGTCGGCGCCGAGCGTCGTCTTCCAGTAGTTCGTGTTGGGCTCGTTCACCGGGTTCACCGAAGCGAACTTGATGCCGTGCGCGCGTTCCAGCGTCTTGGCGGCGGTCGCCAGGTAGGCGGTGAAGTCGCCGATCTTCTCCGTACGCAGTTGCTCGTCGGTGGCGTTGAAACCACCGGAGACGTAACCCGAAACCGTGTGGAAGTACGGCGGCGAGTTGCTGAACGCCTCCCAGCGCGTGACGCGGTTCTTGATCCGGTCGACCCACCACCGCTGGCTCGGGTCGGCGGCGGGATCGAACTCCGCCGGATCCCCTGGGGTCCACCACTCCTTGTCGGTACGGGTCGTTCCGGCCGGCGCCTTCCACCAGCCTGGGACGGCGCCGCCCGGACGCAGGTACGACGGGACGTCGGGCGCGTTCCCGCCGCCGATGTTGAACCGCGCGATGGTGAAGTTCAGCCCGTCCTTCCCGAACACCATGTCGGCGAGCTTCGTGCGGATGGGGTCGGGGTAGCGGCCGGTGGCCTCGGCCATCCACGCCAGGCTCGCACCCCAGCCGTCGAAGGTCTGGTGGCGGTAGGTGGGATCGGGCCGGACGGTGACCGCCTCGGCGGCCGAAGCCGTCGCGACGACCAGCCCGGCCGCGGCCAATGGTACACAAAGGACGGTGAACAGACGGCGGAACGTGGTTCTGGAGTTCATCGGTGAACTGCCCTTCGTTCGGATCCGTGTGATCGATCGGTCAGGCTTCGGTGTGTCCCAACAGCGGCCGGGGCACGAACCGTGCCTCGGGTTCGAGCATCGTGTCGAGTTCCAGCACGACGACGTCGTTGGTCCCGGCCCTCACCACCGGGCGCGGCACGTACAGGGTCCTTTGTGGACCTCGGCGCCAGTAGCGGCCGAGCAGGAACCCGTTGATCCAGACCATGCCCTTGCCCCAGAGCGCCGTGTCGAGGAAGAGATCGGCGGGTTCGTCGAGCTCGAACCCTCCCCTCACCACCACCGGCCCGGGCAACGGTCCCGGCGGAACACCGTCGGCGGAAACTTCCGGCAGGAGGTCGGGCAGCGCGTCGAGATCGAGAGGGATGACCTCCCAGTCCTTCAGCGGTTCGCCGTGCAGCCGCGCGCCGCCGATGATCCCCTTGGGCTCACCGATCCGCTCCCCGTAGTTGACCCTCCCCTGGTCTTCCACCAGCACCAGGAGTTCCCCCTGGGCGCGGGGCAACCGCACCGCCCGGTCCTGGTGCTCGCGCAGAAGAGTGCCGAGGCGGTCGCCGTCGAAGAACACCGTCGCGCGGTCGCGGACCTCGCAGAACGTCAGCACACCAGGCTGTTCGGCGTCGATCGTCGTCCTCAAGAAGGCGAGACGCGGTGTCGGGGTCAGTTCGTCGAAGGTGGGCAGGCTTTCGTGGACCTGCGCGGTCCCCCACCTTCGCGGCGATTCAAGCAACCAAGCGGGATCGCGCAGCGACGCGACCGGCGTCGGAGCGGGCCGGGCCGGAGGTGGAACGCTGTCGGGAACCTTGTGGTAGCGGGCGATCACGTCGCGGAAGGCGTGGTACTTCGGCGTCGGGTCGCCGGCCTCGTCGAGCGGGGCGTCGTAGTCGTAGGACGTGACCAGCGGCTGGTAGACACCCTTGTCGTTGGCGCCGTTGGTGAGGCCGAAGTTGGTGCCACCGTGGAACATGTAGAGGTTGACCGAGGCACCGGCAGCGAGCAGCGCGTCGAGATCGGCCGCCGATTCGGCGACCGGTGTGGTGTGGTGGTGCGCGCCCCAGTGGTCGAACCAGCCGTTCCAGAACTCGCTGCACATCAGCGGTCCCGTCGGCTGGTGTTCGCGCAGGGTCTTCAGTCGCGCCGTGCTCTGCGAACCGAACGACGCGGTCCGGTGGAGCACCCCGTCGAGGCCGCCGTTCGCCAGCATCTCGTGCGTCGGCTGGTCCACTGTGGTCAGCGGAACGGTGATCCCGGCGGCGCGGGTGTAGTGCGTCAAGGCCGCCAGATACCGCTTGTCGGCACCGAAAGCGCCGTACTCGTTCTCCACCTGGACGAGCACCACCGGCCCGCCCCGGTCGATCTGGTGCGGCGCGACCACGCGGAACACGTCGTCCAGGTAGCCGCGGACGGCGGCGAGATACTTCGGTTCGAAGTGACGGACACGCAGTTCCGGATCGCGCAGCAGCCACGTCGGCAAGCCGCCGTTGTCCCATTCCGCACAGATGTAGGGCCCCGGACGGACGATGGCGTACATCCCGGCCTCGGCGATCAGCCGGAGGAACCGGTCGAGGTCGAGGCCGCCGGAGACGTCGAACTCGCCGGGCTCCGGCGAGTGGGCGTTCCACGCGACGTAGGTCTCGATGGTGTTGAGCCCCATCCGGCGGGCCTTGTCGATCCGGTCCGCCCAGAGGTCCGGATGCACGCGGAAGTAGTGCAGGGCCCCCGAAATGATCTGGAACGGGCTCCCGTCGAGCAGGAAGTCGTTCTCCCCGATAGCGAACTCAGGCATCCCGGACCACCACCGTGGCCAGCCGGAGCGCGGTCCAGGACAGGGGTGGCAGGATCGCGGTGATGATGGTTCCTTCCGGGTCGTGCTCGGCCGTCACCTCGTGCAGCGGGACGGGCCGAACTGGCTCTGCGTGGGCGGAATTCGTGCTGTGGCGGGTATGCCCGTCCGGGACCGAGACGGTCCAGGTCCCGTCCGGGGCCAGCCGGGCGCCTCGTACGCGCACCCGCACCTCGGTCGCCGACTCGGTGGCGCGGTTGGTGAGGAAGAGCGCGCCGCGGCCGTCCTCGTCCAGGGTCGCGGCGGCGTCGACGACGTCCACGCGGCCGTGCAGTCCGGTGTGGACGGTGTCGCCGGTGACTTCGAGGCGCAGGCTGTTCCCGTTCGCCAGCGCGGCGGCCAGGCTGAACGGGTAGAACGTCGTCTGCCGCCAGGCCGGGCCGCCGGGCTCGGTCCGGATCGGCGCGATCACGTTCACCAGTTGCGCCTGGTTCGCCATGGTGACGCGGTCGACGTTGCGCAGCAGGGAGCCGAGCAGCGAGCCGACGACGACGGCATCGGTGACGGTGTAGTCGTCCTCGATGATCGGCGGGTGTTCCCGCCAGCCGCCCGCGATCAGTTCGTGCTGTTCGACGTCGTTCCAGCGGCGCTGGTCCCAGACGTTCCACTCGTCGACGCTGATGCCGATCTTCTTGTCCAGCCCGGCTTTCGCCAGGACCTCGTCGATGATCCCGGCGGTCGTGCGGATATAGGCGTCCAGCCCGGTGGCACTGGCGAGGTAGCTCGCGACGTCGCCGTCGTGCTCCTGGTAGTAGGCGTGCAGGGAGATGTGGTCGGCCAAGGCCGCGGTGTGTTCCAGGACGACGCGTTCCCAGTAACCGAACGTCGGCATCTCGCTGTTCGAACTGCCCGCGACGATCAGTTCGACACCGGGGTCGATCATCCGCATGACCCGCGCGGTCTCGGCGGCGAGACGGCCGTACTCGTCGGCCGTCTTGTGGCCGACCTGCCACGGACCGTCCATTTCGTTGCCCAGGCACCACAACCGGAACCCGAACGGGCGGTCGGCGCCGTTGCTCCGCCGCCGCTCGCTCAGCTCCGTGCCACCGGGGTGGTTGCAGTACTCGAGGACGTCCGCGGCCTCTTGGATGCCGCGGGTACCGAGGTTGACGGCGTACATCACCTCGGTACCCGCGGCTTCGGCCCACGCGGCGAATTCGTGCAGGCCGAAGCGGTTCGGCTCGACACTGTGCCAAGCCGGATCAAGCCGCGCGGGACGCCGCTCCACCGGGCCGACGCCGTCCTCCCAGCGGTGCGCGGAAACGAAGTTCCCGCCGGGATAGCGGACGACGGTCGGCCCGAGTTCACGGACCAGGCCGAGGACGTCGCCCCGGAAACCGCGATCGTCCGATGTGGAGTGTCCCGGTTCGTGGATCCCGGTGTACACGGCCCGGCCCATGTGCTCGACGAAGGAGCCGAACAGCCGTCTCGGGACCGGTCCCACCACCTCCGAGACGTCGGCTTCGATCTGAACGCCCATGCCTCAGCCCGCGCTGACCGTGAAGCCCTGCTGGTTGCCGTAGTCCACGAGCGCCTGCTGCCAGGCGTTCAGTCCGGCGTCGAGCGAGGTGCCGTTGAGGTAGGCCTTGCCCACGGTGTCACTGAAGACGCTGTTGGCATAGGTCTGGTACGGCAGGTAGGTCCAGCCCTTCGCGACGGTCTTCGACGCGTCGTTGAGCACCTGGTTGATCTTCTGCCCGCCGAAGTAGGGATTGGCCTCGTCCAGGAAGGCGGGCGAGTTCAGGTCGGCGGTGGTCGCCGGGAAACCGCCGCTGGCGATGAACGGCTTGACGCCGTTGCCGTGGTTGAGCCAGCGCACGAACGCCGCGGCCAGCGCCGGGTTCCCGCTCTGCTTCAGTACCGACTGAGTGCTGCCGCCGTTCTCCGCGGTGACCGGCTGCCCGTCGTAGGTCGGCATCGGGGCCACCGCCCACTTCCCGGCGCCGCCGGGAACCGACGACTTGAAGTTGCCCGGCATCCAGGCCCCGGTGACCAGCGAGGCGATGGTGCCGTCGCCGAGGGCGCGGAACCAGTCGTCGGACCACTCCTTGATGGGTGCGAGCAATTTGCCTTCGACCAGCTGGTTCCAGGTCGCGGTCCACTTCTTGGTGCCGGCGTCGGCCAGGTTGATCTTCACGTTCCGGCCGTCGGCAGTGAACGGCTTGCCGCCCGCCTGCCAGATCATGCTGCTGGCGAACCCGGGGTCGCCGGTGTCGGAGGTGATGTACTTCGCGGGATCGGCCGTGTGCAGCTTCTTGGCCGCGGCGACGTACTCCTCCCAGGTCTTCGGCACGGCGATGCCGTTCTTGTCGAAGACCTCTTTGTTGTAGAACAGCGCCATGGGACCGGAGTCCTGCGGGAGGCCGTATAGGCCGTTATTCACCCGGACACTCGACCAGGTCGACGGCGAGTAGTCCTTCTCGAACGAACCGAACCCGAACTGGTCGAGGTTGACCAGCGAGTCGGTCAGGGCGAACTGCGGCAGCGCGTAGTACTCGACCTGGGCGACGTCCGGTGCCCCGGAGCCGGCCTTGATCGCGTTCTGCAGCTTGGTGTACTGCTCCTTGTTGGTGCCCGCGTTGACGTAGTTGACCTTGACGTTCGGGTATTCCTTCTCGAACGCGGCGACCTGGTCCTTGGCCGACGGCGTCCAGCTCCAGTAGGTGATCGTCCCGCCGGCCTTGAGCGCCGCGTCGACCGAGTCCTGTGTCCCGGTGACGGCCGCCGGGCCGCTCGCCCCGGAAGAACAGCCGACGGCCAGTGCGGCGGCCAGCGTCACGGCGGCGGCCGCCTTGACGCTTCTACGGATGCGTGACATCGAGTGTCCTTTCACGACGGACGGGTGGGACGGTGGTTGTGCGGCATGGTCATTGTTTGACGCTGCCGGCGCTCAGGCCCGATTGCCAGAACCGTTGCATCAGCAGGAAAGCGATGACGAGCGGGACGATGGTCAGCAACGATCCGGTGAGCACCAGGTGGTACACCGGCTGGGCGCCGGCGCCGGAGGCCTGCGCGCTCCACTGGTTCAGCCCGACCGTGAGCGGATACCACTTCGGCTCGCTGAGCATGATCAACGGGAGGAAGTAGTTGTTCCAAGTGGACACCACGGTGAACAGCCCGACCGTCACGATCCCGGGCACCAGCTGGCGCAGGGTCACCGTGAGGAAGATCCGGATCTCCCCCGCGCCGTCGATCCGTGCTGCCTCCAGCAGTTCGTCGGGGATCGCGTCGGAGGCGTACACCCAGATCAGGTAGAGCCCGAACGGGCTGATCAGCGACGGGATGATGATGGCCAGCGGGGTGTTGGTGAGGCCGAGCTTGCTGAACATCAGGAAGGTCGGCACCGCGAGCGCCGTACCGGGGACCGCCACCGCGCCGAGCACGACCGCGAACACCGCGCGGCGGCCGGGAAAGCGGTACTTCGCCAGACCGTAGCCCGCGGCGGTGGCGAGGATCGTCGCGCCACCCGCGCCGACCACGACGTAGAGCAGTGTGTTCCCCAGCCAGCGCAGGAAGATGCCGTCGTCGTAGGTGAAGGTCTCGCCGATGTTCTCGAACAGCGCGAACGGTCCGCCGAACGCCAGGCCCGACGTGGTGAACAGCGCGGACTGGGTCTTGGTGGCGTTGATCAGCAGCCAGACCAGCGGCACGAGCGTGTAGATCAGGTACAGCGCCATCACCGCGGTGAGGACCCGCGACTTCCGTGGCCGCAGAACCGAAATCGACGTGCGCGCGGCCATCACATCTCCTTCCGGGAGCCGCGCAGCTGCACGACGTAGGCGATGACCGCGGTGATCACGCCCATCACGATCGCGACGGTGGCGGAGTAGTTGTACTGCTGCCCGCCGAAGGAAAGGTTGTAGGCGTACATGTTCGGCGTGTAGTAGGTGCCGATCACGTTGGGCGCCAGGGTGCGCATGATGTTCGGCTCGTTGAACAGCTGGAAGCTGCCGATGATCGAGAAGATCGTGGCGACCACGATCGCCCCGCGCAGCGCGGGCAGTTTCACGCTCAGGATGGTGCGGAACGCGCCCGCGCCGTCGATCGCCGCCGCCTCGAACTGTTCCTTGGGGATCACCTTGAGCGCGGAGTAGAAGATCAGCATGTTGTAGCCCACGAACTCCCAGGTGACGACGTTGCCGATGGAGGCGAGCATCCAGTTGTCCGACAACGGTTTCACCACGTCGCGGCCGAGCAGGTGGTTGAGGTCCGCGGCCAGTCCGAAGTGGTCGCCGTAGATGAAGCCCCACATCAGCGCGGCGACCACGGCGGGAACGGCGTAGGGCAGGAAGATCACGACCCGGAAGAACCCGGACGCGTGCAACCGGGCGCTGTCGATCGCCAGCGCCGCGATGAGCGCGAGCACCAGCATGATCGGCACCTGCACGGCGAGGAACGCCAGCACCCGCTGGAAGGACTCCCAGAACTTCGGGTCCGCCAGCACCTGCGCGTAGTTGTCCACGCCGACGAAGGTCGTGCCGCCGAAGAACGCCTGGTCCCGGAAGAGGCTCAGGACGAACGCGTAGACGATCGGCGCCAGGAAGGTCAGCGCGAAGACCAGCATGAACGGGGCGACGAAGAGCCAGCCCCGCCAGTTGCGGCGTGCGCGGCGCACCGTGGCCGCACGGCGGGGCGGCGCTGGTGCGGGCGCGACCGCTGTGGACGTCATCGTCCCTCCGGGTTCCCTGAGCGAATCGGCGACTCAGCGAAATGTTTACGTCAACATTTGACGGCCGGAGGCTATCGTGTTGACGTAAACATGTCCAGACGCTTCGAGGAGACAGCAAGTGGCCAGCCAGCTCCCGCCGCCTGACGAACCGGCCCGCCGAACCGGCGGCCGCGGCCCGTCGATGGCCGACGTGGCGCGGGAGGCCGGAGTCTCGGGCCAGACCGTCTCCCGGGTCGCCAACGGCAAGTCGAACGTCGACGAGGCGACGCGGGAACGGGTGCTCGCGGCGATGCGCCGGGTGGGCTACCGCCCCAACAGCGCCGCCCGCGCCTTGCGTAACGGCCGGTTCCGCAGTATCGGCGTGATCATCTCGGCGCTCTCGACCTTCGGCAACAGCCGCACCCTCGACGCCGTTTCGTCAGCCGTCGCCGAGGAGGGCTTCTCGATTATCCTGATGCCGGTGAGCAGGCCGTCCCAGGGCGAGGTCTCCGGCGCCTTCAGCAGGCTCAACGAACAGGCCGTCGACGGCGTCATCATCCTGATCGAGCAGCATCAGCTCGATCAGAGTGAAATCGAGCTGCCCCACGGACTTCCCGTCGTCGTCATCGACGCGGGCGGCCGCCGCGACCACGCGAGCGTCGACTTCGACCAGGCCGCGGGCGCCATCGCCGCCACCCGGCACCTGCTCGACCTCGGCCACGAGACCGTCTGGCATATCGCCGGACCGCCCGAGTCCTACGCGGCCGAACGGCGGCGGAACTCGTGGCGCGCGACGCTCGAAGAAGCCGGTCGCGAGGTGCCCCCGCCGCTCACCGGGGACTGGTCACCGCGCTCCGGCTACGAACACGGCGTCCGCCTCGCGGGCGATCCGGCGGTCACCGCGGTGTTCGCCGCCAACGACCAGATGGCACTCGGCCTGCTGCGGGCACTGCACGAAAAGGCCCGGGCCGTCCCGAAGGAGGTGAGCGTGGTCGGGTTCGACGACATGGACGAGGCCGCCCACTTCTGGCCGCCGCTCACCACCGTCCGGCAGTCCTTCGACGAGGTCGGAAAACGGGCCGTGGCCACGTTGCTCGCCGAGATCGCGAACGGCGACGAGGCGGTGGCGATCAGTGTGCCGACCGAACTCATCGTGCGGGCCAGCACCGCGCCGCGTCACTCACGGCCCTGAGCCGCACCGGTGATGTTGCGGACCATCCCGCCGAAGACGACGCCGTGGAACGGCGCGATCCCCTTCCAGTACACGTGCCCGGCCAGGCCGTGCGGTTCGAACACCGCCCGCTGCCGGTAGATCGTCCCGCCGTTCCCGTCGGACTCGACGCCGAGTTCGAGCCAGGCCCGCCCCGGGAGCTTCATCTCCGCCCGCAACCGCAGCAGTTTCGGCCGGTCGAGGTATTCGACGCGCCACCAGTCCAGCGCCTCGCCGAGGTGCAGCCGTCGCGGATCCCGGCGGCCGCGCCGCAGGCCCACGCCGCCGACGAGCCGGTCGGCCCAGCCGCGGATCGACCACGCGAGCGGGAACGAGTACCAGCCGTGTTCCCCGCCGATGGACTCGATCACGTCCCACAAAGCCTCCGGGGAGGCGTCGGTCCGCTGCTCGCGTTTGTCCTCGTAGACCGTTCCGCCCGCCCAGTCCGGGTCGCTGGGCAACGGATCCGACGGCGCGGACGACGTCGAAGCATCCGACCAGCGGGTCGGCACGTCGGCGTTGCGGATCCGGGTCAGCGCCAGTTCCACCGCGTGTTCGTAGTGGGTCAGCCCGGCTTCCGGATCCGGGATGTGCGCGGCGATCGCCCGATCGTGGCAGACCACCTCGTGCACCAGCGATTCGATCAGTGGCATCGCGATCGACCGCGGCACGGGCGTGACCAGGTTGACCCACTGCGCGGAAAGCCAGGGCGTCAGCACCGGAACCGGGACGACCGCGCGCCGGGGAAGGCCGGCGACGACGGCGTAGCGGCGCATCATGTGCAGGTAGGTCAGGACGTCGGGGCCGCCGATGTCGAAAGCACCGTGCACTCCGGACGGTAGCTCCGCGGCGTGCACGAGGTAGTGCAGCACATCGCGGATCGCGATCGGCTGGATGCGGTTGTGCACCCACTTCGGCGTGATCATCGCCGGGAGCCGCTCGGTGAGGTAGCGCAGCATCTCGAAGCTCGCCGAGCCCGAACCGATGATCACCGCGGCCTGCAGGGCCGCGGTGGGCACGCCGGACTCCAGCAGCACCCGCCCCACTTCCGCCCGGGACGCCAGATGCGGCGACAACTCCTCGTCGTCCGGGACGATGCCGCCCAGGTACACCATCCGCTGTACACCCGCGATTTTCGCGGCATCGGCGACAGTCTGCGCGGCCTTCCGGTCGACCTCGACGAAGTCCTTGCGCGCCAAAGAATGCACGAGGTAGTAGACGACCTCGCCGTCGCTCAGCGCGGCCTCGATCGAGGCCGGGTCGGTGACGTCTCCGCGTTCCACCTCGACCTGGTCACGCCACGGCTCTTCGGCGACCTTCTCCGGGGACCTGGCCACCACCCGGACCTCATGGCCCGCTTCGAGCAACTGCGGCACCAGCCGTCCGCCGACATATCCCGTCGCACCGAGCACCACGCATCGCATTCACCCGAGTGTTCCCCGCGAAGCCACCCGGCGCAGCCCGAATAGCCCGTTCAGGGTGCCAAGCGCCCGCGCACCTCCACGGTCGCGGCAATGCTGCCGCGAAGGAAACGCACGATCGTCCGGCGCTCGTCGTCGCCCAGATCGCCCCACGCGGCGGACAGGCTCGCGCCGAGCGGCAGGAAGAACTCGGCGCCGATCCGCCGCGCCTGGTCGTGCATCCGCAACTCGACCTTGCGCCGGTCGGTCGCGCTCCGGTCGCGGAAGAGGTGACCCGCGCGCTCCAGCCGGTCGAGTACCGACGTCGTCGCCGACGCGCTCAGGTGCAGGGCGTCGGCGAGCCTGCTCGGGCTCATCGGCGCGCCCATCTTGGCGGCGTCCATGATCACCGCGAGCGCGTTGAGGTCGGTCCGGTGCAGGCCGTGCGCCTCACCGAACATTTCGGCGAACCGGTCCGATTCGACGGTCAGCTGGCGAAGCAGCAGGACGAGCAGCTCGTCCGTGACCTGTTCGCCCTGGTCGACGGCGTCCGTCATGCCCGATTCCTCCCCTCGCGTTGCTGCCCGGCGCGGACCAGTCTACTATTTCGATCGTCGAAATATTCGTTCGTCGAAGTAGCAAATGCGGGAGCCATCGGTCCATGATCTCGGAAGTCGAACACCCTCCCCGCACGCGGTCGCGAATGCGGTGGCTGCTCCCCGCGCTGGTGGCCGTGGCCTGGCTGATCTTCGGCGGCTTCAGCGGCTCGTACGCCGGAAAACTGAGCCAGGTCACCGAGAACGACAGCAGCAGTTTCCTGCCCGCCTCGGCCGAGGCGACCGAGGTCGGCGAACTCCAGCGGCAGTTCTCCAGCGCGGCCGTCATCCCGGCGATCGTCGTGGCCGAACGGCCTTCGGGGCTGACCAACGCGGACAAGCGATTCCTCGCCGAACGAACGTCGGACGCGCGGCTCGTCCCCGCGCCGGAAAGCACCGCCGCGGGACGGATCGTCGTGCCGCTCGACGCCAGGAGCGATCCCGGTGAAGGCGTCGACGCGCTCCGGGAGGCACTCGCCCGCGACACACCCGACGGCCTGAACGTGCTCGTGACCGGCCCCGCCGCTCAGGCCGCCGACCTCCGCGAGGCGTTCGGCGGGATCGACGGGCTGCTGCTCCTGGTCGCGGGCGCGGTGGTCGCGGTCATCCTGATCATCGTCTACCGCAGTCCGCTGCTCCCCCTGCTGGTACTCCTGTCGGCCGTGTTCGCCTTGGGTGCGGCGAGCCTCGCGGTGTACCTGCTCGCGGACAACGACGTGCTGGCGCTGAACGGGCAGAGTCAAGGGATCCTGTTCATCCTCGTGTTCGGCGCCGCCACCGACTACGCGCTCCTGATGATCTCGCGCTACCGCGAAGAACTGCGATCGACCGACGACGTCCGCACCGCGCTGCGCACGGCCTGGCGCTCGACCATCGAACCGATCGCCGCCTCCGCCGGGACAGTGATCCTCGGCGTCCTCTGCCTGCTGTTCAGCGATCTGAACTCCAACAAGGGTCTGGGCCCGGTCGCCGCGATCGGCATCGCCGCCTCCTTCCTGACGACCATCACCTTCCTTCCGGCCGTCCTGGCCTTGTGCGGGCGCAACGCCTTCTGGCCGTTCCGGCCCGCGGTCGCCGAGACCCCGGAAGAGGTCGGCGGGATCTGGGCTCGCGTCGCGGGCTGGGTCTCGCGCGCACCGCGCGTGATCTGGATCGTGACGACCGTCGTCCTGCTCGCGGGCGGCGCCTTCCTCCCCCAGCTCAAGGCTTCCGGCACCGCGCAGTCCGACGTCTTCCTCACCCCTGTCGACTCCGTCGCGGGACAGGAAGTCCTCTCCCGCTACTTCCCCGGCGGCGCCGGCTCCCCCACGGTGATCATCGCCCCGGCCGAGCAGGTGCAGGCGGTGACCGCGCTGGCGCGTGTCCCCGGAGTCTCCGACGTCAAACAGGCCACCGGGCCGGACGGCGTCCCGCTCGAAGCCGGCGGGCTCGCGAAGATCGAAGCGGTCCTGGCCGCCGCACCGGACTCCGACGCGGCCGTCGCGACCGTCGAACGGATCCGCGAAGCCGTGCACACCGTCGACGGCGCCAAGGTGGGCGGCCCGACCGCGGCCCTGCTCGACACCCGGACGACGTCCGAACACGATCGGATGCTGATCATCCCGATCGTCCTGGCCGTCATCTTCCTGGTGCTCGCGTTGCTGCTGCGGTCGCTGCTCGCGCCGCTGCTGCTGATCGGCACGGTGGTCCTGTCCTTCGCCGCGACCATGGGTGTCTCGGCGCTGGTGTTCAACCACCTCTTCGACTTCCCCGGCGCCGACCCCGTCGTCCCGCTGTTCGGCTTCGTTTTCCTTGTCGCGCTGGGAATCGACTACAACATCTTCCTGATGACCCGGGTCCGCGAAGAGGCTGGCAGGATCGGCACGCGGGATGGGACGCTGCGCGGTCTGCGTGTCACCGGCGGCGTGATCACCTCCGCCGGTGTCGTGCTCGCCGCGACCTTCGCCGCCCTGGCCGTTCTGCCCATTCTCTTCCTGGCGCAACTGGCGTTCATCGTCGCGTTCGGCGTGCTGCTCGACACCCTTCTGGTGCGGTCGCTGCTGGTGCCCGCGCTGGCGGTGGACGTCGGCCGCAAGATCTGGTGGCCCTCGAAACTGGCGAAGTAGGGCCAAGGCGGCTCAGGCGTGACTCGCGTGATCAGGCACCGCACTCACGTGATCAGAGACGGATCTCGCGTGATCAGACGGCGTACACACGAGTGCGGCATCCAGACACGTGAGTTCCGTTCCTGATCACGCGAGTTTGGTGGACCCCGCCGCGACCACCTCGTCGCGCCGGCCGTCCTCGACGTCCGCGGAGGGCCGCCGCATCCCGGGAATGAACGCGGCGATCGCCAGCGCGGTGAGAGCGGTCGCGCAGCCGATCGCCATGATCAGGCGGAAACCGCCCTCGGACGGGACCTGTACCGGTCCGAAGGGGACGGTCAGCCGGGCGAGGATCACTCCGGCCACCGCGCTGGAGATCGACGTGCCGATCGCGCGCATCAAGGTGTTGAGGCTGTTGGCCGCGGCCGTTTCCGACACCGGGACGGCGCCCATGATCAGCGCGGGCATGGCGCCGTAGGCGAGGCCGATCCCGGCGCCGATCGTGCCGGAGACCAGGACCAGTTGCCAGACGCTGGACATCAGCACGGTGCCGAGGCCGTAACCCGCGCCGACCACGAGAGCCCCGAGCATCAGCGTCACCTTGGGCCCGCGCGCCTTCGTGATCCGCGCGGACAGCGGCGCCGTCAGCATCATCACGACGCCGGAGGGCACCAGCACCAGACCGGTGACGAGCATGGTCTGCCCGAGGCCGTAGCCGGTCCCGGCGGGGAGCTGGAGGATCTGCGGCAGCACGAGCGACTGCGCGAACATCGCGAAGGCGAACACGATCGACGTCAGGTTGGTCAGCAGCACCTGCCGCCGGGCGGTGGTGCGCAGGTCCACCAGCGGCCTGGCCGCGCGCAGTTCCCATCGGCCCCACAGCAGCAGGACGACCAGCGCGACACCGAACAGGCCCAGGGTCCGCCCGCTCGCCCAGCCCCACTGCGCGCCCTTCGAGATCGCCAGCAGAAGACAGACGAGCACCACCGAAAGTCCCGCGGCACCGACGAAATCGAACCGGCCGCCGGTGCGCACGTTCGATTCGGGAACGAAGGCGACCACGAGCGCGACGACCACGGCACCGAGGCCGGCCGCGATCCAGAACAGCAGGTGCCAGTCGGCGTTCTCGGCCAGCAACGCGGCCGCGGGCAGGCCGAGGGCGCCGCCGACCCCCAGTGAGGCGCTCATCGTCGCGGTCGCCGCGGCGAGACGTTCGGCCGGGAGTTCGTCGCGCATGATGCTGATCCCGAGCGGGATCACGCCCGCGGCGAAGCCCTGCAAGGCCCGGCCGGCGACCATCGGCACCAGCGTGTCGCTGAGCGCGGCCACGACCGAGCCCGCGATGAGCATCGCGAGGCTGATCAGCAGCAGCCGTCGCTTGCCGTACATGTCGCCCAGCCGCCCGACCACCGGCGTCGCGACCGCGCTCGCGAGCAGGGTCGCGGTGATCACCCAGGTGGCGTCGGCCGCCGACGTGCCGAGGAGTTCCGGAAGCTTCGGGATCAGCGGGATGACCAGGGTCTGCATCAGCGAGACCACGATCCCGCCCAGCGCGAGCACCACCACGACGAGCTGCGGACGGGCGACCGTCCTCGGCGGTGCGGCTGAGGGTGGGTACATACGAGGCCTCCGAAACTGGGGTGCGAGTGTGCCGGGATCAATTTAAGTCAGTTGATTGACTTATGCTAACCGTCCAGGCACTGTGTGAATCAAGGAACAGCCACGCAGAAGGAGCCCTCGATGACGCAAAGTGACGTGGACCGGTTGCCGGACTTCCCCTTCGCGACCGATGCCGCACTGGCGCCGCCTGCCGAATGGGCCGAGTTCCGGGCGAAGTGCCCGGTCGCCAAGGTCGCGTTGGCCAGCGGGGACGAGGCTTCCCTGATCACCCGCTACGAAGACGTCAAACGCGTCCTCTCCGATCCGCGGTTCACCCGGCCGACCCCGGAGGACAACGCCGCCAGGGTCGCGGACACCGAATCGGGCGGCGTGTTCAACAGCGAGATGGCGGGTGTGATCCCCCAGCACGGCGAGGCGCACCTCAAATGGCGCCGCATGCTCGGCAAGTGGTTCACCGCCAAGCGGATGAACGCGCTGCGGCCGGGGATGGAGGCGATGGCCGAGCAGCTCGTCGACGAGATGGTCGCCAAGGGAACGCCCGCGGATCTCAAGGCGGGCGTGGCTTTTCCGCTGCCGGTCTGGGTCATCTGCGACATGCTCGGCGTCCCGGACACCGACCGGGACCGGTTCGCCCACTGGTCCGACGTCATGCTCAGCATGACCCGCTACACCCAGGCGGAATTCGACGTCGCCCAGGCGGAGTTCGGCCGGTACATGGGCGGGCACATCGCCGCCAAGCGGGCGGAGCCGGGCGAGGACATCCTCAGCGCGCTCATCACCGACACCGACGCGGATGGCGAGCGCTGGTCCGACGCGCTCCTGGTCGCCAGCGGGATCGGCCTGCTGATCGCCGGGCACGAGACCACCGCGAACATGATCGCCAAGATGGTGGCGATGCTGCTGGAAGACCGCGGCCGCTGGGAGGCGTTGCTGGCGGACCGGTCGCTGATCCGCACCGCCGTCGAAGAGTCCCTGCGGATGGACGCCAACGCCGGTATCGGCATGTCGCGCTACCTCACCGAGGACTTCGAGGTCGGCGGCACGACCCTGCCGGCGGGCACCACGGCGATGTGCAGCATGGCTTCCGCCAATCGCGACGACCGCGCGTTCGACGCCGCCGACGCCATGAATCTCGACCGCAGCCCGAACGCTCACTTGGCCTTCGGCGCCGGTGCGCACGCATGCCTCGGCCAGCCGCTCGCCCGCACCGAACTGCAGGTGGTGCTCGGTGTCCTGCTGCGCAGGCTGCCGTCACTGGAACTCGCCGTTCCGGCCGATGACCTGCGCAAGGTCGAAGGGCTCGCCGTCGGCGGACTACGGGAACTGCCCGTGCGATGGTGATGCCCATGACGAGCGAGATCACCGGTAAGCCGGTCCGGGCCGAACGGGCGCACGCGACGCGGGAACTGATCCTGACCGTGGCGGAGGAACTGTTCGCCGTCCACGGCGTGTTCGCGGTGTCCAACCGCCAGATCAGCGAAGCGGCGGGACAGGGCAACAACACCGCCGTCGGCTACCACTTCGGCACCAAGGCCGACCTCGTCCGGGCGATCGCCCGGCGGCACTCCGGGCCGATCGAGGCGATCCGCGGCCGCGTGCTCGCCGAGATCGGTGACAGCACCGACGTGCGGGACTGGGTCGCCTGCCTGGTCACCCCCGTCGCCGGGCACCTGTCCGAGCTGGGAAGCCCCACCTGGTTCGCCCGGTTCGGCGCACAGGTGATGACCGATCCCACGCTCCGCCCGATCATGGTCGAGGAGTCGCTGACCTCGCCGTCGCTGGTACGGATCGTCGAGGGCCTGCACCGATGCCTGCCCGACCTGCCCTCCGAGGTGCGGGCCGAACGCGGCGACATGGCCCGGCAGTTGCTGGTCCACATGGTCGCCGAACGCGAACGCGCCCTCGCCGAGGGCACCCCCACTCCCCGGCCGACCTGGCCCGAAGCCGCGACCGGCCTGATCGACGCGCTCGTCGCGATGTGGCTGGCACCGGTCACCTCCGGCTCGATGAAGGAAGAGGACCATGAAGATCACCGTTGACCAGGACAAGTGCTGCGGCGCCGGAACCTGCGTGCTGCTCGCCCCCGACGTGTTCGACCAGCGCGACGAAGACGGCATCGTGCTCCTGCTCGAGGAGCAGCCCGCCGCCGATCTGCACGACATCGTCCGCGAAGCCGCCGACGTCTGCCCCGGCGCCGCGATCGCTGTGAGCGAGAACGCGTGACCGTGCCGGACGAGGTGCTCGTGGTCGGCGCCTCGGCCGCCGGTCTGGCGACCGTGGAAGCCTTGCGTCGCAAGGGCTATCCGGGCCGGGTGACGCTGCTCGGCGCCGAACCGCATCTCCCCTATGACCGGCCGCCGCTGTCCAAGCAAGTCCTGTGTGGGCTCTGGGAGCCCGCTCGCGCCCAGTTACGGCCCGCCGATAAATTGTCCACTTTGGACGCGGAATTCGTGCTCGGAGACGCGGCCACGTCCCTGAACGTCCGGGAACGAACCGTGCACACGTCGGCTGGTCGAGCTTTGAGCGCGGACGCGATCGTGGTGGCGACCGGCCTGCGGCCCCGCACCCTCCCCGGCCAGAACGGCCTGGCCGGAGTCCACGTGCTGCGTACTCTCGACGAGGCATCGGCACTGCGCGCGGATCTGCTGACGTGTTCCCGGGCGGTGGTCGTCGGCGACGGCGTCCTCGGCACCGAGATCGCCGCGAGCGCCGCCGGGATGGGCGTGGCGGTCACCCTCACCGGACCGCAGAAGGCGCCGCTGGCCTACCAGTTCGGCCCGCTCGTCTCGGATCTGATCGCCGGCCTGCACACCGAGCGCGGCGTCACCCTTCGACTCGGCTCCGGCGTCACCGGCCTGGACTCACGCGACGGCCGGGTCACCGGCGTGCGGCTGGAATCCGGCGAAGTGCTCCCGGCGGACGTCGTCGTCGTGGCGTTCGGTGCCACACCGGCGACCGAATGGCTGGAGGGCAGCGGACTGGCGCTGGCGAACGGCCTGGTCTGCGACTCCCGCTGCCGCGCCGCGGAAGGGATCTACGCCGCGGGCGATGTCGCCCGGTGGCACCACGAGACGCTCGATGTGGCCCTGCGCCTGGAAAACCGGACCAACGCCACCGAGCAGGCGAGCCATGTCGCCGAGGTCATCCTCGGCGACGACCGGCCCTACACACCCGTCCCCTACTTCTGGACCGACCAGTTCGACGCCAAGATCCAGGTCCACGGAACGCTTTTCGCGGACGCCGAGGTGTCCCTTGTGGAAGGTGATCCGGCCGGGCGCCGCTTCGTCGCGGAGTACCGGCGGCACGGCGTGGTGACCGGTGTCCTCGGCTGGAACATGCCCAAACAAGCCCGCCTTCGCCGTCCGGCTCTCGGCGGCGCGCTCGTCGGAGGTAAGCCTTGACCAGCACACTCGATCCCGCGGACACCCCGTCGTTCCCGGCGGCCAGGGCCGCGGGCTGCCCGTTCGACCCGCCACCCGCGATCCATCCTGATGGACGACCCCGAGCACGCCCGGCTGCGCCGGATGGTGACGGCGCCGTTCACCATCAAACGCGTGGAGGCCATGCGGCCCGGCGTGCAGAAGATCGTCGACGACCTGATCGACGAGATGCTGGCCGGACCGAACCCGGCCGATCTCGTGTCGGCGTTCGCGCTTCCCATGCCCTCGCTGGTGATCTGCCGCCTGCTCGGCGTCCCGTACACCGAGCACGACTTCTTCCAGAAAGAACAGCAATGTCCTGATCAATCGCGAGACCACCCCGGAGGCCAAGGCCGCCGCCGGCGCCGCGCTGGGCGAATACCTGGACTCGCTGATCGGCGACAAACTGGCCGAACCCGGCGACGACCTGCTGTCCGGCCTCACCGAGCGGATCCGCGCCGGCGAACTGACCGGGCAGGAAGCGGCCCAGATGGGCGTGCTCATGCTGATCGCCGGGCACGAGACCACCGCCAACATGATCGCGCTCGGCACGCTCGCGCTGCTGGAACACCCGGATCAGCTCACCCTGCTCCGCGAGACGGACGACCCGAAACTGGTCGCCTCGGCGGTCGAGGAACTGCTGCGCTACCTGCACATCACGCATAACGGCCGTCGCCGCGTGGCGCTCGAGGACATCGAGATCGCCGGCCAGGTCATCCGGGCGGGCGAAGGGATCATCCTCGCCAACGACATCGCCAACCGTGATCCCGACGTCTTCACCGAACCCGATCAGCTGGACCTCCGGCGCGACTCGCGACGTCACGTGGCCTTCGGCTTCGGCGTGCATCAGTGCCTCGGCCAGCCGCTGGCGCGGATGGAACTGCAGGTCGTCTACGGCACGCTGTACCGCCGCATCCCGACCCTGCGGCTCGCCGCGGACCTCGGCGAAGTCAAGTTCAAGCACGACGGCTCGGTCTACGGGGTGTACGAACTGCCCGTAGCCTGGTGACCATGAGCGAGCCTGACCTCTCCGCGCTGCGCGAGCGAGCCGCCAAGGGCCACCGGGACGCGATCGACGAGCTGATCGAGCTCGCCGGTGAACGGGGCGATCTGGACGAACTCCGGCGGCTGGCCGACGGCGGCAGCAGTGACGCGGCCGACCAGCTGATCGAGACGGCGACCGAGCTGGGTGCGCTCGACGAGCTGCGGCGACTGGCCGAGCGAGGGAATCGGACAGCGGCGGAGCAGCTGGCCGAGCTCACCGAGGAGTAGCTCCGCCGCGAAGCGCCGGGATCAGCACGGGAAGTGCGGCCAGGAGGGCAGCGGCGCGCAGGATTCCGGCGACCGGATAAGGAACGCGAAGCCCGAACCTGTGCGCGAGCAGGCCACCGGCCAACGCACCCAGCGGCATCAAACCCCAGCCGAGCAGCCGGTAGACGCCGTTGACGCGGCCGAGCAAGGACGACGGCACGTGCTGCTGCCGGACGCTGACGGTCACGACGTTCCAGACCGTGGTCACGAAACCGCTGACGGCCAGAAGCGCACCGAGCATGGGCACATTCACGCTGAAGCCGATACCGACGAAGACGACGGCGTTCACGGCCAGGGAAACGAGCAAGGCGCAGAGGTCACCGAGCCGGGCGACCAGCCGAGTGGTCACCAGCCCACCGGCGACGCTGCCGAGCGCGGCACCGGCGAGCACCACGCCATAAGCGCCGGCGTCCAGATGCAGCTCATCGGTCACGAGCAGCACGAGAGTCGCGAAGGCGAGCTGGCCGCTGAAGGTGTTGACGCCGAGCAGCAAGGCGAGCGTACGCAGCAGACGGTGTTTCCTCAGCCAGCGCAGCCCGTCGAGAACCTTCGCGTTTCCTCCCCGGCCGCGCCCTCGTCCCGGCATCCTGGCCAGAAGCGCGGCCGCGACAACGAACGAAACGGCGTCGAGGGCGAACGGGAGAGTCCAGGCGAGCGCGAAGAGGAGACCTCCGAGGGGTGGCCCCAGAAATTGCCTGCCGACGGTCGCCGCCACCTGCTGGCTCCCGTTCGCCTGGTGCAGAAGGTGTTTCGGCACGAGGTCCGGTAGCACCGCTTGTGCCGCGTTGTCATAGAAGACGTCGCAGGTGCCGAGAGCGAACGCGAGCATGACGAGGGCGGGTATACCCATCGCGTCCGCAGCGACGAGCGCCGCGAGCACGCCGACGATCAAGGCCTGGGATGCCTGCGTCCGCCACATGAGGGTGATCCGGTCGCACCGGTCGACGACGGATCCCGCCGTCAGGGACAGCAAGAGCCAGGGCAGATACGTCGCGACGGAGACCAGCGCGATCTCCCGCGGATCACGGCTGAGCGTCACGGCCAGCAAGGGCAGCGCCGCCGTGAAGACGCCATTGCCCAGGCAATCGATCCCGGTGGCCCACCACAAACGCCGATAGGCCCGGGGCAGGCGCGCCGCGATCCGTGTCATGGGCGCATCGTGGCGACGTCTCGCGTTTTCAGGACACCCTTTAGGCCTGGGCTACATACTCGGGCGGTGGCCATGACCATCGAACTCGGCGTCGCCGAGCTGGCGGCGACGCGTTTCGCGATCTCGCCGCTGTCCGAGACCGTGGCCTGTCTGCTGCAGATCGCCGGCCTCGACCAGAACGCGGTCAATCTCCCCTGGCTGCGCTGGGCGCAGGAGGAGCTTGATCGTGAGCCCCTCGACCTCACCTGGACCTGGCCGCTGCTCGTGAACGGTCACCTCAGCTGGCCGGAGTTCCTCGTGCCCGCTCCCCAGGACTCGGGGGCGTCCATCGAAAACGACCTCGCCGCGCTGGGGCGAACCACCGAGCACCAGGTACGGGCCAGCCTCCACCGGGTCTTCGGCGAGAAGCTTCCGCACGCCGCCGCCAGGCTCGCCGAGCATCCGGCGTCCGGGCTGCGGGCGATCGGCGAAGAACTTCGTGAGGCGCATGACCGCCTTGTCGCGCCGCACTGGACGCGGATCCGGGCGGTGCTGGACGCCGACGTCGGGTATCGCGCCCGGCGACTGGCCGCGGGCGGTGCCGAGAAGTTGTTCGCGGACCTGCATCCGGACCTGCGCTGGCGCACCGACCGCGTGCTGCTCGAAGGCGACCGATGGCGACGTCCTCACTGTGTCGTCGACCGGGGGCCCGGCGGTCTGGTCCTCATCCCGGTCGTCCTCGGCTCGCCCTATGTCCTGATCAAGAGGAGCACCTCGACCCAGACCACGGTGCGCTATCCGGCACGGGGTACCGGCGCCCTGTGGACGACCGGCGCCCGATCACCCGGGGCCGGCACAGTGCGGCTGCTCGGCCGCGTGCGGGCCGAACTGCTGCAGGCGCTGTCGTCCCCCGCGACCACGACCGACCTGGCCCGGGCTCTGCGCGTGACTCCCAGCGCGGTCTCCCAGCACCTCAGAGTCCTTCGCGAGAGCGGACTTGTGGAGCGTGAGCGCACCGGCCGCAGCGTGCTCTATCTGACGACCCCGCTCGGCGAAAGCCTGCTCTGATTCAGAGCTCGATGAGCTCGACGGTCACCTTCGCGACATCACTCTCGTCGAGCCCTTCGGCCTTTCGGACCGTCTTCTTCACGGGCAGCACATAGGCGCCACGCTTGGAGTCCGGGAAGATCGACGTCCTCCACTTACTGAGGCCGATGGTCACCTGGACACGCACCGCACCGAAACCGCGGCGCGGTCCGGCGGTGATTTCTCGGATCTCCTCGGACACGTCGATGGGAAGGCTGACAAAGGTCCAGGTCTCCCCGCGCCGGGCGTCCCACACCCAGAGCTCGGCATCGAACACGACGATCATCCCCGGAGCATCACACACGACACCGACAACTTCGGCAGTCGTGAGCCCGTCCCCCGTCCCGTTGCGGTTGCCGCGAAAGCCACGACCCCTAATCCTGCGAAGGGTGCCGGAGTGAGCGTGTCGTCGAGGTGCCGAGCACTCGCGAGGCCATCCACGCCAAGGCGTCGGCCGTGCGAACCGGGCTGTCGGACGGCTGCATGATGTGGCTCAGCACGGTCCGGACCACGACGTCGATGGCCACATCGAGCTGCTCGGCGTCCAGCGGAGGACCATAAGACCGCACGCGTCCGCGCAGCATCACCCGCGCCTCGGTCAGCAGGCTGGCCGCCCGGACTGTAAGCAGCGGCAGCAGTTCCGTGTCCGCGCCGTGGGTCGCCGAGACGATGGCGCGCAGCAGGAGATTGTCGTCGGCCAGTTCGAGGACACCGCGGACGGCGTCGTGGATCGCTTCGACGAGGTCGTCGGGGTGCCGCTCGAACGCTTCACGGACGACCGACAGGAACCGGGCGAGTTCGTGCGCGATCATCGCCTCGGCCAGCATGCTCTTCGAGCCGAGTTCGTTGTAGACGGTCTGACGGCTGACGCCGACGATCTCCGCCAGCCTGCTCATGGTGACCGTGGACCACCCGGAACGCACGGTCAGCTCGATCGCCGCGGCGACGATCGGTTGCCGGTACGGACCACCCGTGACCCCGGCTGACGGTGCTTCACTCATGATCGTCATTCTAGGCCGCGGTCCCCGCGGCGAACGCCAGCGCCTCGGGCCACGGAGCACGTCCGGCGATGTGACGGCGGTACTTCATGATCTCGCGCGGCCGGTCGACGGTCAGCGCGCCGACGATCCGGTCCCCGCGCCGGTACAGCGCGGTGAACCCGTCGGACGCGGGCACGGCGACCACGACCTCGTCCGCGCGCGGGGTGCCGACGAACTGGATCCGGTGGGCGTACCAGTCCGACCAGAAGTATGGCACCGGTGCCAGGGCGCGCGCCGACTCCGGGGCGAGCGCGTGCCGGGCGGCCGCGGCACCCTGCTCCGCGGCGTTCGTCCAGTGTTCCAGCCGCATCAGGTCGCCGTCGAACAGCGAGTTCCCGGCGTGCGCGACGTCGCCGGCCGCGTAGACGCCGGGGACCCCGGTCGCGAGGGTCGCGTCGCAGACCACTCCCCCGTCGCGTTCGTGCAGCGGGACCCCGCTCCCGGCCAGCCAGCCGGTGGCCGGGACGACGCCGATACCCGCCACCACCAGATCGGCGGGCAGTACCTCTCCGGTGGAAAGCCGGACTCCGGTGACCACGCCGCCGACGGCCTCCAGGCCGGTGACCTCGGTGGACAGCCTGAGTTCCGTCCCCGCATCGCGGTGCAGCGAAGCGCACACAGCACCCGCCTCGGCCCCGACGGACCTGGCGAGCGGCACGTCCAGCGCTTCCACGATCGTCACCGGCAGGCCGCGTTTGCGTGCCGCGGCGGCGACTTCCGAGCCGATGAAACCGGCGCCGATGACGACCGTGCGCGCACCACGATCGAGTGCCGCGCGCACGGCCCGGGCGTCTTCGGCGGTGCGCAGCGTGTGCACCCCGGCGATCCCGTCGCTTCCGGGCAGGCGCCGCGCGGTGGCTCCGGTGGCGATCACCAGCGCGTCGTACGGAACCGTCCTGCCCGCCACCGACACCTCCCTCGCGGTGGCGTCGAGCCCGTCCGCCGGCGCGCCGAGCAGCAGTTCGACGCCGAATTTGTCGCGGAGCCCGGCTTCGGTGTGGAACGGTTCGACCTGGCCGGTGCCTTCCTCATCGAGGAACGACTTCGAGAGCGGCAACCGGTCGTACGGCGGGTGTTCCTCCGCGCCGATCAGCACGATCCGCCCGGCGTACCCGTCCCGGCGCGCGGCCTCCACCGCGCGCAACCCGGCCAGCGAGGCACCCACGACGACGAGGGTCATGATCAGTCCCGCAGCCGCAGCGCCAGTACCGGGCAGGCGTCGACGGCCGCCGAAAGGTCCTGCCGGTACGCCTCTTCGGGACGCTCGTCGAGCACCACCACGGTGCCGTCGTCGCCCACTTCGAAGAAGTCGGGCGCCATCGCTTCACACATGCCCAGACCGTCGCATTTGTCGCGGTCCGCCTCGATCTTCATCATGCTTCGACCCTTCCCGGTGCCACGAAATCGACCTTCTCCCGTACCCCGCAGTCCGGGCAGCACCACGAATCCGGGATCGACGACCACGGTGTGCCCGCCGGGAAACCCTCACGCGGGTCGCCGAGGTTCTCGTCGTAGACGTAGCCGCAGCCCGGGCACATCCCGCCCTCGGTCGCGTCGCCCCGGGTGTCGGCGGCGACTCGCGACCGCGCGGTGACGCGGGTGCCGTAGCGGGCCAGGATCTTCGCCCTCTTCGCGGGCTGGATGTTGGCGCGGGAGATGTCGCCATCGAAGTGCGCGAGCACGCGCGGGTCCATCACTCGGCGCCAGACCGGCGGGAACAGCGCCAGCACGATCATCCCGGCGTACCCCGTCGGCAGCACCGGCGACTCCGCGAAGTCACGCAACGTCTGGTAGCGGCGGGTCGGGTTCGCGTGGTGGTCGCTGTGCCGCTGCAGGTGATACAGCAGGACGTTGGTGGCGATGTTGTTGGAGTTCCAGCTGTGGCTCGGATCCACCCGCTCGTACCTGCGCCGCGCCGTCGGCCCGACCTTCTGCCGCCGCATCCCGTAGTGCTCCATGTAGTTCACGACTTCCAGCAGCGAGAACCCGATCACCGCCTGGATCACCAGGTACGGCAGGATTCCGATGCCCAGCCACGCGATCATCGCCACCCACAGCACCGCCGACATCAGCCAGGCGTTGAGCACGTCGTTGCCGATCCGGTACGGGTGCCGGTCACGCCGGGCGTAGCGCTTGCGCTCCAGTCCCCAGGCCGATTTCAGCGAGCCGAACACGGTACGCGGCCAGAACCGGTAGAAGCTCTCCCCGATCCGGCTGCTCGCCGGGTCTTCCGGGGTCGCCACCCGCACGTGGTGGCCGCGGTTGTGCTCGATGTAGAAGTGGCCGTAGAAGCTTTGCGCCAGCGCGATCTTCGAGAGCCAGCGTTCGTGGCTTTCCTTCTTGTGCCCCAGTTCGTGCGCGGTGTTGATGCCGATGCCGCCGATGCAGCCGATCGAGATCGCCAGGCCCACCTTGTCCACAACGGACAGATCGCCGCGGGAGATCAGCCAGAACGCGGCCACGAAACCCGCGTACTGAATCGGCAGGAACGCGAAGGTGATCCACCGGTAGTAGCGGTCCTGCTCCAGCCGTTCGATCACGTCGTCCGGCGGATTGCCGCGGTCCAGCCCTGCCAGCAGGTCGATCAGCGGGACGATCACCAGGATCACGATGGGCCCGACCCAGAACCACACGCTCCATCCGCTGGCCGCGTGCAGCCCGATCGCCAGGAACGCGAGCGAGGGGACCACCAGGCCGATCAGCCACAGGTATCGCTTCCGGTCGGTCCACCGTTCGGTCGAGCCCGCCGGGATCGTGCCCGTCATCTCGCTCATCGCACCCTCCTCCATTGGCTGGGTTTACAAAACTGTAGTCGATGTACACCCGACTTGACAAGACGTCACATTTTGTACACTCACCATTGCTTCCCCTGGTGAGAAATTGGCGATAACGTGTCTTTGTTAGGAAACTTACTTAACGAGTGACCACGCCGCGGTTCACCTTCGTCCGCCCCGAAGGAGCGCGAATGCCCCGATCCACCCGTCGAATCCGCCCCGCCTCAGCGATCACCCTCGCCGCGGCCCTGCTACTTCTCCCCACGACGACGGCCACCGCGAGCACCGAGGTGAGCACCACGTGGCCGGGCAGTTCCGGGATCGCCGACGCCGACGGCTCGAACGTCTTCGGCGGCAACCTCAGCGGCCTGTCCTTCGAAAGCCCCAGCGTGCTGTGGGCGGTGAAGAACGGCCCGGGCACGCTCTACCGCCTCGTGCGCAACGGCACGAAGTGGCAGCCCGACACCGCGAACGGCTGGTCCTCCGGCAAAGCGCTGCGCTACCGCACCGGCAAGGGCGATCCCGACGCCGAAGCCGTGGTCGCCACCCCGGACGGCGTGTTCGCGGCCACCGAACGCGACGGCGACAAGAACAAGGTGAGCGCGCTCAAGGTGCTCCGGTACGACGTGTCCGGATCGGCGAAATCCCTGACCGCCAAGGCGGAATGGGATCTGACCCCGGATCTGCCGAAGGTTTCGGCCAACGACGGCCTCGAGGCCATCTCGTGGATTCCGGACAGTGTTCTCACGGCGAAGGGGTTCGTCGACGAGCGCACCAAGGCGCCGTACTCCCCCGGCACCTATCCCGGCCACGGCAGCGGGCTCTACTTCGCCGGTCTCGAGAGCAACGGCATGATCTATGCCTACGCGCTGGACCAGGCGGGCGGGAAATACACCCGTGTGGCGAGCTTCGCGAGCGGGCTCGACTCCCTCATGGAGCTCGAATTCGAGGCCTCGACCGGTAAGCTGTGGGCGGTCTGCGACGACAACTGCGGCGGTGCCTCGGCCACCCTCGCCGTCTCCGCGCAGGGCAAGTTCGCGGTGACCGCCACGTTCGACCGTCCGGGCGGGATGCCGGACTACAACAACGAAGGTTTCGCCATCGCCCCGGAATCGACCTGCGCGACAGGCGGCAAACAGGTGATCTGGGCCGATGACGGGAGCGAAGGCGGCCACGCCCTGCGCGCCGGAACCCTTCCCTGCGGGACATCCGGGAAATGATCCGGGATTGACGCCATAACCTCATCGCTTCCGGCGCGGATCTCTTTGTGGTCCGCGCCGGAAGCGCTGTCGCGCGCCGACGACCATGGCATCAAATCGAGCCACCTTCAACAATTGTTCACCTTCGGTTCATCGGTTAGCTTGTCGGCATGAAATTCACCTACCTCGCCATTCTTCCCGCGCTCGCCGCCACTCTTCTCCAGCCGTCCGCCGCACTGGCCGACGACGGCTGGGAATCGATCGGCACCGGGATGACCTCGGGCGCCAGCGGTGTCGCCGTGCTGAGCCGGAGCGACGACCGGATCGACGCACTCGTCGTCCGGGACAACAAGAAGACCGGCGAGAATCGCGCACTGCGGGTCCGCCTCGACGACGGCGAGGTCACCGCGTCCGACCCGATCTCCTGGCCCGGCGAGCTACCGGTCGATCTGGAAGCCGTCGAAGGGGTCCCGGGTAAGGCGAACGAATACATCGCACTGGCCAGCGACGGAAAAGGCTTCCATCTCAAGCTGACCGACAAGCGCTTGAAGGTACTGGGCGGGTTCCAGGTCCCGAAGGGCGATTCCGAGGACAATTATGAGGGTTTCGCACTGAAAAAGGTGCATGGCCGATTGTTCGCGATCTGGGCCGATCGGGGTCAGGACACGCGGCCGGCGACGCTGTACTCGGCGGAGTTCTCGGTGCCGAAATTGTCCTTCAAGAAAACGAAGTCGGTCCCGTTCCGGGTCTCGTACCCCGCCACGGACGTGCGGCACGCCTCCGACGTCGAGATCACCGCCGACAACCGGGTCCTGATCTCGTCCGCGTCCGACCCCGGCGACGAAGGGCCGTTCGACTCGGCGGTCTACGCGGCCGGAGTTCTCCAGTCCGACGGTTCGATCAAGCTCTCCCCCGTTCCAGCGAAGATCGGCGACTTCCCCGGCCACAAGATCGAGGCCATGACCTGCCTCTCGAACTCGTGTGACCGCCTGCTCTACGGGACCGACGACGAGGCCGCGGGCGGACGGCTCAGGATCGCCTGACCTGCACGTTTGACGGGTTCTTTACCACCGGATACGCTCAGTTCGTTAAGAAACCTACTTAACTAATGATCGCTCTTCAGTCGATGCCCGGCCATAACGACGCCGCCCAGCGCCGGTCTTCGTCGATACAGGCACGCCGAGGAGTGCGTATGCACCGGAGAATCCCCCTGGGGGTCGCCGCCGTGGCGGCGATCGCCCTGCTGACCCAGCCCCTGATCGCCTCGGGCAGCGAGTCACAGGCCGAAACCCTCTTGTCCGCCAACAAACCCACCACCACGTCGTCGGTGGAGAACGCCACGTTCTCCGGCAACCTCGCCGTCGACGGCGACACCGCCACCCGCTGGGCGAGCGCGGAAGCCGCCGATCCACAGTGGATCGCCGTCGACCTCGGCGGCCCCGCGACGATCACCAGGGTCAAACTGCTCTGGGAAGCCGCCTACGCCAAGACCTACCAGGTACAGACCTCCGACGACGGAAAGACCTGGAAGAACGTCAAATCCGTCACCGGCGGCGACGGCGGCACGGACGAGATCACCGGGCTGAACGCCTCCGCCCGGCACGTCCGGATCAACGGCACCGCCCGCGGCACCGCCTACGGATACTCGTTGTGGGAGCTGGAGGTCCACGGCTCCCGCACCGGCGGCGGCGACATCGAACCGCCGTCGACGCCCGCCGGGCTCAAGGCGACGGCGTCCACTTCGGACAGCGTCACCCTCGGCTGGAACGCGGCGACGGACAACGTCGGCGTGACCGAGTACGAGATACTGCGCAACGGGAACGTCGTCGGCAAGTCCGCGACGACGAGCTTCGCCGACACCTCTCTGGCGTCAGGCACCGAGTTCAGCTACGCGGTGCGGGCCAGGGACGCCGCGGGCAACCTGTCCGCGGCGAGCACGGCGATCAAGGCGTCCACCCAGCCTGGAGGCGGACCCGGTGGCATCACCGTCGTCGTCGCCGGCGACATCGCCAAGGCCGAGTTCCCGTCGGAGCACCAGAAGACGGCGGCGCTGGTCACCGGGATCAACCCGCAGTACATCCTGACCGTCGGTGACAACCAGTACGACAACGGCACCATCACCGAGTTCCGGAACTTCTACGACAAGACGTGGGGCAAGTTCAAGAACATCACCAAACCCACACCGGGCAACCACGAGTGGTACGACAAGCTCAACGGGTACAAGCAGTACTTCGGTGCGGCGATCGCGACCCCGCAGGGCAAGCCGTACTACAGCTTCGACGTCGGCGACTTCCACTTCGTCGCACTGGATTCGGACCCGGTGACCGACGGGATCAGCAGCGAGCAGGTGGCGTGGCTGAAGCAGGACCTGGCGAAGAACACCAAGTCCTGTGTCGGCGGCTACTGGCACCACCCTCGCTTCAACTCCGGCCAGTACGGCGACCTGAAGAGCATCGCCCCGCTCTGGGACGAGATGGTCAAGGCCAAGGCGGACGTGGTCTTCTCCGGTCACGACCACCACTACGAGCGGCTCAAGCCGCTCAACTCGGCAGGCCGCGTCGACGAAGCCAACGGCGTCCGCTCGGCCGTGGTCGGTATCGGCGGTGACAGCCTCTACACCCAGATCAAGCCGCGTGAAGGCGTCGAGAAGTCCTTCGCCAAGCACGGGGTGATGAAGCTGACGCTCAACGGGAAGTCCTACTCCTGGGAGATCATCGGCACCGACGGAAAGGTGCTCGACAAGGCAGGGCCCTACACCTGCCGCTGACCGCCGTCGTCCGGTGCCGCGCGTTCGGGGTGCGGCACCGGGCACGGCCCCCAAGGTCCGGTCCGGAAGGAAACACGTTGAAACTCAAGACGAAACTCGCCGTGGTGCTTTCCGGGACGGTTGCCCTGGTCGCCGCCTCGGCGGTCTACATCGTGCAGGCGCAAGAGAAAAACCCGGGACGGCAGGCCGCCGACGTCGCCATCGACCGCGACAAGACCGTCGACCTGCGGGAGCCGGGCCGCCTGGTGTTCCGCAACATTTCCGCCGGGCCCGACCATGGGAAGGTCGCCTCCGTCCCGCTCGCCGCACCCGACGGCCCGCGGCGCGTCGGCCCGCTGAGCTGCGACCGGTTCTACGCGGCCGCCGACGGCGGGCTCTGTCTCGCCGGCGTGCCGAGCCCGCTGCCGAGCGCCGTCGCCCTGTCCGTCGATGCCTCGCTCACCGAGAAGAGCCGCGTCGACATCGCGGGAATCCCCAACCGTGCCAAGCTTTCCGCCGACGGCCGGATGGCCAGCTGGACCACCTTCGTCACCGGCGACTCGTATTCGCAGCCAGGCAGCTTCTCGACCCGGACGGCCATTTTGGACCGTCGGGAGGACCAGCTGTCCAGCAATATCGAGGACATCCCGCTGCTCGTCGGCGAAGAACGCCACCACGGCGAGGACGTCAACTACTGGGGTGTCACCTTCGCGGCCGACAACCGGACCTTCTACGCCACGGTGTCGACCGGCGGACGCACCTACCTCATGCGGGGCGACAACCAGGAATGGCGCGCCCACACGCTGCGGGAGAACGCGGAATGCCCCTCGTTGTCCCCCGACGGCACGAAACTCGCGTTCAAGAAACGCGTCTCGGACGACGACGCGGCGCCGTGGCGCGAGCACGTCCTCGATCTGGCGACGATGAAGGAGACCCCGCTCGCGGAGACGCGGAGTGTGGACGATCAGGTGGTGTGGCTCGACGACCGGACTATCGCGTACGGCCTGCCCGGCGAGAACGGCGGCCCGGGTGACATCTGGGCCGTGCCCGCCGACGGTTCCGGCGCGCCGCGGTTGCTCGTCGCCCAAGCCTCGTCCCCGTCGGTCACCCGGGTCTCGTAGGTGGTAAGGATGGTCGAGACCGTTCCCACCACCACGAAAACCGGAGTCACCGTGATCAGCGAAGACCTGCGCGAGCGCCGCCTCAAGATCATCGAAGAGCATATGGACACCGAGGTGACCCAGGAGTTCGACCGCACGCTGGGCACCTTCAACGGCCATCCGCACTACGAGATCATGGCCACCGGGCAGATCTTCGACGGCGACGAGGAGGTCATGGGCTACTACCGCATGACCCGTACGGCCTTCCCCGACCAGCGCCACGACAACGTCCGTCACCACGTCGCCGACGACGCGGTGATCGTCGAGTTCGACCTGCTCGGCACCAACCTCGGCGAGTTCTACGGCCGCCCGCCCACCGGCAAGGCGTTCCGCGTGCCGATCATCGCGGTGTTCTTCTTCGACGACGACCGGATCACCAACGAGCGCATCTACTTCGACGCCGCCAGCCTGATCACCCAGGCCGGGCACGCCGAACTGCTGAGCATGCTCGCGGCGGGCGAAGCCTGAACCAACGGCCGGTGATCATCGGCCGATCGGCCGATGTGACCGGCCGGGGCTGACGGAGAGGCTGACGGGGACCTCCGCCGACGAGCCTTGGAGAAACGCCCATGCCCCGCAACCGGGTGGCGACCGTGCTGCTCGTGACGACGATGGCCGCACTGGGAACCCCGGTGCTCGCCTCGGCGTCCGCAGCCCCGCCGCTGGACTGGAAACTCTGCAAGGACGTCGCCAAGGGCTGGCTCCCCGCGGACGATCAGCGCACCGAATGCGCCATGGTGACCGTTCCGGTCGACTACGCGCACCCCGACGGGCGCAAGATCGACATCGCGATCTCGCGGCAGAAGGCGACCGACCCGGCCAAGCGGAAGGGCGTGGTGTTGCTGAACCCCGGCGGCCCTGGGCAGGCCGGTATCCACGAGCCGCGGTGGCTCACGGACAGCCAGGCCGCCGGGATCGGCGTCGACCACGACCTGATCGGGTTCGATCCCCGCGGGGTCGACTACAGCGCCGACGTCGCCTGCCCGCCGCGGCCGGGCGACGACGCCGAACCGCCGTCTTCCTTGCCGGACAAGGAAAAAGCGCGGTTCGTGTTCGAACGGGACGCGAAAGTCAACCGGCGCTGCGTCGCGGCCGACCCCGAGTTCGTCCGCAACCTGACCACGGACAACGTCGCCAGGGACATGGACCGGATCCGGGAGGCACTCGGCGAGGAGAAGATCGGCTTCTACGGCGTCTCCTGGGGAACCGCGCTCGGCACCGCCTACCGCACCCTGTTCGACGGCCGCGTCGACCGGATGCTGCTGGACTCGGTCATGTCACCGACCTTCGACATGGGTGCCATGGACGACGCGATGATCGCGGCGGGCGAGGTCACCGCCCACGAGTTCGCCGCCTGGATCGCCCGCTACGACGGCGTCTACCACTTCGGCGTCACCCAGCCCGCGGTCCTCGAAGCGCTGCTGAAACTCCGCGACGAACTGACCGCGCATCCCCGGACCGTGAACGGCGTGAAAGTCGACGGCGAGACGGTGAAGGGCTACTTCGCCGGACCGCGGCGCGAAGGGGCGAACTCCGCCAAGGCGCTCGCGGCCCTGCGAGACGGCGGAACACCCGCCGCCGCGCCTGCCAAGGGATCGCGGGCCGGCTTCGGCTGGGACGTGACCCCACAGGGGCAGAACACCTTCCAGCAGACGGCGGTCCTGTGCAACGCCTCCGAGGGTCCCCGTGACTTCGAGACCATCTGGAAGCGCCGCACCGAACGTATCCGCGCGTACCCGGCCGTCGCCTCCCCCGGGTTCTGGGACGGCCGGTGCGCGGGCTGGGACCTACCGGTCCAGCCGTGGAAATTCACCAAGGGAACGAGCCCGCTGCAACTGGCCGGGCACGTGTACGAGCCGGTGACGCCGATCGGCTGGGCACTGGCCATGCGCGAACGGATCGGCGGGGCCCTGCTCACCATCGAAGACGATCATCACGGTTCGCTGTCGTCGCTGCCCTGCGCGAGCAAGGCGGTCGAGTTCTTCTCCACCGGCAAGACGAGCGACGATTCCTGCGCGGGCAAGCCGATTCCGTCGCCGGGAGTCGCCGGGTGAGGAACCGAGGCCGGCCGGCTCGGTGAACTCAGCGGGCTTCGGCCAGGGGCGGGCCGACGCAGCAGGCGCCGGTGAAGCATCCGAACGCGTCTCCCCTGGCTCTGTTCGTCCAGTTGTCGAACCGGTCGATCACGAGATCGATCTCGCTGCCGGCCTTGGCGGTGTCGATTCCGCGGCCGGTGAAGAGCAGACGGACGGTGTCGGTGATTTCGGTCTTCATGCGACTCACTCCCGGGACGTTCAGTGTTTCCTCGGCAGCGAAATAGTCCGTCACCGGAGCGTCTTCCTCCAGTGCTATCCGTCATTCCGGGCTCGTGCTTTTCGACTACGCCATCGGCGCGGCCGGCGTTCATCCGTTCGGGCTCACCCTCGGGTCAGCCGCCGAGACGCGAAAGGCCGAACGCCGTGAGGAAGCCGGCGACGGTGATCAGGCCGGTCCACAGATGCGCGTCGTCGAACGCCTCCGGGATCATCGTGTCGGCGATCATGGCGAGGATCGCCCCGCCGGCCAGCGCGGTGATCGCGGCGAGGACCACGCCCGAGGCGTCGCCGAGCAGACCGTAGCCGAGCAGGGCAGCCAGACCACTGAGCGCGGCGATCCCACTCCACAGCGTGAACACGTAGCGAGGGCCGCGGCCCGCTCGCTTCATTCCCGAGGCGCTGGACAGGCCTTCGGGGACGTTGCTGATGAAGACAGCCGCCACGGTCACGACACTGACGCCTCCCCCGCCGAGCAGGCTGGTGCCGATCACGATGGATTCGGGGATTCCGTCCAGGAGCGCGCCGAGGGCGATCGCCGTACCGGAACCGGCCTGGTCCGCTTCGGAAGGCTGCTGACCGCCCGAACGTTTGCGATGCCGGGCGCCGCGGCGGGCCAGCGCGATGTTGGCGAGGGTGTAGATCAGGGCGCCGCCCAGTGCCCCCAGAGCGGTCGGGAGGAAACCGCCCCGTTCGTGGGCCTCGCCGATCAGTTCGAACGAGACGGCCGAGATCAGCACGCCGCTGCCGAAGGCCATCACACTGGCCACGACCTTGGTCCGGATCCGGACCAGATAGCCGATCGACGCGCCGAGCAGCAACGCGGAGCCGCCCACCAGGCCCCAGCCTCCGGCCGCGAGCAGTTCCCACACGCGTCCTGTCGCCTCCTCAGTCTTTCCGACCCTCAGTCTGTCCGACAGCGGCCCCGGTCGCCCGCCGGCCGCACGACGAAAACGTCCGGGCCCGCCGCGAAAAGCGACAGGCCCGGACGTTCAGGTCGAACAGGCTGGAACGGGTCAGACGACGTCGTACCGGTCGAGGTTCATCACCTTGTCGAACGCGGCGACGAAGTCACGGACGAACTTCTCCTTCGCGTCGTCGCTGGCGTAGACCTCCGCCACCGCGCGAAGCTCGGAGTTCGAACCGAACACCAGGTCGTTCCGGCTGCCGGTCCACTTGACCGCACCGGTCGAGTCGCGGCCCTCGAACGTCTCCGCGTCGGCGGCCGTCGCGGTCCACTTCACGCCCATGTCGAGCAGGTTCACGAAGAAGTCGTTGGTCAGGGACCCCGGCTTGTCGGTGAACACGCCCAGCTTCGACCCCTGGGTGTTGGCGCCCAGGACACGCAGACCGCCGATGAGCACGGTCAGCTCGGGCGCGCTCAGGTTCAGCAGGTTCGCGCGGTCGATGAGCAGGTACTCGGCCGGAAGACGGTGGCCCTTGCCGCGGTGGTTGCGGAAGCCGTCGATGGCCGGCTCCAGCGCGGCGAACGACTCGACGTCGGTCTGCTCCTGCGAAGCGTCAGTGCGGCCCGGCGTGAACGGCACGGTGACCTCGTGGCCGCCGTCCTTGGCCGCCCGCTCGACGGCCGCGACGCCGCCCAGCACGATCAGGTCGGCCAGCGAGACCTTCTTGCCGCCGGTCTGGGCGCTGTTGAACGACTCCTGGACATTTTCCAGGGTCCGCAGCACCTGAGCCAGCGTCTGCGGGTCGTTGACCTCCCAGTCGCGCTGCGGCTCGAGGCGGATGCGGGCACCGTTCGCGCCACCGCGCTTGTCACTGCCGCGGAACGTCGAGGCCGACGCCCACGCGGTCGAGACCAGCTGGGAGACCGAAAGGCCCGAAGCGAGCAGCTTCTCCTTGAGGGAGGCGATGTCCGCGTCGTCGATCAGTTCGTGGTCGACGGCCGGAACCGGGTCCTGCCAGATCAGCGTCTCCTGCGGGACCAGCGGTCCGAGGTAACGCTGGATCGGGCCCATGTCGCGGTGGGTCAGCTTGTACCAGGCGCGGGCGAAGGCGTCCGCGAACTGGTCCGGGTTGTCCAGGAACCGGCGCGAGATCTGCTCGTACACCGGGTCGAACCGCAGCGCGAGGTCCGTGGTGAGCATCGTCGGCGGGCGCTTGAGCTCACCGGATTCGGGGTCGGGCACGGTGTTCGCGCCGGCGCCGTCCTTGGGCTGCCACTGGTGGGCACCCGCCGGGCTCTTGGTCAGCTCCCACTCGAAGCCGAACAGGTTCTGGAAGAAACCGTGGCTCCACTGGGTCGGCGTGGCGGTCCAGGTGACCTCGAGGCCACTGGTGATCGCGTCCCGGCCCTTGCCGCTGCCGAAGGAGTTCTTCCAGCCCAGGGACTGCTCCTCGATCGAGGCGCCTTCGGGCTCGGCACCGACGTACTCGTCGGGGTCGGCCGCACCGTGGGTCTTGCCGAAGGTGTGGCCGCCGGCGATCAGCGCGACGGTCTCCTCGTCGTTCATCGCCATACGGCGGAAGGTCTCGCGGATGTCGCGGGCGGCGGCCAGCGGGTCCGGGTTGCCGTTCGGGCCTTCCGGGTTCACGTAGATGAGACCCATCTGCACGGCGGCCAGCGGGCCTTCGAGCTCGCGGTCACCGGTGTAGCGCTCGTCGCCGAGCCAGGTGCGCTCGGGACCCCAGTACACGTCCTCGTCCGGCTCCCAGACGTCGGCGCGGCCACCGGCGAAGCCGAAGGTCTTGAAGCCCATGGTCTCCAGCGCGCGGTTGCCGGTGAAGATCATCAGGTCGGCCCACGAGATCTTGCGGCCGTACTTCTGCTTGACCGGCCACAGCAGGCGGCGGGCCTTGTCCAGGTTGCCGTTGTCCGGCCAGCTGTTGAGCGGGGCGAAACGCTGCATGCCGGCGCCCGCGCCACCGCGGCCGTCCTCGATGCGATAGGTGCCCGCGCTGTGCCACGCCATGCGGATCATGAGGCCGCCGTAGTGGCCGAAGTCCGCCGGCCACCACTCCTGCGAGGTCGTCAGGACGGCGTCGACGTCCGCGGCGAGCGCGTCGAGGTCGACGGTCTTGAACTCGGCGGAGTAGTCGAAGCCCTCGCCCATGGGGTCGGCCACGGCGGGGTGCTTCCGGAGAATCTTCAGGTTGAGCTGGTTCGGCCACCAGTCACGGTTGTCCGCGCCTTCGGTGGGGTGGTTGAGGCGCCCGGCCGAGACAGGGCACCCGCCCGCGCTCTCTTCGTTCATTTCGCCAACGACGGCGTCAGGGCTGTCAGACACGGGAATCCTTCCGGGAGAAACTTCGGCAGTGCTCAGGAACGGGGTTCGGTCGCGCAGTCGGGGCACAGGCCCCAGTAGATGACTTCGGCCTCTTCGATCACGAAACCGTGGTCTTCCGACGCGCTCAAACAGGGGGCGGGACCGACGGCGCAGTCGACGTCGGCGATGACACCACATGATCGACACACAACGTGGTGGTGGTTGTCCCCGACCCGGGACTCATAGCGTGCTACGGACCCGGCCGGCTGGATTCGCCGGACGAGGCCCGCGGTGGTCAGTGCCCGCAACACGTCGTAGATGGCTTGGTGGGAAACCTCTCCGAGCACCGTACGCACGGCACCGATGATCGAGTCGGTGTCGGCGTGCGGGTGGTCGCGTACCGCGGTCAGCACGGCCAGCCGAGGACGCGTCACGCGGAGGGACGCCCCGCGCAGCATTCGCTCGAAGTCCGGAGTCGTGGGCACGACCGCAGTCTGGACCATTTTCTGGAATGAATCAAGTCAAGGGTCACCCGGGCGTGTCCTGGCCACTGGGGACGAGAGGCCTGGTCCGGCCGGCCGCGAGAGGCCAGGGTCACAGGGTCGTGACGAGAGACTGTGTGGATTTTGGGACATCTGACGTCCCAAAATCCACACAGTCACGGGGTTTCGGCCGCGGCAACGCGGCGGCCACCAGCCCTAGATGAGTGATTCCGTGAAGATCGTGTGAAGTGTGGACCCATGAAGACCCCTGCTCCGAGCGTGCCGAGAACTTGAACGGTAGCGACCTCACTCTCCTCCGACCATCCACAAAGGACACCAGTCGCGCGAAATGCCCGATTGACTACCCTTTGTCCATATTCCGAAGCGCGTGAGGGCCACCCTCAGGGACTCTGAGTCCCTGAGGGTGGCCCTCACGCACCTACCTGGTTCCCAGACGGGCACCTCAAAGGTCAAGGGCAGGTCACCGAAGCCGCAAACCCCAGTCCGATCACACCAACTTCACGGAATCACCCATCTAGTGGCCCTCCCGCCCCAGGAGTTCCCGCACCCGCTCTTGCAGCGCCTCCGTCGGGTAGGCCTTCACCTGGGCGCCGGCCATCCGCACCGGGTCGCCGAAGAAGAAGTACTCGTACAGCGACTCCCGCCCGGCGAAACCGGACACCGACGCGTCGAGCGCCAGCTTGAACAGCCGCGCGCGCTCCTTCGCGGACAGCGTGGCCGACTGGAGGTAGGTGTCGAGGTCGGGCCGGCCGTCGGTCTCGAAGTCCGCCTCGCCGGGCAGTGCCATCAGGCCGGACGCCGAGAACTTGCGGATGATCTCGGTCAGCCGCGGGGAAACCTGGGTGGGGTACCAGTTCCGGGCGGCGTTGAGCACTTCCCATTTGGGCAGGAAGACGCCGTCCTCGCTCACCGAGCCGTCGGCCTCGGCCGCGCGCAAGACGGCCTTCTCCAGTTCGACGTAGGAGATCAGCTCCGACAGGTCCTGCTGGATGTGCTGGAACCCGCCGATCCCGATCGCGGCGGCGATCTCACTGGCGAGGCCGAGATAGAACTCCGTCTTGGCCAGTGTGCGGGTGACGACCTGGTGGGTCATCAGCGCGCCCGCGCCGGTCTCGGCGTACCAGGCGTTGCACAGTTCCGGGTGTCCCAGCAGGAAGACTCGCTCGTTCGGGATGAACACGTCGTCGAACACCACGACCGCGTCCATCTCTTCGAACCGCGAGGCGAGCGGCTCGTCGAAGTGTGAGCGCCCGTGGTCGAGACCGGCGCGGCAGAAGTACTTCAGGCCGGGCGCGTCGTTCGGGACGGCGAAAGCGTACGAGTACGGGGCGTCTTCCGGAGTACCTCGCAGGACCGTCGACGGGAACACCAGGAGTTCGTCGGCGATCGGCGCGATCGTGGCGAGCATGCGGGCGCCGCGGACGACGATGCCGTCTTCCCGCTCTTCGATGACTTTGGCCGAGAGGTTGCCGCCGCCCTGCTGGCTTCCGGACACGGAACGGTTGACCTGCGGCGGGATCAGGGTGTGCGTCGCGAGCAAGTCGTTCTCCCGCGCTATTTCGTAGTACTTCTCGATCCGCTCGCCGAAGACGGGATCCGCCTGGGAGAAGAACTTCTTCGCGGACGAAAGCGCGGTGAGCGACGAGTTCATGTAGTCGCCGGTGCGCCCGAGGAAACCGTTGGAGTACCGGGCCCACGCGGAGAACGCGGCACGACGGCGCTTGAGGTCCTCTTCCGTGCGCGGCACCAGGAACGACGTGGCGACGCGATCGCCGGTCGTCGGAGACTCGTAGGTCAGCACGTCGCGGTGCGCCGGGTCGTGCTGCAGGTCGAACAGCTTCGCGTAGGTCAGCGCGTTGTTGCGGAACGCCGGGTGCTCGGCGACCTTCGAGGTCACCTTCTCACCGTCGACGTACAGCTCCGGCGTCATCGCGTTGAGCTTGTCGAGGTACTGCTGTCCGGTGCGGGCTCCCATGTCGTGCTCCCTTTCATGTGGACGTCGGTGTCAGAACAGGGATTCGTGGCCTTGGGTGGATTCCCGGATCGTCGAGAACTGCCCGTCGACGAAGCCGAGCGCGTCACCCGCGCGGTAGTCGAACTCCTGCACCTCGCCGAGGAACAGGGTGTGGTCGCCGCCGTCGTAGGCGGCCCACGGCGTGCAGTCGAACCAGCTCAGAACGCCGCCGAGCCGCGGCGCGTGGCCGCCTTCGACCCACACCGGCGCACCTTCGGGAGTCGTCCGCCCGGCGAAGTTCATCGCCAGCGCCTGCTGTTCCGCGCCGAGGACGTTCACCGCGAACGAGCACCCTTCAAGGAGGTCGTGGCTCTTCACCGTGCGCTGGATCGAAACCAGCACGAGTGGCGGGTCCATCGAGACCGCGGTGAAGGAGTTCACCGTCAGCCCATGTCGCTTCACGGTTCCTTCGGCCGTGGTGGCATCGAAGGTCACCACCGCGACGCCCGTGGCGAACCGGCCGAGACAGCCGCGGAAGAACTGCGCCGGTGGCCGGTAGAGGCTCGAACCGGGCAGGAAACTGGTTTCGCGTGACATCATCGTCTGTTCCTGTTCTATAATCGAACAGCCAGTTCAACTATCGAAATGGATCGTATACGATGGTTTCGGAGTCACGCAAGGGTCCGGCGGCGTCCCAAACGCTCAGCCGCGGCATCCAGGTACTGGAAGTCCTTGCCGACGCGCAAGAAGCGCTGACCGTCGACCGGATCGCCGAACGGCTCGGTGTGCATCGGTCGATCGCCTACCGGCTCATCCGCACTCTCGAGGACCACGGGCTGGTCACGCGCGACGCCGCCGGCCGGATCGAGCTCGGCGCGCGGCTGGCCGCGCTCGCCGCGGGGATCGCCCACGACCTTCAGGCCGCCGCGCTGCCCGAACTGACCGCCGTCGCGAACGAACTCGGCATGACGTGTTTCGTGGCGGTGCTGGACCGCGAAGAGTGCGTGACCCTGGTCAGCGTGGAACCCCGGCACGCCATCGCGTCGGTCGCGCAGCGCCCGGGGTCCAGGCATCCGTTCACCGCCGGCGCTCCGGGCCGCGCGGTGCTTTCCCAGTTGCCGGCCGAAGAATGGCCGGAAGGGGTCACGAAAGAAGTCCGTGAAGTGACTGCTCGCGGATACGCGGACAGCCACGGTGAAGTGATCGAGAACCTCAGTTCAGTCGCCGTCCCGCTCCCCCTGCGCGGGCACAGCCCGGCGGCGCTCGCCGTGGTCTATCTGTCGAGTGCGCACGGCCCGGCGGAACTGGCGGAACGGCTCAGGGCGGCGGCAAAGGCCGTCCGTGACGCTCTCGGAGGCTGAGCGTCACGGACTCCGGAACTACTTCGCGAACCGGAGCGGGCTCACCGCCTGCTCGGCTTCGTGATCGGGTCCGAGCGGAATCCCCGACCGGTCCCGCAGCAGCAGCGTCGCGAGGAACCCGATGACCGTCATCCCGCCCAGGTAGACGGCGACCGACAAGGACGTTCCGGTAGCCGCGACCAGTGCGGTGGCGATGGTCGGAGCGAACGCGCCGCCGAGGATCGCGCCGAGCGCGTAGGAAATCGAAACACCCGAGAACCGGATCGACGCGGGGAAGAGTTCCGCGTAGAAGGCCGCCTGCTGGCCGTAGGTGAAGCCGAGCCCGACACTGAGAATGATCAGGCCCAGCGCGAGGAAGACGATCTTTCCGGTGTCCACCAACGGGAAGAGGACGGCGACGCCGGCGAACTGGGCGATCCAGCCCAGCACGTAGGTGCGCCGCCTGCCGATCCGGTCGGACACCGCCCCCGCCGCCCAGGTCGACAGCAGCCAGGTCGCCGCCGACGCGGTCACCGCCCACAGCACCGGACCGCGTTCGAGGCCGATCGGGCCCTTCGGGTTGGTCGCGTAGTTCTGGATGTAGCCACCGGTGGTCATGTAGCCGACGGCGTTGTTGCCCGCGAACACCAGCGCGGCCACCAGGACGAGCAGCGAGTGCTTGCGGAACAACTGAACGATCGGGGTCCGGGTCTGCTCGCGGCGTTCCGCGATCTCCTTGAACACCGGGCTTTCCTCGACGCGGCGCCGCACGTAGTGGCCGACCGCGATCAGCCCGACGCTGAGCAGGAACGGGATCCGCCAGCCCCAGTCGAGGAACGCGTCGCCGGGGACGAGCAGGCTGGTCAGGGCCAGGACACCGGAAGCCAGCAGCAGACCGAGCGGCACGCCGATCTGCGGTGAGGCACCGAAGAGACCCCGGCGTTCCCGGGGCGCGTGCTCGACGGCCATCAGCACGGCACCGCCCCATTCCCCGCCCGCCGACACACCCTGCAGGATCCGCAACAGGATCAGCAGGACCGGCGCCAGGACGCCGATCTGGCCGAACGTCGGCAGCACGCCGATCAACGTCGTCGCGGCGCCCATCAGGATCAGGGTGAGGACGAGGACCACCCGGCGCCCGTACTTGTCGCCGAAGTGCCCGGCGAGGAAGGCGCCGAGCGGGCGGAACAGGAAGCTCACGCCCACGGTCGCGAAGGAGACCAGCGTGCTGTTCGCCCCGAGACCGGAGAAGAACAACTTGCCGAAGACGAGTCCGGCCGCGGACGCGTAGACGAAGAAGTCGTACCACTCGACAGTCGTCCCGACGACGGTCGCGAACGCCACCCGCCGCTGTTCGGCGGACCTGGGGCCGGTCCGGCCGGGGGTGACCTCACCTTGCGCTGGATTCGACATCACGTGTGGACTCCTTTGTCCTAGGCCTGACGCGAGTGGCGGCCCGCTGGATCCCCTGGGGCGAGGCGAAGGCCACTCGGTGACCGCCTTGCCACTGTGGCACAGGATCATATACGTTATTAGATACGAAGCAAGGGTCGAGTGGAGCGGGAAGGCATGGACATCTACGAGGCAACGTCGCCGGCGGATCATCGGTCCGGTCCCCTGGGGGCACGACCGGGCAAGATCATCGCCGTCCATCTCAGCTACGCGTCCCGGGCCGAGCAGCGCGGGCGGCGGCCGGCGAACCCGTCGTACTTCTTCAAGCCGCCGAGCTCGCTCGGGTCGTCCGGTGGCACGGTCGAACGGCCCGCCGGTACCGAACTGCTGGCGTTCGAGGGCGAGATAGCGCTGGTCATCGGCACCACGGCCCGCTGGGTCAAGCCGGAGAAGGCGTGGGATCACGTCGCCGCCGTCACCGCCGCCAACGACTTCGGCCTCTATGACCTCCGCGCGGCGGACAAAGGCTCCAACGTCCGGTCCAAGGGCGGTGACGGCTTCACCCCGCTCGGCCCCGGGCTGATCGACGCGCGCGACATCGACCCCGCCGCGCTGCGCGTGCGCACCTGGGTCAACGGGGACCTGGTACAGGAGGACACCACGGCCGGCCTGCTGTTCCCGCTGCGGCAGTTCGTTTCCGACCTCTCCCAGCACTTCACGCTCGAACCCGGCGACGTCATCCTCACCGGCACCCCCGCCGGCTCGACCGTGGTCTCCCCCGGCGACGTCGTCGTGGTCGAAGTGGACGCTCCCGGCACGTCGGCGAGCAGCGGACGGCTCCACACGACGATCTCGCAGGGAATCCGGGCGTTCTCCGACATCGGCGGCCTGCCCGAGGTCGACGACAAGCAGCGCGCCGAAGCGTGGGGCACACCGAAAACCGGTGAGGTCACCGAAAAGCCTCCCGCGCTCGCCGAGGAACTGCGCGAAAAGCTGGAGCGCGCGCCGGTCGCCGCGCTGTCCGCCCAGCTGCGCAAGCGTGGCCTGAACAACGTCGCGATCGACGGCGTGCGCCCCAACCTGCCGGGTACGAAGATCGTCGGGACCGCGCGGACCCTGCGTTTCGTCCCGAACCGCGAGGACCTGTTCAAGAGCCACGGCGGCGGCTACAACGCGCAGAAGCGCGTCTTCGACTCCGTCGGCCCGGGCGAGGTGATCGTCATCGAGGCCCGTGGCGACGCGGGTTCCGGAACACTCGGGGACATCCTCGCGTTGCGGGCGCGGCATCTCGGCGCGGCCGGAGTGGTGACCGACGGCGGGATCCGCGACTCCGGCGCCGTGGCCGAGACCGGGCTTCCGGTGTTCTCGCAAGGCCCGCATCCGGCGGTCCTCGGCCGTAAACACGTGCCGTGGGACTCCGACGTCGCGGTCGCCTGCGGTGGAGCCACCGTGCTGCCCGGCGACATCATCGTCGGCGACGACGACGGCGTGCTCGTCATCCCGCCGGCCCTCGCCGACGAGGTCGCCACCGCGGCACTCGTCCAGGAAGACGAGGACGCCTGGATCGCCGAGCAGATCGGCCAGGGCCGCCCGATCGAGGGGCTGTTCCCGCTGAACGCCCTCTGGCGGGAAAGGTATGAGGCATGGCAGAAGAAACGGTGAAGACCGCAAGCAAGTCCGAACTCGCCTACGCGTGGCTGCGAGAGAAGATCGCCCGGCACGAGTACGGCCCGGGCTACCGGCTCGTCCTCGCCGAGATCGCCGGCGCGCTCGACATGAGCGTGGTCCCGGTGCGCGAGGCGATCCGGCGGCTGGAGGCCGAGCGGCTCGTCACCTTCGAACGCAACGTCGGCGCGCGCGTGGCCATGGTGGACCAGAACGAGTACGTCCACGCGATGCAGACGCTCGGCGTCGTCGAAGGTGTGGCCACCGCGTTGTCCGCGCCGCGGCTGACGGACCAGGACATCGAGCGGGCCCGCGCGGTCAACGGGCGCATGATCGACCTGCTGAGCCACTTCGACGCCCACGAGTTCACCACGCTGAACCAGCGGTTCCACTCGCTGCTGTTCGAGTGCTGCCCCAACCCGCAGATCCTGGAGCTCGTGCACCAGGGCTGGACGAGGCTTTCGGGCCTGCGCGACTCCACGTTCGCCTTCGTCCCCGACCGGGCGAGCAGGTCGGTCGAAGAGCACGAAGAAATCCTCCGGCTGATCTCCGAGAAGGCCGACCCACTCGAAATCGAATTCGCCGCGCGCAATCACCGCTGGGCCACCATGCAGGCCTTTTTGGACGCTCGGGACCGCGCGAACCCCTGACTGAGGAGGACTTCCTTGACGACGACCACTCCCCGGACCGTCCCGGACGGGGTGCCGGAGCGGATCCGGCACTACATCGACGGTGAGCTCACCGATTCGGCCGACGGCGCCACGTTCGACGTGCTCGACCCGGTGACCAACGAGGTGTACGTGCGCGCCGCGGCGGGCAAGAAGGCCGACATCGACCGCGCCGTCGTCGCCGCGCGCCGGGCGTTCACCGACGGGCCGTGGCCGAAGATGCTGCCGCGGGAGCGGTCCAGGGTGCTGAACCGGATCGCCGACCTCGTCGAGTCACGGAACGAGCGGCTGGCGGAGCTGGAGAGTTTCGACTCGGGCCTGCCGATCTCGCAGGCGCTGGGCCAGGCGCGCCGGGCCGCGGAGAACTTCCGGTTCTTCGCCGACCTGATCGTCGCGCAGGCCGACGACACCTACAAGGTGCCGGGCCGCCAGATCAACTACGTCAACCGCAAGCCGATCGGTGTCGCCGGGCTGATCACGCCGTGGAACACGCCGTTCATGCTGGAGTCGTGGAAGCTCGCCCCGGCGCTGGCGACCGGGAACACCGTGGTGCTCAAGCCCGCCGAGTTCACCCCGCTTTCGGCGTCGCTGTGGGCCGGGATCTTCGAGGAAGCCGGGCTGCCCCAAGGCGTGTTCAACCTCGTCCACGGTTTCGGCGAGGACGCCGGCGACGCGCTGGTGAAGCACCCGGACGTCCCGCTGATCTCGTTCACCGGTGAGAGCGGCACCGGCAGCCTCATCTTCGGGAACGCGGCGCCGTTCCTCAAAGGACTGTCGATGGAACTCGGCGGCAAGTCCCCCGCCATCGTGTTCGCCGACGCCGACCTGGAGACCGCGATCGACGCGACGATCTTCGGCGTCTTCTCCCTCAACGGCGAACGCTGCACGGCGGGCAGCCGGATCCTGGTCGAGCGCGCGATCTACGACGAGTTCGTCGAGCGCTACGCCGCGCAGGCCGCACGTGTCGTCGTCGGCGACCCGCGCGACCCGGCCACCGAGGTCGGCGCGCTGGTGCACCCCGAGCACTACGACAAGGTGATGGGCTACATCGAGATCGGCAAGACCGAAGGCAGGCTCGTCGCGGGTGGCGGCCGCCCGGAGGGCTTCCCGACCGGGAACTACGTGGCACCGACGGTCTTCGCCGACGTCAAACCCGACGCCCGGATCTTCCAGGAGGAGATCTTCGGCCCGGTCGTCGCGATCACGCCGTTCGACGGCGAAGAGGAAGCGCTCGCGCTGGCGAACAACACCAAGTACGGGCTCGCGGCCTACGTCTGGACGAACGATCTCAAGCGGGCGCACAACTTCGCGCAGTCGGTCGAGGCCGGGATGGTGTGGCTCAACTCGAACAACGTCCGCGACCTGCGCACCCCCTTCGGCGGGGTGAAGGCGTCCGGGCTGGGACACGAGGGCGGCTACCGCTCGATCGACTTCTACACCGACCAGCAGGCGGTGCACATCAACCTCGGCGAGGTGCACAACCCCGCCTTCGGCAAGGACTGACCCCGTTCCTTCGTCCACAAAGGATGTTGCCATGACCCCGATCCCCACGCCGTCCTCGCCACCGCCGGACATCCTGCGCTGCGCGTACATGGAACTCGTCGTGACCGACCTGGCGCGCTCCCGCGGGTTCTACGCCGACGTGCTCGGCCTGACGGTGACCGAAGAGGACGAGAACACGGTCAGCCTGCGATCCATCGACGAGTTCATCCACCACAACCTCGTGCTGCGCCAAGGCCCGGTCGCCGCGGTGGCGGCGTTCTCGTACCGCGTCCGAGCGCCTGAGGACCTGGACAAGGCCGTCGCATTCTACACAGAACTGGGCTGCCGGATCGAGCGCCGCACCGACGGCTTCACCCAGGGCATCGGCGATTCGGTGCGCGTGCAGGACCCGCTCGGCTTCCCGCTCGAGTTCTTCCACGAAGTCGAGCACGTCGAGCGGCTCGGCTGGCGCTACGACCTCCACTCCCCCGGCGCGCTCGTCCGGCTCGACCACTTCAACCAGGTCACCCCGGACGTGCCGCGCGCGGTGAAGCATATGGAGGACCTCGCTTTCCGCGTCACCGAAGACATCCAGGACGAGCACGGCACCACGTACGCGGCTTGGATGCGCCGCAAGCCGACCGTGCACGACACCGCGATGACCGGCGGCGACGGCCCGCGGATGCACCACGTCGCGTTCGCCACGCACGAGAAGCACAACATCCTCTCGATCTGCGACAAGCTCGGCTCGCTGCGGATGTCGGACCACATCGAACGAGGTCCCGGCAGGCACGGCGTCTCGAACGCGTTCTACCTCTACCTGCGCGACCCGGACGGGCACCGCGTGGAGATCTACACGCAGGACTACTACACCGGCGACCCCGACAACCCGGTCGTCACCTGGGATGTGCACGACAACCAGCGGCGTGACTGGTGGGGCACGCCGGTCGTCCCGTCGTGGTACACCGACGCGTCGCTGGTGCTCGACCTCGACGGCAAGCCACAGCCCGTCGTCGCGAGAACCGCCGACAGCGAACTCGAAGTCACCATCGGCGCCGACGGTTTCTCCTACACCCGCAAGGGCGACGACGAAGACGAACTGCCGGCCTGGAAACAGGGCGAATACAAACTCGGCAACCAGCTCTGAGGCGGGGACGATGCTGGATCAGGAAACGATCACCACGATCGCCGACGAACTCGCGGCCGCCGAGGCGGCCCGCGAAACCATACCGCTGCTGACGGCGCGGTATCCGGACATGACCGTCGAGGATTCCTACGCTGTGCAGAACGAATGGCGGCGCCGGGGTATCGCGGCGGGCCGTCGTCCGGTCGGCCGCAAGATCGGGCTCACGTCGAAGGTCATGCAGGCCGCCACCGGGATCACCGAACCCGACTACGGCGCCATCTTCGCCGACATGGTGTTCGAGAACGGTGCCGTGATCGAGCACGGCCGGTTCTCGAACGTGCGCATCGAGGTCGAATTGGCCTTCGTGCTGAAGGAATCCCTCAAGGGGCCGGACACCACGGTGTTCGACGTCCTGCGCGCGACCGAGTACGTCGTGCCCGCACTGGAGATCCTCTCCTCCCGCATCTCGATGGCGGGCCGCACGATCGTCGACACGATCAGCGACAACGCGGCCATGGGCGGGATGGTCTACGGCGGCAACCCGGTCGCCGTGGACGCCGTCGACCTCCGCTGGGTCTCGGCACTGTTGTACCGCAACGAAACCATCGAGGAGTCCGGCGTCGCCGCCGCGGTGCTGAACCATCCCGCGAACGGCGTCGCATGGCTGGCGAACAAGCTCGCCCAGCACGGCGACGGGCTCGATCCCGGCGACATCGTGCTCGCCGGGTCCTTCACCCGGCCGATGTGGGTCCACCAAGGCGACACCGTGGTCGCCGACTACCGGGAGCTGGGGACGATCACATGCCGCTTCGTCTAGCCCCGACCTTCCGCGACCGGCTGGCCGTCGCGTCGCAGCCCCAGATCGGCATGTGGGTCACCTCGGGCAGCCCGGTCGTCGCGGAGATCTGCGCGGGCTCCGGGCTCGACTGGCTGCTCATCGACACCGAGCACTCGCCCGTCGGGCTCGAGACGGTGCAGTCGTTGCTGCAGACCATCGCCGCCTACCCGATCACGCCGATGGTGCGCGCCCCCTCCGGCGACACGGTCGCGCTCAAGCAGTTGCTCGACCTCGGCGCGCAGAACCTGCTCGTGCCCATGGTCGACAGCGCGGAGGAAGCGGAAGCCGTCGTCCGCGCCGTGCGCTACCCGCCGCGGGGTGTCCGCGGCGTCGGCAGCGCGCTCTCGCGATCCGCTCGCTGGAACCGGGTCGAGGGTTACCTCACCAAGGCCGGCGAGTTCACGTCGCTGTACGTGCAGATCGAGTCCACGGCCGGCGTCGAAGCCGCGGCGAAGATAGCCGCTGTCGACGGCGTCGACGGCGTCTTCGTCGGGCCGTCCGACCTCGCCGCCTCGATGGGCCTGCTCGGACAGCAGACCCACGCCGACGTCACGGCCGCCGTCCTGAGCACCTTCGAGGCCGTCAGGGCCGAAGGGAAACCGGTGGGCGTCAACGCCTTCGATCCGGCACAGGCCAAGCGCTACCTCGGCGCCGGAGCGTCCTTCGTCCTCGTCGGCGCCGACGTCACGCTCCTCGCGCAAGGCTCCGAAGCGCTGGCCCGGCTGCACTAACCGCAATTAGTCCTCTAGTTGCGATACTTGCGTGTGCAACGAACGCAACTAGAGGACTAAACGCGACCAGGCCCGACCGACCCGAGATCATTCCTGAGCCGCCTCGATGGCTGCGGCGACCCCGTCGAGGATCAGGCCCAGGCCGAACGCGAAATCGTCGTTCGCGGGGTCCGCGCCGGGCTCCGGCTCGAAGACCTCGGCGGAGAAAAGCTTCGCCACGTAAGGGAAGCGGCCCGGGTCGACCAGCGTCGCGAGCGTCCGGCCATAGTCCTGTTCGGCGTCGGCCTGGCTCATTCCGGTGCCCTCACGCCCCTGTTCGAGCAAGCGTGTCAGCACGATCGCGTGCCGGACGTAGCCGGTGACGACGTTCAGCACACCCGCCTGGGTCCCCAGGTCGAGGCCGGTGTCCCGGAGCGCCCGCAGCAGGGCGTCCATCCAGCTGATGGCGTTCGGGCCGCGTGGCGGGCCGAGCGCCGGGATGTCGATCAGCCAGGGATGCTCGGCGTACCTGACGCGGATCGCGTCCGCCCAGCGCCGCACGCCGTCGCGCCACCCGCCGTCGTCACCGAGGTCGGGAGCGGGCCCGCTCGCGTGGTCGGTCATCAGCTCGAACAGTTCGTCCTTCGAGCCGACGTGGCGGTAGAGCGACATCTTCGTGAAGCCGAGCGCCTGCGCGACCTTCTGCAGGGTCACCCCCTCGAGCCCGTCGTTGTCGGCGAGGCCGACGGCGGCGCGCACGACCTGATCGAGGTCGAGTTCGGCCGGCCGCCCGAGCCGGGAAGGCACCGGGAGCCGCCAGAGTCGGCCCAGGTCGGCGGGCACCTCGCGGTCAGTCATGAGTGGCAACCATCCATATAGTGTCCATAGGATAGTATCCCGAGGACACTATCCAGTCGATCGCGTTCGTTTCAGGGGGAAAGCATGACCGGACAACTCGCCGCGGCGAGAGCACGGGTGCACGACGTCGATGCCCTGCGGGGTTTCGCGCTACTCGGGATCTTCATCGTCAACATCACCTTCATGGCCTCCGGGTTCCCGGGCAACCTCGTGGCCGACCCCGCGTACTCCTCCACCTTCGACGACGTCGTGCGCGGCCTGTCGTCGGTGTTCGTGGACATGAAGTTCTACCTCCTGTTCTCGTTCCTCTTCGGCTACAGCTTCACCCTGCAGATGGACGCGGCCGCCCGCGCCGGGGCGGACTTCGCGCCGCGCATGCTCCGCCGGATCGCCGGCCTGTTCGTACTGGGCGTCCTGCACATCGTGCTCCTCTACGGCGGCGACATCCTCACCACCTACGCACTCGTGTGCCTGATCCTCTTCTGGATGCGCGGGGCCCGCGACCGGACGGCGCTGCGGGTCGCCGCCATCGTGTACGGCGTGGTCGTGCTCAGCATGGTGAGCAGCGGGCTCTTCCTGGACTCGTCGTCGTTCCTGCCGCCGGAGACCGAAGCGCTGGCCAACGCCGAGCGGACCACCCAGGCGCTGCTCGGCGGCTGGGGCGACATCATCGGCCAGCATCTCGGCGGGCTGCCGCTCCTGGTGCTCCAGGCGGTCTCGATGCAGGGGCCGACCGCGCTGGCGATGTTCCTGCTGGGCATGGTCGCGGGACGTCGCCGTCTGCTCACTCAGGTCCGCGGCGACGAGCCGATCCTGCGCCGGATCCAGTGGATCGGCTTCCCGGTCGGGATCGCGGGCGGCCTGGCCTACACGCTCGGTGGCGGCAACGGCACCACGTTGGCCGTCGCGGCCAGCGTGGCGACCGCTCCCCTGCTGACCGCGGCGTACGTCGCCACCCTGCTCCGGGTGATGCACCATCCGCGCACCGCTCGCGTGCGGGCGGCTCTCGCCCCCGCCGGCCGCATCGCGCTCACCAACTATCTCGTCCAGTCGCTGCTCGGCCTGCTGATCTTCACCGGCATCGGGCTCGGCGCGGCCGGTTCACTCTCGCCACTGGCCACCATCGGGCTGGCGCTGCTCATCTTCACCGGGCAGCTGGCGGCGAGCGCATGGTGGCTGCGCCGCCACCGCTACGGCCCCGCCGAATGGCTTCTCCGCTGGGCCACCAACGGGAGCCGCCCCGGCTGGCGCAAGGACACCTCCGGTTGACCGGGCGGTGGGCCGTCACGACCCTGCTCGTGACGACCCACCGCGTCTCATCCCGCGGTGCAGGATGCCGCCCCGAGCCGGAACCCCGTCGGCATCGGAGCCGCCGGCCCGGCGGCCTGGAATCCGATGGTCGCGTGGGCTCCGGCGGCCAGTGTCGGCGCCCACGACGGCGCCGTGGCCGTGACCGTGTCACCCTGCTGGGTGACCGTCGCGTTCCAGCCGCCGACCAGGAGCACTCCGGGCGGCGCCGTCCAGGACGCCGTCCAGTTCCCGATCGCGGCCGCGGCCGTGTTGGTGAGCCGGACCGACGCGGTGAAGCCGCCATTCCAGGAGTTCTCCACCCGGTACGCCGCGGTGCACCCCGGCCGCGGCCCCGGTTCCGACGGTCCGCCACCGGACGGCGGGATCAGGTACGGGCCGAGGTACCCGTGCTTGACCGTGTCCACCGACGTCCAGTCGTCGTTGAGGATGCCGCCGGTGTCACCGGAGTTCGGATTCCACGACCAGAAGGTGAAGTCCATTCCGGACGGTCCCGAACCGAGGTAGCGCAGGAGTTCCCGGAGCCAGACCCCGTCGCGGGAGTCCCGCAGCGTGGTGCCGAACTCGCCGAGCAGCACGGGTGCGATGTTCTCCTTCTCCAGGTAGCCGAACCAGTGATCCCAAAGCGCGGGCAGGTTCGCCGGGAAGGCGGCGTCGTCGAACCAGGGCTGTGCGAACACCGAGGTCGCGTACTCGTGCGCCGAGTAGACCAGTTTGTCCGGTTGGCTCAGCCGGACAGGGAACTGCCTCGCTCCGGACAGGTTGCCGCCCCACCAGCCGCATTGCGGCGATCCGGTGCCCGCGACGCAGTCAACACCTTCGACGATGATCAGCCAGTCCGGGTTGACCGTGAGGATGGCGTTGCCCGCGCGTTCGGCCGCGAGACGCCAGTCCACCGCCGTGTCGCCGCAGCCCCAGCAGGCTCCGCCGCCGCCCGCCACCGAATGCGGTTCATTGTGCAGGTCCGCGCCCACGACCGTCGGATTTCCCTTGTACCGTGCGGCCAGCGTCTTCCAGTCCGCGATCCAGCGTGACTCGGGATAGGCGCCGGTGTACCAGAGCGGCGACTGCCCGGCGCCGTCCGGGCGGTGCCGGTCGAGGATCACGCGCATTCCCCGCGACCCCGCCTCGGCGATCACCTTGTCGATGATCTGGATCCCGGAAAGGCCCGCCAGATCCGGATTCTTGGCCAGGTCGATACTCGTGGGCGTCGAGCCGGCGTCGAACATCTGGTTGGAATACGGGACGCGGATGGTGTTGTAGCCCAGCCCCGCCATCTGCGCGACCATGTCGCGGTAGCCGCGGCTCCACAGGCCGTGGAAGGTGAAGTTCGCCGTCTCCGAGCCGAACCAGTTGATGCCGGTCATCCGCACCGGATCGCCTTGGGCGTCGACCAGCTGCGCGCCCCGAGCACTCCAGAAGCCGGATCCGGTGCCCGCCGCGGAGGCGGCCGGGCTCACCATCGTGAAGGTGGTGAGCCCGACCATCGCGGCGATCAAGCACTTCAGTGTGCGTGAACGCCAGAGTTTCACCGAGGTCCTCCTGATCAGCCGAAGAGTTGGACGTGCAGGGAAAACGCCGTGGCTATCTCAGCCTGGGCCCAGAACCTGTGGAACTCGAAGGACGGGGCGGCGCCACCGTCCAGATAGGACTGGACCTTCGGCCATTGCGCGTCGTCCCGGAAGAAGGACCGGATCGACAGGAACGTGCTGTTCGCGCCGATGGCGTCGCCGTTGGGCATCGTCCCGGTCCAGCCCGGCGGGACATAAGTCCCTTCCCCTGTGGTGGAGTTGTACGCGTCGTCGAAACGCGCGTAGTCCGTCCGGGTTTCGGGTGTGCTGATCCCGAGTGAATCGGTGTGCGACAGCAACGCGTTGAGCAGCCCTTCACCGGTGCTCTTCGCCGCCGCGTTACCGGACTTCGCCGCGTAGTTCAGCAGAACCTTGGCGTACGAGGCCGCCACACCGACGTCCTGGCTGTGGTTGAGCACCCGGACGTGCAGGCCCGGGTTGGCGCCGGGGTTCGCCGGGTTCCAGTTGTCCGGCGCTCCGGTCCATTCGAGATCGGACGGGATCTGGAAGTTCGCGCCGGTGGTGGTGTTCGCGATCGCCCACGGGACCCACTTGTCCAGGATCTTCTTCGCCCTGGCGTCACCGGTCAGCTGGTACAGCGACGCGACCCGTTCGAGATTCCACACCTGGAACCCGAACCAGCGGTTGCTGGGCGGATCACGCCAGACCGGATGCGCGTCGTAGTACATCCCGTAGAACGTCGGCGTCCCGGCCGGAGGGGCCCCGTACTGGCCCTCCCAGCTGTTGGTCACGCCACCCGCGATCCCGCCTTCGCCCGCCTGGAGCCATTGCAGGACCTCGAGTTGCCGGTCGAGGCTCTTCGACCAGTCCGCGGCACCGGTGGCCGACAACGGTTTCAGCGCGGGGTCGTTCGCCAGCGCGTACGCCGCGAGCGGGTTCTGATAGCCCTGGTGGCTCGCGCCGTCGCCGATGCGCCAGGCCCAGCCCGCCGAGGTGTCGGTCGCGCCGCCCCAGGCGTAGTACCAGGACATCAGGTAGTGCGCGCTGTCCTTGCCGCTACCCGCCGGGCAGGACGGGCTGGTGCAGCCGCCGATCTTCTTGAAGTACTTGTCGAACATGGCGTACCGCAGGTAGTCGCCCATCTTCGACGCCTTCTTCACCACAGCGTCGACCTGAGTGCCCTTGCCCTGCGCCGTCGCCCACTTCTGGGCCAGATAAGCGACCTGGACGGCACGCGCGTCGGCGTCCGGCGCGTTGGTGTACTTCCATTGCTTGGCGTAGGAAGCGTCCTTGGTGAACAGGTCGAGGTAGCCGTTCGGCCCGCCGTGCGCGAACGTGTCGCACGAGGGCTGCGGGATCGTCTCCCACACCGATTCCGACGAACCGCGCTGATAGGTGTTGATGTACGCGGGTGCGGTGGTCCCGTCGCCGCAGCGTCCGAAACCGTAGGTGTTGTCGACGTCGAGCAGCCAGTGCATGCCGTAGATGTCGTCGGTGCCATAGGCGGTCTTCAGCTCGGCGGCGATCGGATCGGAACCGGCCGGGACGCCCGAGTCGAGGACGGCCGGATAGCTGTCCATCCGCGGATGCTCCGGCGCGTAGGTCGCCGGTTTGGCGGGGTTGTACTTGTCGTTCGTCGGCTGGTCGACGTGCGCCGGGATGATGTACTTCTCCATCGACGCCCAGGCCGCGTTGAACGGCGCCCAGTCACCTTGGAGCTGGCCATAGGCCGCTTCGAGCCAGAGGTAGTAGCTGAAGGCTTCGGACGTCGTCTCGTGGCCATGGTCCGGCGCTTCGACCAGGAGCGTTTCGACCGAGTGATAGGGCACGAGCAGGTCGCCGAACCGCCGGAAGTAGCCGCTGGCCGGATCCTTGAGTTTGTTGTACTGCACCAGGAACGCGGATTTGAACTCCGGAGTGGACGGATCGAGTTCGGTCGCAGTCACGATGGCGCTGTCGTAACCGGCCGCCGTCGCGGTGAAGGTCGCCGTCGCCGGCGCGCCTCCGTTGGCGGCCGAGGAGACGGTGACCTTCTGGGCCACATTCCAGTTGGCGGCGGTGAAACTCACCTGTGCCGGTGTGGCGGTGAGGTCGGCACTGCCCGACGTCCGGGCGATCGCGACCGGGACGGTCGTCGTCGGCGGGCTCGCCAAGGTCACGTCCACGGTGGCCGTGGTCCCTTGTCTCAGCGAGACGGTCCCCGGAGTCGCGACGATCGTCGGAGCGGCGAGCACCCGGACCGCGATCGGCGAGGAGATCGTGGACGCCCCCTTGTCGTCGTAAGCCCTGGCGACGACGGAATACTGGCCCGCCGCGGCCGGAGTCCAGCCGAATTGGTACGGGGCCGAGGAATCGGTGCCGAGCAACGCAGTTCCGGCGTAGAACTCGACCTTGCCGATCGTTCCGTCGGCGTCACTCGCGGCGGCGGCCAGCGGGATGACCGTGGACAGTGGATGGCTGGAGTTGTTCGCCGGGCTGGTCAGCGCGACCGCCGGTGCCCGGTTGGCTCCCGTGCACGCCGTCCCGTTGACGGCGAAGTCCACCGGCGCCCGGTTCGCGGCCGTCTTGCTGCCGTTGAAGCCGAACTGGACGGAGCCACCGACGGGAATCGTCTTGTTCCAGTCGACGTTCCGCACCGAGACCGCGGCCCCGGTCTGGCTCGGCACGCCGTTCCACAGCTGAGTGATCCGCTGACCGTCGGCGAACGTCCAGGTCAGGTCCCAGCCGGTGATCGCTTCGGTGCCAGGGTTCCGGATCGTCACGGCGGCGCCGAAACCCGTGTTCCATTCGTTGGTGACGGTGTACTCGGCAGCGCAGGAAACGGCCGCCTCGGCGGGCTGGGCGGCGGTGATCAGGGCGGCCGAAAGCAGCGCCACCGACGTCACTACGGGCAGAGCTCTTCTGGATCTCATGCATCCTCTCCTCTGGCCGGACGGGCGACTGGGAGCGCTCCCATGCAGAGTAGCGGGACGGACACGTTCTGGGAAGACGTGCTCCGCCAGGTGGCCCCAAGAGTCCTTTGTGGATGATCAGCTCGGGGCGTGCGCCATTAGAGGACTAATCGCGGACGGTCAGGCGCCCGGGTCAGCCCACCGAGTCGTGCCGCTCCCGAGCCGTGAGGATGTCCGCGCGGTGCGTGTTCGCCCAAGCGTCCAAAGCGCTCAACGGGACCAGCAACGTCCTGCCCAGCTCCGTGAGTGAGTAGTCCACCCGAGGGGGCACCGTGGCATACGGCGTCCGCGTCACCAGGCCGTCCCGGACCAGCGCCTTCAACGTGAGGGTGAGCATCCGCTGACTGATGCCCTCGATGCCCTGATGCAGCTCGCCGAACCGGTAGGTCCGCCTGCCGAGCAGGACCACGATCAGCACGCTCCACTTGTCGCCGACCAGGTCGAGGATCTCGCGGGTCGGGCAGTCGTGGTCGGCGGGCACGGGCATGGGCACATGGATGTGCGTAGCTGACATCAAAGTGCCTCCTTACCGGCGCGCCCCATACTGGCGTAGGTTGAGGTTACGAACAAGTAGTAACCATTGGAAGTGGTCATGACTGCCCCTGCTCTGCCCGAACCGTCCCAGCCGTCACCGTCCCCGGAGACGGAACAGCCGGCCTTGATCGTCATCGGCTCCGACGACGCTCCCACCTGCACGGACGGGGCCTGCGCGTGGTGATGTACATCGACGTGTGGTCGGACGTGGTCTGCCCGTGGTGCTACATCGGCAAGCGCCGCCTCGAAACCGCGCTCGGCAAGTTCGAGCACGCCGCGGACGTCGAACTGCGCTGGCACAGTTTCCAGCTCGACGCCTCGCACCCTCAGGGCCACCGCGCGCCGGTGCAGGAGATGCTCGCCAAGAAGATCGGGGCACCGCCGGAGCAGGTCCGCGCGATGACCCGGCAGGTCTCCGAACTCGCCGCCGAAGAAGGCCTCACCTACGACCTGGACAACGCGGTGTCGGTCAACACGCTCGACGCGCACCGCCTCAACCATCTCGCCGCCCGGCACAGGCTCGGCGACGCGATGCACGAGCGGCTGTTGAAGGCCCATCTGTCCGACGGCGAACTCGTCGACGACCTGGACACCCTCGTCCGGCTGGGGGCCGAGGTCGGCGTTCCCGAGGACGAGGCGCGGGAAGTCCTGAAAGGCACCGAGTACGCCGCCGAGGTCGACGCGGACTTCGCCGAAGCGCGAAGGATCGGCGTCAACGGCGTTCCGTTCTTCGTCCTGAACGGGAAATTCGGGGTTTCGGGCGCACAATCCGCGGTGACCTTTCTTTCCACCCTGGAGAAGGCGTACGCAAAGGGCGAAGAATAGGCAGTCACGATAGGGCCACGGAACCTGTCCGCCGTAACAACACTTCTCCGCCCCGCGAGTTGTAAGCCGATGGCTTCGACACCCGGAAGGGGAGAAGATCTTGCGCCGGGCGGGTTCCGTATGGCTTTGGTCCTTGATCAGCGCGGTGGTCGCGGCCGCACTCGGCACCGCGATCAATTTCGCGACCGACCTGAAGACCGATTTCCTGGCCTGGGGTCTCGTTGTCGCCTTCACCCTCGCGACCGGCATGATCACCGGCGTCTCGCAATCCCTGATCACCCGGAATCGCGAAAACGCGGCTGAACCCGGCGCGGGGACCACCACGATCTACGGCAACGTTCAGCATTCACAGGTGAATTTCTGGCTCGTTATCCTGATTCTCGGTATCGCGGGTTCCTTGCTGGCGGCGACCCTCATCGGCGTTCACTTCTCAGGGTCACTGCTGACCTCCGGCTCGCCGCGGCCCGCCGTCACCGAACCGCTGCTCGACTCTCCCCCGTCGACGAGGACGGCTCCACTGCCGGAGCCCACTCGCACCCTGACCACGACGCGGATCCCGACGCCGACGCCGGTGACCGAGCCCCGGCCGTCCGGCCTGACCGATTTCGTCACCGCCTACTACCGGCTGATGCCCGACACCCAGGCCGGCTGGCCCCTCATCGGGCCGAACCTGCAGCGCCGCGGACGCGCCGGTTACGAGGCCCACTGGGGCAAGATCGACAAGGTGGACGTCCACCGTGCGACGACCACTTCGGCCACGACCGTCGAGGTCCGGATCACCCTTCACTACCGCGACGGCCGCCCCGCTCCGACGGAGACCCACGAACTGACCGTCGTGCCCTGCGACGACGGCCCGTGCATCGACGCCGACACCCTGATCAGCGCGAAATAGCGATCGCCACCGCCCTGCCGCGGTTTAGGGTCGGGATCATGTCGGCACTTCCGCGCGGTGGCCGTCCCGCCGAGGCACTGGTCGCGATCGAAGCGAGCATCGACGAAAGCTGGCGGGATCTTCTCGCCGAGTACGGCGTCGATGCCAGGACCGCCGGGGAAACCGACCTCGCCGAACTCGTCGTCGCCGACACGTCCGCGTTCCCGTGGCGTGTGGTCGACGCCGCTTTCGCCAGGCTGAGCTGTCCCGACTGCGGCAACGGACTCGGCTCGGGTCCGCGCGGCTGCGTGAAGTGCGATCAGGCCGACGGTTTCCGGTTCGCGGCGATCGAGGTCGACCGTCCGGCCACCCCGCCGGGTACCGAGCACGGGCTCCGCGTCGCCTCCGCCGTCGCGCGAACCCGGCATCGCTACGGGCCGCGCGCTCGCTGTGGATTCGAACTCGGGCTTCCCGGACTGATCGAGGGCAAGTTGCCCACCACGCCGCAAGCGCAGGCTTACCGGGCGGCGATCAACAAGCTCACCGAGGAGGAGTGCGAGCGCCTCACGTCGCTCGACCAGCTAGGCGGAAGATGATGGCCGCGCCGAACGCCTCCGAGGACGGTACGAACGGGGCGCCGTCGGCGGTCCTGCTCAACGAGAACGCCGTGCCGCGCAAGAACTCCTCCGTGGACGCGAGGTCCCGCACGGCCACGGAGCAGGCGACGAGCGCGGGCAACGCGGTCACGCGTTCTCCCGGCAGCAGATCCGCCAGCCTGGACGCCGGCACCAGCGTCAGCCGCGCGCCGTCGAGGTCGAAGATCCACGCCGGGCCGTCCGGGTGGACCGGGCGATCGAGATACCGCTCGTACCGGGCGACGACCGCCGTGAGGTCGTCGTCGGCCACGCACAGCACGGCTTCCGCGAGCGCGATCGCCCCGTTGGGATGCTCCGCCACCCGGTGCCCCTGGATCTCCCTGTCGAGATCCGCGACCACACCGACCCGGCCTTCCGCGACCGAACCCGGCCGCGCGCCGGCGCCGTCGATCTCCAGATAGCGGACGCTCTCGGCCACCACACCGGCCTCGGTCTCGACCGGGCGCCGCACCGTGTTCACCCCGCCGTGCCCGACGCCGGACGCGGACAGCCTCGTGGCCGCCGCGTCGATGTCGGGCGACGAGAACATCAGGATGTGCAGGCCCGCGAACCGGTCCAGGCAGGCGGCCAGGTTGTCACTCGTGGTGGCGATCTTCTCGACGAGCACCGGCAGCACCTCGGGCGGCGCCGCCAGCGGGACGACATGCGCGTCGGTCGGGACGCGGTCGCCCTCTCGCACGGGCGTCGCGAGTTCGAGGAAACCGTCGGCGAAATCGGCGTGGGTGTTGGCCGCTCCGAACGGCTCCGGTTCGCCGCCTTCCCGGCGGGCCATCGCCGGATAACTCGGCGGCGGCAGCACGAAACCCAGGCGCCGGTAGCACTCGAGGGCGGCCGGCATGTCGCCGACGACATGGCCGACATGGTGCAGACGTGCGATGTCGCGTCCCATGCCGGTCAGCCTAGATGAGTGATTCCGTGAAGGTCGCGTGAAGTGCGAGGACTCTCTGTCCGTCCATAAAGGACGCTTGCTGGACCAAAATGTCCGATTAGCTACTGCATATCCTTATTCGCGAGTCCGCGAGGGCCACCTTGAGGGACTCTGAGTCCCTCAAGGTGGCCCTCACGGACTCGTCTACGGTCGCCTCGATCGGCCGGGGGCAAGCATGTAGCAGGCCCGCTCACACCGACTTCACGGAATCACTCATCTAGGGTGTCCACGCCGGACAGGCGGGACATCGGTCAGCTCGCGCGGCGAGTCAGCACCTTCTTCCCGCTGCCGTCATCCCCGGCCGCCCACGCCGCGAGACGCGGTCCCACCTTTGGCGGAAACGACCCGGGGCCAGGCCGCCGGACGTCAGTAGTCGTCGCGTCCGGTGAAGTGCTGCTCGAGCACTTCCGCCGAACCCGCGACGAGTTCGAGCGGGTCGGTGAACTCGTTGATGTCGAGGTTCACCAGCGGCAAGGAATGGCGCAGCACCAGGTGTTCGCCCATGACCGCCGCTCCCCCGACCACGATCGTGTTGCCGATCTCGATCAGAACACTCGCCAGGTCCACCTCGGAGGCGCGAGCGAACGGCGTCGCGATCTGCACCCAGTCCTCACGGCGGTCGAGGATCTCCCTGGCGATGACCACGGTCTGGGCCCGCTCTTCGTAGTCGTCGTCGCCGTAGGACAACCGAATCCGAATTTCGTCCGGTTCGTCCTTGATCACCCGATATTCGTGCCGTACGAACGCGACCAGATCGGCCCATTCCGCCATTGAATCCGTCCTCCCTGACAGTCGAAGATCGAAGACTATCGACTGCGGACAACGCGAAACCGGGCTCAGCCGGTAATCACCCGGACAGCTGCCGCCCGTGCGTGTTCCCACGCCCGATATGTCGCACCGTGGAGTGAAGCGCGACCTACGAGATCGGCTGGTCGTGAGCGCGTGAGGGCCACCCGCAGGGACTCTGAGGGGGCCCTCACGCACTTCCTCGGCTCAGCCGCCTACCGGCACCCCCGCCCGTGCTTCCTGCGCGGAAAGCGGCCGCAGCGACAGCGTGTACTCATAGGTGCTGTCCGGCTGGACCTGGCTGCGTTCCCGGACCGGGTTGGGCGTGTCACCGACCCCGGTCACCGCGTGGCTCGCGTGCAGCGTGAACCAGCCCTTGTTGCGCTGCAGCTGGAACGGGTACGCCGCCCGGTCGAGGTCGTCGAACGGCGTCACGCTCACGTCGTTCGCTCCCCCGACCAGCAGCCCGCCGGTCCGGCCGTCGGTCAGCAGCGCCCACCGGCTGTCGGTGTGGTTGCCGTGGTCCTGCGGCCGGTGGTAGTCGACGTACTGCTGATCCACCGTGCTGGACTGCACCCCGATCGGCGTCCCGTCCTTACGGTCGATGTAGCTCTCGGCCTTCCGTCCGTACCAGGCGAACCGGTCGTAGCGGTCCGGCACGGCGAGTGAGACGCCGATCCGGGGCAGGTACGGCAGGGTGCGCACGCTCCCCTGCGGCACCACCCGGTTGCCGAGGCTCAGCGTCCCGGTCCGGTCGACTGCATAGGTCATCGTCTGGTCGAACCACGCCCCGGTGACGTCCGGAGCCGCGACCCGGCTGTCCACGATCACCCGCACGCTCCGCGAGCCGTCCTTCTCGACCCGGACGCCGGTGACCGTGGTCTTCAGCCGGTCGAGGCCGGCCTTGCGCCAGTCTTCACCTTCGGCCCGGCCCCAGGCGAAGGTCTCGTTGCTGATCGGCGCCCGCCACGCGTCGAGCTGCGGTCCGCCGCTGAGCAGTTCCTTGCCCTGGTGCCGGATCGACGACAACGCTCCCGTCGTCTTGTCCACTTTGTACGTGACCCCGGCGGCCGACGCCGTCACCGAACCTGCGTCTTCCGCGACAGCGACGGACTTCCCGTCGAACGGCGTCCGGTCCAGGCCGGGAACCTTCTTGCCGCCCAAGGAGAACTGGTCGTGCGCCAGGATGTGACCTCGCGCGAGCATCGGCTCGCCCTGGGTGGTCACGGCCTCGACGGTGAGGAACCGTTCGCGGTCGGCCGGGTTCGCCGGTACGGGCAACGGGATCTTCCCGGTCGCCCCGGCACCGACCCGCAACGGCTGTTCGCCGCGGGCGACGACCCGGGAGCCTTCCTGCACCCGCCACCGCAGGTTCAGTTCGTCGGTCCCGCGGAACTGCCGCTCGTTGGTCACCGACAGCGCGCCGCCGGAGTAGGCGAACCGGATGGGCTGATGCGCCCACGCCATCTGCGCGGTCTCCGGCTGTGCCGACCGGTCCGAGCCGATCAGACCGTCCACACCGGACAGACTGGAGCCGTACGACAGATGACTCCCCTTGTCGGCGATGCTGTCGAAGTCCAGCGCCAGCACCGCCCCGCCGGCCGGGTCTCCGCCGGCCAGTTCGGCCGCGGCCAGCGGACGGTCGTAGATACGGACGTCGTCGACGGCACCACGTCCCATCCACCCGATGGTCGAGGGGTCGTTCCACGACGTCTCGAAGTCACGGCCGACGTTGACCTCGGCCGAGGACGAGTCGATCGCCCCGGTGAACGGCTTGTTCCCGATCTCCTTGCCGTCGAGGTAGAGCCGCAGGGCCGTGCCGTCGTAGGTACCGCTCACCCGGTGCCAGTTCCTGTAGAAGTCGGCGGGGACCTTGGCCTGGACGGCCTGCCACGTTCCACTGTGGATGAAGAACTCCAGGGTGTCCTGTGTCTTCATCTTCAGCGCGTACTGGTGGTCGCCCTTGCCGAGGATGCGGAAGTCACCGGTCCATTTCCCCGGTTTGACCCAGGCGTCGAGGGTGATCGCCTTGCCGGTGATGTCGAGTTTCCGGTCGCGGTAGACCTCGACGAAATCGTCCAATCCGGACAGACCCAGGGCCTTTCCGCGATGGCCGTCGACCACGTCCGGTTTCCCGGACAGGTGGGCCGAGATGTCGTTGCCCGAGGAGTCCGGAGTGGTCCGGATCCGCTGGCGGATGTTCTGCTCGGCCCAGTCCCAGATGAACCCGCCCTGGGTCTGGGGATTCGCGCGGATGGTGTCCCAGAACTCCCGGAAGTTGCCGAGGCTGTTGCCCATGGCATGGGCGTACTCACCGAAGATCAGCGGTTTCGTGGTGTTCTTCGCCTGTTCGGCGAACTTCTCCGGGGACGGATACCGCGGCCCCCAGACATCGGCGAAAGGTGCGTCGCCGTCCGGATTGTTGGACTGGTGGTAGATCGGCCGGGTCGGGTCGTTCGCCTTCAGCCATTCCGCCAGCGCGAAGTGATGCGCACCGAGACCGGCCTCGTTGCCGGTGTCCCACAGGAAGACGCTCGGGTGGTTCTTGTCCCGCTCGACCATCCCGATCATCCGGTCGAAGAACGCGTCCCGCCAGGCCGGATCGTTCGCCTGGCAGTAACTCGCGCAGTTCTCGTGGTTGTGGGTCTCGATGTCGATCTCGTCGTCGATCCAGAGCCCGTGGCGGTCGGCGAGTTCGTAGAAGTACGGGTCCGACGGGTAATGCGAGGTCCGCACCGCGTTGACGTTGAGCTGCTTCATCAACGCGACGTCGCGTTCCTGCGCCCGGCGAGGCACATACCTGCCGTGATCCGGGTCGGTCTCGGCGCGGTTGACGCCCTTGAACAGCACCCGCTTCCCGTTGACCAGCAACTGCTTGTCCCGGATCTCGATCTCGCGGAACCCGACCGTCTCGCTGGTGATGTGCGTGACCCGGCCGTCGGGCCCGGTCAACGTCAGGACGGCGGTGTAGAGATTCGGTGTCTCGTCGGTCCATTTCGCCGGGTCGCGCACCGACAGGTTGAGTGCGGTCTTGCCGCCCGGATCGACGTCCCCGCTCGTCGTCCCGACCTCCTTCCCCGCCGCGTCGCGCAGGCTCAGCCCGACGCGATGCCTGCCCGTCGTGCCGCCGGATTTGGTGGCGACTTCGACCGAGGCCTTCAGCGTGGCGTCGACATACCTCGGGTCGAGATCGGTCGTCAGCCCGACGTCCTGGAGGAACGTCGACGGCGTCGAGTGCAGGGTCACCGAGCGGAAGATGCCCGAATACCGCCACTGGTCGACGTCTTCGAGGTAGGCGCCCGCGCTCCAGCGGTGCACCTGCACGGCGATCCGGTTCGGGCCCGGCCGCAGGGCGGACGAGATGTCGAACTCGGCGGGCGTGTAACCGCCCTGGTCGTAGCCGATGTACCGGCCGTTGACCCAGACGAAGTACGCCGAGGTGACACCTTCGAAGCGCACGAATGTCTCGCGCTTCGTCCAGTTCGCCGGCAGCGGGAAGTCCTTGACATAGGCGCCGGTCGGGTTGACGTCACGCGGGACGCGCGGCGGATCGTCGGGCTGGATCTCGGTGGCGATGTTGCGAAAGATCGGGTGGTCCAGACCGTCGGTCTGCCAGGTGTGCGGGACGGACACCTCGCGCCACCGCGACGCGTCGTAGCCGTCTTCGTGGAAGCCCGCCGGGACCTGGGAGGGGTTGTCCGCCATGGCGATCCGCCACTTGCCGTCGAGCGACATCGTGTACGGAGAGCGTTCGTCGCGGCGGGCCGCGGCGGAAACGTCCGCGTAGGGACGCAGATTGGCGTGAGGTGGCTCCTGTCCTTCGGCCACCTTCCGGGGATCGTCGAGATAGGACTGGACGTCGGCGGGCCCCCCGGCCGCGGCCGTGGATCCGGCCGCGACCAGGGTCCCGGCGAGAACCGCCAGGACCAGGACGATGGGGCGTGTTCGCAGCACTGCGTTCGACCTCCCGATGAGAGTTCAGCTGAGAGTTCAGCTGAGCCGGAAGCTGACCCGTTGACGATCCCGTACCCCGGTACCGGGACGGAAGGGCAAGATCCTTCCATTGTCGTGGGCCAAATAGGTGGCAGATTCGCCGGTCAGCCGGAACGACACCGCCTGACGGTCCGCCAGGCCCGGCACCTGGGTGAAACTCGCCGTCCGGCCGTACGCGTCGCTCTCGTCATACGGATCGACCCGGACCGTCGAGCCGTCCACCACGCGGACGTAGCGGTCCGGGAAGTTCACCGACTGCAGCGCGACGGTGCCCGCGCCCCGGAATCCCGCCACCACACGGAACTGCGAGTCCGCCAGCTCCCGGACATCGCCGTCGACGGTCAGCCGGTATTCGTAGTGCCGCACGAAGAGCGCCGGAGCGTCCAAAGGGGACAGCCGGACGCACGGCCCGCCCTTGCCGACCGGCACACCGAAACTCGGGGTGCCGTCGTCGTTCCAGTACAGGCGCTGAACCCTGGTGTGCCGGTTCGGGTCGTACAGCGGATCGCCGGTGATGTCCCGGTAGTCCCGCGCGTGGTAGACCAGCACATCCGTCCGGCCGTCCTCGGCGACGGTGAACGAGTTGTGCCCTGGCCCGTACTGCCGCGTCGCCTCGTTGGTGGTGAACACCGGCTGCGGCGACTTCGTCCACGAGCGCGGGTCGAGCAGGTCCGAACGCTCGTCGGCCGTCAGGAGCCCCATGCAGTAGCGGGAATCGGTGGCGCTGGCCGAGTAGGTCATGAACACCCGCCCGTTGCGGACGAGTACCGCCGGCCCTTCGTTGACCTTGAACCCCTGGATCTCCCACGGGAGCGTGGGTACGGCGAGCCGGACCGGTTCGCCTTTGAGCGCCAGCGGCGACGCCATCTCGGCCAGGTAGAGATTGCTGTTGGTCTCGATCCCCGGTTCGCTCTGTGCCCAGGCGAAATACCGCTTGCCGCGATGCTCGAACGTCGTCGAGTCGAGGGTGAAGGTGTCCCACTTGGTCACCATCTGCCCGCGCAGCACCCAGGTGTCCGCCCGGGGATCGTCCGATGTGGACTCGAGGATGTAGGTGCGGATCCGGAACACGTTGTCCGAGTCGCCCGCGGCGAAGTAGACGTACCAGCGGCCGTCGATCCGGTGCAGTTCCGGCGCCCAGATATGGCCGCCCATCTTACCCGACGACGGACGCCGCCAGATCGTCTTCTCCCTGGCCGTGGCCAGGCCGTCGATCGTGGAGGAACCCCGCACGACGAGGCGGTCGTATTCGGGCACCGAGCCGGTCAGGTAGTACATCCCGTTGACCGGCCGGGTGATGAACGGATCGGCCCGCTGCTCGACCAGTGGGTTCCGCGTGGTCAACGACGCGGGAGCGGCTTCGGCGGCACTGGCCGTGCCGGACGCACTTGTCGACAGGGTGCCGACGGCGGTGGCGGCCAGAACTCCGCCACCCGCTCTGAACAGGTCGCGTCGGTCGATGGTCATGGTCATCCCCTCACTCGGGCCGGGAAGCGCAGGAAGGTCACGGAGTTCGGCGGGAAGGTGTAGCTGAAGGTGTTCGCCACCCCGGAGAATCGCGACTCACGCGGCTGGATCGGCGTCACGAAAGCGGTGTTGACGTCGTCGGGCGAGCCCTGCAACGTCGTCACGCGGGCGGTCGAGCCGGGCTGGACGCGGGTGCCGAGATCGACCTTGGTCCGAGCGGCGGTGTTCTGGGCGTTGACGACCTTGACCACGAGTTCGCCGGTCTTGACGTCGCGCGTGACGACCTGGCGGAACGGCTCGGCGACCTTGTCGTCGGTGAACGAGCCCCACTTCTGCCCGTCCAGGAACAGGGTCACCTGACGGCCCCGGACCTCGACACGCAGGTCGTACTGCCTGTCTGTCTCGATCTTGGTGTCGTTCTGCAGCAAGGTCTCCTTGGCTCCGCCTTCGGTCTTCTCGACGGCGGAGACGGTGTTGTTCCAGCCCCCGAGGTTCCACCAGTAGTTGTTACCGCTGTCCTTGACCCCGAACGAGACCAGGAAGCCTTCCCGTCCGGCGGTCTTGGTCGCCTTGACCGAGAAGTCGTAGTTGTTCCACCGAGGATCGCCCGCCGTCACCAGGGTGTTCTCCGCGGCCTGGTCGGACTGGACGTACGCGCCGTCGGACACCGCCCAGGATCCGCGTCCGGCCGCTTTCGTCCACCGTGAATCGTCACCGGAGAAGTCGTCGGAGAACAGCCGCGTCCCGTCGGCCCCGGTGACCTTCACGTCGTCGTAGGCCGCGCTCGTGGCCCAGGTCGACAGGCCGATCGCGCCGGAGATCGGCGCCACCGTCACCGGTGTCGAGGACGCCTTGCTGGGCACCACGTGGTCGCCGGCGTTGGTCATGAACAGTTTCTGCGTCTCGTAACTGGCCGAACTCCACGACCGCTGGTTGTCGAACCAGATCATGTCCGGTTTCCATTGCACGTAATCGGTGTTCGCCAGCAGCGGCGCGTACGACGCGAGTTTGACGACGTCGGCGTTGCGTTCCAGCCCGGTCATGTACGCGGCCTCGGCCAGCGCGTTGCCGAACTTGTTGTCCAGTGACGCGTACTCCCCCAGGAACACCTTGGGACCGTTGCGGTCGTACGAGTCGTAGCGCTGGTTGTTCTGCAAGAACCACTGCGGGCTGTTGTAGTAGTGCTCGTCGACCATGGCGACCTTCGCGCCCCGGTTCAGCTCCCACAGCCTGTCGAACGTCGTCCCGGTGTCGTCCGGCCCGGAGTTGCCGATCACCGTGATCCCGGGATACTTCGCCGCGATCGCCTTGCGGAACTCGGTGAAGCGGGCGAAGTACTCGTCCGGCAGGTTCTCCTCGTTGCCGACGCCGAGATGCGTCAGGTTGAACGGCGCCGGATGCCCCATCTCGGCCCGCTTCTTGCCCCAGGGCGAGGTGACCGGGCCGTTGGCGAACTCGATCAGGTCAAGGGTGTCCTGGATATGCCGCTGCAGCAACGCGGGATCGTCGGTCGCCCGGTTCTGCCCGCAGCCGGTGACCAGCGCGGGCACCACCGGCAGCGGCATCGCGCCGATGTCCTCGGAGAACTGGAAGTACTCGTAGTAGCCGATGCCGTAGGACTGGTTGTAGCCCCAGAAGTTCGCGTTCGTGGCCCGCTGTTCGACCGGGCCGATCGTGTCCTTCCACTGGTACGAGCGCTTCCGCTCCCAGTTCGGCGCCTCGTAGCCCTGGTGGCTGCCGGTGTTGACGAGGCAGCCGCCCGGGAACCGGACGAACCCGGGCTTGAGCGCGGCGACCTTCTCCGCGAGATCCGGCCGCATCCCGTTGGGCCGGTTCTTGTAGGTGTCGCGCGGGAACAGCGAAACCTGGTCCAGCCGCAGCGTCCCGCCGCCGGACGCGGTGAGCGCGAGCCTGCCCAGCGCGCTCGACTCCCTCGCCCGGACGGTCCCGGTGTACTTCACCCAGCCGTCGCCGCGGACCTGCACCCGCGCCGGATCGGCGAGCGCCTTGCCCGCCGGGTCGGTGACCGCCACCGTGAGCGGCGTCCCCGCCGTCCGGTCGGTCCGGGCGAACACCGAGAAGTCGTACTGCTTGCCCTTCTCGACCCGGATTCCCGAGTTGTAGCCGGAATTCGCGACGCCGTATTCACCGCTGGACAGGTCGAGCCGCAGGTAGCGCCGGTTGCGTTCGTTGAGCCGCCGGCCATCGTCGGCCACCGACACCGTCCCGGTTCCCCCGCCGAGCGACGTGGGTGCCCACGACGTCAGCGAGGTGTACGACGCGTTGTCGGCCTTGTCGTATTCGAAAGACCGGTTCTGCACGAGTTCGGCGTACAGACCGCCGTCCGCGGCACGGTTGATGTCCTCGAAGAAGACTCCGTACATCGAGCGGTCGATCGTGGCACCACGGCCCGCCGCGTCGACGGCGAGCGTGTAGTCGGTCGTCGGAGTCTGACCCGACGCCGTCGGGACGGGGACGAGGACACCTGCGGCGAGGGTCAGGGACAGCACACTGATCCGGGCGAACCTGCTGCGCACAGCACTTCCTTTCGCTTCTTTGCGAGGAAACCGGGAGGCCGGCCCTTGGCGGGGGCCGGTCCCGTGGCAGAGGTTGCGAAAGCCACTTTCGCAACGTCAGCGGCTAGTGAGGAAGGGGGGGTCGTGAAGCAGGGGGTCGTGAGTGGCACCGTCAGGCGGCGATCCTCGCCCGCCGTTTGGTCCAGATGTCGTAGGCGACGGCGGCCAGCAGCACGAACCCCTTGACCAGGTTCACGCTCTCGGTCGGCGCGCCGATGAGGGACATGCCGTTGTTGATCACGCCCATGATGAGGCCGCCGGTGATCGCGCCGACCACCTTGCCGACCCCGCCCTGGACCGCCGCGCCGCCGATGAAGGCCGCCGCGATCGCGTCGAGTTCGAACATGTTGCCCGCGGTGGGCCCGGCCTGGTTGAGCCGCCCGGCCACGATGATCCCGGCGAGCGCGGCGAGCACGCCCATGTTGACGAAGATCCAGAACGTCACCGCCTTGACCTTCACGCCGGACAGCGTCGCGGCCTGGAGGTTCCCGCCGATGGCGTAGATGTGGCGGCCGAACACCGCGCGCGTCGTCACCACCGAATAGCCGATCACGAGCACCGACAACAGGATCAGCACCCACGGCAGGTTCTTGTACCGCGCCAGCTGGATCACCACGAACAGCACGACGACGGCCGCGGCGGCGATCTTCAGCAGGAACATCGGCAGCGGGTCGACCTCCTGCAGATAGTTCAGCCGCGCCGTGCGCTTGCGCCATTGCGAGAAGACCGCACCCGCGATCGCCAGGATCCCGACGAGCAGGCTGACCAGGTCGGCGCCACCGAGCGCGCCGAGGCCGATGTTGCCGAGGTAGCCGCCGGTGAACCCGTTGGCCAGGGTCCGCACCGGGTCGGGGAACGGGCCGATCCCCTGGTTCCCGAGCACGGTGAGGGTGAGCGCGCGGAAGATCAGCATCCCCGCCAGCGTCACGATGAACGCGGGGATGCCGAAGTAGGCGACCCAATATCCCTGCCAGGCCCCGATCACCGCGCCGACGACCAGCGTGATGAGCAGCGCCAGTGGCCACGCCATGCCGAAGTCGACCATCAGCACCGCGGAGATGGCGCCGGTCAGCGCCACCACCGAACCGGCCGAGAGGTCGATATGCCCGGCGATGATGATCAGGATCATGCCGATCGCGAGGATCAGCACGTACGAGTTCTGCACGATCAGGTTCGAGATGTTCTGCGGTTCCAGCAGCGCGCCGCCGGTGAGGATCGAGAACAGCACGACGATCAGCGCGAACGCGACGTAGATGCCGCTTTGGCGTGGGTTGAACGAGATCCGTCGCGGCGCCCTGGCCGGCGCGGATCCCTTCTCGTCCGGGACACCCGCGATCGTGTCTGCGGAGGCGGTGCTCATGACTTACTCCTGTTCCCTGGTCATCGCGCGCATGAGGACCTCCTGCGTCGCTTCGGCCCGGCCGACCTCACCGGTGATCCGGCCCGCGGACAACGCGTAGATCCGGTCGCACAGCCCGATCAGCTCCGGCAGCTCGGACGAGATGACCAGGACGGCCTTTCCCTCGTCGGCGAGGCGGTTGATGATCGTGTAGATCTCGTACTTCGCGCCGACGTCGATGCCGCGTGTCGGCTCGTCGAGGATCAGCACGTCCGGATCGGTCAGGATCCATTTGGACAGCACGACTTTCTGCTGGTTGCCGCCGGACAGCGTGCCCGTCACGCTCTTCACGTCCGGGGCCTTGATGTTCATGCTCTTGCGGAATTCCTCGGCGACACGGTGTTCTTCGTTCTCGTCCACCCAGCCGCGGCGGGCGAGTTTGCCCAGCGCGGCACCGGAAACGTTGCGCTGGATGTCCTCGATGAGGTTCAGCCCGTAGCGCTTCCGGTCTTCGGTGGCGTAGGCGAGCCCGTGCCCGACGGCCTCGCCGACCGTCCGGGCCTCGATCTCCTTGCCGTCCTTCACCAGGCGTCCGGAGATGTCCTTTCCGTACGAGCGGCCGAACACGCTCATCGCGAGTTCGGTCCGCCCGGCACCCATCAGCCCCGCCAGGCCGACGATCTCGCCGCGACGCAGCGTCAGGCTCGCACCGTCGACGACCACCCGGCCGTGCTGGGACGGGCTGTGCACGGTCCAGTCCTCGATCCGCAGCACTTCGTCGCCGATCCGCGGTTCTCTCGGCGGGAAACGGTTCTCCAGCTTCCGCCCGACCATTCCGGAGATGATCCGGTCTTCGGTGACCTCGGCCGCGTCCAGCGTCTCGATCGTCCTGCCGTCGCGCAGGATGGTGATCGAGTCGGCGATCGCGGCGATCTCGTTGAGCTTGTGCGAGATCAGGACACAGGTGACGCCGTCGTCCCGCAGGCCGCGCAGCAGTTCGAGCAGATGCGCCGAGTCGTCGTCGTTGAGCGCGGCGGTCGGCTCGTCGAGGATCAGCAGCTTGACCTCTTTGGACAGTGCCTTGGCGATCTCGACCAGTTGCTGTTTGCCGACACCGATGTCGAGCACCGGCGTGACCGGGTTCTCCCGCAGCCCGACACGGCGCATCAGCTCGCCGGCCTTCTGGTTGGTCCGGTTCCAGTCGATCAGGCCGCCGCGCGCCTTTTCGTTGCCGAGGAAGATGTTCTCCGCGATGGACAACTGCTGGCAGAGGGCGAGTTCCTGGTGGATGATCACGATGCCGCGGCGTTCGCTGTCGCGGATCGCGGAGAACGCGCACGGTTCGCCGTCGAAGACGATCTCGCCCTCGTACGAACCGTGCGCGTAAACACCCGAAAGCACCTTCATCAGCGTGGACTTGCCCGCGCCGTTCTCGCCGCAGATCGCGTGGATCTCTCCCCTGCGCACCGACAGGTTCACGTCCTGCAGCGCCTTGACCCCGGGGAAGGTCTTGGTGATTCCCCGCATCCGAAGGATTTCGTCGGTCACTTCTACTACCTCAGCTGTTCCGCTTTGTAATAGCCGGAGTCGATGAGTTCCTTCTGGTAGTTCCCCTTGTTGAGGATCACCGACTCCAGGAGGAACGACGGGACGACCTTCTGGCCGTTGTTGTAGTCGGTGGTGTTGTTGGTCTCGGCCTTGCCGCCCTTGAGCACCGCGTCGGCCATCTTGACCGTGGTCTCGGCGAGCTTGCGGGTGTCCTTGAAGATGGTCGAGTACTGCTCACCGGCGATGATGGACTTCACCGAGGCGACCTCTGCGTCCTGACCGGTGACGACCGGGTACGGCTGCCCCGGCGTGCCGTAGCCGTTGCTCTTGAGCGCCGAGAGGATGCCGATGGAAAGCCCGTCGTACGGCGAAAGCACGCCCTGCACCTTGTCGCCCGAGCTGTAGGTCTTGGTCAGCAGGTCTTCCATGCGCCGCTGCGCGGTCGCCGCCTGCCAGCGCAGGATCGCCGCGACGTTGAACGCGGTCTGGCCGCTCTTGACGACCAGCGTCCCGTTGTCCAGGTAGGGCTTCAGCACCGACATGGCGCCGTTGAAGAAGAACGTCGCGTTGTTGTCGTCCGGCGAGCCGGCGAAGAGTTCGACGTTGAGCGGCCCCTTCGCCTCACCCGGTGAGCCGTCCTCCTTGAGCACCTTGAGGCCGGTGAGCAACGACGTCGCCTGCTGCACGCCGACCTTGAAGTTGTCGAAGGTCGCGTAGTAGTCGACGTTCGGGGTGTTGCGCAGCAGCCGGTCGTAGGCGATGACCGGGATCTTCTTGTCCGCCGCCTCCTGCAACTGCGTGGTGATGGCGGTGCCGTCGATCGAGGCGATCACGAGCAGCTTCGCACCCTTGGTGATCTGGTTCTCGATCTGGTTCACCTGGGTGGGATGTCATCCTCTGCGTACTGAAGGTCGACCTGGTAGCCCAGCTTTTCCAGTGCCGCCTTGATGTTGTCGCCGTCGTGGATCCAGCGTTCCGACGACTTGGTCGGCATGGTGACGCCGACGAGACCGCCCGCGGCACCGCTCGGGGCGGCCTGCTGGTCGGCGGTCTTCTCACTCGAACCGCAGGCGGTGAGCGCGGCGCCGAGGCCGACCGCCATGGCCAAAGTGGCCAGTTTCGTGAACTTCATTGTTCCTTCTTTCCGGTGGGGACCGTTCAGAAACCCTGTGCGAGCCGGTAGTACGCCTGGTTCCAGCGCATCCGGTCCGCGATCGACGCGGGCGTCGTCGCCTGGTCGATCACCAGCAGTTCGACGTCGAGCATGGTGGCGAAATCGCGGATCGTTTCGGCGCCGACGGCCTGGGTGAGCACCGTGTGGTGCGGGCCGCCCGCGGTGATCCAGGCTTCGGCGGACGTCGCCAGCGACGGCGCCGGCTTCCATACCGCGCGGGCCACCGGCAGGTTCGGCAGCGGTTCGTCGGGTACGACGACCTCGACTTCGTTGGCCACGAGGCGGAACCGGTCGCCGAGGTCGGCCATGCCGATCACCACGGCGTCGCCCGGGGCGGCGTCGAACACGAGCCGGACCGGGTCCTCGCGGCCTCCGATTCCCAGCGGGTGGATCTCGCACGACGGCCGGGACACGGCGATGCTCGGGCAGACTTCGAGCATGTGCGCGCCGAGGATCTTCGGTTCGCCGGGGCCGAAGTGGTAGGTGTAGTCCTCCATGAAGGACGTTCCGAACGCCGAGTCGCGGCCCATCGCCTTCACCGCGGTCAGCAGCGCGGACGTCTTCCAGTCGCCTTCACCACCGAAGCCGTAGCCGTCGGCCATGAGCCGCTGCACGGCCAGCCCGGGAAGCTGCCGCAAGCCGCCGAGGTCTTCGAAGTTGGTGGTGAAGGCGCCGAAGCCGCCGCGGGTGAGGAAGGTGCGCAGTCCCCGCTCGATCCGCGCCGCGTACCGCAGGGATTCGTGCCGCTCCCCTGCCTTGGCCAGTTCCGGCGCGAGCGCGTACGAGTCGGCGTACTCCTCGACCAGCGTGTCGATCTCGGCCTCCGGCACCGCGTCGACCAGCGCGACGAGTTCGTTGACGCCGTAGGTGTTCACGGAGACGCCGAACTTCAGTTCCGCCTCGACCTTGTCCCCGTCGGTGACCGCGACGTCGCGCATGTTGTCGCCGAACCGGGCGAGCTTGAGCGAGCCGATCGTCTGGCGCCCGACGGCCGCGCGGATCCACGCGTCGATCCGGGCGGCGACCGAAGGATCGGCGGCGTGCCCGGCGATGGTCTTGCGCGGCACACCGAGCCTGGTCTGGATGTAGCCGAACTCGCGGTCGCCGTGCGCGGCCTGGTTCAGGTTCATGAAGTCCATGTCGATGGACTGCCACGGCAGGGCTTCGTTGAGCTGGGTGTGCAGGTGCAGCAACGGCTTTCGCAGCACGTCCAGCCCGGTGATCCACATCTTGGCCGGGGAGAAGGTGTGCATCCACGCGATCACGCCGACACAGGCGTCGTCGGCGTTGGCTTCGAGCATCACGCGCCGGATCGCCGACGGCTCGGTGAGCACCGGCTTCGAGACGATCTCGGCGGAGACCCGGCCGGTGTCGGCCAGCATCCGCTGGATCTGCAGCGACTGCCCCGCGACCTGTTCGAGGGTCTCCTCGCCGTAGAGCGCCTGGCTTCCGGTGAGGAACCAGACCTCGGTCTTCCGCTGTGTGCTCACTTCTCTCCCTGCTGGCCGTAGACGTTCTGGTAACGCGCGTAGAGCCGGTCGATGTCCTCTGAGGACAGTGGTTCCGGCTTCCCGAACGCGGAAGCGATGTGGACGGTTCTCGCGACGTCTTCGACCATCACGGCGGCCTTGACCGCGTCCCGCGCGGTCCGGCCGACGGTGAACGGGCCGTGGTTGCGCATCAGCACCGCGGGCGAGCGGCTCGACCGCAGCGTCTCGACGATCCCCCGGCCGATCGAGTCGTCGCCGATCAGCGCGAACGGCCCGATCGGGATCTCCCCGCCGAACTCGTCGGCGATCATCGTGAGCACGCAAGGGATCGCTTCCCCCCGCGCCGCCCATGCGGTGGCGTAGGTCGAATGCGTGTGGACGACGCCGCCGACCTCCGGCATGTGCCGGTAGACGTAGGCGTGCGCGGCGGTGTCCGACGACGGCGCGAAGTCACCGTGGACGACCTTGCCGTCCAGGTCGGTGACGACCATCGTGTCGGCGGTCAGTGCGTCGTAGGAGACGCCGGACGGCTTGATCACCATCAGGTCGTGGCCCGGAACCCTGGCCGACACGTTGCCCGCGGTCCAGATGACCAGTTCGTACCGAGTCAGGTCGCCGTGCAGGCGGGCGACGGTGTCCCGCAACTCTTCGAAGGTGTCCGTGATCTCGACGGCGAGACTCATCGGTTCTGTCCTTTCCGGACGGACGCGGCCGCGCGGCGGCGGGCGGCGAGGCGATGCATGACGTCGTTGGCGCCGCGGCCGAAGTAGTCGTGCAGCTCGGCGTACTCGCGGTAGAGGTCGTCGTAGGCCTTGACGTTCTCGGCGATCGGCCGGAAGACGGCGCGGTGGACCGAGCCCATCGCGGCGGCCGCGGCCGGGACGTCCGGGTGCGCTCCCGCGGCGACGGCGGCGTGGATCGCCGAACCCAGCGCGGGACTCTGCGTGGATCCGGCCACCGACAGCGGCAGGTTCGTGACGTCGGCGTAGATCTGCATCAGCAGGACGTTCTTGACCAGGCCGCCGGCGACGATCAGTTCGGTCACCGGGACGCCGGCGCGTTCGAAGGTCTCGACGATCGTCCTGGTCCCGAACGCGGTCGCTTCGAGCAGCGCGCGGTAGGTGTCCTCGGCGCGGGTCGCGAGCGTCTGCCCGACGACCACCCCGGACAGTTCGTGGTCGACCAGCACCGACCGGTTCCCGCTGTGCCAGTCCAGCGCGACCAGGCCGTGCTCACCGATCTCCTGCGCCGAGGCGAGCCGGGTGAGCAGTTCGTGGATCGAGACCCCGGCCTCTTGGGCGTCGTGCACATAGGACGACGGCACGCCATGGTCGACGAACCACGCGAAGATGTCGCCGACACCGCTCTGCCCGGCCTCGTAACCCCACTGCCCGGAGACGATGCCGCCGTCGACGACGCCGCACATTCCCGGTACCTCACGCAGTTCGGCACCGTTCATCACGTGACAGGTGGAGGTGCCCATGATCGCGACCATCTGACCGGGCTCGACAGCCTGCACGGCCGGCGCGGTGACATGCGCGTCGACGTTGCCGACGGCGACCGCGATACCTTCCGGCAGCCCGGTCCACTCGGCGGCTCCGGCACTCAGGATTCCAGCCTTGTCGCCGAGCGCGCCCAGCGGATGCGTGAGCTTCTCGTCCACAAAGGACCCGAAGCCCGGCGACAGCTCCTCCAGAAACTCGGCGCTCGGATAGTGCCCGTCCTGAAGGATCCCCTTGTACCCGGCGGTGCAGGCGTTGCGGACGTAGGTCCCGGTGAGCTGCCAGACGATCCAGTCGGCCAGCTCCACCCAGTGCCGCATCCGCGAGTACACCTCGGGTGCCTCTTCGAAGATCTCCAGTGCCTTGGCGAACTCCCACTCCGAGGAGATCAGCCCGCCGTAGCGCGGGAGCCAGGATTCGCCGCGTTCCCGGGCCAGCGCGTTGATCCGGTCCGCCTGCGGCTGCGCGGAATGGTGCCGCCACAGCTTCACGTAGGCGTGCGGTTCGCCGGCGAACTCGATCAGCTCGCACAGCGGTGTGCCCTGGCCGGTCGTCGGCACCATCGTGCAGGCGGTGAAATCGGTCCCGATCCCGACCACGTCGGCGGGATCCACCCCGGCCGCGCGGATCGCCTCCGGTACGGCTGTGCGGAGGACGTCGACATAGTCCGACGGCACCTGCAGCGCCCAGTCCGGCGGCAGCCCGTGACCGGTCTCCGGCAGGATCCGGTCGATCACGCCGTGGCGATACTCCGAAACCGCGCTGCCCAGCTCCGCGCCGTCGCGGACCCGGACCACGACGGCCCGGCCGGACAGCGTCCCGAAGTCGACGCCGACGACCAGCGGTTCCCCTGTACTCACTTCTTCTCCCGCACTGTTAGCGTTCACATTCGTGGCCGAGCACCACCGGGAAGGCGGTGGCGGCGATTTCTAGGCGCGTCTGCTCACGAGCCGTTGCAGGACGATGAAGACGAACAGCAGCGCCCCCGTGATGATCGAGGTCCACCAGGAGTTCAGCGTGCCGTCAAAGGTGATCAGGGTCTGGATGATGCCGAGCACCATGATCCCGAGCACCGTGCCGAGGACGTAACCGGAACCGCCCGTGAGCAGCGTTCCGCCGATGACGACGGCCGCGATCGCGGTCAGTTCCAGCCCGACGCCGTTGAGCGGGTCGCCGGAGGACTTGTACAGCACCAGAAGCAGGCCACCGAGCGCCGAGCAGAACCCGCTGAGTGTGTAGACCGAGATCCTCGTGCGGCCGACGTTCAGCCCCATCAGCAGGGCCGACTTGGGGTTGCCCCCGATCGCGTAGACCGTCCGGCCGAACCGCGTTCCATAAAGGACATACGCCGCGACGGCGACCACCACGAACGCGACGACCACGCCGATCGAGATATGCAGTTCAGCACCGAGCGGGATCTGCGTCTGCGCGAGACTCGCGACCGTCGGATCGTCGATGGAGTACGCCTGCGTGCTGATCGTGTAGCAGAGCCCTCGTGCGAAGAACATCCCGATCAGGGTGGCGATGAACGGCTGGATCTCGAAGACCTGGATCAGCACGCCCATCCCGAACCCGAGCGCCGCGCCGATCGCGAGTACCGCCGGGATCACCGCGAGCACCGGCCAGCCCTGGTTCTGCAGCAGATCGGCGGAGACCACTGTGGACAGCGCGACCACCGAGCCGACGGAGAGGTCGATCCCGCCGGTGAGGATCACGAACGTCATCCCGACCGCGACCACCAGCAGGAAGGCGTTGTTGATGAACAGGTCGAGCACGACCTGGCCGGAGCCGAACGCCGTGTAGCTCGACGCGCCGTAGACGTACGCGCCGATGAGCATCGCCATCGTCGCCAGGATCGGCAGGTGCCGCTGCCTCGGCCGGTATTCCTTTACGCGAGTCAGCATGGTGGTCATACCGCTGCCTCCACCTTCTCGGGCTGAGCGACGGGCGCGACGGCTGCCGGTTTCCTTCGCCTGCCGAACTTCTTGCGGAACGCCGGCGACTGCAGCAGGCAGACCGCCAGCACGACCAGCGCCTTGAACAGCATGATCGCCTGGGGCGCGATGCCGAGGGCGTAGACGGTGGTGGTCAGCGTCTGGATGAGCAGCGCGCCGATCACCGACCCGGTGAGCGAGAACCGGCCGCCGGTCAGCTGCGTCCCGCCGATGACGATGGCGAGGATCGCGTCGAGTTCGATGAACTGCCCGGCGTTGTTGCCGTCGGCGCTGTGCACGTTCGCGCTGATCATCAGCCCGGCGATCCCGGCGCACAGCGCGCAGAAGACATAGGTGAGCCAGATGAGGCGCGTCGAGCGCAGCCCGGCGAGCCTGCCCGCCTCCGGGTTGCCGCCCACGGCTTCCACCAGCAGGCCCAGCGCGGACCGGCGGACCAGCACCGCGGCGATGGCGAACACCGCGAGGGCGAGGAGGATCGCGCTCGGCAGGCCGAAGGTGAACCCGCTGCCGATCCATTCGTACGGCCCGGAATTGATGGTGATGATCTGGCCGCCGGTGATCAGCTGGGCGATCCCGCGCCCGGCCACCATCAAGATCAGTGTCGCGATGATCGGCTGGATGCCCAGCACCGCCACGAGCCAGCCGTTCCACGCGCCGAGCGCGATGGCCAGGCCCAGCGCCATCCCGACCGCGGCGAGTGTCCCGCCGACGCTGTTCTGGTCACCGAGACCGCTGATGTGCAGGCATGCGAGCGCGCCGCTGATCGCCACCACGGCACCGACGGAGAGGTCGATCCCCCGCGTCGCCACCACCAGGGTCATGCCGATCGCGATGAGGATCAGCGGCGCCCCGTTCTTCAGGATGTCGATCAGGTTCCCGTACAGGTGCCCGTCGCGCAGTTCGATGGCGAAGAAGGCGGGGTGGGCGATGAGGTCGCCCAGCAGCAAGGCCAGCAGTGCGACGACGGGCCAGAACAGCCGTTGTTTCGGCAAGTTCGACAATGTCTTCATCGGGGGACTCCTTCCGCCATCGTCGCCATGACCTGGTCCGCGGTCAGCGAATCGTTGTCCAGCACCGCGACCACCGCCCGGTCGCGCAGCACGACCACGCGGTGACTGAGCCGCAGCACTTCCTCGAGTTCGGCGGAGATGAACACCACGGCCATCCCGTCGCCTGAGAGCTGGGTGACGAGCCGCTGGATCTCCGTCTTGGCGCCGATGTCGATGCCGCGCGTCGGCTCGTCGAGGATCAGCAGCCGGGGTTCGGTGATGAGCCACCGCGCGAGCAGCACCTTCTGCTGGTTCCCGCCGCTCAGGTCACCGACCTTCGCCTCGGGATTGGCGGGCCGGATGTCGAGCGTCTCGATGTAGCGCTCGGCGATCTCGTCCTGCCGCCGTCGCGAGATCGGCCTCGCCCAGCCCCGGGAAGCCTGTAGCGCGAGCACGATGTTCTCGCGCACGGTGAGTTCCTCGACGAGGCCCTCGGTCTTGCGGTTCTCCGAGCAGAAGGCGATGCGGTGGTCGAGCCCGGTCCGCGGGGTCTTCAGGGACACGGGCTCGCCGTTGATCCGCACCGCGCCGCTGTCCGCGTGATCGGCCCCGAACAGCAGCCGGGCCAGTTCGGTGCGGCCGGAACCCAGCAGCCCGGCCAGGCCGACGACCTCGCCTTCCCGGATGTCGAGCGAGAACGGGGCGACACCGCCCTTGCGGCCGACGTCGCCCGCTTCGAGGAACACCGGCGCGCCTGCCACGTCGGACCGGCTGTGGCCGGCGTCCTCGATGTCTTCGAGCGCGGCGAGTTCCTTGCCGATCATCCTGGTCACCAGATCGACCGGGGTGATCTCCTCGGTCCGGTACTCGCCGATGAGCTTCCCGTTGCGCAGTACCGTCATCCGGTCCGCGACGGCGAAGACCTGTTCGATGAAGTGGGAGACGAACAGGATCGCCATCCCCTGATCCCGCAACGACCGCACCACGTTCAGCAGTTGCTCGACCTCACCGGCGTCCAAACTGGACGTCGGCTCGTCGAGGACGAGGACCCGCGCCTCGACGTCGAGCGCCCTGGCGATCGCGACGAGTTGCTGCACCGCGATCGAGCAACTGCTCAGCTCGGCCGAGACGTCCACCTCGACGTCCAGCCTGGCCAGCAGCGCGGCCGCCCGGCGGCGCATCTCGCGCCAGTCGATCCGGCCGCGCCTTCGCGGCTCCTTGCCCAGGCAGATGTTCTCCGCCACCGAGAGGTTCGGGCAGAGGTTCACTTCCTGATAGACGGTGCTCACGCCGGAGCGCTGAGCCTCGCCGGGGCCGCTGAACGCGACCTGGGCCCCGGCGAGTTCGATCGAGCCCGCGTCCACTCCGTACACACCGGTGAGCACCTTGATCAAGGTGGACTTGCCGGCGCCGTTCTCGCCCATCAAGGCGTGCACCTCACCGGGGAACATCCGGAAGGAGACGTCGTCGAGGGCGACCACACCGGGGAATTCCTTCCGGATGTGGCTCATCCGCAGAAGTGCGGTGGGCTCTGTCATCGTCCGGCCTTTGTCAGTACTGGCGCTGCGGCAGCGCGGCCTTCGCGGCCGCCTGGTCGAATTCGGTCTCGGCGGTTTCGATGCGCGGGGGCACCTGCTCGCCGGCGGCGACCTTCTTCACCAGGTCCATCAGCTGCGGGCCGAGCAGCGGGTTGCACTCGACGACGTGGTTGATCTTGCCGTCGGCCAAGGCCTGCAGCGCGTCGCGGACACCGTCGACGGAGACGATCTTGATGTCCTTGCCGGGCACCTTGCCCGCGGCTTCGATCGCCTCGATGGCGCCGAGCGCCATGTCGTCGTTGTGGGCGTAGAGCACGTCGATCTTGGGCTGGGACTTCAGGAAGGCCTCCATGACCTCCTTGCCCTTGGCGCGGGTGAACTCACCGGTCTGCGAGGCGACGACCTTGTACTTCGGCTCGGACGCGATGACTTCGGCGAAGCCCTTCTTCCGGTCGTTCGCGGGCGCGGAACCGGTGGTGCCCTGCAGTTCGACGATGTTCACGTCACCGGCCGCCGAACCGAACTCCTTGGTCAGCCACTGCCCGGCCTTCTTGCCCTCGGCCACGAAGTCCGAACCGAGGAAGGTCTTGTAGAGCGTCTTGTCCTGCGAGTCGACGGCCCGGTCGGTCAGGATGACCGGGATGTTCGCCGTCTTCGCCTCCTTGAGCACGGTGTCCCAACCGGACTCCACGACCGGCGAGAAGGCGATCACCTTGACCTTCTGCTGGATGTAGGACCGGATCGCGGTGATCTGGTTCTCCTGCTTCTGCTGCGCGTCGGAGAACTTCAGCTCGATCCCGGCCGCCTTCGCGGAATCCTGGATGGACTTGGTGTTCGCCGTCCGCCAGCCGCTCTCGGCGCCCACCTGAGCGAATCCGAGGGTGATGGCCCCGCCGTCACCCGTTCCGCCACCACCGCCACACGCCGTGAGCACCAGCAGCCCGGCCATTCCGGCCACGATCGACGTCAACGATTTTCTTGACACATCGACTCCTAGATCTGCACTGATCATTTGAGTTAGCGTTAACAGTTGAGAGTGAAGCCGCCTTGCGGACGGCTCCGGTGCTACGAAATGCCGGTGCTCTCCCGCACGATCAACTCGGGGACCACCAGGTCACGTGCTCGTTCCTCGCCACCGTTCATCCGGCGGCGCAGGAGTTCGAAAGTGCGCCTGCCGACTTCGACGAAGTCCTGGCGCACGGTCGTCAGCGGAGGCGTGTAGTACGCCGCCTCGGGCACGTCGTCGAATCCGACGACGCGCATCTCCCCCGGCACGTTCACCCCGGCCTCGGTACAGGCGCGGAGAAAACCGAGGGCCATCTGATCGTTGCCGACGAAAACCGCGTCCAGCCCCTTTTCGCCGACGAGGGATCGCCCCGCCGCGTACCCGGAACGCGCGCTCCAGTCACCCCGGACGACGGGCGGGATCCGCGCGCCGCGCCGCTGCAGGGTTTCTCGCCAGCCGCGCTCGCGGTCGAGCGCCTCCAGCCAGTCTTCGGGTCCGGCGACGTGCCAGACGGTCTCGTGGCCGAGCCCGAGCAGGTGCTCGGTCGCGCGGCGGGCGCCGTCGTACTGGTCGACCGAGATCACCGGTACCGGCGCTTCTTCACCGCCGCCGACCGCGACGAGCGGAACGTCCCTGGGGGCCGCTTCGAGGGCGCGCCCGGCGGTGACGTGCGGGGCGATCACGACGATGCCTTCGACGGCCTGGCGCCGCAGGCGCTCCACCGCGTCGGCGATGGACGACCGGCCCGGACGGCTGATGCTCGTTATGGTCGTCGCGTACCCGGCTTCCCTCGCCGCGTGCTCGATCCCGCTCAAGGTGCTGGCCGGGCCGTAGAGGTTCGCCTCCAGCGCGACCACGCCGAGCGTGCCCGAACGGCCGGTGACCAGCGCGCGAGCGACCGAGTTCGGCCGGTAGTCCAGCTGCTCGATCGCGGCGTTGACCCGGACCCGGGTCTCGGCGCGCACCGGGCCGGTGCCGTTGATGACCCGGGAAACGGTCATATGCGAAACCCCCGCGAGCGCGGCGACGTCGGTCAAGCTCGCCTGCTTGCTCGCGGGGGAAACGATCGCTTTGCCATCTCCGCCGACGGTGTCGCGCGCCATCGCCTGCCTCCCATCCGCGTCGCCGGGTACCCCGCCGTGTGACGAGTGCCGCAAGTGTTAGCGATAACACGGACAGGGTCAAGGGCCCTTTGAGTCACAGTCGGGTCACAGGCACGGACCTGAAGATCAGGCTAAGGCGCAAGGGGCCAGGTCGCCCAATCCCTGCGGTTTCGCGTCCACTCGCCCGATCGAGATGGCGATCCGGTCGATCGCCGCCGCGCGCTTGTCCGCCAGCGGCCCGAGGATCGCGTTCTGGACGAAGTTCGGCCCGCCCTGACCCTGAGATGTGGCCAACCGCCGCTCGGCTTCGGCGATCTGGGTGTTCAGTTGCGCCAGGTTCCGATCGACCTCGGCCTTGGCCCGCGCCGGGATCGACGGCAACCTGCTCGCGACGTCCGGGCAGGCGATCCGCCGCACACCCGGTGCGGCGCCGGTGTCACCGGCACTCGACGTCGTCGTCGTGGGAGCCGGTGCTTGTCCACCACCCGAACCCTGAGCACAAGGGGCCAGACTCCCGAGACCTTGCGGTTTCGCGTCCACCCGGCCGATGGCGATCGCGATGCGCTCGATCGCCGCCGTCCGCTTGTCCGCCAGCGGCCCGAGGATCGCGTTCTGCACGAAATTCGGCCCGCCTTGTCCCTGCGACGACGCCAAGCGCTGCTCCGCTTCCGCGATCTGCGTGGCCAGCTGCGCCAGATTTCGATCGACCTCTGCCTTCGCCCGCGCCGGGATCGACGGCAACCTGCTCGCGACGTCCGGGCAGATGATCCGCGACGCCTGCGCCGCACCGGCGCTGTCGGAATTGCCCGCGGCGGTCGACACGATCAACGCGCCGGCCGCGATGGCCAGGCCCAGGGCACCGGTGGCGACCTTCGTCCGCCGGGAAAGGCGATGAGCGCCCGCTCTTCGATTCATGCGTCACTCCAAGCTAGAAACCAAAGGGGAATACAGCAGGGAAAGGAATGTCCCGGAATAGGGAGTGCGCATTGTTCGCACTCCCGCCGTATCCACATCGTGACCTTCTCGGAGCCGCTTTGTCCAGTACCGGACAGCGAAAAAAGAAAAGAGAAATCTCTTTGAACCGAACCGTTCTCCGATACGTATTACCTAGGAAGCGGAAGCGGAGAGCCGCCGGCCGGACTCTTGACCAAGAGGAGCCGTCGTTCTACCGTCAGCATGCACCAGCTGATGTTAACGTTAACATTCCCCAGCGGCCTATGGAGCACTCAACGATGATCTCCTTACGTCCACGCCGGCTCGGCGTCCTCCTCACCTCCGTGGCCTTGCTGGCCACCACAGCACTCATCACCACAGCGGCCGCCGTCCCGGCCGCGACAGCGTCCACAGCGGACCTGGCGCGGACCGCGGCGAACACGCTCTCCGTCCCCGGCCTGGACGACGTCCGCGGAAACCTGACCCTCCCCGGAACAGGCCCGGACGGAACGTCGATCCGCTGGCAGTCCTCGAATCCCTCGGTCATCACCCCGACCGGCGAGGTCACCCGGCCCGCCTCGGGCGGCCCGGCCGCCAAAGTCACCCTCACGGCGAACGTCTCCGGCGGGCGGGACGCGGTGACCCGGCGGTTCACCGCGACGGTGCCCCCGAAACCGGTCCAGCAGCCGCTCACGGGCTACAGCTTCTTCTACTTCACCGGCGAGGGCACCCCTGACGGCGAGCAGATCTACACCGCGGCCAGCAAGGGCAACGACCCGCTGAACTGGACCGAGCTCAACAACGGCAGGCCGGCCCTCAAATCGAGCCTGGGCGAACTCGGCGTCCGCGATCCGTTCATCCTCCGCTCCCCCGACGGCGACAAGTTCTACCTCCTCGCCACCGACCTCAAGATCCACAACGGCCGCGGCTGGGACGCCGCGCAGCGCACCGGCAGCCGGTCGATCATGGTGTGGGAGTCCACCGACCTGGTCACCTGGTCCCGGCAGCGCAGCGTGCAGGTCTCGCCACCGACGGCCGGGAACACCTGGGCGCCGGAAGCGTTCTGGGATGCCAAGCGCGGCAGTTACGTCGTGTACTGGGCGTCGAAGCTCTACGCGGAGAACGATCCCGCGCATACCGGCGACAGCTACAACCGGATGCTCTACGCCACCACTCGAGACTTCCACACGTTCAGCGCGCCCAAGGTATGGATCGACCCGGGCTATTCGGTGATCGACTCGACGATCATCCAGGACAAGGGCACCTACTACCGGTACACCAAGGACGAGCGGAACCCCACGTCGTCGTCGCCGTGCAGCAAGTACATCACCGCCGAGAAGTCGACCGATCTCCTCGATCCGTCCTACGACTTCGTCGCCGACTGCATCGGCAAGGGGAACCCGGGACTCGACCGAGGCGAGGGCCCGACCGGGTTCAAGTCCAACACCGAGGACAAGTGGTACCTGTTCATCGACGAGTACGGCGGGCGGGGCTACGTCCCGTTCGAAACCACCGACCTCGCGTCCGGCAAGTGGACGATGTCGGCCGGGGCGAAGCTGCCCGCGTCGCCGAGGCACGGCACCGTTCTCCCGGTCACGCAGGCCGAACTCGACCGGCTGACCGCGCCGCCCGCCCCGGCCAAGGCCGACAAGGACGGTCTCGTGGCGCGGTGGCCGCTCGACGGCAAGACGGGGCCGACCGCGGCCGACAGCACGGGCCACGGTTATGACGGCGCGCTCGCCGGGGACGTCAAATGGGCCGACGGCGCCCTGGAGTTCGGCGGCACCAACGGTCACGTGCAACTGCCGAACAACCTGCTGAACGGTGCCCCGGCCGCCACGGTGTCCGCCGACGTCCTCGTCGATCCCGACCAGCAGACGCCCTACTTCCTCTACGGCTTGGGCAACACCGGCCCGTCCGGAGCCGGGGACGGCTACCTCTTCGGCACCGGCGGGACCGACGGCGGCGGCTTCCGGGGCGCGATCGCGACCGGGAACTGGACCACCGAACAGGGCGCGGCCTCGAGCGGCGGGCTGCCGCGCGGGGTGTGGAAGAACGTCACGCTCACCGTCGGCGGTGGCAGCGCGGTGCTGTACCTGGACGGCGTCGAGGTCGGGCGCAACGACAAGGTCACCCTCAAGCCCTCGGATCTCGGTGGCGGGGTCACCGCGGCGAACTACCTCGGCCGCTCGGTGTACTCGGCCGACAAGACGTTCAAGGGCCGGATGAAGGACGTCCGGCTCTACAACCGGGCACTGTCCGGCGCGGACGTCGCGGCGCTGCCGTCGAACAGCACGCTGATCCGTTCGGTCGAACTCGACTCGCTCAAGGCACCGGCGATCGTCGACGCGGGCGCGGGCACCGTCGTGCTCCCGGTCCGGCCCGGTACCGACCTGCGCCGGCTCAGTCCTCGGTTCGCCCTCGCTCCGGGAGCGACGATCAAGCCCGGTGACGGCCGTCCGGTCGACCTCCGCCGTCCCCAGAAGTACACGGTCGCCGCGCCGGGCGGGCAAAGGCGGGTGTGGACCGTCGAAGCCCGCGAACTCCGCAGCCCGGCGCTGCCCGGGCTGACCGCGGATCCGAACATCGTCGCGTTCGGCGATACCTACTATCTCTACCCGACCTCCGACGGCTTCGACGGTTGGGGAAGCACGACCTTCTCCGCCTGGTCGTCGAAGAACCTCGTCGACTGGACGAACCACGGCGTCGCGCTCGACCTCGGCCCCGGCGTGAGCTGGGCGGACAAGAACGCCTGGGCGCCGACGATCGCCGAGCGGAACGGCAAGTACTACTTCTATTACTGCGCCGAAGCCAAGATCGGGGTCGCCGTCGGTGATTCACCCACCGGCCCGTTCGTCGACACCGGCAAGCCGCTGATCGCGAAGAACCCCGGCGGCGGCCAGGCGATCGACCCGGCCGTCTTCATCGACCGCTCCGGGAAGGCGTACCTCTACTGGGGCAACGGCGAGGCGTACGTCGTGCCGCTCAACGACGACATGGTCTCCTTCGACGCGACCAAGATCCAGCGGATCACCGGTCTCGACGGCTTCCGCGAGGGGCTGTTCATGGTCGAGCGGAACGGCACCTACTACCTGAGCTGGTCGATCGACGACACCCGCAGCGAGAACTACCGCGTCGCCTACGCCACCGCGAGCGGCCCCACGGGTCCGTTCACGAACCGCGGCCTGATCCTGAGCAAGAACCCGACGCTCGGTATCAAGGGCACCGGGCACAGTTCGATGCTGCGGGTGCCGGGGACGGACGAGTGGTACATCGCCTACCACCGTTTCGCCATCCCCGGCGGCGACGGCATGCACCGGGAGACCGCCATCGACAAGCTGTCCTTCACCCGCGACGGCGCGATCGCCCCGGTCGTGCCGACGCTCGAAGGCGTCGCTCCCCGGCCGATCCGCCACGTCTGCGGGGCGAGCCGGCCGGTGTGAGCCGGTTCAGCTCGAAGCGCGGTGTGTGAGGGAGACCGGCAGTATCCGCTGCCGGGGTTTGAGCTCCTGGTCGTCCATCAGGGCCAGGAGCGTCTCGACCATCGCGTGGACCTGCTCACGCGGGTCCTGATGCACCGAGGTCAGCGGCGGATCCATCTCCGGCGCCAGCGTCGCGTTGTCGTCGAAGCTGACGACCGCGACGTCGGCGGGGATCCGCCGCCCGGCCGCGTGCAGGGTCCGGAGAGCGCCGACGGCCATCATGTCGCTGGCCACGAAGACGGCGTCGAGGTCGGGCCGCCGCGCGAGCAGGTTCGTCATCGCCTTCGCCCCGCCGGTCAGCGTGAAGTCGCCTTCCTCGACCAGGTCGCCGGGGTCGAGACCGGCGTCGAGCAGCGTCTTGCGCCAGCCGGACAGCCGGTCGATGGCCGCGCTCTGGTCCTGCGGGCCGGCGATCGTGGCGATCCGGCGGTAGCCGGCGTCCACCAAGTGGGCGACGGCCAGTTTCGCGCCGCCCTCGTTGTCGAAGTCGACGACGTGGACGCCCCGTTTGAGCCCGGCCGCCTGCCCGCCGTAGACCACCGGGACCCTCAGCTGCCGCAGGGCCTTGGGCAGCGGGTCGGTCCGGTGGGGCGCGAAGACCAGCACGCCGTCGACGTGCCCGCCGTCCAGGAAGCGCACCGTGCGGACGAGATCCTCGCGGGTATCGCTGAAGATCAGGACCATCTGGCAGCCGATGTCGGCCAGTTCCCGGTACCCGGCGCGCATGACCGCGGTGCGGTACGGATCGTCGAGCAGCCGTGCCTCCGGCTCCGACAGCACCACCGCGACCGCGCCGGTCCGCCGGGTCACCAGCGACCGGGCCGCCTGGTTCGGCGAATAGCCGAGTTCGCGGGCCGCGGCCTGCACCTTCTCCCGGGAGCGCGCGCTGACGTACCCGTCGTCGTTGAGCGCCCGGGACGCCGTCGACCGGCTCACGCCGGCGGACGCGGCGACGTCTTCCAGCGTCGGCCGCCCGTCTTCTCCTGGTCGAGGCCCCACCCGCGTCACCTTCACCCTTCACAACCACCCGGACACCTACAGCTTAGTGTCCGGCGGCCCCGGACACTGAGAGCGCTCCCCTGATGAAAACGCTCTCATTACAAGACCTTGACATGACTGGACCTTGGCGACAGACTCGGCGCATCCTGGGAGCGCTCCCATTTTCTGCTCGTCTCGCAACGGAGTTCCCTATCCATCGGCAAGGGGTTTAGACACGTGAGAACCATCCGGAACGGCCTGGTGCTGGCACTGGGTATCACGATGACGGCATTCGGCCTAGTGGCGTGCGGAGGTGACGACGGCGGTGCACCCGCCGCGTCGGACCCGAACGCGAAGGTCGAACTGTCGCTGGCGACGTTCACCGAATTCGGGTACGAAAATCTCATTCCCGAGTACGAACGGCTGCACCCGAACATCAAGGTCACCCACCGCAAGACCGGTCAGGGCGGGCCTTACCACCAGGACCTGATCACGAAGCTGGCCGCGGGATCGGGCCTCGCCGACGTCACCGCCGTCGAAGAGGGACACCTGTCCAACGTCCTCGACAAGGGCTCGAAGTTCAACGACCTGCCCAAGATCGGCCCGGCGGACGCCTCCCCCGACCGCTGGCTCGGCTGGAAGTACGACGCGGCGAAGACCAAGGACGGCAAGGTCATCGGCTACGGCACGGACATCGGGCCGCTGGCCATGTGCTACCGCAAGGACATGCTGGAGGCGGCCGGCCTGCCGACCGATCCCGAAGCGGTCAAGCCGTTGTTCGCCACCTGGGACAGCTACTTCGCCGCGGGCGACCAGTACGTCGCCAAGACCAACGGCAAGGCGTGGTTCGACTCGGCGTCGCAGAACTTCAACGCCATGGTCAACCAGCTTCCCACCGGCTACATCGGCAGCGACGACAAGCTGGCGCTGGAAGCCAACCAGGGCATCAAGGACGCTTGGACCAAGGTCACCGGCGCTGTCGCGAAAGGACAGTCGGCCAAGCTCACCGCGTTCAGCAACGAATGGAACTCCGGTTTCAAGCAGGGCGCTTTCGCCACGAAGGTGTGTCCCGCGTGGATGCTCGGCGTGATCGAGGAGCACTCCGGGCTGGACAACGCCGGTAAGTGGGCGGTCACCGCGGCGTTCCCCGGTGGCGGCGGCAACTGGGGCGGGTCGTACCTGACCGTGCCCACGCAGTCGAAGCACCCGAAGGAGGCGGCCGAACTCGCCGCCTGGCTGACCGCGCCCGAGCAGCAGATCAAGGCGTTCCAGGCCAAGGGCACCTTCCCCAGCCAGGTCAAGGCGCTGGAGGACCCGGCGCTGCTGAACGAGACCGACGCCTACTTCGGCGGCGCCAAGGTCGGTCAGCTGTTCGCCGAGCAGGCCAAGAAGGTCACCAAGCCGCAGTACAAGGGCCCGGGCGACGGCCAGATCCAGGAGAACGCGTCGAGTCCGGCGTTGCAGGCGGTCGAACAGGGCAAGTCGGCGGACGAGGGCTGGACGCAACTGCTCGACTCCGCGAAGAAGATCACGCGCTGACCGATGACCGTCGTCGACAAGATCGCGCCGGAAGGGAGTAAGGCCGGGGTGCGCACGTCGCCCCGGCCCACCCTCCGGCATCGCCTGAGCCGGTGGGACGTCAAGGTCTCGCCGTACCTCTACATCGCGCCGTTCTTCATCGTGTTCGGGATCGTCGGGCTGTTCCCCCTGCTCTACACCGCGTACGTGTCCCTGTTCAGCTGGGAAGCCGGTGACGACGATCCGGACTTCATCGGACTGGACAACTTCAAGGACCTGTTCGCCGACACCCAGTTCTGGAACGCGCTCGAGAACACGGTCAGTATCTTCCTGCTCTCGAGCATTCCCCAGCTGATCATCGCCGTGCTGCTCGCGGCGTTGCTCAGCAGCAGGCTGCGCGGGGCGACCGGGTGGCGCGTCGGCATCCTGCTCCCCTACGCCGCCAGCCTGGTGGCGCTCGGGATCATCTTCGCGAACCTGTTCGGCCCGAAGTACGGCCTGGTCAACGGCCTGCTGCAGACCATCGGGCTGGACCCGGTCGACTGGCAGGCCGGCCGGTTCAGCAGCCATGCCGCGATCGCGATCATGGTGAACTGGCGCTGGACCGGGTACAACGCGCTGATCGTGCTGGCGGCGATGCAGGCGATCCCGAAGGAACTGCACGAGGCCGCCCTCATCGACGGGGCGGGCGCCGTCCGCCGGTTCTTCAGCATCACCCTTCCCCTGCTGAAGCCGACCCTGATCTTCGTCACGATCACGTCGACGATCGGCGGGCTGCAGATCTTCACCGAGCCCAAGCTGTTCGACGCCATGCCCGGGTCGAACAACGGCGGCTCGTCCAACCAGTTCCAGACCGTGACGCTCTACCTCTATCAAACGGCCTTCGAAAACTACGAACTCGGCTACGCCTCGGCCATCGCCTGGGTGCTGTTCGTGATCATCGTGCTGATCGCACTGGTGAACTTCTTCCTCACCGGCAGGCTGGCGCGGACCCCGGCGGTGAAGAAGAAATGACCACCATCCTCAGCACTGTCAAACAGAATGGAATGAAGCGGACGGTGTCCGCTCTCGGCAAACCGCGCAAGGCGACCTACATCGTGCTGGTCATCTTCGTGCTGGGTTCGCTGTTCCCGTTCTATTGGTCGTTCCTGGTGGCCAGCCGGGACAGCGGGATGCTCACCGAACGGGTCCCGCCGTTCCTGCCCGGCGGGAACTTCTTCGCCAACGCGGCCCGGGTCTTCGATACGGTGCCGTTCTGGAAGGCGCTCGCGAACAGCGTGATCGTGTCCGGCACGGTCACGCTCACCACGGTGCTGTTCTCGTCGCTGGCGGGGTTCGCCTTCGCCAAACTGCGGTTCCGCGGCCAGAACGGGTTGTTCGTGTTCATCGTGATCACCCTCGCCGTGCCGACCCAGCTGGGCATCATCCCGTTGTTCATGGCGATGTCGGAGTTCGGCTGGGCGGGCGGCCTGCAGTCGGTGATCGTGCCCAACCTGGTGACCGCGTTCGGCGTCTTCTGGATGCGTCAGTACACCTTGGACGCCGTGCCGTACGAGCTGATCGAGGCGGCCCGGGTCGATGGCTGCAGCATGATCCGGATCTTCTGGAACGTCTGTATGCCCGCGGTCCGCCCGGCCGCGGCGATCCTCGCGATGTTCACGTTCATGACGTCGTGGAACGACTTCCTCTGGCCGCTCGTCGTGCTGGACGCCGGCAATCCCACTGTCCAGCTCGCCCTGGAGAAGCTGCAGAGCGGTTACTACGTCGACTATTCGCTGGTGCTGGCCGGGACGACCCTGGCCACCATCCCGATCTTCATCGTCTTTCTCCTGCTCGGCCGCCAGATCGTGGCCGGGATCATGCAAGGTGCCGTGAAAGGGTGACCATGTCAGCTCATCCCGACAGTGTCCGGGCGAAGACCGCGCTGCTGTTCCCGCCCGGATTCGTGTGGGGCGCCGCCACCGCGGCCTTCCAGGTCGAGGGGGCCACCTCGATCGACGGCCGTACCGACTCGATCTGGGACGTGTTCGCCCGCCGGCCCGGAGCGGTCGTGGGCGGCGACACCGGCGAACCGGGTGCCGACCACTACCGGCGCTACGCCGAAGACGTCGACCTGATGCGGCGTCTCGGGCTCGGCGCGTACCGGTTCTCCCTGTCCTGGCCGCGGATCCGGCCCGACGCCGGCGCGGCGAACCCACAGGGCCTCGCGTTCTACGACAGGCTCGTCGACAGGCTTCTCGAGGCCGGGATCCAGCCCTGGGCGACGCTCTACCACTGGGATCTGCCCCAGGTGCTGGAGGACAAGGGCGGCTGGGCTTCGCGCGAGACCGCATTCCGGTTCGCCGAATACGCCGAGACGATCGCGGCGCATCTCGGCGACCGGGTCACGAACTGGTCCACCCTGAACGAGCCGTGGTGCGCCGCGATGCTGGGCTACGCGTCCGGGATCCACGCTCCCGGACGGCAGGAACCCCGCGCGGCCGTGGCCGCCGCGCACCATCTCCTGCTGGGGCACGGTCTCGCGATGGACGTCCTGCGCCGGCATGCCCCGGCAGCGTCGTCGGGCATCACGCTCAACCTGTATCCCGTCTCCCCTGTCGACCCTTCGTCCACTGTGGACGTCGAAGCGGCGCGCCGGATCGACGGCCTGCAGAACCGGCTCTTCCTCGACCCGGTGCTGCGCGGCGGCTACCCGGCCGACCTGCTCGCCGACCTGGCGCCACTCGGTATCGAGGGCCTGGTACGGGAAGGCGACCTGGACGCGATCGCCGCCCCGATCGACTGGCTGGGCATCAACTATTACCGCGGCTACCAGGTCTCCGGCACCCCGTTGCCGGGCAGCGAACCGGCGGGACCCGACTGGCTCGGCGTCCCCGATGTCCACTTCGTCCCCGACGAGGCGGCGCCGCGTACCGACTCGGGCTGGGAGGTCCAGCCCAGCCGTCTCACCGAGTGCCTGCTGCAGGTCCATCGTGAGTACCGGCCGATTCCGCTGTACATCACCGAAAACGGGGCGTCCTATCCGGACACCCTCATCGGCGGGGACATCGCCGACACCGACCGGATCGCCTTCCTCGACTCGCACCTGCGTGCCGCGTACGAGGCGATCGAGGAAGGCGTCGACCTGCGTGGCTACTTCTACTGGTCGCTGCTCGACAACTTCGAGTGGGCCGAGGGGTACGCCAAGCGGTTCGGTCTCGTGCACGTCGACTACGAGACGCAGCAGCGGACGCCGAAGCAGAGCGCGCTCTGGTACGCCCGCGCGATCAGCCTCAACGGGCTGAGCTGATCGACCGGCTGTCATGAAGGGTTCCTCTGTCCTCAAAGGACCCTTCATGACAGCTCAGGTCGGTTACTCGCGCGAGCTCTCCACCGAAATCGCCGAGACCACGGCTTGTTCCGCGACGGCGAGAGCGTCGGCCGCGCCGGAATGGCGGGCCACCGCGACACGGAAGTCGTTGACACAGCCGGGTACTTCCGCCACGTCGTGGCAGTTGTCGGGCCGGTTTCCGCTCACCACGGCCCCGTTGGCCAGCGTGACGTGCCCGTCGAGCGTGTAGATGCCGCCACCGGAGGCGGGAAGGGGGAACGATCCTGATCCAGGCTCACCGGCGGCGTTGTCACTGACCGCCCCGCCGTCGAACGTGAGCGTGTCATGGAACACGCTGAGTCCGCCGCCGCTCCCTCCGAAGCCTGCGTAGCCGGAGTACCCGCCGGGCCCCGCCACACCGGCGTCACCGCCGCGGCCCGCCTGGTTGCCGGTGATCTCGGTACCGGCGATGACCGGATTCAGCGGTTTGCCCGCGTCCGCCGACGTCATCACGCCGGCGCCCGTACCACCACTACCGCCGTCTCCTCCCCCGCCGCGCTCGGCGCCTCCGTCGCCGCCCTTTCCGCCATCACCGGCGACGTTGCCGGTCACGGTGCTGCCGCTGAGCCGCAGGAAAGTACCCCGGAGGACGTCGATGCCGGCGCCGAAACCACCCGAGCCACCTCGGCCACCGGGTTTAGCGCCCGTACCGTTGCCGCCCCGGCCGCCGGCCCCGGTGGCGTTGCCGGTGATCAAGCTGTCGGTGATCGTCAGCGTCGCCTCCGCGGAGATGTAGGAGGCGATACCACCTCCGAAACCTCCGCCGCCGCCGCGACCCGCGGAGGAGGTGGCGGTGGCGTCGGCACCGGGCGCACCCGAGCCCGAGGTGTTGCCGGTGATGACGCTTCCGGTGATGGTCAACGAACCCCAGTTGTGGATACCGCCACCGGCCTCGCCCGCCTTTCCGTCGCCATAAGCGTCGGTGCCGACACCATCACTTGCATGACCACCGGTGATCGTGAGTCCCTTGATGTCCAGCTCGCCCTGGTTGGACATGATCCGGAACGGGGGTGCGTCCTTCGCACGGCCGATGGTGGCGTGGTTCCCGTTGAGGGTGAGCTTCCCCCGGATAATGGGCAGCCCGGTATTCGAGGTGACATCCGCGGGCGCGGTGAGGGTGTAGACGCAGTTCGGCGTAAGGGACAGCGTGTCCGGCTCCGGGGTGGCGGTGGCCGCGGCCACCGCCTGGACCAGCGCGGTGGAATCACAGGGAACGGCGATCTCCTCGGCGTGAGCCGGTGGAGCGGCCAGGGCGAACGTCCCCAACGCGGTTACCGCCATCACGGCGGGGGCGACTCGTCTTCGGGATCTCGGGCTCGGCGCCATCGAGGAACCTCTCCGGTAAAGGAAATGGGGGGTGACGGACAGATCGCGTAATCCCCAGTCGCGAGACCGTCACTCGACGAACACTAGAAGTGATCCCACCGCGCCCTCGGCGAATATGATCCACCTCACAAGCCAGTGCCACTCACCGGAAAAGGGCTCGGCTATTTGCAGTACAGCGACGGCGGCCGGTTTGTTATGGTGTATACGCAACTGATCAACGAAGCGGGAGAGAGCAGACGTGGCAGGTGAAGACGACATCTCCGGGTAAGCCGGAGTTGCCAGGCCACCGGCGGGTATCGCCGAGGTGGCCATTTCGTCGTTCCCTCAACGCCACGTCCACCGCGGTGCTTCCTTGAGGAACCCGCATTCCCCGCGAGGTCCATTTCCATGTCAGACGCCTTCGTCGTCGTGTCCGCCCTTTCCTTCGCCTGGCCGGACGACACCCCGGTCTTCGACGACCTTTCCTTCACCGTGCCCGGCGGCCGTACCGGGCTCGTCGCACCCAACGGAGCGGGCAAGAGCACGCTCCTCAAACTGATCGCGGGCGAACTGCGCCCCCTCACCGGGACGGTGTCCGTCCAGGGCGTGCTCGGCTACCTGCCGCAGTCACTGCCACTGGCCGGCGAGCTGACCGTGGCCGAGGTGCTGGACATCGCGCCGCAACTGGCGGCGTTGAACGCCATCGAGTCCGGCGACGCGAGCGACGAGCACTTCACCACCATCGGGAACGATTGGGACATCGAGGAACGCACCCGGGCCCAGCTCGATCGGCTAGGCCTCGACGGTCTCTCGATGGACCGGAGCCTGCGCACGCTCAGCGGTGGCCAGATCATCTCGCTGGGCCTGGCCTCGCAACTGTTGAAGCGGCCCGACATGCTGCTTCTGGACGAACCGACCAACAACCTGGATCTCGACGCCCGCCGCAAGCTCTACGGCGTCTTGGAAGACTGGTCCGGTGGTCTCCTGCTGGTGAGCCACGACCGCGAACTACTCGACCGCATGGACCGGATCGCCGAACTCGACCGCGGCGACCTCCGTTACCACGGCGGGAACTTCACCCAGTACGAAGCGGCGGTCAAGGCCGAACAGGAAGTGGCCGAGCGCAACGTCCGCAGCGCCGAGCAAGAGGTCAAACGCGAGAAACGGGAAATGCAGCAGGCCCGCGAACGCGCCTCGCGACGGGCGGGCAACGCGGCCCGTAACCTCGGCAGCGCCGGTCTCCCGAAGATCTTCGCCGGAACCATGAAACGCAACGCCCAGGAATCGGCGGGCAAAGCGAACGAGACCCACGCTTCCCGGGTCAGCGACGCGAAGAACCGTCTGGACGAGGCCGAGCGGTCACTACGCGACGACCAGAAGATCGCGCTGATCCTCCCCGGCACCCAGGTCCCGGCCGGCCGCACGGTCTTCCACGGCGAGCACATCCAGGTCCGCTACGACGACCGGGACGTGTTCGCGGGCGACGGGGTCGACCTGACCATCCGCGGCCCCGAACGCATCGCGCTGACCGGCGCCAACGGCTCCGGGAAGTCGACGCTCCTGCGCGTCCTCAACGGCGACCTGGAGCCGGACAGCGGTGTGCTCAAACGATCCGAGGGCCGGATCGCCTACCTTTCCCAGCGCCTAGACCTGCTGGACCTCGACCGCACCATCGCCGACAACTTCGCGACGTTCGCCCCGGGGCTGCCGGAGTCGCAACGGATGACGTTGCTCGCCCGGTTCCTGTTCCGCGGGTCACGCGGTCACCTTCCCGTCGGCGTGCTCTCCGGCGGCGAACGGCTGCGCGCCACGCTCGCCTGCGTCCTGTTCTCCGAGCCGGCGCCTCAGCTGCTTCTGCTGGACGAGCCGACGAACAATCTCGACCTGGTCAGTGTCGGGCAGCTGGAGAGCGCGCTCGGCGCCTATCAGGGGGCGTTCGTGGTGGTGAGCCACGACGAGCGGTTCTTGCGGGAGATCAAGGTGGACCGGCGGGTGCGGCTGGCCGATGGGGTTCTGACGGATTCCTGAGCCTTCTGCGTTTAGTCCTCTAGTTGCGTCCTTTACGAGGGTGCGCGCGGTCGTCTCCGGGTCGCTGGTCCGTGAAGGCCTCCTTACCTACCTTGAGAGTAGGCAAGGAGGCCTAATGGGTTGTGTTCGAGCTGGGTTTGGCAGGCTTGGATGTGGTGGCTGCTGGCGGGTGAGCACTCGTGAGGCCTGGGTTTTGCGAGACCTTCGTGAAGACCGTCGCCCCTGCTGGT
>NZ_JAJPWS010000020.1:0-126971 GCF_046549055.1 Amycolatopsis sp. lyj-112 | reverse complement strand
CCGGCCACTCCTTCGCCGGCGAACTGGACCGGCGGATCCTGCGGCCGCTGAAGATGCGGGACACGTTGTCGCCGGGCGCCTGGCCGGGGATGCCCAAGCCGTACGCCCACGCCTACTACACCTATGAAGACGCCGGTCAGCGGAAGACGCTCGACGTCACCCACCAGAACCCGTCCTGGATCTCCAGCGCCGGGGACATGATCTCGACGACCAAGGATCTCCAGACGTACTTCTCCGCACTGCAGAGTGGAAAGCTCCTCCCCGCCTGGCTGCTGACCGAGATGCGCAAGACGCACCCGGAGAGCGAAAGCCTCTTCGGCCGCTACGGCCTCGGACAGTTCATGCAGGACCTGGGCCCGGGCTGCGGCACCGTCCTCAGCCACAACGGCAGCAACAACGGCTACGCGGCGCTGATGTACAGCACTCCCGACGGCCGCAAGACGATGACCGCTTCGGTCACGTCCGGAGCCACCGTGAGCGACGCGGCGTTCCCGGCGGCGCTGAACGAACTCCTCAAGACGGTGTTCTGCGGCAAGAACTGAGGGCTACCCGCCATCCGTCTCGTCGTCGACGACCGCCAGCCGGGAGGTGAGGTCGGCACCGGGTCGATGTCCGTGTGATCTTAGGGAGGACACGCGTGACTGGAGGGAGATCACGCGTGTCCAGCCGGAGAACTCGCGTGATTGGACGCGGAACACGTGGCGGGGCCGCCCCGGCCACCTCTCGACCCAGCGCGCCCCTCTGCCGCAAGGGACTCACGCCGCCGTCCGCCTGAGGTTCTAGCCGAGCGCGCCGTAGTTCCGGACGAACGAGGTCAGGAGGCGGGCGAACTCGCGGCGGTCTTCGTCCGGCCAGTCCGCCATCGCCTCGGCGAAGACCGAACGGCGGAATTCGTGCATGCGCGTCACCTCGGCGCGGCCGCTTTCGGTGAGTACCAGGACGGCCCGGCGGCCGTCGCGCTGATCGGCCTCGCGCCGGACGTAACCGCCCTCGACGGCGCGCGCGACCAGGCGGCTGGCTCTCGGCTGGTCGACGGTCAGCGCCGCCGCGAGGCTGGTGACGGTGCCCGGCTCGCCGCTCTCCCCGGCCGCCTCGACCGCGTCCAGCAGTCCTTGCACCGCCTGGTCGGGCATCGATTCGGCGCGGTCGCGGGCGAGTTTCGACAACGAACGCCTCGCCTGGCTCCGCCGGATGGCGATCATCGCGCGTTCCACGTCGGCCACGGCGTCGCTGTTCACCGCAGCAGTATCCCCGCCGGGGAATAAGGCGGAACCGGGCGGCGTCGTCTATCCTGGTAGTTGAAAGTTCAAACACCTGGAGCTGACATGACCCCGGTGCTTTACCTCAGCCACGGCGCGCCCCCGCTCGCCGACGACGCCACCTGGACCCGGCAGCTCGCCGGCTGGTCGGCGGGCCTCGACAAGCCGAAGGCGATCCTCGTCGTCTCCGCGCACTGGGAAGAGGCGCCGCTGACCCTCGGCGCGACCACCACGGTGCCGCTGGTCTACGACTTCTGGGGCTTCCCGGATCGCTACTACCAGGTGAAATACGCCGCTCCGGGCGCTCCCGAGCTGGCGGACAAGGTCCGGAAACTCCTGCGCTCGACGCAGACGCCCGTGCACGACGCGCCGGATCGCGGCCTCGACCACGGCGCGTACGTCCCGCTCGTGGAGATGTACCCGGGCGCCGACATCCCGGTCTTGCAGGTCTCCATGCCGTCGCTGGATCCGCGGGAGCTGTTCGACCTCGGCCGGAAGCTCGCACCCTTGCGCGACGAAGGCGTGCTGATCATCGGCAGCGGCTTCTTCACGCACAACCTGAGCGCGATGCGCCAGACCGACGGCACCGACGGCACACCGCCCGCGTGGTCGAGCGAATTCGACCAGTGGGGCGCCGAGACGCTGCGGGACGGCGACCTCGACGCGCTGCTGGACTTCCAGCACAAGGCGCCCGCGGCCGCCGTCGCACACCCCCGGATCGAGCACTTCGCGCCACTGTTCGTCTCGCTCGGCGCGAGCTCCTCGGAAGGGAAAGGCGAGACCGTCATCGACGGTTATTGGCACGGCCTCGCCAAGCGTTCGCTCCAGTTCGCCTAACGGGACCGGAGCACGCCGGCACCCGCGACCAGGCCGAGTGCCAGCAGCGTGACCAGCCCGAAGGACACCGTCAGCGACGTCAGGTCGGCGATTCCGCCGATCAGCGACGGCGCGACGAGTCCCGACGAGTAGGTGATGGTCGCGACGCCCGCGATCGACTGGCTCGGCGTCGGCCCGCTGCGTCCGGCCGCCGCGAAGGCGAGCGGAACGACGACGGAGACGCCGAGCCCGATCAGCCCGAAACCGGCCAGCGCCATCACGGGATGCGTGGCCAGGACGACCAGCGCCCCGCCCAGCGTCGCGAGACCACCCCCGACCCGGACGGTGCGGACCGCGCCGAACCGTCGCACCAGCGCGTCGCCCGAAAGCCGGGCGATCGCCATCGTGCAGGTGAACGCGGTGGTCGACGCCGCCGCGATCCCGGGCGACGTGCCGAGGACGTCCCGCAGATAGACGGCGGACCAGTCGAGGCTCGCGCCTTCGGCGAAGACAGCACAGAACGCGACGGCACCGATGATCACGGCCGACTTCGGCGGTAGCGCGAACCTCGGCGGCGGGTGCTCGTCCGGCGCGCTGCGGACGTCGATGAGTCCCCGGCAGATGAACACACCGGCGACGGTGAGCACGGCGGACGCGATCGCCAGATGCACGCGGGCGTCCAGCGCGGCATGCGCGGCGAGAGTGCCCGCCGCGGAACCGACGAGCGCGCCCGTGGTCCACATGCCGTGCAGCCCCGACATGACCGACCGGCCCATCTTCTCCTCGACGTCGACGCCGAGGGCGTTCATCAGCACGTCCGACGTCCCGGCCGCGGTCCCCATGACGAACAGCGCCAGGCACAGCGTGACCAGGTTTCCCGCCAAGGACGGCAGGATCAGGGCCAGGGTCCAGTAGGCGAGCAGCAGCCGGAGCCCCGTCCGGGTGCCGAGCCGGTGCCCGATCCGCGCCGCGAGCGGCATGGTCAGCGAGGCACCGATGGCGGGGAAGGCGAGCGCGAGGCCGAGCTGGCCCGCGCTGATCCCCGCGTGTTCCTGGATCCAGGGGATCCGCGTGGCGAAACTGCCGGTCACCGCACCGTGCACGGCGAAGACGGCGGCGATGGCGACGCGCGCCTGCCGCACTCGCCGCGTCGGCGCGCCGACGGTCTCCATTGCATTACTACTCACTGGGCCCCCAAGGTCCGCGAGACAACCCGATGGAGTCAGCGTAAACTATCAGGAAGGGAACCTGATAATTAATTCTGGGAGGATCTGCCGGTGAGTTCCATCCGGATGCCGTCCGCCTCCCCGAGCACCGCGCGGGCCATCAACGACCGTCTCGCCCTCGACCTGCTCCAACGCGAGGGCCCGCTGACCGCGACCCAGCTCAAAACGATGACCGGGCTCTCCCGGCCGACCGTCGCCGACCTCGTCGAGCGCCTGCAGGACGCCGGGCTGATCTCGATCGTCGGCGAAGCGGGCGCCGAACGCCGCGGCCCCAACGCGAAGCTGTACGGGATCGTCGCCGAGCGGGCGTATCTCGCCGGGCTCGACGTCCGCACGCACGGAATGGCCGTTTCGGTCGCCGACCTGCTGGGGCGGACCCGCGCGAAGGCCTCGCTGCCGATCGAACCCGACGTCGACACCGACGTGGCCGTCGAGCGCGCGATCGCGTTGCTGGAGGCCACGACCGCCGAGGCCGGGGCGGACGTGCTGCACACGATCGCCGTCGGCGCTCCCGGTCTGGTCGACCCGGCGACCGGCGGGCTGCGATCGGCGGGCGGATTGCCCGCGTGGCACGGAAAACTCGTCGTCGAACTCCGGCGGCGGCTGGGTGTCCCGGTGCTGCTGGAGAACGAGGTCAACCTCGCGGCCGCCGCCGAGCAACGGCTGGGCGCCGCCCGCGACCGGGACACGTTCGTCCTGCTGTGGCTGGGTTTCGGCGTCGGCGCGGCCGTCGTCCTCGACGGTTCGCTGCGACGGGGCGCGTCCGGCGGCGCGGGGGAGATCGGGTTCCTGCCGATGCTCGGACCCGGGCGGCTCCCGACGGCCACCGACTGCGACGGCGGTTTCCACACTTTGGCGGGCAGCGCCGCACTCTGCGAATTGGCGCGGGCGCACGGCATTCCGGCTTCGGACGCCGACGACGCCACAGCGGCCGCGGCCGCCATCGGCTACGCGATCGAATCCGGCGCCGAAGAGTTCTTGGCGATCCTCGCGGAACGGATCGCGATCGGCTCCGCCGCGGTGTCGGCGGTGCTGGACCCGGGGTGCGTCGTGCTCGGCGGCGAAGTGGGAGGCGCCGGCGGCGAAGCGCTGGCGGGGCGGGTGAGCCGACGGCTCGCGGAGATCTCGCCGCTGCAGACCGAAGTGCGGGCGGGGACCGTCGGCGGCGGCGCGGTGCTCGAAGGTGCGGTACTGACCGCGATGGGAGCCGCCCAGAACGCGCTCTTCTCCCCATAGCGTTTCGTCCTCTGGTTGCGGTAGTTGTACGTGCAAGTACCGCAACCAGAGGACGAAACGCGGGGAAAAGGAAACGGGCCCGGGAGTGACTCCCGGGCCCGTTTCGTATCGAACGGTGGTGCTGGTCAAACGGTGGTGCTAGCCGACTGGCAGGTTCACATGGTGTGGAACTTCTTGCCGGTCAGGGTGCCCACGAAACGCTGGAACATGCTCAGCGGCGACGAGTCGACGTTCGCCAGAGCCGGAACCTGCGCGGTCGGCATGGCCGGGGTGCCGCTCACGACGGGCAGGGTGCCCGCGGTGGGCAGCTGCACCGGCAGCTTGCCGTCGGTGGGGAGTGCCACCGGCAGCGAGCCCGCGGTGGGCAGCTGCACGGGCAGCGAGCCCGCGGTGGGCAGGTTGCCCGCGGTCGGCAGCGCCGGCAGGGCGCCGACGGCCGGCAGGTTCACCGGCAGGTTGCCGGCGGCCGGGAGCTGGGTCAGGGCCGGCAGCTGCGCGAGCTTGGGAGCGTCCGCGCGCTGGGTCTGACCCGGCAGGGCCGGGGCGGCCGGCAGAGCCGGGACACCGGGCAGGGCCGGGGTTCCGGGCAGCTCGGGCAGGTCGCCCTTCGGCAGCTGCGCCGGGACGGTGCCCAGGTGCTTCAGCGCGGTCAGGCCGGCGACCTGCACCGGCAGGGTGCCCACCTGGGGGACGTCGGCGCGGGCGGCACCCGGCGCGGCGATCTCAGGGGTGGTCGGCAGCACGCCGGCACCGTTCATCGACGGAACCGAGGTGGCACCGGGCAGGGCCGGAGCACCGAAGGGCAGCGCGGGGAGCGCGTCGATCGGCATTTCCGAACCGAGCGAGTCGGTGAAGGCGCGGCTGAAGTCCTCACCGTTGATCTCGGTGAGGTCCGTGGTGTTCGACTCCGCGATGGCCAGCACCGGGATCTCGAGGCTGTCCAGCGGGATCACGAAGACGAACGGGTGGTGGAAGTTGAACCCGGAAAGGGCCTCTCCACTGCCGTCCGTGACGCTGTCCCCGCCGACCTGGCCGAGGGTGACGTTGTCCGACGTGGTCTTCGAAACGCCACCGAGCGCCGCGATCGCGTTGCCGAACAGCTTGGCGTCCACCGCGGTCGGGAGGTCGAGGATGTTGCCCGACAGCGATCCGTCGAGGCCCGAGGTCTCGACGTCCCCGCCCGAAGCGGCGTCGATGGTGTCGGTGCCCTCGGCGGACGCGATGCCCGCGACCGAAACCGCGTCGTGCGCGAACGGCACCAGCGGCAGGAGCTGCGGGCCGACGATGTTGCCCGCGACCGCGCCGTTGTCACCGTTGGTGGTGGCGTCGCCGCCCGCCGTCGAAACGACGTCGTTGACGCTGGTGCCCTCGGCGATACCCGCGCCGGCGATGCCGTGGCCCGTGATCGGGACCGCTCCGCCGATCGGCGACTGGACGATGTTGCCCGCCAGCGCGCCTTCTTCACCGTTGGCGGTGGCGTCGCCACCCGCGTTCGAGTCGGTCAGGTTCGATCCGCTGCCCGACGCGATTCCGCCCAGCACCGCGGCGAAGTTGTGCGCCTGGACGGGGAGGGAGACCGGCCCGTAGACCAGGTTGCCCGCACCCGCGCCACCGTCACCGGTCGCGTGGACGTCGCCGCCCGCGTTGGAGGTGGTGTCACCGTTCGAGGCGCCGTGGCCCTGACCGATGAACGCGCCGCCGATCCCGAACGCCTGCACCGGCAGCGAAACCGGCACGGTGCCCAGGTTGGAGCTGAGGAAGCCGTTGTCGTCGTTGGTGTTGCCACCGCCGCCGCCGGAAACGACCTTGGTCTCGTCGGCCGAGCCGGAGCCCTGACCGATGAACGAGCCGCCGATGCCCATGAGCTCGACCGGGGCCGCGACCGGGACCTGGACGACGTTGCCGGAACCGGACGAGTCGTCGCCCGTGGTGCCGTCGTACCCGCCGGCGGTCACGGTCTTCGTCTCGGTCGCCTCGGCGACGGCCTGGCCGATGTGCGAGCCACCGACGCCGTACACCTCGGGGGCCAGCGCCGCCTGGGTGTTGACGATGTTGCCGGCGAGGGTGGAGTCCTCACCGGTGGTGTGGCTGCCGTTGCCGGCGTTCGCGTCGACGGTGTTCTCGCACGACGTGGCGGAGGCGTTGCCGATGTAGGTGCCCGCGATGCAGGTCACCTCGACCGGGGCGGCCAGAGCCGGGTCGACGATGTTGCCGCCACCGGCGGAGCCTTCGCCTTCGGTGCTGACGAAGCCACCGGCGTCGACGGCGCTGGACTGGCTGGTGCCGCCGTCCTTGCCGGTGTTCGCCAGGCCGATCCAGCTGGCGGCCACGCCGCCGACGTTCGCGACGTCCGCGGTCTGCGGCACGATCGCGTTACCCGCGACAGCCGAGTCCTCGCCGGAGGTCTGGACGTAGCTGGGGACGTTGCTCCAGCCGGGCGTGGTGTCGCCGGCCGTCGCGTCCGCGGAGGAGCTGCTGTTGGAGTTCGCGAGCGAACCCCACGCGGCGGCCGCGTTGTCGTTGAACTTCACCGGGAGGGCGATCGGCACCGCGCCGACGTTGCCGCCCAGCGCGCTGTCGTCACCATCGGTCTCGACCCAGCCACCGGAGGTGGCGTCGGTCTCGGCCTCGTAGCCGGAGCTGTTGGCGTTGCCGATGATCCAGGACGCGGCGTTGCCGGTGACCTGGACCGGGGTGGCGAACTGACCGGCCAGCACGTTGCCGGAGAGAGCGGAGCCCTCGCCGTCGGTGGTGATGTTGCCGGTCTCGGTGGTGCTCTGGCTGGCGGAACCGCCGACCACGCGGCCGGTGCCACCGGCGAGCCCGCCGCCGTTGCCGGCGATCTGCACGGGCAGCGCCCAGTCGAGGGACACGACGTTCCCGGCGAGGCTGGAGTCCTCACCGGTGGTCTCGATGTCCTGGTTGTGCGACCAGGTCTGCGAGTGGTCGCCACCCTCGACCTCGGCGTCGCCGATCACGCCGATGGCGTTGTCGACGATCTGGATCGGGACGACGACGTCGCCGACGATCTTGTTGCCCTTGAGGATGTCGTCCGTGGTGGTGAACCCACCCGGCGTCATCCCGCCGCTGATCTGGCGAGCGGAGTCGCGAGAAGCCAGCGGGGCGGGGACGGCGTCCGTGCTGGGAAGGGCGGGAAGCCCTCCGCCGATGCCGTCGGTGCCGCCGCCGGGCGACGAAGCCGAGTCCAGCGCGTCGGAAACCGGCTTGGTGACGGCCTTGGTGCTGACCTCACCCTCGTAGCCGGGGACGTCGATCTGGCCGAGGGGCGTGCCGACGGCGTTGTTGTCGATCTCGATGGGAACGGTGACGTTCGCGTCGAGGGGTGAGGCAGGGATGTCGGGGTTGACGTTTTCCTGCGCCGAGGCGATGCCGGTGCCCAGCATCAACAACCCACCCGTGACCAACGCGGTCTGGAGTCCGCGCTTTGTCCAGGATTGCATGGGGTATTTCTCCTTTATTTCGGGTTCCCTTGCGGGTTCATGGAGGTGCCCTCGAAGAGGTGCACCAGAGGGGGTGGAGCAATGCGGGCGCACAAAGGCGCACCGCCATTTCGCGGGGGATCAGGAGCGGACGCGAGGCCAAGCCCGGAATCGGGAGGCGTGAGGCGCGTCGGCTACCCCGCGGAGGGAGGTGTTCAGTCAGGAGTGACGCCGGGCTGGGAGCCCGGGGTGAGCGGCATGTACCGCGTACCGGCCAGCGCAGTGCCGGCCAGGGAACGCTCGACGGCGGAAGCGACCCAGGCGGGGACGCCGTAGGTCATGCCGTCGAGGTGACCACCGGGGGCGTTGCCGCCGCCGGGGACAGTCGGGATGGACGGCGCGATGGGAAGCGGCGCCGGGGAAAGCGGCAGCGGGAAGTCACCACGGTGACCGCTGCGCGAAGGAACGTCTTCGTCGTGACCGACGGCTCCGTGCTGCTGGACGAAAGCCGGCATCGGGAGAACGGTCTCGGCGGAAGCGGGGAACTGGTTGGAGGCCAGGTGGGCGAAGTCGGTGACCTGGTCGCCGGTGCCGCCGGTTTCCAGCGGGGACTTCGGGTCGACCGGCAAGCCGTTGACCGGAAGCTCCGGCACGAGGTCACCGTGCCCGCGCGGGTCGAGGAGGTCCCAGACCTTGCGGCCGAAGTCCTGCGCCTCGGGCGACGGGGCGAACGTCTCGTCCAGCACCTGGCGGGTGTCCTCGGGCTTGCGCACGATGTGCTCGAAAGCTCCAAGGGTCCGCTTGGCGGGGGTGACCACGGCGTTGTCGGTGAAGTCGGTGACGGCGTCGCTGACGCGCTCGGAGACTTCGTGCTCCTCGGCGCGGACGGCGGAGGAGGTGTTCGTCGTCGGACCACCGATGTGGTCGCGGCTACCGCAGCCCGGACGCGCGGGAACGGTCTTGGTCTCGTCGGGAAGCGACCACGTGGTGGCTTCCTGCTGACGGTGACCGCCGGCGCACATCGCGGCGTTGCCCGCCCCGGCCACGTCACCGGTGAACTTCGACGCGCCACGCGAAACGTCGGTCAGACCGGCCGCGGTGGCATCGGTGACCGGGGTGACGCTCGTTTCGGGGGTCGAGATCACGGGAGCGGAAGGAACGACGTCGGCGGACGCGGCGGAAGCCGATGCATTAGAAGCACCGACGATCCACGCGGCGGCGGAACCGGCGACGGCGCCACCGAAAACGAACAGCGCACGCGAAGCGAGGCGACCGAAGCGCGCCGCGCCCCGCCCCTCGTTCTTCGCCGTGTTCGCCACTCGTTCTCCTAGCCGTTTCGGTGTGCTGGTCGGTGGTGCAGGACTGAGATAAGCAAAGTGCAGATCGCCTTCGCATCCTCGGAGGGACTTGATGGCCCGATAGTGTGAAGCACACTGGGTGTAGTCCGATATGACGATCAGTGATCACGCCTGGCGGGACCTGGTTACTCCTGAGTCGACCCGGGGTCGATGTGTCAAGCGTCGCTTCGGGGGAATCTGACCGGGGCGCGTTGCCCGGAATGCTCAAGAACGCCCGCCGGGACCGATACGGTTGTCCGCGTGAGCGAGCCCCAGCGCAAGCAGCCGGAATACGATCCGGCAAACCCGTTTCTTTCCGAGTCCACAGAAGACGTCACCAACCTGATCCCGCGCGGTCTCCGCATCGGCGCGGCGTTGTCGTGGCGGTTCATCGTGGTGATCGCCGCGCTGTACGTCATCGTGTTCCTGATCGGCTACCTGTCGGTGGTCGTGATCCCGCTGTCGATCGCGCTGCTGCTCGCCGCGCTGCTCGCGCCGGCGGTGTCCAAGCTGATGACGCTGAAGTTCCCGCGAGGGCTGGCCGCCGGGGTAGTGCTGATCGCCGCGCTCGCGGTGCTCGGCGGGTTGCTGACGTTCGTCGTCGCGCAGTTCTCCTCGGGCCTGCCGGAACTGCAGAAGCAGCTGACGGAGAGCCTCAACCAGATCAAGCGATGGCTCATCGACGGCCCGCTGCACCTGCGCCAGGAGCAGATCCAGGAGTTCATCAACCAGGCGATCGGCTTCCTGCAGAACAACCAGGCGTCGATCACCACCACCGCGCTCACCACCGCGGGCACGGTCGGCGAAATCGTCACCGGGTTCATCCTGACACTGTTCATCCTCATCTTCTTCCTCTCCGGCGGCGACCAGATCTGGACGTTCCTCGTCCATGGCGTGCCGTCCAGGGTGCGTGACCGGGTGGACGTCGCCGGGCGGCGCGGGTTCGCGTCGCTGGTCAGTTACGTGCGCGCGACGGCGGCGGTGGCCGTGGTCGACGCGGTCGGCATCGGCATCGGGTTGGCCATCGTCGGTGTGCCGCTGGTGATCCCGTTGTCGACGCTGGTGTTCCTCGGCGCCTTCATCCCGATCATCGGCGCCGTGATCACCGGCTCGGTCGCCGTGCTGATCGCGCTGGTGACGAACGGCGTCGTCGGCGCGCTGATCGTGCTGGCCATCGTCATCGGCGTCATGCAGCTGGAAAGCCACGTGCTGCAGCCGATCCTGCTCGGCCGCGCGGTGAAGCTGCACCCGCTCGCGGTGGTGCTCGCGATCACCATCGGCCTGGTCACCGCCGGGATCGCCGGTGCGCTGCTTTCGGTTCCGCTCCTCGCCGTGCTCAACGCCGGGATCCGGTCGCTGCTGCACGAACAGGATCCGGACCCGGCCGAGGTCGACGTGCTGCGCGATCAAGCCGCACAGCCGAACGACGCCGGGAAAGAACCCTCAACCGAGTCGTGACCGATACCCCGCTCTGGCGCGCCGTCTCCGCGCTCGGTACGCGAGACCCGGCCACACCGCTGTGGCGCGGGGTGATCGTGCTCCGCGTGACGACGCTGCTCTTCGCGCTGGGCTCGTTCATCGTCCACTTAGACGGCTACGCGAACCACTGGCTCGCGTGGGCGGCGTTCGGGGTGATGACGGCCTGGACGGTGGTCAGCAGCCTGCTCTACGCGCGGCCGGCCGGCCGCTGGACGTGGCTGGTGTGCTTCGACCTCGCGCTGACGGTCGTCCTCATGGTCACCTCGGCGTGGATCCTGTCCACCGCCCAGTTCGACGCGAACACGCCGCTGATCACGACGGTGTGGGCGGCCGTCCCGCCCGCGGCCGCCGGGACCCGGTTCGGCGCGCTCGGCGGGGTACTCGCCGGGCTGGTGGTCTCCGTGGTCACCGGGCTGGTGCGGTGGAGGTTCGACGTCGACGTCGCGCGGGACGGCTTCCTGCTGACCGCGAGCGGCTTCGTGATCGGGATGGCCGCGACCATGGCCCGCCGGTCCGCGGACGCGCTGACCAGGGCGTTGCGGATGGAAGCCGCGACGGCCGAACGGGAACGGCTCGCCCGCTCGATCCACGACAGCGTCCTGCAGGTGCTGGCCCGGGTCCGCAAACGCGGCGCCGAGTTCGGCGGGGAGGCCGCCGAACTGGCGAAGCTGGCGGGTGAGCAGGAGATCGCGCTGCGGGCGCTGGTCACCACCGAGCCCACGCGGCCGAGTGCGAACGGGACCACCGATCTCCGGTCGGCGCTGCAACTGCTCGCGACGCCGTCGGTGCAGGTCTCCACCCCCGCGGGCGAGGTCCAGCTGCCCGAGCACGTGACCACGGAACTGGTGTTCGTCGCGCGGGAAGCACTGCTCAACGTCGAAAAGCACGCGGGCGACCAAGCACAGGCCTGGGTGCTGCTGGAAGACCTCGGGACCGAGGTCGTGGTCAGCATCCGCGACGACGGCCCGGGAATCCCGCCCGGTCAGCTGGAACGCGCGGCGGCCGAGGGACATCTAGGTATAGCGGAGTCCATCAAGGGGCGGGTGCGGGATCTGGGCGGCAGCGTCGCCTTGGACACCGCGCCGGGCCAGGGCACGGAATGGGAAGTCAAGGTTCCAGTCGCAGCGAGGGGGAAGCGATGACGGGTGCGCCGCAGGTGTCGGTGATGGTGGTCGACGACCATCCGATGTGGCGCGACGGCGTCGCGCGCGACCTGGCCGAGCACGGTTTCGACGTCCGGGCCACCGCACCGGACGCGCCCGCCGCGGTGCGGATCGCCCGCACGGTGCGGCCGGACGTCGTGCTGATGGACCTGAACCTCGGCGAGACGTCGGGGGTGGACGCGACCCGCGAGATCACCACGGAACTGCCCTCGACGAAGGTGCTGGTGCTCTCGGCGAGCGGTGAACACAGCGACGTCCTCGAGGCGGTCAAGGCCGGGGCGTCGGGCTACCTGGTCAAATCGGCTTCGGCGACCGAACTGGTGGACGCGGTCAAGCGGACGGCCGCGGGGGATCCGGTGTTCACCGCCGGGCTGGCCGGGCTGGTCCTCGGCGAATACCGCCGCATGGCCGACGCCCCGGACGACGGGCCCGCCCCGCCGCGGCTGACCGAACGCGAGACCGACGTGCTGCGCCTGGTCGCGAAGGGGATGACGGCGCGCCAGATCGCCGAGAAGCTGGTGCTCTCGCACCGGACGGTGGAGAACCACGTCCAGTCCACGCTGCGGAAACTCCAGCTGCACAACCGCGTCGAACTCGCCCGCTACGCCATCGAGCACGGGCTCGACGTAGACAGCGAGGAATGAGCTTCAGCCCTCGTCGACAGTCACCACCGGCCGGTTCCGGTCGGCGGGCAACGGCGTCTTGACGATCAGCCACTCCGGCCTGCCGACATGCCAGCTCGCGACGACGTCGGTGGCGACCACCAGGTCGTGATCCTCGGTCCAGTCGATCGCGACCTGCTTGAGCGGGGTCGCGATCGGCATCGACGGCGCCCGGCGCCAGATCAGCGTGTCGAGTTCGAGCACCCAGACGTCGGCGGTCTGCGTACTCGTCCCCGCCCAGGCGGGATCACCGAACACGACGGCGACCTTGTACCCGTCACGGCTCGGCACCACCGGCCCCGGCGAGCCGTTGGCCACCGGCCTCTCGACCATCGTGCGCTGGTTGTTCCGCAGGTCGAGCACGGAGAACTTGGTCAGTTCGGCGAGCAGCAGCCGGTCCTTGGTCACCGCGAGGATGCGGGGGAACTGGTGCACGGCACGGCCGGTGACGGGATCGATCAGCACGTCCTCGGCGGTGGCCGTACCGGAGTTCACCGTGATCAGCAGGCCCTGCGGCACCTCCTGGCGCACCGCCGTCGTGCAGGCCGCCGGCCGGCCGCGGTCGCGTTCGGCACCCATCAGGGAGACGTACTGCAAGCGGCAGAGGTCGTTGCCGTCGTCACGGATCAGCCAGACGCCGCTCTCGTCGGCCGACGGGGCCACACTGCGGGCCTTGCCCAGCTTCCACGGCGGGTTCTTCGGGTCCCCGTAGACGAACACATCCGACGGCTCCAGGCACGACGGCCCGCAGCGGGCGGCCGACAGCAGGACGGGGGACTTGCCGACCCGGAGGAGGTCGTTGACCCGGTCTCCGGCCGGGGCGCCGGGCAAGGGAGTGGAGACGCCGGTCGCGGGATCGAGGATCGAAGGCGGCGACGTCGCCATGACGAGGCGATAACCGGCGAGGTCGACAGGCCTGCCTTCGAGCCGCGACGGCGTCGGAGCTGCGATCTCGGGAGGACTCGACGGCGGTTTCGCCTCGCCGGTACACCCGGTCAGCAGAAGGACCGCCGCCAAGAGAGCGGTTCCAGGGTGAAATGCGGGTCTGTTCAGGGTTTTTCCCCGATCTCGCGCGTGAGATCCGGTTCTACCATTCACAGCATGGGCGAGGAAGAGCAGCCGACGACCGAAACCAAGCCGTTGACCGGGCGCGACATCCGGGTCTCCGACGCGGAACGCGAACACGTCGTCGAAGTGCTGCAGAAGGCGATCGGCCTCGGGATGCTGAACCTCGACGAGTTCACCGAGCGGACCGACCGCGCCCTCGCCTCGAAGAACCGCGGTGAGCTGAACGCGGTGCTCACGGATCTGCCCGGGCTGGTGCACCCCGAAGCGGCGATGGTGCCCCGACAGCAGCAGCAGGACCCTTGGGCGCCGCCGCAACACCAGCAACAGCAGCAGTACTACGGCGCGCCGTCCGGTGAGGTCATGGAGCTCAGGGGCCAGTACTCGGCGTTGCAGCGCAACGGCCACTGGCTGGTACCGCAGTCGCTGGTGGTCCGGAACAAGTACGGGGCCACGAAGCTGGACTTCTCGCAGGCCGACATCCGCCACCCGGTGGTGCATATCGACCTGCACGCCAAATGGGGCCCGGTGGAGATCACCATCCCCGAGAGCGGCGCCGTCGACACCAACTCGATCACCGAGATCAAATTCGGCAGCCTCGACGACCGGACGCAATCGAACGGCCGCCCCGGCACGCCCCGGTTCGTCATCACCGGGCGCGTGCACGGAGGGGCCTTGATCATCAAATACCCGCGTCGGGGCTTCTTCGGCTAGGCGCCTACTGGGCTGATGTGCCGGAGGTGCTTCAGCACGAAGTACACGACTCCGGCCAGCACCAGCGCGGCCAGCCCGGACACCGCGTGCATCCCGCTGGCGAAGGCGTCGGGCGCAGGGACCGCGTCGGCGAGCTGGGCGCGGGTGACGGCGTTGCCCAGCGTCCCGACGGTCGCGATGCCCAGCGCATACCCGAACTCGTTGCCGGTCTGCGAAAGCGAAGCCGCCGAACCGGCCTTCTCCGGCGGCACGGAACCGACGATCAGGTCCGTGCCCAGGGTGACCAGCGGGCCGCCGCACAGGCAGGTGATCGCGAAGGCGATCGACGGGATCACCGGACCGGCTCCGGCGTCGACCTGGGTCAGCAGCAGGAACCCGGCGATCGCGCCGGCCAGCCCGGTGGCGATCAGGGTCGCGGGGCGGAACCGGCGGGCGAGGATCGGGGCGGACAGGAAGCTGACGGTCGAGGCGACCATGCCCGGCAGCAGCGCCAGCGCGGCGCCGACCGGCGAAAGCTCCAGCACGATCTGGAAGAACTGCGCCACGAACAGCATGGTCGTGCCGCCCAGCATGGTGAACGCGCACATCCCGCCCAGCGCCGTCGAAAACGCGCGGCTGCGGAACAGCTTCAGGTCGATCAGCGGGTCTTCGAGGACACGCTGGCGCCGCACGAACACCGCTCCGAAGCCGAGTCCGATCAGCAGCGAGGCCACCGGGATCAGGTGGACGCCTTCACGAGCGAGTTCCTTGATGCCGTAGACCGCGGGCAGGATCGTGACCAGGGACAACGCGACACTCGGCAGATCGAGGCGGCCGGCGTTCTCGTTGCGGAATTCGGGCAGGAACCTGGGTCCGACGACGAGCAGCAGCACCATCGCGGGGACGCCGAGCAGGAAGACCGAGCCCCACCAGAAGTGTTCCAGCATCACGCCGCCGACCATCGGCCCGACGATCGCGCCGACGGTGAAGCAGCCCGCCCAGATGCCGATCGCGAGCGAACGCTGGCGGGCGTCGGTGAACAGGTTGCTGATCAGGGCGAGCGTCGACGGCGCCAGCGTCGCACCGGCGATGCCGAGGATCGCGCGGGCTGCGATCAGCATCAGCGCGCTGGTGGAGAACGCCGCGAGCACCGACGCGAGGCCGAACGCCACCGCGCCGATGAGCAGCAGTTTCCGGCGGCCGATGCGATCGCCGAGGGTGCCCATGGTGACCATGAACCCGGCGATCATGAAGCCGTAGACGTCCATGATCCACAGCTGCTGGGTGCTGTCGGCGCCGAGGCTCTGGGTGAGCTTCGGCAGCGCGAGGATCAGCACGAAGACGTCGAGGGAGACCAGAAAGGCGGGGAGGGCCAGTACGGCCAGCCCGACCCACTCCCGGCGTCCTGCCCGTGTCGGGGTCTCGGTGGTCGTCATGGTCCGGTCCTTCCGTCGCTTCGACTGCTTTCACCAATGCGTCGAAGCGGTGGACCGGATTTCGACATGCCCCCCGATCCGATTTTCCGGATCGGGGGAGCAAGGGACCTTTGCTATCGCTTCGCGGCGGCTTGCCTTGCCGCCGCGGGGGTCGCCGTGGCCAGCGCGGCCTCGGCGAGCGCCTCGCATTCGGTCAGCGTCGTGGCGGCCAGGCTCGCGCCGACCGCGCGCACCGCGGGCGCGTTCATCGAGAGGCTGGTCAGGCCGAGACCGGCCAGGACGAGCGCGAGCCGCGGGTCGGCGGCGGCCTCACCGCAGACACCGGCGGGCTTGCCGGTGTCCTTCGCGGCCTGGCCGATGACCTTGAGCAGGCGCAGCAGCCCGGGCTGCCACGGGTCGTTGAGCTTGGCGACCGCGCCGAGCTGGCGATCCGCGGCGAAGGTGTACTGCGCGAGGTCGTTGGTGCCGACGGAGACGAAGTCGACCGCGTCGAGGATCTCGCGGGCGGTCAGCGCGGCGGCCGGCACCTCGATCATCACGCCCGCACGGGCGATCCCGGCGGCACGCACGCGCTCGGCGAACCAGGCGGCCTCTTCGACGGTGGCGACCATCGGCGCCATGACCGAAACCTCGGCGCCGGAGTCCTGCGCGGCACCCGCGATCGCCTCGAGCTGACGGTCGAGCACCTCGGGCCGGTCGAACGCGACGCGAAGGCCGCGTACGCCGAGCGCCGGGTTGGGCTCGACCTCGGGCGAAAGGAAGGCGAGCGGCTTGTCGGCACCCGCGTCGAGGGTCCGGACGATCACCGGCTTGCCACGGAACGGCGAGAGCACGGCGGTGTAGGCCTTGCGCTGCTCTTCGACGGTCGGTTCGGCGGAGGCGTCGAGGTAGCAGAACTCGGTGCGGAACAGACCGACGCCTTCGGCACCCGCCTCGGCCGCGGCCTGGGCGTCCGTCGCGGAACCGACGTTGCCGAGCACCTTCACCCGGTGGCCGTCGGCGGTCGCGCCGGTGCCGTCCCACTCGATGGCGCCGGCCTTGGCGGCCGTGACCACGGCGGCGTTCGGGTCGGCGACCTCGACGACGCCGGTGTCACCGTCCACCGCAAGCGCTTGCGCGTCGAGGGCGAGCACTCCTCGGACGGCGACGACGGCCGGGATGCCGAGCGCGCGGGCGAGGATCGCGGTGTGGCTGGTGGGGCCGCCCTCTTCGGTGACGAGAGCGAGCACCTGGTCCGGGTTCAGCCCGGCGGTGTCGGCCGGTGCGAGGTCGCGCGCGACCAGAACACTCGGCGACTCCAGATCGGGCACACCCGGAGGCGCGATGCCGAGCAGTTCGGCGACAAGCCTGTCGCGCACGTCTCGGACGTCGCGGGCGCGTTCGGCCATGTACCCACCGGCGGCGATCAGCGCCTCGGCGAATTTCTCGGCCGCCTGGTACACCGCACGAGGAGCCGGCAGATTCTGGGTTTTGACGAGCTGCTCGGCCGAGGAGACCAGCGCCGGGTCGGCCGCCATCGCCGCGGTGGTGATGAGGATCGTCGCGGCCTCGCCGGTCGCGATCTCGGCCAGCTTTTCGAGCCTGGCCGCCACGATCTGCGCGGCCGGGGCGATCCGGGAGGCCTCGGCGGCCGGATCGGCTGGGGCGGGCGTGCTCGCGGGCTCGCCGAGCGGCTCGGCGACCCGGACGACAGGACCGCTCGCGCGGCCGGGACTGACGGCGACCCCGGTCAGTGACTCAGACGGCATGGTCTAGACCATATCTCATAGGGGGCGTGACCTGGCTCATACCGGACAGCACAACACAGAAGAGAGCATCATTCCAGCTCAGCCGCCGTCGGGTACGAAGGCTGGGCGCCCTGGCGCGTCACGGTGATCGCCGCGACCTTCACCGCCTTACGCGCCGCGTCGGCCAGTTCCTCGCCCTTCGCGAGCGAAGCAGCGAGCGCGCCCGCGAACGCGTCACCAGCACCCGTGGTGTCGATGGCCTCGACCTTCGGCGACGACACCTCGGTGACCCCGTCCGAGGTCACCACTGCCGCACCCTTCGCGCCCAGCGTCACGACAGCGGCCTTCGGGCCGAGATCGAGCAACTGGGAGAACTCGGCGTCGTCGCCAAGAAGGAAGGCCGCTTCGTGCTCGTTGACCAGGAGAACGTCGAGCCACTGAAGCGTCTTCTTCGAAAGCTCGGCCGCAGGCGAAAGATTCAGCAGCGTTCGAACCCCGGCCTCGGCCGCCTTCGCCACCGCGTGTTCAACCGTCTCGAGTGGAATCTCCAGCGACAGCACCACGATTTCGGCGCCGTCGAGGTCGATGTCCTCGGGACGCAGACTGGAATTGGCGCCCGGCGAGACGAGAATCGAGTTCTCGCCGTCGGGAGTGACGGTGATGTACGCGATGCCAGTGGGCCGCTCGCTCGTGCGCAGCGTCGCCGTGCCGACACCGGACTCGGTCAGCGACCGTTTCAACAGCTCGCCGTAGGGGTCGTCGCCGACCGCGCCGAGCAGGGCGACGTCGGCCCCGAGCCGCGCCGCGGCGACCGCGGTGTTGGCTCCTTTGCCACCCGGCGACAAGACCGTGTCGCCACCGAGTACGGTTTCGCCACCACCAGGCCTCCGGTCGACCGGGACGACCAGATCAGCGTTGGCGGAGCCGATGACCAGTACCTGAGAAGTCATGGAGGAGACCATGCCATGACCGGAAGTTGTCCGGTCATCTCCCTTCCCAGGGCGAAGATGTGAAGAACTTTGTAACTTTCCTGGCGCGTAGTGCGACAATCATGCGAGCAGCGGAACGCCGTCACTCTTTCGGGGGATAACCTTCCCCCGGACGTCACTTCGGCGATCGTGCCCGCTCTTCAGGTGCGTTGCCGCGTTCACGCGGTGACGTTGCCCCAACCCGGCGAAAGCCGGTGCAGGGCATCGGGTCGCCGGCGTCGATCACGTAGCCCCCCGAGTGATCGGCGTCGGCGGCGCCCGGTTCGTCGCGTCTTGCCTCGTGAGCGGTAATGACGGTTAGAACCATCATTACCGCTCACGAGGCTTGAAACCGACCCATAGGTTCGCCAGACCACCTCTTCGTGCGGCAACGGGCGATCAGACCGTTTCCCGGAACTCCACACGTTCGGACTTCCGCATGCTGGTCTCGAACTCGCGCCGCGCATTCACCGTGAACGGTCTCGCCAACCGGTACCAGCCGCCACTGAGACTCTCGGACTCGTCGTCGTACGGGTTCTGCCTGGTCAACTTGGCAAGACGCGGATGCCGAAGCGGGAACATGTCCGAGCCGGGCAGGAAGTCCAGGTACGTGGAGCCATGGTCCACTCCCCACCGGACGGCTTCGATCTCATGCCACCACGCCCCTACGAAGGTGCCGTACGTCCGGAAATAGAAACCTCGAGGCCCAAGCTCAAGCACGACCTTTTGTTTCTTCTCGTGCGTCGCGCCTTCCATCCCTTCGACCAAGATGGTCACTACAAAGAGCGCGAAGAGCACCGCTAACGCGTACACGCGCATCGCAGTGCCAGCCGTGGTCGCGACGATTACCAGGCCACACACTTCGATCATCAGACACGAAAACCGAAAGGCCCACATCTTGCGCTTGTCCCAGCCGTTGACATGAATCTTCACCACATCGTCCACGACGTCGAGTGCTGCCTCGCGGGCGGAGGTCACCACCGGTTCGTCCGGAACCGTCGGCACAGCAGTGTTGTCATCCTCGATCGCTACATCGACGTGCCTGACGAGAAGAGGCAACATCTGCTCGGCGTCACGAGGCCTGAGAGCGATGTCCGATACCTGGAGATCGCCGTCAGGTTCTCGGGCCAATCCTGCGGCTTGGGCATCGAAACTCGCCCCAGGGCGAAGCACCAGCGTGAACTGATCCGAGCCACGGTTCAGACGGGAGTACTCACGGAACTTGAGGCTCAAGAAGACCTTCTCGATGTCCTCCCACCGCGCGATCCATGCCACCACACCACCCGTGATGCGAGTGATTCCGGTCACCTCGAAAATCAGCTCATCAGAAGGAGGAGGGGTGCGGAAGTTGCGTAACTCGATGGTTGCGCAATAGATGAACACCGCGCAGAGAACCCCGCCGACGATACGGACCGCCAGCTGGTAGTCGCCGAACATCGCGAAGGCCATGACCACGGTCAATGTGCCGAACAGAACGACCAGCACCAGGTGACCGATGACCCCTGGCGTTCGCGAGATCACCAGCCGATCGTCGGCCATCAAGGTTCCTCTCAGGGCTGACGATCCATCAGGTCTCAAGAACAAGGTCGTGCCCAGCCGCACGCAGAACCCGCTTCACTGCAGGCCTGCCGACCTTGTCGACAAGCTGATACTCGTCGCCCGCGCGAGGACGTACGTGCAGGGCGTAGTACCACCTGCCATTGCCGGGAGTCGACGGCTTCACGACGATGCCGTCGATGCTCGCGAGGTCGACGAAGACCTCGTTCTTCCCGGTTTCGCGCCAGGCCAGGGAATCACCGCGAACCACGAAAGTTCCGCGCCGGCCCCGATACACGGACACGGCGAGGTAGACCACCATCAGCGCGGAGATGATGAACAGATTCATGGACGTCCCGCCCGATGCGCCGATGGACAAGGACCAGATCACCAGAACGCAGGCCGTCAGCATCAGCAAGACACGGAACGCCGATGGCCGGCTTGAGGAAACCCGAGTGTCTACCTGAGTGGTTGTCCCGGCCTTCCGCCTCAGCCTGACAACCGTGCTCTTGACCGGCCTGAGCAAGCCGAGCCCGCCTCTGGTGACTTCGCGAGTCGGCCATCTCGTCAGCCCTGGCTTGAAGTTCTCGACCACTGCGGACAAGTGCTCTGCTTCTTGAAGCGGCAGGAAAGGAGTGAGGAGATATCCGTGTTCGGAAGGAGCACGGAACGGTTCGGCCAGGCCGTCAGCCGCCTCTTCGTTCACCACGGCGAGATGGACCTCGACCAAGGCATCCGACCGCTCCACGAAGACGAAGCGTTCGATCTTCGACCAGTGGATCCGACGCGGTGAGCCGTCTCGTGCGGTCTGCACGAAACCTCGAGAGGTCAACCGCGCAGGAATGTTCGTTGCCCCGTGCGCAGTCCGGACCCTTCGGCGCGCCGAAGGGATCGCCTTGAGCATCCAGGCTCCCAACAGCGCGAACGGAAGCGCGACAACGTAAACAGGCCAGTTTCCCGGCATCAACCGGAACGCGGCGATGGCCATCGCCCCGGCCAACCCAAGGAAGGCGAGGGCTGCGGCAGTGAGGACGGCGAAAGCCGCGAACATGCCGGGACGGTTTCCGCCTTCAGGAACCGGCAGTTTCAGGTCGACCGGCAGGTCGACCGACCTCATGGCAGCCTGGGAGCTTCTTGTTTCCCGCCTCATCAATGGAACAAACCAGCTGAGGACGGTCTTGTAGCCGATGACGTAACCGATCGCCCCGAGGAGTGCGATCGCCATGGGGACGATAGGGCGCATGAAAAGATAGGGGTGCGCGACGTTTCGTTGCCACTCACGATCGGCATACTTGACGAGCACTGTTTTTCCATTGTCCGCAGGCGTTAGCTCGTCAGAACTAAACTCGATCAGCCGTGTCCGGTCTCCCGCACTCGGCTTGACCTCAGCAGCGCATTCCCAGTAGTAGCCGGCGCCGAAGCCGGAAAGCGGTCCATGCCGCTCGCACTCGGTGACAGTCGCACTGGCCTCTGCACCGACCGAGTCATAGCCGTCTGTGGTGATGGGAGCACCGGACAACCGGAGCAGCGTCATCACGCCGATCACGACCAAGACGAGCAGGAACCAAGCCGCAGCACAGGCGACAAGGGGTCTGGCGGCTACCTTCATGTTGCCTCCGCGGCGACCGTCCATGCGGTGATGCCCTTGGGGGTCTTCCTGAAAGGAGACTCGGTCAATGGTCAAGTCAGCCACCCTGCGCGGTTGCCGGATCGGGCACAACACTGCCGGCGAAGTCGGATCGTGACGTCAGCGTCTCGGCCAGACGCGACGCCGCAGCAGTCGTGACCTTCTCTGCGAGAACTGACTGGGCGCCGTCACGGCGTACCGAAACCTTGACGTACTTCCGGCCGTGCTCGGGTCGAAGACTTTCCAACCGGATCTGCTGGATGCTCTCGAGGAGAACATCGACCGGCGGGATTTCGCGCGGTATGACATGTCTCGCTGGCCTGTCCCGCTCGAACCAGGTCAGAGAATCTTCGTCCAACTCGAACACGCCGGGAGTTCCGCGGAATCGAGTCTTGTGAAGCATGACTCCCCAGGAAATGGCCACAAGCGTAATGCCCGGCGACAGCCACAGGGGGATGGAATCGGCGAACTGACGAAGGGCGAACAGCAGGACGATCAGGGCGTAAAGCCCAGCGAAGCCAAGGATTCTTGCCCCTGGCATCCGCCCAGCTCGAATCCTGACCGGCTCATCTGGTCGCGTGACGTCGGCTACCGCCTCACTTGCTGCGGTCGCTCCGTCCTTCCATCGGACCAAACGCGGGCCGGAATTCTTGCCGGGCCCGAAACCACTGCGTGCGAGTTCGCGCGAGCGCCAGTGCGCCAAGCCAGGACAGAAACCTTCGATCGCCTCCGACGCCAGCTCTGCCTGTTCCCTCGTGATCTCCGGGGTCAGCAGAACTCCGTGCTTCGAGGGACGTCTGTACTCCTTGAGGAGCTTCTCCTTTGAGGCGTCGTCGACCAACGTCAGATGTGCGCTGATCCGACCGGGCCGTCCACGGTCGTCGAATACGACCGAACGGAGGGCTTCCCATGGCAGAGTCGACTCTTCTGAATCGCTGCTCTGCTTGATCCCTGCTTCTGTGAGCTCGATCGTTCGAATGTCGCCCGGCCTCTCTGGCGCGAATGCCCACCAACCAGCGGCGATCAGAGATACCAGTCCGAACAGGATGATCGTCGAGGCTGCCGCACCACCCCATACGTCAGCGCTCAGCTGTGCGTTGATGTAGAGCATCCAACCGCCGACCGCAAGCAAGAACACGCCGCTGAGCCCGAGCACCGCAGTAAGTATCGGAGTACGGCGCTTCGAGGTTCCAGGCGTCATGAATTCGACTGAAGTCCAACTTTTCGGCGCATCGCTGTTCGCTGCCTCGTCGCTTGCCGGTTTTCGGCGGAACTGAGCGATGAGCAGGAGAACCAGCCCGAGAAGGGGAACCAGAGCGGCGAGCGCGACAATGAAGTCGACCGCCACGATCGCCAGACCGGCGACATGCAGAAGGCGATAAGGATGGCTGACGTCACGTCTCCAGCTGTCGCCGCTTCGCTGGACTCCGACTCTTTCCGCCGCATCTGCCGGAGTCAGCTCGTCGGGATCGAATTTGACCGTGCCGACCGAGTGCCCGTTCACAGCGACCTCAGCGTCGCACTCCCAAAAATAACCGAACCCTTCAGAAGAAACCGGCCCGCGCCGATCGCAGGACTTGATCACCGCCGAACTCTCGCCAACCCGGGTCGGCCCGATGTTGACCTCCGGAGCACCCGCCAGCCGGAACATCGTGAGGCACACGCCAAAGAGCACGACGGCGACGAGCGGAAGCACCACTGCCGCGACCAACCACGCCCCAGCCCCGATGACTTCCTTCTTGATCCCGATCGCCACTAGAGGGAGCCTGAGATCCGTCGCCCGCCAGGCCGATCGAAGACCGGCTCTACCTTGGCTTCCCTGCCCGCGGGGTCACCGGTGTCGGCGCGCTTGCCGACGACACCGGCGTCCTTCGGGTCGATCGTGGTGTTCGTCCGGTCACGGCGCTTGTCGAGATCACTTTCGTTGTTCTCGCTTGACACACCAAGATCGAGAAGCCCCTTCACCGACTCCTTGACGACCGCGCCGCCAAGGCCCGGGAGGACATCTTTGGCAACATGCCCGAGATCCTTACCGACATTCGCGGCGTACCCCCCGATCGCCTTGCCCGCCGCCTTCGCATACTTGCCGAAGTTCTTCGCCAGCCCCTGCAACAGCTCACCCAATTGGCCGAGAATCTGTTTTGCGTTGCTGAACGCCTTCATGAGCCGCTTGACCTGCCCCATGGCCTTCGTCGCCTGCCGGACCGCGAAGGGAACACCTTCACCGGCCAGCGCACCCGGGTATCCAGGAGGCGGGTAGCGAAGGAGAATGAAGATAATCTTGGCGAGCGTATCCGTGATGAGGTCGCGGATCAGGGTGCGCACGACGTCGAGGATCATCTTGCAGATCTCGACCACGGATCCTGCGCTGGCCGCAGCATCGGAAAGCGCTCGATAGCTGTCGAGCTGTTCCTGAACGTACTGGCGATAGGCGTCGGCGGCCGGGCCTTCCCAGGACATGCAGTTCTTGCGAACCTCGTCCGTCAGCTCCTCCGCCATCTTCTGGACCTCTTTGCTGATGGCGGTCCACTTCTGCGCTTCGAGGTCCAGCGCGTCCTGATCCCCGGTCACATAGTCGAGGGGGTCCTTGAGAAAGTCGACATGTTCGATGACCCAGCCGAATCCCCAGCTCAGCAACGACTCGAAGGGGTTTCCGCCCGCTGCGATCATCCCGACATCGACACCTGCACTGCCGAGACTCAGCAGCCCTTCGGTCCAGTCACCCTGGACCAGCTTTTCGATACCGCCGGCGAGGTCCTGGATCGCCCCGGCGCCTTCAAGGGCGCTGTCTACTTTGTTCTTTTCGGAATCTGTTTCCTTCTTGGCATCGTCGAGGATCTGGTTCGAACCGTCAGCCATGACGCACCTCCCCGGCCCGGTTGACCAGGGCCACCGCAGTTTCCTCGTCGACCCTTCGAGCTTGCGCCCAGCTACGTACGGCATCCACGTGATAGTTCCCGGCTTCAACGGCCAGTCTCAGTGCCTCGGCCGCCTTGTCGGCGGTGTTGTTGCACCACGCGTCCAGCTGGACCAGGTCCCCGATGAGACCGAAGTCTTCGGACTTGATCCGGCTGCTTCGGTCTGCCTCCAATGCGGTCTGAAGCAGTTCCAAGGTCTTCTCGACCTGTTTGGCGTGACTGTCGATCTGGACCGGATCGACGTCGAAGCCCTGATCTCCCGGCATGTGAATCCCTCCCCTCAAGAACCTGCTCAGCGCAGGAAGTCGCCACCGGTGAAGTAGTCGTCCTCGTGGTCCGTCTGCTGCCGGCGCGCGGCACGCGGCGGCGCGGGCGAAGCGGGCGGCGCGGGAGGAACCGGCGGCTTAGGAGCGGGAGCGGGCCGCGGCGGAGGCGCATCGAGTTCGTCTTCGGTGACGAAGCGGTCGTCCTCGTCCGCTTCCTGGTGGCCGCCTTCGACGTAGCCGGTCGGCTCGGGCTCCGGGTACTCGGTGTGCAGCTGGCTGACCAGCTCGTTCATCGTTTCGGTGCCCGCGATCGACGGGACACCGGTCTGCATCGCGCCGGCGAGTTTGCTCTGCGCGCTTTGGACGACGCGGAGGATCTCCTGGGCGAGCGCCGGATTGTCCCGTACGGACGGACCGATCTCCAGGTCCACGAGGTTGCCCGCGTGGTTGACCTTGACCGAGATCTGGCCGTCCTTGCTGCGTTCGGACACGGAGACGCCTTCGATCTCGGTCCGCATCTGGTTCGCCTTGCGCTGCGCGTCGGCCAGCTTGGCCTCGAAATCAGCGAAGAGCTGCTCAGGGTTCGACACGCGAACCTCCCCGTTCACGTCAGTAGCCATTCGGCGACCGAGTGTGGCATACCGGTCTGACGTCGGGGAACGTTTCCGGTGCATCCGCGACCCGGTCGTGTGGATCACCACAACGACCCCCGGTTTTCCCTACCTTGGGTCGGCGGTCAGCCCGCTGTCTGCGCAGGTCAGCTGTCCATACCGTACTGATCATGACGATTTCGGACTGGAAACGCGCGGTCTACGCGCTTCTCGCGCTCCCCGGCTACGTCGGCGGCGCCAAGGCCCAGCGTGGTCTCGCGCGACGTTGGCTCGGGCGGACGAGCGAGGCCCGGCCGCGGTTCGTGGCGGCCTTCGGTCCGAGTGCGGTCGCGTTCCTTCTCGCGTTGCTGCTCTTCTACCTCGTCGGGCGGATCGCGACCTACGGGCTGTTCTGGTCGGGGAGTGGTCCGGAGGGCACGTGGGGCGGGCCGACGCTGGTGGGGGCGTGGATCGTGCACTTCTTCGTCGCGCTCGGCATGGCCGTTCCGATCTTCCTCGCGCTCCGGCCGCTCACCCGGCTCCAGGCCCGCCTTTTGAGTTGATGCCGGCATCCGCGTTTCTTCCGGGCCTGCCGTACTGACCACCTAGAATGCCTGGATGAGCAACCCCAGCCGCAGGGGTCGCGAGCGGGCTGCGACCGATCAGGACATCCGCCGGACGGCGAGGGCGCTCCTGGTCGAGCAGGGCCCGGAGGCCGTGACCTTGCGGGCGATCGCACGCGAGCTCGGCATCACCGCACCGGCGTTGTACCGCTATTACGGCTCTCGTGACGATCTTGTCGAACATCTGCGATCCGACGTCGTCGCGGATCTCGCGGCCGAGCTGGCCGAGGACATCGCGCAACTCCCGTCCGAGGGCGCGCTTCAGCTTTTCGCCATCTGTAAGGGGTTCCGGCGCTGGGCGCTGGCGCACACCAAGGAGTTCACGCTGGTCTTCGCCTCACCGGCGACGCTGGGGGGAAGCCGGTTGGACGAGCCGTTCGGGCGGATCTTCCTCGCCGCGGCGGGACGCGTGCTCGCGATGCACGACCTGGTGACCCCGTCGGACGACGTGGTCCCGGCCGAGCTGCGCGACGACCTCACCTCGTTCCAGGCCGAGCTGCTGGCCGTACTCAAGGAATCCGGTGCGACTTTCCCGCTGGAGAAGCTCGACCTCGGCGTGACGTACCTGATGATCCAGTTCTGGGCCCGGCTCTACGGGCACGTCACGCTCGAGGTCTTCGGCAACTATCCGATCCCGTTCTCGAAACCGGACGTCCTCTTCGACGCGATGCTGGCCGATCTCGCCGGCGAGATCGGCCTGACCACGGGCTAGGCCGCGTGCCCGCCGTCGACCGAGACGGTCGTCGCGGTCACGTACTTGCTTTCCGGCCGTGCCAGGAACGACACGGTCGCCGCGACCTCCGCCGGCGAGCCGTAGCGGTCGAACACCGTCATGCTTCGCTGGTCAGCGGCGTACGGGCCGTCGGCCGGGTTCATGTCGGTGTCGGTCGGGCCGGGGTGCACGATGTTGACGGTGATGCCGCGCGGGCCCAGTTCCCTTGCCAGGCCCTTGGTCAGGCCCAGCAGCGCGGTCTTGCTCACCGCGTACAGCGACATCCCCGGTCCGGGCACACGATCGGACACGCAGCTGCCGATGGTGATCACGCGCCCGCCGTCGCCGAGGTGCCGTGCCGCGGCCTGCGTGGCCACGTAGACACCGCGGACGTTCACCGCGAGCACCCGGTCGATGTCTTCCACGCTCGTCTGGTCGAGCGGGCCGACGAAGCCGACGCCCGCGTTGTTGACCAGCACGTCGAGCCTGCCGAATTCGGCGACCGCCGTCTCCACCGCCGACGAAATCGCCGCGGCGTCGGCACTATCGGCCTGGACGGCCAGTGCGCGGCGGCCGAGTGCCTTGATCTTGTCCACGACGCCGGCCGCGAGTTCGGCGTTGTTCTGATAGGTGAGTGCGACGTCTGCGCCGTCCTCGGCGAGCCGGATCGCGGTGGCGGCACCGATTCCGCGGCTGCCGCCGGTCACCAAAGCCACCTTGCCGTCGAGGGTCATGCGGTGTTCTCCGTTCGATTTCGTTGTCCTTGAACAACTCCATCGAATCGCCTCATGACCCTCGACGCTGGCGCAATTCGGTCTTGGTGTTACAGCAGCCATCGCGTCTACAGGACGATGTTGACCAAACGCCCGGGGACGACGATCACCTTGCGCGGCGTGCCGTCGCCGACCAGCGCCGCGACCTTCTCGTCGGCCAGCGCGGCCGCCTGCACGGCGTCCTTGTCCGCGTCCGCGGGCACGGTGACGCGCGAGCGCACCTTGCCGTTGACCTGGATCGGGTACTCCACGGTGTCTTCGACCAGGTACTTCTCGTCGACGACCGGGAACGGCCCCTGCACCAGGGAATCCGCGTGCCCCAGGCGCTTCCACAGCTCCTCGGCGATGTGGGGGGCCAGCGGCGCCAGCATCAGCACCAGACCCTCAACCAGTTCACGCGGAGTCGCCTCGGCCGAGCCGTAGGTCTTGGTGACGTGGTTGTTCAGCTCGATCAGCTTCGCGCCGGCCGTGTTGAACCGCAGTTCCGCGTAGTCCTCGCGGACACCGGCGATCGTCTTGTGCAGCTGCTTGCGATCCGCGTCGGTGGCGGCATGAGTGGACACCCGCAGTTCGCCGGACTCCTCGTCGACGACCAGCCGCCACAGCCGCTGCAGGAACCGCTGCGCGCCGACGACGTCCTTGGTCGCCCACGGCCGCGAGACGTCCAGCGGGCCCATCGACATCTCGTAGAAGCGGAAGGTGTCCGCGCCGTAGTCGGTGGCCATCTGGTCAGGGGTCACGACATTCTTCAGGCTCTTGCCCATTTTGCCGTATTCCTGCGTGACCTCTTCGTCGCCGAAGAAGAACTTGCCTTCGCGCTCCTCGACCTGATCGGCCTGCACGTAGACGCCGCGGGCGTCGGTGTAGGCGTAGGCCTGGACGTAGCCCTGGTTGAACAGCTTCCGGTACGGCTCGCCGGAAGACACGTGGCCCAGGTCGAACAGCACCTTGTGCCAGAACCGCGAGTACAGCAGGTGCAGCACCGCGTGCTCGACACCGCCGACGTACAGATCCGTGCCACCCGGGTCGTCGACGCCGTGCTCGGCGGGACGCGGGCCGACCCAGTAGGCCTCGTTCTCCGGCGCGACGAACACGTCGGGATTGGTCGGGTCCAGGTACCGCAGCTGGTACCAGCAGGAACCCGCCCAGTTCGGCATCGTGTTGATGTCGCGGCGGTAGGTCTTCTTGCCGTCGCCCAGATCCAGTTCGACCTCGACCCAGTCGGTGGCGCGCGCCAGCGGCGAGGACGGCGTGCTGTCCTTGTCCTCCGGGTCGAAGGTCACCGGCGAATAGTCGGCGACCTCGGGCAGTTCGACCGGCAGCATGCTGTCCGGCAGCGCGTGGATCTGGCCGTCCTCGTCGTAGACCACCGGGAACGGCTCGCCCCAGTAGCGCTGGCGCGAGAACAGCCAGTCGCGCAGCTTGTACTGGACGGTGCCGCGGCCGTGGCCGTTCTCTTCCAGCCAGCCGATGGTCGTCTTCTTGGCTTCGACGACGCCCATTCCGTCCAAGAAGCCAGAGTTGATCGCCGGACCGTCGCCGGTGAACGCCTTGCCTTCGAAGCCTTCCGTCGGCTGGACGGTGCGGATGATCTCCAGGCCGAACTTCTCGGCGAACTCCCAGTCGCGGGTGTCCTGGCCGGGGACGGCCATGATCGCGCCGGTGCCGTAGCCCATCAGGACGTAGTCGGCGACGAAGACCGGGATCTCCTTGCCGTCGGCCGGGTTCACCGCGTAGGAGCCGGTGAAGACGCCGGTCTTCTCCTTGTTCTCCTGACGGTCCAATTCGGACTTCCGTGCCGCGGCGGCGCGGTAGGCGGTGATGGCTTCGGCCGGGTTGGCGGCCTCGCCGGTCCAGCGCGCGTCGACGCCTTCCGGCCACGTCGCGGCGGTCAGTGCGTCGACCAGCGGGTGCTCGGGCGCGACCACCAGGTACGTGGCGCCGAACAGGGTGTCCGGGCGGGTGGTGAAGACCTCGATCTTCTGCTCGCCGGACTCGAACGAGACGCGCGCACCGTGCGAACGGCCGATCCAGTTGCGCTGCATGGACTTGACCTTTTCCGGCCAGTCCAGCAGGTCCAGGTCGTCGACCAGGCGGTCGGCGTAGGAGGTGATGCGCATCATCCACTGACGCAGGCTGCGGCGGAACACCGGGAAGTTGCCGCGTTCACTGCGGCCGTCGGAGGTGACCTCTTCGTTCGACAGCACCGTGCCCAGCCCCGGGCACCAGTTCACCGGCGCCTCGGAGAGGTAGACCAGGCGGTGCGTGTCGATGATCTTCAGCTGCTCGGCGCGGGTCAGCTCGCACCAGTTGCGGCCGTCCGGCGTACTGCGTTTGTCCTGCGCGTACTCGGTCTCCAGTTCGATGATCGGGCGGGCCTTACCAGCCTTCTCGTCGTACCAGGAGTTGAAGATCTGCAGGAAGATCCACTGGGTCCACTTGTAGTAGTCCGGGTCGATCGTGGAAATCCGGCGGCGCTCGTCGTGGCCCAGGCCCAGGCGCCGGATCTGGCGCAGATAGGTCTGCATGTTCTCTTCGGTGGTCTTGCGCGGGTGCTGCCCGGTCTGGACCGCGTACTGCTCGGCGGGCAGGCCGAACGCGTCGAAGCCCATCGTGTGCAGCACGTTCCGGCCGATCATCCGGTGGTACCGCGCGAAGACGTCGGTCGCGATGAAGCCCAGCGGGTGCCCGACGTGCAGACCGGCGCCCGACGGATACGGGAACATGTCCTGGACGAACAGCTTGTCCGAGGGGACCTCGCCGCTCTCGTCCGCGAGCGGGCCGACCGGGTTCGGCGCGTGGTAGGTGCCGTGGTCGGACCAGTAGTCCTGCCACCGCTGCTCGATCTGGCCAGCCAGTTCCGCCGTGTAGCGGTGCTGGGGGGCCGCGTCGGCGCCGCTGGGCGCTTCGCTCGCCTGGTTCATCGCCGAAATCCTCCGTGCTCGTCAAGCCACTCCAGAAACAACTCGACCCCTCAGCCCGGAGGGCATGAGGGGTCGCCGCGCTGGTCCCGGCCGATCGGCCAAGGTCAGCGCGGCAGGCTAAGGAGCAGCCGAGCCGTGTTCATGAGCCCAGTTTAACCCGCTGGTCAAAGCCGTTCCGAGGGGACCGCCAGAGCGATGAACTGGGTCACCTGCGTGGCGGAGAAGTTGTTGTCGCTGACGAGCACGAGACTGCGTTCGCCGTTCGGCAGCCGCGGCCCCCACGTCATCCCCTCGACGTTGTCCACAGTGGACAACTTGAAGTCCGCGAGGTCGGCGAGCAGGCGCTTCTTGACCGGCTTCACGTTTTTCGCATCGGCCAGCGACGGGAGTTTCACGATGTTCGTGGCGCCCTGGGTGTCGATTTCGTAGATGCGGATCTTGTTTCCGACACCGGTGACGAACGCGCGTTCCATCACCAGGTAGCGCGTCGGGTCGGCCTGGTCGACGGCCAGCAGCGACGAGACGCCGGTGGTCGCGAACGCACCGGGCGGGTTCGGCGCCGCGAAGACCTTGTCCTGCGGATACGCGAACTGCGCGAGCACCGGCCCGAAACGCGACTGGAGGGTGATCCGCGAAAGACCACCCGCGGTCGTGGTCGGCTCCGGGCCGTCCTGCAGCAGCGAGCCCTCGACCGAACTGGCGACGAGCGAGCCGAAACCGGCGAAAGTGATGCCCTCGAGGGCGAGGTTCTGCCGCGGCCCGGCCGTCTCGGTCATCTTCTCGTTGGCGGGGATCGGCAGGTCGCGGACGTAGGAGCCGTCGCGTTTCGCCTCCCGGATCGACGGATCGATCCGGGCGGCCGCCGACCGCTCGCCCTCCTGCGACCAGAGGTAGTGGCCGGTCCACGGGTCGACACGCAGCTCTTCGGGGTCGATCGTCTGCATGTTCTGAGGCTGCGCGGGGTCGTTCTTGGCGAGCGGCGGATACGGCGTGCCGTCGGGACGCAGCAGCGGCCGGGTGCCGGTGAAGGCGACCGGGCCGAGGCCGTCGGTGCCCAACGAGAACTTCGCCGTGTAGTACCGGGCCGGGTTGATCGCGGACCGGTCGTCGCAGATCAGCGCGTATTCGCCGGTGCGGGGATCGAAGTCGATGCTGGACAGGCCACCGACGACGGTGCCCTCGTAAGGCAGGAAGTTCGGGACGATCTGTTCGCCGATCAGGCGCAGCGGACGGTGACCCGCTTCGGCGGCGGGTGCCGCCATCAGGGTGAGGGGAACGACCCCGACGAGGGCGGTGGCTAGGACTCTGCGTGACATGGCCTGTAGCACAGTCGATCAGGGTATCCGGCAGGTTGCCAGGACGTCACGCTTATCCTCGTGGAGTGTTCGTCATAGCGCTGGTCCCGATCGTGCTGGGTGTCCTCGTCGGCTGGGGTGGCTTCCTCGGTCTGCGGGAGAAGCTGCCGCGTGAGCGTGGCGCCGGCGTGCGCACCGCCGCCACGATGCGGAGCGAGGACGCCTTCCGCCTCGGCAACAAGGTCGCCGGGCTCCCGACGCTGGCGGGCGGCGTGATCGCCGTGCTCGCGGGTGTCGCCGGGCTGGTCATGCCGACGACGTTCGGGCTGCTGCTCGGCTCCTTCGTGGGCGTCGTCGGGCTGATCGCGCTGGTCGCCGCCGGGGGAGTGCTCGGCAACCGCGCCGCCGCGACCGTTCCCGCTCCCGAACCCGCCGCGCCGGCCGCCCCGGCCGGTTGCAGCGGCTGCTCCTGCGGGACCTGCGGTGTCTTCAAGAAGACCGACACCGCCAGCGCCTAGTTTCGCTGGAGGTCGCCCGGGTGGGTGGCCAGCAACGCGAGCGGAATGCCCTGGCGGCGCAGCACCTGGCCCCAGAGGTCATGGCTCGGCGAAGCGAGGACGTCGCTGGGCAGCGCCGGGACGATCAGCCAGTCGTCACGTTCGATCTCGGTCGCCAGCTGACCGGAGTCCCATCCCGCGTACCCGGCGAAAACGCGCACGCCGCGGACCTTCGGGACCAGGATCTCGGGATCGGTGTCGAGGTCGACCAGGGCGACCGGGCCGCGCACCGCGATCACCCCGGGCACGCTCGACGCCGTCTCGCCGGTGCGGAGGGCGGCCAGGCACAGAGCCGTCTTCTTCTCCACCGGACCGCCGACGAACACCGACTGGGGTTCGGCGACGTGCCCACCCCAGTTGGGCAGCACGTCGTACACCGGAACGTCACTCGGCCGGTTGAGCACGACACCGAGCGTTCCCTCGTCCCGGTGATCTATGACGAACACGACGGTCCGCCGAAAGTTGGGGTCGAACATCGTGGGGGCGGCGACCAGGAGCGTTCCCGGTTCTACCTCGGCGTCCGCTGGCACGTCCGCCATGATCCCACTTCGAGCGGAGACAAATCGTCCGGCCAGGGAACAACAGCATCACGAGCACCGTTGGACACTCCAGGTCGGTGCGCTTTCCGTGTCCCCCGGGCTCACTGAAGAACCGCCTTTGTGGAATACCGTCCGGCTGGAGCCACACTGCGCATAGCCGCCGAGAGGCGACCTCAAAGCGCACCGGCCGCCCATTTCCGGGGAAAGGGCAGTACGTCCCCGCCCAGGGCATTAGGGTGACGCCTATCGACACCGGGTGGCGTATGCCCGGGATCAAGCACTTCCGGGGGCTTCCTTGACTACGGCCGGCGACGACAGCGCGCGCCTCGAAGCGCGCAATGCCGCCATGAAGGACCAGGTCGACACCCTGCTCGAGCAGTTCGAGCGGCAGACCGCGCAACTTCGGGACGCCCAAGAGGCCGCCTCGCAGATGTCCGCGACGGTCGTTTCGCAGGACGGTCTCGTCCGCGCCACCATCGACGCCACGGGCACGCTGGCCAAGCTGGAGATCCAGCCGAACACCTTCGAGCGGACCACTCCCGCGCAGCTGGCCAACACCGTGCTGAACCTGGTCCGCCAGGGATCGCTGCAGGTCAAGCAGCAGGTCGCCGATCTGATGGCGCCGATCACCGAAGGCCTGCCCGACCTCTCGGACCTCATCGACGGCGCGCCGTCGTTGCAGGGGCTGATGCCGGCGATCCCGGACTTCCTCGCCGACGAGGACGAAGAGGCCGCGCCGGTCAAGTCCGACGAGGACTTCGCGGACCCGTTGCTGCGCAACGACGCGACCCCGCCGACACCGCCACCGGCCCCTCCCGCGCCGCCGGCGCCGAAACCGATTCCGAAGCGCGTGCGTCAGACGCAGGACAACGATGAGGAAGAGCCGCCCTCGAGCTGGCTGACCAGGGGGGTCTGATGACCAGCGGTGGTGGCGGTGGCGGATTCACCGCGGATCCGGACGGGGCGATCACGGCCGCGGCCAAACTGGGGACGGCGGCGGACCAGCTCGACGACGCCGGCAAGGAACTCATGGCCGCGATCAACTCGCTCGGCCAGTGCTGGGGGAACGACGACGCCGGCAAGGAGTTCGCGAAGGACTACGTGCCGGGCGCGGAAGGCTCGTCCGAGGGTTTCGCGAACATCGTCGAAGCGCTGCGGGGGATGCAGCACAACGTCGAACGGTCGATGACCGCGTTCAAGAACGCCGAAGAAGAGATCAAGACGACGCTGGACAAGAAGGCCTAGCGACATGGGTATGGAGATGCCCGACGCGGTCAAGTGGCTCTTGCCGATCGTCGTCGGGGAAAGCTGGCCCGAAGGCGACGAAGACAAGCTTCGCGACCTGCGCGACGCCTGGCACAACGCTTCGAAGGCCGTTCAGCCGATCGCCGACACCGCGACCAAGGGCGCCACCGAGGTCCTCGGCAGCTGGACCGGCGAAGGCGCGGAGAAGTTCGCCGAGGCGTGGAAGAAGTTCGTCGAGGGCGACGAGGCGTACTTCAAGTCCCTCGCCGATTCTTCGCAGGCACTCGGCGACTCGTGCAACGCGACGGCGCTGGACGTCGAGTACACGAAGTACATGATCATCATTTCGCTGGTGATCCTGGCCGCGCAGATCATCGCGATGATCGCGGCGGCAGCGGTGACCTTCGGTGGTTCGACGGCCGGGATCGCGCCGGCGCAGATCGCCACCCGCATGACCGTCCAGATGATCTTCCGGCAGCTGATGCAGAAGCTCGCGCAGGAAGGCTTCAAGAAGGTCGCGAAGGAACTCCTCGAGAAGCTTCTCAAGGAGGGCCTGAAGAAGATCGGCAAGGAAGTCCTGCAGAACACGGCGATGAACCTCGCCATGGACGCGGGCATCCAGGGCCTGCAGATGGCCAAGGGCGACCGCGACAGCTGGGACGTCAGCAAGACCAAGGACTCCGCGATCAGCGGCGCCGTCGACGGTGTCGTCGGCGCGGGCAGCAGCAGTATCGGCAAGGGCGCCACCAGGGGACTTTCGGACAGCGTGGGCGGCCAGATCGTCGACAGCGCCGCCCGGGGCGCCGTGCGCGGCGCGGCCGAAGGCGTCGCCAGCACGGTCGGCCAGGCCGCCGTCACCGGTGACCTCGACAAGCTTTCGGCCAAGGACGTCCTGATGGGCGCCTCCGGCGGTGCCGTCGGCGGCGGTGTCGACGGGGCGAAGAGCCAGATCGGCGACATCCGCGCCGCGAACACCCCCGATCCGTCGACAGGCCCTCCGACGCCGGACATCGACACCGGGGATCCTGGGACGCCTTCGCGGCCGCCCTCTCCGGATTCGTCCACTCCGGACAGTGGTTCGTCTTCGGACCGCTCGTCTTCCAGCCGCGACTCTTCCAGTGGCGACTCGTCCAGCCCGGATTCGTCGAGCAGCAGCCGTTCCGGGGATTCCTCGGGCGACTCCTCGTCACGGGGATCGTCGGAGCCAGGGCCGCAGACGCGCTCCGACGGCGGGAACCAGTCGTCGCAGCAGCAGGCACCTCAGCAGGCTTCGCAGCACTCGCCGTCTTCCGACGGTGGCCCGCAGCGCGCGCCGGACAGTTCTCCGGGCAATGACCGGGTCAGCCAGTCTTCGACACAGGCGCCGGAACGCACGGCGGACGCCCCCGCGAACAACGGTGACGGCCAGCGCGCGGCTTCACCGGCGGCCGCCCAATCCCAGCAAGCACCGTCTCAGCAAGCACCGTCCCAAAATGCCCCGACGGCCGGCGACAACGGTGCCGGACAGCAGCAATCTCCGGCGGGTAACCAGCAGCAGGCACCCGCCGCGGCGGCTCAGGCTCCTGCCCAGACGCCTGCCCAGGCACCGGCTCCGGCCCAGTCGGGTGGCGCGCCTTCTTCCGGCGTTTCGTCCTCTAGTGGCGGTTCTTCCGGTGGTTCGTCGTCCGGTGGGTACGGCATGGCGTCCAACTCGGGTTCGAGCACGCCCGGGTCCTCGGGTGGCTACGGCATGGCGCCCGGCGGCAACCCGCCCGGCAACGGACCCGCGCCCGGCGGCGGGTTCCCGCCCGGTGGTGGCCACGATCCGGGCAGGCCGCGGCCGCACGACGGCGTCCAGGCCGCCGGGTTCACCGGGAACAACGGGCCTCAGCAGCCGCGGTTCGATCAGCCGCCCGCCCAGATGCCCTTCCAGGGTCAGCCGATGCCGCAGCAGGGACCGCCGCCCGGCGGGTTCCCGCCTCCGCCGCCTCCTCAGGGCGGTGGCCCCATGCCTTCACGCGGACAGTCGGGGCCGACGGGACCGCAGGGTCCGCGCCCGACGGGGTCGCAGCCCCCGCCTCTGCACCCGGGCAACGGCGGACCGATGCCGCAGGACCGGCCGCAGCAGCGTCCTCAGCAACCGCCGCAGGGCCAGCCGCCCCGGCCGCCGCAAGGCCCGCAGGGTCCTCAGGGCCAGCAGCCACCCCGTCCGCAGCAGGGCCCGCAGGCCTATCAGGGCAGGCCGGGACCGGCTCCCGGACCGAACGGCGGGGTTCCGCCGCGCCCGCAGATGCCTCCGCCCGGCCCGCCGCCGCCTGGTCAGCGCGGCCCCGGTGGCTACCCGCCGCCGCCCCAGTCGCCTCAGGGTCCTCGGCCTCCGCAGCAGGGCAACGGCCCGCTTCCGGGCAACCGTGGCCCCATGCCGCCTCCGCCTCCGCCGGGCCACCGTCCGATGGGCGGCGAACAGCCACGCTTCGGTGGGCAGCCGCCGCAACGTCCGCCGCAGTTCCCGGCGCAGCGACCTGGCCAGGACGGGAACGCGGGCCCCGGCCCGCAGCGTCCGCCGCAGCAGCAGGGCGGGCCGGTGCGTCCGATGGACCGCGCCCCGGGCCAGGCCATGCCGCAGGACACCGCGCCTCCTCGGGACCCTGCTCGGGAGCAAAGTCCGCAGCAGCAACCGGCCGAGCCTTATCGCGGGAAGCTCGACGACGACGTCGACCTGCCCAAGGACACCGAGACTCCCCAGGACGTCGACGCCCCGAAGGACACAGAGGCTCCGAACGACAACGACACCGCCACCCGCATCGACGAGCCGTACCTGACGGACCCGGGCTTCCACACCGACGACCCGGCGGCCTACCGCGCGCTGGCCGAAACCCAGATCGACAAACGGGGTTTCGACCCCGAGACCAACGAAGCGCGGAGCGAGCAGGTCCGCCGCGAAGGCCTCGCCAAACGCGACGCCCACGAGGACCCGCGCGTCCAGAACATGTCCGATCAGGGCGCGTACGCGGTGCACAGCTACACGCGCACCGACATGGCCGAGGCGATCACCCACGCCCAGCGCCACGGTGGCCCGGAACTGGACGCGCTCCGCCCGCATATCGAGGCGATCACGTCCGGCCTCAACGAGATGCCCGCGTACGAAGGCGTCGTCTCGCGGCGGGTGAACTTCCACGGCAACGAAAGCGCCATCCAGGGGTTCCTCGACGCGCACCGGCAGGGCGGCGTCCTCGTCGACCCGCAGATGCTGAGCACGTCGCGGGTCACCGACGCGCATCCGCGCAGCACGTTCCCCGGTGAAGTCGAGATGCGCATCCAGTCGAAGACCGGACGCCACATCGAGGATCTCGCCTCCATCAAGGACGAGCGCGAAGTGCTGATGAAGTCGGCGACGCAGCTGCGCGTCACCGACATCCACAAGGGGCCGGGACACCCCGACCACCCCGAATACCGGGCGAAACTGGAGGACGGCACCGCCAACGACCTCCCGAAGTGGATCGTCGAGTGCGAAGAGGTCGTACCCGGCGACGACGGCCACCTCACCCCGGACCAGGTCCAGGAGAAGGTCGCGGAGCGGCGCGACTTCAACAACGCCGAGCAGGAGCGGCTGGCCCAGGAAGAGGCCGACCGCGACGCCCAGCTGCGCCGCGACCACCCCGAGCTGTTCGGGACCGGCTTCGCGGGACTCGAGACCAAGGTGTCCGACGGCAAGGGCGGCTACGTCGACCCTCCCGCCGACGCCCCGGTCCGCCAAGCCCCGAGGCAGCACGCTCCCGAGGCCGGCTGGTCGGAACTGGCGAAGCCGCTCGAAGAGGGCGGGACGCCGGTCATCCACGCGGGTTCGGCCGAGACCCCGCATCAGCAGGTGCGGCTCCTCGCGGACGAGCTTCCCGAGGCCGGCGAGGTCAACACCCGCAACTACTACGCGCCCGATTCGTGGAAGGACGGCTACCAGACCAACTCGGCCGAGGCGCTGGTCGCGTTCGAGGACCGGATGAACGGGGGCGACGCCGTCGCCGGACCGTCGACCGGGGGCTCGCCGCTGCAGCACGTCAGCGATCAGGTCGGTGGCCAGTGGTCGGATCAGAACGGCTTCGCCGATGTCGCCCGTGACCTGGGTGAACGTCCGGTCGGCGCGCGGACCGCGGTGGCGTTCGAGCACCACGCGGCCGCCGAGCCGAACGCTCCGGAAGGCTCGCCTCGCTCCCAGGACCGGGTCGAGACCCGGATCGTCGCGGCGGTCAACACTCCGCACGGTGTGGTCTTCACCGACCCGATGACCGGGCGGCTCGCGACGCTGCCCGACAACCCGACGTCGATCAAGGCGATGCCGATGGGCGGCGGAGACGCTCCGCACGCCCAAACGCCGGAAGCGCCTTCGCAGTCCCACGCGGACAAGACCGACGAACCCGCCCGGACCGAAGACACCGGTCAGGAGCAGGCCAAGTCGCCTGCCGAGCGGCTGCGCGGCGACGACGAGCCGCCGCCGGTGGACCGGTCCGACGACCAGCCTGCACCCAAGACCGAACTCGACATCAGCGAGCGGCTCAAGGGCACCGATGAAGCACCGCCGCGGGTCGACGAGAGCTACGTCAACGACAACGATTTCCGCGGTTCGCCCGACGACCACAAGAGTCTGCGCGACCGGTACGACAACGCCGAACACGCCGAGCAGGCCCGCGCCAAGTCCGCCCAGCGGCTCGAAGCGAGCCCGCTCAAGGACCGCGTCTCGCCGGAGGCCGCGGAAGCGATCTACTCGTACTCGCGCGAACACGCCTACGCGATCAACGAAGCGAACCGCCAGGGTGAATCGCACCCCGGCTTCGAGAACGCCCAGCGCAGCACCCGGGCGATCGTCGGCGCGCTGAACGAACTGCCGGACTTCCACGGCGAGGCCATCCGCGGCATCGACACCAAGGGTGACGTGCGTGCCGCCGGGATCATGGCGGCGCACTACGAGGTCGGCCAGACGGTCCCCGAGCCGACGATGACCAGCTCCACCATCAAGACGTCGCCGGACACGAAGTCGAAGTTCGGCGAAGACGTCGAGATCCACATCGTCTCGAAGACCGCGAAGGACGTTTCGTCGCTCGCCGAGAACCCTCGCGAGAACGAGGCGATCACCAAGCCGGCGACCCAGCTTTACGTGCACAGCAAGGAGTTCAAGACTCCGCCGCTGGTCGACCGGCCGAAGTGGGTCATCCACGCCGAAGAGGTCACTGCCGGCGACCCGCGCTACCTCGACCCCGAGACCGCCAAGCAGAAGATGGACGAGCGGCGGGCCCGGCACAACGCGGAGGCGCCGGAACTCGCGCGTCTCGCGCAGGAACGGTCGATGGCGCGCCTCGGCGGTTTCGACGAGCCGACGACCCCGCCGATCACCGCCGAAAATCCGGCGGACCACGGCGTCGCGGACGCCGACAAGGGGCCCGAGTACGGCGAACAGCCCGCTCAGGACCACGACGCGACCGATCAGACGATGGAGCTGCCGGTCCCGGAGCGGGACTACTCGTCGATGGCGGTGGCGACGAACCCACCGAGCGAACCCGCGATCCACGCCGGTTCGGCGAGCCCGGAGCAGCAGGCCGCCTACGTCCGCGACCGGCACCCGCGGCTCGGCGAGGTCAACCCGCACTTCAACGACCCCGACGCGCTGGCGAACGGCTACCACTCCAACTGCACCCGGACCCCGGGCGCGTACATGGACCGGATGCAGGGCATCGACTCGACGGCCGATCCGCTGCTCGTGCACGAGATGGACAGCCGCGGCACGCTCGAGCACATCGAAGAGCGCTTCGGCAGCGAGTTCTCCGACCGGGCCGACTACGACACCGTCATCCGCGAGATGCGGGACATGCCGACCGACCATCACGCCGTCGTGGCGGTCAAGTACCTCGACGAGAACGGTGTCGAGCGCGGCCACGTCGCCATGGTGGCGAACACCCGGGACGGCGTCGCGTTCCTCGACCCGCAGTCGGGTGCGCTGATGAACCTGCCGCAGCCGCCGCTGAGCATGCGGCTGATGCACGTCGGCGTGCCGGAAGCCCCGGCGGCGCAGCACACTGACGCCCACACCACCCAGACCGACACGGCGTCGACCCGGCCGGTCGACCCGAGGGTCGCGTTCGCACGGCCGGATCAGCCCGCCGACCCGCGGATCGCCTATGCCCGGGAAGACGCGCCCGACGTGCAGCCGTCGCGGATCGGGCCGGACGGCCGTCCGATCGTGACACCGCCGCGTGACGGCGGCTACGGCATGGCCTCCCAGGCACTGCCGGAACCTCCCACGCACGTCGATCCGCAGGTGCGTGCCGACACCGACCGCCTGCTCGCCACTCCGGAATTCGAGGCGGCGCTCGCCGGGCTCGACGACACCAGGGATCGGGTCAGGATCACGACCGACGACGGTGTCCTGCACGACCTCGGGCCGCTGAGTGACTTCATCCGCGACCACCTGCCGGGGCATCCGCAGCTCGTGGAGCTGATGCTGGACCCGGAAAACCGCTACCTCAACGATTCCCTGCTGCACAATCCGAAGACCATCGGCAGCCTCCTGCAGCATCCGGAAGCCATCCCGATGCTCGCGGACGCCCTCCAAGAGGCGCACTCGAACGAATACCGCCTGATCGACGACGTCGAGCAGGCAGGCCCCGGCGAGACTCCGCTGACCACGGAACAGCGGGAACTCGCGCAGACGGCGGCCGACCTGGCCGCCGGCTCGGAGCCGAGCGAGCGGGTCCATGCCGGTTTCCCGGATGAGCACGTCGGCGACATCCCCAAGATCAAGGAGTTCCTCGCCCGCGAGGAGGCCGCCTGGGCGGAGAACCAGGGGCGGCTCAACCGGATCGTCGACGAGATCGCCGGGGACAACGACGGCACGGCGGGTGCCCGGACCGAACCCAAGACGGAAACCCGGGCGCTGGCGAAGATCGCCAAGTACCAAGGTGACGCGTCGCGGCTCGTCGACCTGGTGGGCGCGAAGATCCAGTTCAAGACCGTGGCCGACGCCTACAACGCGTTGAACGCCGTCATGGCACATCCGGACCTGAAGATCGTCAGCTTCGACGACCGGTTCGCGAATCCGCAGGCGAGCGGGTACCGCGACCTGCAGATGAACGTCCGGCTGCCGAACGGGCACGTCGCCGAGCTGAGGCTGCACCTGGAGAGCATCGACGACGTCGCCGTCTTCGAGCACGCGCTGTACGAGGTTCGCCGGGACTTCCCGACGTACAACCGGGCGATGGACGAGAACCTCGGCGACTCGGCGGGTGAAGACGCGAGGAGCCAGGGCAGGCTGACCAGGGAGCAGGCACAGCTGGAGGCCGCGTTGATCAACCAGGTGCGGGTGAAGTTCATGGAAGGCCTGCGGCTGGGGCTGCCGAAGCCCCCTGAGGAGAGCGCGTGATCGAGACACCGGCCTACTTCACCTATTACGCGCAGACCTACCGGGTCGAGGCGACGCCGGACGGCGGCCTCACCGGATACCTGCTGAACCTCCGTTCCGGCGAGTTCGAGGAGGATCCGAGTCACGTCCGCGAGGTCCTTCGCGCGATGGCGAGTTCGGATATCAGCAAGGTGCCCGAGCAGAAGTTCGTGCAGGAGACCGAGTTCGCCCGCGCGCGCTACCTCAAGGGAGAGGGGGCCGTCTTCGCGCTCTACGAGACCATCGACGGCCTGTACGACCAGGCTCGGCGAGAAGAGCGCGGGATGCAGCCACAGGAAGTGGCCTTGATCCAGTCGCTCCGCAAGCGCACCTTCAAGATGTGGGAGGACGAGCTGGCCCGCCGCGCCGCCGGAGAATCGCCGTCGTTCCGGTCTGAGCCGCGTTTCCCCGAATACAAACCGCCGGCGGAAGGGGACTCACCATGAGCCCGCTCAGCCTGCCGAACCGGGCGCGATGATTCACGTGGAACAACTCACTTCCGAGCAGCAGCGCGCACTTCTGGTCGAGATCGGCAAACTCATCCGGGCGGGTGTCACCGACACCGCACGCGCGGCGGTCGCCGATTTCCGGCAGTCCGGGGAGCACACCGAACTCGACGGGCACAACGTCAAGGCCGCCCCTGAGCTGAAAGAACTCTTCGGCGCCCTTCGCACCGGGATGTACACCACCGGACGCGGCACCTGGTTGCAGTCGAGGTTCACGCTCAAGCCCGAAGGCACCTTCGACTTCGACTTCTCCCTCGACGACGAACCGGCGTGGGCCACGGCCCCGGCTGCTTCGGTGTACCCGGACGAGCTGGCCGCCTTCCCGCGCGACGACGAGCACATCCCGGACTGGTGGCGGCTTCGCGCGCAGCTGCCGTTGCGGGTCGAGTTCCGGCACGCGCGGATCGTCGATGCCTACACCGAGGGCGAGCCGCCCGTGGTGGACAGACCCGGGCTCGACGAGGCCGAGGCACCGCTGATCGCGCAGTACCTGGAGCGCGAGCCGGCGATCCTCTCGGGCAGAGGCTTCGGCAAGGACATCTTCGCGCCCGAGGCCGAAGGCGACGTCCCGGAGAGCTACCACACCGACGGCACCTGGATCTGGCACGCGTCCGTCCCGCACTACCTGCGGAAATACGGAGTCGCACCGGAGCAGGAGCTGGTCGGACACATCCGGGGGCAGCGTTTCCAGCCGCCGTACGTCGAGCATCTCGTGCGCCGGACCGCCGAAGCGGACCTCCTGGGCAAACCGCGGCCGAAGCCGGGCCGCTCCGACGTCAAGAAGACCGAAGGCGACATCGCCGCGGAGCTGGAGACGTCACCGAATCCCACGCTGACCGACGAGGAGCTGCTGGTCGTCCTGGTCAGCAGGCTGGGTGAACACGCCGTCTGGCCGGAGGCGTACCGCATCGGGCACCGCGCGGACGGCGTCTGGTGCCTCAACTTCACCGAAAAGGGCTGGGAGGTCGCCTCCCACGCCGACGGCGCCCCGGTGTCGCCGAAGTACTTCGAAAAGCTGGAGGACGCGGCTCACCAGCTTCTCGGCGCGGTGCTCCTGCATCCGGCGAGGATGACGGCAGGGCACGAAACGCCCTTGGAGACCGCCAAGGAACTCGCCGACTGGCCGGTGGGGGCGGCACCAGGTGAGCCTCCCCTCACCTTGCTCCGCAACAAGCGCCTCAGCCGGATGGTCGCCGGTACGGTCGTACTGCGGTTCGGGGAGGAAACCGGCAATCTGGTTCACCACGGCGGGGTACGGTTCGCCACGACGTCCCTGCCGCTGGAACGGGAGCGTGTCGGTGGGACCTACCGGCTACGACGCCCGCTCCACGTGATCACCGGAGTCACCGTGCCGTGGGCGAACATGCCCGGTGGTGCGGTGGCATACGTGCTCCCGAAGACCATCGCCGAGCACGTGTCCGACGGCAGCCTGGAGAGGATCGAGTAGGTGGAATCGGCGGAAGCGGTAGCCAAGGTCGAAGAGTGGCTGCGCGCGGTGCACGGTCCGGACGTCTCCGCGCCGGGCGGCGTCGGCCTGCGGGTGAACCACGAAAAGGTCCTGCGCGTCCCTGAGGGCTGGTCGGTGCCCTACAACACGATCGCCTTCCTCGACGAGGGTCACGCCGAGAAGGAGATCTTCCCGCCGCCGTCGGTGGTCGTCCGCGAACCGGACGGCGAACTGCGCCAGACCCACCCGCATCCCGGCGGGCTCAGCGTGCCGGTCGCGTTCCCCGGCCAGGAGGCGTGGCGCGAGGTCGTCGACCCCGAATACGCCAAGGCCGGACTCGGTGACCTCGGTGTGCCGCTCCAGGTCGTCGCGGGCTGGGTGAAGGTCAACTCGGACGGCGTGCCGACCGGGCAGGAGCGGGAGAACCCGGAGTACAAGGCCGGCCCGGTCCGCCGCGGCTACCCGAAGCCGGAGAACCGGCTCGAGACCTTGCTGTCCTTCGCCAGCGTCGGCTGGCTGACCCGGGAGCAGCTGCTCATCGGGCTGCTGCGCTGCGAGGTGTTCGTCCCCCTGGACCTGGTGTCCGGCAAGACGGAGCGGTTCTACTTCAACGAAGAGCGCGCCGAGCTGAAGGTGTTCAGCTCCACCAAGAACCTGCCGTCCCGTGAGCACGGGTACTGGAAGGTCGACATCGCCACCCTGGCGGGTTACGAGAGCCCGCCCAATCTGGTGATCAATGGCGGCCCGGCGACCTTCGAGGACGTCAGCGGCGCCGAACTCGCCGAGACCGCGCACAAGTTCCCCCGCCGGGAAACCCCGGTCGACGCCAACGAACGCTGTCCCGAAGCGGATCCGGCGCTGGAGACGTTCGCCCAGGACACGGCCACGAAGATGGGGCTGTCCGAGCCCGTCCGCCTCCCGCTGGCCGCGGCCGAGCGGGCCCGCCGCCGCGGTTTCGAACTGACCGCGGAGGAATGCGAGAAGACCGTTCTCGGCCAGTCGTGGCTGGCGCGGTTCAAGCAGCCGGAACCGCCGCGCAGCCGTCCGAACGACCTGCGGGCCAACGGCCTGGCGCCCGGCTACGACAACGAAGGCCAGATCCAGCCGCGTCTGGACACCTTCGGCAAGTACTTCGACCGTGACCGCTCCAGCTCGCGTTACGGCTGGCAGCGCGTCGCGGGCGCGTACATCGGTTTCGCGCTCGGCGAGGCACTCGGCGCGGCCGTCGACAGGATGCGGCTCGACGAGATCCACGGCACCTACGGGCCCGACGGCGTCACCGATCTGCCGGTCGCGTTCGACCTGCCCGGCCGGATCGGGCCGCTCACCCAGCGGCTGCTGTTCTACACCGAAGGCGTGATCCGCAGCCCGCATCGCGAGCAGCCGGAGAACCGCGAAGCCGAACGGATGCTCGGAACGGTCACCCGGAACGCGTTGATGCGCTGGCTGCACACCCAGGGCGCGCCGCTGGACAACGCCGACGGCTGGCTGGTGAAGGTGCCGGAACTCAGGGTCCGCCGCACCCCCGACGACGCCGAGCTGAACGCGTACCACGCGCTGGCGACCATCTCACCGACGGCGGTTCCGTTGAGCGGGCCGGACGCGCTGGTCGCGGCCCTGCCGGCGGCGCTGACCGCGGCCGGTCCCGGCAGCGCGATGAGCGGCGGCGTCCGCCAGGCGGTGCGCGACCTCGTTTCGGTCACCCACCCCGGAGAGATCGACGTCGAGGCGTCCACGTACCTGACCTGGCTGTTCGAACCGGCGCTGACCGCGGAGGCGTTCAGCTACCCGGTCTGGAACATCTCCCGCGAGATCTTCAGCGACACCAACCCGCACCAGCGGGGGCCGGTATGGGCGGACCTCAAGGCGCTGGTCGCCGAGTCGGTGCCGTTCTTCGGCAAGCACGGGCTGCCCGACCTGCGGGTCCCGGAACTGATCGGCGACGGCAACGGCACGCTTTCGGTGCTGGGCCGCGCGTTCGCGGCGCTGTCCGGGTTCGAGAACTACCCCGAGCAGGCGCTGCTGCGGGCGGTCAACCACTCGGGCCGCAGCGCCATCACCGGCGCGATCACCGGCGCGCTGCTCGGTGCCCGCGCCGGCATTCCCGGCCTTCCGCAGAAGTGGGTCGAGCAGCTGGAACTGCGCTACCTGGTGGAGAACATCGCCACGGACGCGTTCTGGCACTTCGACCGGCATTCGGCGCTGACCGAGGTCGACGGCTGGGACCGGCGGTATCCCCGCTGGTGAATCAGGGATGGGGACGATGAACGAAGAGGAAGCCGTCAGCCGCGTCGAGGAGTGGCTGGCAGGTCGCGGCGTGGAGGGGACCGGCGCGCTGCGGATCCGGCGCGACTACGTCGTGCGCGCGACCGGCGGCTGGAACGTCACGTACAACACCGTCGGCTGGCTCGACGGCACCGATCCCGGCACGGGACTGTTCCCCAGCCCGGTCGCCTTCGTGCCGGACGACGGCGGTGAGATCACCCTCGACCTGGAGACGATGGCGGTGTCCGCGGCGGGCGGCGGCGCCGACCCCGACGCGTTCACCCGGTGGACCGAGATCGTCGATCCCGAGTTCGACGAGGCCGCGTTCCCCGAGATGCCCGTGCCCAAGGCGGCGATCGTGCGCTGGGAGCAGTACACGCTGTACGACCGGCCGACCGGGGCGACCCGGACGAATCCGGACCACCGGCCAGGACCGCAGTTCTCCGGGCGCCCGAAGCCGCAAAGCGACGTCGAGAAGCTGCTCGGCTACCTCCGCGTCGAGTGGATCACTCCGGAGGAGTTCGTCCACTGGATGCTCGACCACGATGTGCTGGCCCCGGCGAAGGACGGCCACCTGCAGGTCCGCGACTTCGGCGACGCCGGCGCGAGGTTCGTCGTCTACACCTCCGAGGAACAGGTTCCGGCGGAGTACACGACCTGGCAGCGTGTCCAGCCCCGGGTGCTCCTGCGACGCGCCAAGGAGGTCCCCGGCGTCGGCCTCCTGGTCAACCCGGGCCGTCCGGAGACCTTCAACGTCTATCCGGAGACCCTGAAGCAGGTCGCCGACCTGGAGCTTCCGGCGAAGGCCGAACGCCCGGAGTCCATCGGACGACCCGCCTACTTCGGCGAGGAGTACGCGAAGGCGTACGAAGCCCTTCTTGAGGAACTCGGCCAAGAAGTCGGCGCGGCCACCGCGAACCTGGCGAGCCTCGTCGCCCAGGCCAGGAACAACGGCTACACGCTGAGCACCGGCGAGCTCGTCCGCTACGTGCGGAGCGCGACGCTGTCGTTCAAGCGGTCCCGGGCGAAATACGACGGCCGTCCGCTCCCGGAACTGCCCGAGGACCCGTTCGCCCACGGTCTGGTGACACATTTCTCCGACAACGGCGATCCTCGGCCGAAGGCCTGGACGTTCGGGAAGTTCTTCGACCCCGAGCTGCCGCTGGGAAGCTTCACCTACCCCCGGATCGTCGGCGCGTACGTGGGCTTCGCGCTCGGGGACGCGCTCGGTTCAGGCGCGAATCCGGCCGACGGCCTGCCGCTCGGCGGGCTGACCCGGCAGCTGTTGTTCCACACCGAGTCCGTGATCCGCGGGCTGGACGCGACCCCGGACAAGGCCGAGATCCCGGCGTCGCTGCCCGAAGGCGGACGCCCGGACGGCTGGGTGGCCAAGGCGACCGCGGCCGCGGGCCCGGCACCCGCCGAGTTCTCGACCATGCTGGTGACCGCGCTCGCCGCGACCGTGACCGGTGGGGTGGAGGGTCCGGCGGACAACGTCGTCTACGCGATGAAGGTGGTTCGCGAACTGGTCGGTTCCGCCGCCGGGCACGAGGTCGTCCACGGGTCGGAACTGCTGGTGAACGTGTTCCGCGCCCAGCTCGCGGCCCGTGACGGCGTACCCGCGGTGGCGAACTTCCTCGAAGGGTTCGACGAGTACAGCGGCGAGGTCGACGGCCTGGTCAAGACCGTGCTCGATCTCAGGAACGACGTCGACGGCGATGACGTCGAGCAGTTCGACAGCATCGGGGACGGCCGGACGCCGCTTTCGGTGCTGGGCAGGGCGTTGTTCGCCGCCGCCAAACGGGGCCACGATCCCGAAGCGGCGCTGGCGCTGGCGGCCCGAGGCGGACCGGTGACCGGCGCGCTGACCGGGGCGATGGTCGGCGCCAGGCTCACCGTGCCCGGCCTGCCGGAAGCGTGGCTCGCGGCGTTCGGCGACCTCGGCGTCGTCGACGGCATGGCGGGCGACGCCTATTACTACTTCAACCGTTTCGGCCTGCCCCGCGAGCCCGAAGAGAAGCGCCGCTGGGACTCGGAACGGTACCCGCGAGGAGACCGGTAAGAAATGCGTGAGTGGCTTCAGGACCCGGCGACCAGGTCGCGGCTGCGCGGCAGCCTGCTCGCCGGGGGGATCGGTGACGCGCTCGGCGCGAAGACCGAATTCGACTCGATCGACCGCATCCGCGAGATCGCCGGCCCGGCCGGGATCACCGACCTCATCCCCGCGTACGGCGGGATCGGGCGGATCACCGACGACACCCAGATGACGCTGTTCACCCTGGAAGGCCTGGTCAGGGCCCATGCGGGCGCGCGCCGGGAGCAAGGGACCTTTGCTACCGCTGACACCGCCGTTCCCGTCGAGCAGTCACTGCAGCTGGCCTACCAGCGCTGGCTGCACACCCAGGGCATCGCGTGGGAGCGGGCGCGCGGCCCGCAGGAGACGAGTCCAGAACCGGACGGCTGGCTGGTCACGAACCGCGAGCTGTTCAGCCGCCGCGCACCCGGCCTCACCTGTTTCGGCGAGCTGGAGGCGTACGGGCGGACGGGGGTACGTGCCGGCGTCGACAAGCCGGTGAACAACTCGAAGGGCTGCGGCGGGGTCATGCGCGCGGCGCCGGTCGCGCTGTGGTCGGACGACCTCGCGGAGGTGTTCCGCCTCGGCGCCGAGAGCGCGGCCCTGACTCACGGTCACCCGAGCGGGTATCTCTCGTCGGGTGCGTTCGCGGTGATCGTGCACGAACTCCTGCTCGGGAAACCGCTGCTCGACGCCGTGGCGACCGCCCGCGTCGAGTTGGAGAAGTACCAGGGCCACGAGGAACAGAGCGTCGCGCTGGACCAGGCGCTCGCGCTGGCGCGGGAAGGGGCCCCGACGCCGGAAAAGCTCGAAACGCTCGGCCAGGGGAACATCGGCGAAACCGCGCTTTCGATGTCGGTCTACGTCGCGCTGACCACCACGGACGCGAATTCGGCGCTGCTCGCGTCGGTGAACCACAGTGGTGACAGTGACTCGACCGGTTCGGTGTGTGGGAACCTCGTCGGCGCGATGTACGGCGAAGAAGCGCTACGGACGGACTGGCTCGAGAAGCTGGAACTGGCCGAAGTGATCGGGCGGCTGGCGGACGACGCGCTCGCGGAGTTCGGCCCGGACGCGCCGGGTGACGACCGGTGGTACGCCCGGTACCCGGCCTACTAGATTTACCCCCGGCTTGGGGAACTTGGGGAGGGGACTAAATCGTGCGTTACCGGGTACAAGCGGCGGAGCGGCCGGATGGCCTGTACGCCGTATGGGGGGACACCGTCTTCGCGGCCCAGCGGTCGACAGAGGACGGCACGCTGTTGCTGATCGCGCCGCCTGGGGAGGCGGCGCCCGACGGCTTCGACCGTGAGTGGAACGGGCGGGCCGCCCGGGTGGTGCTGAACGGCGAGGTCGGAGCGACCTTCAGCCTGCAGACCCACGGCCGCTACGACGACGAACACTTCCTCGTCGCGCCGCACACCGGCGGCGGCGAGCTGACCTTGCGCTGGGCGGGCGAGGACGCGGCCCGCGCGGCCGAACTGGGGCTGACGGACTTCTCGACCACCGTCGGGCCTTCGCAGCTGACGGCGTTGTGGCAGACCAGGCACGACTTCGTCGAGTCTCCGGACGCACGGCCGGAGAACGGCACGGGCGACCAGTCGGCGTTCCTGCGGGCCATCGGCCGGACGCTGCTGAGCGTCCTTCCGCCGGGGTGGCAGCGGGTCGGCGCGCAGTTCCGGCAGGTCGGGGACTACGCCGAACTCGAGATCCGCTCGGTCGGCGACGAGGGCAACGGCCCGGTGTCGGTGTCGATCGCGGCCCCGCCGCGGCTCGGCTCGCTGTTCGCGCGGCTGCGGGCGGCGATGTACAGCCCGGAGACCGGCGCCTGGTTCCAGGGCACCTTCACGCTGGACTCAGCGTCGCACTTCGACTTCGATTTCGACTCCGACCAGGAACCGACCTGGCGGCTCGCGCCCAACGAAGGCGGGAAGCCGTCTCCGCGCGCGTACGCCACCGAGCTGTCAGTCTTCCCGCGCGGCAAGGAGCACGTCCCGGCCTGGCTCTCGGCGAAGGCCGGGCTGCCGCTGGACGTCGCCTTCCGGCACGCGAAGATCGCCGACTCGCACAACGAGGGCGAGCGCCCGGTCGTCACCCGGCCGCCGGTGCCGCCGGACCAGGTGCGCGGGGTGCTGGACTACCTCTTCCGCTCGCCGGTGGTGGTGTCCCGCCCGGGTCCGCAGCCCGACATCTTCACCCCGAACGGTCCGCCGGACGTGCCGAACGCCTTCCACACCGACGGCGTCTGGATCTGGCCCGCGGCCGTGCCGCACTACCTGCGCAAGTACGGCGTGCCGCCGGAACCGGAGCTGGTCGAGCACATCCGGGCCGCCGGGTTCCGGCCGGCGCTGGTCGGCGAGCTGGTGCGGGCGACCGCCGAGGCGGAGATCGCCGGCAAGCCGCGTCCGCCCCAGACCGACGCGGACCTTCCGGACGAGAGCGTCCGGACCCGCGTAGAGCGCGAAGGCGAACCTGGCCGCGACGCCCGGGCCGGCGACGTGCTGGACGTGCTGTTCCAGCGGCTGGCCGAACACGGTGTCGCGCCGACGTCCTACCGGATCGGCGCGAACGCGGTACCGGAACCGGGAATCTGGACGCTGCGCCGGACCGAGAGCGGCTGGGAGGTCTCACGCCCGCCTGCCGATGAGCCGGTGGCGTTCTCCAGTCTCGAAGAGGCGGCGCGATTCTTCCTCGGCACCCTGCTGCTGTACCCGGCACGGGCCGCGGTGGGCGCGAACGAAGAGGCCGACAACCCGGCCGACTGGCCGATCCTGCCCATGCGGGGCGAGCCGCCGCTGAACTTCTTCCGCCGCAAGCGGATCGTCGTGCTGCCCGCCGGCACCACCGTGCAGCGGTTCGGCAACGACACCGGCAACCTCGTGCACGCCGAGCCCGCCCGGTTCGTCGAGACCTCGCTGGCGGCCGACCGCGAACGGGAGCACCGCCTGTACCGCGTCCAGCGTCCGCTGCGGGTGATCACCGGGATCACCGCGCCGTGGAACGGGACGCCGGGCGGGGCCGTGGCCTACGTGCTGCCCAGGCCGATCGCGCAGCACCTCGAAAGCGGAGCGCTGTCGCGAGTCCAGTGACCGTGAAGGACTCCTTGAGGGACTCTGATTCCCTCAAGGAGTCCTTCAAGGACTTCTAGGACGCGGTGATGAGCACAGCCGGAGACCACCAGTAGTCCGCCAACGGCTCGATCCGGATGCCGGCGAAACCCGCTTCCTTGAGCTGCGAGGCCCAGTCCGTGGCGGGCTGCTCCCAGTTCGTCCGGTCCGCGCCGGGTTTGACCAGGCCCAGCAGGATCGGCAGCAGGAAGCCCTGCGCCACCAGCGACGCGTCCTTGCCGTACTCCGAGATCCCTCGTTCGTAGCGTGTGACCAGCGAAAGCAGGTACTCGGCGGAGTCTTCGTCGTGCTCTGGCACGTCGAATTCGGCCAGCACGAGACACGTCGTACGCGGCCGGAGCGCCCGTAGGACCTCGGTGCGCTCCGCCGTCGGGATCGACTGGAGGGCGAAGGTCGACTGCGTCAGCTGCCACTGCCGGTCGTCGTCGCGGGCGAGGAACTCCTGCGCGGTGGCGTCCCAGGTGTGCACGCCGTGGGTGCCGTCGAGGTGCTTCCGCGCTTCGTCGAGCAGCGCGCTCGACGGCTCGACGAGGTCGATCCGGCCGGGCTGCCGATCGGCCTGTTCGAGTGCGGGGACGACGGCGAGCCCGTCGCCGCAGCCGATGTCGAGCAGGGAACCGATGCCGCCGTAGCGCCGGGCGAGTACCTCGCTGAGCCTGCGGTAGAGCTTCACGTTCCCGCCCCCGCGGATGAACGCCGTGAAAGCGGCGGGCCGGTCGTACACCGGGCCGCCGCCGCCACCTTCGGTCAGATACCGGTTCAGTTCGGTGCCGAGCGTGGATCCGGCACGCCCGGCGAGGTCCGCCGCCTCGGCCTGGTCACCGTCGCGATACGCGGTGAGCGCTCGGGCCAGGACTTCCGTTTTCTTCATGTTCTCCTGTTTACCGTCAGAAAGGCACCCAAAGGGTGACTCTGGTGCCATTGCCTGGAGCCGACTCCACCCTGGCCGTCCCGCCGACCTCGTTCAGCCGGGCGGTGATGGACTCGCTGATGCCGAATCCGGCGGGCCGGGAATCGAGACTGAACCCGGCACCGTGGTCGCGGGTGATCACCGCGACGCCGCCTTCCTGCTCCTCGACCCGCACGACGACCTTGTCCGTCCCGGCGTGTTTGAGCGTGTTGCGCAGGGACTCGCGGACGGCGTCGCGGATGGCGACCTGCCGGACCTCCGAAAGCGTGTCGTCGTCGAGTTCCGCGATCACGAGCTGGGCACGCAGGCCGTCCCTCGCCATCTCCGCGGCCAGCGACGCGAGCTTCTCGCCCAGCGGCCGCGACCCGGCTTCGGAGCGCCCCGACGCTTCGCTCTCGATCGTCCGGCGGAGCTCCATCGACTGCGCCCGCGCCAGCCGCTGGACCTCGGCGAGCCGCTCGACGGGGTCGCCCCGGTTGGCGAGCGAGATGGCTTCGAGGGTCTGCAGCACGGAGTCGTGCAGCATCCGGTGCTGGCGGGCGCGTTCGGCGATCCGCCCGTTCCGGATCCCGTAGGCGAGGGCGAGCCGGGTGCCGAGCCCGATCAGGACGAGTGCGCCGGTCGCGGTGAAGAGCACGCCGAGGATCGGCGGAAAGGTGGCCAGGGCCTCGCCGGGCGAGGCCTGCCCGGTGCCGAACAGCGACGCGAGCATCCGGATCGGGAGGCTGACGATGACCAGTGCCGCCGCGGCGGCGATCCCCAGCGCCAAGGCCAGCAGCGCGACCTCGCCGAGCAGGTGTTTACCGGGCACCATCATGGCCTCGGTGAACACCGACGCCGGCACGAACGCGCCGACGATCAGCAGCGCGAGCAGCGTGAACACGAGATCGACGGCCAGCAACCGGGCCGCGAGGTTCGGCTGGAACGGCGCCGACTGCAGCATCCAGCGGATCCCGTACACGCTCAGCGCGACCGATCCGAGCGTCACGAGCCCGACAGGGGCGATCCCGGTCGTGCCGTGCGTGGAGACGTAGAGGCCGAACGCGCCGGGCACCGCGAAGAGCCGATAGACCAGAGGGACGAGTGCGACATACCGGGCAGCGCGCAGCAGCAGGTTGTCGCGGTAGCCCGTGTCGACCGGGCCCGCCATGTGCTGGATCCGGCGGAGTGCCCGCATCGGCGTCGGGTCGCCGACCTCGTCGGACAGCTCACTGGTGGCCGTGGCCAGCGCGGGCGCGCCGCGCCGCAGCAACGTCACCAGAAAACTCGGCGGCCGCTTCGCCATGGAATTTCCCCCCGCCCGGACCAACGGCAGGAGTATGTCGGCTATCGGCACAGCGATCCAGGGCTGAACGGCTGAAGAGGTCCTTAACGTTCAGGAAGCCGAGCCGACGCCGTTCTCCTCGGCCCACTTCTTCAGCTCGGCGACGGCGTCGTCGTGCTCCAGCGGGCCGCGGTCGAGCCGCAGTTCCTTCAGGTGCTTCCACGCCTTGCCGACGTCCGGTCCCGGCTTGAGGCCGAGGATCCGCATGATCTCCTCGCCGTTGAGGTCCGGCCGGACCCGGTCGAGGTTCTCCTGCGCCTGGATCGTCGTGATCCGCTGCTCGAGGTCGTCGTAGGTCGCCTGCAGCGCGGCCGCCTTCTTCCGGTTGCGCGTCGTGCAGTCTGCGCGCACCAGCTTGTGCAGCCGGGGCAGCAGGTCACCGGCATCGGTGACGTAGCGCCGCACCGCCGAATCCGTCCACTCACCCTTGCCGTAGCCGTGGAACCGCAGGTGAAGGAACACGAGCTGGCTGACGTCCTGGACGATCTCCTTCGAGAACTTCAGCGCGCGCAAACGCTTGCGCACCATCTTCGCACCGACGACCTCGTGGTGGTGGAAGCTCACGCCGCCGCCGGGCTGGAACTCGCGCGTCGCGGGCTTGCCGATGTCGTGCAGGAGCGCCGCCAGCCGCAGGATCAGGTCCGGCTCCGACGTCGGCTCGTGCGACTTCTCCAGTTCGATCGCCTGGGCGAGCACGGTCAGCGAGTGCTCGTAGACGTCCTTGTGCTGGTGGTGCTCGTCGATCGCGAGCCGCATCCCGGGCACTTCCGGCACCACCCGGTCGGCGAGCCGGGTTTCGACCAGCAACTCGATCCCGGGCCGCGGGTCGCTCGCCAGCAGCAGCTTCGACAGCTCGGCCTGGACGCGCTCGGCGGTGATCCGGTCGATCTCCTCGGCCATCGACGTCATCGCGTCGATCACCCGCGGCGCCGCGGTGAACCCGAGCTGGGCGGAGAACCGCGCGGCCCGCAGCATGCGCAGCGGGTCGTCGGCGAAGGACTCCTGAGGGGTCGCGGGGGTGTCGAGTACCCGCTCCTCCAATGCCTGCAGCCCGTCGTACGGGTCGACGAAGGTCTTGTTCGCCAGGTCGATCGCCATCGCGTTGACCGAGAAGTCGCGGCGCAGCAGGTCGCCCTCGATGCTGTCGCCGAAGGTGACCTCGGGGTTGCGGCCGACCCTGTCGTAGCTGTCGGCGCGGAACGTGGTGATCTCCAGCGTCATGCCCTGTTTGGTGACGCCGACCGTGCCGAAGGCGATGCCGACGTCCCACACCGCGTCGCCCCAGTTGCCGACGATCTTGAGGACCTGGTCGGGCCGCGCGTCGGTGGTGAAGTCGAGGTCGTTCACCGGACGGCGGAGCATCATGTCGCGGACGCTGCCGCCGACCAGGTACAGGCTGTAGCCCGACTTGGCGAAGAGCGTGGCGAGTTCATCCGCCAGTGGGGAGATGCGCATCAGCTCTGTCACAGCGTTCTGCATTGCGGCGCTCTTCCCCGCAATCGCCTGCCCGGCGACCACCTTGTTCACGACAATCCCACCACGATTTGGATGTACTTACCGAGACACTTACTACGACCCGGCCCAACACGGGCACGGAGAGCCAGCGTACCCGTACCGCCGTTTGCTCTAGCATCGCAGCATGTCTGGATCCGCCGGCCGCTCCGGCGCCTCGAAGCCGGGCCGCCGGCGCAGGCGCAGGCGGGGAAGGCGGCTGACCACGGTCGACGAGACGTCGGCCGGCGGCCTCGTCGTCGATGCCGAGCGCGCCAACGCGGCGCTGATCGGACGGCTCGACAGGCACGGCAGACTGCTGTGGTCGCTGCCCAAGGGCCACATCGAGGACGGTGAGACGGTGGAGCAGACAGCGGTGCGCGAGGTGAAGGAAGAGACCGGCATCTCCGCGCGGGTTCTGCAGCCACTGGGCACCATCGACTACTGGTTCGTGGCCGAGCGACGCCGGGTGCACAAGACAGTGCACCATTTCATCCTGGAATCCACCGGCGGTGAGCTTTCGGACGAGGATGTCGAGGTGACCGAGGTCGCCTGGGTCCCGCTCGCCGACCTGGAAACCACCCTCGCCTACTCCGACGAGCGCAAGCTGGTCCGGAAGGCCAAAGAACTCTTCGCGCAGCAACGCCCACACCGCCGAGGGAGCACCTGAGTGAAGCGGCTTGCCGCCACTGTCCTGTCGATCCTGTTCCTGGCCTTGCCCGCGTTGTTCGGGGCGATCGCGCAGGCGCAGGAGCAGCCCCGGCTGCGCGTGGACCTCGATCAGCTGAACCCGCGAGTGGTCACCACGACCACGACGTCGCTGACCATCACCGGCCGGGTCACCAACATCGGCGACCGCAAGATCAGCAAGCTGGGCGTCCGGCTGCAGCTGGGCAGCAGGCTGGCGACCGAGCAGCAGATCGGCGACGTCCTCGCCGGCGGCAAGTTCAAGGACCTGTCCGCCACCGACTTCGTCGACCTCGAATCGGACACGCTGGAAGCGGGCCAGAGCGCCGGGCTGAACCTGACCGTGCCGCTCGGCCCGTCCTCGAAGCTGCAGTTTCCGCGGCCCGGCGTGTACCCGCTGCTGGTCAACGTCAACGGCACCCCCGACTTCGGCGGCCCGGAGCGGCTCGCGGCGGTCAGCCTGCTGATGCCGGTGCTCGGCATCCCGGGCAAGGCACCGGCCTCGCGTCCGACCTCGCAGCCCGCGACGGGTCTGCTGTGGCCGATCGCGAACAGCACGGTGCACGTCGTCTCGGCCCCGCTCGGTGGCCCGCTGACCCTGGCCGACGAGCGGCTCGCCGACGAGATGAACGACGGCGGCCGCCTGGATTCGCTGGTCGGGGCCGCACGCGCGGCCGAGGCCGACACGAAGGTCTCGTCGTCGTTGTGCCTGGCCATCGACCCCGATCTGGTCGCGACCGCGGACTCGATGACCCGCGGCTATCAGGTCGCCACCGGCGGGGGCCCCGCCCAGGGCAAGGGCGCCGAGATCGCGAAGAACTGGCTCGGTGAGCTGAAGGCGCTGGTCGCGGGCCGCTGTGTGGTCACCCTCCCGTTCGCCGACGCCGACCTCACCGCGCTGACGAAGGTCCGCGCGGGCGACGCCACCGACTCCGAGCTGCTGAACAGCGCGATCGGCGGGGCGACGACGATCAAGAACCTTCTCGGCGTCCAGCCGCAGGACGGCGTCCTCTGGCCGGGCGGCGCTCTCGACTCGCAGACCGTCGACACGATCGGCAAGGCCGGGGTCAAGACCGTGCTCACCGATTCGGGCAAGCTCCGGGCCGGGTCGCCGGTGCTGGGCGGCGTCTCGATCGAAGGGACGGACCTGCGCGCGCAGCCGATCGACTCACTGATCGCGAGCGCGCTGAACGGGTCGACCGGTTCCACCGGCGGAGTGCTCGACGCGTCCGCGCTGCGCTCGGTGTCCACCCAGAACGGGCTCGGCGCGATCGCCTTCCGGGCCGGGCTCGGCGGGCAGACGGCCGGGCAGGAGCGCTCGCAGCTGCTGATCGCGCCGCCGCGGCACTGGGATCTGCCCCGCGCCGAACTCACCACGTTCCTCGATCGGCTCGGCGACTTCTTCCAGGCCGGCCTCGCCACGTCGACGCCGTTGCCCGACCTGCTCGACAAGAAGCAGTCCGGGGCGGCATCGGTCAACTACGACCCCCAAGATCTGGCCTCGGCCACGAGCGGCGACGTCACCGCGAAGATGTCCCAGATCGACAACGAGACGCTCGGCCTGTCGTCGGCGATGACAATGGATTCCACCAAACGAGTGAATCCGGCCGACGTGATCGCCCCCGTCCGGCTCGCCCTGCTGCGGGCCGCCTCGACGTCGTGGCGGGGCTCGGACTCCGGGGTCGCCACCGGCAACGCCCGCGCGGACCTGGACGCCATCCGTAGCCAGGTGACCGTGGAGCGCCCGAAGCAGACGATCGCGCTGGCCTCCGGCGCGTCGCCGCTGCCGGTGTACATCACCAACAGCCTGCCGGTCGGCATCAACGTCCGCGTCGAACTGAAGAACAACGTCGGGCTACGGCCGACCGCGGCGGTCCAGACGCAGCCGATCGTGGCCAACGGCGCCGCTAACAGGCTGCTGCCGGTCGAGGCGCTGCGAGCGGGCCGATTCAGCGTGGACGTGGCGCTGAGCACGCCCGACGGGACCAAGCTCGGTTCCGACGCGCGGTTCGAGCTGACCTCGACGGAGTACGGCGCGATCACCATCATCGTGACCCTCACCGCGGCCGGCGCGCTGCTGCTGCTCTCGTCCCGGCGGATCTACCGGAGGATCAAGGAGTCGCGAGCCGTTCGGGCGAACGAAGGCGTCGAGCGTGTGACCGAGGACGCACAGGTTTAAGCCTTTCCGGCCGTTGCCGATTACCCTGGGTCGAACGATGCCGCCGGGCATCCCCAGAGCAATGTCGAGCACCGTCGAGCACCGAGGATTGGGCACGCGTGGAAAGAGAGCCGGGTGTACCGCCCGAGCGTGCAGGCCGTCCCCGGCGCGAAGGAACTCCTCCACCGCCCCGTCGAACCGATGGCCCGGCACGCCGTCCGGAGCGTCGTCAGCCGCCTCCGCAGCAGGTCCCGCCTGAGCGCGGCGAGCGCCCACGCCGGGCGACGCCGCCGCCGGGCGTGCCTGGCCAACCGCCTGCGCAGCAGCCGCCGGACGGCCGCCGCCAGCGGGTCGCCGGCCGTCCCGACGACGAGACCAGGCGACTGAGGCCACCCCAGAACCCGCCGGGGGGCCAGCCCCCGCCGCGACAGGGGCCTCCGCCCACGACACCGCCTCCGCCGACCCGGCGTCAGCAGGTGCCCCCGGGCCAGCCGCTGCCGCAGCCGTCCCAGAACCAGCCCCCGAACCAGCCGCCCCAGCGCCGCCCACCGGCGCCGCCGCCGCAGGCGCTGCACCAGACCCCGCCTCCGCCGCATCGGGGGCGCCGCCAGCCACCACCGGTCCGCCCGTGGCAGCAGGACCCGCGCGACGAACCCGACGCGACGCGGTTCATCCCGCGCACGCCCGGCGTCCCGATGGGGTCACGCTGGCCGGTCGCCGACCCCGACGTCCTCCGCCCGTACGACCAGCTCGCCACGCAGGTCATGCCGGCGATCAAGGACGCGCCGCTGGTCAAACCGCGGCCGGGGCACACCGGCGAACAGGACGTCGTCGCCCCGGCGAAGGCGCCGTCGATCGCGAAGTCCAGCGGCCGGATGGCGATCGCCTCGCTGATCAGCCGGATCACCGGCTTCGCGTGGAAGCTGCTGCTGGTCGCGGCCATCGGCGCGCAGGTCGAGAACGACTCGTTCAACGTCGCCAACACGATGCCGAACATCATCTTCGAGCTGCTGATGGGCGGCGTGCTGTCCAGCCTCGTCGTCCCGCTGCTCGTGCGGTCGCAGGACGACAAGGACGGCGGCGAGGCGTACACACAGCGGCTGGTCACGGTCGCCGGGACGCTGCTGGTCCTCGGTACGACGGTCGCGGTCCTCGCGGCGCCGCTGATCACCAAGCTCTACGTGGACGACAACGGTGACGCCAATCCCGCACTGGTCACCGCGTTCGCGTACCTGCTGCTGCCGCAGATCTTCTTCTACGGCGTGTTCGCGCTGCTCTCGGCGGTGCTGAACGCGAAGAACGTCTTCGGCCCGACGGCCTGGGCGCCGGTGATCAACAACTTCGTCGTCATCTTCACCATCCTCGTGGTGTGGATCATGCCGGGGAACATCTCCACCGATCCCGTGTCCATCACCGACCCGAAGCTGCTGACGCTGGGCCTCGGCGTGACCGCGGGCATCGTGGCGCAATCGGTGCTGCTGATCCCGCCGCTGCTGCGGTCCGGGTTCAAGTTCAAGTGGCGCTGGGGCATCGACAAGCGCATGAAGGAGTTCGGCGGGCTCGCGATCTGGACCGTCGGCTACGTCGCGGTCAGCCAGATCGGCTACACGGTCACGACCCGCGTGCTGACCAGCGGTACGGCCGGTGGTGTGACGGCGTACAGCAACGCGTGGCTGCTCTTCCAGCTGCCGTACGGCGTCATCGGCGTTTCGCTGCTGACGGCGATCATGCCGAGGATGAGCCGCGCGGCCGCCGACGGCGACCACAAGAAGCTGATCGGCGACCTCTCCTACGCGTCGCGCATCTCGACGGTGATGCTCGTGCCGATTTCGGCCGTGATGACCGTTGTCGGCGGTTCGGTCGGTATCGCCCTGTTCACCTTCGGCAAGGGCACCGTCGAATCCGCGTCGCAGATGGGACAGGCGCTGGCCATCTGTGCCTTCGCGCTGCTGCCGTACGCGCTGGTCATGCTGCAGATGCGGGTGTTCTACGCGATGAAGGACGCGCGGACGCCGGTGCTGATCATGATCGTGATGACCGTGGTGAAGGTGCCGCTGCTCTATCTGTGCCCCGCGCTGCTGTCGCCGGAGAACATCGTGCTCGGCGTGATGATGGTCAACGGCCTCACGTTCGTCATCGGCGCGATCCTCGGTCAGGTGTGGCTGTGGGTGACCCTCGGAAATCTCCGAAGCAAGCGAGTTCTCGGGGTGATCCTCTTCACCCTCGTCGGAAGCGTGCTCGGAGTCGGCGCGGCGTGGCTCGCCGGGCAGGTCGTTCCTGACTCGTTCGGGGTTACTTTCCAGGCCTGGGTGAAACTTCTCCTCCAGACCGTCGTCGGGATCGCGGTCTCGTTCGGCGTGCTCATGGCCCTCAAGGTGGAGGAATTGAAGCCCGCCACGGACCGCATCACCCGGTTGATCAAGCGCGGATAACGATTCACGCACGGATGGCGCGCGTTCACGCGTCGTATTCTGGGTACCCTCGGGGCGGGAGCTACGCGGGAGAGTGCGGTGGATACGAGACGGAGCGAACAGGCAGGGGAGTCGAGCCAGCTGGGCGTCCGAGCCCAGGGTGGTTCACTGGCCCCTGGCCGGGTCGTCGGTGACGGCCGGTATCGCCTGCTCGCACAGTTCGGGGTGGACGAGCGGGCCGCCGCGCACCTTTGGCGTGCGCGCGATGGCCAGCTGAAGCGTGATGTCGCGCTGACCTTGCTGGTCGGCGACCCGGCGGACGCGGAAGCGGCGAGGCTCGCGCGCCGGACGCTGGAGCGTGCCGCGCACGCGTCGAAGTTCGGCCATGGCGGGGTCGCGCGCGTCCTCGACGTGCTCAGCCTCGGCAGCGGCGTCACCTCGAGCGAAGGTCTGCTCGGTGTCGTCGTGGCGGAATGGACCAAGGGCAGCGACCTGGTCGACCTCGTGTCGCAGCGTCCGGTGGCGCCCGCCGCGGCGGCCCGGATGGTGCAGGCGCTGGCGGAAGCCGTCGACCATGCCCACCAGAACGGCCTGGTCCTCGGCCTCGATCACCCGCAGCGGCTGCGGCTCACCCCGGACGGCACGCTGAAGCTGGCCTTCCCCGGTCCGCTGCCCGAAGCGACCCTCCGCGACGACGTCAAGGCGCTCGGCGCGGTCCTGTACCTGCTGCTGACCGGCCGCTGGGCCCTGCCCGGCGGTCCCTCCGCGATTCCGGCGGCACCGCACGCGCCGACCGGCCGGGTCATCCCGCCGCGGTCGCTGGTCCCGACGGTCCCGGTGGAGCTGTCCTCACTCGCCGTCCGCACCATCGAGGACGGCGACCACGGCGGAATCCGCACCAGCGCCGCCATCCTGCGCATGCTGGGCCAGGTCGCCGAGGCCGAGGAACGCACTCAGCTGATCAAGGCCGTCGGTGAGGAAGAAACCCCCGCCGAAGGGGACGGCACGGTCTGGACGACGAAGAAGCCGATCAAGGACGTCGCGCGCCGCAAGAAGCTGGCGTTCGGCGTGACCGTGCTGGTCGTCGCGACCGTGGTGATCCTGGCCTGGGTCGGGATGATGCTGATCAACCTGTTCCAGGGCGAGTCGAAGTCGAGCGGGCCGCAGATCAACGTCGCCGCGTCGACGTCCCAGTCCGCGCCCCCGGCGGGGCAGCAACCGCCGCCCGCGCAGCAGCCACCGCCCGCGCCGGCACTCGGTGCCCCGGTGAAACCGTCCGCGGTCGCCGTGTTCAACCCGGGCAGCAAGGGCGACAGCCCAGGCCGCGCGAAGAACGCGACCGACGGCGAAGCGGGCACGGGCTGGAAGACCGACGAGTACGACAAGCAGTTCCCGGTGCTCAAGGACGGCGTCGGGCTGATCGTCACCTTCAAGGACCCGATCACCCTGAGCCAGATCAAGATCGACGCGGGAAGCCCCGGCTCCAAGGTCGAAATCCGCTCGGCCGACAAGAAGAACCCCAAACTCGACGAAACGAAGGTCGTCGGGAGCGGGGACCTCGCCGCGGGCGAATCGACCATCGCTTTGCAGCAGCCGCAACAGGGTCAGTACTTCATCATCTGGATCACTCAACTGGGTGAAGATGAGGACGGCAAGTTCGTGACGGAACTCAAAGAGCTGACGTTCCTGCCTGCGGGGTGACGCCGAACACCGGGTCAGTAGGCTCTCCCGGGTGACAGCTGCAGCTCCCACGGACGCGGATCTCATAGCGGCGCATGCCGCTGGGGATCCGCACGCGTTCAGTGAACTGGTCCAGCGACATCGAGACCGCATGTGGGCGGTGGCCCTGCGCACCGTGCGGGATCCCGAAGAAGCCGCGGACGCCCTGCAGGACGCCTTCATCTCCGCGTTCCGCGCAGCGGGCAATTTCCGGGCCGAATCGCAGGTCACGACGTGGTTGCACCGCATCGTCGTGAACGCGTGCCTCGACCGCATCCGGCGAGGCAAGGCCAGACCGACCGTTCCGCTGCCCGAGACCGGGCAGTTCAACGAGCCTGCCTCGCCGCGCGACTCGATGTCCGAGCGCGAGACGAGTCTCGTGGTCAAGGAAGCCCTCGACCTGCTTCCCGAAGAACAACGTGCCCCGATCGTGTTGGTCGACGTCGAGGGATACTCCGTCGCTGAGACGGCGAAGATGCTCGGTATCGCCGAGGGCACGGTCAAGAGCAGGTGTGCTCGGGGTCGCGGAAAGCTCGCGAAGGTTCTCGGACATCTGCGGAACCCCGATGCGATTGCGAACGTCCCAACTCACGAAAGCAAACGCGAACGCGCCACCCCGAATCGGGGTGCCAGGCGTCCTCAGGGCACGCCGGGTGACGGGGAGGGACGATGACAGACGAGAGCAGGGGGATCGGTGGGACCGTCGGTCCGCCGTGGTCTGTCGATGTGCTCGCCGACCTGCACGCAGGTGTGCTGGGCGAGCGAGAGGCGGCCGAACTCTGGCCGCTGGTGAACGCCGACCCCGAAGCACTGGCGATCATCGAAGCACTTGAAGCGACCACGGCCGATCTCGCGGAACTCGCGAACGAGCCGGTCGCACCGATGCCCGCGGAATTCGCGGCCCGGATCGACGCCGCACTGGCCGCCGAGATGCGGACCTTTCAGGCGTCGCCTGCGTTTCAAGGCACACCTGAAGGGCAGGAGCAGGTCGCCCCGGTGGTGGACCTCGCGGCGGCACGGCGGCGGCGGAACAAGCGGATCGGCTGGGGCGCGGGGATAGCGACCGTGGCAGCGGCGGCCATCGCCGCGGTCGCGATAGCCATTCCCAGTACGCGGCAACCGGACACCGGCGGGATCGCTCAGCCCGCGCCCTCTCCTGTCGGCCCTTCGGTCGGCGGAGACGGCGGAGGAGCCGAAGCACTCGTCGGCAAGGCGATCGGCGTCCGCGACTTCGGCCCACTGAAGACCGAAGAGCAGCTCGACGCCTGTGTCGCCGCGGCCGGCCTGGACCCCGACGTGCGGCCGGAGGGAATCCGGCCGGTGAACGTCGCGGGCAAGGACGGCGTCATGGTGATCTACACCACAGGCAAACTCGCCCAGTTCCGCATCGTCGCGTTCGGCGCCGACTGCGGTCCGGGAAAGCCGGCGATCCTCTTCGACAAGATCATCGGACAGAAGTAGCCGAAGGCGATAGCAAAGGTCCCTTGCTCCCACCTGCCTCGATGCAGGCGGGAGCGGGGGACCTTTGCTATCGCCGCCGCAGGCCCGGAGAAGTAGCGCCGGTCACCTCGGGAACACCGGCACCTACGATCGTGTTGAGCCTGGTGAACAGGTCACTACGAGCGGAGGTCCACGGGTGGCTGCCGAGGAGATCAGGAACCTGATCATTGTGGGATCAGGGCCTGCGGGATACACCGCCGCTGTCTATGCGGCACGAGCGCAACTCGAACCGTTGGTGTTCGAGGGCACTCAGTTCGGCGGTGCCCTGATGACGACTACGGAGGTCGAGAACTTCCCCGGCTTCCGCGAAGGCATCCAGGGTCCCGACCTCATGGAAGAGATGCGCGAGCAGGCGAAGCGTTTCGGCGCCGACCTGCGCCAGGAGGACGTCGAGTCCGTCGAGCTGACCGGTGACGTCAAGTACGTCGTCGCGAACGGCAAGCGCTACGCGGCCCGCGCGGTGGTGCTCTCGATGGGTGCCGCGGCCCGCTACCTGAACGTCCCGGGTGAGCAGGAACTGCTCGGCCGTGGTGTTTCGGCCTGTGCCACCTGCGACGGCTTCTTCTTCCGCGATCACGACATCGTGGTCGCCGGCGGCGGCGACTCCGCGATGGAGGAGGCGACCTTCCTGACGAAGTTCGCCAAGTCCGTCACGGTCGTGCACCGTCGCGAGGAATTCCGCGCCTCCAAGATCATGCTGGAGCGGGCCCGCGACAACGAGAAGATCAAGTGGGCGCTCAACAAGGAGATCACCGAAGTCGCCGGCGAGGGCAAGGTCGAGGGCCTGAAGCTCAAGGACACGCTGACCGGCGAGGAGTCCCGGCTGGACGTCACCGGTTTCTTCGTCGCGATCGGTCACGACCCGCGCAGCGAACTGGTGCGCGGTCAGGTGGACCTCGACGAGGACGGCTACGTGCTCACCCAGGGCCGGACGTCCTACACGAATCTGCCCGGCGTTTTCGCGGCGGGCGACCTGGTCGACCGCACCTACCGGCAGGCGATCACCGCGGCCGGCTCGGGCTGCGCCGCGGCGATCGACGCGGAACGATGGCTGGCGGAACACGCCGATGTCGAGGCCGCGCAGGAGACCCCCGAACTGGTCGGCGGCGGCTACGGCGCCTCCAACTGACTTTCGCAGCACCGGAGTTCACCACCCCCAGGAGGAGACACCATGGCCAACACCGTGACGGTGACCGACAAGACGTTCGTCGACGACGTGCTGACGAGCGAGAAGCCCGTCCTGGTCGACTTCTGGGCGACGTGGTGCGGCCCGTGCAAGATGGTCGCCCCGGTGCTCGAGGAGATCGCGGCGGAGAACGGTGAGAAGCTGACCGTCGCGAAGCTGGACATCGACGCGAACCCGAACACGGCGCGTGACTACCAGGTGATGTCGATTCCGACGCTGATCCTGTTCCAGGGCGGCAAGCCGATCAAGCAGATCGTCGGCGCCAAGCCGAAGGCCGCGCTGCTCTCGGACCTCGCGGACGTCCTCTGATCTCGTGTTTCACCTGCCGAAACCCGGGGCCTTCCCAGGCTCCGGGTTTCGTCGTTCTCCGGGCCGGGTATTTTCGGTCGTCACGGCAACATGATCATGGCGCTCGGACGGGTTCCACGATCGGGCTCTTGACGCACCGACCGGGCCTCCTCGCTCACCGAGAGTTCACAGGGCACAATAGAGCACCGGGGTTCTCCCCGCAGAGTTTTCACGTCGCGCATCGAGTTCGTTCGGTGCCCCAAAGGGAAGAGCGAGGAGTGCATGCGGGTACTCCGCCGCGGTGACGCCGGACCGGACGTCGCCGAGATCAGGTCCACGCTTGCGGCGATGGAGCTGCTTACGCCGGTGACCGAATCCGGGGAGTACGAGACCTACGACACGGCGATGGAATCCGCCGTACGGGCGTTCCAGCAGCGCCGTGGGCTCATCACCGACGGTCTGGTGGGTCCGGCGACCTATCAGGCGCTTCGTGGCGCCGGCTTCCACCTCGGCAGCCGCCCGCTCGCCTACATGTTCTCCGCGCCCATGCAGGGCGACGACGTCTTCGCGCTCCAGGAGCGGATGACGGAGCTCGGCTTCGACGCCGGCCGCCCGGACGGGCACTTCGGCGCCCAGACCGAGCGTGCGCTCAAGACCTTCCAGCGCGACATGCGCCTGGTCGCCGACGGCATCTGCGGGCCGGCCACCATCCGCGAACTGCACCGCCTCTCGTCGCCCCGCGCCCGCGGTGGCCGCCCCGTCTTCCTGCGCGAGCAGGAGCAGGTGCGCCAGGCGGGCCCCCGGCTGCGCGGCAAGCGCATCGTGATCGACCCGGGCCACGGCGGCGAGGACCTCGGCGTCGTCGCCGGCGACCTGCGTGAAGCGGACCTCGTCTGGGACCTGGCGCGGCGGCTCGAAGGCCGGATGCAGGCCACCGGCATGGAGGCGCTGATCTCGCGCGGCCCGAACCAGAGCCCCACCGAGGGCGAGCGGGCCAAGTTCGCGAACGAGGCGGGCGCCGACCTGTTCCTTTCGCTGCACAACGACAAGAACCCCTCGCCCGAGGCGCAGGGTGTCGCGAGCTTCCACTTCGGCACCGGCAACGGCACCACGTCGACGGTCGGCGAGCTGCTGGCGGGCTTCATCCAGCGTGAGCTGGCCGCCCGGACCGGCATGCTCGACTGCCGCACGCACTACAAGACCTGGGAGATCTTCACCCGCACCCGCTGCCCGGCCGTGCGCATCGAAATCGGCTACCTGACCAACCCCGAGGACAGCGGCAAACTGGCCGACCCGGCTTTCCGCGACGTCGTCGCCGAAGGCATCCTGGTCGCCGTGAAGCGCCTGTATCTCCTCGGCGAAGGCGACCAGCCGACCGGCACGTTCACCTTCGCGGACGTCCTGGCTCACGAACTCGCCAAAGCGGAGTAGCCACTCCTCCACACCCGCACGCGGGCGCACATTTCCACTGCCGACACCCTCGGCACAACCGGTTGTGTGCCCTCTTGCCGGACCACGCCACCCCTAGCTCCGAATGGTGCGCAGCCCCCACCCTTCCCGGGGGGCGTCCCCGAGTCCAGCCTACCCATCCACAGATTATCCACCGCTCCTATCAGCGATCTGTGGATAACTCGGCCGGTTACCCACAGCTGTCCCCAGGCGGGGGATGGCTGCTGCGCGCACGCGAAAAACCTGCTAGAGGCGTGTCATGAAAGGGTCTTTCAGGACACTTTTCGTCCTGAAAGACCCTTTCATGACATACGCGAGAGAAGGGCGGAAAGTCAGGCGCGACCCAGGCTCGGCTCGGCGGTCGTGATGGAGACCTGGCCGAGCAGCCGCTCCAGCGCCGCCTCGACGTCTTCCTTCCACGAGATCGCCGACCGCAGTTCGAGCCGCAGCCGCGGCCACCGCGGGTGCGGCCGCACGGTCTTGAACCCGACGCTCTGCAGGAACGCCGCGGGCAGCACGCAGCTGTGGCCGCCGTCCGGGTCGGTCTCGTCGGGCTTGGCGTCGCCGAAAGCCTCGATGGCGCGGACACCGCGCTTCGTCAGGTCCTTCGCGACGGCCTGCACCAGCATCCGGCCCAGCCCGCCGCCCTGGAACTCGGGGAGGATCTGGAAGGCGGTCAGCAGGACCGCGTCCGGCCCGGGAGGCGACGTCGGGAAAGCCAGCGAGCGCGGGACGGCGTTAGGCGGTGCGTAGAGCACGAAGCCGACGGGCAGGGTGTCGCTGTAGACGATGCGGCCGCAAGAGCCCCATTCCAGCAGCACGTTGGAAACCCAGGCTTCTTTTTCGACCTCTGTCGCGCCGTACTCCTCGGCCTGCGCCTTCATATGCGGCGCCAGCTCCCAGTACACGCAGCGGCGGCAGCTCTTGGGCAGGTGCTCCAGGTTGTCCAGGGTTACGCCCACAACGCGACGCGACACCAAGAACCTCCCTGAACAAAAACGACCCGACACAGCCCTGTCCCGAGCAGGGCTCGCTGAAGGGACCCTGACCGAGGATAGGCCGATGTGATGAACACCGGAAGGCCAGGGCCCCACAAGGGAGGGTGGTTACACTCGATGGAACTACCAGTCGGTAGCGACTATGTCCACTTCGAAGCACGGGTGAAGCGCCTGATGACCGAGAATCGCCCTGTACGGCCGCAGACCGGCCGCCACAACCTCGACCCGCATCTCGACCGCTACGCAGCGCGTACGGCCGGAATGACCGCTTCCGAGATCAGGGCTTTGTTCGCGGTCGCCAGTCGTCCCGAGGTGGTCTCGCTCGCCGGCGGGATGCCGAACCTCGCCGCGCTGCCGCTGGACACGCTGTCCACGCAGGTCGGCGAACTCATCGCCGAAGAGGGCCTGGTCGCCCTTCAGTACGGCTCCGCGCACGGCGTCCCGGCTCTGCGCGAGCAGATCTGCGAGATCATGGCCCTCGAGGGCATCAAGGCGCACCCGGACGACGTCGTCGTGACCGTCGGCTCGCAGATGGGCCTCGACATGGTCACCCGGCTGTTCTGCGACCCGGGCGACATCGTCATCGCCGAGGGCCCGTCGTACGTCGGCGCGCTCGGCTCCTTCTCCGCGTACCAAGCGGACGTCGTCCACGTGGCGATGGACGACCACGGCCTGGTCCCCGAGGGGCTGCGGGCCGCGCTCGCGGAGACCAAGAAGTCGGGCCGGCGGGTCAAGTTCCTCTATACGATCCCGAACTTCCACAACCCCGGCGGCGTCACGATGGCCGTCGAGCGCCGCGCGGAGATCGTCGAGATCTGCCGTGAGAACGACATCCTCATCGTCGAGGACAACCCGTACGGCCTGCTCGGCTTCAACGGGCAGACGTACCCGGCGCTGCGCTCGATCGACCCCGACAACGTCGTATACCTCGGCTCGTTCTCGAAGACCTTCGCCTCCGGCCTGCGGGTCGGCTGGGTCCTCGCGCCGCACGCCGTCCGAGAGAAACTCGTGCTCGCCGCCGAGTCTGCGACGCTCTGTCCGCCAACGCTTAACCAGTTGATCGTGTCGCGATACCTCTCGACTCACGACTGGATGGGGCAGATCAAGACGTTCCGCGAGAACTACCGGGAGCGCCGGGACGCGATCCTGTCCGCGCTCGATCAGCACATGCCCGCCGGCTGCAGCTGGACCAAACCCGACGGTGGATTCTACGTCTGGATGACCGTTCCCGAAGGCGTGGACACGAAGGCGATGCTGCCGAGGGCCGTCACGGCCCGGGTCGCGTACGCCTCCGGAACCGGTTTCTACGCCGACGGCTTCGGCAGCCGGCAGCTCCGCCTTTCCTACTGCTACCCGACGCCGGAGCGGATCCGCGAAGGCGTCCGGCGACTCGCCGCGGTGCTCGAGTCCGAAATGGATCTCGCGCGTACTTTCGGTAGCGTGACCCCCCGCGCGATGTCGGGGCCGCAGAACCCCTCTCCGGACACGGTCTGATCGACCGGCCGTCCACAAACAGACTTAAGGAGTCCTCGGTGGTCGACCGCACCGTTGCCGTGCTCGCAGGTGGGCTTTCCCACGAACGCGATGTGTCCCTCCGCTCCGGGCGCCGGCTTTCCGCCGCGCTTCGGTCCGAAGGTCTCGTAGTCGAGGAGTGGGACACCGACGCCGGTCTGCTCGAACGCCTTCGCACGCGTCGTCCCGACGCGGCCGTCGTGGCCCTTCACGGCGGCGAAGGGGAGAACGGGTCGGTGCAGACGATCCTGGAGATGCTCGACGTCCCGTACGTCGGCACCGGCTCGCAGGGTTGCCGCCGCGCGTGGGACAAACCGACGGCCAAGGCGCTGATCGCCAAGGCGGGCTTCGCGACACCCGACTGGGTCGTGCTGCCGCACAGCACCTTCCGCGAACTCGGCGCGCAGGCCGTGCTGGACGCGATGGTCGAGAAGCTGGGCCTGCCGCTGATGCTCAAGCCCGATCAGGGCGGTTCGGCGCTCGGCACCCAGGTCGTCAACGTGGCCACGGACCTGCCCGCCGCGATGGTCGGCTGCTTCGCCTACGGAGACACCGTTCTCGCCGAGAGGTTCGTAGAAGGCGTCGAGGTGGCCGTAACGGTCATCGAAGGCGAAGAGGGACCCGAAGCCCTTCCCGCGGTGGAGATCGTCCCGGAGAGCGGCGTGTACGACTACACCGCTCGCTACACCGCCGGGCTGACCGATTTCTTCACCCCCGCGCGGATCACCGACGACGCCGCCAAGGCAGTCGGTGAACTGGCCGTCGCCGCACACCGGCAACTGGGGCTGCGCGACATCTCCCGCACCGACGCCGTGGTCTCCGACGACGGCACGGTCTACTTCCTCGAGGTGAACCTGTCGCCGGGCCTCACCGAGACGTCCACGGTCCCGATGGCGATCGAGGCGGGCGGCGCGACGCTGGGTTCGGTCTTCGCCGACCTCGTCGGCCGAGCGGTTTCCCGCAAGAGCTGACTCAGACACGACGAAGGGGACTTGCCCAGTACGGGCGAGTCCCCTTTTTGTTCAGAGGCAGAGTTCATGCCTCGGCAGAGCGACGACCTGGAACTCGTCCTCGTAGATGATCGGCCCCGGATCGGCCGACCGCACCGTCTCGCACGAGAGCGCGTGCGCTTCCAGGATCGCCAGGTAGCCGTCGACCCGCTCGATGAAGATGCGCGCCGTCGCCTTGAACCACGCCGAGGCACCGGGATTGACCGCGATGTCGTAGACGCTCGGATCGCTGTGCGCCGGGTTGATGAAGTTCGCGTCGTACCAGTCGTTGTTCGCCCGCCGGAAGCTCTCCTGTTCGACGGTGAGGTGCCCGGCTCGCGCCAGTCCGTTGACGAGACCGAAGACTCCGGTGAAGGTGCCGCGCTCGTTGCGCGTCGGGCTCTGGAAGCGAACGAACGTCATCGCCGCGGCCACCCGCTCACCCAGGCGAGCAGATCCTCATCGCGCAGGGAATCGAGAACGACGTCGGCAGGGAAGTCCTGATGCTTCAGCGTCGGCACCCCGATGACGGGCACCCCGGCCGCGCGCGCCGACCGGAGACCGGTCATCGAATCCTCGAACGCCAAGGCGTCCGCCGGAGCGACGCCCAAGAGGGTGCAGGCGGTCAGATACATCTCTGGATCCGGCTTCGGCGCGGCCACTTCGTCGGCGGCCAGTTTCACGGGAAACATTTCCGAAAGTCCGCCTCGCCGGAGTGCGGCTTCCAAGAGCGCCCGGGGCGAGTTACTCGCGACGGCGACCGGAACGGCGGCGGCGGTCAGTTCGACCAACTCGCGCGCGCCGGGCATCGCCTCCGCCTTCGCGGTGACGACCTCGGTAACCAACCTCAGCAACTCGTCCGCGATCGCGGCGCCGGCCTCCGGCTCGCCGAAGACCTTCGCCATCGCGTCTGCGGCCGCCGGGAGCGACTTGCCGATCACCAACGCCTTCTCGTCCGGACCGAACGGCAGACCGCGCCGCGCGAACAACTCGGTCTCCGCCACCGACCAACACGGCTCGGTGTCCATGAGCAGTCCGTCGCAATCGAAGACCACCGCATGCGGAATTCGGCCGTCGAAGAACCCTTTCACACTTGCCCCCAGTTCAAGTACCCAGCGTTACTTCGTGATCATCTCTCAGCAATCGTCACCGTGACAAAACGACCTGGTGTAATCACTCATCGGTTTTCGATGTCTGATTTGCCTGATTTTTGTCCATCAGCGCGACAATGCGTTCAAGATCGTCTACCGAGCCGAATTCGAGCGTGATCCGCCCCTTTCGGCGGCCGAGGTCGACCTTTACGCGCGTGTCGAACCGGTCCGAAAGCCGGTTCGCGAGTTCCTGGAGACCGGGCGCCTGGATCGGCTTGCGGGGAGCGGCCTTCGGCTTGGCCGGCTTCTCGCTCTTTTTGAGCGTGACGGCTTCCTCGGTCGCGCGGACCGACATGCCTTCCGCGACGATCCGGACGGCCAGCTCTTCCTGACTGTCGGCGTCTTCGAGGGAGAGCAGCGCCCGCGCATGGCCCGCCGAAAGCACCCCGGCGGCGACCCGTCGCTGGACCGCGAGGGGGAGTTTGAGCAGACGGATCGTGTTCGTGATGACCGGGCGGCTGCGCCCGATACGGCCGGCCAGCTCCTCGTGGGTGACCGCGAACTCGTCGAGCAACTGCTGGTACGCGGCCGCCTCTTCGAGCGGATTGAGCTGAACGCGGTGGATGTTCTCGAGCAGCGCGTCGCGCAGCATCGCCTCGTCGGCGGTCTGGCGGACGATCGCCGGGATCGCCTCCAGCTCCGCCAGCTGCGACGCGCGTAGCCGCCGCTCGCCCATGACGAGTTCGTACTCGTCGGTCCCGAGCTCCCGGACCACGATGGGCTGCATGAGCCCGAACGCGCGGATCGAGTGCTCCAGCTCGGTGAGCGCCTCTTCGTCGAAGACCTGCCGCGGCTGCTTCGGGTTCGGCTTGATCTGGCTGAGCGGCACCTCGCGGTAGACCGCGCCGGACACCGCGCCGGTGTGCGAACCGGCCGCGCCGTTGGCCGCGAACCAGCCCTTGTCGTCCGGCCCGGTGGGCCCGGCCGCGGGCGCGGGAGCCGCGGCCGAACCGTTCTCGGCCGGGGCCGCAGAGCCCGGTGGCGGACCGGTGGGGATCAGGGCGGCGAGCCCGCGCCCGAGCCCCCCTCTGCGCTCGCTCATGCCGTACCGGTCCTTTCCTTCATCTCCGCACCACGCTGGGCGATCTCCTTCGCCGCGTCCACGTAGCTCATCGCACCTCGGGAACCCGGGTCGTACGCGAGGACCGTCTGCCCGTAGCCGGGCGCCTCGGACACCTTCACACTGCGCGGGATCACCGTCTTGAGAACAGTGTCCCCGAAGTGGTTCCGTACCTCGTTCGTCACCTGGTCGGCCAGCTTCGTCCGGCCGTCGTACATGGTGAGCAGGATCGTGGAGACGCTGAGTTCGCGGTTGAGGTGCTTCTGCACGAGCTCGATGTTGCTCAGCAGCTGCCCCAGACCTTCGAGCGCGTAGTACTCGCACTGGATCGGGATCAGCACCTCCTGCGCGGCGACCATCGCGTTGACGGTCAGCAGGCCGAGCGACGGCGGGCAGTCGATGAAGACGTAGTCGACGCCGATCTCGTCGAGGACCTCGGCCGAGAGCGCCTCCTTGAGCCGCATCTCGCGGGACGCCATGGACACGAGTTCGATCTCGGCGCCGGCGAGATCGATCGTCGCGGGCACGCAGTAGAGGTTCGGCGACTGCTCGCTCTGCGCGGCCGCCTCGGCGAGCGTGACCTCACCGATCAGCACCTCGTAGATCGACGGCGTGCCTGAGCGGTGTTCGATGTCGAGCGCGGTGCTCGCGTTGCCCTGCGGGTCGAGGTCGATCACGAGCGTCTTGAGCCCGTGGACGGCCAGGGCGGCGGCGAGGTTCACCGTGCTCGTGGTCTTGCCGACGCCGCCTTTCTGATTGGCGACCGTCAGTACTCGCCGATGAGCCGGGCGAGGGAGCGCGCCTTTTTTGGGGTGCAGCACGCTGGCGGCCCGTACGGCCTCTTCAGCGATCGGCGTCCAGCCGATTTCGTTGCCAGTGCCCGCAGGGTCGGACGGTGGGGGAGTCACCGGTCTCGAGCCTCCTCTGTATTAGACGTTGGAGTCGGTCTGCGATGTTTCACGTGGAACTGGTCTAGCTTCGCCTGCTCCGCGGCCGGGACGGTTTCGATGGCAGACGATGGATCACAACGACCGTGCTGGGGACCTCGAGCACCTTCGTTCCGCACTCGAAGATCTCCGGCTCGCCGCCACCCGCCTTCCGGACGGCGACACGATCACGTTCGATTTCCTCTGCCGCGCTCGCTCCTTTGAGAGCGACCAGGGCGCCTTCGGAACGTACGAGCGGGAGGCACCAGCTAGCGAGCCGGGCCAAGGGGGCGACCGCCCGGGCGGTGACGACATCCGCGTCACCGAGCTCCTCGCGCACCTGCCGCTCCTCCGCGCGCCCGCGGACAACGGTGATGGAGAGTTTCAGCTTCTCGGCAACCTCGGCCAGCCAGTCGACTCGGCGGGCCATCGGTTCGAGCAGAACGATATCGAGGTCCGGTCGGCTGATCGCGAGCGGTACACCCGGAAGCCCCGCGCCTGAGCCGACGTCGACCACGCGGGCACCCTGGGGGATCTGCTCGCCGATCACGGCGGAGTTCAGGACGTGCCGTTCCCAGAGCCGGTTGACCTCACGGGGTCCGATGAGTCCACGCTCGACTCCGTGGACCTCCAGGAGTTCGACATAGCCGGCGGCCAGCTCGACGCGGTCTCCGAACACCTCCGACGCCGCGGTCCGTACCGATGCGGCGACCCCGTCCAAGCCCACTCTTGCTCCTCAACCCTCGACGCAGTTTCACGTGAAACGCGCTCAACCGATTGTCCATGACGCCGACCACAAAACGGGGAGACAGACCGCAAGTGTGGACAACTCCACTCGTCTCATGGACGGCGCGCGCGTTTCACGTGAAACGCCACGCTTGTAATTCACCCCGGACATAAAGAAGCGGCCCGCCGGAGGACCAGCGGGCCGCTTCTGTGAAGAGAACTGTCAGGCGGGGAAGATGACGACCCGACGCTTCGGGTCCTCTCCTTCACTCTCGCTCTGGACCCCGTCCACAGCGGCGACCGCGTCGTGCACGACCTTCCGCTCGAAGGGGCTCATCGGTTGCAGCCGGACGCGCTCGCCGGACGACACCACCGTCTCGGCGGTGGAGCGGCCGAGTTCACGAAGCTCCTCGCGACGGTCCGCACGCCAGCCCGCGACGTCCAGCATCAGCCGGCTACGCGAACCGGTCTCCTGCTGCACCGCCAGCCGGGTCAGCTCCTGCAGCGCCTCGAGCACGGTGCCACGCGGGCCGACGAGCTTCTCCAGGTCCTCGCCACCATCGATGCTGATGATCGCGCGGCCCGCTTCGACATCGAGGTCGATGTCGCCGTCGTAGTCCAGAAGGTCGAGCAACCGCTCGAGGTAGTCGCCCGCGATGTCGCCCTCCTTCACGAGGACGTCGTCGTCGACACCACCCTTACGGCCGGCCTCTGCGGGCGCGTCTTCGACATCGTCGGCCGCAACCTCGGCCGCGCTGTTCTCGTCGGCGTCGATCGTGTCGATCGTCTCCGCCATTGTTGGTCTCCTCTCCAGCCCGGATCGGCGTCAGCGACGCTTCCGGCCTGATTTCTTAGTCGAGTCAGAGATGAGACCGGGCACGTCGGCGCCGTTCTCCTTCGAGCCGTTCGTGGACGGCTCGGCTGCTGCGTTCGTGGTGTCCTTCTTCTCCGCGGCGGCAGACGCGTCGGCCTGAGCGAAACCGTGGGGCGAGCCGGCCTTCTTCACGCCACCGCCCGACTGCTTGTTCCGCTTCTGCTGGACCGGCTTCTGGCCGGGGCGCGGTCCGGCCGGCTTCTGGCCCGGCTTCGGGCCGAGGCTGGCGCGCTTCTCCTTCTCGGCTTCCTTGCGGGCCTCTTCTTCCTTGTCGATCTTCGTGTAGACGAGGCGCTGCTGCATCAGGGTCCAGCCGTTGTTGGCCAGCCAGTAGAAGAGAAGGCCGAGCGGGAACAGCGCACCGAAGACGAGGACACCGATCGGGAAGACGTACATCGTCAGCTTGTTCATCATCGCGGTCTGCGGAGTGGCCGACTCGGGGTTCTGACGCTGGACCGAGTGGCGCGCGGTGAGGTGCGTGGCGATACTCGCGACGATCATCAGCGGGATCGCGACCGGGGCGACGCCCCAGTGGAACCCGGCGGCCGTGTTGCCGCCGCTGACCATGTCGACGCCGGTGTAGATGGCCTCACCGAGGTTCGTCCCGAACAGCTTCGCGCTGACGTACGACTTGACGCCGGCTTCGTCGAAGAAGTAGTTCTCGGTCTTGGGGCCGCCGTACGGGTTGATGGTGAACATCCGCAGGACGTGGTTCAGGCCGATGAAGACCGGGATCTGGAGCAGCATCGGCAGGCAGCTGCCCAGCGGGTTGACGCCGTGCTCCTTCTGGAGCTTCTGCATCTCCATCGCCTGGCGCTGCCGGTCGTTCGAGTACTTCTTTTGGACTTTCTTCATTTCCGGCGCGAAGTCCTGCATCTTCTTCATCGACCGGACCTGGTTCACGAACGGCTTGAACATGATGCCGCGGACGGTGAACGTCAGGAAGATGATCGCGAGGATCCAGGAGACCGCGTTCGCCTCACCGAACACAAGCCCGAAGACCTTGTGCCAACACCACAAGATGAAGGACACGGGGTAGTAGATGAAGTCGAGCACTGAGCTACTCCTCGATCGGTGTTTCAGGTCGGCGGCGGCGCCACGAGAACGTCTCGGGTACCGGATCGCGGCCGGGCGGGGTCCATGGGCCGCAGCGCAGCAGCCGCCGGACCGCGAGATAAGTACCGCGGCCGGCGCCATGCCGTGTCAGTGCCTCTACGGCGTACGCGCTACAGCTCGGGTAGAACCGGCACGCCGGAGGGAAGAAGGGTGAGATCGCCTTGCGGTACAGCTTGATGGGCAGCAGCAGGACCCATGCCACCGGACCCGGCCGGGCTTCTTCGGTGGTCTCGTTCTCGGTGGCTCGCATGCCGTTACACCGCTGATCCGTTGTCGGGGGGTCGCGCCTGGCGGGACTTCCCGGTGACGGCGGCCTGCTCGGAGAGCCCGAGACGCCGTAAGGACGCGTCGAGGTCCGAGCCGAGTTCCGCGCTGGACGCGTCCGCGGCCGGTGGTAGTGCCCGTATCACCAACGAGCATCCCGGCGGCAGTGTTCCTAGCCTGGCGGAAATGAGATGCCGCAACCGGCGGGAGACGCGGTGGCGGACCACCGAGTTCCCGACGGCCTTGCTCACCACAAAACCCGCCCGCGCCGCGTCGGCGGCATCGGGCGGGTCCGTGGTCAACGCATGGACGACGAGGCGGCGCCTGCCTGCCTTGGCCCCACGCCGCATCACGGCACGGAAATCCTCACTGCGCCGCAAACGCGCGGCGGCCGGCAGCACGACGTCCCTCGACGGCGGCCGGATCAGGCGGACAGTGCGCCGCGGCCCTTGCGACGGCGAGCCGCCAGGATGGCCCGGCCGGCGCGGGTCCGCATCCGCAGCCTGAACCCGTGGACCCGGGCGCGTCGGCGGTTGTTCGGCTGGAAGGTGCGCTTACCCTTGCTCACGACTTACTTCTCCTGTTTCATCGGCCGCCGGGAACGGTTCGACCCGTTTCTGGCGTGTCGTGCTGACGCACGGCAGTCTCTGGTGTCTCCTACCAACGTGTGGCCTCGTCACGTCGAGCGACGACAACGTGGGCACGCAAAACGCCCCCGGTGTATACGGGAGACCTTACGAGGGTACGCACTCACCGGCGGGGTCCGGCAGGCACCCCCTCGACCACGCACCGCGACGGTGAGTGGACAGTGATCACCGACGACACGACGGCATCGAATGGCAACACGCCGTACACCGTGAAATGCTTGCGCACAAGGATGCCTTGTGGCAGCGAGCGGGGCTTGTTAGCGTGCCTCTCCCGGACTTTCGCCGAGGTGGAACGGCGCGAGCTGCCGGGCATCTTGGGGATGTGGAGGCATCCCGTCGGCCTACGTTGAGCCCGCAGGTGACGTCGCCGTGGGCCGCCGTACATTAGTGCACAGCTGTGGACAACTATGTGGATATTTGCTGTGCGCATGCGTTGATCGGGCCATGATGACGCTCGACCCGGTGTCGCGGATCGCGGTGTTTCCGGGTGTTCGCACGCACCGATGAGGGGAGGGGAGTCAGGCAGGTGTCCGATCACCAGCACAACCTTGGCGTCATCTGGGAACAGGTCGTGCGCGAACTGTCCGATGGCACCCTCTCTCCGCAGCAGCGCGCCTGGATGCGGGTGACGCGCCCGATCGGACTGCTCGACGGCACCGCCTTGCTCGCCGCCCCCAGCGACTTCGCCAAAGAAGCAATCGAACGCGCCCTTCGCGGCGCGATCACCGAAGCTCTTTCGCGACGGCTCGGCCGCGCGGTCTCCCTCGCGGTGAAGGTCGACAGCACCGAGACGCACACCGCGATGTCTCCCGCCCCCGCGGCGACCGCCCCCCGCTATGCGGCGTCGTCACCCAGCCGGGTGGAAAACGGCAGGATGGAAAACGGCACTGGCCCGGCGACCGACACTCCTCCGATGCCGGACGGCGACGGAATGCTTTCCCCGACGCGGCCGCGTCCCGAGCCGCCGAAGCCGATGCCTCCGCGGTCGCCCGTGGACAACAGCCTCAACGACGGCGATGACAGCGACGAAGAAGTGGACGAAGAAGGCGAGGCGCTCGCCGCGGTGACCGAGATCTGGCCGACGTTCTCCGGCCAGCCGATCGCGGGCCAGCCCTATACCGCGCCGGCGCAGCCGCAGACGTCGAAGACGAAGCTGAACGAGAAGTACACCTTCGACACCTTCGTCATCGGTGCCTCGAACCGGTTCGCGCACGCCGCCGCCGTCGCGGTCGCCGAAGCGCCGGCCCGCGCGTACAACCCGTTGTTCATCTGGGGAGAGTCCGGACTCGGGAAGACCCACCTGCTGCACGCCGTCGGGCACTACGCCCAGCGGCTGTTCCCCGGCATGCGCGTGCGGTACGTGTCGACCGAAGAGTTCACCAACGACTTCATCAACTCGCTGCGAGACGACCGCAAGGTCGCGTTCCAGCGCCGCTACCGCGACATAGACATCCTGCTCGTCGACGACATCCAGTTCCTGGAGGGTAAGGAAGGTACGCAGGAAGAGTTCTTCCATACCTTCAACACCCTCCACAACGCGAACAAGCAGATCGTCGTCTCCTCGGACCGCCCGCCGAAGCGCCTCGAAACGCTGGAAGACCGGCTGCGCACGCGGTTCGAGTGGGGTCTCATCACCGACATCCAGCCGCCCGAACTCGAAACCCGGATCGCGATCCTTCGCAAGAAGGCCGCGCAGGACAGGCTCGCGGTACCCAATGAGGTGCTGGAGTTCATCGCTTCGCGCGTCGAGGCGAACATCCGGGAACTCGAAGGCGCGCTCATCCGCGTCACCGCCTTCGCGTCGCTGAACCAGCAACCGGTCGACGTCGGCCTCGCCGAGATCGTGCTCCGCGACCTCATCCCGGATTCGCACGCACCCGAGATCACCGCGCCGACCATCATGGGCGTCATCGCGGAGTTCTTCGACGTCACTCTCGACGAGCTTTGCGGCCCGGGTAAGACGAAGGCGCTCGCGACAGCGCGGCAGATCGCCATGTACCTCTGCCGCGAGCTGACGGACATGTCGCTCCCGAAGATCGGGCAGACCTTCGGCGGCCGCGACCACACGACCGTCATGCACGCGGACAAGAAGATCCGCAAGGAGATGGCCGAACGCCGGCGCATCTACGACCAGGTCCAGGAACTGACGTCGCGGATCAAACAGCGAGCACGGCAGTAATTCCTTAGCACACAAGGACTTCAGGGCTCTCACCGTCCAGGTGGGAGCCCTTCTTCATGCCCGGCTCACCGTCCACATCGGCCTGGACGACGTGTAGAGCCGCGAGGGCTGGGTACCTCAGCGACATGACGTACGCACGCGAAGGACGCGAAGCGCGCGTACGCAGGCGAAGAGATTTCCCTTGTGTACAAAGGAAATCCACATGCTGTGGGTAGTTTGCCCACAGCTCCAACAGGTCCGGGACCTGCGGCGATCGAGATTTCATCCACAACCCGCTCACAGGCAGTCCACAGCATTTCCACACCATGATCCACACGCTGTCCCCAGGTTGCCCACATTCTGTGCACAAGGGTGAGTCAGGGAGCTCCGATCACTCGGTAGGGCGATTCAGGTCACGGACCCGGCCCACAGACCCTGGGTACAAATCGCCTCACATCTGGGGATAACCATGGGGACAACTGTGGATGACTGTGGATGGATCGGGGCCCGCTCGAAACCATCCACCGACCGCCCGAGCTGTCCACCGTTCGTACACAGGCACCGTCCACAGCCCTGCGCCATGCCGGACCTGCGCCGACGAGGCTTGTCCACACAATCCACAACCCCTATTACTGCTACTGCTTTTAAAGCTCTTTAAGAGAAAAACAAAACAAAAACAGGCGGAGGGCGAATCTGGGGACAACCTGCGAGCTGTGTCGTCTTGTCGACAAAAGCAAGGGGAGGCCGAGGTGACGCGGACCCCGGGGACGGCCTAACGTGGGTCCCTGCACCTGGTCCACGCTTCGACGTGCGGTTCGCGTCTTCGCTGGGACCGGATACCTGCGAGGCACCCGGCCATCGCGCTCTCCGGCCGCGGTGACCCGTTGAGCTTTCGAGCCGTCAGGGGCTCGGCTGTCGAAAGGAAGCGCGCATGAAGATCCGCGTCGAGCGTGACGGGCTGGCCGATGCCGTCGCGTGGGTGGCTCGAAGCCTCCCGTCGCGGCCTCCGGTCCCGGTTCTGGGCGGCGTCCTCCTCGACGCCGGTTCCGACGGGACGAGCGACGCCCTCACTGTCTCCGGATTCGACTACGAGGTCTCGGCCACGGTCGGCGTCCCGGCCACGATCGCCGACGGCGGGCGTCTCCTGGTCTCCGGCCGTCTCCTCGCCGACATCACCAAGTCGTTGCCCGCACAGCCGGTCGAGATCTCGGTCGACGGTGCCCGCGCGACCATCACCTGCGGCTCCGCGCGCTTTTCCCTACCGACCATGCCGGTCGAGGACTACCCGCAGCTCCCGTCTCAGCCCGCCTTCGCCGGTGAACTCACCGGCGACGCCTTCGGCCAGGCCGTCACCCAGGTCGTCGTCGCGGCGGGCAAGGACGACACCCTCCCGATGCTGACCGGCATGCGGCTGGAGATCTCCGGCTCCTCGCTGACCCTGGTCGCCACCGACCGGTTCCGGCTCGCGATGCGCGAGTTCACCTGGGAGCCGGCCGAGGGCCTGTCCGACGCCGCCGTGCTCGTCCCGGCGCGCACGCTCGCCGAAGCCGCGAAGACGCTCGGTGCCAGCGGCGCCAAGATCCGCCTCGCGCTCGCCAGCGGTGAGGGCCTCCTCGGCCTTTCCGGTTCCGGCCGCTACACCACGACCCGCCTGCTCGACGCGGAGTTCCCGCCGTACCGCCAGCTGCTGCCCGCGCAGCACACGTCGCGTGCGGTCATCGAGGTCTCCGCGCTCGCCGAGTCGATCAAGCGTGTTTCGCTGGTCGCCGAGCGTGGTACGCAGGTGCGGCTCGAGTTCAGCGACGGTTCGCTGCGGCTGTCCGCCGGCGGAGACGACGAGGGCTCGGCCGAAGAGGAGCTTCAGGTCGACTACGAGGGTGAGCCGGTGACCATCGCGTTCAACCCGGGTTACCTCGTGGACGGTCTCGGCGCGCTCAACGCCAACCGCGCGGAGCTGACGTTCACCACGCCGAACCGGCCGGCGCTGATCAAGCCCGCCGACGAAGAGGGCAACGTCGTCCCCGGCTACCTGTACCTCCTGATGCCGGTTCGCCTCCCGGGCTGACCGGCCGTCAATTTCTCTTCGTACCAAAGGGGATCTTCATGGCTCAGCTGGGACTCATCGGCCTCGGCAAGATGGGGTTCAACATGCGTGAGCGGCTGCGTGCGGCCGGTCACGAGGTGGTCGGCTACGACCGCAACCCCGAGGTCACCGACTCGACGTCGCTCGAGGACATGGTGTCCAAACTGGACGGTCCGCGGATCGTCTGGATCATGGTGCCCGCCGGCGAACCGACCCGGCAGACCGTCGCGGAGCTCGGAAACCTGCTGTCCGCGGGCGATCTCGTCATCGACGGCGGCAACTCGAAGTACACCGACGACAAGATCAACGGTGACCTGCTCGCGACGAAGACGATCGGCTACCTCGACTGCGGGGTGTCCGGTGGCGTGTGGGGCAAGGACAACGGCTACGGCCTGATGGTCGGCGGCGCCGCTTCGGACGTCGAGAAGGCCATGCCGATCTTCGACGCGCTTCGCCCCGAAGGCCCGCGCGAAGAAGGCTTCTCGCACGCTGGAGCCGTCGGCTCCGGGCACTACGCGAAGATGATTCACAACGGCATCGAGTACGGCATGATGCAGGCCTTCGCCGAAGGCTTCGAGCTGCTCGAAGCCGCGAAGGTCGTCGAGAACGTGCCCGCGGTGATCAAGGGCTGGCAGCGGGGGACCGTCGTCCGCTCGTGGCTGCTCGACCTGCTCGTGCGCGCGCTCGACGAAGACCCGGAGCTGGACGACCTCGAGGGCTACGTCGAGGATTCCGGCGAAGGCCGGTGGACCCTCGAAGAGGCGATCAACAACGCGGTCCCGGCGCCGGTCATCTCGGCCGCGCTGTTCGCGCGCTTCGCTTCCCGCCAGGAGGACTCGGCCGCCATGCGAGCCGTCGCCGCGCTGCGCAACCAGTTCGGTGGTCACTCCGTGAAGAAGGTCGGCGGCTAGGCAAGGCCTGCCTTCGAGCAGCACGGTGTACTTAAGACATCTCCAGGTCACCGACTTCCGGTCCTGGCCTCAAGCCGATCTCGCGCTCGAACCCGGCCCGACCGTCCTCGTCGGACAGAACGGCCGCGGCAAGACGAACCTCCTGGAGGCGATCGGCTACATCGCGACCCTCGGCTCACACCGCGTCGCGACCGACCTGCCGTTGGTGCGGCACGGGTGCGAACGCGCGCTGATCCGGGTCGCGGTGGTCAACGACGACCGGGAACTGACGGTCGAGTTCGAGATCACCCCGGGTCGCGCGAACCGCGCGCGGGTCAACCGCGGCGCGGTCGGCAAGCCGCGGGACGTGCTCGGGATCCTGCGCACGGTGCTGTTCTCCCCGGAGGACCTGGCGCTCGTGCGCGGGGATCCCGGAGAGCGTCGCCGGTTCATGGACGAGCTCCTCGTGTTGCGCGCGCCCCGGTACGCCGGGGTCCGTTCCGACTACGAGAAGGTGCTGAAGCAGCGGAACGCCCTGCTCAAGACGGCGGGCAAACGACGTACGGGGCGCGAAGACCCGTACGCGCTCTCGACGCTCGACGTCTGGGACGACCACCTCGCGGTGGCCGGGGCGGCGTTGCTGGCCGCTCGGCTCAACCTCATCGCCGACCTCGCGCCGTACACGGCCGCCGCGTACATGGGGGTCGCGCCCGACTCGCGCCCGGCGAAGATCGAGTACAAGTCGAGCCTGGGCGAAGCGATGCCGGAGGGCTACGGCGTTCCGGACGGGCCGCGCGCCGACGAGGCCGTGCTCAAGGAAGTGCTGGTAGCGGCCCTGGGCCGGTCTCGGAACCTGGAGCTGGAGCGTGGGGTGAGCATGGTCGGCCCGCACCGCGACGAGCTCGATCTCATCCTCGGCGAAGCGCCGGCCAAGGGCTACGCGAGCCATGGGGAGTCCTGGTCGTTCGCCCTCGCACTGCGTCTGGGAAGCTACGAGCTCCTGCGTGGCGAGGCCGGCGAACCGGTGCTCCTGCTGGATGATGTGTTCGCCGAGCTGGACCGGCGTCGCCGGGCCCGGCTGGCGGAGGTGGCGGCCGGTGCCGAGCAGGTGCTGGTGACCGCCGCCGTGGATGAGGACGTACCCGCCGAACTGGCCGGGCAAAGGTTTCTCGTGGCCGATGGTGAGATCAGTCGTGGGTGATGGGGCAGCTTTCAGGCAACCAGCAGACACCCGGGGTGATCGGCGCCACAGCAGTTGCCCACCGATCTGGGGACAAACCTGTGGACAGTGTGGATAACACCGGGAACGCGTTATCGCCCCGCGTGACCAAAGGGCCCGAAAAGCGGCTTGACACCCCCCGTGTGAGCGGTAACCCGAGTGAGGGAGGGTTGTTCGACACGCAGAGTGAACAGCCTCCGGCACCGAACGGCGCAACCGATACCGAAGGCAAGGGAGCGACTACTGGTCGTGATCTTGCGCACGCCGCGTTGGAATCCGCGAAGGCCAAAGCGAAGGCCCGCGGAGTTGAACCGGGCATGCGTCGCGGCCGTATCACCGGAGGAGGAGCCGGTGCGAACACCCAAAGCCCGCGACGTCGTCGCTGGTCAGGACCGGGTGCCGACACTCGCGACCCGCAGCCGCTCGGCAGGCTCGCCTCACGGATCGCGGTCGATCGCGGCTGGAACACGCGGCTCGCCAACGGTCAGGTCTTCGGGCACTGGGCACGACTTGTGGGTGAAGAGGTCGCCGAGCACGCGCAGCCGGTGGCGCTGAAGGACGGCGAACTGACCGTCCGCGCCAGCTCGACGGCGTGGGCGACGCAGCTCCGGCTGCTCCAGGGACAGTTGCTGGCGAAGATCGCGGCCGGCGTCGGGCACGGCGTGGTGAAGCGGATGCGGATCCAGGGACCGACGGCGCCGAGCTGGAAGAAGGGGCCGAGGGTCGTCCCAGGACGTGGTCCGCGTGACACGTACGGATGACCCGAGTTGCGCTTCGCTGCGGCTATGCCGCCAGCGCCCCGAGAAGACGCCCAGGGTGCTTCGCGAACGTCAAGACTCTTCTTCGAACGAATTAGCGCGTCTGTGAGCAAATCAGGGGTGTCCTTGCCGCATGTCAGCGGACGCGGCCAAGTACACTGGCGACGAGCGAGCTTCCGCTCGGGGTAGACGAGGAGAATCAACGCCTGTGACCGAGAACAAGAGCGAGTACAACGCGTCATCGATCACGGTGCTCGAAGGCCTCGAAGCAGTCCGCAAGCGTCCCGGTATGTACATCGGTTCCACCGGAGAACGCGGCCTCCACCACCTCGTTCAAGAGGTGGTCGACAACTCCGTCGACGAGGCGATGGCAGGCCACGCCACCAAGGTCGAGGTTACCTTGCTGGCCGACGGCGGGGTGCGGGTCGTCGACGACGGCCGAGGCATCCCGGTCGACATGCACCCCAAGGAGAAGAAGCCGACCCTCGAGGTCGTGCTCACCGTGCTCCACGCGGGTGGCAAGTTCGACAGCGACTCCTACGCGGTGTCCGGTGGCCTGCACGGCGTCGGCGTCTCCGTGGTGAACGCGCTCTCGAAGACGCTGCTCGCCGAGGTCAAGTACGGCGGCCGCAGCTGGCGCCAGGAGTACACGGACCAGCTTCCCGGTGAACTGCAGGACCTCGGCCCGGCCTCGGAGACCGGAACCACGATCACCTTCTGGGCCGACGACGACATCTTCGAGACCACGACGTACAACTTCGAGACGATCTCCCGGCGTCTTCAGGAGATGGCCTTCCTCAACAAGGGCCTGACCCTTTCGCTGCGCGACGAGCGCGTCGCCGACGAAGAGACCGAGGTGGACGCCTCCGGCCAAGCGGCGCGGGTCAAGGAAAAGACCTACTGCTACCCGGGCGGGCTCGAGGACTTCGTCAAGCACATCAACGGCAGCAAGGACCCGATCCACTCCAGCGTGATCTCCTTCGAGGCCAAGGGCCCCGGCCTCGAGGTCGAGGTCGCCATGCAGTGGAACAACGGCTTCACGCCGTCGGTGTACACCTTCGCCAACACGATCAACACGCACGAGGGCGGCACGCACGAAGAGGGCTTCCGCGCCGCGCTCACCCGCGTCGTCAACGCGTACGCGCGCGAGAAGAAGCTCCTCAAGGAGAAGGACGCCAACCTGACCGGTGACGACGTGCGCGAGGGTCTCGCCGCGATCGTCTCGATCAAGCTGGCCGAGCCGCAGTTCGAGGGCCAGACCAAGACCAAGCTGGGCAACAGCGAGGCGAAGACGTTCGTTCAGCAGACGTCGAACGAGTGGCTGGCCGACTGGTTCGAGCGCAACCCCACCGAGTCGAAGACGATCATCAACAAGTCGATCTCGTCGTCGCAGGCGCGGATGGCCGCCCGCAAGGCGCGCGACCTGGTCCGCCGCAAGGGCGCGCTGGAGATCGGCGGGCTGCCCGGCAAGCTCAAGGACTGCCGGTCGACCAACCCTTCGGAATGCGAGCTCTACATCGTCGAGGGTGACTCGGCGGGCGGTTCGGCCAAGGAAGGCCGCGACTCGATGTACCAGGCGATCCTGCCGATCCGAGGCAAGATCATCAACGTCGAGAAGGCCCGTATCGACCGCGTCCTCAAGAACACCGAGGTCCAGTCGCTGATCACCGCGCTCGGCACCGGTATCCACGAAGAGTTCGACCTCGAGAAGCTGCGCTATCACAAGGTCGTGCTGATGGCCGACGCCGACGTCGACGGCCAGCACATCACCACGCTGCTGCTCACCTTCCTGTTCCGCTTCATGACCCCGCTGATCGAGCACGGACACGTGTTCCTCTCCCGGCCGCCGCTGTACAAGATCAAGTGGCCGCGGGCCGAGCCGGAGTACGCCTACTCCGACCGGGAACGCGACGCCGTCATCCAGGCCGGTGTCGAGAGGGGCAAGCGCCTTCCCAAGGACGACGCGATCCAGCGCTACAAGGGTCTCGGCGAGATGAACGCCGAAGAGCTGTGGGAGACCACGATGGACCCGGCGAACCGGCTGCTCGGCCAGGTCACCCTGGACGACGCCGCGCAGGCCGACGACCTGTTCTCCGTCCTGATGGGCGAGGACGTCGAGGCGCGCCGCTCCTTCATCACGCGTAACGCCAAGGATGTTCGCTTCCTCGACGTGTAGTCACGTCCCATTTCTCTGTCCCACCAGGACTGCTCTCACGAGAAGGACCTCATGACGGAAACCTTGCCGCCGGCTCCGGACCACGACCGGATCGAACCGGTCGACATCCAGCAGGAGATGCAGCGCTCCTACATCGACTACGCGATGAGCGTCATCGTGTCGCGGGCGCTGCCGGACGTGCGAGACGGCCTCAAGCCGGTGCACCGCCGCGTGCTGTACTCGATGTTCGACTCCGGCTTCCGCCCCGAACGCGGGTACAACAAGTGCTCCCGCGTCGTCGGCGACGTGATGGGCAACTACCACCCGCACGGTGACTCCGCGATCTACGACGCGCTGGTGCGGCTCGCCCAGCCGTGGGCGTTGCGGTACCCGCTGATCGACGGTCAGGGCAACTTCGGCTCGCCGGGCAACGACCCCGCGGCCGCCATGCGGTACACGGAATCCCGGCTCGCGCATCTCGCGATGCACATGCTGCAGGACATCGAAGAAGACACCGTCGACTTCTCCGACAACTACGACGGCCGCACCCAGGAGCCCGACGTCCTGCCGTCGCGGTTCCCGAACCTGCTGGTCAACGGCGGTTCCGGGATCGCGGTCGGGATGGCGACGAACATCCCGCCGCACAACCTGCGCGAGGTGGCCGACGGCGTCAAATGGGCGCTGGAGAACTTCGAGGCGACCGACGACGAACTGCTCGCCGCGCTGCTGGTCCGGATCAAGGGCCCGGACTTCCCGACGAAGGCGATGATCCTCGGCAACTCCGGGATCGAAGACGCGTACCGCACCGGCCGCGGCTCCGTGCGCATGCGCGCGGTCGTCGAGGTCGAAGAGGACGCCAAGGGCCGCACGATCCTGGTCGTGTCCGAGCTGCCGTACCAGGTCAACCCGGACAACCTGGTCGAGAACATCGCGAACCTCGTCCGCGACGGCAAGCTCACCGGTATCGCCGACATCGCCGACGAGTCCAACAGCCGCAGCGGTATGCGGATCGTCGTCACGATCAAGCGCGACGCGGTCGCGAAGGTCGTGCTGAACAACCTGTACAAGCACACCCAGCTGCAGCAGAACTTCGGTGTCAACATGCTGGCCCTGGTCGACGGCGTGCCCCGCACGCTGCGCCTGGACCAGATGATCCGGCACTACGTGAAGCACCAGATCGAGGTCATCGTCCGCCGGACCCGCTACCGGCTGCGGAAGGCCGAAGAGCGCGCCCACATCCTGCGCGGTCTGGTCAAGGCGCTGGACATGCTCGACGAGGTCATCGCCCTGATCCGGCGCTCGCCCTCGGCCGAAGAGGCCCGTCCCGCGCTGATGAGCCTGCTCGACGTCGACGAGATCCAGGCGACCGCGATCCTCGACATGCAGCTTCGGCGCCTCGCGGCGTTGGAGCGGCAGCGGATCATCGACACGCTGGCCGAGATCGAACTCGAGATCGCCGACCTCAAGGACATCCTCGAGAAGCCGGTGCGGCAGCGCACGATCATCGCCGAGGAACTGCAGGAGATCGTCGACAAGTACGGCGACGACCGGCGCACCAAGATCATCCCGTTCGACGGCGAGGTTTCGGTCGAAGACCTCATCGCCGTCGAAGACGTCGTCGTCACGATCACCCGCACGGGTTACGCCAAGCGAACGAAAACCGATCTGTACCGATCGCAGAAACGCGGCGGCAAGGGCGTCCAGGGCGCGACCCTGAAGCAGGACGACATCGTCCAGCACTTCTTCGTCTGCTCGACGCACGACTGGATCCTGTTCTTCACGAACAAGGGCCGCGTCTACCGCGCCAAGGCCTACGACCTGCCCGAGGCCAACCGCAACGCGCGCGGCCAGCACGTCGCGAACCTCCTCGCCTTCCAGCCGGACGAGAAGATCGCCCAGATCATCGAGATCCCGAACTACGAGATCTCGCCGTACCTGGTGCTCGCGACCCGGCGTGGCCTGGTGAAGAAGACCAAGCTCACCGACTTCGACTCCAACCGCGCCGGCGGCCTCATCGCCGTCAACCTCCGCGAAGGAGACGAACTGGTCGGGGCCGTGCTCGCCGCCGCCGAAGACGACCTGCTGCTGGTGTCCGCGGAAGGCCAGTCCATCCGCTTCCACGCCACCGACGAAGCCCTCCGCCCGATGGGACGCGCCACCTCCGGCGTCCTCGGCATGCGGTTCAACGACGGCGACGAACTGCTCGGCCTCAACGTCGTCCAGCCGGACAAGTTCCTCCTGGTCGCCACCGGCGGCGGCTACGCCAAGCGCACCCCCACCGACGACTATCCGGTCCAGGGCCGCGGCGGCAAGGGTGTGCTCACCATTCAGTACGACCGGAAACGTGGCAGGCTGGTGGGAGCGGTCATCGTCGACGCCGAAGACGAGCTTTACGCGATCACCTCCACCGGTGGGGTGATCCGGACTTCGGCCGGACAGGTGCGCAAGGCCGGCAGGCAGACGAAGGGAGTGCGACTGATGAATCTCGACGAAGGAACAACTCTTCTCGCGGTCGCACGCAACGCGGACGAGCCCTCAGACGTCGCCACTGCAGGTGCTGAAGGAGAAGAAGACACACCGGCGTCGGAGCAGTGAGCGACGTCCCACGTACTGGGTAAGGACTGACACCTCGTGACACCATCCGAGAAGCCCGAAGCAGGCGGCGCGCAGGCGGGTTCGTCGAGCCCACCCTGGCAACGCGACAGCGCCGGGGACGCCGACGGCGCCAGCGAGCAGACCGTCTCGGTGTCTTCGGTCGCCACCGAAGACGCGGCCTACTCGGACACAAAGCAGGATGCGACGGCCGCGACCGACTATCACGGCGTCAGCGGCACCGCCGCGAAGAGGCTGTTCGGCGATGGCGGAGAGGGCGACAAGCCCGCCTCCGCCATCCCGTCCGCCTCCCGCACCCGCGCCGCACCGACCGCGCTCCGCCGCCCCGGCCGCGGACCCCGTCGCGCCAGCCTGCAGATCAAACGCTTCGACCCCTGGTCGGTGCTGAAACTGTCCCTCGTCCTCGGCGTCGCACTCTTCTTCGTGTGGCTCGTCGCCGTCGGCGTCCTCTACACCGTCCTCGACGGCATGGGCGTCTGGGACAAACTCAACGGCACCTATTCATCGCTCGTCGGCGGCGAAGGCGCCGACGCACCGGCCGACCCGTTGATCAGCGCAGGCCGGGTCTTCGGGATCGCCGCCATCCTCGGCGCGATCAACATCGTGCTCATCTCGGCCCTCGCCACCGTCAGCGCGTTCATCTACAACGTGTCCGCTGACCTGGCCGGAGGCCTCGAAGTAACCCTTTCCGAACGAGAGTGAACCCGGTTGCAGGACGCCGCCAGGCGTCCTGTAATCTTTTCCTCGTTCGGGCCCATAGCTCAGGCGGTTAGAGCGCTTCGCTGATAACGAAGAGGTCCCAGGTTCAAGTCCTGGTGGGCCCACCCGATTGCCCGATCTGTGTTCGCGGAAAGCGCGAACCTGGATCGGGTGTTTTCGTTTTGGGGGTCGAACCCCCAAGCCCCCGCCAGGGAGGGCTCCGCCCCCTGGCCCCCCGGCGTTGGGTTGCGTGGACGTTGATGCGTCGTCGTTGGATGCGTCGTCGTTGGGTGCGTTGTTGTTGGGCGCGTAGGTGTTGTTGGGTGGTTCCACGTGGAACGTGGGCGCTCGTCCTTCGTTGCGGAGGGTGCAGTAGCATCGGTGGGTAAGCGGAGCAACTCGGCGGAGAAGAGGGGGCTTCTGATGAAGAAGCTGTTGGCACTCGCGGTCATCGCGGGCGGCGTGCTTTTCGTGATCAAGCGCAACAAGGCAGCCAAGGCTGAGGCCGACCTCTGGCGTGAGGCCACGGCCCCCACCGAGCGTCCGCTCGGATCCGTTTCCACGAACGGCAGCGCGCCGGCCAAGGCCGCGGACGCGTCCCGCAACAACTGAGCTTTCCGCAGGCGGTTATCCTGATCGCCTGCGACTCGGGGCTGTAGCTCAATTGGTAGAGCACCGCCTTTGCAAGGCGGGGGTCAGGGGTTCGATTCCCCTCAGCTCCACTCGATTCCCAAAGACGGTTCAGCTAAGAAAGCCCTGTTCGGCGATAACGCGAACAGGGCTTTCTTCGTAGTCTGCGGCCACCTTCTCTTCTACGTGACCCGCGTCACGAAGACGATGTACGCGAACACCGCTCCCAACCAAGTCAACGCTGCTTACATGGAAGTGGAATTCCGGACAGCGAGGTGGAATCATGGTCGATTTCGAAACCGACCTCGACGATCTCAGGGCGTCGAGCAAGGAACTGGCGAAGGCCGCGGACCTGGTCAGCGCCACCCAAAGCGGCGTGAGAGGGCAGGACGTGCCCGCTCCCGACCCGGTCACGGGCGGCCTCATGCCCGGCATTTTCGCGCCGGACACCGCGTTCGGGAAATCCTTGGGCATGCGTGGCGTTTCCGCGGCCTACGAGGAACACCGCGCGGCCGTCGAGAAGATGCTCGCGAAACTGCACGGCAGTACGCAGGACGCGAGCCGAGCGTTGGCGAGCGTCGCCGAACTGTACGAATCCGCCGACGAGGACAACAAACAGCGGATGAACCGCGCGGCGTACGGGGAACAGGGGTAGCGGCGAAGATGGACGGGTACTTCAACGCGCTGGACGCGGAAACCGCCGACGAAGGTGGGAACGGCGAACTCCTCGAGGGAATCACCGACGACCTCACCAGAGGGGCCGAAAAGGCGTTCGCGGCGATCGACCTCATGTTCCAGCCGATGTTCGGCATCGACGTGGACCTCAGCGGCGGGCGAAAGGAGCAGGTCCGCGACTTCTTCCTCGAATTTTCCGAGGCGGAGCTCAACGGATCCGAGAACAGCCTGCAACCCATGATCGAGGCCTACGAAAGTCTCTGGAACGCTTTCCAGGACACGAAGGCACCGCTCGACCGGTCTCTGGTCCTGCTGCTCAAGTGGCGCGGTGAAGGGGCCGAAGCCGCGAAGAGTTACATCCAGGGCCTGGTGAGCACCTATGCCAGGGTGGGCACCAAACTCACCGTGCTGGAAGCCGACATCGTTGCCGCGCGGGACGCCATCGCGACCGCACGGGGCGACCTGAGCGAACTTTCCGCGTCCTTCCTGACCGCCGCGGAAAAGTACCGGGACGACAAGGAACGGCAGGACGAATCCGCCTTGATGAAGGCGGTCGCGGCGACTTTCGCCGCCGCTGTCACGGCCTTGCTCATCGCGGCCGTGCCACCGGCCGGTGGTCTCACCGCGGCGGCGTTCTTCACCACCGCGAACGGAGTCCAGGTCGCCGGCGCCGCGGCCGGTGCCGGGCTCGCCACCGCCGCCACCGTGCAGGCCGACATCGTCGGGGACAGCCCCGAAAGCATCTACAACAGCTATCACGATGGCGTCGTCAGCATCAGGGAAGGGATGTTCCGCGCGACGGAGGCACTGATTTCGAAGATCAACGTCGAAATCAACAACCTGCCGATCATCCCCGAGCCGCCGGACGTCAGCCCGGGTGAAACCTTCGATCCGGGCAACTTCGAAACGGAGCAGACGGACAAGGGGACGGAAAAGCGGGTCCGGGACAAGAACGTCGACATCTCGAACGACGGCAAGATCGAGGAACCGCCGATGGAGCTGGCGCCACTCCCACTGGACTAAAGGAGTAAGCGTGGCTGACAAACCGGCGCCCAAGAAGCCGGCCCACGACCGGCAAGCGATGCTCGAGGCGCTGGCCACCCTGTCGGTGGACGCGTCCTCACCGGACGGCGCCGTCTCCGTTTCGGTCAACACCGACGGCGTGATGACCCGGCTCAGGATGGGTGAAGCCGCGTCGCGGATGTCGCCCGCCGAGATCGCGGACGCCGTCATGCGGACCTATCAGGAAGCGCAGCACGGATCCGCGAAGCGCAGCGCGGAGCTGATGGCGCCGATCGGCAACGCCGGCTACCTCACGGACAGGCTTCGCTGGCGGCTCGGGTTCACTCCTTCGTTCCAGCAGACCGGGGAAACCGTTTCGCCGGCTTCCCCGGTCTCGCGCCGGCCGCCGGTGGGCTCCGGGAACGCGGTGCTCAAGGACCGTTCGGGAGAACCGGCCGGGCCCGCCCAGGACGAGCGGTCCGGACCGGCGGAATCCGACGACGAGTACTACGACCAAGGCCTGCGGTACAGACCTTCCTGGTAGCGGGCCGCCTTCACCGAAAGTTACGCAGCCCTGAGTTTCGAGGCCAGCCAGGTGAAGGTCCATCGGTAGAAACTCTGCGCGGCGAGGCTGGTGTTGATCGAGTGGCCGCTGCCGCGCACGATCTTGTCGGCTCCGCAGTCACCGTTTCCGCAGACCAGCGTGTCGTGCTCGCCGAGTACGTACGCCGTCGGGACCTTCGGCGCCGATCGTTTCGCGGCATCGGGGCCCACGGAGCGGAGTTCGGCTGACGCCAAGGTGTCCTTCAGGGCTTCTTCGACGGGCATGATCGCCGGGTCGTACGTGCCCGGGTAGTGGAAGGCCTGCGCGCGAGCGCCCGGACGTGTCGTGAGGTAGCCGCGGGCCCACGGTTTCCCGGCGAACTTCGGGTCCAGCTCGGCGGGGTAGAACGGCGACGCCGCCTTGCCCTGCCCGCCGGGCCGGTCGCGGGGGATACCGCTGACGATCACGGCGTCGACGCCGCCTCGCTCGGCGGCCCGTTCCGCGACGAGCCCGCCCATGGAGTGTCCATTGAGGACGATCGTGCGGAACCGCGGCCGCAGCTGCCGGACGACCTGGTGGACGGCCTCTCCGCCGGCGGCGAAGTCGAGCTTTTCCGGATCCGGGCGGCTGCTGCGGCCGTAGCCGAGCCTGTCGAGGTTCAGGGTCGCGTAGCCCGCCCGCGTCGCACTGTCCACATAGGAGTATCGGCGTGCCTGGAACGGCCAGTCCCAGTACGCGCGGTCGTAGGTGCCGCCGTGCAGCAGTACCTGCAGCGGGGTGCGGGCGGTGAGCCTGCCGCGGACGCAGAGTTCGCCCGCGATCGCCTGCCGTTCACCGTTCACCTGGACCGAAAACCGCTGCTCGGCGCAGCGAGCCGGCCTCTCCGTGGCGATCGCCGTCGTCGTGCCCAGCAGGGAAAGGACCACGGCCAGCAAGGCCGCTTTCATAGTGATTTTCATGGGGAAAGCGTCGATCGCGGGCCGGGGTCGCGTCGTCGTGCCGCTGTGGAGATCGACGGCTACGTCAGGCGCGCACCATCCCGCTCTGATAGGCGAACACCACCAGTTGCGCGCGATCGCGGGCGTACACCTTGGCCATCGCGCGGCTGACGTGCGTTCGGACCGTCGCCGCGCTGATCACGAACTCGCGCGCGATCTCCTCGTTCGACATTCCCCGCGCGACCCGCTGGACGACCTCGTGCTCCCGTTCGGTGAACGCCGAATCGCCGGCCCGGGGCATCGGATGCGACGGGCGCGCGGTGAATTCCGCGATCAGCCGCCGCGTGACACTCGGCGAGAGGAGCGCGTCCCCGGCGGCGACCACCCGCACGGCTTCGAGGAGATCCGCGGGCCTGGTGTGTTTGAGCAGGAACCCGCTGGCGCCCGCGCGCAAGGCGTCGAAGACGTATTCGTCCAGGTCGAAGGTGGTCAGTATCAGGACGCGGACGCCGGACAGCCGTTCGTCGGCCACGATCCGGCGGGTCGCCTCGATCCCGTCGAGACCCGGCATGCGGATGTCCATCAGCACCACGTCCGGCACGGTCTCCGCGACCACGGCGACCGCCGCGTCGCCGTCGTCGGCCTCACCCACCACGGTGATTCCCGCTTCCATCCGCAGCAGCGCCGCGAACCCGGACCGGACGAGCACCTGGTCGTCGGCGAGCACCACCCTGATCACGGCCATCGCGCGCTCACCCGGAACCTTCCGTCCTCGCGGCGCGCGGTCAGCGTTCCGCCGGTCGCCTGGGCACGTTCACCCATCCCCATGATCCCGGCACCGGGGAGGTCCGGTCCAGGAGCGTTGACCTCGTTGACCACATCAAGCCGCAGGCCGTCTTCGCTCGCCTTCACCGTCACACCGGCGCTGGAAGCCCCGTGTTTCGCGGCGTTCGTGAGCGACTCCTGGACGATCCGGTACACCGCGCCGCCGACCGGCTGCCCGATACCGGGAGCGTCGAGTTCCAGCGTGACGTCCAGGCCCGCCTGGTTCGTCGAAGCGACCAGGTCGGGAAGATCCGCCAGCCCCGGTGCCGGCCGGAGCGGGGCGGAATCCCGCAGCAGCCGCACCATCGCGTTCAGCTCGTCCAAAATCGTGCCGCTCACCGTGCGGACGACCTCGAGCGCTTCCTTCGCGACCTCGGGATGTTCGTCGATCACGTGCCGGGCCATGCCCGACTGGACGTTGATGACGGCCATCGCATGGCCGACGCTGTCGTGCAGGTCCCGTGCGATCCGCAGCCGCTCGCCGAGGACGCGATCGCGGTCGGCCTGCTCCGCGGCCACTGCCCGCTCACGACGTCCTCGAACCGCGTCGGCCGCGAAGACAGCTACGCCCGCCCACCCGACGAAGACGAGATCGATGACGCCTGCCCCGCCGGTCACGAGGTTCGCGCCCACGACCATCGTCGCCATGCCGCCCGCGACGGCGTACGCGAGCCTTCGCGGGCGAAGGATCCCGAGAGCGGACAACGGCACAAGCCCGGCGAACAGCACCGGACCGTCGGGATAGCCGAACCCCAGGTAGAGCAGGAGCGCAAACGCTTCCGCCCCCGCCACCGTCGTCGGCCATCGCCGGACACCGGCGAGCGCGAGACCGGCGAGCGCGACGACGGCGAACCCGAACGCGTCGACCGGACGTTCCCCTTGATCAGGCTCGAGATTTGCCGTGCCGACGAGGAGCAACGCGCTCACCGCGAGGCAAGCGACGACGGCTCCGACTCTGATCAGCCACTTCACCGGCCCAGTCTGCCGAAGCGAGCCCATGGGCACGTCCACGTTTTGCGGATCCCGCGTACGTCAGATGTGCAGTAGCCGTTCGTCGAGCTTCGCCAGGTAGTCGCGGCCGAACTCGCCGTTCTCCAGGTCGCGCCACAGTACCGGCGGCAGATCCTGCGCCACCTCGGGTGAGCGCGACGCGGCGGCGAGCGCGATGGTCGCGGCGGTGTCGACGTCGCCGGTGAACGCGACGCAGGTGTGCAGCATCCGGGCGAGACCGCCGCCCTCGGCCAGCACCGTCAACGCCGCCCGCACGCTCATCCAGCCCTGCGGCCCGATCTTGCCCGGCCACGGCTGTGCCCAGCCGCCGTGCCCGACGTCTTCCGGCAGCACCGTGTCGATCCACCGGGCGACCTCGGCGAGCGGGCCGATCCGATGGTGGCAGTAGTGCACGGCGAGCGCCGCCGCCTGCGCCGCGGCGATCCCGGCTGGGGTGTCGTGCGTGACCTTGGCCTGCAGCTTCGCGTGGTAGAGGACGTCGTCGACGGTCGGCAGGACACCGATCGGCCCGGCGCGCATGGCCGCCCCGCTCTTGTCGCTCTGCGGCTGAAGCCGTCGCAGTAGTTCCTCGCCGTCGCGGACCTCGCTGAGCAGCTGATGGAACCGCGGCGCGTAGCCGTCGTGCGGATCGCGGTGATAGGCGCGGACGAACTGTTCGGCGATCAGCGGCGGCGTCCACCGGCGGCCGGAGATCAGCAGTTCGGCGATCGCGATCGTCATCTGGGTGTCGTCGGTGTAGCGGCCGGCGGGGACGCCGAGGGAGCCCGGATGCGGCACGTACCCCGACAGCGTGTTGTGTTCGGCGACGTAGCTCGGGTACGCGTGCTCGAAGGAGCCTCCGTACGCGTCACCGATGGCCAGTTCGACCAGCATCGGACTCCTTCAGGCGCTTAGACGGGCCGTCTCCGAAGGGAGTTTGCCGTAGGTCTCGCGGTAGAGACCGGAAAACCGGCCGAGATGCGTGAAGCCCCACCGCAGCGCGACGTCGGTGACGGTGCCTTCGGCGCGGCCCTGCGCGATCGCGACCAGGTCCTGGTGCACGTGATCGAGCCGGACGCGGCGGAGATACTCCAGCGGCGTCAGTCCCAGTTCGGTGCGGAACGCCAGTTGCAGCGCGCGCACGCTGATCCGCGCGGCCACCGCCAGGTCGCCGATCGACACCGCCTCGGCCGCGTGTTCCTGGCAGTAGGTCATCGCGCGCCGGAGCGCGGTCGACGCCGGCCGGGGCCGGTCCTGGGCGAGTTCGCCGGACAGCGAATGCGGCTGTGTGTCCAGCAGCCCGTGCAGCAGCAGCTTCTCGAAATGCGTGGCGGCCAGCGGCGATCGGTCGAACAGTCCGGAGGCCGCCGTTTCGCTGAACGTGTGGAGCAGCCTGATCCACTGGTCCATGCCCGACGTCTCGACGATCGCCGGGTCGAACTGCAGGGTCGACCTCGAAGCCTCGCCGAGCCGCTCGCTCATCGCGTCCGCCACCAGTTGCCTCCCGACGCGGAGCAGCAGGATGTCGGCGTGCTCGAAGCAGGCCCGGAACCGCGCGTCCGGACCGGTCAGGACATGCCTCGCCGGCACGGGATCGCGGCCGATCGCCATCCGGTTCCGGCCGGCGATGGTCACGACGACCGTGTACGCGTCGGGGGTCTCCTCGCCGTCGAGGACCACGTCCGAGTCCAGTGTCATCTCGTAGACCGAGAGCCCGTTCGGGTCGATTCCGGGAATGCGGAGGCCGCTGAGCTGGGAGATGTCGAAGAATCCGGTGGGCGCCGGGGTGTGCAGCTTGACCGTGTCCGGCGCGAGGAACGCCTGGAACGTGTTCTCGAGTTCGTCGAAATCGTCGCCGGTCGCCACCGTCGACGCGATCGTGGAGCCTTCTGAGAACCGCTTGCGCACCTGTCGATTATCCAGAATTCGGCCATTCAGGGCACCGAATAACAAAGTCGATCATGCTATCGGTCTCTGACGCCGGGCTGCGGAATGATGCCGGATGCCCATACCGTGGAGGCATGGCGACCGACAAGCTGCGCGCGTGGTGGGCATCTCGGCAAGGTCTGGACGGATCGCTGCGGGAGGCATCGGCAGCGGACGTCCTCGAGCGGACCGGCTGGATGCGCTCCGTCGGCGGATCGGCGCCGTACCTCGGGTTGTTCGCCAGAGCGCGCCTCGATCGCGAAACGGTCGACGCGGACGTCGCCCGGCTCGCCGTCCACGAACTGCCCGCGGCCCGCGGCTGCACCTACGTCCTGCCCGCGGCGGATTTCGAACTCGGCCTGACCGTCGGCGCCGGGGCACCGGCGGGTGAACTCGCGGCCGCGGAGAAATATCTCGGCGTCACGCAGGCCGAGATCGAGCAGTTGTGCGTCATCGTCGCCGATTTGCTCGAAGCGTCGGCCGAACCGCTCAGCCCGGCCGCGATCAAGGACGCCGCCGGTCCCGCCGTGCGCAATCTCGGTGAGGCAGGCCGAAAACGGGGCACCACCACGACTTTGCCGCTCGCGCTCGGCCTGCTCCAGGTCCGCGGCGACATCCGCCGTGTCCCGGTCAACGGACGGCTCGACCAGCAGCGCTACGGCTATGTCCGCTGGACGCCGTCCCCGCGCGGCGAACTGTCCGATATGGACACCGCGCAGACCGAACTGGCCCGGCGGTATTTCTCGTGGGCGGCACCGGCGTCGCTCAAGCATTTCCGCTGGTTCTCCGGGTTCACCGCGGCGGCGGCCAAGAAAGCGGTGGCACCACTGGAACTCGTGCCGCTCGACGGCTCGGATCTGCTGATGCCCAAGGACCTCGCGGACGAATTCGCCGCGTTCACCCCGCCGTCCGAACCGTCGTACGCGCTGCTCGCCGGGATCGACGGCATCCATCTGCTGCATCGCGAGATGACCCGGCTGCTCGACGACGCCGATGCCGGGCGTCCGGTGCCGGGCGGCCGGGCGGGCGAAACGCTGGGCGGGCAACCGGATCCGCCGAGCCACCTCATCGTCGATCGCGGCCGGTTCGCCGGACTGTGGGAGTTCGACACCGAAACGAACAAGATCGTCTACCGGGTCTTCGGCGAAACCGATGCCGCGCTTCGGAAAGAGGTCGCGGAGACCGAGGAGTTCGTCCGCGACCGGCTGGGCGACGCCCGGAGCTTCAGCCTGGATTCGCCGAAGAGCCGGGCGTCGCGGCTGGCCGATCTCAGGGCTTGAGCACACCGGCCTGGCAGGACAGCTTCGCGCGGTTCGGACCGGTGGGCCTGACTTCACCGCCGGTGTTCGGGAAGTTGTCCCGCCTGCCGCCGTCGGAATGCGCGAGGCAGAGCCGGCCATCGGGCAGCACGACCGGGCTGGTCGGGAACTCCAGCGGCCCGCCGTTCCGCAGTTTCGTCACCGGGTCGGCCGGGTTGCGGAGGAATTCGCGAACCCGCTCGCCGCGGGTGACCACGACTACGGCGTTCCGTTCGTTGACCGCCGTCCAGACGTTGCCCGCGCGGTCGAGGGCGATCCCGTCGGCCCCTTCGAGGTAGGGGTGCTGGACGAGGATGTTGTCCAGGCACAACGTGTTCAGCGCGAACGCGCTGTCGCAGCCGGCTCGGCCGGCCGGTTTGCCGTCGCGATCGAACGGCACCCGCCACAGCGCGCCACGAGCGGTGTCGGCGATCAGCAGCGAGCCGTCGGGAGTGAACGCGAGACCGTTCGCGACCAGATGCTGCGACCCTTCGAGGTTCGCCGCGGACCGGCCGTTCGGGCTGATGTTCACCGTCGCGGGCGGCGCGGAGCGGACGTCGCGGCCGAGCCCGCCGACGCCGTCGACCGCGTTGACGTCGCTGACCAGCGGCTGCACCCGGAACTGTTCGACCGGGACACCGTCGGTGCCCGCGCGCCAGACGCGGCCCTGGCCGGTGGTGCCGTCGGAGATCCAAAGCCCGCCGCGCCGGTCGAACGCCAGGCCGTTGGCGCCCGGGACCCCGCGCACGGAGACCGTGGCGGCAGGCGGGTTCGCCGCGTCCGGGACGAAGGAGACGACGGTGTCGGCGTTGGCGACGAACAGTCTGCCGGTGCGGTCGAACGCGAGGCCCGCGGGATTGCAGGGCGCCGGGATCGTGCCGACGACCTCGCCGGCCCCGCCCGCCGCGGGAACGCGGTAGACCGGGCAGGGCGTGCCACCTCGGGCGGGCGTATAGAGATTTCCCTTGTTGTCGCTGGTCAGGCCTTCGAGGCCGAGTTGAGCGGTGAAGACCGTCTTGAACTGCGCTGATGAGTTCTCGGCGGAAGAGAGTGCCTCGAACGAGGCGGAGCGATCGAGCGGGGTTCGGGCCTGTTCGCCGGCGGACGCGGCGCTGAGCAGGCCGACCGAAAAGGCGGCGGTGGTGAGCAGGACGAGGGTTCGGCGCATCGGGTGCCTCCGATTTGTCGGGCTTCCCTCGTACTGCTCACCACCGCGCAGCGTCAAGCTCCTGCTTCGTTTATCAGGATGTCGACAGCTTTGTCATTGCGAGCCGTCTGCTCCGGGATCACCGAAGCGGGCGGGTAGAAGCCGTCGATCCCGCCGTCCTTCGGGAACATCTCGAAGGTGTAGCTGAGGATCTTGTGCTTGCCCCACGCCCAGTCGTTGACGTCGCCGTCGGTGACGTACAGATCGCTGGACTGCTCCGGCGTGTAGCCGTTGGTGGCGGCCATCTTCTTGCCGACGTCGGCGAAGCGCTTCGCTTCCTCTTCGGTCAGGCCCTCGTCGGTGTCGTCCTTCGTGTAGCCGTACGGCCAGAGCACCAGTTCCGAGAAGGTGTGGAAGTCGATGTGCGTCTTGATCTGCTGCGCACCGCCGACCACGCGGGAGTTCATGAACTCCGCGACGGCCTTGGTCTCGGGCTCGGAGAACGCCGACGGACCGTGGTAGTCCTCGGCGGACGGGCTGTTGCTCGACCCGCCGCAGCAGTTCCACTTGTAGTCCCAGTTGCGGTTCGGGTCGGTGCCGATCGCGCTGCTGCCCGGCACGGGCTTCCGCGTCTTGCGCCAGCCCTGGTAGTCCCCGCCGGAGATGTCGTACTCGGAACCGTCCGGGTTGACGTTCGGGATCACGTAGATCTCGTTCTCGTCCACCAGCTTCTTGACCGCCGGGTCACTGGCGTAGCCGCTGGTGAACCGCTGCACGATCCGCAGGCACATCTCGGTGGTGAGGTGTTCGCGCGCGTGCTGGTTGCAGGTGAACAGGACCTCGGGCTCGTTCTCGTCCGAGCCCGCGTTGTCGCTGATCTTCAGCAGGTTCAGCTCGCGGCCCTCATAGGACTTGCCGACGCTGGAAAGGGTCGCGATGTCACCGTGGTCCTTCGCGGCTTTCTGCAGCTCAGCGCTCGTTTCGGCGTAGGTGTGGTACGCCTCGTCGCCCGGCGGGAAGTCACCGGCGACGGCCGCGGTACCGACCCGGTCGCTGCGTTCCTTGAGCATGCGGTCGAAGTCGCCGAGCGGTTTGAGGGCGAACCCGTTCGTACGCAGGCTCGCGGCCTGCTCGGGCGTGGCGACGACGGTCAGCGCGCCACCGCGCGAGCCCGCGACGTCGACACCGGTGCGGGCGACCGCCGTGCGTTTGGCGGCGTCGTTCGCGCCCTCCACCGAATACAGCCCTCTCGCCGGGTCGCCGGTCTGGGCGTTCGCGACAGGCGTCGTGACGGCCAGCAGGGCGAGCCCTGTGGCGGCCAAGGCGCCCCAAATGCGACGGCGTGTGGACATTTCGCCTCCGAAACGATGGGGGACAAGGTGCCGTTCACCGTCGCCGAAGTGAATCGTCCACGACAACCCGACGATCGTCGTTCCCAGTTACCGTTTACGGCCAGAGCAGTTCTTTGCGCCAGGTCTCGCCGTCGCGCCGGTAGCGCAGACGACGGTGCCGCCGATCGTGGCTGGCCTGCCAGAACTCCACTTCGGACGGCGTCACCAGATAGCGCGTCCAGGTTTCCGGTGCCACGCCGGGATTCCGCTCGACCCACTGGCGCGCTTCCTCGGCCGCACCGTCGAGATCGGCCGGATCTTCGAGCACCTGGGACTGCCTGCCGATGAACGCCTCCACCTGGGACGCCGGCGGGCGCGCGGTGAAATCGGCGGCGGAGACCTCGGGTTCGGCCGGCGAGACCGGGCCGCGCAACCGGATCTGACGGCCGCGTCCGGGCCAGAAGAAGGTCAGCGCGGCGTGCGGATTCTTCGCCAGCTGAACGCCTTTCGGGCTTTCGGAACTCGTCGCCACCGCCCAGGTGTCACCCTCGACGTCCTTGAGGATCACGACCCGCGCGTCCGGCACCCCATCGGCGTCCACTGTGGACAGAGTGACGGCGTGCGGCGCCAAGACGTGTTCGCCCGCCTCGTTGAGCCATTCCAGGAACAGCTCGCGGGGAGTCTCCGGTGCGGTCGCGGGGTCGAACTCCGGCAGTTCCTCCGGGAACGACGGCCAGCCGCGGAGCGTGCGGTTCATCGGTCAGTACCCAGGGGGACGTTGACCGTGCTGCGGATAGCCCGGCGCGGGCGGCGGATAGTGCGGCGGATGCTGGCCCGGCGGCGGACCCTGCGCGGGCGGCGGGCCGACCGGCGGATACTGCTGCGGCGGCTGCTGCGGCTGCCAGCCCGGAGGCGGCTGCTGAGCGGGCGGCGGACCCGGCGGCAGGGGCGGCGGCTGGCCTTGCGCCTGTTGCCACTGCACTTGCTGATAGACCTCGGCGGGCTGCGGGAAACAGAACGTCAGCTTCGCGTTGACGGAGCCCTGCACCGCCGCGCCCCAGATCTTCCCGCCGACGAACGCGTACATCTGCGCCGCGGAGACGTCCACGGCCACCATGCGCGTCTCGCCGCCGAACTGGTTGCCGGACTTCGCCGACGCGGCCTGCGCGGCGTCCGGATACACGCGGTCACCGATCAGGCCCGCGATGACCACCGAAGCGGCCGTCCAGCCGACAGTGCCCATCACGTTCGCGCGCGCGTGCTGCGTCGCCAGGCCGGTGAAGTCGTACAACGCGGCCGCGGTGATCTCCGGGATCGCCGCGGCGACCACGCAGTAGTTCATCGTCGACATCATCACGGATTCGGTGAACAGACCCACCACGGCCTGACTCGGGCCGATCTGGACCGTGTTCAGCCGGCCACCGCTGCGCTGGATGCGTTCTGCCACCGCACCCAGGTACTGCTCCTTGCTGAGCACTGATGCCTCCTGAAGACCGTCACGCACCGCCATCGTCGCATGAACAGGGCGGATGGTCGCGGCGGCGCGGTGATCCGATCTGCTTCACTGGACACCACCATGCGACGTCTTCTGATCTTGCCGCTCGTCGTGCCGTTCCTGGCGGCCTGCGGGCCGACGGAGCAGCCGCCGCCCGCGGCGAGCCCGCCCGCGCCGTCGAGTACTCCGGCGCCTCAGGTCCCGCCCGCGCCCGAACCCACCGGCAAAGGCCCCTGCCCGTATCTCGGCACCGAGTTCATCTCGGATGCCAACGGGCAGAAGGTCTCCAAGGTCAAGACGTCGGCCGACCAGCCGCATCCGGCCTGCTTCTTCTACGCGCTCAGCGGGAAACTGCAGCTCACGGTGCGCGTGTACATCGGAGAACCCGCCGTCGCCAAGGCTTTGGTGGATCAAGCGGCACCCATCGACACGTCCAATCCGGCCGACGAACCGACCGGCTGGAAGGGCGGCTACCAGCCGTCAGGAGACGGCGCCGTTTACGCCGTCTCGAAGGGCGGGAACGCGGTTGTCGTGACCACCAACCAGAAGCAGAGCATCAAAGCACGTACGGTGGCGAAGGAGGCTATCGGTGAGCTGCAGCTCTAGGTAGTGGTATCCACACGTCAGAGTGAAGTTGATCTTGTACTACCCTGTGCCGCACGCGCGACGGTTCGCGGGACCCAGCGCAACGCCAGATCCGGCGGAGGCCGCCTTGCGGTGTGGCTCGGCGGCACACAAGATCGTTTTCTCCCCATAGGACAAAGGACAAGTTTCGTGGCTGACACCCTCAAGGAAATCTTGCTCGACTCCGGCCGTCGCCCGGCCGTCGTGAGCGACTTCGAAGGTCTCGTCGACGCCGAGGTCTCGGACAAGGGCGGCGTTTCGGGTGCCGTCGTGAAGACCGGCTTCGCGGCCGTCAAGAAGATCAAGCCGGGCATCATCCCCTCCGCCGTCGACGCCCTGCTCGACGACTTCACCGGTGCCCTCGAGCCGTTCTACGGTGACTACAAGGCCAAGGGTGGCAACGACTTCGGCGCCTACCTGGTCACCCGCGGCGACGAGGCCTCGGACGCGCTCCTGTCGGTCACCGACGCGCGCGCCGACAAGAGCAGCCGCGACAGCATCAAGAAGGTCTACGGCAAGCTGCGCCCCAACGGCAAGAAGAACGTCGAGGAGGCCCTTCCCCGCCTCGGCCAGCTGATCGACAAGCACGCTGCTGTTTAATCGCGCGCTGACGTAAACGCGCCGAAGGGGCGCCCGTTCGCTGTCAACGTCACGTTGGGAGTGGAGGGCGCCCCTTCATCGCGTTTACGGGGGCCTTCGGCCCAAGAGAGGGCGCGCGACTGGTGAAGTCTCGCCGTCGCGCTGGCGCGCTTCCGGCGAGACAGTCCGCCGGTCCCTTTGCCGGGCACGTTGGGTGTCGGCAAGGACGTGAAGGAAATGCGCGTGAGGGCCACCCTCAGGGACTCAGAGTCCCTGAGGGTGGCCCTCACGCGCATTGGCCCGGTGTGGACGTGAGAGGGCCGCCCAGGGACCGTGGTGGTCCTGGGCGGCCCTATCGCGACAAGCAGAAGAGAGTGAGGCGTCAGTTCTTCTTGTCGGCGGAGCTGGTGCTCGAAGCCTGGTGCCCGTTCTTCGGGGCGCCGGGCTTCGGTGCCCCGGGCTTCGCCGGACCCGAATCCCCAGCCGAACCGGAAGCCGACGGCCCGAAAGCGGCAGGCTTCGCGGGAGCGGGCTTCGGAGCGGCGGCGGCCGGAGCAGCGGGCTTGGCGGGCGGAGCAGGCGGAGCCTTCGGCGGAGCAGGTGCGACCGGCGGCTCCTGCTTGGAGCGCAGCGCGTAGGCGGCACCGGCGCCGACCACCGCGATGCCGATGACCCACGGCCAGCGACGACGCTTGCGCGTCCCCTTGGCAGCGGACTTCGCCTCGACGAGCGCGGCGCGGAAGTCCTTCTTCGCGGCCTTGAAGTCCTTCTTTCCGCGACGCTTGGACTCGCCGGCGGACTTGGCGGCCAGGATGGCCGCCTTGCGGGCCTTGCGGCCCGGCTTGCGCAGCTCGGACAGCCTGGCCAGGGCTTCCTTGCGAGCCGACTTGGAGCTGCGCTTGAGCTCCTTGCGGGTCAGTTCCGTCTTCTTCGCGAGCTTCTTGCGCGCGCGACGGCTGGTCTTAGCGAACTCACCGGCGCTTTCGGCGAGCTTCTGCTCGGCGGCTTCGACGGCGTGGGCGGCGTCCTTACCCGCCTCCACTGCACGTTTACGCAGGCCGAGCGTGCCGGACTTGGCCGACTCGCTCACCGGATCTGCGGCCCGGGTCATGGCCTTCACCTCATCAATCGTTTTGATTCTGCTTCGTTGCTTGTAACCTATCGTGCCCCTTTTTCCTAGATCGTGCCGCAGATGGCACGATGAAGCTCGTGACTGAAAGCAAGGGATCCCTCATTGGTGGCAAGTTGCAGGCCACTCTGCACACCAACCAGGGCGACATCCACCTGAACCTGTTCCCCGACCACGCGCCGAAAACTGTCGCGAACTTCGTCGGGCTCGCCGAGGGCGGCAAGGAGTACACCCAGCCCAACGCGCAGGGCACGAACTCGGGCCCGTTCTACGACGGGTCGATCTTCCACCGCGTCATCGACGGCTTCATGCTGCAGGGCGGCGACCCGACCGGCACCGGCCGCGGTGGCCCCGGCTACAAGTTCGGCGACGAGTTCCACCCGGAGCTCCAGTTCTCCAAGCCGTACCTGCTGGCCATGGCCAACGCAGGACCCGGCACCAACGGATCGCAGTTCTTCATCACCGTCGCGCCGACGACGCACCTGAACTTCAAGCACACGATCTTCGGTGAGGTCGCGGACCAGGCCTCCCGCGACGTCGTCGACGCCATCGGCCGCACGGCGACGGGACCGGCCGACAAGCCGCTCGCGGACGTCGTCATCGAGAAGGTCAGCATCAACCGCGAAGGCTGACATAGCCGACCGCGCAGCCTGTTACGGGGGATTTCGGTAGGTTGGTGGCATCGTGAGCCAACCACCGAATCCCCAGTACCAGCAGGCCGCGCTGCCCGGCTGCTGGTGGCACCCGAACCGGCCGACCGGCCTGAGCTGCACGCGGTGCGAGCGTCCGGCCTGCCCGGATTGTCTCCGCGAGGCGTCCGTGGGCTTCCAATGCACCGACTGCGTGCAGTCGGGCCGCACCCAGGACCGCGTCCAGCAGAAGCAGTACCGCGACGCCGGCTACGGCGCGCGCACCATCGCCGGCGCCCAGCCGCCTCGGACGGCTGTCGTGACGCCGATCCTCCTGGCGCTCAACGTCGTCATCTTCTTCATCACGGTCGCCCAGGCCGGCAGCGTGTCCGACAACAACTTCTCGAGCGTGTTCCAGTACGGCGAGCTGTGGAACCCGGCCACGCTGGCGGGCAACGAGTGGTGGCGGGTCATCACCTCGGGGTTCCTGCAGTTCGGGCTGCTGCACATCGCCAGCAACGCGTTCTCCCTGTGGTTCGTCGGGCGTCCGCTGGAGACCCTTCTGGGCCGGGTCCCGTTCATCACGCTCTACTTCGTCTCCATGCTCGGCGGCTCGGCCGCGAACCTGGTCTTCACCGGCCTCGACGCCGTCCCTGTGGTCGGCGCGTCCGGCGCCATCTTCGGGCTCATCGGCTGCTACACGGTCGTCGTCGTCAAGCTCAGGCTCAATCCGACCTGGCTGCTCGTCATCCTGGCGCTGAACGTCTACATCACGTTCCAGGTGCCGGGAATCTCGATCCTCGGGCACGCCGGCGGGTTCGTCGCGGGCCTTCTGGCCACCGTGGCGCTGCTGTACGCACCGGACAAGAACCGGCTCAAGTGGCAGCTCGGCGGCATCGCCATCGTGGTCGTGGCGATGATCGGGCTCGTCGTCTGGAAGGACGCGCAGACGATTTCCGCGACCTGTGAACTCGCCACCAGCCGCGGCATGCCTTCCTACGTCTGCTACCCGGAGTAGCTCCGGTTCCCCCAAGTGGGCTATGCCGTTACCCGGTGGAGAAGTAACGTGACCGGGTATCTCTCCGTTGACCATCAACATCGTCAACGTGGGGATTGAGATGAAGATTCGCAGGACAGTCGTCTGTACCGCCGTCGCGGCCGCCTTGGCTTCGGCGCTGACACCCTCGGTCGCACAGGCCGCCGAGACCTGCCAGACCTACACCAAGCGCTACTTCCTCGGCTCCGGCAGCACGATCACGCTCCGTGTCGCCTACGTCGATGCGGCGTTGAAAATCTGCTTCGGAGAAGCAGGAGTCAGTTCGTCGGCGGCGACGCAGACCGTCGGCACGACAGGGCCGGGCACGGCTTCCGGCTGGGACATCACCGCGGGCCCGGCCGTCGTGGAGGACCAGCGGCCGCGCCACGTCAAGGCCAAGTTCAGCGGGTCGCTGCGCAACTGCGTCGTGAAGATCAACCCGATCTGCTCGCCGGCCTCGCCGTACGAGATCTTCGGGGAGTACGCGCCGCCCGCTGTCGGACCGGCCGTTCCGGGGTGGTCACACGGCCCGAACGGCGACGTCGCGTACTACGACAACGCCTGACCCTTCAAGGCCACGAGGACGTCCAGGACGTCCCTGGGGTCCTCTCCGAGGTCGATCCGGCCGAACACCAGCAGGTGGTCGCCGGATTCGATCTCGAGGGTCGTGCTGTCCCGGCCGAGCCGGCGCGTGGTGCGCAGCCGGAGCCGGGCTTCGGTCCAGGAGAACCGGTGGGAGCCACCGACGGTCCTGACGAGGAGCCCCTCGGGCCCGGCGGCCAGCCTGGGCCGGAGCAGCGTCGAGTGCGCGGCGAGCGCGCCCGACGCGACCATGGCCAGCACCGTCAGCACAGTGCCGCCCAGGTCGCCCTCGATGGCCAGCCACACCGTTCCTGCCAGGAGCAACAGGGTGATCGCCCAGGCCACTACCACAACGTTCTGGCGTGCGGCCCAGGAGGTGGGGTAGTTATCCACAGGGGTTATCCACAATGGGGATGAGTCACACCGGTGTAATTCGGCGTCAAGCCGCCATCCGGAGTAATGCTCACCGCCAGCGCATCGTCATGAGCAGCCCGGCGATCATCAGCACGAAGCCGATGGCGAAGTTCGTGTTGCCCAGATCCGCCATGAAGGGGATCTTGTCGCCTGCGATGTAGTTGACGACCAACCACATCAGGCCGACGACCATGAGGCCGAACATCACGATCTTGTAGAACAGATTCGACGGTCCCGCGGCCTTGACCTTCACCGGCGTGCGGCGGTCGGTAAGCGGGGTGTACGCCGTCTTCTTGCGGACCTTGGACTTCGGCATCGTGTTCCTCGCGTACTGTTCGGCTTTCCTGGTGGCGATGACCCGCGTTCTCGGGTGCGCAACCAGCGCCACGTGCACACGTTAACGTAAACGAGCGCCGCTGGGCACCGTCCGGGACCGGTCGATTTCCCGCACTGTGACAATGGTGTCACACACGGTTCGGCAGTGGCATGGTTCGAGACTGAGGAGCTTGCGTGGCTGAGCGGGAAGAGCCGGGCGGGGATCGCCGGCGGTACTCCGAAAGACCGCCCGGGGAGAGGCGTCCGGCCCCCCGGCGTAGGCCGGAGGAGGGAACTTCGCCGCGTCGCAGCCCGGAAGAGGCGCCGATACCGCGTCGCAGGCCGCCTGTGGACAGGTCACCGGACAGTCCGCCGCCGCGACGCCGGATGGACGCGCCGCCGCCGCGCCGTCGTCCCGCTCCGCCTCCTGGATCGGCCGAAGAGACGGTCATCTTCGAGCCGGTCGGTGGCGGCACCGCGACCGAGGAACGCCCGCCGCGGGAACTCGGCAAGGGCGGCGTCGCCGTCCGGACCGTCGGGGAGCTCCTCATCACCGCCGGGCTGGTAGTGCTGCTGTTCATGGTCTACGAGGTCTACGTGACCGACCTGTTCTCCGCGGGCAAGCAGTCCGACGCGAGTTCCGAGCTGGACGGCGACTGGTCGAAGGACCGGCAGGTGCAGCCGGAACTGGTCGACGGGAAGGCGTTCGCCCGGATCCACATCCCGGCCTTCGGCGCCGACTTCAACTTCACCATCCAGGAAGGCACCACCGAGGCCGCGCTCGAAGTCGGCCCCGGGCACTACAAGGGCACCGCGCTGCCGGGCGAGCCGGGCAACTTCGCGATCGCCGGGCACCGCGTCGGTAAGGGCGCGCCGTTCAACGACCTCGACAACTTGAGCTCGTGCGACCAGATCATCATCGAGAACCAGACCGACTTCTACGTCTACAAGGTGCTTCCGTACAAGGACGAGGTCGAGGGCTGGGAAGCCGGCAAGGGCGCCGACCCGAAGTGCGCCCGGGTGGGCACGCTGCGGAACCCGAACGCCGTCGACGGCGGTGCCTACGGTGAGACCAACGGCCGCCGCGTCGTGTTCCCGACCAAGGGCGACACGGTGAACCCGGTGCCGTACAAGGACCCGGAGATCCTGCCGAAGGCGGAGCAGGCCTCGCTGCTGACGCTGACCACCTGCCACCCGCAGTTCTCCGCGCGGGAGCGGCTCATCATCCACGCGGTGCTGACCCAGCAGGTGCCGAAGAACCAGGTGGGCACCTACACCGAACTGCTGCCCAAGCTCTCGGAGGCGCGCTGATGTACGGCTGGATCTGGCGGAACCTCCCGGGGCCGTTCGCGGTGAAGCTGACGGCGGCGATCGTCCTCGCTCTCGGGATCGTGGCCCTGCTGATGTTCGTCATCTTCCCGTGGCTCGAACCGCGCCTGTGGTTCAACGAAGTGAGCGTCCAGTAGGCGTGCGTTTCGGCGTCTTCCTGGTCTCCGGGCGGTTTCCCGGGCAGGAGGACGCCGACGTCCTTCGCAGGTCGGTCGACGCCGCAGTCGCCGCCGAACAGGCCGGATTCGACGACGTCTGGTTCGCGGAGCACCACTTCATGCCGTACGGGGTCTGCCCGTCGGCGATCACCCTCGCGGCGCACGTGCTCGGCCGCACCGAACGGATAGCGGTCGGTACTGCGGTGAGCGTGCTGTCGATCGCGCATCCGGTGGCGCTCGCCGAACAGTGGTCGTTGCTGGACGCGGTCTCCGGCGGACGGCTGCGGATCGGCGTCGGCCGCGGCGGCCCGTGGCAGGACCTCGAAGTGTTCGGCACCGGTCTGCCCCGCTACGAAACCGGTTTCGAAGAGAGTCTCGACCTGCTGCTCGCGGCGATGACGTCGAAGACCGTTTCGGCCGACGGCGAGCACTTCGCGTTCCGTGAGGTGCCGATGGTGCCGAAGCCGCAGCGAGCCCCGCGCATGGTCGTGGCCTGCGGTGACGCGGAATCGCGCGCCGTCCGGCTCGCCGCCGATCGTGGGCTGCCGATGCTGCTCGGCCTGCACGCCGACGACGACGTCAAGATCAAGACCCTGGCCGCCTACGGGGATTCCGCGGCCGGGCACGTCTCGACGGTGATGTGCCAGGTAGGGGAGGACGCCGTCGAAACTGTGCGGTCCGCGCTACCCGGTTCCTTGAAAGAGGGTTTCGCCGGGCACGTGTACCTGAACGGCAAGCGGGGCATCGAAAAAGATCCGGTCTCCTACACCGACAGGCTGTGCGAGATGCACCCGATCGGCGGAGTGGAGTACTGCGTCGACAAGCTGGGAACGAGCATCCGGCGCACCGGGGTCTCCCACGTGATCATGATGGTGGAAGCATCCGGTACGCCGGAGGGAACGCTCGAGAACCTCGCGCGGATCGGCGCCGAAGTACTCCCTGCGCTAAGGCGCTAGCAGTCGCGCAGTTCCGGGCTCTGGTTCAGCAGCTGGCCGCGTGGCGAGACGAACGCCCGGTAGCGGTCACTGTCCACATGGGACTTCTTGAACACGGCGATCCGGTGGCAGTTCTGGAACGCCAGCTTCACGCCGAAGTGCCGCTCCAGTCCGCCGCGGATCGCGTCCGAGGCGAGCGCCCGCAGCAGCTGACCGCGCTCGGCCTCGCTGGGCGGTGGCGTCTCGTTGTCGGCGAACCCGTCCGCCGCGCCGTCGGCCTCCGCGATGACGCCGGTGATCACGGTCCAGGCATAGGGCAGGGATTCCCGGACACAGGCGACGAATTCAGCGTCGGAGACCTCCCCGCGCTCGGCCTTCTCAAGCAGCGCGGGCGATACATCCAGAGACATCGAACCTCCGAGAGAGACAGAGTGAACGTGGGCCGTCTCTCTGACTACCCACCCGCGGCCCGCACCACAAGAGAAAACGATCATCATCACCACTTTGGCGGTAAGTGCCGTCACTCCCAGCGAAAGAGCTTCGCCGCCACGACACAACTGCCCACCGCGAAGGCCGCCAGCACGGCGAGTTGCAGCGGCTGGGCGCCGGTGCCGGTCCAGGCGTCTTCGAGGGCTTTGACGCCCGGCGGGAAGTACGCGCCGATGTTCTGGATGACCTCGGGAAGCAGCGGACGCGGCAGCCAGACGCCGCCGAGGAACATGACCGGGATGTAGGCGATCATCGCGATCCCTCCCGCGGCGCGGCTGGTCTTGGCGACCGACGCGGCGATCAGGCCGAGGCCGAAGATCGCGGCGGTACCGAGCACGAACGTCAACAGGAAGCCGAGTGGGTCACGCGGGCTCGGGACGTCGAAGACCACGTCGGCCGTCACGAGGAGGATGCCGACCCCGCCGATCGTCACGGCGACGTTGATGATGAGCTGCGCCACCAGCAGTTGGGCCGGGTGTACCGGGGTGGTGGAGAAGCGGCGGAGGATGCCCTGTTCCCGGTAGGACGCGATGATCCCGGGGATCGACTGCAGGCCCATCATGGCCATGGTGAGCACGATCATCGACGGTACCCAGGCGTCGAGGAAGCGCATGCCCGTCGCTGTTCCGCTCTCCGCGCGAATGCCGGGGATCACCCCGAGCACGGCCGTGATGGCGGTCGGCAGCACGAGCCCGGAGATGACGAAGCCCGGCGTGCGGAGGGCGAGTTTCGTTTCGGTGATGGTGATCTTGGTGAGCGTGTTCATTTCTCGTCTCCCGTTTCAGTCGCGGCCGGTCAGGGTCACGAAGGCATCGTCCAAAGTGGATTTCCCGGCGCGGTCGCGAAGTTCGCCCGGGCTGCCGGTGGCGACCACGCGCCCGGCGTCGAAGATCGCGAGCCTGTCGCAGAGGCGCTCGGCTTCGTCCATGAAGTGCGTGACGAGCAGGACGGTGACGCCGGAGTCGCGCACCGTCTCGACGAGCTTCCAGGTGTCGCGGCGGGCGTGCGGGTCCAGACCGGTGGTCAGCTCGTCGAGAACGGCGACCTCGGGACGGCCGACCAGCGCGAGCGCGATCGAGACGCGCTGCTTCTGACCGCCGGAAAGCTTGCCGAAGTACTTGTTCCGCTGTTCGGTGAGACCCAGCTTCGCGAGCAGGTCACCGGTGTCGGCGGGATTCGCGTAGAAGGAGGCGTAGAGATCGAGCGCTTCGCAGACCTTGATCTTGTCCGGCAGGCGGCTCTCCTGGAGCTGCGAGCCGAGACGCTGCCGGAGCGCGGCGCGGTCCTTGTGCGGGTCGAGGCCGAGGACGGACATGGTGCCGGAGTCCGGGGTTCGTAGTCCCTGCAGGCATTCGACGGTGGTGGTCTTGCCGGCGCCGTTGGTGCCGAGGATCCCGAAGATCTCGCCCTGTTCCACGTGGAACGAAACGTCGTCGACCGCGACGTGCTCTCCGTACGTCTTGCGGAGGTTGGTGACTTCGATGAGTGGCATGCGAAAAACGTTATGGCGCAAGGGGTGCCGGCCAGAATGACGCTGAACCCACAGGTCAGGTGGAGTTTTGATGCCCCGGGGGTGGGGCTGGGCCCACCCTGATCGGGGGCCTGCGGTTACTGCGGTCCGCCCGGCCGGCGGGGGAGACTTCTCGCATGATCCGCAAGTACCTCACCTCAGTGCGCCGCGGCTTCGTGCTCGCGGGGCTGGCGCTGGTGAGCTGGCTGGACCTGCTGCTCGTCCTGGCGGGTTTCTGCCTGCTCTGCGTCGGCCTGATCTTCGCCTACACGCTGGCGCTCGAGGGAGTTCGGCCTCGCGCAGCGCTGACTCGGCGCCTCGCCGGACGCTGGTGCGGAGTCGAGATCGCGTCACCGTACCGGCCCGCTCCGCCCGCCCCCGAACGGGAGCGCGACGGCTGGTACCGCGACGGGAACAGCCTGTTCAAGCGGTCGTGGTTCCTTCGGCTGACCAAACGATTCGAATGGATCTCCGACGATCCGGCGACCGGCCGCGATCTCGGCTGGCAACTGTGGAACCCCCTGGCCGGACTGGTGCTCGTGCCCGCTGTACTCCTGGCAGGACCGCGCGCGCTGCGGGTTTACGGACGCTGGACCAGCTGGTGGCTCGGTCTTCGTGAGGGGACGCCGCGTGGCGAGGGTTGGTTCAAGCGGCACCTCAAGGCGCTGGGTTTCCAGATGGGACTGTTCGGGCTTTCGGCCGCGCAGCTCGGGATGGCGATCCCGACGCTGCTCACGCTGATCGGCCCGGCGCCGCTGTTCCCCACCCTCGTGGTGGCCGGGCGGAGCGTGACCGACACCTTGCGGCGAGAGGCGAAGAACTGGACCGGCGTCCGGATCGATCGCCCGTATCTGCCGGAGCCGTCGTTCCCCGTCCCGCGGGCGGACGGGATGTACCAGCACGGACGGCAGCTCTACGACACGCCGTGGTGGCCGGCGCGGCTGAGCCGCTGGCGCTGGGCGATCCGCGACCTGGCGACCTGGCGCGATCTGGCCGCCGCGGTGGTCAACTCCGTCGTCCTGCTGCTGATGCTGCTGCCGACGGCCGTGCTGGTGTTCTTCGGGTTCCAAGGGCTCCTGGCGCTGTGGGTGTGGCGGCCGATCGCCCAATGGACGGACACCGCCTGGTCGACCACGCACTGGTTCTCGATGATCGGGCTGCCCGAGGCGACCACGAATCTCGAAGCGCTCGCGCTGACACCGGTCGCCGTGGCGGCCTTCGTCGCCGGCTTGATCCCGACGCTGTGGCTGGCTCGCCTGGGTGCGCGCTTCGCGAAGCTGCTGCTGGGGCCGACGGAGGCTTCGCGGCTCGGGCAACGTGTCGCGCGGTTGAAGCAGACACGTACGGACGCTTCGGTCGCGCAGGCCGCCGAAATGCGGCGGATCGAACGGGACCTGCATGACGGGGTCCAGTCGCGGCTGGTCGCGATGGGGATGAAGCTGGGCGCCGTCGAAGCGCTGATCGACACCGATCCGGCCGCGGCGAAACGGCTGGCCGCGGAAGTGCGGCAGACGTCGTCCGAGACGCTGACCGAGCTACGGCTGCTGGTCCGCGGCATTCACCCGCCGGTGTTGTCCGAGCGCGGGCTGGCCGACGCCGTCCGGGCGATGGCGCTGGACAGTCCGATGAGAGCCACCGTCAGCGGTGAGCTGCCTCGGCTCGAACAGCCCGCGGAGGCTTGCGCGTACTTCACGGTCAGCGAGTTGCTGGGCAACGCGGCGAAGCACGGTGAAGCGCGGCGAGTGTCGATCGAGTTCGGTTACGACGACGGGGTGCTGCGGATCGAGGTGACCGACGACGGGAAGGGCGGCGCGAACGCGGCCCGGGGGACCGGGATTCGCGGGATCGAGCGCAGGCTGGGGGCGTTCGACGGTACTTTTGCTCTGACCAGCCCGCTCGGCGGGCCGACGAAGGCGACCGTGGAGATCCCGTGCCAGCTCGACCCCGATGTGTCGTCGCCGAAGACCAGTACCTCCTCCGAGACGGCCTGACGCATCTCTTGACCGCGCACGGTTTCGACGTCGTCGAGGCTGTCGGGACCGGGCCGGAACTGGAGCGCGCGCTGCGCGAACACCGGCCGGACGTCTCGGTCGTCGACGTCCGGATGCCGCCGACGAACACCGACGAGGGGATCCAAGTCGCCCTGGCGGCGCGGCGGGACATCCCCGGACTGCCGATTCTCGTGCTCTCGCAACACGTCGAGCAGCTTTACGCCCGCGAGCTGCTGGCCGACGGCGCCGGCGCGATCGGCTATCTGTTGAAGGACAGGGTCTTCAACGCGGACCAGTTCATCGACGCGGTGCGGCGCGTGGCGGGCGGCGGTACCGCGATGGACCCCGAGGTGATCGCGAAACTGGTAGCGGGCAACGCTTCCGATCCGCTCGCGGCGCTGACCCCGCGCGAACGCGAGGTACTCGAGCTGATGGCCGAGGGCTGCTCCAACGCCGCCGTCGCCGGGCGGCTGCACTTCAGCGAAGGGGCGGTGGGGAAGCACACCGCGAACATCTTCGCGAAACTCGGCATCGTCGCTTCGGACGACACGAACCGCCGAGTACTCGCCGTCCTGGCCTACCTGGGCTCCTGACCGCCGCTTCTGCGGGTCTGAAGTGTCATGAAAGGGTCTAACGGGACAAATTTCGTCCTGTTAGACCCTTTCATGACACTCCCGCGGCCCCGTTCGTGCCGGAAACGCCGTGAAGGCCACCTTGAGGGACTCAGAGTCCCTCAAGGTGGCCTTCACGGAATGCCGATAGTTGTCCACAACTGCTCCCCGCTGTGGATAACCCCCTCTGACCAGCCCTTTTGTCCGCCGCGGCCGATAGACTGGCCTCGGGGCCGCCCCCTGGGATGGGTGGGGGCTGCGTAGGTGAGTTAAGAGCGCGAGATCTGGGTCATTTCGTCGCGTTCGACGACCTTGACGCGGTCCCGGCCGTGCGGGACGCCGAGCGACTTCTCGTGGGCGTCGAGTTTGCCCCAGCCTTCCCAGGTGGTGAAGGGAACGCCGCGCTCGCTGAGGAAGTCGAGGATCGCGTCGGGGTCGTCCACGGCGGGGGTCGCCAGGGTGTCGGCGTCGGCCAGCAGGCTCGCGATCGTCTCCGCCGCGTCGCCCTTGGTGTGGCCGATGAGGCCGACCGGGCCACGTTTGATCCAGCCGGTCACGTAGACGCCCGGCACCTGGTCCTCGTCGATGTCCAGCACCCGGCCCGCCTGGTTCGGCACGGTCCCGGTGGTGTGGTCGAACGGGATTTCCGGCAGGTGCGACGACAGGTAGCCGACAGCCCGGTAGACGGCCTGGACGTCCCAGTCGTGGAACTCGCCGGTGCCGCGCACGTTGCCGTCACCGGTCAGTTCGGTGCGCTCGGTCCGCAGTCCCGTCACCTTGCCGTCGGAGCCGACGACCTCCGCCGGCGAGTGCAGGAAGTGCAGGTGCAGCCGCTTCGGCCGGTCACCCTGGTCGCGGATCGCCCACTCCTGCAGCGTCTTCACGACCATGTCGATCTGCTTCGACGCCCGCAGCGCGGTGATGCTGCCCTCGTCGAACTCGATGTCCTCCGGGTTCACGATGACCTCGACGTTCGGCGAATGGTCCAGCTCCCGAAGCTCGAGAGGCGTGAACTTCGCCTGCGCCGGACCACGGCGCCCGAACACGTGCACATCGGTGACCGGGCTGGCCTTCAGGCCCTGGTAGACGTTGTCCGGGATGTCGGTGCTGAGCAACTCGTCCGCGGTCTTCGCGAGGACCCGCGCCACGTCGAGCGCCACGTTCCCGACACCGAGTACGGCGACCGAGGTCGCGTTCAGCGGCCAGGTGCGCGGCACGTCCGGGTGCCCGTCGTACCAGGACACGAAGTCAGCGGCGCCGTAGCAGCCGTCGAGGTCGATCCCGGGGATGTCCAGCTGCCGGTCGGCCATGGCGCCGGTCGAGAAGATGACCGCGTCGTAGAACTGGCGCAGGTCCTCGAGTTTGAGGTCGGTCCCGTAGTCGACGTTGCCCAACAGCCGGATGTTCGGCTTGTCGAGCACCTTGTGGAGTGCGGTGACGATGCCCTTGATCCGCGGGTGATCGGGCGCGACGCCGTAGCGGATCAGCCCGAACGGCGCCGGCATGCGCTCGAACAGGTCGATCGTCACGTCAGCGTCGGACTTGTCGAGGATGTCGGCGGCGTAGATGCCGGCCGGACCGGCACCCACGATGGCTACACGAAGAGAACGGCTCACCCCTACCACGGTAAGTTAGGTTGCCCTAACAATCATTGTGATCTGGCGTACGGTCCACCTGGTGGGAGCCGCTAAGCTGGCGGCATGCGCGTGCTCGTCGTCGACAACTACGACAGTTTTGTCTACAACCTGGTCCAGTACCTGGCCCAGCTCGGCGCCGAGTGCACCGTCTGGCGTAACGACGTGGTGGAGCTGGAGAAGCTCGGCGAGTTCGACGCCGTCCTCGTCTCGCCCGGCCCGGGAACCCCGGAACGCGCTGGTCAGAGCATGGACGTCGTCCGCAAATGCGCCGAAGCCCGGATCCCGATGCTCGGCGTTTGCCTCGGCCACCAGGCCCTGGGCGTCGTCTTCGGCGCCACCGTCGATCGCGCCCCCGAACTGCTGCACGGCAAAACCAGTCAAGTCCACCATTCGGGCGCCGGTGTCCTCGTCGGACTACCCGGCGAATTCACCGCCACGCGGTATCACTCGCTGACCGTTTTGCCCGAAACCATCGACGACGCCGTGTTCGAAGTCACAGGCACCACGGAGTCGGGGATCGTGATGGGCATGCGGCACCGCGAGCTTCCGCTGGAGGGTGTCCAGTTCCATCCCGAGTCCGTGCTCACCCAGGGCGGGCACCGAATGCTCGCGAACTGGATGGCTTCGGCCGGGCACCCGGTCGCCGACGCCACCGTCGAAGAACTCGAACAGGCGACCCGCGCACTGCAGAAGGCCGCTGCTGCGTGACCTCGCTGATCCGGCTCGAAGGAGTCGGTAAGCGCTACGGCCGCGGTACCGCCGTGCTGGCCGGCGTCGATCTGGACGTCCCGGCCGGCCGCGTGATCGGCATCCTCGGCTCGAACGGCTCGGGGAAGTCGACGCTGCTCAGGATCCTCGCGGCGCTCTCCCGGGAAACCTCGGGAACCGTCGTCGGCAGCCCGCGCGTCGGCTACCTCCCGGACCGGTTCCCGGCCGGACAGCGGATGAGCGCCAGGGCGTACCTGCGGCATATGGCCCGCATCGACGGGCTTGTCGACTTGTCGGCCATCGAGCCGTTGCTGGACCGGCTGGCCCTGGTCGGCGGACCGGACGCGCCCCTGAGGACGCTGTCCAAGGGCAACGCCCAGAAGGTCGGCCTCGCCCAGGCCGTGCTGGCCGAGCCGGACCTGCTGATCCTCGACGAACCTTGGTCCGGCCTCGACGTCGAAGCGCACACCGTGCTCGGCGAAATCGTGGCCGAGACCAAGGAACGCGGCGCCAGCGTGGTCTTCACCGACCATCGCGCGGCCGCCGTCCACGCCCACGCCGACGACGTCTTCCGGATGGACGCAGGGAACCTGACTCGCGTCGCGGCGAAGGCCGAGACGGCGACGCGGATCGTCCTGCACGGCCCGGCCGGCGACTGGTCGGCGGAACCCGGCGTCAGCCAGGCCGTGGCCGAGGGCGAACGGATCGTCCTGACCGTCGAAGCCGGGCACGCGGACGCTGTCCTGCTGCGAGCGCTCAACCAGGGCTTTTCGGTCCGGGAGGTGGCGCCGTGCTCGCGATGACCCGCTACTACCTCGCACTTCTCGGTCATTCCCAGCGCTATCTCCCGGCGATCCTGGTCTACCTCGCGGTCAACACCGTGCTCTACACCGATCCGAAGTCGCCGCTGCTGCCGCAATACGGGATCAGCGCGGGTTCGCTGCTGGTGGTCTCGTGCTGGCTGACCATCGCGATGCTCGACATCGAAGACCCGGTGCAGCGGCTGGTCACCTTCAGCCACGCGCGCCGCTGGCGGTCGATCCTCGGCGGTGCCACGCTGGCCGTTTTCGGCTGCGCCGTCGCGCTGATCATCGTGACGCTCGCGTGGTCGATGCTCCGCTCCGGCAGTTTCCAGGCCGGCACTCTCGCGCTCGGCGCCGCCGCACACGCGCTCTGCGCGCTGTTCGGGATCGCGATCGGCCTGCCGTGTTCACGCCTGCTGGTCGCGCGGGTCGGCTGGTCGGTGCTGGCGGCGATCTTCGCCCTCGCCGCCGTGCTCCTGGTGAAATGGCTGCCGCTGGCCAATCCGCTGCTGCGCGCGCTGACCTCGCAGCGACCACTGGGCGGACCGCTCGCGCTGGCCGTGGTGACCGCGGTCCTCGGCCTGCTCATCAGCGCGACGGTCGTGGGACGGCTGCTCCGCCGCAACGCCTGATGGCTCGCCTTATCGTGCTCAACGGCCCACCTGCCTGTGGGAAATCCACGCTGGCCAGGAGATACGCCGACGACCACCCGCTGACCCTCGATCTCGACATCGACCGGGTCCGCGGCCTCCTCGGTGCCTGGCGGGACGATGCCGCGACAGCGGGCAGGCGTGCTCCGGCGGTTCGCCGACCGCACCCGGGCCGCGGCCGAGCCGGCGCACGTCGAGGCGGACGAAATGCTGCGGCGTTCCGGCGGGCCGGGGCACCTCGCGGCGATGTACGACCGGATCGTGGCTGTCGTCGCCGCGCGGCCGAGGGCGAAGGTCGTCCACACCAGCGCAGGCCGGATCGACGAGGCCTACCAAGGACTTCTCGACAGCTTGGAATGAGAAAGGCCCCGCACGGAAACCGTGCGGGGCCCTTTCATGCCGGCTGGATCAGCCGCCCGGCCTCGGGAACAACGGTGAACTCGTCGTCGGCGACGTTTGATCGCTCTCGAAGACGAACATCGTGATCGGCGCGTTCTTCGCCAGCTTCGAGCCTGCCTGCGGGTTGGTCTTGCTGACCTTGCCCTCGTCATCCCGGTCGCCGGTCTTGTCGGCCTGGGTGTTGAGCGGGCCCGACCAACCGAGTTCGCGCAGCTTGGCCTTCGCCTCATCCTCGGTCATGCCCTTGAGGTCCGGCATGTCGAAGGTGTCCTGGCTGCCGTCCGACACGGTCAGCTTGACCACACTGCCGACGGCGAGCTTGCCGCCGTTCGGGGTCTGGTCGATCACCGTGCCCTTGGGCTCGTCGGAACTCGAGGTGGTGACCGACGGGGTGAACCCAGCTCCCCTCAGGCCGGCTTCCGCCTCCGCCTGAGTCTTGCCCTTGTAGTTCGTGACCGTCTTCAGTTCCTTGGACTTGCCGATCGTGATGTCGACCTTGGAACCCTGGTCGACATCGGCCTGAGCACCCGGGTTCTGCGACAGGACCTTGCCCGCCAGGTTCGTGTCCTCGGTCTCTTCCTCGGTGATCGCACCGATCTTCAGACCCGCTGTGGTCAGTGCCGTATCAGCCTCGGTCTGGGTCTTGCCCTTGAGATCCGGCGCCTTGACCTTGCCCGGCTTCTGGCCGATGGTCAGCGTGATCTTCTCGGAGGTCGGCGTCAGCTTGCCTTCCGCCGGGTTGATCGTGAGGACCTTGCCGATGTCGTTCTCGTCGCAGGTGGGCGAGCCGTTGGTCGACGGAAGACCGCAGACGATCGTCTTGACGTCCTGGTTGTTGAATCCCGCGCTGCGCAGGGCGTCCCTCGCCGTGGCCTCGTTCTGGCCGACGACCTTCGGGATCTCCTTGCTCTCCGCCGCGGTGTCCTTGAAGGCGCCGGACAGCCACATGATCAGCAGCACCACGGCGGCCAGCGAGGCCACGAGACCGGCGATCAGCCACGCGCGACGCTTCTTCTTCGCGCCCGGATCCTCGGCGTCGTCCTCGTAGTTGTCGTAGCGCTGCGGGGCCCGGCGGTCCGAGTCCATCACCTGGGTGCGCTCGTCCTCCGACATCACCATCGGCGCGGCGGGCCGCTGGCCGGACAGCGTGCGGACCAGGTCCGAACGCATCTCCGCCGACGACTGGTAGCGGTTCGCCGGGCCCTTGGCGAGCGCCTTGAGCACGACGGCGTCGAGCTCGGGCGCCACGGCCGGGTTCACCGACGACGGCGGGTTCGGGTCTTCCCGCACGTGCTGGTACGCCACCGCGACCGGGGAGTCGCCGGTGAAGGGCGGCTCGCCGGTGATGAGTTCGTACAGCACACAGCCGGCGGCGTAGACATCCGAACGCGCGTCGACGGATTCACCGCGGGCCTGTTCCGGCGAGAGGTACTGCGCAGTGCCGATCACCGCGGCGGTCTGCGTCATCGCGGACTGGCCGTCGTGCATGGCGCGCGCGATGCCGAAGTCCATCACCTTGACGGCGCCGTTCTTCGTGATCATCACGTTCGCCGGTTTGACGTCGCGGTGCACGATGCCGTGCCGGTGGGAGAAGTCCAGTGCCGCGCAGACGTCGGCCATGACCTCCATCGCGCGCTTCTGTGACATCGGGCCTTCGGTCTTCACGATGTCGCGCAGAGTCCGTCCTTCGACGAACTCCATGACGATGTAGGGGAGAGTGCCGAACTCGGTGTTCGTCTCGCCGGTGTCGTAGACGGCGACGATCGCCGGGTGGTTCAGGGCCGCCGCGTTCTGTGCTTCGCGACGGAAACGTTCTTGGAACTGGGGATCCCGTGCCAGGTCGGCGCGCAGGATCTTGATCGCCACCTCCCGGCCCAGGCGCACGTCGTGTCCGTGGTGGACCTCGGACATGCCTCCGTAGCCGAGCGTGTCGCCCAGCTCGTAGCGGTTGCTGAGCAGTCTTGGTGTGCTCATCTCTGCGTGCCGTTCCATTCCGTCCAAGGTGTGCTCATCATGCCTGGATTGGCCTGCCCGGCCGATTCCTCGGCGCCGCCCTCCGTCGGCACCGCGGGGTACGCGGATGTCGGCGAGGGGCCCGCAGGCTTGTTACCCGGAACCGGTGCCTCTTCACTCGTTCCCACGCCGCCCGGCTGCTGTCCGTTGCCCGAACCGACCAGTCTCGCGATGAGGAAGACTCCTGCCACCAGTACTGCGATCAGGATCACCGCGAGAAGTACCCACCAACCCCATTGTGACCGTCTGCGGGCGGGTAGTCGCCGGACGGCCATCGGTGGCGGGCCGGTGACCGGATGCATCGCCGGGTGCGATGCCGGGCCGATCGCCGCCATCGGGTTCGACGGCGACAGTGGTGCGCCCGGGGGCATCGACTGCGGCATCACCGGCTGCTGGCCTGCCGCATACGCGACGTTGACCAGCCCCGACGGTGTCGGCAGCGGAAGCCCCGCGCGGACGGCCGCCACCGCGGCCGCGAACTCGCCGCCGCTGTTGTACCGCTGTCTCGGATCCTTGATCAGCGTCGCCTCGATGACCGCGCGGGTACCCGGCGGAACGTCCGGCGGGAGCGGCGGCGGCAGGTCGCGGATGTGCATCATCGCGACCGTCACCGCGTTCTCCGACAGGAACGGCCGGTGCCCGGTGAGGCATTCGTACCCGCACACGGCCAGCGAATAGACGTCGCTCGCCGGTTCGGCGTTATGCCCGAGCGCCTGCTCGGGGGCGATGTAGTGGGCGGTGCCCATGACCATGCCGGACCGGGTCACCGGGGCGGCGTCGGCGGCCTTGGCGACACCGAAGTCGGTGATCTTCACCTGCCCGGCCGGGGTGACCATGATGTTGCCCGGTTTGACGTCGCGGTGCACCAGGCCGGTCTCGTGCGCGGCCTGCAGCGCCTTCCCGGCCTGTTCGAGGATGTCCAGCGTGCGCTCGGCGGTCAGCCGTCCCTCGCGGGTGATGATCGCGGCCAGCGGATCGCCCTCGACCAGTTCCATCACCAGGTACGCGATGGACAGCTCGTCGGCGACCGTCTCGCCGTAGTCGTGCACCGCGGCGATGCCGGGGTGGTTCAGCGACGCCGTCATCCGCGCCTCGGTCCGGAAGCGGTGCAGGAATTCGGCGTCGCCGGACAGCTCCGCCTTGAGGATCTTGACCGCGACGGTCCGGTCCAGCCGCGTGTCACTGGCCTGCCAGACCTCGCCCATCCCGCCGACGGCGATCCGGTTCGTCAGCTTGTACCGGTCGGCCAGCAGCTGACCCGAGGACAGCATCCGCTATCCACCCCCGAGCATCGCGTTGACGGCGGCGCGGCCGATCTCCGCCGCCACGGTGCCACCGGTCGCTTCGAGCCCGCGGTTACCACCGGACTCGACGATCACCGAGACGGCGATCTTCGGGTCCATGGCCGGCGCGAAGCCGGTGTACCAGGCGTGCGGAGGGGTGTTCTTCGGGTCGTTGCCGTGCTCGGCGGTGCCGGTCTTGGAGGCGATCTGGATGTCGGGACGCTTGCCGGCACCCTTCGTGTTCTCCTCCGACGCGAGCATCATGTCGCGCAGGATCGCGGCGTTCGCGCTGGACAGCGCCGCGTCGCCGGTCAGTTCGGTCGGCGTGTAGTCCTCGATGGTCGAGAGGTTCGGCGCCAGCAGCGACTGCACGAGCTGCGGCTTCATCGCCATCCCGTTGTTCGCGACGGTCGCGGAGAGCAGGCAGTCCTGCAGCGGCGTCAGCCGCACGTCGCGCTGCCCGATCCCGCTCTGGAACAGCGAAGGCTTCGAGTCCAGCGGGCCGAGACCGGAGCCGGCGACCCGCATCGGCACGGTCAGGTCCTCGCCGATGCCGAAGTTCGTCGCCGTCGCTTCGAGCTTGTCCTTGCCGAGTTCACCGGCGAGCTCCGCGAAGGGGACGTTGCACGAGTACCGCAGAGCGTCCCTGAACGTGTTGCCCTTGCAGGTCGCGCCGCCGTAGTTCTCCAGCGTCGTCTGCGTACCCGGGAGCTTCACGTTGGGCGCGGTGTTGATCGGCATGTCCGCCGTCTTGCCGTTCTCCAGCGCTGCCGCGGCCGTGACCAGCTTGAACGTCGAACCGGGCGGGTAGGTCTCCGAAATCGCGCGGTTCAGCATCGGCTTCTTCGGATCGTCCTTCCACTGCGACCAGGCGGCGATCTGCTCCTTGCCGACGTGCGAAGCGAGCTTGTTCGGGTCGTACGACGGCGTCGACACCATCGCGAGGATCCGCCCGGTCTTGGGCTCCATCGCGACGACCGAGCCGGTGTAGCCCTTCTGCGTCATCAGGTCGTACGCGGCCTTCTGCACGGCCGGGTTGATCGTCAGCCGCACGTTCCCGCCGCGCGGGTCGCGGCCGGTGACCATGTCCGACAGGCGGCGCACGAACAGCCGCGGGTCGGAGCCGTTGAGGACTTCGTCCTCGGACCGTTCCAGGCCGCCCGAGCCGTAGTTGATCGAGTAGTAGCCGGTGACCGGCGCGTACATCGGGCCGTCGACGTAGTTCCGGATGAACTTGTACTTGTCGTTCGAGGGGTCGACCTTCGCGAGCGCGGAACCGTCGGGCGTGACGATCAGCCCGCGCTGGCGGGAGTACTCCTCGTAGAGCACGCGCAGGTTGCGCGAGTCCGTGCGGTAGTCGTCGGCCTTGACCACCTGGATGTAGGTGGCGTTGGCCAGCAGGAGCACCACCATGACGAGCATGGCGACGCCGACCTTGCGGAGCGGGGTGTTCACGTGGCACTCCCCTCACCGTTCGCGGACGGCCGCTGGACCATCACCGTGTGCGCTTCCGCGAGCGGCGCTTGCGGCTGTTGCGGCTTCGGCCGCGCGGCGGGTTTGCGGGCGGCGTCGGAGATTCGGAGCAGGAGGGCCACCAGGATGTAGTTCGCGAGAAGTGAAGAACCACCGCGGGAGAGGAACGGGGCGGTGATCCCGGTGTTCGGGATCAGGTTCGTGACGCCGCCGACGACGACGAAGATCTGCATGATGAGGGCGAACGACAGGCCGCCGCCCAGAAGTTTGCCGAAGGTGTCGCGGACCGCGAGGGCGCTGCGCATACCGCGCATCGCCAGGATCAGGTACAGCATCAGCATCGCGGCGAGGCCGATGAAGCCGAGTTCCTCGCCGATCGCGGTGGTGATGAAGTCCGTCTTGGCCTCGGGGACCATGTCCGGTCGTCCGGCGCCGAGGCCGGTCCCGCCGACGCCGCCGGTCCCGAGCCCGAACAGGCCCTGCGCGACCTGGTAGCCGCCGCCGTCGTCGTTGTAGGTGGCGAGCGGGTCGATCCAGTTCCTGACGCGCTGCTGGACGTGGGTGAACAGGTTGTAGGCGATGATCGCGCCGGCGGCGAAGAAGCCGACGCCGAGGACCACCCAGATGATCCGCTCGGTCGCGACGTACAACATCACCAGCGTGACGCCGAAGAACAGCAGCGACGTCCCGAGGTCCTTCTCGAACACCAGCACACCGAGGCAGGCCGCCGCCGCGATCAGGATCGGGCCGAGGTCACGGGCGCGCGGCAGTTCGATGCCGACGACCTTCTTGCCCGCGACCATGAACAGGTCCCGCTTCGTCACCAGGAACGAAGCGAAGAAGATCATCAGCAGGATCTTCGCGAACTCGCCGGGCTGGATCGAGAAGAACGGCAGCTTGATCCAGACCTTCGCGCCGTTGACCTCGGAAAGGGACGACGGCAGCACCGCGGGCAGCGCGAGCGCCACGATGCCGACCAGACCGCAGGTGTAGCCGTAGCGGGTCAGCGTGCGGTGGTCGCTGATCACGACCAGCACCACCACGAACAGGACCAGCGAGACCGCGGTGAACAGCACCTGCTTGGTGACGTCCGGGGTGTACTCCTCGCCCCGCTGGATCGCCCGCTCCGCCAGGGCCAGGTCGATCCGGTGGATCATCACCAGGCCGAGGCCGTTGAGCAGCGCGACGCACGGCAGGATCACCGGATCGGCGTACGGGGCCCAGCGGCGGACCGCCAGGTGAGCCGCGGTCAGCACCGCGAGGTAGGACAGTCCCAGCCAGATGATCGAGCTGGTGAGCTCCTGCTCCTGGTTCGCCTCGACCAGCACGAGCGCGATGGTGACGATGAACGTCGCGAACGCCAGCAGGACGAGTTCGGTCCCACGCCGGGTGGGCAGCTCGCGTGGAGGATTCGTCGCGAACTGGGCCGAAGCCGGATCGGCGAGCGGCGTGCTCATCAGTTACCGCCCCCTGGTGCTGCCGTGGCCGGCGTCGAGCAGTCCCTCCCCGCTGGCTGGTTCGCCGAGCTCGGCGAGGCGGGGGTAGAAGGGGGTACCGCCGACGAAGACACCGGCGGCGTGGAAGTCGAACTGGTGTCCGGTTTGCAGTCGGCCAGCTGCTTCTGCGGCCGAAGGAAGTCGTCGATGTACTTGCGGGCGTCGTCGAGGTTGTCCTTCTTGACGCCGTTCTTCACCGCGAAACGCGCGTCCTCCTGAAGGCCGGGCACCAGCAGCTTTTCGGTGCACAGACCGCCCGGCGGGCACGAACCCTGCTCGTAGGCGTGCAGGTCGATGCCGAGGATGCTGCCCGGGACGCCGCGGTAGATCACGACCTCCTCGCCAGGACCCTCACCGACGTAGTACTGGCTCAGGACGAAGTAGCGCGTGGCGATCGCCGCCGCGCCGAGCACGATCAGGACGACCACTGCTCCCGCCAGCCAGCGAAATCGCCTCCGGCGCTTGACCTTCGGGTCCTCCTGTGGGGGCTGGACCTCGGGCCGCGGCTGCGGCGCGGGCTGGGTCAGCGCTCGGGCGCGGGCGGCGGGGGAGTCGCCCTGGTGGAATTCGTCACTGCCGTCCCCGGCGGCGCCGCCCACGATGGGCGCGTCCTCACCGAAGTCGACGTCGACGACGTCGGCGATGATCACCGTGACGTTGTCCGTGCCGCCGCCCTTGAGCGCCAGTTCGATCATCCGGTCCGCGCAGGCCTGCGGGTCCGGGATCTGGATGGCCTCGGCCAGCGTCTCGTCGCTGACCATGCCGGACAGGCCGTCCGAGCAGATCAGGTAGCGATCGTGGGCACGGGCCTCGCGCACTGTCAGGCTCGGCTCGACCTCGTGGCCGGTGAGCGCCTTCAGCAGCAGCGACCGCTGCGGGTGCACCGCGGCCTCTTCCGGCGTGATCCGGCCCTGTTCGAGAAGTTCGTTGACGAAGCTGTCGTCGCGCGTGATCTGCGAGAACTGCCCGCCACGCATCAGATACGCCCGCGAGTCGCCGACGTGCACGACACCCATCCGCGAACCGGCGAACAGCACGGCGGTCAGGGTCGTGCCCATCCCGTCGAGGTCCGGGTCCTGCTGGACGAGCTCGGCGATGGCGGCGTTGCCGTTCTGGACGGCCTCGCGCAGCTGAGCGAGGAGGTCGTCGCTCGGGTCGTCGTCGTCGAGGGGCGCGAGGGAGGCGATGACGACCTTGCTGGCCACCTCACCCGCGGCGTGGCCGCCCATGCCGTCGGCGAGGGCGAGCAGGCGGGGACCGGCGTACACGGAGTCCTGGTTGCTGGAACGCACCAGGCCCCGGTCGCTGCGAGCCGCGTAGCGGAGGACGAGAGTCATGGGCGAAGCTCGATCACCGTTTTGCCGATCCGGATGGGGACTCCGAGCGGGACCCGGAGGGGTGCCGTGACCTTAGCCCGGTCGAGGTACGTGCCGTTCGTCGAGCCCAGATCTTCCACGTACCAATCCTCCCCGCGCAGGGCGATGCGAGCGTGACGGGTCGACGCGTAGTCGTCGTCAAGCACCAAGGTCGAGTCGTCGGCACGGCCGATCAGGATCGGCCTGCCGTCCAAGGCGATCCTGGTACCGGCCAGCGCGCCATGGGTCACGAGCAGCTGCTGCGGCGATTTCCCGCCGCGCGGCTTCTTGTTTTCCTTTTTCTTGCGACCGAACGTCGGGACGGCCACTCGCAGCCCTGAGGCCGCGTAGAGGTCCGAGCGGACGACACGCAACGCAGCGAACACGAAGAGCCAGAGCAGCACGAGAAAGCCCACTCTGGTGAGTTGAACGACCAGCTCTGGCACTTGTTGTGTCCGCTCCCGCTTCTGTTCGCTGCGGAGAGCCTCGGTCGTCCGGGATGGTCGGTTCCGAACAGCCTTGCCCTCCGCATACGACCTCCGGTGCCGATCCACCGCAGGCCCCGCACCGCAATTCTGCGGTACCCCCTCCAGCCGCCGCCGGTCAGCCCTGCGTACGGAACACGAGAGACGAGTGGCCCACGCGGATCACGTCGCCGTCGGCGAGCTGCCAGGTCTGGACCGGAGTGCCGTTGACGGTCGTGCCGTTCGTCGAACCGATGTCCGCGAGCGTCGCGCTCTGGCCGTCCCAGGTGATCTCCAGATGACGACGGGAGACCCCGGTGTCCGGAAGCCGGAAGTCGGCGTCCTGGCCCCGGCCCACGACGTTCCCACCCTGCTTGAGCGAGTACGAGCGGTTCGAGCCGTCGTCGAGCTGGAGGCTCGCGGCGAGTGCGCGGCCGGCTGCCGGCTGGCCGCCGTAGCCGCCACCCTGCTGCTGCGCGTACGGGTCCGCTGCCGGCTGGCCGTACGCCTGCTGCTGAGCGCCGCCGGCGTACTGGTCGTAGCCGGGCTGTTGCTGCTGGCCGCCGTATTGGTCGTAGCCGGGCTGCGGGGCGGCGCCGCCATAGCCCTGGTCGTACCCGGGCTGTTGCTGCTGGCCGCCGTACTGGTCGTAGCCAGGCT
>NZ_JAJPWS010000019.1:0-154630 GCF_046549055.1 Amycolatopsis sp. lyj-112 | reverse complement strand
TCTCACCCACGAAGTCGACGCTGGCGGTGCCGAGCCCGGTTTTGAGTTCTTCGAAGCCGATCAGGACGTGCACCATGGTCCGGTAGCCGCAGGTGCCGGGCTGGTCCGGGCTCGCGATGGCCAGGTCCAGTAGATCTACCCAGGCGTCGCCCTGCCGTTCCCAGACGGTCCGCAGGTCGGCTTGGCCGAATTCGTCGACCGGGCGGGGTTTGGCGTAGGCCTCGATCGCCGCTGCGGTGCGGGCGCCTGCTTCGTCGTCGAGCAGGCCGGTGAGTTTCCAGTACCCGTCTTTACGACGGTGCACTCTCAACTCACGGCGAGGCTGGACGGGTTCGGGATCCTTCGGCTCAGCACCATCGGGGTCCAGCCATGCCATCAAACCTGCTTCGGCCTTCGCGATCTGTGAAGGACCTCCATCGCGAGCGAGATCGGCGAGAATCTTTTCGGCGGCGTCACGGTTTTCGACCGTGACATGACCGGGGATCTTCTTCAGCACTCCGATGATCTGGTCGATGTGCTGTTCCCCGACAGCGCCTTCCGCCGCCGCGACAGCCGTCGTAGGTGCCAACGCTGGAACCTCGGTGCCGTCGAGTGCGCGGGTCGGGTTCAACGCTACCGCGCGATCCACGAGCTTCTTCGCCTCAGCCGGAGAAATCCGCGCGACATCAGCAAGCCACATTTTCGTATTGGCATACCCGTACAAGTCTTTCGCACCCCGAGACTCGATCTCCGCAAGATAGATGCCCAACACGGCGGACGCGGCACGCATCAGCGTCAACGCCTCAGTCGCTCCGTGGGCAAGCTCCAACTTCCCGGCACGCCACAACTCCTGCGGGAACTGAGGAAGAACGGAGGTCTCGGACACCCCTCCATAGTACCGCACATGTGTCGAACACGTGTTCGTAATTTTACGTGACTGGCGAATATGCACAAATCACACTATCGGGCCATTATGGTAATTCCGTTGTCACTCTCGCGGACAAGGCTTCTTCTTCGAGTGGCCTGCCGGCCGAGCAACGACAAAGGTGCCGGGAACACCTCGTCCCCGGCACCTTCAGTCCAATCAGGACACTTCGGCTCCACAGGCGAAATCGTGCCGCGGACGCTCGCCGGTGACCAAGAACTTCGTCGCGATGTCGTTGGCGCACCGGTTGTCCTTGAACAGGTACGCCAGGTGCCCACCCTGATCGGCGGTGACCATCCTGGCGCGGTCACCAAAGGCTTCACGCAGCTTCCGGGCACCCGCCAGCGGTGTCGCCGGGTCGCGGAGGTTCTGCACGATCAGCACGTTCGACGGACCCCGGTCGGTGATCTTCACCGGCGGTTCCACCGGTTCGGACGGCCAGAACGCGCACGGCGTGATGCCGGCCCCGGCCGCGCCGAACATCGGGTGGCGGAGCCGGTCGATCGCGACGTTGCGCCGGTAGGTCCCGACGGCTTCGGGCCAGTCGGAGTCGTTGCAGATCACGTGCAGCTGGCTGGTCAGGTAGTTGTCCGCCGGGATGTCGGCCCGCCCGGACGACTGGTCGGAAGCGGTCGGCACCGGCTTCCCGGTGTCGAGTGCGCGCCAGGCTTCGGCGAGATGCGGCAGCTTCTTGTCGTAGTAGAGCTCGGCGAACGTGAGCTGGCGGAACACCTGGCCGGTGTAGCCCTCCGGGCTCGGCGTCTTGTCGAGCCGCGCGGCGAGGTCGAAGTACTTGGCCTTCACCTGCGCGGGTGTTCGGCCCAGGCCGTACTCGGGATGGGCGGCGGCGAACTTCGCGAAGTCCGGGAAGCGGTCGTCGACACCCTGGGCGAACATGCGCGAGAACGCGGCGTCCCAGCCGCCGGGGCCGGTCGCGCTGTCGATCAGGAAGCGGTCGCTCCGTTCCGGGAACAGCGAGGTGTAGACCGAGCCCAGGTAGGTGCCGTAGGAAATGCCGAGGTAGTTCACCTTCTGCTCGCCCAGTGCCTCGCGGACCCGGTCCATGTCGCGGGCGGTGTTGGCCGTGGTGATGTGCGGCAGGAGCGACGCCGTGGCCGACGAGCCGCATTTCGCGGCGACACCGGCGACCCGCTGCGCCTCGCTCGTGACGTCGGCGGAGTTCCGGGCGTACCTCGGGATGTTGCTCGGGTGCTCCGCGAGCGTCAGCCCGCAGGTCACCGGGGTGCTGTTGGCGACGCCGCGCGGGTCCATCCCGATCACGTCGTAGCTGTCCAGCACGTCCTTCGGGATCCCCAGCGTCCGAAGAGTGTCGGGATAGGCCAGTCCCTCCCCGCCGGGGCCGCCGGTGTTGGTCAGCAGGACGCCGCGGCGCTTCTCCGGATTGGTGCTCGCCAGGCGTGAGATCGCGATCTCGATCGTCTTCCCGCCGGGGTCGCGGTAATCCAGGGGGACGTCGAGAGTGCCGCACTCGAGCCCGGGTTTGGTGGCTTCCGCCGGGCACGGTCCCCATTTCACCGGGGTCGCGGCCGACGCCACCGCCGGGGTCGACGCTGTGATCAGGGCGGCGGAGAAAACGAGCAGAACGGCCTTACGCATCTTTACTCCTCCAGAGAATCGGTCGGTCCACATCGGACGAGCTCACCGGCGCGGTTCCCAGCGGAAGAGCCGGGTGGCCAGGACGACGGCGACGATGACCCAGGCCAGGGTCGGCGCGAGCAGGAGCAGCGAGTCGGTCACGGCGACGCCGCCGTTCCAGGCGTTGACGACGAGCTCGGTGGCCGAACCCCCGGGCAGCAGGCGCTTGAGCAGGGTGAGGTCCTCGGTGCCGGAGATGCCGACCCAGCTGGCCACGGCGATGACGCCGAGGCTGACCGGCAGCGTGGTGACCTGGGCGTGCTCCGGAGAGTTGGTGAGCCCCGCGGTGGCCAGGCCCAGGCCGACCATCATGGCGACGGTGGCGACGACGGCCAGCACGAGCAGCCCGATGTTGGACGGCATACCGGTGACCGAGCCCAGCACGGTCAGGATCACGGCCACCTGGATCAGCGCGATGATCGTGACCGGCAGCACCAGCCCGGTCAGGATGCCGGCGTCACCGGCCGCGGTGGAGCGCAGCCGCTTGAGGAACAGGTTCTGCCGTCGCGAGGCCAGTGTGGTCACCGAGCTGGCGTAGAGCCCGAAGCCGCACACGGTGAACATGACGATCGCCGCGATGTAGCCGAGACTGGCGATCTTGGCGAAAATCTCGTGCTGGTAGAGGAAGAACGCGCTGACGGCGACGGGCATCACGAAACTGGTGATCAGCACCGAGCGGTTCCGGAAGATCTGGATCAGTTCACTGTAAGCGATGGAAAGCATGGCTGAAGTCCTTTGTGGAGGGATGGCCTAGTCGTTGTCGATGGCGCGAAAGACGTCGTCGAGCCGGGTCGGTCCCGCCTCGAGGTCCCGCAGTTCCACCGCGTTGTCCTGCGCCCAGCGCAACAGGGTGTGCAGGTCCTTCTGCAGGCCGAAGGTCTCGATGACGAACTTTCCGTCGTTCTCGCGCCTGCCCTGCAACGGCAGCGCCGGAGCCGAAGGCGGAAGAGCGAACCGGATCACGGCCGGCAGCGTCCGGGTCAGTTCAGAGACCGTCCCCTCCTGGTGGAAGGTTCCCCGGTGCATCAGGCCGATGCGATCGGCGCGCTGTTGGGCCTCTTCCAGGTAGTGCGTGGTGAGCACGATCGTCGAGCCGTCTTCACGCAGCTTGTCCACCGCGTCCCACAGCGCGTCCCGCGACTGGATGTCCAGACCGGTCGTCGGCTCGTCCAGGAACACCAGTTCCGGCGTGCCGTACACCGCGGTGGCGAAGTCCAGCCGGCGCTTCTCTCCGCCGGAAAGCTGCGACACTTTCGTGTTCGCCTTGCGGGTCAGGTCCGCGATGCCGAGTACTCGTTCGACCCGGTCCGTGCGCTGGGTCAGCTTCCCGATCAGCCGGACCGACTCCTTCACCGTCAGATCCGGTGAGAACCCGCTCTCCTGCAACATGATGCCCATTTTGGGTCGCACGACGGCCCGGTCCCGCGGGCTCTTCCCCAGGACCCGCACCGTGCCAGACGTCGGCGTGCGATGGCCCTCGATGGTCTCCAAGGTCGAGGTCTTGCCTGCCCCGTTCGTGCCCAGCAGGGCGTAGAACTCGCCCTTCTGTACCTGAAAGGACAGATCCTTCACTGCGTGGAAGTCGCCGTACTTGAGGTTCAGGCGGTCAACGTCGATCGCTGGTGTCGAAGTCATACCTAGATCTCAACGGCCCGAGCGCGCTACTGCCAGTGCGACCACGTCATCGTTCGCCCATGACATTCCTTGGGGTGAACATATGACGTGGTGTCACTGTTGCTCGCCACGGCAGGGGGACGATACTGGGCAGATGTCTGATGTGGACGCCGAGCCGGCGCAGGTGCAGCTGCGCAAACTCAACGTCACCATGTTCTTCCCCGTGCTCCTCGTCGGCGGCGCGGTGGTGGTCGTGGTGAACGCCACGACCTGGTGGCAGGCGGTCGTCCTGTCCATGGGGGTATTGGCGGCCGCGGTGGCCTTCCTGCGGTGGGCGGCCGGAGACGTCCTCCGGGTCGCGCTCCCGTGCATCGTCGTGGCGGCGGCCGTGTGGCCCTTTTCGGTCCTGGTGGCCGACGGCGCGTCGGGATTCTTCGGGATCCTTTGTGTCGGTTCCTTCGTCGTCCCTCAGCTGCCGCGCTTCCGGCGCGTGGCCGTCGTCGCGCTTCCCTTGTACGTCGCGGCGGTGGGCGCGACGAGGTTGCTGATGCCGTATGAAGACATGTCCGAAGTGCTGTTCAAGTTCATCTTCGTGCCGACGGCGATCACCGCGGTCGTCCTGGGACTCATGTTTCCCAACAAGGGGTTCTACGACGTCGTCGCGGAACTCGAGGAGTCCCGGGAGCGGGACGCCGAGCTGGCGGTCATCCGGGAGCGGGTGAGGTTCGCCAGTGATCTGCACGATATCCAGGGCCACACCCTCCACGTGGTGAAGCTGAAAACCGCGCTGGCGCAGAAACTGGTGGACATCGACAGCGAACAGGCCAAGCAGGAGCTGCGGGAGATCCACGCGCTGGTCAGCGACACCATCACCCAGACCAAGGAACTCGCCTACGCCCAGCGGCGGCTCAACCTCTCCGCCGAACTGGAGAACGCGAGGAATCTGTTCGAGGCCGCGGGAATCCACGTGCGCATCAACCGCGAGGCGGACGTCGACCCGGGCGCCGGGCAACTGCTCGGCCAGGTTCTGCGCGAGACCACGACCAACATCCTGCGCCACGCGCAGGCCACCCGGGTGCGGATCACCTTGTCGCAGCGGAGTATCACCGTGGTCAACGACGGCGCGCAGGAAGGGCCGTTACCCGAACTGCGGGGGCTGGCCGCCCTCGAACAACGGGTCGTCGCGGACGGCGGCGAACTGAAGGTCGAGCAGGAGAACGGGCGGTTCGTGACAGCCGCGACCTTGCCGCACCGAGTTCCGGAAGCACAGGGGGAGAAGCGATGACCACCGTGGTGCTCGCCGACGACGAAGCCCTGCTCCGCAAGGCAATGGCCGCGCTGCTCCCGCTCGAAGGCGAGATCACCGTGCTCGCCGAAGCGGAAAACGGCGAGGAGGCCATCGAGGCCACGCTGCGACACGAGCCCGACGTCCTGGTCATCGACCTCGAGATGCCCGGCGTGGACGGACTCGGCGCCGTCGCGGAGATCCGCCGCACCCGGCCGAACCAGGTCATCCTCATGCTGACGCGGCACGCCAAACCCGGGGTGCTCCGCAAGGCCCTCAAACTCGGTGTCCAGGGTTTCGTCAGCAAGTCGGCCGAACCCTCGCATATCACCAGGGTCATTTCCGTGCTGCACCAAGGCAAACGCTGGATCGACCCGGACGTCTCCGCGCTCGCCGTCGTCGACGACTGCCCGCTCACCGATCGCGAACTCGACGTGCTGCGGGTGACCGGGGAGGGCTATTCCGTCGCCGACATCGCCACCCAGCTTCATCTCGCGCAGGGCACGGTCCGCAATTACCTCTCCAACGCCATGCAGAAGACCCAGACCCAGACCCGGCACGAAGCCGCCCGGTACGCGCGCGAGCACGATTGGCTGTAAGGCGTTTGGTGCCGGGGTCGGCCCGGGAACCTACGTCAACGGGATCCTCGCCGACTCCGAGTGAGAATCCTGGTGCCGGGAGCGAGCAGCCGGCTCGCGCTGAGCCCGAACATGGTCCGGAAGCTGTCGCTGAAGTGGGCCGGCGAGGCGAACCCGGCGTCGGAGGCGGCGGTGGTCAGGTTCTTGCCACCGGCGACGGCGTCCGCGACATGGAGCATGCGCGCCCAGGAGCGGTAGCGGCGGAAACTGGTGCCGGTGTGGCTGGTGAACAAGTGCTGGAAGCGGGACGGCGACAGGTTCACCGCCCGGGCCACGTCCGCCGCGCCGAGGCGGCCGCCGGGATCTTGGCGCAGCAGGGCCAGGGCCGTCCGGATTCGCTCATCGCGTGGGTCGGCAGGGTCGTCGGCGAGGCCGAGCAAGGACAACGGATCGGCTGCCCCGACGGTCTGGAGCCGGGTCGCCAGAGCAAGCTCGTCGGGGTGTCCATAGTGGATGGCCGAACCGGTCATGAGCCTGCTCATGCGTGCCACCCAGGGTGAACCTGGGTCGACGTAGGCGAACAGGACACGTCCCGTCTCCGCGACGAGCCGATGCCGCGTGCGTGCTGGGATCAAGGCACTGCGGACATCCCGTACCGCATCGGTTCCACTGTGGACGGTGAAGGGTGCGTCGATGCCCAAAGCGAAGCAGGACACGGCGCCGGAGTGTTCGCCCAGCTTCAGTGACGGCCCCACGTAGACGGCGCGACCGTGCCGGATCCACACCGTGGCACAGCATGTTTCCGGAAGCGCCGCGTCGGTCATGGCAGCATGATCACATATATGCAGCACAGAACGCAGAGGCGTGGCGAATGAATACCGTCGTGACGCTTGCCGTCGGCGTGTTCTTCCTCGCCATGGGGTCGTACGCGCTCGCCGCTCCGTCGGCGCTCATCCGTCCGTTCCGCATGACCGCGGATTCACCCGAGAGCCGCTCCGAGATCCGGGCCGTTTACGGCGGTTTCGGCATCGCCATCGCCGCCGCGCTCACTCTCGCGGTGCTGCACGACGGCGATTTCCGGCGGGGTGTGGTGACGACCGTCGCGCTCGCGCTCGCCGGTATGGCGGCGGGCCGGGTGCTGTCCCGCCTGCTCGACCAGCGCACCGGCTTCTACCCGGTCTGGTTCTATTGCGGCGTCGAAGCCGTGGCTGCCGGAGCGCTCTTCGCCGTCGCGTGAGCGGCTACTTCATGGTGGCGAGCTGGATCAGATTGCCGCAGGTGTCGTCGAAGACGGCGGTGACCACCGGACCCAGGTCGACGGCGTCCTGGGTGAACTCGACGCCCAGGCCCTTGAGCCGCTCGACCTCGGCGTAGACGTCGTCGACGGCGAACTGGGTGAACGGGATACCGTCGCCGACCAGGGCCTTCTTGAACGGTCCCGCCGCCGGGTGGCCGTCCGGTTCCAGCAGCAGCTCGACGCCGTCCGGGTTGGCGGGGGAGACCACGGTGAGCCAGCGGGCCTCGCCGGTGGGCACGTCGTGTTTCTTGAGGAAGCCCAGCTTCTCGGTGTAGAAGGCCAGCGCCTTGGCCTGGTCGTCGACGAACACGCTGGTGATGTTGATGCGGATCATGGTGTCGGGTCCTCTCGCTCGCTGGGCCACCGTTCGGCGATCGAGCGCAGCGGGCTCGTGTCGATGTGGTGGAACTTGTACCGGCCCTGCCGCCGGGTGTGCACCAGACCGGCCTGTTCGAGGACCGCGAGGTGCTGCGAAATGGCCTGGCGTGAGGAAGCCAGGCCGTGCTTCATCGTCAGCCGGCCACAGATCTCGAACAGCGTCTGACCGTCTCTCTCGGTCAGCTCGTCCAGGATGGTGCGTCGCGTCGCGTCGCCGAGGGCCTTGAACAGGTCGGTGTCCGCGTCCACGACCACAGTTATATGCAAGTGACCGCTTGCCTGTCAAGCGAGAGTGGTTCAGGCGTTCCTGGTCTGGCGCTCGCGCAGGGCGGCCAGGGCCTTGTCGGCGTGCACGGTGAACTTCAGTTCGCTCTTGACGATCTCGAGCACCTTGCGGTCGGTGTCGATCACGAACGTGTGCCGTTTGGCGTGCAGGGGGTTGAACCTGCGCCACACGCCGAACTGCTTGGCGACCTCGCCGTCCACATCGGACAGTAGCGGATAGTCGAAGCCGTGCATCGAGGAGAATTCACGCTGCTTGGTGACGCCGTCCGGGCTGATCCCGACGCGATGCGCGCCGACCGCGGTGAACTCCGCGGCCAGATCGCGGAAGTGGCAGCTCTCGGCGGTGCATCCGCCGGTCATCGCGGCGGGATAGAAGAACAGCACGACCGGGCCGGACGAGAGGAAGTCCGACAGGGCGCGCTCCTGGCCTTTGTCGTCGGGCAGGGTGAAGTCCGGGGCGATCTCTCCGCGTTCCATACCCGGCTTTCGGATCTGGTCGCGCCGAGGATGGGTCGGGGCGGACGAAGCCCTAGTTGACAAGTCTCATAGAGGACTTGTCTACTAGGGGCATGGTCCTCTCGCGCATCATCCTGGGGTTGCTCGCGCTCGCACCCATGACCGGCTATGACCTCAAGCGCCATTTCGACTCGACCGCGGGTCACTTCTGGGCGGCCGACAAGGCCCAGATCTACCGCACCCTCGCTCAGCTCGTCGCGGACGGATTCGCCGAGGTCGAGACGGTGGCCGGAGCGGGGGCGCCGGATCGGCAGGAGCACCGCGTCACCGCCGCCGGACGGGTGGCCCTCGCCGAGTGGCTGAAGAGCGAGCCGGAGCGCCACGTCGAACGCGACCCGTTCCTCGCCCGGGTGTTCTTCGGCGCCGGACTCGACGATGACGACCTTCGAGCCCTTTTCGCGGGACATCGCGCGGCGGCCGAGGCGCGGCTGGAGCGTTTCGAACGGATCCGGGCCGAGAACCCGGCGTCCGATCGTGGCGCCCGGCTGCGGCTGGCCACGCTGGACAACGGCATCGCGCACCTGCGCACCGAACTGGCTTGGCTCGACGAGGCCGAAAAGGAACTCTCATGAGCGGCCCGGTGGTGCTGCTGCACGGAGGCAACGTCGCGAACTGGATGTGGGAACCGCAGAGGGAGGCGTTCGCCGACCGGACGGTGTTCACCCCCGATCTGCCGGGATTCGGCGAGCGCGTCGCCGAGGTCTGGCCCGGGCTGGACGCGGTGGCCGACGACATCGTGGCGGGTGTGACCGAACAGGGAGTCGACGGCCCGTTCGATATCGTCGGACTTTCGTTGGGTGCCTTGACCGCGTTGCGTGTGCTGGCACGGCATCCCGGCCGGGTGCGCTCGGCGTTCCTCACCAGTGCGCCGGTCCAGCGGGCCGGTGCCGGACTGCGCTTGTACTGCCGGATGCAACTCGCGCTCTGCCACGCGCCATGGTTCTGGCGAGCCCAGGCCGCGGTGTTCGGGATTCCGGAGGACTCCCGGGCCCGCTACGTCGAGCACGGTCTTTCGGTACGCCGCGAGACCGCGGCCGCGATGATCGCCGAGGTGTGCGCGGGTGGCGTGCCCGCGCAGGTGAGCCGGTATTCCGGCCCCCTGCTCGCGACCGCGGGCGAGAAGGATTCCGCTGCCGTACGCCGATCCCTGGCGGAACTCGCCCGGGCCGCGCCTCAGGCCCAGACCCGGCTCGCGCCGGGAGTGCACCACATCTGGAACGTGGAGGACAGCGGCCTGTTCAACGACGTCCTGCGCTCGTGGCTGGACGGGACCGTCGATCGCCGCCTGGTCCCGGTTCCTCAGGGCTGAGCGGTACGCGGTCTGGCCGGCGCAGAGCGGCCGCCGACAGCAGTCCGAACACCAGGACGCAGACCGGCAGCCAGAGCGAGACCTTGACCGCGTCCGTCAAGCCGTTCTGGACGACTTGAGCGGTGAGGTGCCGGAACTGCTCGGCGATCCCCGGAGGCAGGCCGACGGGGAGTTCGGGAGTGGTGCCCCCGAACTCGGTGGCGCCGTCCGCTCCGGTGAAGCCGTCGACGAAGCGTTGCCGGAATTCGACGGGCAACGCGAGCGCCGTTTCGTTCGCCCGGCTGATCAGCGACGCGCCGATCTGGGCCTGCAGCAGGACACCGACGGCCGCACTTCCGAGTACGCCGCCGACCTGTCTGGCCGTGTTGAAGATGCCCGACGCGGTGCCGACCAGGGTGCGGTCGACCGCGTTGAGGGTCACGTTGCTCAGCGGGGAGAAGATGAACCCGATGCCGAGGCCGCACAGCACCAGCCACGGGATCAAAGCCGACGGCGAGCCTGCCGGGGTGACCACCAGCGCGAGGGCGCCGATGCCCGAGCACAGCGCCAGCAGCCCGAACATCAGCAGGTACCGCGGGTTCATCCGGTCCGACAACCGGCCGGCGAACGGTGCGACGGTGCCGGACGTCAGCGCCATCGGCGCGATGAGCAGGCCGGCGTGAGTGGGGGAAAGCCCGAGTACGGACTGGAAATGGATGATCAGCAGAAGCGGCATGCTCGCCATCACGAAGCCGACCGCCACTGCCGACAACGTGCCCGCGGAGAAGTTGCGGTGGGTGAAGATCCGCAACGGAAGCAGGGGCGCGCGCCGGTTGACCCGTTGCCACAGAACGAAACCGCCCAGCAGCAGGACACCGGCGCCGATGATGTCGAAGATCCCGATCCCCGAGCCGACCGTGCCCCACGCGTAGTGCTGTCCATTTTGGATTCCGAAGACGACGCAGAAGATACCGGCCCCGGAGAGCAGGATGCCGGGGACGTCGAACCGGTGGGAATTCCGCGGTTGCCAGTCGGGGACGAGGAACACGGTGAGCACCAGCGCGATCAGCCCCACCGGCACGTTCACGAAGAAGATCCATTCCCAGCCGAACCGGTCGACGAGCACCCCGCCGGCGACCGGGCCGGTGATCATCGCCAGCCCCGCGACACTTCCCCAGGCGCCCATCGCCGGGCCGCGTTTGTCGGGCGGGAACAGATGCGTGATGAAGGCCGTCGTCTGCGGGGTCATCAGGGCGGCGCCGAAGCCCTGCAGCGCGCGGGCGGCGATCAGCATCTCCACACTGCCGGACAGCCCGCACCACAGTGACGCCCCGGTGAACACCGCCAGCCCGGCGACGAAGACGCGTTTCGGCCCGACGCGGTCTCCCAGCCTGCCGGCGGACAGGATCGGTACGGCGTAGGCGAGCAGGTACACGCTGGTCACCCAGATCACCGCGTTCAGCCCGGTGCCGAGTTCGCGCACCATCGACGGCACCGCGACGTTGACGATGGTCATGTCCAGCATGACCATGAAGAAACCCAGGCACAGTGCGAAAAGCGCGGGCCACGGGCGGATCGGCTTCGTCATGGGGCTTCCTGTTCGCGACGGTCGAAAGGCCTCGGGTGACGAGTGACGTGGGAACCACGCCACTCGTCGACCAGGTGCGTGCTCAGCCCGCGATCGGCAGCAGTTCCAGACCTTCCCGTGGCGCCGCGGCCCGGCCGTTACCCTGATAGGACAGGCCCGCACGACGCAGGACGAGCGGGTCGAGGTGGTTCCGGGTGTCGATGACGGCCCGGCCGCCGAGCCGTGCGGCGATCCTCGGCCAGTCGAGGGCGCGAAACTCCGGCCACTCGGTCAGCACCACGATCGCGTCCGCCCCGTTCGCCGCGTGATAGGCGCTTCCCGCGATCCGCACCCGATCGGTCACGCCCGGCACCGGTGCGTGGACACTCGGGTCGTAGCCGAGCAGTTCGGCACCTTCGGCGGCCAGCCGCTCGGCGACCGCCAGGGCGGGAGAGTCCCGCAGATCGTCCGTCCCGGCCTTGAAGGTCAACCCGAGCAGGCCGATCCGGACACCCGCCAGGTCGCCGCCGACAGCCTTGCGAACCTTGTCCACCACCCGTTCCTGATGCCTGAGGTTGGCCTCGATCGCGGCTCGCAGCAGCGGGAAATCGCTGCCGACGGACTCCGCGGTGCGCACCAGCGCGATGGTGTCCTTCGGCAGGCAGGAACCACCCCAGCCCGGTCCGGGCCGCAGGAACGCGTGCCCGATCCGTACGTCGTGGCCCACGCCGCTGGTCACGTCGTCGATGTTCGCGTCGAGGTACTCGCACAACTCGGCGATGGTGTTCACAAAGGACAGACGGGTCGCCAGATAGCAGTTGGCCGCGTACTTGATCATCTCCGCGCTCGCGGAATCGGTCAGCAGCACGGGTGCGTCGACCTTCCCGTACAGACCGGCGACCCGTTCGGCGGCGGTCCGGTCCTCCCCGGCCACACCGATCACGATCCGGTCGGGATTGAGGAAGTCGTAGACCGCGGATCCTTCGCGCAGGAACTCCGGGTTGGACGCGACCGACACGTCCGCACGATCGAGCAGTTCGCCGACGTGCGTCGCCGTGCCGACCGGAACCGTCGACTTGTTCACCACGACACAGCCTGGCGGCAGCAGATCGCGAAGTTCGGTCACGACGGACTCCAGCATCGTGAGGTCCGCGGCTCCGTCGGCACTCATCGGTGTCGGCACGCACAGGATCACGAATTCGGCTTCGGCGACCGCGGCGCTCGCGCCGAGGACGAACTCCAGCCTGCCGGACGCCAGCCCGTCCACGACCAGTTCGCAGATCCCTGGCTCCCGGATGGTCGCCTCGCCGCGGCCCAGCGCGTTCACCTTCTCCTGGTCGACATCCGCGCAGACGACCCGATGTCCCAGTGACGCAAGGCATACGGCCGTGGTCAGCCCGACATAACCCGCGCCGATCACGGCGACAGTGGAACCGAACATTTCCTTCATCCCCTCACCCCTCCTATTCGATGATCTCGGATTCAGCGGTCGCGGTTCACTCGCCGTGGGGCAGCGCCCGAATTCCCTGATACGGGGTTTCCTTGCCCAGGTAGTCCACCGTCTCGAACAGGCCGACCGCGCCCATGGGGAAGCGGGCACCCGCTTCGGCGACGAAGACACACGGGAGGATCTGCTTACGTTCCGTGGCGGCCGCCTGGTCGCTCTTGCGAATGTGCTTGTGCGTGTGGATCAGAATGGGCATGTACCCGCCGCCGAGGAAGGATCCCTCCTGCAGGATCGCCCCGCCGACGCAGTCGATCACCAATCCCTTGCCGAGGATGGCGTCCCGGCCCTGGTAGTAGTAGGACGGCGTGGCGAGCGTGCCGTGTTCCACGTGGAAGACGGCGGCGGCGAGACCGATGATCGAGCGGCCGCCGGTCCGCAGCACCGAGCGGTAGAAATCGACCAGGATCGGCCGCACGGTCGCGTCCGGAAGTTTGAACTCCGGGCACATCATCACGATCCGCATCAATTCCGCGAGCGTGAGATCGGTGCCGTTCTCTCCGGGGAATTCCTGGTCCCAGGGCACCAGGTAGTCCGACGGCGAGACCATGGTCGTCCCGGCGTCGGAGACGATCAGCCGTTCCGCTTCCGACGCCGGAGCCGTCCGGGCACCGTTCCCGAGGATCCGCCCGGCGAGCAGCCAGCGGCTCTCCAGGGTCTTCGCCCTGCTGGCCGCGATCACGATGTTGAGCCTGCCGGTGACCGTGTCCGGAATGTCGAAGAGATGATCGATACCGTCGGTGGGGACGGCGATCTTCGCTTCCAGCGTACGAGCCGGCAGTGGCTCGAACGACTCCACGACCTGCTTGAGGGAGTCGGTGAACTCACCGGCGCCGATCTCGGCGAGTCGTTCCGCGGCCAGCGCTCGATAGTCGAACGGGATGGACGTCGAGGTGGACAGCACGACGTCGGCGAGCAGGGCGCGGTACCGGTCGTCGTCCAGCGACGCCGCGGCGATTTCCAAGGACAGGTAAGGGGAATCGGTGCCACGTCCGTGGATCCAGCTCGCGGTGAAAGGAGGTTCGAAGCGGCAGGCCTGCGAGAACGACGCGAACGAGGTGTCGTCGGTCTTGATCTGGCCGCTGATCCGGGTCAGGGCCGATTCCCGGTCCACGACTTCGCCCAGCATGTCGGCGGCGGGTCGCAGCAGCGTCGAAAAGTCCTGAATGGTCTGGGTCATGCTTCACTCCCGATTCGTGTGAGATTTTCTTCGGTTGCCAGCGCCGCCATGAACCGGTGCTCGGCGAGGCGTATCGACACGGTGTCTTCCTCGGTGCGGTGCAACAGGTTCAACTGGGTCAGGAGCGCCTCCTTGAAATGGTTTCCGGACACGGTGAAATGACGACTCGAAGTCGCATCCCGGAGGTGGACGGCGTGGATGTTCTTGTAGTCGGTATCCGTGCCGTAGAACGGTTCGAAGACCAGGGTGACGTGTTTGCCGGAGTCGAGTTCCACGTCGGCGAAGCGATACCGGAGATCGACCCCGTAGGGCACGGTCGAGGGTTCGAGGTAGTCCGTCACCACGGTGTCGGAGAACGCGAAGCCGGCCAGGCCGGCGAAGGCGATGGCCCCCAGGGAGGACGTGTACAGCTCGATTTCCGGCAGGCCCGCGGCCACGGTCCGCACGCGGAGTTCCGCCGTCAGCGACGTCGGCGTGGTGTTCAGGTAGCGCTGATACCGGTCGGCGGGAAGGACCGAGCGGAGAATGCTCAGCATGTGGAAATATTCGTAGCCCGCTTCGCCGTATTGCGTGTCGACGAATCTGCCGTTGGCGACGTCGAGTTCCCGGTTCTTGGTGAACTCGATGGTGATCCTCTTGATCGGATCGAGCGCGCTGTGCTCTCGTACGGACTCCGCGAAGCGCCGCACGGCTTCGCTGTGCCCGTAGACGTCATTGACGATGATCCGGGCCCGGGGATGCCGCCGGATCGTCCGGAGGAGAGCGTCGAGCTCGCCCGGAGAGCAGGCCGGCTTTTCCAGCAGGATGCGGGCATCGGGCCGGCACCGCAGGATCTCGTCGACCACGGAAAGATGCGTCGCCGTCGGTGTGGCGACCACCCAGGCGTCGACCCGCGACGGGTCGGGCACCCGCGCCACCCGGTCCCAGTCCGCACCGCTCCGGCGGTCCACTGTGGTGATCCGGTGGCCCGCTTGCCCGAAACAGGCCGCATGGTGCGAACCGATCTTGCCGAGACCGACGATCACGATCGTCTGTTCCTTCGGCGCCGTTTCCTTCAGTGACGTTTCATTCAGCGACGTTGCCGACACGGCTCGCCTCCCTCGTCCGAAGGGCGTGGGAGGCGGCGGACGTTCCCGCCGCGCGGCCCAGCACGGCACCGGCCATCAGCCCGGTGCCGCCCGGATACCCGTGGTCGTAAAGGCCGCCGACGATCACGCCTGCCGCGTACAGCCCGCTGATCGGTTCGCCTCCGCCGAGCACTTCGGCCTGGGTGGTCACGGACAGTCCGCCGTAGGTGAAGGTCAGGCCGCAGACCACCGGTACGAACAGGAAAGGAGGTGTGTCGAGGCGTTTGGGGGTGCGCTGGGCGCCTCGTTCGGCGGGCAGGGATTCGGTGCCCTCCTGGTTCAGCCGCTGGATTTCGGCCGTCAGATTCCCGGCGTCGATGCCGAGCCGGCTCGCGCCTTCCTCGAGGGACCCGGCCGTCACCGAGGCGGGGTCGTCGAGGTAACCGTCCGGAAGCACTCCGCTCCGGACGACCTTGTCGTCGAAGATCTGAAAGGCGACCCTGCCCGGCTGGTCCTGGATCTTCTGCCCCAGCGTGACGTAGGTCAGGTTGCTGTAGTCGGCGGATTCGTCGAAGAAGCGGTTCCCCTTCCGGTTGACGACGATCCCCCAGGGATAGGCGTAGCGCGTCAAACCGTGGGATTTGTGCATCTGCCCGGGCACCATGAAGTCGGGCAGCTCGATCCCCTGCGGGGTGGTGTGGCACTTCTCCCAGTTGCCGGCGACGTCGGCGCCGAGTCCGATGGCCGCCGTCAACGGAGCACCCTCGTTGAACGGCACTCCTCGTAACTTCACGTCACGCCACTGTTCCCCGAGGTGATGTTCACGAAGCCGCGGGTTCGCTTCGAAACCGGCCGACGCCAGCACCAGAGCGTCTGCGGAGACAGGGAAGGTGGCGCCCTGCCCCTCGAGCAGGTACCGGCCGCTCGCCGTCCTTTCGATACCCGTGACCACGCTGCCGTAGTGGACTGTCCCGCCGAGCCGTTCGAACTCGGCGAAGTTCCGGTTCTGCAGACCCTCACCGCCACCGTCGAGGACGATCGGGACATCGCCGGGAAGCGGCTTCCGCCTCGGCGCCCAACGCTGGCCGAAGTCGCGCATCCAGCGAATCGTGGCGGTGGAACGGTGGACGATCGACGCGATGAGCGTGGTGTCCACCTGGGTGCCGCAGACCCGCGACCAGTCGTCGAGATACTGCTGATCCGAATAGCTCGACCGGCCGGCCAGGATGTCGCCGACCTGTCCCTTGTGGGCCTCTCCCAGCAGGCCGGTGATGAACTGTTCTCCCTGCCAGGAGAACCGCATGGTCCTGGTCAGTGAACTGTTGCCGCCGCGGAGTTCCCTCGGGGCGGCTTCGAGGACGGCGACCGAGGTCGCTCCGGCCTGTAAGGCGGCTATCCCCGCACAGAGCCCCGCGTTGCCCGCTCCGACGATGACGACCTGCCAGTCGTCCACGCCACTTTTCCCGCTGTGCATTGAAGACGCTCCTACAGTCCGATGAAGGTCAAGGTTGATCGAGCCCGGGTTTCCGGGAGGTTTCGGCGGTTGCGGGCATGACCGAGCCCGGCTTCGCCGTTGTCGTGCTCAGCCGACGTTGGCAAAGCCGATCTGGTGGTCAGGGAGAGCCGGCGCCGGTCTCAAGGCCGGAGATTCCGGCCGATGCATTCCGGTGTGAACCCGCCGTTTCCGGCGGGTTCGTCGCCGTCTCGAACAATGAACCCCTCGATGTTTCCCGATTGCTCAATTTCGAGGTCTTGGTGCCCCCAAGCCGGGTTCCAGCGTGGTCCGCGTGGAACCAACAGCGGTCACTCTGGCTCCCTGGCCAGCGCAGGGACAAGCCCTAGCCCTGTTCGGGCTAGTTCGAAACACGTCTCACGGCAGCCGAACAGCGCATTCTGACGCCGCCTCTTAGCGGTATCGCGGATAAGACCGTCTCAGTCAATCTAGAATTATGATCAATGAAGAGGGGGGCGACTTTGCGGAGTCGTCGAATTTAGTCACGCCGCCATCTCCACCCGCTACTCCCGCCGACTTCACAGCTACTTTGCGTGTGCTTCGGACGTGGTCCGGGCTGACCTACCGGCAGTTGGAGGCGCGGGCGAAGGAATCGCGGGCAGCGCTCCCGGCCAGCACGATCGCGACCACGCTCGGCCGGAGCACCTTGCCCCGTGAATCGTTCGTCGAAGCGTTCACGCGGGCGTGCGGGCTGGATGACGAGCAGGTGAGGCGCTGGCTGGACGCCAGAACCCGCATCGCGATGGGGAGCGGGCCGCCGGTCGCCGAAGGATCCGACGACGAGAAGGTGACTGCCATCCGGCCGCCGGAACCCGCGCGGCCGCGGCACTGGCGGGGGCCGGTGATCGTGCTGGTCGCCATCGTGACCATCGGTCTGGCCACCGCGTTCGGGATCCCGGCGCTGCCGTCCGGCGGGCGGGCGACGGCGTCGTCGGTGCCACCCGCGGCGGTGGTTCCCGGGCTGGACATCCGGGAGGTCGGCAGCTGGGCGGAGATCCATCCCGCGCGGACACCCGAGTACTGCCTGGCGGAAGGGCTGGACCGGACCCGGCAGTATTCGACGGTCATCGCGGCCCAGCAGCCTTGCGGGCAGGCGGTCTCACCCCGGGTCTTCCTCGACCCCGTGGGGGAGGACAGCGCGGTGCAGATCCAGTGGCACCATCAGGAGACCGGGGTCGGCTGCCTCACGGTCATCACCGAAGGGCCGGGGCACGGCCTGCTCGAATCCCGCGACGACTGCGACGACGACAGCGCGGATCAGTTGTTCACGATCGAACCGATCGGCCCGCCCGGGGCGGCGCATCTGCGTATCCGTCCGGCTGGGAGCGACCAGTGTCTCGGTCTGCGTGACCAGGACACGGCCGTCGGCACCGAGATCGTTCAGGAACGCTGTTCCGGAGCCGGTGACCAGGAGTTCCTCGTCACCATGATCCCGCCGCCGTGAGCGTCCCCGTCCGCTCCGACGGACCGGAGCGGACGGGGGATTCCTACTCGACGGCCAATTCGCCCAGTTCCGACCAGCCGTCCTGGTCGATCTTCGCGTTGATGATCCTGGGCGTTTCGGCGAGATACGGCGGAAGATCGCTCCGGGCGGCGCGGAAATGCGCCGACCCGACGTGTGCCGCGCCCGCGTCGTCGTCGCGGAAGGCCTCGACCAGGACGTACTCCGTCGGGTCGTCGAGGCTGCGGGACCAGTCGTACCAAAGGCAACCCGGCTCGGCGCGGGTCGCCTCGGTGAACTCACGCGAGATTTCCGGCCACCGGTCCGCGTGCTCGGGCTTCACCCGGAACTTCGCCGTAATGAAGATCATGGCTCTGCTTCTTCCTGCTCAGGAGAACTGGATTCCACCGTCGATCATCACCGATTGGCCGGTCATGTAGTCCGAATCGGGCGATGCCAGGTAGGACACGTAGGACGCGACGTCTTCGGGAACGGACACGCGCCCGAGGCGGATCAGGTCGGAGTACTTCTCGATGGCCTGCCCCTTCCTGATCCCTTCCGATTCCGCCAGTTTCTCGTCGGAGGTCCCACATCGCGGTCCCGACGATTCCCGGACAGTACGCGTTCACGGTGATTCCGTACTTCGCCCATTCCATCCTTGGCGACGGCTTCCAGTTCCGCCTCGTTGAGGGGGATGTCGTTGACCGCGACGTCGTGCCCGTCGGCGGCGAGCCTCAGTGCGATTCCCTTCCCGATTCCTCGGGCGGCACCGGTGGCGAGGACGTTCTTGCTCATATGCTGGCTCCTTTGTTCGGCGTCGAGGCCGCGGCCTGGGCTTCACCGGAAGGTAGGTGCGCGGGCATCGCCGTGGGGGAGTCGCGTGTCTCACTTTGAGACAGGGACTTCGGGGACCCCCTACCGTCGAGGGGTGCTGACAGAGATCGCATTGCTCTTCGGGTTCGGGTGCCTGAGCGGCGTCACCACCGTCCTTTTCGGATTCGGCGGCGGGTTCATCACCGTGCCCGTCGTCTACGGCTTCGCGCTCGCCGGACCGGGGCAGGCCCTCGGCGCGATGCATGTGGCGGTCGCCACCTCGACCGCGGTGATGGTGATCAACGCCGGCAGCGCGACCCTCGCGCAGCTACGCGCCGGACGGCTGCGCAAGGAATACCTGTGGCCGCTCATCGCCTTCATCGGCTTGGGATCCGTGCTCGGTTCCTTCGCGGCCACCATGGCCGGCGAAAGCGTGCTGCGCTGGCTCTTCGTCGCCTACCTCGCGCTGACCATCGCCGACAGCGTGGTCCGCAAAGGGTTCGTGAGCAGGCCGCCGGACACTCGGCCGCGTGCGCTCGGGAGCCTCACGACGACCGCGGGCGGCACGGGTATCGGTGCCGTGGCGAGCTTTCTCGGTGTCGGGGGAAGTGTGCTCACCGTGCCTCTGATGCGGCGCAAGGGTTTGCCGATGGCCGAGGCGGCCGCGCTGGCGAATCCGCTGAGCCTGCCGGTCGCGGTCATCGGCACCGCCGTCTACGCCTTCGCGGCGACCGGTACGCCCTCGGGGAGCGCTCACCTCGGCTACATCGATCTCATCGCCGCGGGCGCGCTGCTGTGCGGTTCCCTGCCGACGATCGCCGTGACGCGGCGCGTGGTCGGCCGGATCCCGGACCGGGCCCACGCGATCGCCTACCTCGCCCTGCTCGGCGCCGCACTGATCGCGATCGTCGTCCGATAGCACAGTGATCCGATGGATAACAGATCTTGACAAGGTCAAGACTCATCCTTGTCCAGATACTGGCAGTAAAGATCCGATGAATCATCTGTACGTCCGCCCTCGTTTAGGCCAAGATCTTCCGCATGAGACTGAGATCGACCACCAAACGCATGTTCGTTCTCGGGCTGCTGACGGTTCTCGGCACCACCGGGACGACGTCCGTGGCCACCGCCGACCCCACGCCCACACCCACGGACGTGAACGCGACCGGACTGCCTCGCGGCGGATGGGAGCCCGTCGGCCCCAACAGCATCGGCGGATTGCTGGCCGTCACACCGGGCAGGCTCGCGATGATGCAGCCGAGCCCGCCGGCCTTGTGGCTCTCCGCCGATCGCGGCGCTTCGTGGAACGTGAGCAGGGGACTGCCGCAGGACACCAGGATCCAGGGCTTCGTCGCCGATCCGGTGGACGCGAACCGGATGCTCGCCGTGGGCAACAAGCCCACGGACAGGATCGGTGAGTGGCGGGGGATGCTGCTGCGCACCACCGACGGCGGCCAGAACTGGGAGACACTGCGCGAGTGGGACCCGGATGGCGCGTTCCAGCTGGTCACCGACCGGACCGGACGGGTCGTGGTGGTGCAGAACCTCGACTCGATGAGCATCAGCACCGACGGCGGCGAGCAGTGGCGTGACCTGCCGAGGACCTGGCCGCGAGAGGGTATCGCCGCGCCGGTCGGCGGGCTCAAGCTGACCATGGTCGGCGACGACGCCTACTTCACGACGGTCTATCCGGATTACGCGCTGTGGGTCATCCGCGGGGTGAGCACCGAGGAGCCGAAGGCCGAACTCGTCTACCGGGCCGACGGCGAGGTCGGGCAGATCGCGTCGGACGGGAAGCGCCTCGTCGTCACCGTCGGCACCGAACTGCACGGTTCCACCGACAGCGGCCGGACCTGGACGGTGCTGCGCCGTGATCCCACCGGCCAGCCCCTGCGTGAACCGCATTTCGTCGGCGGCCGCCTGTATGTCGCGACGTATAACGACATAGACGTCAGCGCGGACGGCGGCCGGACCTGGACCCGCAAGCCGGTCCCCGCGGCCGGCGAGGGCGTGTCCGACATGGCCGAACTTCCGGCCGCGGCGGGAAAGCCCGCGACCACACTGATCTCTTCGGTGTACCGAGGTGTCTACGCCGACGGCGGCAAGAACGGCTACCAGCAGCTCGGGGTGCCCGGTGAGTCGATCCGCGACCTCGTGACGACCGGGAACCTGTTGCGCGAGAGCGTGGTCGCGGCCGGTGTGCAGGAGATCTACAACTCCCCGCTGCCGCGCGGGAAGATCACCGCGACGACCCGGGTCTGGCAGTCGCACCCGGAGGACCGGCTGCACGAAGACGCGCGCCTGTCCGTCTCGCCGAGCCGCCCGGACGTGGTCTGGCAGGTCACGCGGAACGGTTTCGCGCTCGACGTCCTGCGCAGCGGCGACGGAGGCCGTAGCTGGAAGATCGCCGGAGCGGCGCTGGCCGGTCAGCCGCGCACGATCCTGGCCCACCCCGCCGACCCGGACCGGATCCTGGTCTCGGCCTTCACCCCCAGCGGATACGTGCTCCACCGCAGCATGAACGCCGGCAAGACCTGGGAGAAGCTCCCGTCCGACTCCGGGTTCATCGCCTTCGCCGGAGACCCGTGGAACGCGAACCGCGTGTGGGGTGGCGACTCCGGCGGCTTGTCCCGCTCGGACGACGGCGGAAAGACCTGGACCCACGTCTCCGACGAGCCGGTCAGCTCGATCGCGCTGAGCCGCTGGGGCGGCGGCCGCATCCTGGTCGGCGGTTCCGGCCTGCTGCTGAGCGAGGACGACGGCCGGTCGTTCCGGCGAGTCCGGGACGGTGACGACCAGCGCGAGATCAGCCGGATCCTGCCGCATCCGTTCGACCCCAGGGTGTGGCTCGCGAGCAGTGTCAGTGGCAACGGCGTGCTGCGCAGCACCGACTTCGGCCGCACCTGGGCGCCGCTGCCCGGCGCCATGCCCGATTCCCGGGTGCTCTCGCTGGCGATCAGCGCGGACGGCCGGTACCTGTTCGCCGGTACCGCGCAGTCCGGGGCGTTCCGTCTGACGCTGTACTGAGTTCGAAACGCTTCGCGGCCGGGCGAAAGTTCCGGCCGCGAAGCGTTTACTCGGTCCCTTCCCGGATGTCAGAGTCGAAGTCATGGCCATCGACGTCGACGCCCTCCGGGCCCACTTCCCTTCCCTCGCCCACGGAACCGCCTTCTTCGACGGCCCGGCCGGGACGCAGACTCCCCGGCCGGTCGCCGACGCCATCGCCGCGACGATGACCGCTCCGCTGTCCAACCGGGGCAAGGTCAGCCCGTCCGAACGCAACGCCGAGAACGCTGTCGCGGGTTTTCGCTCCGCCTATGCCGACCTGCTCAACGTGCCGTCCGAGGGCGTCGTCCACGGTCGCAGTGCCACGCAGCTGACGTACGACTTTTCCCGGCACCTGGCCAAGAACTGGCGTGAGGGTGACGAGATCGTCGTCAGCAGGCTGGACCACGACGCGAACGTCCGCCCCTGGATCCAGGCCGCGGAGCGGGCCGGGGCGGTCGTCCGCTGGATCGACATCGATCCCGAGATCATGGACCTCGACCTCGATTCCTTGCCGTTGTCCGGGAAAACGCGGCTCGTCGCGATCACGGCGGCCTCGAACGTCCTCGGCACCAAACCGCCCGTCCGACGGATCGCCGACCTGACGCACGATGCCGGGGCTCTGCTCTACGTCGACGGAGTGCACTACGCCGCGCACGATCTGGTGGACGTTCCCGCGCTGGGAGCGGACTTTTTCGTTTGCTCGCCGTACAAATTCCTCGGGCCGCACTGCGGGGTGCTCGGCGCGGCACCCGAACTGCTCGAAACCCTCGAACCCGACAAACTGGTTCCGTCGCCCGACACCGTGCCGGAGCGTTTCGAGTTCGGCACCCTGCCGTACGAGATGCTCGCGGGCGCGACCGCCGCGGTGGACTTCCTCGCCGGCATCGATCCCGGAGCGGGCGGATCGCGGAGGGAACGGCTGACGAACTCGCTGAACTCCTTGCACAGTCACGAATTCGAGCTGCGCAGCAGGCTGGAAAAGGGGCTGGGCGGCGAGGTTGTCGTCCATTCGAAGGCCGCTGACCGCACCCCGACCCTTCTGATGAGCCTCGGCGGCCGTGAGCGGGAAGCGCAACTGCACCTCGCCGAACAGAATGTCGTCGCGCCCGCAGGATCTTTCTACGCCTACGAGGTCTTTGCCGCGCTGAAGCTGAACGACCCCGCGCTGCGCGTCGGGCTCGCGCCGTACACCAACGCCGAAGACGTCGACAGGCTGCTCGAAGGTCTTTCCGCCTTTGGGTAGGAAACCCGGCACATCTATCGGGCGTAACCCGAACAGGTTGGTTTTCCGGTGCGGCTCTCGGAGGGGTATTACCGTGCGCTCATGATCGACTACGGGAGGTCCGCAATGCGTTTCCGGTCGGTGGCTGCGTCAGTCCTTCTCGGTTGCGCGCTGTGCGTCGCACCCGCGGCACTGGGCGCCGGGGCCCAGTCGCTCGCGATCCAGCCGTGCCCCGAGGTCAACGATCCGCCCGGCTACAAGATCTCGAACGGTGCGAAGGCCTGGATGAAGACGAACCTGCGCAGCGACTACCTCCGCGGGCCGGGCACGATCACCTACAACAAGACCACGACCTCGACGGTCAACGCCTCCATCACCGGCACGACCAGCGCGGAGGCCGGCGTGATCTTCGCCAAGGCGAGTGTTTCGCTTTCGGTGACCGTCGGCGCGAGCTATTCGAAGGCGGATTCCTGGTCGTACGCCGCGACGGTGCCGGCAGGGAAGACGATGCGGTTGCAGCAGTACAAGGAAGGCCGCTCGTTCACCGTGCTGAAGTACAAGATCGTCCCGCCCTGCAAGGTGAAGAACATGTGGACGAAGAAGGCCATCGCGCCGATCAGCAGCCCGAGTTATCTCTGGCAGCTCATCAGCTGACGCGTTCGCGAAGTGACTCGGCGGGGCCTGTCCGGTGTTCACCGGGCAGGCCCCGCCGCATGTTCATGGGAGCCGTCACAAACCGGCTCGCCCGATGTTGTGATCGCGCCCATGGACGTACGGTGACCGGCACGACACGCTGAGATGGGAACGTCGCGGGCAACGGGGCCCGCGCGGAACGGGAACGGTGGCCGCCATGGGCAAACTCCGCGCACGGGTCTTCATCGCCGGGATGGTCGCGCTCGCGACGGTGGGCTCCGCACCCGCCGCGACGGCTTCGACGGAGATCGCGGACCGTTGGAGCAGCCCGGGACCGTTCGCCGTGACCGTCGAAGCGCTCGACGTCGCGCATACCGTGTACCGGCCGTCCGAACTGGGCGCGCAGGGCCTGCGGCATCCGGCGATCCTGTGGGGCAACGGCACGGGCGCGAGCCCGGAGATCTACGGCGGCCTGTTGCGCCACCTGGCTTCGCACGGCTTCGTCGTCGCCGCGGCCAATACCCCGAACGCGGGCAGCGGCAAGGAAATGCTCGCGGGCGCCACGACCCTGATCGCCGAGAACACCCGTCCCGGAAGCCTCTATCAAGGAAAGATCGACACCGCGCATATCGGCGCGACCGGCCATTCGCAGGGCGGCGGCGGGGCGATCGCCGCCGGTGCCGACCCCCGCGTCACCACCACCGTCCCGATCGAGCCGGGTCCGCAGGGCTCGGCAACGGCTTTGCGCGGGCCGTCGTTCTTCCTCGGCGGCCAGTTCGACACCATCGTGATTCCGGCGCTGCTGGTCATCCCGCGGTATCGCCTCGCCGACCAGGTGCCGGCGGTCTACGGCGAACTCGCCAAGGCGACCCACTTCACGCCCGCCGGCGACGGCGGCGGTTTCCGCGGCGCGATCACCGCGTGGTTCCGGTTCTGGCTCTTCGGCGACGAGCGGGCCCGTGGTGAGTTCTTCGGCTCGTGCGGGTTGTGCCAGGACAGGTCGTGGTCGGATGTCCAGCGCAACGTGAAGGCCTTGGCCGTCTAGCGTTCTTGTCGGGGGGCGGGTCTAGGGTGCCCCACAGCAACCCGAACAAGGAGGACGCCCACCATGACCACTCTCGACAACCGGCCGAACACCGCGCTCCTGGTCGTCGACGTGCAGAACGCCGTCGTCGAGGGCAGTCACGAGCGGGACGCGGTGATCACGAACATCGGCGGTCTCGTCGACAAGGCACGACAGGAACGCGTTCCGGTCGTGTGGGTGCAGCACTCCGACGAGGGACTCGTGCAGGGGAGCGACGAATGGCGCATCGTCGACGAACTGAGCCCGCACGATGCCGAGCCGCTCGTCGGCAAGAGCTACGGGGATTCCTTCGAGGACACCGATCTGGAGAAGGTGCTGGCGGAACGCGGCGTCGGGCGCCTCGTGGTCGTCGGTGCGGAGACCGACGCCTGCATCCGCTCGACGTTGCACGGCGCCCTGGTCCGGGGCTATGACGCGACCCTGGTCGGCGACGCGCACACCACCGTGGACAAGACGGAATGGGGCGCGCCGTCGCCGGACCAGGTCATCGCGCACACGAACCTGTACTGGCGCTACCAGAACGCGCCGGGACGGAAGGGCGGCACGGTGACGACCGAAGACGTCGACTTCGCGGGCTGACTAGCGCTGGTCGGCTACTTCTTCTCGTCCTCGTCCGGCGGGTTCTCTGTCTCGTCGGGGGTGGTCTCAGAGCTGTCGCCGGAACCTTCCTCCGCTCGGTCCCTTCGGTCGCCTTTCTTGGCGTTGTAGGCATGTTTGAGGTAGTCGAAGCCACCATCCTTGATGAAGGTCTTGATCGCCTCACCGGTCGTGCCGCCCGCGCCCATGCCGACTCCATCGGACACCGACTTGCCCGCACCATCGATCCCGGTACCGATCACTCGCGTCACATGGTCGATCTTCCCGAGCGACTCTTTGGCGATCGTCTTCGCTCCGTCGGCGATCTTTCCCAGCCGAGACCTCTCTTGCTTCTCTTCTGCGGCTTCGGTCGAGGCATCCGAATCCGGCTCGGCATCGCCGTTCTCTCCTGCGGATTCCCCGGATTCTTCGCCGGGTTCCGCCGGCTGTTCCGGGGTGTCGTCATCGTCGCCGGATTTCGGCGAATCCGCGGACATCTCCGGTGAGAGGTGCGAAGGCTGATCAGGGTCGGACTGCTCCTGGACGGGCTGCTGCCGTTCCACCGTCGGTTCCGCGTCCGGCCGCGGACCGACATCGGACGGCTGCGGGTTCTCGATCTCCGGCCCCGTCGCTTCGGTGCCGAGTGAATCCCCCTCCCGGTCCAGCGGGATTTCGGGCGGGGTCTGCTGCTCGCCGGCCTCTTGCGGTGCCTCCTGCGGCCCCGGGATCTCCGCGCCGGGTTCGGCTTCGTAGGACATCGTGGCGGGCTCGACCTGCTGCTCGGCCGACGTGGACTGCGACCAGTCGCCGTCCCAGCGGGGATCGTCCGGTTTGAGTTCGAGTTCGCGCTCGAAGTCGTCGGGATTCTCCGGAGGACGCTCTGCTTCCGAGTCGTTCGGTGGCGGCTCGTCGGCCTGGTCGGTGTCCTCGGGTGGCGGTGTTTCCTCGGCTTCCGCCGGAGCGGGGTCTTCGGTGGGGTCTTGCCGGTCTTCGTCCGGCGGCGGCGTCTCGTCGGGCTCTTTCGCCGCGGTGTCCTCGGTGTCCTGCTTGTCTTCCACGGGCGGTGCGGGATCGTCGTCCTCGACGGGCCCGCGCTGCTCGACGTCCTCCGCCTGGCCGCTGTCGTTTTCCGGGTTGCTCTGCTCAACCGGCTGATCGTCCTCGACCGGCCCGCTGTCGTCTGTCTCGGCTTCGCCGACAGTGGCGTCGGCGGGTATCGAGTCGTCTTCCACCGGACCGCTCTCGGGAGGCGAATCCGACGAGGAGTCCGAGGAGCCACTGGTCTCGTCCTCCACCGGTCCTTCGCCACGATCGTCGCCGGTGTCCGCGGTTTCCGGCGGCGGTTCCGGTGCTTCGGAGCGGCTGTCGCTGGTCTCGCTCATCGGTCAGCCCCCTCGTTTCGCGTCCATGCGCAGCACTCGCGCGGCGGGGAAGCCGAGGCGCAGGAACTTCGTCGCCGCTTCGAACCGCGCGACGGGATCCCGCTGGTTGCTCAGCTTCCCGACGGCCGCTTCGATCAGGCTCGGCCGGATCGTGCCGATCACCGTCGTGTCGTCGTCGCGCCAGTGGTCACGGCGATCCCGCAGGTCAGCCAGTTGCTCGGCGGGTGTGGCTCCCTCGAGCACAAGGCGGCGTTCCGCCCATTCCGCGGTCTTCGGATGCGGCCCGCCCACGTCATCCGCCTGTTTCAGCGCGCGCAGCACGTCGAACCATCGGTAACTTCCCGCCTGCCAGCGGACGTCCACCACGTCGCAACCGTGCGGCTGACCCTGGAGTGTGCGGGTCGCGCTCTCGGTCAGGTGCCGGACGAAGTCGTCGGCCGCGTTGTATTCGGTGATACCGGCATAGCGCGCGTCGACGGCGGTTTGGATCCGATGCGCGATCGCGCATTCCAGTGTCCGCTGGTCGAAACCGGCTTTGAGCGACGCAATCCAGGCCGGGTCCGGATCGGGCGCGGGCCGCCCGGTGATATGCGCCAGGGTCAGCAGTTCGAGCCACAACACCAGACGCGGATCGTCGTCGGAGCGGTAGACGGCGTCGCTGAGTTCCTTGAGTGTACAAGGAGTGTCCGAACAGGACAGTCCACAAGCGACACTGCGGTGAGCGGTGATCGCCGGTTCCTTCGAGACTCGCGAGGCGTCTTCGCGGTCTTCGTTCAACGGCATGAGCAGCCGCAGCGGGCGGTCCATGCCATCGGTGAACACCGCGGCCCGGCCGGGCGGCAGCGTGACCACGTGCCGGGACTGCGCTTCGCTCAAGTTCATCGTCGCGCCGACGCTCGCACGATCGTCGTCGGCGGGCAGCCGGTGCAGGATCTTGCAGGCCGTGTTCTTGACGACGTCCGGCACGATCTTGCCGGGGATCTGTTCGGCGACGACGATTCCTTCGCCGTACGCGCGGATCTCGGCGAGCAGCGAGGTGAACAACTCGACGGCGTGTTCGGTCGGGCTGCCGGGCTCGGCCCGCTTCAGCAGCCGGTGCGCCTCTTCCAGCACCAGCACGTGTTTCAGCCCTCGGACGCCGGTCCGGTGCTTGACGCGCAGGTGCTCGAAGATCCGGATCAGCACCGCCCCGATGAAGAACGCCTTGTCGGTGTCAGAGCCGATATCCTCGATCTCCAGTACGACGTTGCCCTGCAACAACTTCTCGATGTCCAGCGGATGGCCGCCTTCGAAGAACCGGCCCGGCGTGCCCAGCCGCAGCGAGCCGATCCGGACGTCGACGAAGCCGCGGATGTTGTCGGCGACCTCCTTGCCGTAGCCGATTCCCTTGACCACTTCGATCGCGGTCGTCTGCAGGTCACCGAGGCTCGGGTACTTCACCGGCCCGACGCGGCCGCGCACGGCACCGGTGACCGGATCCCAGCCCTGTTCGGTGTAGCAGCGGGCCAGCGCCTTCGCGAGAACCTGGGGGAACGGTTCATCGGCGTCGAACGCGGCCATGAAGAGCGCGCGGGTCAGGTCCAGATGCGTCTGCAGCGGAAAGTCTTCGACCGGCTCCAGCGGGTTCAGCCCGGCCGGGTACGCCTTCGGGTCGCCAGGCCTGATCACCGTCACCTGGCGGCCGGGGCCGAGCCTGCCCGCCATCGCGGCGTACTCGGCCTTGGCCGGCTCGATCACGAGCCAGGGCACGCCGGCTTTGTCGAGCCCTTCGAGAAGATGCCGGACGGTCTGGGACTTGCCCGAGCCGGTGGCACCCGCGACGAAGGTGTGCCGGTTGAGCGTGTCGAGTGCGAGGCGGAATTCGCCGACCGGCTGATCGGCGTCGTCGAGGACCGTCCCGAGCGGGATCTCGCCGGTGTTCTCCGGGGTGACGTCGAACAGCGGCGGCTCGATCATCCGGATCCCGGGCAGTTCGCGCCGCGGCGGCCGGGCGATGGCGGCGACGAACTCGCCGGTCGCGCGGAACGGCGACGTCAGCGCGCCGGATTCGGCGGGTTTCGCCCACACGTCGGCGAACGCGGCGCACTCGGTGCCCGGCGTCAGCACGTAGGGCAGTTTGTCGAGATCGCTGGCGCTGCACAGCAACGCCGCCGCGGCCAGGGTCGCGGCGGCGTCCGGGCCGCCGACCAGCACGTGCACCGTCCACACTCCCGCCGTCCGCGCCCGGGAAAGCTCGCGGTAGCGCCCTTCCGCGCGCTGCAGGGCGATCCGGTCCGGTTCGGAGTTCTCCCGCTGCCGCAGCCGGGGGATCGTCGTTTCGAGCCCGAGGAGTTCCCGTTCGACGGCTTCGGCGCCGAGCGGCTCGGCGACGACGAGCCAGGCGAACTCGCCGGGCATGTGGGCGACGTAGTCGTCGAATCCACCCCGGCCCGGGGTTTCGGCGTCCGGTGTCCACAGTGGATCCGGGCCGCCTTCACACCGCGTCCAGAAAGGCAGTTTCTCCCACCTGGCGGCGATCTCCCCGGTATCCGCCGGTGTGCCGAGACTTCCCGGCGGGTAGAGGATCGGTGACGCCTCGCCGGTCCCCGCCGCCGGGCGGGCGACGGGGGAGTGCGGGCGGCCGCCGACCAGGACGTGGATGGCGCGCTCCCCGGCGGGCCTTTCCCAGGCCACTGCGAAACCCGCGTCGGTGCCCCGCGAGCGCAGATCCGCGTGCGCGGCGGTCAACGCGGCGAAGAGCTGGGCCGGCGCGCGACCGCCCCCCTCCTCGGGCCGGTCCGAGTCCGCCGCGAAATCGTCCCCACGGGGGACGGATCGCAGCCGGTGGAAGGTGAAGCCGTCGAGCGCGGCCACGCCGGGCCTCAGCTGATCCGGGCGCGAGTGGCGACCCGGCTGAGCAGGACGGTGCCGGGGTTGCAGTCGCCGACGACGACCCGCCGTCCGGTCGGCCCGGTCTCCACCATCACGAACGCCGTGGGCGCGAGACCTTGCAGGGCCGTCGGCTCGACGGCGAACTCGTAGACCCGCGACGCCGTCCTGCCGAGGTTCTGCGAGTCGGCCTCCGACTGGTTGACGGTGTCCGACCAGTTCTGTTCGCGGGTGTGGGTCGTGCTGAAGTTCGTGCTCGACGACGAACCGGAGGACGAGCTGGAATTCCCGTTGCTGCCGGTCGAGAACGACGAGGTGGAGCCGAAGCTGTAGCCGCGGGTCCGTGCCGTGCTCGACGAGCCGCCCTCGGTCGACGAACTGCCGTGGGTGAGCGTCTTGCCGACCTGCACGGTGAGCTGGGACAGGACGAACTTGTGGCCCCGCCCGATGAATTCGGCCGCGGTCGACGCCTCGTCGCCGTTGCCCAGTTGCATCAGCACGGTGACGCTGCCCGCGCCGCCGAGCAGCTTCTGCATGTCGTCGCGGAGGTGCTGGACGAGGAACACGAGCCGGACCCCGGCGCGCCTTGCCTGCCGTGCCATGGCTTCGAGCGATTCCAGGCCGATCTGATCGGCGCCCGCGATGACCAGCGTCTCGTTGCCGGTGGTTTCGCGGGTGTGCAGTTCCTGCAGGACACGGTGGAACACGACGTGCTCCAGGAACCGGCGGTGCCTGCCCGTCTTGGCCCTGGTGGCGATGGCGGTGAAACCCCGCACCGGCCAGATCGCCCGGAAGCCGGGCGTCTCCGCGGTGGTGTCCTCGACCCGGGCCAGCCCGCGCAGTTCGCCTTCCAGCGACTGGAGTTCGTTGTGCACCTGGTCGGTTTTGCCGACTGTGTCCACATAGGAATTGAGTTTGCGTAGCTCTTCCGGGCTCAGCGTCTCGTCCGACACGGCGTCGTAGACCCGGCGGAAAACCTGCAGCCCGGCCACCAGTTTGGTGAAGGTGACCGGCCCGCTCAGCCGTTCGGCGACGGCGGTGAGCAGATCCGTGTGCAGGCCGCGCAGGTCGTTCCCGAGCGCCGTGCGGTTCATGTTGTACATCGTCTCGGCGAGCACCTCGGCCAGTTCGGTGGCGTCGAGGTCGGCGAGCAGGCCCAGTTGCCCGAGATCGCGCGGCAGTTCACGGACCTCGACCTGGTGCCCCTTGCCGGAGGCGGCGAACGCGAGGTTGTCCCCGACGGCCATGTCGGTGAAGTCCAGCAGGAAGAGCGAAGAACCGGTGGCGAGCTGGTTGGCGCCGACCGTCACCAGCAGGCTCGCCCAGCCGTCCTCGGTCCCGCCGAAGACGTCGATCCGGCTGGGGCGCGAAGACAGCTGCACCGGGTACCAGAGCAGGGCGGACCCGAAACGCTCCTGCTCGCGGCGGTTGTGCTCGTCGACGCGCTGCTGCCAGGCGGAAAAGGCCTGGTTGTAGCGCTCACTCGCGTCGCTGTATTGGGTCGTGTACGACCGCTTCATCACGGTGAAGCGGCGGCGCGTCCGGACGAAGTACACGAGCGCCAGCCCGACCCCGAGGATCAGGATGATCATCGTCGACCACTCCGCGAGCGCGGGGACCTTCGGAGCCGCGGCCTTCGCCATCGAGCCGACCATGGCCACCACGACGAAGACGAGCACGAGCCAGCCGATCAGCCCGATCCAGGCGCGCTTGCTGCGCTTTTCCCGCAGCTGGTAGTCGTGCGGCGCGTAGATCTGCGCGGCCATCGGGGGCGTCGCCGCCTCCGGGCTCACCGCGACCGGCGCCGGCGTCACGTACTCCCAGCCCCACCGCTCGGTCGGCTGGAAGAGCCTGTCCCACATTTCGGTCGTCCTGTTCGCGACCACATTCCGCCCCTGCACTGACCCCTCCGGAAGTATTTCGCGCCTGCCGTTGGTCGCACATTCTGCCTGATCATCGACCATAATGTGACACTTCGGCCCGATTCGTCCACACTGTCATCCGCAAGAGGGTGCCGCGGTGAGCCGCGGCCACGCGAGTTCAGGGGGCCCCATGTCCGAGCAGTACCCGTTCGAGCCGTCCCGTCCGGCCGATCCGCTCCCGCCGGGTCAGCACCAGCCGAGCCCTCCACAGTGGATGGCCGTCGCACCCGGCCCGGCGGCGCCCGCGGGGCGGAACGGGTTCGCGGTCGCGGCGCTGATCATGGGCATCCTGGGGCTGTGCGGGCTCTCGCTGATCTTCGGCCTGATCTTCGGCATCGTCGCGCTGGTCCAGATCAACCGGACCGGCCAGACCGGCAAAGGGATGGCCATCACCGGCATCGTCCTCAGCCTGGTGTGGGTCCTGGTGATCACCGTCGCCGCCCTCGCCCTGGTGGAGAAGACGTCGTTCAACGGCACCACTCCGGCGATCGTCGCGCTCAAGGAGGGGGACTGCTACACGACGCCGCCCGCCTACGGCCTCGACGCGGCCAAGGTGGACTGCTCGGCGCCGCACGACGGCGAAGCGTTCGCCACCTTCCCGCTCACCGAAGACGCCTACGGCTACCCCGGCGGGGACAGCCTCGCGGCGGAAGCGAAGAAGGGCTGCGAGGACCGGCGGCTGAAGGTGTTCGGCGAAGGCTTCTCCACCCCGGTCGAAGTCGCCGTCGGCGCGTTCTACCCGGACCAGGCGGCCTGGAACACGGGGAACCACAAGGCGGTGTGCACGATGCAGGTGACCGGCGACGGGCAGCTGACCGGCAAGCTGCGCGGCTGAGTCAGGCCCGGCCTCGCCAGCGTGCCACCAGCAGCCCGGCGTCGTCGGTGAACGTGTTGTGGCAGTGGGACTTCACCGCCCGCAGGACGCGCCGGGTGGTTTCGGGCGGTAGCTGCCCGGCGTTGTCGTCCAGGCATTCGGCGAGCGAGAACCGGCCGCCCTCGGTGGTCCGCGCCTTGGAGACGCCTTCGGTGTGCAGGACCAGGAGATCACCGGGCCGCAGCCGTGCTGTCGCGATCCGCGCGGCCGGTCCGGCACCGAACGGCTGACGACGTCCACCGTCCAAACTGCCCTGCTCGTGGTCCTCGCCCACCACGAGTGGCGCTTCCAGCCCGGCTTCGAGGTAGCGGAGCACGCCGTCGGCGAGGTCCAGTTCGGCCAGGGTGCCGCGGACGGTGTGGTCGCCGCCGAACTGGGTGGAAAGCACTTTGTCGACAGCGGCTTCCTGCCCGCTCAGATCCAGGCCGTCCCGGCGCGCCGATCGGTAGGCCGCCAGCACCGCCGAGACCACCAGGCCCGCCGACTCGGTGTCCCTGCCCGCGTCGAAGATCGCGAGCCAGGCCGTCGATTCGGAGATGGCGTAGTCGAAAGTGGCACCGCGGACGTCGTAGGCGGGTTCGAGGCCGCCCGCGACCACGATGGAGCCGGTCGCGGCGGTCAGCGGGGGCAGGTTCTGCCAGAGCAGCTCCGCGGTGGGGCCGCGCGGATGCCGTCGCCGGACCGTGTCGAGTGCGTCGCCGTACCGCATGGCCGCGGCGATGAGGTGCCCGGCGAGGGAGGCGAGCCACCGGCACTGGTCGCGCAGGGCCGGGTCGCGGAGGTCGGCTTCGTCACCTGCGGCGATCTCCAGGACGCCCATCCGTTCTTCGCCGTCCAGGAGGATGTTCCACAGTCGCGAGCCTTCCGGCTCTTCGGTGAGCACGCTGCCGGCCTGCTGGTAGGCGCGGCCGGCGGCGCTGGACTCGATGTCGAGCGGCACGCGGACGGGTACGCCGTCGCCGTCGAGCGGCAGAAGGGACCGCTGCTCGTAGTCGGCGAGGTAGACGGTGACGTCGAGATCGAGCGCGCGGCTCGCGGTGGCGATCACCGCGGGCAGCCGTTCGGGTGCCACCCGGTGCGCACCGGCGAGCAGGTCGACCAGCGCGGCCAGCGGACCCCGGGACCGGGACGGCCCGTCGGCCTTCTGGCTGTACGGTGCCTGGCGCAGCCCGGTGACCTCTTCGAGCCGTTCGTTGACCGCGTGGGCCACCATGTCCCGCTGGATCCGGGGCAGCGTCATCAGTCCCTGCAGGAACGCGTCCAGTTCGAGCTCGGTGACGCCGCCACCGAGGGCGAAATAGCGCAACCAGAGCTGCTCCACGGTGAGTCCGGTCCGCGCGAAACAGTCCGCGACGACCCGGCGTTGCTCCTCTTCCGGGAGCGAAACCACGGCGATCACCCCCCGGTCTTTTGACGGCTTCGAATCGGGGTACCACCCTGGACACCTGCGAAACCTGAGCCGACACCCGATCATGCAGACAGGAGGCGCCCCGGTATGGACGGATCGGACCCGCTGGGCACGGCAGTGCCGCTCGACGACGTGACCGCCGCCCTCGAAGGGCTGAAGGAGATCCTCGAAGGCGAAGAGGATCTGGAGCTTCTCCTGCGGCAGATCTGCCACCAGGTCGTGCGTGCCGTGCCCGACGTCGACGAAGCGTCCATCACCTTGCTTCGCGACGGGAACCCGCACACCGCGGTCGCGACCTCCGACATCGTCGTCGAACTCGACCGTGACCAGTACCGGATCGGGAACGGTCCGTGCCTGGAGGCCGGCAGGACCGGCGAGCTCGTGCGGGTGGCCGTCCGGGAATCGAGTGAACGCTGGCCGGAGTTCGCGCTCAGCGCCAGGCAGGCCGGTTTCGGCAGCTTTCTCGCGGCGCCGCTGTCGCTGAGCGATCGTCTGGCCGGCGCGGTGAACTGCTACGGGACCCAGACCGACGGCTACGCCGAACTCGACGCGCAGTTGCTGGAGCTGTACTCGACCGCGGTCGAAGCGACCTTGCGGATCTACGCCCGGTACCTCGAGGCCAGGGAGACCATCGAGCAGCTCCGTGCCGCGCTGACCTCGCGCGCCGTCATCGACCAGGCCAAGGGCGTGCTCATGGCCCTGCGCCGGATCGACGACGAGGCGGCGTTTTCGTTGCTCGTGGCGCAGTCGCAGCGGGAGAACGCGAAATTGCGCCAAGTGGCGGTGCGTTTCATCGCCGAGGTGACCGGCAAGGACCTGCCGGGCGAGTAGACGTGGGTCGCGGTAGGCCGGGTGATGCCATTCGGCTAAGGTCGGCTTCAGAAAGCGGTTCTGAGCGTTGAGAAGTTAGCGCCGATCCGCCGGTAACCGGGTTGGTTGCGGCGGTTGATGGTGCGCGCTCGGCGCCGGTTCTCGCCGGTGGCTCCCGTGGTGCATCACGCCGATGTGCGAAGTGGGAGAGGTAGGCCTTGGCCGATGAAATCGACTGGCAGAAAGAAAAGAACCGATTCGTCGACGATGTCGGCGACGGCGATCTGCCAGTGACCTCTGAGAACGGTGCCCGGCTGATCGCCGGGCCCTTGGTGAGCCAGTTCGTGTCCTTGACCAGGGCGTTGCTGGATTCGGGCTCGGTCGCGGCGGTTCTCGAAAGAGTGGTTTTCGCGACCCCTGACCTGGTGCCGGGCGCGGATCTGGTGAGTGTCACCCTCCGAGATCCCGACGGAGGTTTCCATACGCCGGTGTGGACCGACGAGATCGCCGGCGAGCTGGACCAATTGCAGTACCAGTACGGCGAAGGCGCCTGTGTCGAAGCCGCGCGGGAGGCGGGTCCGGCCGCGGCGTTCAGCGACAACCTGGCCGAAGACGCCCGCTGGCCGCGATTCGGGCCGGCCGCCGCGACGCTCGGCTTCCACTCCCTGATCTCGACGGCCTTGATGCCGGAGGCGTCGGGATTGCAGCTTTCGGGCGCGCTGAACGTCTACTCGCGGCGTCCCCACGGTATCGCCCGTGCGGACCGGGATGTGCTGTTGCTGCTGGCCACACACGCGTCACTGGCCTTGGCGACGACGCACGCGGTCACGCGCGGCCAGCTCCAGGAGGAGCAGCTGCAGCAGGCGCTGGACAGCAGGGACGCGATCGGTCAGGCCAAGGGAATCCTGATGGCCCGGCGCGGGATCGACGCGGCCGAGGCGTTCGAGGTCCTGCGGGAGACGTCGCAGAACATGAACGTCAAACTCCGGGAACTGGCGGAAATGCTGTCCAAACGGCATACGGAACTACACCTGCCGGAGTGAGTCGCACGGCGCCGCTACGATCGCGATCATGGGGTTCGACGAACTGGAGTTGTCGCGGACGTATCAGTGGCGTGGTCGTTCGGTGGCGTGGGAACGCCTCGGCGAAGGCGCCCCGGTGGTGCTGTGCCACGGAACACCGTGGTCGGCGCAGTTGTGGGCGCCGTTCGCGCGGGCGCTCAGCCGCGAGTTCACCGTCTACGTCTGGGACATGCCGGGGTATGGCCGGTCGTCGAAAGACCCTGGTCACGCCGTCGATCTCGGGACGCAGGGTGAGCTTTTCGCCGATCTGCTCGGGCACTGGGGACTGACGGCCCCGCATGTGATCGCCCACGACTACGGCGGGGCCGTTTCGTTGCGCGCGAAGCTGGTGCACGGCGCCGAATACGCCTCGCTCGCGCTGGTGGACGTCGTCGCGCTGCGGCCCTGGGGGTCGGAGTTCTTCCGGCTCGTCGCCGAGAACGCCGAGGTCTTCCAGGCGCAGCCCCCGGTGGTGCACCGGGGAGCCCTGGAGTCCTACATCGGGACGGCCTCCCATCGAGGTCTGACCGGCGCGCAGCTGGCCACGCTGACCGGCCCTTGGCTGGACGCCGAAGGCCAACGTGCCTTTTACCGGCAGATCGCCGAAGCGGACGTCCGGTACACCGACGAGGTCCAGGATCGCTATCCCGAACTCACGTTGCCGGTGAAGGTGATCTGGGGTGCGGACGACACGTGGATCCCGGTGGACCGGGCGGAACAACTCGCCGCCGCGATCCCGGGAGCGGTTTTGGACGTCATCGAAGGAGCGGGGCACCTGATCCAGTACGACGCGCCGGTCGAACTGGCCTTTTCCCTGTATCGCTGGCTCACCGTGGAAGTGGACCGGTGGGGACCCGAGTCAAGATCAACATCGTATTCTTGAAATATTAGAATTCGTCTACGTGATATCCGGCGACATAGGCGTTCGAAAGCAGTCCGCCGCGACATTCGGCGCTCGACGGGCCGAAACCGAGTGGCACCCAATGTCCGACGGTGTACCAATAGGACGATCCCGACGTGCAGTGGGCGACCACTCGGTAGGTGTCCGACGGGCCACGCAAGGAAAAGCAGGACAAGGAAACGCCCTCGCCGAAGATGAGCCCGTAGCGGTAGCCGTCGCAGCCGGGTGGCGGGAACTGGCCGTCGGTCGCCGCGGACGCCGGTGCACCCGCCAGGAATCCGGCCGCCGAAAGGGCGGCCACGACTAAACCGGCGATTTTGTTCTTCATTGCTTTCTCCCGCGGATCGTTCCCAATGGAAAGCTCAGATTAGCCGCACGGAAGAATTGTCGTGAATTCATCGGGCAGGTGAAAAGAGAACGCGTGCGGTGAACCGCACTGCTCCAAAAGAGCGTCCCCAGACCCCCGTCCGGGCTTTCTGGTCCCCTAACGGCCTAGCGCCGCCGATATTGCGCCGCCGAAGCGATCGTGGCCGGATCCTCGTACGACCCCGGCCTGCCGCGGTCCACATGGAACGTCGTCAGGGTGCTCACCGGCGAACGCGGGTCGCGCCGGTCGCCGATCACCCGCATGTGGGTGCTCCAGCGGCGCGGTGTGACCTCGTAGACGTCGTAGCCGTACCTGTTGCCCTCGAAGTACTTCAGGTGCGGGTTCGCCGCGCCCATCTTCGGGCCGTTGGCGGCGTTCCATTCGGGTGAGTAGGCCCCGGACGAGACCGAATGCGCGGTGAACTCCGTCCCGATCACCGGCCCGGACGGGTCGGCGAAGTCCGGGCGGATGTCGTCGACGAACGCCGAATGCCAGTCGCCGGTGATCACCACGAGGTCTTCGAGACCGCTTTCGGCCACGTGGGTCAGCACCTCCTTGCGCTCGGCGAGGAAACCATCCCACTGGTCGGTGAACATGTAGCCGCCGCCGTCCGGCTTCGCCAGCTGGCTCAGCATGATCGAGTTCACCCAGCAGTGCCACGCGTCGCCAGCGCCGGTCACCTGGTCCTTGAGCCACGCCTTCTGGTCGGCGCCGAGGATCGTGCCGTCCGGCAGGTTCTGCGCCGACCGGTACTGCCGGAGGTCCAAAATGGACAGGTCGAGCAGGTCGCCCCAGCCGCGCCGGCGATGGATCCTCGGCGTCGCGGGGTGGTCGGGCCGCACCGGCATATGCTCGAACCAGGCCTGATAGGCCGCCGAACGCCGCGCCCGTAGTGCCGGGGTGGTGCCGCTGTAGTCATTGACGACCTCGTGGTCGTCCCAGGTGATGAACCACGGGTGCGCCGCGTGGGCGTCGCGCAGCGAGGGGTCGGATTTGTACAGCGCGTGCCGTCGCCGGTACGCGGGCAGCGTCAGGACTTCGGGGCCTTCGTGATCGCGCAGCGGGTTGCCGCCGACCTGCCCGTGCTCGTAGACGTAGTCGCCGAGGTGGACGACGAAGTCGACGTTCTCGCGGGCGATCCCGGCGTGTGCCGCGTAGAACCCGTCGTGGAAGGCCTGGCAGTTGGCCGAGGCGAACCGCACCCGCCCGACCCGTCCGACGGGCGCGGTGCGGGTGCGGCCGATGCGGCTGACCTTGCCGAGGGCGTGGAAGCGGTAGTAGTACTGCGAGCCCGGTTCCAGCCCGGCCACTGAGACGTGCACGCTGTGGCCGAGCGCGGCGGTGGCGGCGGCGGTTCCGCGTGCGACGCGGCGGCGGAAACCGCGGTCGGTGGCGACCTCCCAGCCGACCTCGACGGTGTCCTTCAGCGGCTGCTCGAACTCCATCGGCCGCGGCGCGAGCCTGGTCCAGAGCGCGACGCCGTGCGGGACCGGGTCGCCGGACGCGACGCCGAGGGTGAACGGCGCCTCGTCCCAGCTCGCCCCCAGCTGCGCCGCGGCCTCCTCCGCCTGCGCGACGGTCATCCGTGAGCTCAACGGCCAGGCCAGCCCCAGCGCACCGGCGGTGGCGGCGCCTCGCAACATGTCCCGGCGGTTGACGGGCATCGGTGGTCTCCTCGGTTCGTGGTGGGGCGTTCCACGACACCGAACACGCCCAAGGTGGCCGGAGGTGAACGCGCGGGCGAACACTTGTCAGACCATGATGACGACCTTGCCGCGCACGTGCCCCTCGCTGGCGTACCGGATGGCCTCGGGGACGTCGACCAGCGGGTATGTCCGGTCGATGACCGGCGTGAGTTTCCCTTCCTCGATGAGCGCGCGCAGCGTTTCGAGATCCTCGGGGTTCTCCGTGGAGAACAGGCCGCGAAGCCGGTGTTTCACGAACGGTTTGAGGAGCAGCGCCCGCAGGTTGCGCCCCACCGGGCCGATCCAGCGGCCGTCGCCCTCGCCGCCGACGATCACCAGGGTTCCTTGCGGGGTAAGGGATTTCCGAAGCGAGGAGAGGCTCCGGTTGCCCGCGGTGTCGAGGATGAGGTCGTAGCGGGTTCCGCGATCGGCGAAGTCTTCGCGGGTGTAGTCGAAGACGTCGTCCGCGCCGAGCGAGCGGACCAGGTCGACCTTGCCCGTGCTGCACACACCGTCGACCCGTGCGCCGAGCGCCCGGGCGATCTGGACCGCGAACGCGCCCACGCCGCCGCCCGCCCCGATGACCAGGACTTTCTGTCCCGGTCTGACCTGGCCGCTGTTCCGCAGCGCTTGCAACGCGGTGAACGCGGAGATGGGCACGGCCGCCGCCTCGGTGAAGCCGAGCCGTTCGGGTTTCCGCGCGATTTTGTCCACTGTGGTCAGTGCGAATTCGGCGAAGGAACCCTGGCAGGTGCCGAAAACCTCGTCACCCGGCTGGAAACCGGTGACGTTCTCGCCGACTTCGTGCACGACCCCGGCGAAGTCCAGGCCACGGACGCTTGCCTTGGGCCGCCGGACTCCGAAACCCATCAGCCGCACCAGATACGGCGTTCCCTCCATGAGGTGCCAGACGCCGGGATCGACGCCGGCCGCGCGCACCCGCACGACCACACCGTTCGGTCCGGCCTCGGGGTCCGGCAGATCGGCGAGCCGGAGAACATCGGTGGTGCCGTACTCGTGCTGGACGATCGCCTTCATGGCGGCCTCATTTCCTAGTCGGGATACTGGAAAACGTCGTCGAGCCCGACGCCGAACACCTTGGCGATCTGGAAGGCCATCTCCAGGGACGGCGAGTACCGGCCTTGTTCGATGGCGATGACCGTCTGGCGCGTGACGCCGATCCGGTCCGCGAGTCCCGCCTGGGTCATCTCACCCTCGGCGAACCGCAGCGCGCGGATCGAGTTCGTCACCTTGGTCGGTTTCACCATGCTTGGAATCCCCAGCGGTACGCGGCGATCTTCGCGATCGAGCCGAGCAAGGACGAGAGGACGAAGGCGAGGTACACGGCGTTGGCGATCCAGAAGTGGTCGAGTTCGGCCATCGCCATGACGAGCGCCGCGACGCCGCCGATGACGACGAACGACTGCCCGATGTGCTCACCGAACCGGCCGATCTCGCGGTCGCGCTGGTCCTTGCGGCCCTCGTCCCGCGGTGAAGCGATCGACGCGGCGATGTGAAGCACGATGTTGGCCACGATGGCCGCCCGCCCGGCCCAGGACGATGATCAGGTACACCGCATAGGCGCAGACCGCGACCACGGCCATGATCCACGCGCGTTTCTCTTCCAGTGCCACAGGTGCTCCCGGTTCGAGTCGAGCCGACCAGTCCAAGGTAAAGAGTTCTAGACACCATGTCAAACATTCTTTACCTCGGAGCACGCGCAGAAGTCCGTGAAGGCCCCCTTGAGGGACTCAGAGTCCCTCAAGGGGGCCTTCACGGACTGGTCAACGAAGGATCCGGGTACGTCACCCGGTCGGTGGTAACGAGTCGCTGTCCGGGGGCGACCTTCTTCGGTCTCACTTCTTCAGACTGGAGCCCGGGAATGACGAAAACCGCAGGCCGGATCACCCTGCTCCTCGCTGTCGGCGCCCTCGGCTTCGCCGGATGCGGCGCCCCGAACTCGCGGCCAGGGGCGCCGGCCACCGTCACCGAGACTTCGGTGAGCGTTCAGCCGCCCGCGGCGACCAGTGCCCCCGCGGCGGCTGGTCTCGTCACCGTTCCCGACGTGTCCGGGATGAATCATCAGGACGCGCAGGACGCGATGCAGGCGGCAGGTCTGTACAACCTGCGCGAGGTCGACGGGACGGGCAAGGGTCGGATGCTCGTCATGGACCGGAACTGGGTCCAGACCGGTCAGGATCCCGCGCCGGGCAAGAAAGTGGCCGCCGACGCGGTGATCACCCTGACCGCCGTCAAGGTCGGCGAGAAGTGAGATCGGGCTTTCAGCGTGCTTCTCGTTCCGCCGCTTCGGCGAGCCGTTTGATGCGCGCCAGGCGCCGGTCCCAGTCGGCGGCGAGCCCGGCCATCCAGCGCGCCGTCGCGTCGAGGGCGGCCGGGCGGACCTCGTAGCGCATCTCGCGGCCGACTTTGCCACCGGCGACGAGGCCGGCGGCTTCGAGGACGACGAGGTGTTTGACCACCGCCTGCCGCGAAACGGGTAGCCACCCGGAGAGCGTCGTGGCGGTGGCCTCGCCCGCCTCGGCGAGGAGGTCGAGCAGCCTGCGCCGGGTCGGGTCGGACAGTGCGGTGAGGACGCCGTCGACCGTGTCTCGGGGTTGTTCCGTCACGCCGTCGATTTTTCCGCACGCGTCTTGAACGCGTCGAGCACCTCCGGCCAGCCCGCGGTGTTGTCCTCCAGAGCCTTGGTGCGGACGTCGCCGGACGCCACCAAGGCGGCGAACCCGCTTTCGACCACGCAGAGGCGGGTCTTGCCGCCTTCCGGGGTGAGGGTGAATTCGACGAGGGTGCTGTTGCGCTCGGACAGCTCTTCGCCGGGGAAGGCGCTGGCCCAGCGGTAGGCCACGTAGTTCGGCGGGTCGGCCTTCACCACGCGCACCGGGTAATCGCCCCACTCCGCGCTCTTGGCCACCACCGAATCCCCTTCCTGGCCGGGGATTCCGGTGAGGTTGACTTCGTCGGCGACCCAGAAACCGGGCTCGGCCACCAAGGGCCAGACCCGCTCCGGGGCCGCGTCGATCAGGGTTTCGCGTTCGATCCGATCCTTGTTCATGGAACTCCTCCAGGTTTGATGTGCAACTCGATAGTTGCACATCAGGCCAGGGGAGTGCAACCCAAGGGTTGCACAAGGGGATCAGGCGTCGACGACGAGGGTTTCTTCAAGTGCCGCCCGATGGGTCGGCTTCGCTTCTTCGTAGCGACGGCGGCCTTCGTCGGTCACGACGACGAAGATCCCGCGCCGGTCCGATTCGCAGAGCGCGCGCTGTACGAGCCCTTCGCGCTCAAGGCGGGCGACGAGGCGTGAGGTGGCGCTCTGGCTCAGGTGGACGACGTCGGTCAGGTCGGCCGCGCGGCACTTGCCGATCTCGCAGCCCGCCAGTCGCTCGAGCGCTTCGAACTCGGTGACGCCGAGGCCGTGACGCTCCTGGAGCCGGCATTCGAGTATGCCGAAAACGGCCGCGTGCCGGGCCGACAGGTCGTGCCACTTCTGCAGCAGGTCTTGCTCAGCGACGTCGCTCACGTCGCCCAAGGTAGCATGCACGTGAATTTAATGCAAAGTCATTAAATGCTCTTGCATTAGATGCGTGTGCATGTAATGTACCGATCATGAGTTCTTCCGTGCAGCTGTCCACCAGCTCGACAAGGTGGGACGCGCGCCTCTGGGGTGTCCTGCTCACCGTGTCCGTCGTCGTAGGCCTCGACGCGCTCGACGTGTCGATGGTCGCCGTCGCCCTCCCGTCCATCCAGGCCGAACTCGGCCTCTCCACCAGTGCCCTGCAGTGGATCATCAGCGCTTACGTTCTCGGCTACGGCGGCCTGCTGCTCCTCGGCGGACGCACCGCCGACCTGCTCGGCAGGCGCAGGGTCTTCCTCGTCGCCGTCGCGGTCTTCGCGTTCGCATCGCTGCTCGGCGGCCTCGTCGACGACGGCGCGCTGCTGATCGCCAGCCGCTTCATCAAGGGCCTCGCCGCCGCGTTCACCGCGCCCGCCGCGCTGTCCATCATCACCACGACCTTCCACGAAGGTCCCGCCCGCAACCGGGCGATCAGCATCTTCGCCGTGTTCGGTGCCAGCGGGTACTCGGCGGGCCTCGTCTTCTCCGGTCTGCTGACCGAGGTCGGCTGGCGCTGGACCTTCCTGCTGCCGGTGCCGATCGCGATCGCCGCGTTCGTGGCCGCGGTCAAGCTGATCCCGACGTACGTGCCGGAGACCGGCAAGGGATACGACTTCCCCGGCGCGATCACCGGTGCCGCGGGTTCGCTGCTCCTGGTCTTCGCCGTGGTCGAGGCACCTGAAATCGGCTGGGCCGCGCCGCGAACGCTGATCTCGTTCGCCCTCGCGCTCGCCCTGCTGGCCACCTTCGTGATCATCGAGAAGCGCAGCAAGCACCCGCTGCTCCGTCTCGGCATCCTCCGCTCGGGCCCGCTCGCCCGCGCCAACCTCGGCGGCGCGACGTTCTTCGGCGCCTACATCGGATTCCAGTTCGTCGTCATGCTGTACCTGCAGACCGTGCTGGGCTGGTCCGCGCTGCAGACCGCGCTCGGATTCCTGCCGGCCGCGGTGATCGTGGCCTTCGGTTCGCCGAGGATCGAGCCGTTGATCGACCGGCTCGGCACCCCGCGCACCATCCTCGCGGGTGTCGTCGCCCACGTCATCGGGTACGCGCTGTTCCTGCGGATCGACGAGAGCTCCAGCTACGCCGGTTCGGTGCTGCCGAGCATGATCCTGCTGGGTGTCGGCTTCATGCTGGCGTTCTCTTCGCTGAACATCCAGGCGACCAACGGGATCTCGGACAACGAGCAGGGTCTCGCCGGTGGTCTCCTGAACACCTCGATCCAGGTCGGCGGCGCGATCGGCCTCGCCGTGGTGACCGCGGTCCTGACCGGGAACGCCGGTGGCGCCACCGGCCCCGCCGCGTTGCTGAACGGACTGGTCCCCGCGCTCACGGTCGTCACCGGTATCGCCGTGATCAGCGTCCTGGTGGCGCTGTCCGGTGTGGTCGGCCTGCGCAAGGCCGAGGCACGGACCCCCGTCGCCGAACCGGAGTACGCGGCGGCCGAATAACCCGGGAGTGAATCGGCGGGCGAAGGCCCCTTCCTACCGTCGGGGGTGGGAAGGGGCCTTCGCCTGCCAGCGGATCGGCAGGGATTTCAGCCCGTTCTGGAAGTTCGACCGCAACCGCACCGGATCACCGGCGAGTTCGACCTCGCCGGGCAGGTCCAGGACGGCCTCGAACATCGCGCGCAGCTGGACCCGGGCCAGCTGCGCGCCGAGGCAGAAGTGCGGGCCGTGGCCGAAGGTCAGGTGGTCGTTGGGAGTACGGCCGATGTCGAAGCGGTCCGGATCCTCGAAGGCGCTCTCGTCGCGATTCGCCGCGGAGAACCAGACAACGACCTTGTCGCCCGCCCGGATGTCCACATCGGACAGACGAAGATCCTCGGTCGCGGTCCGGCGGAAGTGCATCACCGGTGTCCACCACCGCAGCATCTCCTCGACCGCCCCTGGCAGCAGCGAACGGTCGGCCAGCAGCCGCCGGTACTGCTCGGGATGCGAAAGCAGGGCCAGCAGGCCACCGGGGATGCCGTTGCGCAGGGTTTCGTTGCCCGCCACCGAGAACAGCCAGAAGAGATTCTCGAACTCGGCGATCGACACGCGCCCGCCGTCGTCGTCGACATGGCCCATCAGGTTGCTCATCACGTCGTCGCCGGGGTCCCGCCGTTTGACCTCGCCGAGCGCGGTGGCGTAGGCGTAGAGGTCCGGCATCCCGGCCCGCGTGCGCGGATCGGGCATCGCGCCGTCCGGGCCGGGAACGGGACGGACGGCCAGCGCCGCCCGCGCGAGATCGGTGACCTCACCGGCCTTGACGGTCGCGCTCACCGCGTAGTCGGCGTCCTGATAGCCGATCACGCGGTTGCTCCAGTCGTACATCAGCCGCCGGTCCTGCTCGGGAATCCCGAAGACCTCGGCGAGCGTCAGCAGCGGGAGGTCGGCCGCGACGGAGGCGAAGTCGCATCCGCCGTCTCCGGCGGCTCTGGTGACTTCGGTGACCAGAGCCCTCGCCCAGCCGTGGATCCGCTCGGTCAGCCTGCCGACGGCGCGGGGAGTGAACGCCTTGGTGAGCAGTCCGCGCAGCCGGGCGTGCTCGGGCGGATCCATGTTCAGCATCATCCGGCGGACGTAGCCGAGGTCCTGTTCGGTCGCCGGATCCCGGATCTGCGTCCCGCCGAGCTGCGAGGAGAACAGCTTCGGGTTGCGCAACACGTATTTGACGTCGGAATGCCCCAGAACGGCCCAGAAATCGTCCACCCGCACGACCGGTGACTCCCGGCGCAGCGCGGCGAGGTGCTCGTACGGGACACCCCGGGTGTAGGTGTCCGGATCGGTGATCACGGCTCCGAAGACTAGCCCGCGGGCAGGGCACTGGGGAAAGATCCGTCCGGTGGAAACGCTGAAGATGCGCACCGCCGGAACCGACGGCCCCGCCGTATTGCTGCTGCACGGTCTCGGCGCGACGGGCGCGGTCTGGGACGGCCTCATGGAACAGCCCGGCTACCGGTGGCTGGCGCCTGACCTGCCCGGTCACGGAGGCTCGCCCCGGCTGCCGCGCTACTCCTTCGGCGGGCTCGCCTCGGCCATCGATCACGCGCTCCCGGACCGCGGCCCGCTGCTGGTGATCGGCCATTCGCTGGGTGGCGTGGCCGGGCTCGCCCTGGCCAGTGGCTGGTTCGGGGTCGAGGTCTCCGGGCTGCTGGCGGTCGGGGTCAAGGTCGAATGGAGCGAAGACGACCTCGCGAGGGCAGCTGCCATGGCGGCCAAGCCGCCGAGGGTCTTCCCGACCCGTGAAGACGCCGAGCGTGGCTTCCTCAAGATCGCCGGGCTGGCCGGCCTGGCGGACGCCGACCCCGCCGGGGTGGTGGAGGCGGAGGGCGGGTGGCGGCTCGCTCTGGACCCGGCGGCGTTCGCCGTCGGCGCGCCCGACATGCTCGGCCTGCTCGGTGCGGCGCGTTGCCCGGTCGTCCTCGCCGCCGGCGAGAACGACCCGATGAGCCGTCCCGACCAGCTTCGCGCGCTCGACCCGGCCGCCGTCGAACTCCCCGGCCTGGGGCACAACGCCCACGTCGAGTACCCGACCGCTCTCTTGCCGCTTCTCTCGCAATTCGTCCTCTAGTTGCGGTAGTTCGCCGTCGAACCACCGCAACCAGAGGACGAAACGCGGAGGTGGCTAGCGCCGGATGCGACCCAGGACGGCGATGCCTTCGGCGATGTCGGTCGCCGGGCTGGAGCCGTAGCCGAGGACGAGTCCCGGGTTCATCGGCCGCTGGCAGTGCCACGACAGCGGCTGCACCTTTACGCCCTGCTCCAGCGCGGCGGCGGCGAAGTCGAGGTCCGAGAACTCGGCCTCGAAGGTGATCGTCAGGTGCAGCCCGGCCGCCGCGCCGTGCACGACGGCGTCCGGAAGATGGACGCGGAGCGCGTCGATCATCGCGTCACGCCGCCGTCGGTGCCGCTTGCGCACGAACCGCAGCTGCCGCTCCATCTCACCGGATTCCATCAGATGCGCCAGGACCAGCTGGGGCAGCACGGCGTTGCCCAGGTCGGCGAACCGTTTGGCCGCGACCACCTCGGCCCGGTACCTCGACGGCACCAGCATCCAGCCGACCCGCAGCGCGGGCGCGAGCCACTTTGACACACTGCCCGCGTAACAGACCTGCTCGGCGAGCATCGAACGCAGCGCGGGGACCGGCGGGCGGTCGTAGCGGTGTTCGGCGTCGTAGTCGTCCTCGATGATCAGCCCGCCGTCGGCGGCCCAGCGCATGAGTTCGCGCCGTCGTTCCCCGCCGAGGACGACACCGGTCGGGAACTGGTGCGCGGGCGTGAGCAGGACGGCGGGCGCACCGCCGCGGACCAGTTCCCCGACGTCGATCCCCTCGTCGTCGACGCGGATCGGTGGCGTGCCCAGCCGCCGGTCGTGCAGGTGCTGCCGCGCGCCCAGCGAACTCGGGTCCTCGACGGCGATCTCCGAGATCCCGTTGTCGCACAGGACTTGCGCCAGCAAGCCGAGCCCTTGCGCGACACCGGCCACGATCAGGACGTCGTCGGCGTCGACGGTGATGCCCCGCGTGCGGGCGATCCAGTGCGCGATGGCCAGCCGCAGCGCCGGGGCGCCGCGCGGGTCGCCGTAGCCGAACGACGCCGCCGAAAGGTCGTTGAGCACGATGCGTTCCGCGCGGAGCCAAGCCGTCCTCGGGAAGGCCGTCAGATCCGGGACGCCGGGGGACAGGTCGATCCTCGCCGGGATCGACCGCAACGAGTCGAAGACACCGATCCCGGGTGCCGGACGGAAGACCGTGCCGACCGGCGGCGGCCCGGGGACAGGCGGTTCTTTCGTCCGGGCGGGTGCGGCGACGACCACCGTGCCCGCGCGGCCGCGCCCGGCGACGTGGCCGTCTTCGACCAGCCGCTGGTAGGCCTCGGTGACCACGCCGCGCGAGACCTGCAGATCCGCGGCCAGGGCCCTGGTCGCGGGCAGCCTGCTGCCGACCGGCAGGCGCCCGTCGGAGATGGCGTGGCGCAACCGCGACGCCAGCCAGTCCGACCGGCGCCCCGGCGGCGCGTCCCCGATGTTCAGCTGCAGGAAATCCGAGCCCTCGGCAGTCACCTGATCATTGTGTCATTCGGGCTCGTAGGCGAGGTTCGGGCGCAGCCACTGCTCCACAGTGGACAGATCGACGCCCCGGCGGACGGCGTAGTCCTCGACCTGGTCCTTGCCCAGCCGTCCGACGGTGAAGTACTTCGCGTCGGGGTGGGCGAAGATCAGCCCGGACACGCTCGCCGCCGGCATCATCGCGTAGGACTCGGTCAGCGCCATCCCGAGCCGGTCGGCGTCGAGCAGGTCGAACAGTTCCTGCTTCTCGCTGTGGTCCGGGCTGGCCGGGTAGCCGAGCGCGGGGCGGATGCCGCGGAAGCGTTCGGCGTGCAGGTCTTCCAGCACCGGCTCGGCGTCCGGCTCGAACCAGTCGCGCCGCGCCTGGAGGTGGATGTACTCGGCGAAGGCCTCGGCGAGGCGGTCCGCGAGCGCCTTCACCATGATGGCGCGGTAGTCGTCCTGCTGCGCCTCGAACTCGGCCGAGAAGGCCTCGGCCCCGAGGATCGCGACCGCGAAGCCGCCGAGGTGATCGCCCGCACCGGCCGGCGCGATGTAGTCGGACAGGCAGCGGTTCGGCCGCTCCAGCGGTTTCTTGGTCTGCTGGCGCAGCATCGGGAAGTTCGGGCCCGACTCTAGGATGATGTCGTCGCCTTCGGAATGCGCCGGCCAGAACGCGTAGGCGCCCTTGGCCTGGAACCGCTCCTCCGCGATGATCTGGTCCATCAGGGTGTTCGCGTCGTCGAAAAGCTCGCGGGCCACCGGGTTTTCCAGGATCGCCGGGTACTTGCCCTTCACTTCCCAAGCCAGGAAGAGGAAGGTCCAGTCGATCATTTCGCGGAGCTCGGTGAGCGTCGGCGAGACATACCGGACGCCGGTGAACGCCGGGGTCGGGACGTCGTCGAACGAGACCTTCTCCGGGTTCGCCCTCGCTTGCTCGACCTTGAGAAGCGGGGTCCGCTGCTTGTTCGCGTGCTGCACGCGCAGCTTCTCCTGGTCGACACGGTTGTTCGTGTCGAGCACCTCGGCACGGTTCGGGTCGAGCAGGTCACCGACGACGCCGACGACGCGTGAGGCGTCGAGGACGTGCACGGTAGTCTTGTCGTAGGCGGGCGCGATGCGGACCGCGGTGTGCTGGCGCGACGTGGTCGCACCACCGATCAGCAGCGGCAGTTTCAGCCCGCGCCGCTGCATTTCCGTGGCGACGTTGACCATCTCGTCCAGCGACGGCGTGATCAGGCCGGAAAGCCCGACGGCGTCGGCACCTTCGGCGACGGCGGTGTCCAGGATGACCGAAGTCTGGACCATCACGCCGAGGTCGATCACCTCGTAGTTGTTGCAGCCGAGGACGACGCCGACGATGTTCTTGCCGATGTCGTGCACGTCGCCCTTGACCGTCGCCAGCACGATCTTCCCGTTGCCCTGGCGGGTTTCGACCCGGCCTTCGAGGCGCGCCTTCTCCTTCTCGGCCTCCATGTACGGCTCGAGGTAGGCGACCGAGCGCTTCATCACCCGCGCGCTCTTGACCACCTGCGGCAGGAACATCTTGCCGGAACCGAACAGGTCGCCGACGATCTTCATGCCGTCCATCAGGGGACCTTCGATGACCTCGAGCGGACGCGGCAGCTGCTGCCGTGCCTCCTCGGTGTCCTCCTCGATGAAGTCGACGATCCCGTGCACCAGCGCGTGGCTGAGCCGTTCCGCGACCGGCTTCTCCCGCCAGGAGAGGTCGATGACGCGCTGGGTTCCCCTGCCGTTGACCGTTTCCGCGAACGTGACCAGCCTGTCGGTGGCGTCTTCACGGCGGTCGAAGATGACGTCCTCGACCAGTTCCAGCAGATCCTTGGGGATGTCCTCGTAGACCGCGAGCTGCCCGGCGTTGACGATGCCCATGTCCAGCCCGGCACGCACCGCGTACAGCAGGAAGGCCGAGTGCATCGCCTCGCGCACGACGTTGTTGCCGCGGAAGGAGAACGAGAGGTTCGAGATACCGCCGCTGATACGCACGCCGGGGCAGCGTTCCTTGATCCGCGGCAGCGCTTCGAGAAACGCCTTGGCGTAGCCGTTGTGCTCGGAGATACCGGTCGCGACCGCGAGCACGTTCGGGTCGAAGATGATGTCCTCGGCGGCGAAACCGGCCTGCTGGGTGAGCAGATCGTAGGCCCGCCCGCAGATCGAGACCTTGCGGTCGGCGGTGTCGGCCTGGCCCTTCTCGTCGAAGGCCATCACGACCACGCCCGCGCCGTAGTCGCGGATGCGCCGGGCCTGCTGGAGGAACTGCTCCTCGCCTTCCTTGAGGCTGATGGAGTTGACGACGCCCTTGCCCTGCACGCATTTCAGCCCGGCCTCGAGCACCGTCCAGCGCGAGCTGTCGATCATGATCGGCAGCCGGGCGACCTCGGGTTCGGTGGCGATGAGGTTGAGGAACGTGGTCATCGCTTTTTCGCTGTCGAGCAGGTCGGCGTCCATGTTGACGTCCAGCAGGTTCGCGCCGCCGCGGACCTGCTCCAGCGCGACGTCGACGGCGGCCTGGTGGTCGTCGCCCTCGATCAGCTTCCGGAACTTCGCGGACCCGGTGACGTTGGTCCGCTCGCCGATCATGACGAACCCGGTGTCCTTGCCGATCTCGAACGGCTCGAGCCCGCTGAACCGGGTGCTCGGGCGCGGATCCGGCACGGATCGCGGCGGCATCCCGCGGACGGCGTCGGCGATTCCCTTGATATGCGCGGGAGTCGTGCCGCAGCAGCCGCCGACGACGTTGACCATCCCGGCCGTGGCGAAGTCGCCGAGCAGCCCGCCGGTCTCCTCCGGCGTCTGGTCGTAGCCGCCGAAGGCGTTGGGCAGGCCCGCGTTCGGGTGACAGGCGGTGTAGGTGCCGGCGAGGTTCGACAGTTCGGCGATATGCGGGCGCATTTCCTCGGCGCCCAGCGAACAGTTGACGCCGACCAGCAGAGGTTCCGCGTGCTCGATGGCACTCCAGAACGCCTCGACCGTCTGCCCGGACAGCGTCCGCCCGCTCAGGTCGACGATCGTGACCGAGATCCACAGCGGCAGGTGCGGCGCCACGTCGCGCGCGGCGGCGATCGCGGCCTTGCAGTTGAGGGTGTCGAAGATCGTCTCGATCAGCAGCAGATCGACGCCGCCCTCGGCGAGCGCCTTGATCTGGTCCGCGTAGGAGGCGTAGACCTCGTCGAAGGTGACGGCGCGGAACGCCGGGTCCTCGACCTTGGGCGACAGCGACAACGTGACGTTCAGCGGCCCGACGGACCCGGCGACGAACTTCCCGCCCGCCGCGTCCGCGGCCTGGCGCGCGATCTGGGCGCCGCGGAGGTTCATCTCGTACGCGAGATCCTCGAGCCCGTAGTCCGCCTGGCCGATGGTGGTGGCGGTGAACGTGTTCGTCGTCGTGATGTCCGCCCCGGCGTCGAGATACTGGCGGTGGATGTCGAGGACGACGTCCGGCCGGGTGATGTTCAGCAGGTCCGGGTCACCGGTGATGTCGCGGGGGTGATCCTGGAACCGCTCGGTGCGGTAGTCCTCGGGCTTGAGGCCGGCGTTCTGGAGCATCGACCCCCACGCGCCGTCGAGCACGACGATCCGCTCATCGAGCAGCTTTCGCAGGGCGGTCGTTTCCATTGAGCGCTCCTCCCATGTGGTGGGAGGCGCCCTTGCGGTGATGTCCGGGGTCGAGCGTGGCGGACCCCGTGGTCCGTTGCAGCGCCTCTCGACTCTGCAGATCAGCTTACCGGATCCGTACAGGGCCGCTTCGTCTGAATTGCTCTGCCTCCGCACGGTGCGGATTCGCGGCTGAGCGGCTCCCGCATTCTGGGATTCGCTGGTCAGGGGAGCACTCAGAACCCGACGGTCGCCTTCTGGATCTTCACCGGCTTCGCGGGCAGCCCGTCCTGAGGACCGTTCGGATCCGTCGGGATGATCCCGGCGGCCACGATCCGGTCCAGTACCTCCATGCCGCGCACGACCTTGCCCATCACCGAGTAGTTCGCCGGGATGTTCGCGAACGAGTGCACGATGAAGAACTCGCTGCCGTTGGTCCCAGGGCCCTGGTTGCCCATGGCGATGGTGCCGCGCCCGTAGGTCTCGGTGCCGTCGACCTCGTCGGCGAACTTGTAGCCCGGCCCGCCCTTTTCGGCTTCGTAGATGTCGCCGCACTGCAGCACGCCGAGACGCGCGGAGTTCGTCAGGCGCCAGCACTGGCTGTGGTCGTAGAACCGCTGCAGGGCCAGGCTTGCCAGGTTGTGCGCGGCGCAAGGAGCGGCGCCGGCGCGGTTCAGGCGCACGGTGACGGGGCCGTAGTTGAAGCGGAACGTGACGTCGATGGTGCCGCGGGTCAGCGCGAAGGGGAGCGGACGCAGCACCGGACGGGCCGCGGGGTTCTCCGGGGTCGGCGTGAATTCACAGCGCACGATCGGCAAGGACGCCGGAGCGGCCGGAGCAGGTGCGGCCGAGGCCACGCTGGGCACGAACACGGCGGGCAGCAGTACGACGGCGAGAGCGGAGACGGCGGCGGTGACACCCCAGCGAAGCTTCATGAGGGGGAACCTAACCCAAAAGGATGATCGTCGGGTAGCGGTTCACACGAGTCGGAGGTCGTGAGTGATTCGGGCCGTTAGAACGACCCAAATCACTCACGACCTGGAGCCGCCCCCATGCTGACCGCCGCTTACTTCGCCCTCGCCCTCGTCCTCTCGGAGATCCAGCCGGACCAGGTCGACCACGTCGCCCTGCCCTGCTCACAGGCCCCGTCGGCCGACGACGGCGGCACCGCGAGCGCGCTCAACCAGCAACTCGGCACCAAGATGCGCGGCTACATGAATCCCTACAACACCTCGTGCGCCAGAGCCGTCGTCGAATCCGTCCAGAGATCGGGCCTCAACGAGCGCGCTGCGGCCATCGCGATCGCCACGGTGATCGTCGAGTCGAGTATCGCCAACCTCGACGGCGGCCTCGGTGACTCGGTCGGGCTCTTCCAGCAGCGGGCGAGCTGGGGGAGCTTCGAGCAGCGGACCGACCCGGGCTGGGCGACCGGCAAGTTCCTCGGCGTGATGCGGCAGTTCTTCCCGAACGGCTCGTGGAACACCGCGACCATCGGGGACGTCGCCGCGGCGGTCCAGCGTCCGGCGGCGAAATACCGGCATCGCTACGGGGTCGAGGCCGCCGACGCGGTCGTCATCGTGAACGAACTTTGGCTCCAGGACGGCAACTGGCCCCCGTCCTCGAAGGAGAACGGGGGCCGGTAGAGCCGTGGAAGAACTACTTACGCCAGGCGGTGCGCTGCTTGCGGATGTCCAGCACCAGCCCGAACACGAGCGTCAGGGCCAAGCCGATCAGCCACAGGTTCTCGGTCCAGCCGTGGTGGTTGCCGTACAGCATCACCAGCAGGATGATCGCGCTCAGCCAGCCCGCGATCCGCGTCGCCTTCGGGAAGGAGCCGTGCCAGCCCCACTCGGCCGACGGCTCGTCGCGGGGGTCAACGGTGTCGACGCCCACCCGGCCGCGCTTTTCGACCGCCTTGCTCGCCACGATCAACTCCTCAAAACCCGATGGTTCGCTTGCCCGCGAATGATCCCACACCTGGCTGCACACGCCCGACGGGGCCCGCGCGACAATGACCCCCGATGACTACCTCGCGAAGTGTGCTCGTGCTCGGTTCGACCGGTTCGGTCGGCGCCCAGGCCCTCGACGTCGCGGCCCGCAACCCGGAGCTGTTCCGGGTCGCCGGGATCGCCGCGGGCGGCTCCGACCCCGCCGCGCTGGCCGCCCAGGCCCTGGCGCACGAGGTCGACGCCGTCGCCGTCAGCAGGCCGACAGCCGTGGAAGACCTGCAGCTCGCGCTGTACACCGAGGCGCAGAAACGCGGCTACTCCAGCGGCGACTTCAAGCTCCCGCGCATCTTCGCCGGAGCCGACGCGGTCCTCGCGATGATCGACGCCGTCCCGGTCGACGTCGTCCTCAACGCGCTCCCGGGGTCCCAGGGGCTCGCGCCGACCCTGCGTGCCCTGGCGACCGGCGCCACGCTCGCGCTCGCCAACAAGGAGTCGCTGATCGCGGGCGGGCCCCTGGTCCTGGCCGCGGCCAAGCCCGGCCAGATCGTCCCGGTCGACTCCGAGCACTCCGCGATCGCCCAGGCCCTGCGCGCCGGTCGAGAGTCCGAGGTCGCCAGGCTCGTCCTCACCGCGTCCGGCGGCCCCTTCCGCGGCCGCAAGCGCGCCGAACTGGCCGACGTCACCATCGAGCAGGCGATGGCGCATCCGACCTGGTCGATGGGACCGCTCATCACGATCAACTCGTCCACCCTGGTCAACAAGGGGCTGGAGCTGATCGAGGCGAAGCTCCTCTTCGACATCGAGACCGATCGCATCGACGTGGTCGTCCACCCGCAGTCGATCATTCACTCGATGGTGACTTTCGTGGACGGGTCGACGATCGCCCAGGCCAGCCCGCCGGACATGCGGCTGCCGATCGCGCTGGCCCTGCACTGGCCGGACCGCGTCCCCGGCGCCGCGGCCGCGTGCGTCTGGGACAAGCCCGCGAGCTGGACGTTCGAGCCGCTGGACAACGAGGCGTTCCCCGCCGTCGAGCTGGCCAGGCACGCCGGAACCGTCGGCGGCTGCATCCCGGCCGTCTACAACGCGGCGAACGAGGAGCTGGTGGCCGCCTTCCTGGCACAGAACACCGGCTTCACCTCGATTGTGGACACTATTGCCCAGGTGGTGGAAGCCGCCGACGAATGGCGTCGCGAACCTCGCGACGTGGATGACGTACTAGCTGCCGAGCAATGGGCTCGCGCGCGTGCCGGTGCGATGATCGCTAAGGGGAAATAGCGCGTGGTCTTCATCTTCGGGATCGTGCTGTTCGCGCTGGGCATCTGCCTGTCCGTCGCGCTGCACGAAGCCGGCCACATGTGGGCGGCCAAGGCCTTCGGCATGAAGGTCCGGCGCTACTTCGTCGGCTTCGGGCCGACCGTTTTCTCCTTCCGCCGCGGCGAGACCGAGTACGGCGTGAAGTGGATCCCGCTCGGCGGGTTCTGTGACATCGCCGGCATGACCGCGCTCGACGAGGTCACCCCGGAAGAGTCGAAGCGCGCGATGTGGCGCTTCAAGACCTGGAAGCGCACCGTCGTCATGTCGGCGGGCTCGGCGATGCACTTCATCCTCGGGTTCATCATCCTGTACCTGATGGCCGTCACCATGGGCCTGCCGAACCCCGCCGCTCAGGCCGCGCCCACCGAATCGGTGATCAGCGCCACTTCGTGTGCCCGTGCGGCCACCACCATGGAGCAGCTCAACGACACGAGCTGCCCGGCGGACGCGCCGACCCCGGCGAAGACCGCCGGGATCCTGGCCGGTGACAAGGTCCTGTCCGTCGCCGGCAAGCCGACGCCGACCTGGCGCGACATGCTCGCGGCCGTCCAGGTCGCCGGCGGGCCGACGCCGTTCGTGGTCGAGCGCAACGGACAGCAGCTGAACCTGACCGTCGATGTGCCGCGGGTGCAGCGCCTGGTCAGCGACGGTTCCAAGAACACCACGGTCAAGGACGTCGGCATGATCGGCGCCTCGCCGGTCCGGAACACCGCGCCCGGCATGCTGACCTACGGCCCGGTCGACGCGGTCGGGGCGACCTTCTCCTTCACCGGCACGATGTTCTCCGAGACGGCGCAGCGGCTGATCGAGTTCCCGTCGCGGATCCCGGCGGTGGTCTCGGCCATCTTCGGTGGCGAGCGCGATCCGAACACCCCGGTGAGTGTGGTCGGTGCCAGCGTGATCGGCGGCGAGGCGGCCGAGCGCGGGCTGTGGGAGATCTTCGTTCTCCTGCTGGCGAGCCTGAACTTCTTCATCGGTGTGTTCAACCTGCTGCCGCTGCTCCCGCTCGACGGCGGGCATATCGCGGTGGTCTGGTACGAGCGGGTGCGGGACTGGTTCCGGAAGATGCGCGGTAAGTCCGCGGGTGGTCCGGTCGACTACACGAAGCTTTCCGCGGTCACGATGGTGCTGGTCTTCCTCGGCGGCGCGGTGACACTGCTCACGGTAACCGCCGACATCGTGAATCCGGTCAAGCTGTTCCAGTGACGGGGAAGGGCGGTTACGGAGCGCAGTGTCAGCACCGTTGGGCTGCCCAGGTAATGCTGCTCACCGTGACGGCTGACGTCGTGCGTGTCCGCCGATCGGGGTAGGTACGCTGAAGACGTGACTGTCGCTCTAGGTATGCCAGCGCTTCCTCCTCCCGTCCTCTCCGAGCGTCGTAAGACCCGACAGCTGCAGGTCGGGTCGATCGGCGTCGGGAGCGAGCACCCGATTTCGGTGCAGTCGATGACCACCACCCTCACCTCCGACGTCAACGCGACGCTGCAGCAGATCGCCGAGCTGACCGCTGCGGGCTGTGACATCGTGCGCGTCGCCTGCCCGTCGGCGGACGACGCCGAGGCGCTGCCCGCCATCGCGAGGAAGTCGCAGATCCCGGTGATCGCCGACATCCACTTCCAGCCGAAGTACGTCTTCGCCGCGATCGAGGCGGGCTGCGCGGCGGTCCGGGTGAATCCGGGCAACATCCGCAAGTTCGACGACCAGGTCAAGGAGATCGCCAGGGCCGCGAAGGACCACGGCACCCCGATCCGGATCGGGGTCAACGCGGGTTCGCTGGACAAGCGGATCATGGACAAGTACGGCAAGGCGACCCCGGAGGCGCTGGCCGAGTCCGCGCTGTGGGAGGCGTCGCTGTTCGCCGAGCACGACTTCTACGATGTCAAGATCTCCGTGAAGCACAACGACCCGGTGGTCATGGTGCGCGCGTACGAGATCCTCGCCGAGCAGTGCGACTACCCGCTGCACCTCGGCGTCACCGAGGCGGGCCCCGCGTTCCAGGGCACCATCAAGTCGGCCGTGGCCTTCGGCGCGCTGCTGCGACAGGGCATCGGCGACACCATCCGCGTTTCGCTGTCCGCGCCGCCGGTGGAAGAGGTCAAGGTCGGGATCCAGATCCTGCAGTCGCTGAACCTCAAGGAGCGCAAGCTCGAGATCGTGTCCTGCCCGTCGTGCGGCCGTGCGCAGGTCGACGTCTACACGCTCGCCGAGCAGGTCACCGCCGGGCTCGAGGGCATGGAGATCCCGCTGCGCGTCGCGGTCATGGGCTGCGTCGTCAACGGCCCCGGTGAGGCTCGCGAGGCCGACCTCGGTGTCGCTTCCGGCAACGGCAAGGGCCAGATCTTCGTCAAGGGCGAGGTCATCAAGACCGTGCCCGAGCACGCGATCGTGGAGACGCTGATCGAAGAGGCGATGCGGATCGCCGAGGAATCGGGCCAGAGCATCGGCGAGGGAGAGCCCACCGTCACGGTCGGCTGAGTGGTCGAGACCATGCTAGGAACGACTCGTTCCTTGCGAATTTTGCAAGTAACGGGTCGTTCATCTCACTTGAGGGGCCTGACCAGCCGACGTTGTCTCAGCGTGTCGCGAAGCTTGCGTTCCGTTTACGACGCTCATCTGGCACCCTGGAGTGGTGTTGCGGCTTGCAGGTGCACGGCTGCTCGATGATCGGGACTATCCGGCGGTCCGTGCGGCGCTCGCCGCGGACCCGGTCGGCAGCTGCATGATCAGTGCCAGGGTGGAGACCGCGGGTCTCGACCCCTGGCGGCTCGGTGGTGAGCTCTGGGCCGCCGATTCGCGTCCCGTCCGGGCGGGCAGGCTCCAAGGGCTGTGCTTCTCCGGGCCGAATCTGATCCCCTTGCGCGGCAACGCCTCCTCGTTGCGCTCCTTCGCCGATCGCGCGCTGCGCCGTCAAAGGAGCTGCTCGTCGCTGGTCGGCCCGTCCGAACAGGTCCTCGGGCTGTGGGACGAACTCGAACCGGAATGGGGCCCCGCCCGCGAAGTCCGGCACGACCAGCCGCTGATGGCGCTGGACGGGATCCCGTCCGTGGCCGCCGATCCGCTGGTCCGCCCGGTGCGGCCGGAAGAACTCGACAGGTATCTGCCCGCCGCGATCGCCATGTTCATCGAAGAGGTCGGCGTCGACCCGCGCAGTGGTGACGGCGGGGCCGGCTATCGCGCCCGCGTCGCGGAACTGATCGCCGGCGGACGCGCGTTCGCGCGGTTCGAGGACGGTGAGGTCGTCTTCAAGGCCGAGATCGGCGCGATGTCCTCCACGGTCGGCCAGATCCAGGGTGTCTGGGTGCATCCGGAACGGCGCGGCGGCGGCCTCGGCACGGCCGGGACGGCGTCCGTGGTGACCAGGCTCGTCCGCGGTCTGGGCCGCACCGCGAGCCTGTATGTCAACGCCTACAACACCCCGGCGCTCGCCGCCTATCGCCGGATCGGCTTCCAGCAGGTCGGGCAGTACGCGACGGTTCTCTTCTAGGACACGGCCCGGTTCGGCGTTGCGTCCGGTCGGAACCCTCCCGAACTGGCAGGATCCGGTACATGCCAGCAGGTCGTCGTGTCGCCGTCGTCGTGCTCGCGGGGGTGGTGGCCCTTTCGGCCACCGGCTGCGGCCTGTTCGCCGATTCCGGGCCCGAAGACGCCGTCAACGGTTTCCTCGACGGAATGATCTCCGGGGACGCCGCCGCCGCTGCCTTCTTCACCGATTCGCCGGACGCCGCCCGGACGTCGCTGGAGCTGACGCGGAAGGCGCTTTCCCCGGAGTCGGTCAAGGTCGCCGAGAAGAAGGTCCAGCACTCGTCCGGGGCCGAGGACGGGACGGCGACCTATCAGGTCACCTGGAACCTGCCGCGCGGTCGCGCTTGGACGTACAAGGCCGACGCGCAGGTGCATTCCACCCAGAGCGGGTGGAAGGTGCGCTGGCTGCCCACCGCCATCCACCCTCAGCTGGCGACGCAGCAGACCATCGCGCTGAAATCCGAACCGCCGGACCTCGCCCCGGTGCTGGACCGCGACGGCCTGCCGTTGCTGCGCCCGCAGACCGTCGTCGGCGTGGTGCTCGACCCGGCGAAGGCCGGCGACGTGGGAAGCGTCGCCGACAAACTCGGCGCGGCGCTCAACCGGTTCGAGCCCTCGGTGACCGGCCAGTCCATCCGCGACGGGGTGAAGGCGCTCAAGCCTGGAGCCGGCTACGCGGTGGTGAGCCTGCGCTCGAGTGACTACCAACAGGTGAAACCCGAGATCTACGACCTGCCCGGCGTCCGGTTCAGTCAACAGGACAGGCTGCTGCCCGACGACAAGAACTTCGGCAAGCAGGTGCTGCCCGCCGTGCGCTCGCTCGTCGAGGGCCAGGTGGAAGGCGCGGCGGGCTGGCGCGTCGTCACGCTCGACCCGAGCGGCGGCGAGATCGCCGAACTGCACAGCGAACACCCCAAACCCGCCGCCGCCGTCGTCAGCACGCTGAGCGTGAAGGCGCAGGGCTCGGCGGAGCGGGCGCTGGCCCCGGTCCCGACGGCGTCCGCGCTGGTCGCGATCCAGCCGTCGACCGGCGAACTCCTCGCCGTCGCGCAGAACGCCCCGGCCGACGCGCAGGGCGCGCTCGCGCTCAGCGGCCGGTTCCCGCCGGGATCCACGTTCAAGATCGTCACCGCCGTCGCGGCGCTCTCGGCGGGTTCGGTGCAGGCGAGCAGCCCGGTCGACTGCCCCGGCACGGCCACCTTCGAGAACCGGACGGTGCCGAACGAGGGGAAGTTCGCGCTCGGTGTCGTCCCGCTGTCCAGGGCGTTCGCCAAGTCCTGCAACACGACGTTCGCGAAGCTCTCGACCGACCTGCCGCCCGCCGCGCTGACCGACGCCGCGCGGGACCTCGGCATCGGCGCCGACTTCGTCATCCCGGGACTCACCACGATCACCGGATCCGTGCCGCCCGCGAACTCCGTCGCACAGCGCGCGGAGAACGGTTTCGGCCAGGGGACCGTCGTGACCAGCCCGTTCGGCTTGGCGGTCGCCGCGGCGGCGGTCCAGTCGGGGAAGGTCCCGGTGCCGACGCTGGTGCGGGGGATGGCGGCGACGTCGTCCGGTCTCGGTAAGGCCGTTCGCCCGGAGGTGCTCGACGCCGTCCGCGGGATGATGCGCGAGGTCGTCACCGACGGCACGGCGACGCTGCTCGAACCCCTGCCCGACGTCCGCGGGAAGACCGGCACCGCCCAGTTCGGCGACGGGACGCATTCGCACGGCTGGTTCGTCGGCTACACCGGTGACCTGGCCTTCGCGGTGCTGCTCACCGACGCGGGCACGTCCAAGCCGGCGGTCGAAGCCGCTCAGCGCTTCCTGGCGGGGCTCGGCTAGCGGGCAGGTCGTAGGCTGGACGCATGTCCGTTCGTTCCCCCTTGAAGCCCGGCGTCCAGACGCCGAGGCGAGACGTCCCCGCCAGCATCGCCCGCCCCGAGTACGTCGACCGGCCGGCGCCGAAACGCGACACGGGCGACGGGGTCCGCACGCCCGAGGTGATCGAGGCGATGCGCGTCGCGAGCCGGATCGCCGCGCAGGCGCTCGAGGAGGGCGGCAAGGCCGTCAAACCCGGCGCGACCACGGACGACATCGACAAGGTGATCCACGAGTTCCTGCTGGACAACCACGCGTACCCGTCCACGCTGGGCTACCGCAGCTTCCCGAAGTCGTGCTGCACCTCGCTCAACGAGGTGATCTGTCACGGCATCCCGGACTCGACGGTGATCGAGGACGGCGACATCTGCAACATCGACGTCACCGCGTTCATCGGCGGCGTCCACGGCGACACCAACGCGACGTTCCTCGCGGGCGACGTCTCCGAGGAGGCGCGGCTGCTGGTCGAGCGCACGCGTGAGGCGACCCTGCGCGCCATCAAGGCCGTCCGGCCGGGCAGGCAGCTCAACGTGATCGGCCGCGTCATCGAGGCGTACGCGAAGCGGTTCGAGTACGGCGTCGTGCGCGACTTCACCGGCCACGGCGTCGGCCCGGCGTTCCACACCGCGCCGACCGTCCTGCACTACGAAGAGCCGTCGGTCGACACGATCATCGAGCAGGGCATGACCTTCACGATCGAGCCGATGATCACCCTCGGGACGATCGACTACGACATCTGGGACGACGACTGGACCGTCACCACCAAGGACAAGAAGTGGACCGCCCAGTTCGAGCACACCCTCGTGGTGACCGAGAACGGCGCCGAGATTCTTACGCTGCCCTGACGTGAGACGAAGGGGCCCTTCACCGCATGAGATGCGGTGAAGGGCCCCTTCTCTACGTCTTACGCGCTCTCGTCCTGCTCCACCCGGGCGAGCAGTTCGTCGAGGAAACCGCACGCCTCGGAAGCGGCCCTGTCCGCGTCGCCGTCGGCGATGGCCTCGGCGAGACCCTCGTGGCCGATCTCCGGCAGGTACTCCCCGCCCGGCGTCACGTTCGACGTCGCGGCCACGCTGGCCGTGATCACCTCGGTGAGTCCCCGGTACATCTCGGTCAGCAAGGTGTTGTGTCCACTTTGGACGACCGCGAAGTGGAATTCCGCGTCGAGGCGGGCGAAATCCTCCCAGCGACGTTCTCGCAGCTCGACGTTGCGGCGTTCGAGCAGCGAGCGCAGCCCGGTCACTTCGTCCTCGGTCCGCGATCTCGCCGCGAGCCGGGCACCCTCGACCTCGAGGATGCGCCGTACCTGCAGCACCTCGCGCAGTTCCGAGCCGCACAGGCGCCGGATCGCGCCCGACACCTCACTCGTCGCCCGCACGTAGGTGCCGTCGCCTTGCCGGACTTCGAGCAGCCCCGTGTGCGCGAGCGCGCGCACCGCTTCCCGGACGGTGTTGCGGCCGACTCCGAGCTGCCCGGCCAACTCGGGCTCGGTCGGAATCCGCTGCCCGATGGGCCATTCTCCCTGCGTGACGGCGTCACGCAGCTGCTCGATGACCTGATCGACCAGGCCGGCACGGCGCGTGGTGGCCAATGGCACAGCGATATCCCTTCATCCAATCATCCTATGTATGTGACACTAGCCGATGTGCGTGTCGACTCCCAGGATCCCGTGTCCCCGTTCGATGAGCGTCTTGAACTCGAAGGCTCGATCGAAACGCGGTGGCGGCCTGGAGTGATCACCGGCGGTGTCCTGCTCGGTGTCGCGGTGGTACTGGTGGCGTTCAACCTGCGCCCGGCGATCACCAGCGTCGGCCCGATCCTCGGCGAGATCCGCGACGACCTCGGTGCGTCGGCGACCTGGGCGGGCGTGCTCACCACGCTCCCGGGCCTCTGCTTCGCGGCCGCCGGACTCACCGCGCCCGCACTGGCGCGCCGGTTCGGCGTCGGCGCGGCGATCGCGTCCGCGCTGTCCGTCCTCGCCGTCGGCCTGGTGCTCCGGGTGATCGACGGCCCGCTCGTCGTGCTCGGCGGAACCCTGGTGGCCACGGCCGGTATCGCACTGGCGAACGTGCTGATCCCAGTCGTCATCAAGGACTCCTTCCCGGCGCGTGTGGGCATGATGACCGGCGTCTACACCGCGGCTCTCCAGGGCGGGGGCGCCCTGGGGTCAGCGCTCACCCCTCCCTTGGAGAGCGCGTTCGGCGGCTGGCGCCAAGGCCTCGGGGTCTGGGCGGTGCTGGCGGTGCTCGCACTGGTCGTCTGGATTCTCGCAGCCCGCGGTACGGGGCGTGCGCCCGTTCCCGAGGCAGGAAAGCAGGGTAGCGGGCGATCGCTCATGCGGAGCCCGCTTGCGTGGATGGTCACGCTTTTCTTCGGGACTCAGGCGTTTCTCGCCTACGTCGTGATGGGCTGGCTGCCGGAGGTCATGATCGACGCCGGGGTGAGCAAGGGCGACTCCGGCCTGCTGCTCGGCCTGATGTCGCTGCTCGCCGTCCCGATCAGTCTCGTGGTGGCGCCGATGGCCGCGCGGCAGCGCAGCCAGAGTCCCTGGATCGTCGGGCTGGGCGTTTTCGGCTTCACCGGAATGGTGGGCATGATGGTCGCCCCGACCGTCTCGCCGCTGCTCTGGTGCATCCTGATCGGCCTCGGGATGAGCGTCTTCTCGCTCGCGCTGACGGTGATCGCGCTGCGGGCGCGCACCGGCGAGGACACCGCCCGGCTCTCCGGGATGGCGCAGGGCATCGGCTACCTGATGGCGGCCGTCGGGCCGTTCCTGTTCGGCCTGCTCCACGACCTCACCCACGCCTGGACCGTCCCCTGGATCATGATGCTCGTGGTGTTCGTCGCGCAGATGACCTTCGGTGCGCTCGCCGGCCGCCGCCGGTTCGTCTGAACGCGTTCAAAAAACTTCTTGACCCCACGCCGGGCGGAGCCCTAGCCTGAGTGAGTTGAACCTGTTCAAAAACTCGGTTCTGGGGGTCGGCGTGGTGGAGGAACTGGCGATCGGGACGGCTTTGGCCTGCTTCGCCGCGGTGTGCATCGGAGTGGCGCCCGAGCGGGCCGCGCCGGTGTCCTCGCCGTTCGAGTTCTACCGCGCCGTGGACCGCGTCTGCGCGCAGGTCGGGACGGACAGCCAGGCGGCGATCGAGCGCTACTGGCCGGACCCGGAGGGGGACGTCGCGACGGAGCTGCGCAAGTGGCGGCACTACATCGCGACGAAGGTGGACGGCGCCAAGGAAGTCCTCAAGGGGGCGACGGGGGTCCGCACGATGCCGGGGAACGCGGCGTCGGCGCGTGAGGAGTTCCTGGCGGCCGTCCGCCGGTACGTCGAGGCGGGCGAGCGGTTCTCGGGGGAGGGAGCCGGCTCGCACGCCCTGATGGTGGTCTCGGACAACGCGATGCACGACGCGAGCGAACTCGCGGTGCGCAACGGTGCCCGCCGCTGCGAACGCGTCGTCTGAGGTACCGGAAACGCTATGAACGGCCCGTTACTGGCAAATTTTGCAAGTAACGGGCCGTTCATAGCACTCGGCCGAGGGCTGTGGAGTCAGTCCAGGGGCAGGTTCAGCAGCGCGTTCTCGACGAGTTCCGGCATCGCCGGGTGGATCCAGTACTGGCCGCGGGCCATGCTCTTCGCGTCGAGACCGAAGCTCATCGCCTGGATCAGCGGCTGGATCACCGACGACGCCTGCGGGCCGATGATGTGCGCGCCCAGCAGCTGCCCGGTGGCGGGGTCGGCGAGCAGCTTCGCGAAACCGGTGGTGTCCTCCATCGCCCAGCCGTAGGCGATACCGGCGTAGTCCTGGTGCGAAGTCACGTACGAAACGCCGCGCTCGCGAGCCTCGCGTTCGGTCAGCCCGACCGACGCGACCTGCGGCGAGGTGAACACCGCGTGCGGGACGAAGCGGTGGTCGGATTCGATCCGCTCGTCCGGGTGCAGCAGGTTGTGCTGCACGACGCGCTGCTCGTGGTTCGCCACGTGCTTCAGCTCGAAGACCGATGAGAGGTCGCCGAGCGCGTAGATCCCCTCGACCACCGTCTGCTGGTACTCGTCGACCACGACGTGCCCGCGCTCGCCCGTGGTCACCCCGGTGGCGGCGACGTCGAGGAGGTCGGAGTTCGGCGTGCGGCCGGTGGCGACCAGCAGGACCTCGGCCTCGACTGTCTCGGCGCCCTGCGGGCCCTCGAGGTCGAGCGCGACGCCGGTTTCGGTCTTGCGGGCGCGGACGGTCTTCCGCTCCAGCCGGACGTCGAAACGCTGCGAGGCCAGCTCGGTGAACCGGGCGCTGACGTCGTCGTCCTCGGACCGCAGCAGCGCGCCGGACCGGTTGACCACGGTCACCTGTACCCCGAACGAGGCGAAGACGTGCGCGAACTCGGCCGCGATGTAGCCGCCGCCGAGGATCACGATGCTCGACGGCAGTTCGTCGAGCCGCATCACGGTGTCCGAGGTGAAGTAGCCGGTCTCGGCGAGGCCGGGGACGTCCGGGACGACCGGGCGCCCGCCCGCGGCGAGCACGAAGCGGTCTGCGGTGATCGTCTCGGCCGGACGGCCGTCGGAGTAGTTGACCTGCAGTTCCTTGGTTCCGGTGAAGCGGCCTTCGCCTTCGTACACGGTGACGTTCTTGTTGTCCTCGTGCTTGACGCGGTACTCGCGCCCGCCCGCGGCGATCGGGTCGATCCGGCCGAAGATCCGGTCGCGGACGTCGCGCCAGCGGACCCCGGTCAGCTCCTCGTCGACGCCGAACTTCGCCGACGAGGAGGGGGTGGCCGCGACGTTGGCGGCGTGCACGAACATCTTCGTCGGGATGCAGCCCACGTTCAGGCAGGTGCCGCCGAACGTGCCCTTCTCCACGATCGCCGTGTTCCAGTCCGCGAAACGCGGGTCGAGGATCGAGTTACCCGATCCGGTACCGACGATCACCAGGTCGTAGTGGGGCACGCTGTTTTCCTTTACGGCAGGAGCGGGGGTGGTTCCGACTCTAGCCAACTTGTCACGGGGACCGGTTGTTCCCGGTCAATGGTCGTTCGAGCTGAAACGCATCCGGTCCTTCGGGCTCGTCCAGGTCCAGCCGATCGCGGTAAAGGCGGCCACGGCCGGGTCCCCGGCGGTGATCATCCCCGGCCGCGGGTTCGCCCGGTCGACGTACGCCGACGCGAGTTCGGGCAGGACGAGGTCACCCTTGGTATACGGATTGCAGAACGGGTCGACGTCGATCGCGAGCCCGTAGGCGTGCGCGGACCAGTTCGTCTGGCCGCGTGCGGGGCGGCAGACGAACGCGGTGGTGTTGTTGCCGTCACCCGTTGGTGGAGCGGTGAGCTCCGCGGGGGCCGTCACGCGCCCTCTTTGATCGTCCACTGCTTCGATCGGGAACTTCGCGGCGAACAGCTTCCCGAATACCCCGGCGACGGCGTCCGCCACTGACGAGTTCACGAGCATTTCGCCGGTATGCGCGCGGCCGTCGAAACCCCAGAACGACAACGTCAGATAGCGCAGATCGCCCGCTTTGACCGGACAGCCGGATTGCCACGTACTGCGCGCGAGGACGTCGGCAGGACCTGCCCGAAACCGTCACGGCGCAAGGGAAGCGGCTTCGCGCCGACCTGCCATCGCGGCGCGGGCGGCGGATCCACGGAAGTCGAAGGTGGCGGCGGCGATGTTTTCGGCGGGACACTGCCGATGGCCGATGTGGACGGTGCCGGTGCGGGGGTTTCAGCGGAACATGACAGCAGTAAGAAGGCCGTAGCCGTCAGAACCCTTGCCATCATCCGCACGGGGTCCAGCGTGACAGATACGTTCAGTGAGTACAGAGTCCACCCGTTTCAGTGACACCGCATCGGGCTTTCTCCGATTAGGGTATTCGCGATCGCTTGTGTACGCGCTGGAGTCAAACGACAGCCCTGGGTTTTGAAGGGAAGCGCAGTGCCGCGGCGCCGTACGTACGCCCCGGTGAAGGGATTGAACATGCCGAAGAAGTCACGTCGCACCCTGCTGCTCGCGGTCGGAGCGGTGCTCGCGACCGCCGTCCTGGTACCGATCGCGGTCAACACCGCGTCGGCCGACGACAGCGCGGCGAGCGGACCGGACAAGGTCGCCGAGCCGAGGATCGTGGGCGGCGGCAAGGCTTCGGTGTCGCAGTACCCCTACGCGGTCTACTTGGCCGATCGCGGCGGCAACCAGTACTGCGGAGCGGTGATCGTCAGCTCCACGACGGTCGCGACGGCGGCGCATTGCGCGGTGGCGGTCAAGCGCGGTGACGTCCGGGTGGTCGCGGGACGACAGGACAAGCGCTCGCGGGACGGCGTGGAACTGCGCGTTTCGCGGATCTGGGTGAGCCCGGACTACAGCGGCGACCCCGGCAAGGGTGACGACATCGCCGTGATGACGGTCAGCGGTCAGCTTCCGTACCGGCCGGCGAAGGTCGCTGATTCCGGCGACGCCGGCCTGTACCGCGAAGGCACGAAGGCGACAGTGCTCGGCTGGGGCCGGGTCGCCGACGGCGGCGCGCGCTCGGACTACCTGCGCAGCGCGGACGTGCCGGTGGTGAGCGATCAGACCTGCCGCGGCGCGTACTCCGGGTACGACCCGAGTGACATGGTGTGCGCCGGCTACCCCGAAGGCGGGGTCGACGCCTGCCAGGGTGACTCGGGCGGACCGCTGGTCGTGGGGGACACGCTGATCGGGATCGTCTCGTTCGGCGAAGGCTGCGCGAGGGCGGGCAAACCCGGTGTCTACACACGCGTCTCGCACTACGCGAACGAGATCGCGAAGGAAAACGACCGCAGGCTGATCGGCTGATCGGTGCCTTCACGGCGCCCGATGTGCTAACAAGTGGTCGTGACCACCGACACCCCGATCACCGAGACCACCCCTTCGTCGTTCCCGCTGTCCGTCGCCGGTGCCGAGATCACCGCCGCACAGCTGCACGACATCCTTCGCCTGCGCGTGGACGTGTTCGTCGTCGAACAGAAGGCCGCCTACCCCGAGATCGACGGGCGTGACCTGCTGCCCGGCACCCGCCACCTCTGGATCGGCGGTTCCGTCACCGTCGATTCGTACCTGCGGGTGCTGCAGGACGCCGGCGGCACCTTCCGCATCGGCCGGGTGTGCACGGCCGCGCGTTCACGCGGCAAGGGCCTGGCGGGACGGCTGATGGAGACCGCGCTCGCGGGCATCGGCGACGCGCCGTGCGTGCTGGACGCGCAGACGTACGCGAAGAACTTCTATGCCAGGTACGGATTCGTGGCCGAGGGCGACGAGTTCGAAGAGGACGGCATCCCGCACATCACGATGTGGCGCCGGGAGGCGCCGCAGCCGTGATCACCCCGACAGCGCGGTCGACGTCGGCCTCGGTGAGGTCGGCGCGAGCGGTCAGGCGCAGCCGGGAGATGCCGTCCGGCACGGACGGCGGGCGGAAGCAGCCGACGCGCACGCCCTGATCCGCGCAGGCGGCAGCCCACGCGACAGCGGCCTCCGGTGACGGCGCCTGCACGGAGATCACCGCGGCGTCCGGGACGCTCACCCGGAACCCGGCCGCTTTCAGTTGATAGGCGAGGTTTCCGGCGACTTCGGTCACCTTGGTGGCGAGCTCCGGCTCGGCCTTCAGCGCGTTGAGCGCGGCCAGCGCGGCCGCGGCACTGGCCGGGGCGAGCGCGGTGTCGAAGATGAAACTGCGCGCGGTGTCCACGAGATGCTTGATCACGCGACGCGGCCCGAGTACCGCTCCGCCTTGTGCGCCAAGGGCTTTCGACAGCGTGATCGTGGTGACGACGTCCGGCGAGGAGGACAGGCCCGCGGCGTGGACGGCACCGCGGCCGCCTTCGCCGAGGACGCCGAATCCGTGGGCGTCGTCGACGAGCAGTGCCGCGCCGTTCTTTCGGCAGACCCCGGCAAGCTCTTCGAGCGGGGCGATGTCGCCGTCCACGGAGAACACGGAATCGGTGACGACGAGCGCGCGCGGTTTGCGGCGGGTGGAGAGCGCGTGTTCGACCGCGCTCGGCGTGCTGTGCGTGACCGCGGCGATGTCCGAACGGGACAGACGGCAGCCTTCGATCAGCGAGGCGTGGATGTACTTGTCCGTGACGATCGCGGAATCCGCGCCGGACAGGGCCGTGACGGCGCCGAGGTTCGCGGCGAAACCGGAGGAGAAGACCAGCGCGGCCTGCGTGCCGCAGAAGCGCGCGAGGTCCTGTTCGAGTTCGGCGTGGACCTCGGTGGTACCGGTAACGAGCCGGGAACCGGTCGACCCGGCGCCCCAGCGCAGTGCCGCGGCGGCGGCCGCACCGGCGACGCGCTTGTCGTGGGCGAGCCCGAGGTAGTCGTTGCCCGCCAGGTCCAGCTCCGTGGACTGTGCCTGCCGGATGCGCAGCTGGCGCACCAGCCCGGCCTCGGCCCGCTTCTCAGCCTCCACGTCGAGCCAGTCGAAGACCTGGTCGGGCGGGAGGTTCTGGAAAGCGGGACCGGGAGAGTTCACGTCCCGCAGTGTCCCATCCGCCGTTCGGAAACCTGTCAGATGGGTGCCAGAACAGCGTGACTCGCGTGATTAAAGACGGAACTCGCGTGATCGGAGACGTAACTCGAGAGTTCCGCCCTCAATCACGCGAGTTCCGGTCAGGAGCACGCGATATACGTGTTAGCTGTCGTAGCTGCGACGCGGGCGTCCGGTGCCCGGACGCTGCGGGCGACCGGCGCCGCCGCCGGACTCGCTGCGACGCTGCGGGCGGCCACGGAAGCCACCGGGACGGCCACCGCCGTGACCCTCGCGGGAGCCCTGGTAACCGCCGCGCTCGCCGCCACCGTAGCCACGGCCACCGCCGCCACGACGCGGGGACTCACGACGACGCTCGATGACCGGCTCGCCGCTGGGCTGCTGGGCACCGGTGATGCGGGACAGCTCGGAGTCGCCCGGGCGGACCGTGGTCTGCTCGGCGCGGACACCGGCGCGGTCGGTCATCCGGCGCACCATGCGGCGCTGGTCGTGGGTGACCAGCGTGACCACGACACCGGACGCCCCGGCGCGCGCGGTACGGCCGGCGCGGTGCAGGTAGTCCTTGTGGTCGGCGGCCGGGTCGACGTGCAGCACCAGCGAGATGTCGTCCACGTGGATACCGCGAGCGGCGACGTCCGTGGCGACCAGCACCGGGGCGAAGCCTTCCTTGAAGTCCGAGAGGACGCGGTTGCGCTGCCCCTGGGTCTTGCCGCCGTGCAGGGCGGCCGCGTGGACGCCCTTTTCGCGCAGGCGCTCGGTGAGGCGGTCCACGTGGTGCTTGGTGCGGACGAACATGATCGTGCGGCCCTCGCGGGCACCGATCTCGGTGATGATGTCCTGCTTGTCCTGGTGCGACACCTGGAGCACGTGGTGGTCCATGGTGGTGACGCTGGCGGTCGACGGGGCGACCGAGTGCGTGACCGGGTTGGTCAGGTACGCACGGACCAGGCGGTCGACGTCACCGTCGAGGGTGGCGGAGAACAGCAGGCGCTGGCCGTCACGCGGGGTCAGGTCGAGGATCTCGCGAACCTGCGGCATGAAGCCCATGTCGGCCATCTGGTCGGCTTCGTCGAGCGCGATGAAGTTGACCTCGGACAGCGACGCGGTGCCCTGGCGGACATGGTCCGACAGCCGGCCGGGGGTGGCGATCAGCAGGTCGACGCCGCGGGAAAGCGCGTCGGCCTGGCGGGTGAAGGCCATGCCGCCGACGGCGGTGCGGCACCACAGGCCGAGGGACTTGGCCAGCGGGGTCAGCGAGTCGGCGACCTGCATGGCCAGCTCACGGGTCGGGACCAGGATCAGCGCACGGGGGTGCTTCGGGCGGGTCTTGCCGCCGTTGAGCCGGGTCAGCATCGCGAGGCCGAAGGCCAAGGTCTTGCCGGAACCGGTCTGGGCGCGGCCCAGAACGTCGCGGCCGGCGAGCGCGTCGGGGATGGTCGCCGACTGGATCGGGAAGGGGGTGGTGATTCCGCCATCGGCCAGTGCCCGCAGCAGCGGCTCGGGAAGCCCGAGCTCCGCCCAGGTCGTGGCCTTCACCGTCTCGACGGCGTCATCGTGCAGCATCGCGTCGCCCGCGGGGCGGGTACGCGGCTTGCTGCGGTGCTGACGCGCCGACGGTGAGGTATGGCCGGAGTTGAACGTGACTGTCACAAATGCCTCTCGGACGTGGCACGTCACAAGGAGGCCCGGGCTGCCCGCGCGCAGGGGGGCAAGATGGTGTGCAGTGGGCGTTCACAGGGACGAACCCGGCACACCGCGTCTGCATGACACCGCGCGCCAAATTGATTGATACGGATACCGCGAGCCATTCGGTTGGCTTTGGAGGCGACGGACACCACTCATCCACGCCGCCGGTTGCGGTCTAGCACTACTGTACCGGACCGTTATCCGGCCGCCCAACGGGAGGGACCGATTGTGGGCAGGGTCTCCACGGCGGGCCACTTCCGGGTGTCAGGAAAGGGTCTTTCAAGACGGATGGCGTCCTGAAAGACCCTTTCATGACACTGTGGACGGTCGGCTCAACTTCCTTGGCAGGTCACCGAAGGCTGCACCGGATTCGTTCCCGGCGCGTCGACGACGAGACCGAAGGTCGTCTCGCCGTCCGGCGCGATCGTGCCGTTCCAGCCGGCGTTGCGGACGTTCACCACGTTCCCCGATTGGCTCAGCGTCCCGTTCCACACGCTGCCGATCTTCTGGCCGGCGGGCAGCGTCCAGCCGGCCAGCCAGCCGCCGTAGGGGGCGGTGCTGTGGTTCATGATCGTCACCGTCGCCTGATAGCCGCCGGACCACGCGTTCGTCACCGCGAACATCGCCATGCAGGAGCCGCCGGAGGGCGGCGGCGAGGTCGGTGTGGTCGACGACGGCGGCGCGCCCGGGTCGTGGATGCCGGTCACTTCACCGTTGCCGCCGTCGAAAGCGACGTCGGAACAGCCGTAGAAGGTTTCGGCGCTGTCGGAGCGTTTCCAGACCGAGTAGACGATGTGCCGCCCGGTCTTGTTCGTGGGCAACGCGCCGCTCCACTTGTACTGGCCCTCGACCGTGCCGACCGAACCGGTCACCGGCGGGTGGTCCACGGTCAGGAACGGCTGGTCTTCGAGGTCGTCCCAGCGCAGCGGACGGCTCGGGTCCCAGCCGTCCTTGGTGACGAAGGTGTAGAACCAGCCCGGATGCGCGGCCCACGCGTTGTAGGAGAAGTCGAACGTGGCCCCGGCCGTCAGATGGGTGAGCGGCCAGTCGCCGACGCCGTCGAATCCGGCGAACCCGGTATTGCCGCCCGAGCACAGTTGCCCGTCGGGGATGAAGCCGCGGGTGCGGCCGGCGCCGTCGGAACGCAGTACGGAGAACCAGTTGTAGAGCGAGTTGGCGCCGCTCGTCCGGACGGCGGCGGCGCAGGCCGGGTTGTGCGGGACGATCTCGCCGGTCGGGGACAGCCCGTCCTTCCAGCAGAGGAATGTGCGGCTGCCCGGTTTCATCATCGCGCCGTGCGCGGCGGCGGTGCCGGTGTTCAGCACCAAGGTGAGCGCACCCGCCAGTAGCAAGGTCACGACGGCCAGGACGGTACTTCGTTGTTTCGTCACGTCGGCTTCGCCTTCTCCCATGCGGAAACGGCCGCCCGGTCATGGCGGCCTCGAGGTATGGGAGCGCTCCCAGTATTGAGGGTAGAGCACGCGGGTGACCGCCGAAAGGGCTTTCAGCGGTCTCGAAGCAAGCGCGTGAGGGCCACCCTCAGGGACTCAGAGTCCCTGAGGGTGGCCCTCACGCGTTCCCGCTCAACGGAGCCCGGCGATCTCCTGCAGTTCTTCGATCAGTTCCGGCACCGCCGTCAGGCGCTCCGGCAGCCCGCGCGAGTGGAACCACGTGGCGATGTTCCGTACGTCCCGCGTGAGGAACTCGAGCCCGCCCGGGTTGGCGACGATGTCGACGGCCTGCGGCAGATCGATCACCATCACCCGCCCGCGGTGGACGAGCAGGTTGTACGCCGAGAGGTCGCCGTGCGCGAGCCCCTGCGACGCCAGCAGTTCCAGCATCGCCGACGTCTGGAACCACAGTTCCCGCAGCTGCTCGGGCTCCGGGCGGACCTGGGCGAGCCGCGGCGCGGCGGTCTCGCCGTCGCCGAGGAACTCCATCAGTAACTCGGTGCCGTCCCGCTGCACCGGATACGGCACCGGCGCGCCGACCATCCAGAGCCGGCTCAGCGCGCTGAACTCGGCCACCGCCCACTGTTCGGCGATGAGGTTGCGGCCGAAGCTGCTGCGCGACTCCATGGCCCGCATTTCGCGCGACCGCCGCATCCGCCGTCCTTCGAGGTAGCCGGCGTCGCGATGGAACAGGCGGTGCTCGCCGCTGCGATACCGCTTGGCGGCCAGGACCGTGCCGTCGGTGTCGGGCAGGCCCCGGCGCACGAGGTGGACGTCGGCCTCCTTGCCGGTCTTGAGGATGCCGAGTTCGCTGTCCACCGCCGCCAGCTGGGTGATCACCCAGTCCGGTCGCGGGTGCGGGCCGTGTTCGGCGTCGCCCCACGTGCTCCAGCGGTCGCCGCCACCCGGGATGGCGGTTTCGGTGTAGGCATCTTCACGCAGCCGGGCGAGCCGGACGCGTTCGTCCGCGGTGAGCCGTCCGCTGCGCGTGGGTTCGGGCTCGTCGTCGAAACGAGCGCGACGGGTACGACGAGGACTTTCGTGAGATTCTTCGAGATCGTGCTTGCGCACTGGTGGGTTCTCCTAGTCAGGGGTGCCCCACCGGGCGAGCGTCGTGGCTCAGCCGCGAGGGGCGGGTGAATGGGGGCGGCCAACGCCCCGGACAGTCATCTGCACGACGCACCTCCCTGTCGCATCCACCGGCCCTCTGCCGGATCGCGCACGATCATCGCGGACTCCGCCCGCGAGCCGCAACCGATTTAAGTCCTATGCCGAACGCAGCCCCGCCAGTTCGCCGCGCGACCGGACCTTCAGCTTGCGCAACACGCTCGCGACGTGCTGTTCCACCGTGCGCCGGGACAGGAACAGGACCTCGGCGATCTCCCGGTTGGTGTGCCCGGCGGCGAGCAGGCGGGCGACGTCGCGCTCGCGGGGGGAGAGTTCGTCGCCGTATCCCCGGCGGCCGCGCCGCGAAGGGGCGACGGCGCCGGTGGACCGGAACGCGTGGCGGCAGCGAGCGGCGTCGCGGGTGGCACCGAGCCGGTCGAACGCCTCCGCGAGCGTGGCGAACGTCTCGGCGACGTCCTCGTCCCTCGCCAGCCGGCAGCGCGTGGCCCGTTCCGCGACCAGTGCCGCGTGGTACGGCGCCGGAAGCGCGTCGTAGCGCTGCCTCGCCTGCTCGAAGGCGTCGATCGCCTCGGCGTGGTCGCCCTGTGCGGCCGCGATGAGCCCGCGGTTCGTCGCGAGCGCCGCGCGGGTCGATGGGGCGTCGAGTTCGCCGATCTCGCGCTCGAACTCGTCGGTCAGCACGACGGCCTCCGCGATCCGCCCGGTGGCGCAGTACGCGTCGGCCGCCGCGGCGAGGAGGTCGGCGCCCCAGGCCCAGACTCCCTTGGCGCGCAACAGTTCCAGCCCCTTTTCGACCTGGGCGACGGAGGCTTCGCGCAGGTCCTGCGCGAGCAGCATGCCCGACAGCCCGGCGTGCGCGGCGACGGCGACCGGTGTGAACGCGTTCTCCGGCTGGTCCGCCCCGGTTTCGGCGAATCTGGCCGCCGCCTCGTCCCATTCGCCGCGGGCGGCGGCGAGCAGTCCCATGACCAGCGCCAGTTCGCTGGTCACCGGCAGGAGGTCGCGGTACTCGTCGGTCAGCGCGTCGGCCCGTTCGGCGAGGCCGTCCCAGTTCCCGGTGAGCCAGTCGGTGTGGACGGCCGTCGCGCGCGCCGTGCTGACGACGTACGGCGCGCCGCAGTCGGCGGCCAGTTGCATCCCGCTGCGCAGCAGGCTCCGGGCCCGCCGGTGATGGCCCGTCCAGGCGCAGGCGTCGGCACTGTTGCAGTGCAGCCGCGCGAGGTGCCGCTGCTCGTCGGCCGAGCCGGCGCCGGCGGGTGTCTTGGCCAGCATGTCCCAGCCCCGCGCGTCGCCGATGTGCAGCCGCGACGCGACGTTGTTGGCCATCAGGATGAGCGTCAGCCGCTGGTCCGTGGAGCCTTCGATGATCCGGTCCACCCGGTCCATCCAGCGCCGGTGCTCGTGCAGCGGGGTCGCGCCCACCCAGGGCTGGGCGAGCACGCCCATCCCGCGTCCGGCGAGGTCGGGACGGTCGGCGAGGTCGTTGACGGCGATCTCGATCTCGGTCCGGGCGGCCTCCAGCCCGCCGGCCTGGCGGATCAGCAGGAGCCCGAGACCCAGCCGGACCTCGCCGCCCAGCCGTCCGGACAGCCTGCCGTCGGTGAGCAGCCGCTCCAGCGCCGGGACGACTTCGGCCTGCGCGAGCCCGTTGCACGCGACCGCGCTGAACTTGACCGCGAGTCTGTCCACATCGGACGGTGTGAGCCCCGGTTCGTCGAGCAGCGTGCGGAGCAGATCCGTCGCCGTGGCGAGGTCGCCGACGGCCGAAGCCTGATCCGAGGCGGCTTCGCCGTACTTCAGGGCGCCCGCCCGGTCGCCGGCCTTGCGGCAGTGTTCGGCCAGCCGCACCAAGGGCTGCGGGAGTCGTTCGCGCAGCAGCTTCGCTGCCCGCCGGTGCAGTTCCTGGCGGTCCGGGCCGGGGATCGTGCGGTAGGCGGCCTGCTGGGCGAGCGCGTGCCGGAAGCCGTATTCGCCTTCGCCGGTCTCCACCAGGACGTTGCGTTCGAGCGCGAGGATCAGCGCCTGGCGGGCGCGTTCGGGGGTGAGCGCGGCCGCGGCGGTCAGCAGCTCCGAAGTGGACGGTTCGCCGAGGACGGCGGCCGCTTCGGTGATCCGCCGGGCGGCGGGCGGCAGCGCGGCGAGCCGTTCGACCGTCGCCTCGCGCAGCAGCGCCGGGACCTCGACCGTGTCGAGCAGGCGTCGCGCGGTCGCGCCGTCGGCGTGCACGGCGCCCTCGACGCCTTCGATCGCGTGCAGGGTTTCTTCGACCACGAACGGGATCCCCGCGGTCCGCTCGTGCAGCCTCGTCGCGAACTCGGCCGACACGGTCGGCTCGCCCAGCAAGGCCGAAGCCAGCGTCTGGACGCCTTCGCGGTCCAGCGGACGGAGCGTGACGAGCACGTGTTCGGTGCCGGGCGCGGGCCGGTAGGCGCTGCCGAGCGGGATACCGCCGGGCGTCTCCTCGCGCCGGTAGGTGAGCAGGAGGGTCAGCCCGGTGGGCGGATCGGTCATCAGGAACCGCAGCAGCCGTCGCGAGCCGTCGTCGGCCCAGTGCAGGTCTTCGATGAGCAGGAGGTGCGGGCCCAAGGAGGCGAGCAGTTCGCGGACGGCACGGAAGAGCCGGTGCCGTTCGGCCCGCGGGTCGCCGAGCCGGGGCGGCGGCTCGGGCAGGTGCCTGGCGAGTTCCGGCAGGTAGGGGGCCAGTACCCCGGTGACCGGGTTGAGTTCGCCGTCGGGGCGGAGGTCCTTCAGCGCGTCGAAGACCACGCCATACGGGAAGGGCTCGCGCAAGGGCTGGCAGGTGCCGGTGAGGACCGGCCGTCCGGTCAGCTCCGGGCACGCCAGCAGTTCGGTGGCGAGCCTGGTCTTACCCACGCCCGCTTCGCCCTCGAACATGATCACCGCGGGCGAACGCAACGCGGCGGCCAGGGCCTCTCGTAGTTCTGCATCACGGCCGACGAGCACAGGTGAACTCGTCCTGCGCCGGTATCCACCGATCACCATGCCGGGTCACCCCCGCTTCACGAACCACACCGTTCGAGTGAACGCAGCTTAAGCGCGGTGGAAGTGATCACGGAACCCACTCGGACGGTCACGGAACTTTCGTAGGGATGGTGAATTTCCCCATTAGATACGTAGTCCTACGGACCGATGCCTCGCTTGTTCGTGCAGGTCCCGTCAACCGACAGTGATGGGAGCGTGACCGCGCTGCGGACTTCCCGTCAGCGTGAACCACCTGTTCGAGTGAACGGAGCTCAGGAAATGCGTGCAGAACTTCGACGTCACCGGATCGCGGGTGCGGTGCTCACCGGGGCCTGTGTAGCGGCCTCGATGGCCTTCGCCGGGCCGGCCACGGCCGCCGAGGGACAGATCCGCGGCGCCGGCGCGCCCGGAGCCGTCACGGACGGGTACATCGTCGCGCTGAAGAGCGGCGACTCCGGTCTCGCCGCCCAGTACGGCGGCCAGGTGAAGGCGACCTACGGCGCCGCGCTGAACGGATTCTCGGCGAAGATGACCGAGTCGCAGGCGAAGCGCCTCGCCGCCGACCCCAACGTCGACTTCGTCCAGCAGGACGCCGTCGCGCACATGACCGGCACCCAGAACAACCCGACCTGGGGACTGGACCGGATCGACCAGAAGAAGCTGCCGCTGGACCGCAAGTACACCTACCCCAACACCGGATCCGGGGCGACGGTCTACGTCCTCGACACCGGTGTCGACTACCGGCAGTCCGAGTTCGGCGGACGGGCGAGCAGCGGTTACGACTTCATCGACAACGACAGCGACGCCCGCGACTGTCAGGGCCACGGCACGCACGTCGCCGGCACCGTCGGCAGCGCCACCTACGGCGTGGCCAAGGGTGCCAAGATCGTCTCGGTCCGGGTGCTGAACTGCCAGGGCAGCGGCCAGTACTCGCAGATCATCAGCGGTATCGACTGGGTGGTGAAGAACGCCAAGGGCCCGTCGGTGCTCACCATGAGCCTCGGTGGCCCGGCCGACTCCGGCGTGGACGCCGCCGTGCGCAAGGCCGTCGCGGCGGGCATCACGAACACGGTGGCTTCGGGGAATTCCAACACGGACGCCTGCGGCACCAGCCCGGCCCGCGTGCGTGAGGCCATCACGGTCAACGCCACCCAGAACGACGACCGCCGGTCCAGCTTCTCGAACTACGGCAGCTGCACCGACATCTTCGCGCCGGGCACCAACATCACCTCGCTGCGCAACGGCGGCGGTACCCAGCAGATGAGCGGCACCTCGATGGCGACCCCGCACGTCGCCGGCGCGGCCGCGATCTACCTCACCTCGAACCCGTCGGCCAACCCCGCCGCCGTCGCGTCCGGTCTGGCCAACGCCGCCTCCGCCGGGGTCGTGACGAACCCGGGCTCCGGTTCGACGAACAAGCTGCTGAACGTGGCGGGTCTCTGATGCGCCGCGGCGTGCGGGTCGGCCTGGTGGCGGTGGCCGCCACCGCGATGGCCGCTCTCGCGGCCGGGAACGCCGGTGCCGCGCAGGCGGAAGGCGTTGTCGTACCGGCGAACCAGCACTACGGCGACCAGTACATCGTGGTGCTCCACGACGTCGGCGCCCAGGCCGTCGAGCAGTCGTCGGCTTCTCTGACCGGCCGCTACGGCGGTGAAGTCCGGTCGGCGTACAAGAACGTGCTCCGCGGGTTCTCGGTCAAGGGCATGTCCGGGCAGCAGGCCCGGCGGCTCGCGGCCGACCCGGCGGTCAAGGCGGTCTACCAGGACGGCACCGCGCGTGCCGTCGGCACGCAGACCAACCCCACCTGGGGTCTCGACCGCATCGACCAGAAGAACCTGCCGCGGGACAAGAGCTTCACGTACCCGAACACCGGCGAGGGCGTGACCGCGTACGACATGGACACCGGCATCAACCCGGAGAACCCGGAGTACGAGGGCCGCGCGTCCATCGGCAAGGACTTCGTGGGCGGCAACGGAAAGGACTGCAACGGGCACGGCAGCCACACCGCCGGGACCATCGGCAGCAAGACCTATGGCGTGGCGAAGAAGGTCAAGATCGTCGGGCTGAAGGTGCTGGGCAACGACTGTTCGGGCAACGGTCCCGATTCCGCCATCGTGGACGCGGCGGAATGGCTGACCGCGAACGGCACCAAACCGGCGGTGGCGAACCTCAGCCTCCGGATGGACCAGGTCGGGCTCGGCGACGACGTCATCAAGAAGTCCATCGCGGCGGGCTTCGTCTACGCGGTGGCGGCGGGCAACGAGAACCAGAACGCCTGCAACGTCAGCCCGGCGAGGATCCCCGAGGCGATCACGGTCGGCTCCTCGGACGAGAACGACAACAAGTCCTCGTTCTCCAACCACAATTCGTGCGTGGACATCTTCGCCCCTGGCAGCAACATCACGTCGCTGTCCACTTCGAACGGTGGCTCGGCGAACATGAGCGGGACGTCGATGGCCACGCCGCACGTGGCGGGGGCGGCGGCGCTGTACCTGTCCGCGAACGCCGGTGCCACCGCGCAGCAGACGCGGGACGCGCTGGTGAGCAACGCCTCCGACGGTGTGCTCAAGGGACTGCCGGGCGGCACGGTCAACAAGCTGCTGAACGTGTCGTTCATCGGCGGTGGCGGCCCCGGCCCGACGTGCGGGGCCAAGTCGAACACGACACCGGTTTCCGTTCCGGACGCCGGCGACGCGGTGACCAGTTCGGTGACGCAGGACGGCTGCGACGGCAAGGCGTCGGCGACGCTGCCCGTCAAGGTCGACATCGCGCACACCTATACCGGTGACCTGGCGATCGACCTGATCGGACCGAGCGGCGCGGTGTTCGGGCTGAAGCAGGCGGGAGGGGTCGGGGAGGCGAGCGGCGTGCACACGTCGTACACGGTGAACGCCTCGTCCGAGCCGGCCAACGGGACCTGGAAACTGCGGGTCCGGGACGTGTACCGGTTCGACACCGGGACGATCGAAGGGTTCTCGATCACCTTCTGAGTCCTTGCCACCGGTGGTGCGCCGCGGTCACGATGACCGCGGCGCACTGTCGTGGGTTCAGGAGGAACTGCATGGAGTCGGTCGGCATGGTCGACACGGTGATCGTGGGTGGCGGGCACAACGGCCTGGTGGCGGCGGCCTATCTGGCGAGAGCGGGCCGGTCGGTGCTGGTGCTGGAACGCCGTGACGAGGTCGGCGGGGCCGCGGTGTCCTTCCGTGCCTTCCCCGGCGTGGACGTCCGGCTGTCGCGGTACTCGTACCTGGTGAGCCTGCTGCCGCGCAAGGTCATCGCGGACCTGGGACTCGGGCTCGACCTGCGACGGCGGCGGATGTCGTCCTATACCCCGGTCGGCGACGGCGGTCTCCTTGTCGACACGGGTGACGCCGGGCGGACCGCGGCGTCGTTCTCCGCGCTCACCGGGTCCACAAAGGACTACGAAGCCTGGCAGCGGTTCTACGCGATGACCTCCCAGGTCGCCGAGCGGACGTTCTCGACCCTCACGGAACCCTTGGTCTCCAGGGAGGATCTGCGCTCGGGCATCGAGCCGGAGGCCTGGGACGCGCTGTTCGAACGGCCGATCGCGGAAACGCTCACCGGGATGTTCGACGACGACACCGTTCGCGGGGTCGTCCTGACCGACGCGCTCATCGGCACTTTCGCCGACGCCGGCGATTTCCGGCAGAACCTTTGCCTGCTGTACCACGTGATCGGCAACGAGACCGGCGACTGGGACGTCCCGGTGGGCGGTATGGGCGCGGTGACCGGAGCGCTCGCCTCGGCCGCGCGTGCCGCCGGGGCCCGGCTGGTGACCGGCGCCGAGGTGCTGTCCATCGATCCCGACGGCTCAGTGCGTTATCGGCTCGGTGACGACGAGTTCGCCGTCCACGGCGGCCATGTGCTCGCGAACGTCGCTCCCCGGACGCTCTCGCGGCTGTTGGGGGAGGAGCCGCCGGAATCGCCGGAAGGCGCGCAGCTCAAGGTGAACATGGTGCTGTCACGGTTGCCGCGGCTGCGGGATCCGGGCGTCGACCCGCGCGAGGCGTTCGGGGGCACGTTCCACGTCAACGAGGGTTACGACCAGCTGGCGACGGCGTATGCCGAGGCGGCCGGGGGAAGGATCCCGTCGCTGCCGCCGTGCGAGATCTACTGCCATTCGCTGACCGACCCGTCGATCCTCGGTCCGGCCGAGCGCGCCGCCGGGGTGCAGACGCTGACCCTGTTCGGCCTGCACATGCCCGCGCGGCTGTTCGAAGGACGCAACGACGCCGCGCGCGAAGAGGCGCTGCGGGCGACTTTGTCCTCTTTGGACAGTGTGCTGGCCGAACCGATCGAGGACTGCGTCCTGCGCGATCCGGACGGGCGGCCCTGTATCGAAGCCAAGACCCCGTTGGACCTCGAAGCCGAATTGGGATTGCCGGCCGGGCACATCTTCCACCGCGATCTGTCGTGGCCCTACGCGGCCTCGGCGGATCAGGTGGGGCTTTGGGGTGTCGAGACGGCGCACGACCGGGTGCTGCTCTGCGGTGCCGGGGCCGTGCGGGGCGGTGGCGTCTCCGGCATCCCCGGCCACAACGCCGCGATGGCGGTGCTTTCCCGATCCGCCTAGTGTCATGAAAGGGTCTTTCAGGACAAGAAACGTCCTGAAAGACCCTTTCATGACACTCTCTACTGGACGGTCAGCGTGTAGGTCCCGGTGGCGGATTTGCCCGCCGAGTCGGTCGCGGTGACGGTGACCGGGTAGGTGCCGCGCTGGAAGGGCGCGACCACCTGCATGGTCGAGCTACCGCCGCTGGAGATCGTCTTCGGGTTGAAGAACGGCGCGAACGGCAGTCCCTGCCCGGACGCCGACAGCGTGATCGTGCCCGTACCGCCGGTCGCGGAAACGGTGACGTTGCTGAAGAAACCGGGCTGGGAGGAGCCGCTGCCCGGGGTCACGCTCACCTGGAGGTTGCCGGGCTGCGGTCCACCCGCCCCCACGGTCAGCGTCAGGTTCGCGGTCGCCGTGTCGGTGGTCCCCTTGCCCGAAATCGTGACGGCGTAGTCCTTTTCCGCCACACCGGCCGGGACCTCGATGCTCACCTTGGCCGACTCACCCGAGTTGATCGACGCGGGCTGGAACGTGGCCTTCGCGCCGTCCGGAAGGCCCGACGCGCTCAGGTCGACCTTTTCCGCGCCGTTCTTGCCGGGTTTGCTGGTCACCGTGGCCGAAACGTACTTGCCCGGCTCGACCTTCAGCGACGACGGAGTGACCGCGAGGGAGAATGTCTCCGGGTTCTGCGGCTCGCCGATCTGCTGCTTGACCCAGTCGCCCATGTCGTTGTTGAGCCGGCCGTACACGCTGTACCACTTGAAATCGCTGCGGCTCCAGGACGCGACGCCGACGACCTTGCCGTCCACGATCAGCGGCCCGCCGCTGTCGCCCGGCAGGATCGTGACGCGGCCGTCGCTGTAGCCGCTGCAGATCATCGTGGCGTCCTTGAAGCCCGCGCCGACGCCGTTGCAGTTGCTGCCCTGCACGACCGGCAGGGTGAACTTGTGCAGTTCGACGTTCTTGCTGTCGTCGTTGTGGTCCTTCTTGCCGTAACCGAGTCCGAGCCCGGACTTGCCGGGCTTGTGCAGCTCCGTGTCGGCCGACGTCGCGACCTTCGCGTACTGGCCGCCCGGCACCGGGATATCGGCGTCGGTGGTGACCACCGCGACGTCGTAACCCTGGTCGAAGTTGACGTACTTCGGGTGCTTTTCATAGCTGACGACGCCGATCCGCGTTCCGCCGCCCGCGTTGAGATCGTCCAGGCCGTAGAGGAAGGATTTCTCGCCCGCCGCGTCCTTGCAGTGCGCGGCGATCAGGATCTTGCGCGGCGCGACGACCGAACCGGTGCACGTCTGACCCTGCGGCCTGGTCCCGCCTTGGCGCAGGCCCGCGATGATGAACGGGTGGTCCTTGACCGACGCCGGGGTGCCGCCGATGGAATTCGTGTGCGGTCCGGCGGGGACGACCGCTTCGTCCGTCGGGGTGACGGCGGCGAGATTCGCGGCGGCCGCGGGCGCGGGCAGGAGGACCGAGAGGCAGCCGAGGGTGGCGGTGGCGATCCCCAGTAGCCGTTTTCTTCTGTTCACGGTGGTTCCTTTCCAGGTGGCTGGAAATCACTTTCCGCATGTGCGCCTGGAGGAACAACCGAGGAAGAAGCCCGTAGGGGTACGGAACTATTGTCAGCCGATCTTGCCGGCCACTTCGTTGGCGATGTCGAGGACGGCTTTCGTGAGCTCCTCGTCGGGCATGGGCACGGTGTCGAACAGGCCGACGTCCCAGCCCTGGTACTGGATCAGCACGAACTTCCCGTTTTCGACGAACTGCAGCTGGCCCATCCGGCTGGCGCCCCCGTAGCTCTTGATGGAGGTACAGGACTGGTCACCGATGTTCGGCGGCGCGAGCACGGTCCCTTCGCATTCGAGTTGCCGTCCCGTCCTGTCCACCGCGGCTTCGGTGACCTGGAAGGTCAGTTGGCGGCTGCCCTCGCCGTCCTTGCCCTCGGTCTGTTCCCAGACGCACGAGGTGTGCCCTTGCTGTTCCCTGCTCAGGTCGGCGTAGGGGTTCGTCGTACGCAGCCTGGCGAGGGTCTGCGGGCTCACCGCGGCACACGCCTTCCCGAGTCGGGCGCTGGATGGTGGTGAGCCGCCGTCCTTGTGCGCGTCCTGGTAGAAGAGGAACGCCGTGAGGCCCCCGCCGAGCAGCAGTACCGCGGGGACGGCGATCAAGGTGATCATCAGCCCCAGGCGCTTTTTCTTCGGCGGCGGGTGGCCCCAGCCGGGCTGGTGGCCGTACGGCTGCTGAGGTGGGCCGTTCCATCCTGGTCCCGTCATCTTTCCTCCAGAACGCCGCGAACACGCCGATCCTGCCCTACCGGCTCGCCCGATGCCCGGTGTTCGGTCAATCCCCGGTGAGAAGTTCCAGGCTGTGCTCGCCGGTCCGCTCGACGTCGAGGCCCGCCTTCGACAGCACCCGGATGAGCTGTTCCACAGTGGACGGTTCGCTGCGGGACCGCACCAGTTCCGCGGCCAGCCTCCCCTTGTAAGCCTTGTTGAAGTGGCTCACCGTGGTCCGGTTGCCCGCGGCGTCCTCGGTCACCACGCGCACGGTCACCGCGTCCGGGCGCGGTTTCGCCAGCGCCGAATAGGTTCCCGAACGCAGGTCGACGACGAGCCCGTCGATGCCCTGGAGCACCGGTTCGAGCACCGGCTTCCACACACTGCGGACGGTCCCGAGCGACGGCAGCGCGTTCCCGCCGGAGAGCCGGTACGCGGGAATCGGGTCGGTCGCGGCGACCACACCGAACAGGGCCGACGCCACGGCGAGGCGTCGCTCGGCCTTGGAGAGCGTGGCCTTGGTGAAGGATTTGACGTCGAGTGCGTCGTAGAGCACGCCCGTGTAGCGGCGCAGCCCGGGCATCGTGGGCGAGGACCACAGCTCGGCGTTGCGCGCGACCTCGTCGGCCTGCCTCGGCGTGATGCCGAGCGCGGCGATGCTGGCCGGGACGTCGCCCGCCAGCTCGGCCAGCGCGTCGGCCAGTTTCGCCCGGGCCGGGTTCAGCTCCGGGAACGACAGGGCGCCGAGGTCCAGCGGCGCGCCGGTGCCGCCGGCGGCCTTGGTCTCGGAAGGGGGGAGCAGCACGAGCACCACGGAAGCGTAACTAAAGGGAATGCGTCACATCGAGGCGCGGGCTTAGCCTCAAGCGCATGAGTCTGACCTGGCGCCCGTTGACCCTGGACGACATGCCGCGACTGGCCGAGACCTTCGCCGCGGCGGAGCGTGTCGAGCCGATCGACGAGCACTACAACGCGGAGGACCTCGCCGAGGAGATCAGTTCGCCGAACGTCGACCTCCCGACGGCGACCACCAGTGCCTGGGACGGCGAAACGCTGGTCGCGTACGGCCTGCTCAGGCGGCGTGACGCGGCGAGTCCGGCGCATATGGTGCGGGTCGAGACGGTCGTCCATCCCGAGTACCGCGACGACGCGATCGCCGCCCACCTCGTCGAGTGGTTCGAGGAGGCAGGGAAGGAGGTCCACGCGAAGTCCTTCCCGGACGCCCCGCTGGAGCTGCACGCCGCCGCCAACACCAAGCAGCGCTGGCTCACCGACGTCCTGGTGAAGGCCGGTTACGGGCACGCCCGCTGGTTCGTCGACATGCGGGCCGACCTGGCGTCGGTCCCGCCCGCCGCGCCGCTGCCCGAAGAGTTCCCGCTTGTCGGCTACGACGAGAAGTACGAGGACCTGACCCTGCAGGCCCGCAACGAGACGTTCGCGGACCACTGGGGGAGCACCGCGCAGTCCATGGAGGCCTGGCGGCACCTGGTGGTCCGTGCGAAGGACTTCCGGCCCGACCTTTCGTTCCTGCTGCTGAGCCCGGAGAAGGACAAGGTCGTCGCACTCGTGCTTTCGACGTTCTTCGCCTCCGACGCGGCGGTCACCGGCGTGAACGACCTGTATGTCAGCCACGTCGCCACCGTCTCGAGCCTCCGAGGACGAGGCATCGCGGGCGCACTCCTCGGCTACACCCTGGAGCAGGCCAAGGCGAAGGGCTTCCAGCGTTCCTCGCTCAACGTCGACCAGGACAACTCGCACCGCGCGCTCGGGGTCTACGAGCGGGTCGGTTACGCCGAGCATCAGCGCTGGGGCGGCTACGTGAAGCCTCTCCCGGCCTGACCGGTTGTCACCCGAGAGGGTGCTTTTCGGTACAGTCGATCTTCACCGCGAGATCGCTGGGGGTGAGAGGGCGTTGCCGGTTTCCGTGCGCCTCGGCTGGCACGACCTCCCGTCGGCGACGCGGGACACCGTGGAGCGTGAGCTCGGTTCCGTCGTCCGCCGTTCCCTGTGGCAGGCGCCGGAATTCGACGGCGGCGTCGCGGCGAGGCTCGAACTCGAACGCGACCGTCGCTGGGTGTTCCTCAAGGCGCTGCCCGCGGTCAGCCCGCGTGCCGGCGGCTACCGGACCGAGGCCGCCATCGCGCGACGGCTGCCCGCCGAGGCGCCGACGCCGCAGCTGCTGTCCTTTGTGGACGGCGATTGGCTGGTGCTCGCGTTCGCCGACTTCGACGGCGCCCGGCCGAACCTGCGGCCGGGGTCGCCGGATCTGTCCGCCGTCCTGGCCACCTTCGGCGCGCTGGGGCGCACGCTCACGCCGTGCCCGCTGCCCGAGGTCCCGGACGTCCTCGACGATCTCGGCCCGCTGTTGCGCGGTTGGAGCGAACTGGCAAAGGAACCGCCGGCCGACCTGGACGCCTGGGCCGTCCGCAACCTCGACAGGCTCGTCCAGCTGGAGACGTCGTGGTACCCGTGGGCGGCCGGGGACACGTTGCTGCACAACGACATCCAGCCCGAGTACCTGCTGCGGACGGGGTCCGGCCGGGTACTCGTCACCAACTGGCGCTACCCGGCGCGCGGCGCGGGCTGGCTCGACCTGGTCGCGCTCGTCCCGTACCTGCTCGACGCCGGGCACGAACCCGCCGACGTCGACCGCCTGCTGCGACGGCGTCCCGCGCTCACCGGGATCCCGGTCTGGGCGGTCACCGCGTTCGGCGTGGCACTGGCGGGGCATGCCGAACGGGCCTGCCGGTTACCCGAGCCGCCCGCGACGACCGGGGTCCGTGCGGCACAGCGTCGCCTCGCCGCGGCCATGCGCGACTGGCTCGCCTACCGGACCCACTGGCACTAGAACGCCATCAGAGGACGAAACGCATCAGTTGACCCCGCCCTTAGTTGACGATGTTGAGCGGCTCTTCCTCGGCGGCGAACCGGCGCAACTGCTCGGCGGCGAGCCGTTTCGCGCGTGGGTAGAACGACGCCGACCCGCCCGCGATATGCGGTGTGATGATCACGCCCGGTGCCGTCCACAGTGGATGATCTGCCGGGAGCGGCTCCGGGTCGACGACGTCCAGCGCGGCACGCAGGCGCCCGGCGACGGTCTCGGCCGTGAGCGCGGCGGTGTCGATCGCCGACCCGCGGCCGACGTTCACCACCAGGGCGTCGTCCGGCAGCGCGGCGAGTTCCGCGGCGCCGAGCAGGCCCTTGGTCGCGGCCGTCTCCGGCAGGATCAGCACCACGATGTCGGCCGACGGCAGCAGGCTCGCCAGCTCACCGGCCCCGTGCACCTGGTCCGCGGGCCGGGCCGTGCTCGCCACCCTGGTCACGACCGCTTCGGCCGCGACCAGTTGCCGCTCGATGGCCTGGCCGATGGAGCCGTGGCCGACCAGCAGCACCCGGCTGTCGGCCAGCGAGCGCGTGTGTTCGCGGTCCCACGAACCCGTCGCCTGCTGCGCGAACCAGCGCGGCAGGTCCCGCTGCGAGGCGTGGATCAGCGCCAGCGCGTGCTCGGCCACGCTGAGGTCGTGCAGGCCGCGGCCGTTGGCCAGCTTCACTCCCGCCGGTATCAGCGGGAGCAGCTTCTCCACTCCGGCCGAAAGCGACTGCACGAGCTTCAGCGACGGCAGCTTCGCGATCAGCTTCAGCGGCTCCGACCCGGTGTCGTACGGCAGCACGTAGAACTCGACGTCACCGAGATCCCCGCCGTGAGCGCCGTCCGGCAGCGGGCCGGTGCCGTCGTACAGCCGGGCGCTCAGGCCCTCGGGCAGCTCGATGTCGGACCAGGGCAGGATGGCGCGCTCCGTCATACCGCCATTCTGACCATCGGGACCGGCGTCAACGCTGTTGGGTCGCGACGCAGAACTCGTTGCCCTCCGGATCGGCCAGCACCGTCCAGGTCAGTCCCGGCATCCCGTGCTCATCCAGCTTCTTCGCGCCCAGTCCGGTCAGGCGCACCACCTCCTTCTCCCGGTCGTCGGTGCCGAAGTCCACGTGGACCCGGTTCTTGCCGGCGCGCGGCTCCGGGACGCGCTGGAACGCGAAGACGGGCCCGCCTTCCGCCGCGGGGTGCAGGATCAGGAACTCGCCTTCGTAGTCCTGGTCCACCTCCACCCCGAGCGCCTTCGTCCAGAACGTCGCGAGCCCGCGCGGATCCGCGCAGTCGATCGTGATCATGCCCAGCTGGATTCCCATCCCGGCAAGCTAGCGGCACCCACCGACAAAACCGGCCACGTGCGATAACCGGTTGAAGTGCCCCGGGGCGGGTTGACTACGCTGCGCAGACCGTCTACGCGCGTAATTGCAGCGAGGAGCCCAGAAGTGATCACCAGGATGTCGTCGTTGTTCCTTCGCACTCTGCGTGAGGATCCGGCGGACGCCGAGGTACCGAGCCACCGGCTCCTGGTACGCGCCGGCTACGTCCGCCGGGTCGCCCCGGGCGGCTACTCCTGGCTGCCGCTGGGCCTGCGCGTGCTGCGCCGCATCGAGAACGTCGTCCGTGAAGAGATGAACGCCTTCGGCGCGCAGGAGATCCAGTTCCCCGCGCTGCTGCCGAGGGAGCCCTACGAGGCCACCGGCCGCTGGACCGAATACGGCGACAGCCTGTTCCGTCTCAAGGACCGCAAGGGCAACGACTTCCTTCTCGGCCCGACGCACGAAGAGCTCTTCGCGCTCACCGTGAAGGGTGAATACAACTCGTACAAGGACTACCCGGTCGTCCTGTACCAAATCCAGACCAAGTACCGCGACGAGGCGCGCCCCCGCGCGGGCATCCTCCGCGGCCGCGAATTCGTCATGAAGGACTCCTACTCCTTCGACCTCGACGACGAGGGCCTCACGAAGTCGTACGAGCTGCACCGTCAGGCCTACACGAAGCTGTTCGACCGTCTCGGCATCGAGTATGTCGTCGTCAAGGCGACGTCCGGCGCGATGGGCGGCTCGGCCTCGGAGGAGTTCCTCGCCGTCGCCGAGACGGGTGAGGACACCTACGTCCGCAGCACCGAATCGGGCTACGCGGCCAACGTCGAGGCGGTCACCACGCCCGCTCCCGACGCGAAGCCGATCGAGGGTCTCCCCGAGTCGAAGGTCCACCACACGCCGAAGACCCCGACCATCGAAAGCCTGGTCGCCTTCTTGAACCAGGCCGGCCTCGGCCGCACCTTCACCGCCGCGGACACGCTCAAGAACGTCCTGGTGAAGACCCGCAAGCCGGGTGCGAAGGAGTGGGAGCTGCTGGCCATCGGCCTTCCCGGCGACCGCGAGGTCGACACGAAGCGCCTCGAAGCAGCACTCGAGCCCGCCGAATTCGAGCTGCTCGAAGAAGCGGACTTCGCGAAGAACCCGTTCCTGGTCAAGGGCTACATCGGTCCGAAGGCGCTGAAGGACAACGGCGTCCGCTACCTCCTCGACCCGCGCGTCGTCGAGGGCACCGCCTGGGTCACCGGCGCCGACGAGCGCGATCACCACGTGGTCGACCTGGTCGCGGGCCGCGACTTCACCGGTGACGGCACGATCGAGGCCGCCGAAGTCCGCGAAGGCGACGTTTCGCCCGACGGCAAGGGCACCCTGGTCGCCGCGCGCGGCATCGAGATCGGGCACATCTTCCAGCTGGGCCGCAAGTACGCCGACGCGTTCGAACTGGACGCGCTGGGCCCGGACTCCAAGCCCATCCGCATCACCATGGGTTCCTACGGTGTCGGTGTCTCGCGGCTGGTCGGCGTGCTCGCCGAGCAGAACCACGACGACCTCGGCATCGTCTGGCCGCGCGAGGTCTCGCCGTTCGACGTGCACATCGTCATCGCGGGCAAGGACGAGACGATCGCCGCCGGCGCGGAGAAGCTCGCCGCCGAACTGGACGCCGCCGGGGTCGAGGTCATCCTCGACGACCGCAAGTCCTCCCCGGGCGTGAAGTTCGCGGACGCCGAACTCGTCGGCGTTCCGACGATCCTCGTCGTCGGGCGCGGCCTGGCGAACGGCGTCGTCGAGGTCAAGGACCGTCGCACCGGCGACCGCGAAGAGATCGCCGTCGACGCGGTCGTGGAGCACCTGGTCAAGCTCGTCCGTTCCTGATGGGCCTGTTCGGCAAGAAGCGCGGGGACGAGCCGGGCTACGAGGACAAAGAGGCGCTGAGCGGGTTCGGGGGCTACCAGCCCTCGGACTCGCCCGGCTACGAGCCGGTCGCGCCCGAACTCGCACCTGCGCCGGAACGTGTCGAACCCGGGCTCGCGGAGCCGGCGAAGCAGCCGATGTCGCGAAGCGGGCGAAGGGCCATGTACGGCTTCTTCGCCACGCTCGGCGTCATCGCCGTCGCCACGCTGGTGAACAACGGCTCGGACCGGTCGTCGAGCAGCAGCCCGCCGACGAGCCGGGCCCCGGTCGTCTACACGCCATCGCCCCGCGTTGTCGCGCCGCCGGTGACCGACGGCTGGCAGTCGGTGGCCGGGGCAGACGGCCAGGTCGCCTACGACGTCCCGCCGAACTGGACGCCGAAACCCGGCACCATCCACGGCTGGGAGAAGACCCCGCTCGTCCCCGGTATCCGCATGTTCTCCAGCGCTTTCGTCGGCGACGACTACTGCCCGGGAGTCCGGGGGAGCCGGATCGGGGGCAGCGGGCTGACGACCGTGAAGGTCGCCGACGCGCCCGGTGCGGCGAACAAGGCCCTGTACGACCTCTCGGTGAGCGCGTACAACCCCGACGAAGGCCCGCTTTCAGCCAAGATCGTCGCGGATCCGCCGCAGACGACCGAGTTCACCCTGGGCACCGGCAAGAAGGTCCCCGCGAACATCCTCATCGCCGAGGTGACCCTCGGCTACACCGGGACCTGCGTCCCGAAGCGCGCGCTGGTCGGCGTGCAGGCGGTGGACATGGGAGACGCGTCCGCCGCCCTGCTCGTCTATTCGGACCAAGACCAGCAGGGCGGTGCGGATCGCGAGCAGATCCTGAAGATCCTCAAGACCTACCGGGGCGTCCCCGAAGCCGACCGCAAGACCATCACGCCGCCGCCTTCGACGCTTCGTTGATCTCCCTGGGGCTGCTCTCTCTTGGGCTGATCCCTTTTGGGCTGGGTCTTCTTGCCGGACCGGGCGAGCTTCGCCAGCCGGAGCAGACCGGTGTTCGGCAGGTAGGCCCGGCCGAGCGCGACGCCGATCCGCGGCAGATCCGCCTCGTCGCGGAACGCGAGGTACAGCGGGACATGGCGCGGCTGGAACTTCGCCTTGAACGCGTGCAGTGAACGGAATCCGTAGAACGGCTCCATCATCGTGCCGAGCGCGTCGAGGACACGTTCCACGGCGTGCGCGGGTTCGCCCGAACCAGCCAGCGGAGCACCGGACAGCGACACGAACTTGGCGCCCTCTTCACGGAAGGCCAGGCACGACGACGCGATCAGGAACTCCATCGAGGGACGGAAACCGTCGGCGCGTTTGCGCATGACGTCGAGCGTCCAGCCGCCGATGGCACCGGCGCCGGTGTGGACCGGCAGCCATGAAGTCACGCCGTGCACGACACCGTCGGCGTCCACCGCGAGACCGACCCGGGTCTCCGGGTCCATCGCCTCGTCGACCCCGCCGAGGGTGAAGCCCATCTCCGGCATGCCCTTGTCGCCGATCCACTCCTCGGAGATGGCGCGCACCTGGGAGATCAGCGCACGCGGCTGGTCGGCGAGCCGGACCAGCCGGAACTCGATGCCGTCCTTCTTGGCGCGGTTGATCGCGGTCCGCACGTCCTGCCAGCGCTTGCCGCGGAACTCGAGGGTCTCCAGTTCGATCAGGGTGTCCTCGGCGACCTGGACCTGCTGCCAGCCGAGTTCCTTCGTCATGGCGGTGGTGTCACCGGTGGCGGAGAACAGGCACGGCACGAGGCCGGTGTTCTCGCACATCGCGATGAACTCGGCGATCGTCTTCTCGCCCGCGCCGTCCGGGGCGATCGGGTCGCCGAGCGCGATGGCGACACCGGCGTGACGCCGGTAGGCCAGGTAGGACTTCCCGTCCGCGGCGACGAAATACGAGTTCTGCGGCCACGTCGTCATCCACGAGAGCGTGCTCCCGCCGTGGCGGCTGAGCAGCGTCCTGGCCAGCGCGGGGTTGCCCATCCTGCCGAGGCGGCGGCGTTTCCGGCGTGACGGCACCCGGAAGGCGCCGCGGGCGGCGATCAGCAACGCGAACTCGACCGTCCACAGGAGATTGTCCACAAAGAACAGCGGGGGATCCGAAAGGCCCGTTTCCTCACCGAGGATCTCGGCCAGCGCGAGCACTCCGCCGTAGGCCATCACCTGAAGGATGACGAACGAGGTCAGGATCATCGCGCACCACCAGGCGACCTGGCTCCCCTTGCGCAGGCCGTTCATGATCGGCACCACGATCAGGCACAGGACGCCGACTTCCCAGGTGGACAGCGAAAGTTCCTCGGACGAACCGAAGGGACCGTTGCCCGGCACGAAGGACATCACCAGTTCGGCGACGGTCAGCACCAGCAGGCCGGCGACGACGTAGAACCGCCACTCGCGCAGGCTCGGCCGTCGCTCGCGGGAGGCGTCCTTCGAACCGATGAACCGGCGGCCGAACGGAAGGGCCAGTACCAGCGCGAAAAAGTGCACGAGATCGGCGAGCGTGCCGACGAAGATGATCGCGATCCCGGCGTACACGCACAATCCGGCGCGAAGCCGCAGGCGCCACGGCGGGCGCAGGGAGGCGGTGGCGACCGCGACCGCGGCGAGCGCGCCCCCGGAGAAGCCGACGTCGAGGCTGCCCGCGACCCGTTCCGCCCATTCCCAGCCGGAATTGCGGCTCAGCGCGAGGAACTGGACCGCGACGAGCACGCTGACGAACTGTCCGCCGATCGTGACGGCCATGGTGCGGCGCGTGCCGAGGCGCCACTCCGCGAAACCGGCGAACAGCGCGAAGCTGAGCACCATCGGCAGGTAGTAGAGCGGGACGACCGCGAACAGCGGTCCGGTGAGCAAGGTCCACCACCGGCCTGCTTCGAGCGAAGGCAGCCCATACGCGATGTACGGGTACACCGCGCGATCCTCGGCGGCCGACCAGAGCGCGCCCGAGGCCAAGGCGAGCGCGAGCATCGTCAGCGTGACGAGGGTCGTGAAAGGCAGCCGTTGTCTCAGCAGCGTGGCGATCTTGCGCGTACGGCCCGGTGCGGCCGTCCCGCTTCCCCCAATTGGCATGGAAATCAAGGTAGGCGCGGGAACCGGTTCGCCACATCCGGCACGGGACCCATATTTCCCCTAGGGGAGTGCTACTCCCGACGGATGCTCCCACCCATCTTGAGGACGATGTCCCTGGCTACCGCGTCGGGGATCTCCTGGTCCGCCAGCACCAGAAGGATGTGGTAGCGACCGGATCCCGGCAGGGCGCGCAGGGGCAGCGCGACCGCGGTGATCGCGACCGACGGCGCCGCGCACGGCCCTTCGGCGGTGGGGACGACGGTCGTGGTCACCGCGGTGGCGATCGTGGCCCCGCCGAACACGGGCACCGGACCGGCCGCGCCGACGTCGGTCCGCGGGGAGCGCCCGCCGCCGATCGAGCCGTACGCGGCTTCGGCCCAGCGCAGCGTCGTCTCTTCCGCGGCCTTGCCGATGTCGGTGACTTCGCCTTCGTCGATGGTGGTGAATCCCGCGATCGCCCGCGCCGAGAGTTCGGGTCCCGGGCAGAAGCCGCGGTGGAACCGGGCGACGCCCTGCAGGCTGACGAGATCGCCGGTCGGCGTCTCGTAGCCGACGGCGACGTCGGGGTCCTCGATCGACCAGTCCGCCGGGACGTCGAAGACGAACGGGTGGTCGTCGGACAGCACCGGCTGCCAGCCCGCGATGGCCGGGGTGATCCGGGTGGGCAGCACCGGATCGGGCAGGACGAGGTCCTGCGCGGAGGGCGGCGGGGCGGCGGTCTTGGCCTGGTAGGTGGCCGTCGTGCCGACCGCGAGGACGATCGCCAGCCCGAGCACACCCAACGTCGGCAGCAGGCGGGTACGGCGCCGAGGCGGGGCGGCGTCGGCATCGTCGTCGACGACCGGCAGCTGCTGGGTCTGTTCGGCCTCGGCTTCGAGCGGTTGCCCGGTGAGCGGATCGACGAGCCACGATCGCGGTTCGTCGGAGCGCCCACCGGGGCCGGTCACGGCTGCGGCCTCAAACTGGCCAGGATCTTTTGCGCGTCCGCCTCGGGGAGGGTCTCCGGTGTGCCCTGGTCGAGGGCCATCACGAAGCAGATGGTCTGCTCACCGACCTTGAACGCCGCCGAGGTGACCTGCACGTTCGGTGCCCGGCACTCCTCGGTCGCGGGCGGGGAGAACGTCCCGGTCGAACTGGTCGCCTGGATCGAACCGCCGGCGATCGGGATCTGCTTGATCTCGGGCAGCGGGACGTCGGCGTTGCCGGTCGCGGACTGGATCCAGAGCCGGACGGCGCCGCGGGCGGCGTTCTCGACCGGGATCTGGTCCGCGGTGGCGAAGCCGACCACACCGCGGTTCGAGCCGCGAGCTTCCGGGCAGGCGCCGAGTTTGTACGTCGACGCTTCGTGGACGACCATCTTGAACTGGCCCTCGTTGTAGCCGACGATCTGACCCGGCTTGGTTTCCCAGCCCGTCGCGGGCAGGTCGTAGGCCGTCTTGTCCCGCACCGAAAGCACCCCCTGCCAGCCGGGAGTGATCGAGGGGACCTTGTTGTCCTGCGGGGCGCCACTGCTCTTGGGCGTGGACGGCGGCTTCGACGCCGACGACGAAGGTGGCGGAGCGGACGACGCCGGCGGAGCGGCCTGAGGCTGCGGATCGTCGCCGTCGCGCAGGACGAAGAAGAGGGTGGCGCCGACGGCGATCACGACGACGAGCGCGCCGAGGCCGATCCACAGCCCCTTCTTGCCCTTCTTCGGCGGTTCCGGCGCGAAGCCCTGGTAGCCCTGCTGCGGGAACTGCTGCTGGAAACCCTGGTACTGCTGCTGGGGATCCTGGGAGTACTGCGGGTATTGGGGGTTCTGCGGCGGATACCCGTGCTGGGGTTGCTGCTGGTAGGGCTGCTGCGGTCGCTCCGGCCAGCCGTTGCCGCCTGGGTATGCCATGGACCGAGTTTAGGGGGCGTCCCCGAGCACGGCGGCACGCACCGCTGCCAGATCGCTCAGATCGCCCAGCACCGTGTGCGCTCCGGCGTCGGCCAGTTCTTCGGCGCCGAACTGCCCGGTCGCCACCGCCACCGCGACGGCGCCGTTGTCGAGGGCGGCGCGGACGTCGTCCGGGGTGTCGCCGATGACGACGACCGAGGTGGGCGCGAAGTCGGTGCCGTGTTTCGCCGAAGCCTGGCCGACGGCGGCGGGCACCAGGTCGGGGCGGTGCGCGGAAAGCGAGCCGTAGCCGCCGATCTCGAAGTCCACGTGCTCGTGCAGGCCGAACGCGGTCAGCTTGTGCAGCGAGATCTCCGGCAGGTTCCCGGTGACCAGCGTCTGGACGATGCCGCCCTGCGTGGCGAAGTCATCGAGCGCGTCCTTCGCGCCCGGCAGCGCCCGCCCGTTCGAGGACAGCGTCGGGGCGTGGCTTTCGGAGACCGCGATCAGCGCGAGCCAGAGCTTCCGCACGTTCTCCTCGGAGGGCTCGACGCCGTGCGACACCAGGATGTCCGTGCTGATCGCCCGTTCGGTGCGGCCGCCGAAACTCGGCAGCTGCCGCAGTTCGAGGCCCGCGACCTCGGCGAGCGCGGCCGTGTACCAAGCGGCGCCGAGACCGCGCAGGTCGACGAGGGTCTGGTCGATGTCCCACAGCACGAGACGGTGCGGAGTAGTCACCTTGTCGACGTTACCGGGGAGCTTATTCAACGTCTGTTGACTTCTTGGGGACAGGCGCTTACCTTGAGGGCAATTAATTCAACGCCTGGCGAATAAATGGAGGACGGTCATGTCGACCCCGAGCCGGCGCCCTGCCGGGGCGCTCGCCTTACTCGCCGCGGTGGCCGGTGCGCTGGTCGCCGTCGTACTCGGTTTTCTCACCTTCGGAGCGCAGGCCACGGTCGCGCCCGACGGCCTTCCCGTCGCGGTGACGGCGGCTCCGGGACCGCTCGAAGCGGCCGCGAACCGGATCGCGACCCACGGCGGCGGGCAGCTCTCCTGGCGGGTGACCTCGCCCGAGGAGGGCCGGAAACTGTTGGAGGACAAGGAGGTCTACGGCGTGCTCGAACTCCCGTCGACCGTCGTGGTCTCCGGTGCGGTGAATCCCTCCGGGACGCAGATCGCGCAGCAGGCGCTGACCGGCGCCGCGCAGGCACTGGGCGGAACGCCGAAGCTCGAGACGCTGCACGCGGCGAGCGCCGCGGCCCGGGTCGCCCCGCTGGGGCTGAGCGCGCTGGCGTGGGTCGGCTGTCTGGCCGCGGGCGCGGTGCTGCTCCTCGCCGGGCGGCGAATGGGCCGGGACGCCGGCGTCGGCGCCCGTTTCACCCAGATCGTGGCGGCCGGAGTGCTGGTCACCGGTGTGCTGGCCGGGTTCCTGAAGCTCTGGGACTCCTCGCTCCCGCTCGGCTGGGACGTCCTCGGCTTCCTCTTCCTGACCGCGACCGGATTCGCGGCGCTGCAGACCGGACTGCTGCGACTGCTCGGCGTGCGGGCGATGGCGATCCTCGGCCCGCTGTACCTGGTGGCGCCCGCCGTCGCCGGTCAGGTCCCGGAACTGCTGAACCCCGCGTACCGCGCGGTGCTGTGGTCGTGGACGCCGTTCCGGTTCTCTGCCGAAGGCCTCCGCAGCCTGCTGCAAGGCGTGCCCGGCGCGCCGGACGTGACGACCGGGATCTGGGTGCTGACAGGGCTGCTGGCGGCAGGCCTGGTGCTCGCGCTGTGGCCGGGCCGGTCAACCCTCCAGCAGGCTGAACCGGACGCGCCGGACCGGGTTGTCCAGGTTGGTGTCCACTAGGCAGATCGACTGCCAGGTGCCGAGCGTCATCACTCCACCGAGCACCGGGATCGTCGCGAACGGCGGCAGCAGCGCGGGCAGTACGTGGTCACGGCCGTGACCGGCACTGCCGTGCTGGTGCCGCCAGCGGCCGTCACGGGGGAGCAGTTCGTCGAGCGCGGCGAGCAGATCGTCGTCGCTGCCCGCGCCCGTTTCGAGGATCGCCAGCCCGGACGTCGCGTGCGGGACGAAGACGTGCAGGATCCCGTCTTGGGCGTCCGCGTCGCGCAGGAAGGCCTCGGCGTCCCTGGTCAGGTCGTGCACCACGGCCACGCTGCCGGTGCGCACCTCGATCTCCGTGGAGTGCATGCCGTTCACGGTAGTGCGTCAGGCGTGCCGCCGGGCCAAGGCGACCAGATATCGGGTCGGGGCTTCGGTCGGGTTCACGTAGGCGCACGGCATGGGCGTACCGAGCTGGAGGCAGTCGCCCGCGTCGAGTTCGTGCTCGACGTCGCCCTCGCGGAACCGCAGATGCCCGTCGAGGACCCAGATCTGGTGGTGGGTCAGGGCGTAGGTGTGGGCGGGGAAGGCGACCTCGGCGCCCGCGGGCAGTTCGACCTCGACCAGTTCCAGTGGCCCGCCGAGCGACGGGGACACGGCGCGGCGCACGTACCCGGTGTCGGGGTCGGTCCACGTCGGCTGCTCGGCCGCGCGCACCAGCCGCCGGTCGCCGTGTTCGGCGCGCGCGACGAGCTCGGACAACGTCATCCCGAGCGCGGCCGAAAGGCGGCTGAGCAGGACGGCCGTGGGCTGCGCCTCGCCGCGCTCGATCTTGCCGATCATCGCCCTGGACACGCCGGACAGGTCGGCGAGCGCGGTGGCCGAGAGCTTCTGGTCCAGCCGGGCGGACTGGAGCGTCGCGGCGAGCGACGCGGACAAGGGATCCGACATGCTGCTCACTATAGTGGCAGTCTCGGTTACTATGGTCGCCATGGTGATCAGGGAAGCGACCGAAAGCGACGCCGAGGCCTGTGCGGAGATCTACGCGCCGTACGTCACCGACACGGTGATCTCGTTCGAGACCGAGGCTCCGAAGCCGGACGAGATGGCCGAGCGCATCGCCCAAGCGCAGCGGGCGCACGCGTGGCTCGTGCTCGAAGACGACGACGGTCGCGTCGCCGGCTACGCCTATGGCGGTCCGTTCAGCGGTCGTCCTTCCTATCGCTGGTCGTGCGAAGTCAGCATCTACCTGGAGTCGGGCCGACGGCGCACCGGTGGCGGCCGCGCGCTCTATCAAGCGTTGCTGGACCGCTTGGCTTCGCGCGGATTCCGTACTTTCGCGGCCGGGATGGTGTTGCCGAACGACGCGAGCGCGGGGCTGCATCGGGCGATGGGCTTCGAGCCGGTCGGTACCTATCGGCGGATCGGGTACAAACACGGGGCCTGGCGGGATGTCGCCTGGGTGCAGCTTTGCCTGCCGGAAGAGGACGGCCCGCCGGTTGAGCCTCGGTGACGGGCCAGGACGTGAAGGCCCCCTTCCTTGCGCCTAGGTACAGGAAGGGGGCCTTCACGTACTCCAGCCTGAGCCGCAGGCCCGGTCAGGCGGGGTCGGGCAGTGGCATGCCGGGCAGGCTCTGGTCTTGCGGGACTACGCCGTCGACTAGGTAGCCGTCGATGACCTCGTCCACGGCGGGATTGCCGTACCCGTAGATGCCGTGGTCACCCTCGCCGGTGACGGTCAGCAGCCGGGAGTTCTCGAACCCGGCGTGCGCCTTGCGGGCGACCTCGATGGGCGTGGCCGGGTCGTTCATCGACTGGACCATCACCACCGGTGGAACACCCTTACCGTCCATTGTGGGCAGCGGACGGGGCCGGCCCTCCCAGAAGATGCAGTTCTGGATGAACATCCAGTGCCCGCCGGCCAGCAGCTTGCCCTGGTCGAGGAACTCCTGCGACCTGCGGATCACCGACTCCCGGTCGCCGGGCGTGGGGCTGTCGTTGCACCTGACGGCGGTCAGCACGGCGAGCAGGGCGTCGAGAGGGTCCGGCTCGGCCGGGGCGGCCGCGATCGCCGCCCTGGCTTGCGCCTTGGCCTGCTCCGGTGCGTCCTTCTCGGTCAGCGTCTTGAGCTGGACCAGGAAGTCGGCCAGGCCGGGGAAGGCCTGCTTGCTCTTGAGCAGGCCGACGAACCGGCTGTCCAGATCGCCCGGGCCGACCTTCATGCCGTCGACCTCGACCGGATTGCGCGTCAGCGCGTACCGGACCTCCTCGAAGGTCTGCCGGACCTGCTCGCCGGTGACACCGAGCCCATACCGGTCGTCATGCGCCGCGGCCCACGGCAGGAAGTCTTGCCGCCAGCGGCGTTCGTAACCCATGGGCTGCAGGTCGAACGACGACGCCCAGGTCGAGGTGAAGTCGACCGACGAGTCCAGCACGAACCGGCCGACGCGGTCGGGGAACCGCTGGGCGTAGTGCGCACCGAGCCAGGTGCCAGCCGAGTAGCCGATCCAGTTGATCTTCTTCCGGCCGAGCAGGACCCGCAGCAGGTCCAGATCCTTGGTGTTGTGGAAGGTGTCGACGAACCTGACGAGTTCACCGGAGGTCTGCTCGCAGGTCTTCGTGGTCAGTTCCAGCTCGTCCAGGAGCAGGTCCAGATTTCGCGGGTCGCGGTCGCGCGGGTCGTGAACGGCACCTTGGCCCGCTCCGCCACACGAGATGTTCGTGCTCCGGCCGGTGCCGCGGGTGTCGATGCCGATGATCTCCTGGTGTTCACGCAGCTTGGCCTGCTTGCTCAGCGAGGCGGGAAACGAGCGGCCCGGCCCACCGGGACCGCCCGGATTGGTGAGCACCGATGCCGTCGTCGCTCCGGTGGACTTCAGCCTGCTGATCGCGATCGTCACGGCCTGCCGGTCGTCCGGGCGCTCCCAGTCGCGCGGGGACGCGAACGTCGCGCACTCGAGGACCTTCGCCGTCTCGGGCCGATCCGGCACATCCTCGGTGGTGCACTGGCGCCAGGCCAGGTCCTGCTCGGCGTAGCGCCGCGGGATGCCGGTGGTGTTCACCGTGCCGGGATTCGCCGGCGCGGGGGTGATTCCCGCGAGCAGGCCACCCGCGACCGCGGGAATCACCACGGCGAGCCGCACTCTCCTGTACATATACCGCCCCTTTGTTCAAACAGCCCGATTGACTTCCGTCAACAGGTCCAGTTGAAACCACGCCCCCAGGGCATACTCAAGAAGATCCGCAGAGATTCTGTTTTATAGTCCGTCTTGATCCAGGCGTGGATCACCGGCTCAATGTGATCGTCCGCGTCCCAGAGTGCGGCAGCACCACAATTTTGGAAACTTCCGCGCATTCAGCTTGCCCTTTCGCCCTCTAGGGCGTGTCCTGCGGATCTTGTTCACGATCACGTGCGGACAAGGCGTGGGCGCGGGTCACGCCGTTGTTTCCTGCGGAGACAGGGCAGCGGGGTGGTCGGTGGCGTAATCACCGGCAGGTGATCGAGGTGGACGGGTGGGCAGTGCGGATCGGGCGGGTGCTCGCCGACAAGGCCTACACCACCCGAGCACCCGCACAGCACTGCGACAGCGCCGGATCAAAGCCACCATCCCCGAACGCGCCGTCGTCGAGCGATGCTTCAACCGACTCAAACAATTCCGAGGCCTGGCAACACGATACGCCAAACGAGCGGCCTGCCACCGCACCGAAATCATCCTCGCCTGCATCGTCCTCCACCTCCGATGAAGATCTCCAGGAACGCCCTAGATCCTCAGGTGCATGGTGTTGCGCCTCGGGGTTCCGGTGGGGTCGAGGTAGGCCGGTGCGATGAACTCCGGCAGCCCATCTCGGGCCATCCGGACTTTCCACTCGCTCTTGTGGATGAGCCGGTGGTGCTTGGTGCAGAGCAGTACGAGGTTGTCGATCTTCGTTTCGCCGTGGTGTCGCCAGAAAACGATGTGGTGAGCGGTACAGCGTTGGACGGGCATGTCGCAGCCGGGGAACGCGCACCCACCATCGCGGATCTTCAACGCGTGCTTTTGAGGCATGGTGGTGGAACGGCTGGACCGCCCCACGTCGAGAGGTTGCCCGGCGCCGCTGAGGACGACGGGGCGGATGCGGGCGTCGCAGGCCAGGATCCGGGCATCGGTGGCGTTGATCGGTCCGACCAGATCGAGGTGGGCTGTGCCGAGCTCGTTCATGAGGTCGTCGTAGGACATGGTGATCAAGATCTGGGTGGATTCCCCGGCTTGGCCAGGAAGGTCCGGGCTGGCGGTTTTGAGCCGCACGTAGTCGGAGAAGGCATCGCCGTAACGCTCGGCCTGGGTGCGAGGGTCACGGACGCCGTCCACGGCCTTGTGGGGCTTGGCCAGTGGGTCGAGGTCGGATTTCAGCCGGGCGTAGGTTTCCAGGTCCAACGTGCCGCTGAGACCGAGAGTGCCGTTGCGGTGCTTGATGAACCGCATCTCCGACTGAGCGTCCTTCGGATCCTCATCGCGGGGTTCTTTGCCGTCGGGATCGAGGTGGTCCAGTAAATGGCGGCCGGCTTTGGCGATCTCGGGCGGTCCGGCGAACCGGGCCAGATCGACCAGGGTCTGCTCCCCGGCTCGCACTTCCTCGATCGGCACCGTGGACGGGATACGGCCGAGAGCCTTGATGATCGCGGTGATCTGCCCGCCACCGATCGCGCCTTCCGTGGCCGCATGGGACGTCAAAGGTGCCAGTGGTGGCACCACTTCGCCGCCGATGGAGACGCCAGGGTGGAGTGCCAGGACTCGGTCGGCGCGGTCGTTGGCTTCCTGCACGGACACGTGGAAGTCCTGCAGGATCAACCCGGCCAACGTCGAATGACCCGAACACCCGCGAATACCGCGAGCATTCAATTCCGCCAAGATCGCGTTCTGCTCCGCGTCCAATTGGCGTTTCCGGACTTCGAGTTCCTGCTTGCGGGCGTGCAGCGTCGCAGTGTCGGCACGCCACCATTCGATGGATGCCTCCTGGGATCTGTTTTCGCTGGCCACGGCTTTTACTTTACGCCTGTTCGAACACCTGTGCTAGCGCTGTTTGCGTAGCGTTCAAAGGGTTGGAATCACCCGGAAGGGGGTTAAAAGGCCGCGAGGCGAATACGCTGAGAAAGCAGTGAAGGGCAGTTGATGGTCAAACGGCCGGAATGGTATGTCAGTGCAGACTGGGTATTGCCGTTTCGTGGACGCGGCGCCCGGCGGATCGACGTGCTGATCACCGAGCAAGAATGGGCGTCCGGCATTGGACAACTTCACGACCAAATCACTCAAGACCGTAGACTCGCCGAAGTGACAGTGATCCTCGTGACAGGAATGTCCGGCACCGGCAAGTCGACGACCCTCGAAGCATTGGCGCTAAAGGGATTCCACACCGTCGACACCGACATCGGTGACTGGATCGCCGACCTCCCCCTACCGGGCGGCGGCACCGAACCCCAGTGGCGCCCCGACCGGATCGACGCGCTGATCACCGAGCACGAGCGCTCCCCGGAGACACTGTTCATCGCCGGAACCGTCTGGAACCAGCAGGACTTCTATTCCCGCTTCGACCACATAGTCCTGCTCAGCGCTCCGATCGACGTCGTCCTCGAACGCATCGCGGCCCGCGATACCAACCCTTTCGGCAAGGCTCCCGAAGAGCGCGAGCGCATCATCGCGGACACCGCAGAGATCGAACCGTTGCTGCGGGAGTCGGCCACCGTCGAGATCGACACCCGCGGGCCGCTCGCCGACGTGGTCGCGCAACTCGAAGACCTCGCCTAGGACTCCAGGTACCGCAGCACCGCCAGCACCCGCCGGTTGTTCCCTTCGGACTGGGGCAGCGCCAGCTTGCCGAAGATGCTCGAGACGTACTTCTCCACCGAGCCCGCCGAAAGGAACAGCGCCGCCGCGATGGCCGAGTTCGACCGGCCTTCCGCCATCAGCCCCAGCACTTCCCGTTCCCGCGGGGTGAGGCCGGCGAGCGCGTCCGTCTTCCGGGTGGCGGTGAAGAGCTGGCGGACCACTTCCGGGTCGAGCACGGTCTCGCCGTCGGCGACCCGGCTAAGCGCGTCGAGGAAGTCGGACACGTCGGCGACGCGGTCCTTGAGCAGGTAGCCGACGCCGCCGGCGCGGTCGGCCAGCAGTTCGGTCGCGTACTGCGTCTCGACGTACTGCGAGAACAGCAGGATCGCGCAGCCGGGCAGTTCCGAGCGCAGCGCGATGGACGCGCGCAGGCCTTCGTCGGTATGCGTCGGCGGCATCCGGATATCCACAATGGACACATCCGGCCGATGGGAGCGAACGGCCGCGCACAGGCTGTCGCCGTCGGCCACCGCCGCGACGACCTCGTGTCCCCGAAGGTTCAGCAGTTCGACCAGTCCCGCCCGGAGGATGGCCGAATCCTCCGCGATCACGACGCGCACGCCGCCCCCCATGTTCTAACTTCGTAGTGGAATCTCAGCGCTGATCACCGTAGGCCCTCCGGGTGGGCTGTGGATGTCGAGCCCGCCGTCGACGGTCGCGAGCCGCTCGGCGATCCCGGCGAGCCCGCCGCCGTGTTCCCGCCGGGCCCCGCCTTCGCCGCCGTCCCGCACCACGAGGCGCAGGCCGTCGCCGACGATACCCACGTCGACGTCGATCTCGGCCGACGTGTGCTTCGCGGCGTTGGTCAGCAGTTCGGCGACGGTGAAGTAGGCGATGGTCTCGATCGACGGCGACGGCCTGCTCGGCAGGGTCACGGTGATCCGCGCGTCGATACCGGAGCTGGCGGCCAAAGTGGACAGTGCGACGTCGAGGCCGGCGTCGAGCGCGGCCGGGTGGATTCCGCGCGCGAGGTCCCGGAGTTCGATCAGGGCCTGCTTCGCGTTGGCGTGCGCGGCGGTGATCAGGGCCGTGATGTGGGCGGCGTCGGCGTCGTCCGACTGAAGTTCGTCCTTCGCGATGCCGAGCTTCATCGCCAGCGCGACGAGCTGGGCCTGGGCGCCGTCGTGCAGGTCGCGTTCGATCCGGCGCAGGCGCCGTGTCGCGTCGTCGACGGCGGTCGCCCGGCTGCGTTCGAGGTCGCGCACGCGTTTGGAGAGGTCCTCCGCGCCCAGGACGGCTCGCACCAGCAGCCGGTCGAGTTCGGTCAGGCCGTGGACCACCCACGGCATCGCCAGCAGCACGGCCAGTCCGGTGAGGGCGAGCGGCAGGGTGAGGAACCAGACGTCGACGCGGAGGTCGAACGTCGGCATGGCCTCACCGTTCAGGGTGAACCAGAAGAACGGATAGGTCAGCGTGCTGACGCCGTAGAGGAACAAGGTGGCGACCAGGAAGAACTCGACCATGGACAGCGGAAGCCGCAACACCAGGTAGGCGATCGTCCGCCAGCCGATCGGATCGCCGAGCTTGCCTTTGACGCCGTTCCACAGACCCGGTCGCAGCGGGGGCCGGGCAGGCGGCGTGACCGTCGTGCCGAGCAGGGCGCCCGCCAGGCCGATATGCGCGGCACCGATCAGCCGCGCGCCCGCCAGGACGCCGATGAGCACCGGCAATCCGATGGTGAGCACGCTGAGGCCGATCCCGAGGACCAGGCCGACCACGACCAGCGCGACGAACACGAAGGTCAGCGGCATCCCGATGACCACCCACGCGAGCTCCGTCCAGTACGCGCGGTTCAGCTGCGCGCCGAGGACGCGTCCGGCGAACCGGGGTACGGCGAAGCGGGTGGTCACGGTGTTCAGCCTGCCGTGACCACCCGCCCGGTGCCATCCAGGTTTCCCTAGTCTTCGACGCGGTTTTCGTCGGCCTGGGCCCGCTGGGACGCCTCGCGCATCTCGATGACGTCCGTCAGCCAGTCGCCGGTCTCGCGGGCGATGTCCCGGATCGCGCCGGTGATGATCGTCGCGATGTTGCCGATATGGGTGGCCGCCGACTCGGTGACCTCTTGGACCACGTCTTTGGTGCTTTCGAACTGACCGACCATGTCAGACACCTTAAGCCGCTCGGAGGGTCTTGTCGCTCTCCACGGTAGCGGGAGTACGGGGTTCACCGTTCCAGGGCATGGCCAGTTTCACGATCTTCTTGGCCACCGAGAACAACTGCTTGTGCAGCGGTCCGGTGTTGTACGGCAGGCCGTACTTCTCGCAGATGGCGCGCACCTCACCGGCGATCTCGGGGTAGCGGCGCGCCGGGATGTCGGGGAACAGGTGGTGCTCGATCTGGTGCGAGAGGTTCCCGGACATCACGTGGAAGAGCTTGCCTCCGGTGATGTTCGCCGAGCCGAGGATCTGCCGCAGGTACCACTGGCCGCGCGACTCGTTCTCGGTCTCTTCTTCGGTGAAACTCTCGACGTCGGCGGGGAAGTGGCCGCAGAAGATGATCGAGAACGCCCACAGGTTGCGGGTCAGGTTCGCGGTGGCGTTGCCGAGGAAGGTCAGCGGCGCGAGCGGTCCGGTCAGCAGCGGGAAGAGCACGTAGTCCTTGCCGACCTGGCGACCGGCCTTCTTGAGCATCTTCAGGCCGACCTCCTTGTTGTCCGACCACTTGCGCTCGCCCTTGACGATGCGGTCGAACTCGAGGTCGTGCAGCATGACGCCCCACTGGAAGATGAACGCCAAGGCCACGGCGTACACCGGGTTGCCGAGGTAGTACGGATGCCATTTCTGCGCCGGGTCGATCCGCAGGATGCCGTAACCGACGTCGCGGTCCTTGTCGAGGATGTTGGTATAGGTGTGGTGGATGTAGTTGTGCGAATGGCGCCAGTTCTCGGCGGGGGCGACGTTGTCCCATTCGAACTTCTGCGAGCTCAGCGCCGGGTCACGCGTCCAGTCGTACTGGCCGTGCATGACGTTGTGGCCGATCTCCATGTTGTCGAGGATCTTCGCCACCGAGAGCGCGGCGACGCCGGCGATCCAGGCGGGCGGGAAGAACCCGGCGAACAGCAGCCCGCGGCCGGCGACCTCCAGCGCGCGCTGGGTCTTGATGATGTTGTGGATGTAGTCGACGTCGACCTGGCCGAGATCGGCGACGATCCGCTGCCGGATCTCGTCCAGCTCACGGCCGAACTCGTCGACCTGCGCGGGGGTCAGTTTGTCCTGCAAGCCTGTCATCGGGGGCTCCTTCCTAAGCGTTGATCTCGACGTCCCCGACCGGGACGGAGATGCAGAGCTGGATCTCTTCGTTCTCTTCGCTGGAGGTCTCGCCGCTCTTGGCGTTCCGCACACAGCCCGAGGTCTTGACCTGCGTGCAGGAGAAGCAGATGCCCATCCGGCAGCCGTGCTCGGGCCGCAGCCCGGCGTCTTCGGCCTGCTCCAGCAACGGCTTGCCCGAGTTCTCGAACTCGCGGCCGCTGCGGACGAAGCGCACCTGGCCTTCGGCGTTCTCGGTGTCGAAGGTGAGTGCCGGCGGCGTGAACTCTTCGGAGTGCAGCCGTTCACCCAGGCCGTCGGCCTCGAACGCTTCGCGGACGGAATCCATCAGCGGCTTGGGACCGCACAGGAAGGTCTCGGCGTCGGGGTACCAGGGCGCCGCTTCCGCGAGGTGCTCCTTCGAGAAGAACCCGTGCAGGTCCGCGCCGGTTTTCGCGTGAGTGAACGCGTGTACCACCCGCAGCCCGGGAAGACGGCGGGCGAGGTCGCCGAGTTCGGCGCGGTACAGCGTGTCTTCGGCGGTGTTGGAGTAGTGGAGGAAGACGACTTCGCCGTCGTAGCCCTCGTCCACCAGCGTGCGCAGCATCGAAAGCACGGGCGTGATCCCGCTGCCGCCACTGAGCAGCAGGATCCGCCGCGGCCTCGGCGACGGCAGGGTGAACTCTCCGTCCGGAGTGGACAGTCCGAGGACGGAACCCGTGGTGACGGTGCGGTTCAGGTGCCGCGAGACCAGTCCCTGCGGGTCGGCCTTGATGGTCAGCTCGAGTGAGCCGTCGTGCTCCGAACCGGTCGGCGAGTAGCAGCGGGTCCGGCGGACGCCGTCGATCTCGACGGTCACCCGCACGTACTGGCCGGCGACGAAACCCCGCCAGGCCTTGCTCGGCCGGATCGTCAGGGTGATCGTGTCTGCCGTCTGCCGCCGGACGCCGGTGACCAGGCCGCGGACCTCGCGGCGGACCAGCATCGGGTCGACGAGTTCGAGGTAGCGGTCCATGCCGTGGGGCGTGAGCAGGGCCTCGGCCAGCGAAGCCAGCCGCCTGGCCCTGCGTGGTACCAGTGCCGTCATCACATCTCCCGGTATTTTCCAAGAAGTTCAGTGAACGCTTGTACACTCAACAGTGAAGTGGCGAAAATCCCGCTTGTCAACGCGAGAGGACGGTGATGTGACGTGGGTGATAGTGCGGAGACCATTACGCTGTCCGGCGTGACAATCGAGCCCGTTTCCCGTCAGGAGCGCAAACAGCGCACCAGGAAGGCGTTGCAGGACGCCGCGCTGGACTTGGTGGCGGAGCGCGGCTTCTCCGGGCTGAGTCTCCGAGAGGTGGCGAAGCAGGCCGGAATCGTCCCGACGGCGTTCTATCGCCACTTCGCATCGATGGACGAGCTTGGCGTGACGCTCGTCGAGGAGTCGATGCGCACCCTTCGCGCGATGATCCGCTCCGCACGCACCAAACCGGCGGCCTACAACGACATGATCCGGCTGTCCGTGCGCGTGCTGCACGAGCACGTGCGGGCGCACGAGGACCACTTCCACTTCCTGACCCGGGAGCGCTACGGCGGCACCGGGCCGGTCCGCCAGGCGATCGGGTTCGAGCTCAAGCTGTTCGTCAGCGAGCTCGCCGTCGACCTCGCGCGGTTCGACAATCTCCGCGAATGGGGAACCGAAGATCTGCACCTGCTGGCCGATCTGATCGTGACGACCATGCTCACCACGGTGCTGGAGCTGCTCGAGACCCGCTCGCGTGACGCCGAGATCGTCCGCACGGCCGAACGGCGGTTGCGGCTGATCTTTTTGGGGGTGCCGAACTGGCGCAGCGTTCCGTGATGCGGAAAACCGTTGCTCCGTAAGTGTCACAAGGGGTCCCCATTGGACGGCAACCGTCCAATGGGGACCCCTTGTGACATCGCGCACCTGGATCGACCGCTGGATCGATCGTGATGGTCGATGTCACGGAAAGATGCCTCCCGGACACGTTCAGCCATGGGACTTGTCGGCCGGACATGGTAAACAGTGCGAGTTCGTATGGCCCTCTTATTGAGGAGGTCGCCTGTGGCGGCGGAGAACGAGCAGCTCACGGTCGGTGTGGTTCGGGAGACCGGACAAGGTGAACGCCGGGTCGCGCTGGTACCGAAACTTGTCGAGCGCGTCTCCGGACGCGGACTGCGGGTGGTGGTCGAGCCCGGTGCGGGCGCCGGCGCGCTGCTGGCCGACGAGACCTTCGAACAGGCCGGTGCGGAGATCGGTGACCCCTGGAACGCCGACGTGGTGGTCAAGGTGGCGCCTCCGAGCGCGGCCGAGATCGCGAAGCTCAAGGCAGGCACGATCCTCATCGGCTTCCTGAATCCACGGGCCGATCCGGACGGGATAGCGGCGCTCGAATCGGCGGGGATCCGCGCGTTCGCCGTCGAAGCGATCCCCCGGATCTCTCGCGCGCAGGCGATGGACGCCCTGTCGTCCCAAAGCAGTGTCGCGGGTTATCGCTCGGTCTTGCTGGCCGCGCAGAAACTGACCCGCTTCTTCCCGATGCTCACCACCGCGGCGGGCACCGTGCCGCCGGCGAAGGTGCTCGTGCTCGGCGCGGGAGTCGCCGGGCTGCAGGCCTTGGCCACGGCGAAACGGCTCGGCGCGCAGACCACCGGGTACGACGTCCGGCCGGAGGTCGGCGAGCAGGTCAAGTCGATCGGCGCGAAATTCCTCGACCTCGGCATCGAGGCGGTCGGTGAAGGCGGGTATGCCCGCGAGCTGACCGAGGAGGAAAAGGCCGAGCAGCAACGCAGGCTCACCGAGGCGATCACGAGGTTCGACGTCGTGATCACCACCGCGCTCGTCCCCGGCCGCAAGGCGCCGATCCTCGTCACCGCCGACGCGGTGAAGGGGATGCCCGCCGGTGGTGTGGTGGTCGACCTCGCCGGTGAGTCCGGCGGCAACTGCGAGCTGACGCGACCGGGCGAGGAGATCGTCGAACACGACGTCACCATCTGCTCGCCGCTCAATCTCGCCGCGGAGATGCCCGCGCATTCCAGCGAGCTGTACGCGCGCAACGTCACCGAGCTGCTGGAACTGCTCGTCGACGGCGAGGGCAAGCTCGCCCTCGACTTCTCCGACGAGATCGTCGCCGGCGCCTGCGTCGCCGGCGGGGCTCCCGCCGCTGAAAATGAAGGGGGCGAGTGATGCTCGTAGGCAGCCTGGCGATCCTCGTACTCGCCGGATTCGTGGGATTCACGGTCATTTCGAAGGTGCCCAACACCTTGCACACCCCGCTGATGTCGGGGACCAACGCCATCCACGGCATCGTCCTGCTCGGCGGGCTGATCGTGCTCGGCCTCGGGGTGGACGGCGTACTGAACAAGGTCCTGCTGGTGATCGCGATCGCCTTCGGCACGATCAACGTGGTCGGCGGCTTCCTCGTCACCGACAGGATGCTTTCGATGTTCAAGGCGAAGAAGCCGGAAGACGGTGGTGACAAGTGACGACCTTCATCGCCGTCCTCTACATCATTTCCTTCGCACTGTTCATCTACGGCCTGATGGGGCTGACCGGTCCGCGCACCGCGGTGCGCGGCAACTGGATCGCCGCCGTCGGTATGGGCATCGCGGTGATCGCGACGCTGCTGACCCCGGGGATGACGAACTGGCTGCTGATCGCGCTCGGCGTCGGCATCGGTGTCGCCGTCGGCGTGCCGTCCGCGCGCAAGGTCAAGATGACCGCGATGCCGCAGATGGTGGCGCTGTTCAACGGCGTCGGCGGCGGGGCGGTCGCGCTGATCGCGTGGGTCGAGTTCCGCAGCACCGACGGCTATGCGCACGAACCGTTGTACGTCGTGATCGCGTCGCTGTTCGCCGCCATCGTCGGGTCGATCTCCTTCTGGGGCTCGAACATCGCGTTCGGGAAACTGCAGGAGCTCATCTCCGGCCGCCCGATCTCCCTGGGCAAGCTGCAGCAGCCGCTCAACGCGCTGGTGCTCGTGGCCGCGGTCGTCCTCGCGGTCGTCATCGCCCTCGGCGGAGACGCCGAACTGCTGATGATCGGCCTGCTGGTCGCGGCGGCGGTGCTCGGTGTGGTGGTCGTGCTGCCGATCGGCGGCGCGGACATGCCGGTCGTCATCTCCCTGCTGAACGCGCTCACGGGATTGTCGGCGGCGGCCATGGGGCTCGCGCTCGACAACACCGCGCTGATCGTGGCGGGCATGATCGTCGGCGCCTCCGGGTCGATCCTGACCAACCTGATGGCGAAGGCGATGAACCGGTCGATCCCGGCCATCGTCGCCGGCGGGTTCGGTGGCGGCTCGGCGGTCACGAGCGGGAAGTCCGGTGAGGTCCGGCCGGTCCGCAGTACCAGCGCGTCCGACACCGCGATCCAGATGGCGTACGCGAACCAGGTCGTGGTCGTGCCCGGCTACGGCATGGCCGTCGCGCAGGCGCAGCACGTGGTCCGCGAGATGGCGAAGCTGCTGGAGGCCAAGGGGATCACGGTCGCCTACGCGATCCACCCGGTCGCGGGCCGGATGCCAGGGCATATGAACGTGCTCCTCGCCGAAGCCGACGTGCCGTACGAGCAGCTCAAGGAAATGGACGAGATCAACTCCGAGTTCGCCCAGACCGACGTCGCGCTGGTGATCGGCGCGAACGACGTCACGAACCCGGCCGCGGAGACCGATCCGGGCTCGCCCATCTACGGCATGCCGATCCTCAAGGTGAACCACAGCCGGTCGGTCATCGTGCTCAAACGCTCGATGAGCTCGGGCTTCGCCGGCATCGACAACGAACTCTTCTACGATGCGAAGACAAGCATGCTCTTCGGCGACGCGAAGACGTCGGTGGGCGAGATCGTGGAGGAACTCAAAGCACTGTGACCGGCCACTCGGAAGTCGTCGCCTCGTTCGACGATCCGGCCGACAACCTCGCGTTCGACGAAGCCCTCCTGCGCGCCGCACCGGAGGCGCCGATCCTGTGGATCTGGCGCAACACCGCCTGTGTGGTCGTCGGGCGGGGGCAGAAGATCGAACGCGAGGTCAAGGTCGACGTCTGTGCGAGCGACGGCGTTCCGGTGCTTCGCCGGGCCAGCGGCGGCGGCACCGTGTTCCACGATCCCGGCAATCTCAACATCACCCTCGTCCTGCCCGGGCTCGGCCTGTCGAAGGAACCGGTCAAACCGCTCGAAGCGCTCGGCGAACTGATGAGCGCGGCGGTCTCCGAACTCGGCCTCCCCCCGAGGATCGGTGATCGGGGACTGTTCGTCGGTGACTCGAAGCTGTGCGGTTTCGCCGTCTTCCGGACGAGAACGGGCTTGCTCGCCCATTCGACGCTGCTCGTTTCGACCGCGGCCGAACGGGTCGGCCGGTATCTCACCGCGGCGCCACCGGATCCGCGTCCGCTCGACTCGCACCGAAGCCAGGTCGCGTCGCTCGCCGACCACGGTCTGCGCAAAGGTGTCGCCGATGTCACGGCCGCGGTCCGCAAGGCGGCGGCCGCGCAACTGGGTGAACCGGCGACGCGGAAGCCGTCGGCGTCCGAGCGGGAGTGGCACCGCTCACTGCTGCACACGCGGTACCACTATCCCGCCTGGCATTCCGAAGGCGCTCAACGCAAATGATCTGAGATACGAAGAAAGCCCCGTTTCGCGATTGAGAAATCGCGAAACGGGGCTTTCTTTACGATTACTTCTCCGTGGCCGAGAAAGCGACCGCGGGGACCTTGCGGGCCGCCCGGGTGGTCTTCTTCGGCTCGGCGGCCTTCTTCACCGGGGCCTTGGCGGCCGTCGTCTTCGCCGTGGTGGTCTTGGCCGCGGCCGCCTTCGGGGCGGCCTTCTTGACGGGCGTCTTCGCCGCGGCGGCCGCCTTCGCACGTCCGGCCGGAGCCTTCGCCACAGTTGTCTTCGCTGCCGTGGCCCGGGTCGACTTCGCCTTGGCGGCAGTGGCCTTCGTCGTGGTCTTCGTGACGGTCTTGGCCACTGCCTTGGATGCCACTGCCTTGGGTGCGGCCGCCTTGGGTGCCGCTGCCTTGGGTGCGGCGACCTTCGCGGCCGCGGTCTTGGCGGCGGCGGGCTTGCGGCCGGCGACGCCCTTCGCGGCGGGCTTGCGACCCGGCTTGGCGGCGGTCTTCGCTTCCGCCTTGGCGGCTGTCGCCGCCGTCTTCGGCGTCGACTTCGTGACCCGCGTGCCCTGGGGACGCTGCACGACCCGGGGGCGAAGTTTCCGGCCGCCGATCCGGCGCCCGTTCTCCACGAAAGCATTCAAGGTTTCGCGGAGCACGGCGGCGTTGTCGGCCGAAAGGTCGATGTCGTAGGCGATTCCGTCCAGGCCGAAAGCGACCGTTTCTTCGGCCGCCTCACCGGTCAAATCGTCCAGCAAATGCACAGCAGTGTTCCTGGCCATGAAAAACCTCCCGCGCTCGATCGTTCTACTGCGTAACCGGCACGGCGAAACCTGACCCGCGGCTGATGACTCACGCAGCGACACGAGGATAGCGGCAGGTTGCGCGAAGCTGCGCGGTGGTGTGCGCTGAATGCATGTCAGCACAGAGTTTTGACGTGATCGTGATCGGAGGCGGCCCGGTCGGCGAGGTCGCCGCCGAACGGGCAGCGCGGGGCGGGCTCAAGGTCGCCCTCGTCGAACACGAACTGTTCGGCGGCGAATGTTCTTACTGGGCCTGCATTCCGAGCAAGGCGTTGCTGCGGCCGGGAAATCTCCTCGCCGCCGCCAAGCGCATCCCCGGTGTCCCGGTGGGCGACGCGGTCGACCCCGCCAAGGTGTTCGCGCGCCGGGACTGGTTCACCGGCAAGGGAGATGACACCGGACAGGTCAAGTGGGCCGAAGGGGCCGGGATAGCCCCGGTGCGCGGCCACGGCCGGATCACCGGTGAGCGGGAGGTCACCGTCGACGGCGGCGACGTGCTCACCGCGCGGCACGCCGTGATCGTCGCCACCGGCAGCGTGCCGAAGGCGCCGCCGATCCCCGGACTGGACACCATTTCCTCGTGGGGTTCCCGGGAGGCGACCTCGGCGTCGGAGGTCCCGCGCCGGCTCGGTGTGCTCGGCGGCGGTGTCGTCGGCGTCGAAATGGCGCAGGCGTACGCCACGCTCGGCGCGGAGGTCCACCTGATCATCTCGGGTGCCCGCCCGCTGCCCCGGCTAGCGGACTTCGTCGGCGATGCCGTCATCGCCGGACTGCGTGAGGCCGGTGTCACCGTGCACACGGGCTCCGGGCTCGACTCCGTGTCCGCTTTGGACGGTGGTAAGGAACTGACGCTCAAGGGTGGTGAGCGGTTGGTCGTCGACGAGCTGCTCGTCGCCACCGGCCGCCGCCCGGCCACCGACGGGCTCGGCGTCGAGGTGCTCGGGCTCGAAGCCGGGGCGCCGCTGGCGACGGACGACAACGGCCGCGTGTCCGCTGTGGACGGTGACTGGCTGTTCGCCGTCGGAGACGTCACCGGCCGCGCGCCGCTGACGCATCAGGGCAAGTACGCCGCCCGTGCCGCCGGGGACTCGATCGCCGCACAGGCCGCGGGCAAGCCGGTCGAATCGGGCGCGTGGAGCGCGCACAGCGCCACGGCCGACCATTCCGCCGTGCCGCAGGTCGTCTTCACCGATCCGGAGGTCGCCTCCGTCGGGCTCGCCGGGCCGGAGGAGGGCAAACCGCATCGCGTGATCGACATCGACATCGCGGTCGCCGGTTCGTCCCTGCACGCCGACGGCTACGCGGGCAAGGCGCGGATCGTGGTCGACACCGAACGCGGTGTCCTGGTCGGTGCGACCTTCGTCGGGCAGGACGTCGCCGAACTGCTGCACTCGGCGACGATCGCGATCGTGGGCGAGGTGCCGCTCTCGCGGCTGTGGCACGCGGTGCCGTCGTTCCCGACGATCAGTGAGGTGTGGCTCCGCCTCCTGGAGGCGTACGGGCTCTAGTGTCGGGCGTCGGAAATTCGTGCCTGAGTTCCGCCTCCAATCACGCGTGTTCGGTGTCTGGACACACGAATCGCGCCCTTCACCGAACAAACCACGAGGTCATCGCATGAGAGCAAAGTCCCTCTCAAGGTGGCTTGTGCCGGCGCCGGGTCGATGACTGTGTGGATTTTGGGACATCTGACGTCCCAAAATCCACACAGTGCCGCGTCACCGACCCTCGTGACCCAGCGGCCCCCTTGCCGCAAGGGACTTACGACGCGAACCTCTGACTCAGGACTAGTGTCGTGCGTCGCTAGCCGTTGACGGGGAGTTCGAGCGCGGCCTTCGCGCCTCGGACCAGGCCGGGATCGTCCGCAGTGGACGGTCCCGGCAACCACACCGCCTGCACCAGCCGGACCGACTTCCCGTCCTGGCTGCTCTGGTAGGCGGCGCCCTCGAACACCGGGACTTCGCCCTGCCATTGGGTGGTTTCGGTGGCGACGTCGAGGATGCCGCCCCCGCCGGGGTTGTCGGCGGCAGACTTGAACGCCGCTGCTTGTTCGGCGCTCGCGAAGTCCACGACCGCGATCGACACCGCGGCCGCCCGGCCGTCGATGGAACTGGCGAAGCTGGCCCGCTTCACCGCGGTGCAACTCGTCTGCTGAAGGCTCGCCTGGACGTCGCCGTACGCGTGCGACGCGCATTTCTGGTCCGCGCTGGAGGCGCGCGAAGTGAACTGGATGTTCTCCACGGCGCTGCTGCTGGGCGGGGCGGAACTCGTGGCCGGGGCCGACGGCGGCGGGGTCCCCTGGGAGGCGGTGTCATCGCCGCCGGAAGCGACGGTGATCGCCGCGACCAGCAGCACGATCAACAGGCCGATCGCCGCGAGCGGAAGCCATTTCACCGTTTTGGACTGGTGCGACGGTTTCGGCGCGGACTCGGCGGGTGTGGATGTGGCCGCCGCGGTGGCGGCCGCGGGCTGGGCGGGAGGCGGAGCGGGCGCCGCGGCGGGGGGCTGGTTGGGGGGCGCGGCGGCCTGCCGGACCGGGGGAGCGGGTTTGACGGGGGCGGCGGAGCGAGGGGTGGCCGGTTTCGCCGGTCTTTTCACCTTCCCGGGATGCTGCACCGGAACCGTCGGCGCGCTCGCCACGAGAGGGTTCTCCCGGATCACCGTCGGCTCGTCGTCGGAGTAGGCGCTGAAGCCTTCTCCGAGCAGCATTTCCTCGGGCATCGGCGGGGCGTCGGGGGCGAGCGCGGCGATCAGTTCCCGCGCCTGCTGCACCGACCGGGGCCGGTGCGCGGTGGCCAGCGACACCGTCGCGGCGAGCATCGTCGTCGCGGTCGGGTACAGCACCCTGACCGAGCCGGCGAGATCCGCGGGCGGCTGGTCGACGGTCTCCACATACGGCCCGACGGCGATGATCGTGCCGATCGGCCCGGCGCCGGGCGCGACGTCCGAGATCTTGTGCGTGCAGGCGGCCGACAGCGACAGCGCGTCGGTGGCCGGGTTGATCGAGGTGTCGCCGTGGACCAGCGGCCAGCCGTCGGCCTTCCACGGCCCGCCGAGCGGGGCTTCGAGTTTGAGCGCCGGGTCGGGCAGGTCGACACCGATGACGATGAGGATGCCCTTGGGCATGACGACGACGGCTTCCACCGGCCGTCCGTCGACCGGGCTGGCGCCGACGAGGGCGACTCCGCCGACGACCGTGCTGCCCCGGCCGAGTGAAGCCAGCGCGGCGCGGACGTCCTCGGCCACCCGGGACGGCTGTTGAGCGAGGCGAACGAGTCGCACCGAACCCTCCCCATCTCGTCGGTCTCGCTGCACAAACTAGCGCCTCCGAACGGACTAGCGGGCAGACACGTCCCAGGTAGGCGGGGTGATGTTGGCCGGAGAACTTGTCACGTGCGTGAGCGGCGTCACTCTTCCAGGTGTTACTCGTTGGTAGGTGACAGCTTCCCTGTCCCCTGTCACCAGGAGAAACGCAATGGCCGCATATCGCACTTGGCGTCGACGAGCCGCTCTGGTCGTCGCCCTGCTAGCCGTTCCGGTCGCGGGCATGGTGCCCGCGCAGGCCGCGGGACCGCTCGCACCCGTCGCGCCCGGACTGTCCCGCCTGCTCTCGGCCGTCACCGGTGCGGAGGGGGTGACGGCGCTCGTGCACGCCGACGACTCCGCCACCGCCGCGAGGGCCGTCCGCGAGTCCGGGCTCACGAAGATCACCTCGTTCGAGAAGATCGGCGTCGTCGCCGCGCGGGGCACCGCCGACCAGGTGCGCGCGGTCCGCAAGGCGGCCGGCGTCACCTACGTCGAAGGCAACGAGAAGCTCAAGGCGCACGGCAGCAGCGGCACCACGGCGACGCGGAGCCTGGCGGCGCAGACGACGTTGAAGGACGCCAAGGGCGCACCGGTGGACGGCCGCGGTGTTTCGGTCGCGATCATCGACACCGGCGTCGACCCGACGCACCCCGCGTTCAAGGGTGCCGACGGCAAGACCCGGGTGGTGCGTAACCTCAAGAGCCTCTGCCTGGACGGGACCGCGACCAACTGCATCGTCGACGTGCCGACCTTCGTCGACACCGACACCCTTTCCCTCGGCGGGCACGGCACGCACGTGACCGGGATCGCCGCGGGGACCCGTCAGACCCTGGCCGACGGCACCAAGGTCGGCGGCTCCGCGCCGGGTTCGAAGATCGTCTCGGTCTCGACCGGGGCCGCGCTGCTCGTGCTCGGCACGGACGCGGCGCTGAACTGGGTGCTGGAGAACCACAAGGCGCCGTGCGGCGCGGGCGTCGCGGCGTCGGTGTGCCCGCCGATCAAGGTGACCAACAACTCCTACGGCCCCAGCGGCGGCGGCACGTTCGATCCGAACTCGGCGACCGTGAAGCTGCAGCGCGCGCTCGCCGCGGAAGGCGTCGTGACGGTGTGGGCGAACGGGAACGACGGCGGGGACGGTTCGGCGAACCTCTCCAATCCGGCGGGACAGGACCAGACACCGGGCGTGCTGTCGGTGGCGTCGTCGAACGAGCAGGGGACCGAGACTCGCGACGGCACGGTTTCCGACTTCTCTTCGCGCGGGCTCAAGACCGACCAGGCGACCTGGCCCGACGTTTCCGCGCCGGGGGAGAACATCCTCTCCTCCTGTCGTCCCACCCAGCCGATCTGCACGCAGGGCCTGCAGCCCGAGAACGGTCCGGGTCTGCTGGACATCGCCACCTACAACGTGATCAGCGGGACTTCGATGGCGGCGCCGCAGATCACCGGGATCGTCGCGCAGCTGTTCCAGGTCTCGCCGGGTGCGAGCCCGGGTGAGATCGAGGCCGCGATCAAGGGCACGGCCTACAAGTTCGCGAACGGCTCGCCGTACGTGGCGGCCGGGCCGTACACGTCGAGCTTCGACAAGGGCGCCGGCCTGGTGGACACCTTCGCCGCCGCCCAGTCCTTGGGCGCGCGGTAGCCGACTGTCCATGAAGGCCTCCTTCCCTGCTTTTGAGGGCAGGGAAGGAGGCCTTCACGCACGTGCAGAGTCCCAATCAGGTGCGACTTGTGGTGTTCATGTGGCCAAACAGCACGATTGGGGTGCACAATGTGCTCACGCGTACCGGGAGGCGGCACGAGCCACCTGACCAGCGCAGCTCGCGAGGTCGTAGGGGAAGACGCCCCTCGTCGAGTAGCGGAGGTCAGCAGTGAGCACCCGTGGCAACACCCGTGGCGTGGTGTACGTCCACTCGTCGCCGTCTGCGGTCTGTCCGCACGTCGAGTGGGCTATTTCGGGCACCCTGGGTGCCCGTGTCGAGTTGAAGTGGACGGCGCAGCCCGCCAGTCCAGGACAGCTCCGCGCCGAATGTGGTTGGCGCGCGCCTTCGGGCTCCGGCGCAAAGCTGGCGTCCGCGTTGAAGGCGTGGCCGATGATCCGGTTCGAGGTCACCGAAGAGCCCAGCGCTGGGGTCGACGGCGAAAGGTTCTGCTTCGCGCCAGGCCTCGGCCTGTGGCATGGCCGGACCAGTGCCAACGGCGACCTCGTCGTGGGCGAGGACCAGTTGCGCGCCCTCGTGAGCAAGGTCCGCTCCGGCGAGTCCTTGGCGCACAAGCTCGACGAACTCCTCGCCGCCAATTGGGACGAAGCGCTCGAGCCGTACCGGCACGCCGGTGACGGCGCCCCGGTCACCTGGCTGCATCAGGTCGGGTAGAGCGAGTGAGCACGGCGGAGGCGGGCGGCTAACCTTTCAGGGTGACCGCCCAGCCTCGCACCGCCGCCCGTCAGCGGTGGCTGATCCCCGTCCTCGTGGTGGTGATCTCCCTGACCGTCGGCATCGGCCTGCTGGCGCGTGAGCTCTACCGCCGTCCCGACGCCGTGCCCACCGAACCCGCCGTCAGCGAAGTGCCGACGTCGATCGCCCCGGAAGACCAGCCCGGCTCGCCCACCGTCGAGGTCACGCCCGACGTCGTCGCGCATCCGCAGTACCCGAACGTCAAACAGGTGCTGCAGGGGTACTTCGACTCGATCAACGACCGCGACTATCCGAAGTGGACATCGGTGGTCAGCCGGGAACGGCAGAAGACCAAGACGGCGTCGGAGTGGCGGAAGGACTATCAGTCCACACGGGACGGCAGCATCCTGGTCTACCGCATCGAGCCGGGCGCGCCGGGATCGCTGCGGGTCCTCGTCGCCTTCACCAGCACGCAGGACGTCGAGGACGCGCCGGTTTACCTGCCCGAGGACTGCATCCGCTGGCGGCTGGTGCTGCCGCTGCGGCTGGAGAGCGGCTCGTGGCGGGTCGATACCACCGACGGAGGCACCAACCCCGAGCACGAACGGTGCTGACCCGACCATCCTCAGGGGTGACATAGTCCCTCAGGCTGACGCATCAGCGAGGGCGGGCGGAATAGAGTCGCGGCATGGCAATTGATCAGCCGGCCTTGCTGACCGACGCCGCGAGGGGGCTCACCAGCGATGAGGTCGCCCAGCGTGTCGCCGCGGGCCAGACCAACACGGTCTCGACGAAGACCAGCCGGACCACCGGCGAGATCATCCGCGCGAACGTCTTCACCCGGATCAACGCGATCTACGGGGTGTTGTTCCTGCTCATCCTGTCGACGGGATATTTCATCGACGGGCTGTTCGGTGGCTTGATCATCGTCAACAGCGCGGTCGGCATCATCCAGGAACTCCGGGCGAAGCGAACGCTGGAGCGGCTCGCGATCGTCGGGCAGGCGAAGCCGACCGTCCGCCGTGACGGGCAGAGCGTGGAGATCGCACCCGAAGACGTCGTGCTCGGCGACGTCGTCGAACTGGGCCCCGGCGACAAGATCGTCGTCGACGGCCCGGCGCTGACGGCCGACGCGCTGGAGATCGACGAGTCGCTGCTCACCGGGGAATCCGATCCGGTGGTCAAGCAGCCCGGCGACAAGGTGCTGTCCGGCAGTTTCGTGGTCGCGGGCAGCGGTACCTATCGCGCGGACACCATCGGCGACCAGTCCTACGCGGCGAAACTGGCCGCGGAGGCCAGCAAGTTCACCCTGGTGAAGTCGGAACTGCGGCAGGGCATCGACAAGATCCTCAAGTTCATCACCTACCTGCTGATCCCGGCGGGCGCGCTGACGATCTACAACCAGCTCGCGGGCGACCAGGCCTGGCCGGACGCGCTGCGCGGGATGGTCGCGGCGCTCGTGCCGATGGTGCCCGAAGGCCTGGTGCTGATGACGAGCGTCGCGCTCGCGGTCGGCGTCATCCGGCTCGGCAAGCGACAGTGCCTGGTGCAGGAACTTCCCGCGATCGAAGGGCTCGCCCGGGTCGACGTTGTGTGCGCGGACAAGACCGGCACGCTCACCGAGAACGCGATGCGGCTTTCCGAGGTCCGGGAGATCACCCCGGGCCATCCGGTGGACGACGTGCTGGCCGCGCTCGCCGCCGCCGATCCCCGCCCGAACGCGAGCCTGCAGGCGATCGCGGACGAGCACCGGACCGACCCGGGCTGGCCGGTCGCCACGACGATGCCGTTCTCCTCGGCGCGTAAATGGAGTGGCGCGTCGTTCACCGGCAAGGGTGACTGGGTGCTCGGCGCGGCCGACGTCCTGCTGCCGGAGGGAGAGCACCGGTCGGAGGCCGAGAAGATCGGCTCGCGTGGTCTCCGTGTCCTGCTACTGGGCCGAGGCCAGCGGGCCGTCGACTCGGCTGAGGGCCCCGGCGACATCGAACCGGTGGCGCTCGTCGTGCTGGAGCAGAAGGTCCGTCCGGACGCGAAGGAGACTCTGGACTTCTTCGCGCACCAGGATGTGAAGGTCAAGGTCATCTCCGGCGACAACGCCATCTCCGTGGGCGCCGTCGCGGGCACCCTCGACCTGCCCGGCGCGGACCAGCCCGTCGACGCGCGGAAACTGCCGGACGAAGCCGAAAAGCTGGCCGACACCCTGGAGGAGCGCGCCGTCTTCGGCCGCGTGACACCGCTGCAGAAACGCGCGATGGTCGGAGCCTTGCAGTCGAAGGGGCACACGGTCGCGATGACCGGCGACGGCGTCAACGACGTCCTCGCACTGAAGGACGCGGACATCGGCGTCGCCATGGGGGCCGGGAGCCCGGCCACCCGCGCGGTGGCGCAGATCGTGCTGCTGGACGACAAATTCGCCACCCTGCCGTATGTCGTGGCCGAGGGACGGCGGGTGATCGGCAACATCGAGCGCGTCTCGAACCTGTTCCTCACCAAGACCGTCTACTCGGTACTGCTGGCGCTGATGGTCGGCATCGCGCAGGTGCCGTTCCCGTTCCTGCCGCGGCACATCACGATCACCGCGTGGTTCACCATCGGCCTGCCCGCGTTCGTGCTCTCACTGGCCCCGAACAACGAACGGGCCCGCACCGGCTTCGTCGGCCGGGTGATGCGGATGGCAGTCCCGGCCGGGCTGGTCATCGCCACGGCGACGTTCGTGAGCTACCTGCTGGTGTACAAGGGCTCCGGACAGTCCGAAGTGGACAAGATCCAGGCAGGGACGACCGCGCTGATCACCCTGATCACCATCGCGCTGTGGGTGCTCGGAATCGTCGCGCGGCCGTACAAGTGGTGGAAGATCCTGCTGATCGGCGGGATGGTCGTGCTGACACTCACGCTGTTCCTGATCCCGTTCACGCAGAAGTTCTTCGCGCTGGACCCGAGTGTGAGCGCCTACACGCTCTCGGCGTTCGTCTGCGCGGGGGTGGGGATCGTGCTGGTGGAGGCCGCCTGGTTGATCGGGCGGTATCTGGTGAAGCGCACGGAAACCTGACCGACGCTCCGGCTCAGCGTGGTCGTGAGTGGCTATTCGGGTTAGAGCGGACCGCGATTTGTGTACCCACGCCTTGAGCCCCGATCAAGGTCGTCTGCGTTTAGTCCGCTAGTTGCGTTCTCCTTGTGGGTGGCTGTGGCAGGGGTGAAGGACGCTGTCCCCGCATCGCATGTGGGGAAAGCGTCCTTCGCGAGGGTGTGCGCGGTCGTCTCCGGGTTGTTGGTCCGTGAAGGCCTCCTTACCTACGCTCAAGGTAGGCAAGGAGGCCTTCACGGAATCCTGATCGCCACTCACGACCCTTCGCCCCACTGGCGCGGTCTGGCGTCGAAGCGGTGTTGCGAAAGCCACTTTCGCAACCTTCAACGTTGCGAAAGCCACTTTCGCAACACCTGCCGGAGCCTCCGGTCAGGCGGCAGGCGTGAACAGCAGCGCCGTGTTGTGCCCGCCGAAACCGAACGAGTTGCTGATCGCCGCGCCCAGTTCGACCTTGCGAGCCTCACCGGCCACGACGTCGAGCTGGACCTTCGGGTCCAGGTCCTCGAGGTTCAGCGTCGCCGGGACGAGGCCGTGGTAGATCGCCAGGATCGTGGCGATGCCCTCGACCGCTCCCGCACCGCCGACAAGGTGGCCGAGCGCGCCCTTGGGCGCGGTCACCACGGTGTGGTCGCCGACGGCGTTGCGGATCGCCGCGGCCTCGCCGACGTCGCCGACGACCGTGGAGGTCGCGTGCGCGTTGACGTGGCCGACGTCGGCCGGGGAGACTCCGGCCATCTTCATCGCCGCCCGCATGGCGGCGATCTGGCCGATGCCTTCGGGGTGGTTACCCGTGATGTGGTACGCGTCCGAGGTGATCCCGAACCCGCTCAGCCGCGCGTAGATCCGCGCGCCGCGGGCCTTGGCGCGGTCGGCCCGCTCCAGGATCACGACGCCGGAGCCCTCGCCGAGCACGAAACCGTCGCGGTTCGCGTCGAAGGGCCTCGAAGCCTTTGTGGGGTCGTCGTTGCGCGTGGACACCGTCCTCGCCTGGGCGAACCCGGCGAGGGTGATCGGGTGGATGCACGCCTCGGCGCCACCGGCGACCACGACGTCGGCCCGGCCGGACCGGATCATCTCGTAGCCGGCGGCGATGCCTTCCGCGCCCGAGGCGCAGGCCGATGCGGGCGAGTGCACGCCGGCGCGGGCCTTCAGGTCGATGCCGACATGCGCGGCAGGACCGTTCGGCATCAGCATCGGCACGGTCAGCGGGGACACCTTGCGGAGGCCCTGCTTGTGCAGAAGGTCGTTCTGTGAGATCAGGGTGACCGGACCGCCGACACCGGTGCCGATGGTCACCCCCAGGCGCTCGGGGTCCACATCCTGATGCTCATCGGTCGGCTGCTCGAAGCCCGCGTCCGCCCAAGCCTGACGCGCGGCGATGATCGCCACCTGCTCGCAACGGTCCAGGCGGCGAGCCTGGACCCGCGGGAGGACCTCGGACGGGTCCACGGCGAGCATGGCACCGATCTTCACCGGCAGGTCGAGCTCGTCGACCCAGTCGGCTTCGATCCGGCGGATGCCGCTCTCGCCGGCGAGCAGGCCGTCCCACGTGGACGTGACGTCCCCACCGAGGGGCGTGGTGGCGCCCATCCCGGTGATCACGACGTCGATGTTGCTCATTGGAGTCTCCCCAAGGTCGGCGCCAATCAAGTGCTGGTGTCTTACTTGGAGTTGGCGGACACGTAGTTCACCGCGTCGCCAACGGTCTTCAGGTTCGCGAGCTCGTCGTCCGGGATCTTGACGCCGAACTTGTCCTCGGCCTGAACAGCGATCTCCACCATGGACAGCGAGTCGATGTCGAGGTCGTCCACGAAGGACTTCTCGGCGGTCACGTCGTCCTGCGCCACACCGGCGACCTCTTCGACGATCTCGGCGAGGCCGGCGAGGATCTCTGCGTTGTCTGCCACTGGTTGTTCCCTTCTCGGTGATGCTTGGGGCTTCTCCGCGGACATGGTGTCCACAGAGGAAGTATTCATCACGGGCAGATGAAGGCCTGGCCCGCGTAGGAGAGTCCGGCGCCGAAGCCGACGGCGAGTACGACGTCGCCCTGCTTCACCGTCCCGGCCTTGCGCATGTGGTCCAGCGCGAGGGGGATCGACGCGGACGAGGTGTTGCCCGAGTACTTGATGTCGTCGGCCACGACCATGTCCTCGCGGGCGCCCTTGGCGCGCAGCCGCTTGGCGATGGCCTCGACGATGCGGAGGTTGGCCTGATGCGGGATCAGAACGTCCACATCGGACGCTTCGAGCCCGGCCAGTTCCAGTGCCCGCAAGGCGATCGGCGCGATCTGCGTGGTCGCCCACCGGAAGACCGACTGGCCCTCCTGGTAGATCCACTTCTCGTCGCGCATGTAGATGAGGTCGACGTGCTCGCCGGCGCTGCCCCAGGCGACCGGGCCGATCTGCGCCGAGTCGGCCGCGCCGACCACCGCCGCGCCCGCGCCGTCGGCGAAGATGATCGCGTTCGCGCGGTCGACCGGGTCGACGTGGTCGGTGAGCTTCTCGGCACCGATGACGAGCGCCTTCTTCGAGCTGCCCGCCCGGATCAGGTCCGAGGCGACACCGAGGCCGTAGCAGAATCCGGCGCAGGCGGCGTTGAGGTCGAACGCGGCCGGGTGCACGATCCCGATCCGGTCGGCGACCTGTGCGGCCGCGTTCGGGATCTGCGTGGGCATCGTGCAGTTCGGCAGGATGACCGTGTCCACTTCGGACGGATCCACACCGGCGTCGGCCAGCGCCGCGGCGCCCGCCTTGACGGCCATGTCGACCAGTGATTCGTCCTTCTCGGCGAACCGGCGCTCGACGATGCCGACGCGGTCGCGGATCCACTGGTCGTTGGTGTCCATGATCTGCGAGAGGTCGTCGTTGGTCACGACCTTCTCGGGCTGAAAGCTTCCGACACCGAGGATGCGTGTCCCGGCGGCGCCGTGCGCCTGCCGCAAGGTGGATCGGTCGGTCACGAAGCGTCCTCCTGCCCCTGAAGCTTCGCCAGCTCGGCGGGCGTCTTCAGCGCGATGGTGGTGGTCACGGTTCCCTTGAGCTGCCGCTTGACCAGACCGGTCAGCGTGCCCGCCGGCGGCAGCTCGAACGTCGAAGTGACGCCCAAGGAGACCAGCCCGTCCATGGTGAGGTCCCAGCGCACCGGGCTGGTGACCTGCTTGACCAGCCGTTCGAGGTACTCGGCCCCACCGGTGACGACCTGGCCGTCGGCGTTCGACAGCAGCGGACGCGTGGGGTCCGCCGGGGTGATCTTCGCAGCGTAGGCGCCCAGCGCTTCCTGCGCGGGTGCCATGTACGACGTGTGGAACGCGCCCGCGACCTTGAGGGCCCGGACCTTCGTGCCTTCGAGCGGCTCGGCCACGATCTTCTCGATGAGCGCGGCCGCGCCGGAAGCGACGATCTGGCCGGCGCCGTTGCGGTTCGCCGCGGCGAGACCGTTGTCGGCGAGCCAGGCGACGACCTGCTCGGGGTCGCCGAGCATGACCGCGGCCATGCTGGTGGGCTCCTGCTCGCAGGCCTTCGCCATCTCCGCGCCGCGGATCGCGGCGAGCGCGACGGCGTCCTCGGGGCTCAGCACCCCGGCGATGGCGGCGGCGGCCAGTTCACCGACGGAGTGGCCGGCGACCGGCGCGTCGTCGGCGACCGGGGCCACGCGCTGCAGGTGTTCGAAGGCCAGCAGCGACAGCGCCACGATCAGCGGCTGCGTGATCGCGGTGTCCTGGATCTCTTCGGCGTCCGCTTCGGTGCCGAGGCGCACGAGATCGAGCCCGGCCCGCTCGGACCAGCCTTCGACGCGCGCGCGGGCGCCGTCGAGCTCGAGCCAAGGGGTGAGCATGCCTGGGGCTTGGGAACCCTGACCGGGGGCGAGGACTGCTGCTGTCACCCCCCAAGGGAACACTCTCGGCCACCATGGTCGTGATGCCGACGCTCACCAAGTCCTGCCGACGTAATTGTCGGAAACCTACAAAAGTGCCTTCCTGATCTCCGCGCTTAACCCAAAAGCCTTGTCGGGTTCAACCAGCTTTTCCTATGAGGTCCATCACTGCGCTGAGTTACCAACCGGTTTACCAGAGGCCGCGCGACCGGGCCAGCCGTCCGACCGTCAGGGCGACCTTGAGCACCCAGGCGTCGCGCGGTTCGGCGGCGTGGCGGCCGGTGAGTTCGGCAGCCTTGCGCAGTCGATACCGGACGGTGTTGGGATGCACGAACAGCGTCCGCGCGCAGGTCTCCAGGACGCCGCCGCTGTCGAGGTAGGTCTCCACCGTCCGCAGCAGGGCCGGGCCCGCCTCCTCCAGCGGCCTGGCGATCTGGTCGACGAGCAGGCGTTCTGCCTCGGGGTCGCCGGACAGCGCGCGTTCGGGCAGCAGGTCGACCGACCGGGCGGGCCGGGGCGCTCCGGGCCAGCCGACGACGGCGCGCAGGCCGGACAGCGCTTCGGTGGCACTGTGGTGTGCCTCCGCGAGAGTGGCCACCGTCGGACCGGCGACGACCGGGCCGTCGGCGAACGCGACGGACAGTTTGGTGAGGATCTCGCTGTCCTTCAGAGTGCCCTCGGTCGGTCCGGCGACCACCACGACCAGGCGAGATCCCTGGACCGAGAGCAGTACCTGGCGGCCGACCCGCGTGGCGCGGCTGCGGACCTCGAACACGACCGCCGGCGGGTCGTCCGAGGTCGGCGTCCCGACCAGCGCGGTGGCGGGCGCGGCCGGGTCCCAGCCGAGCGCGGCCGCACGGGAGAGCACGGCCTCCTCGGCGTCGCCGCGGACGATGCCGTCGACGACCAGCGCCTCCAGCCGCGCGTCCCAGGCGCCCCGAGCCTCGGCGGCGGCCGCGTAGGAGTTGGCCGCGGCGAAGGCGATCTCCCTGCCGTAGCGCAGGATCCCTTCGATCAGCGCCGCCCGCTCGGCCTCGTTCGCGGCGAAGTCCGGCAGTTGCTCCTCGAACACCTCGATCGCCAGCCGCACCATGCCGACCGCCTGCCGCAGGCTCACCCAGCGGGACAGTTCGGCCGGCGCCTCGCGGAAGGCCTCGGTGGTGAGGGAGAGTGCCTCCTTCGAATCGCGGAGCCAGTCGACGAAACCGGCGGCACCCGCCTGGGTGATCAGCAGGACGCTCGCGCGCTGGTCGGCCGGGAGCCGGGCGAACCAGCTCAGCCGTTCCTCCATCACCGCGATACTCGCGCTCGCGAGCCGGCCGGAGGCGTGCTCCAGCCGGCGGAGGGTCTTGGCGGACAACCCGTGGTGCTTGGGCACATGCCGTCCGGAAGTCGCATCAGCCATGGTCAGCCGATCCTAGTCCGGCCGGTCCCCGGGGGCGTCGTCCTGCGGCAGTCCGCCCGTCTTGTCCGAAGTGGACAGACGATCGCGGGATCCGCGGCGGGGAATTGTCAAAGGAGTCCGTACATAACTCGAGGCCGCCCGGCGCTTGCGTTTTACGCCGCGCCGAGCGGCCTCGTCTCCCCGGTCCCCACCGGTAGAACAAGTATGGGACTTGTGGATCTTTTCCCGCTAGCTGACTCACTCGATCGTGGGTTGCCGAGTTGCCGGTGACGGGCGCGTGATCAACGATCCCTCGCAAGCCGCGCAGCATACGGCGGGGATGTACCGAGGAGGGAGTTCGCCGTGGGCGAGCAGCTGAAAGACGGTCTGGGACAAGCATGGAACCTGGTCGCCACCTTCGTGCCGAAACTGGTGGGATTCCTGATCATCCTGCTCATCGGCTGGTTGATCGCGAAGGCTGTGTCAAAGGCATTGGGACTGGTTCTGTCGAAGATCGGTTTCGGCAAGCTCATCGAGAAGACGGGACTCACCGGAACTCTCAAACAAGCGAATTTCGACGCGGGCGGCATCGTCGTCAAACTCGTCTACTACTTCATTCTCCTGATCGCCTTACAGCTGGCGTTCGGCGTATTCGGTGAGAGTAATCCGGTCAGTGCGCTGCTCAACGAGATCATCGCGTTCCTGCCGCGGATCCTGGTGGCGCTGGTGCTGGTGATCGTCGCGGCCGCCATCGCGAAGGTCGTCCGCGACCTGGTGCACGGCGCGCTGTCGGCCCGCCCCGCCGGACGGCTGCTCGGCACCGTCGCCTACTGGCTGATCATGGCCTTCGGCATCATCGCCGCGCTCGGCCAGGTGAACATCGCGACGGCGGTGACGGGACCGGTCCTGGTGGCGGTGCTCGCCACCATCGGCGGCGTGATCGTGGTCGGCTTCGGCGGCGGCCTGATCAAGCCGGCGCAGGAGCGCTGGCACGGCTGGCTGGCCAACCTGCAGGGCCAGCTGGACTCGGGAGCCGGAAACGGCAAGGAAACGGTCCGTTCGGAGCCGCCGACTTCGCCGGTGGGCATCGGTCGCGTAGATTCCTGAGCATCCGCGCGGGCCCGGTGATCGAGGAAGGCACCGGGCCCGCGTGGAGCTGAAGGGGCCCATCGCCGCATGACTCGCGGTGAAGGGCCCCTTCGTCATGTCTCATGCAGGCTCCTCCGGCCTCAGCGTCCCTCAAGCGGTTTCCCTGTTCCGCACCTCACACTCTCTTGGGAATGGCGTCGTCGCGGAGCATGTTGGAGCGGTAGACGACAGAGGGGTGCGAACGTGGACTTCCTGCTGCACAACGGTGTCACGGTGCTCGGACAGTGGATCTCCTTCGCCGAGCTGGCGGGGCAGGTCTTCGCGCTCGCGGTGGTCTTCCTGGCGCAACGCCGCACGCTGTGGACCTGGCCGGTCCAGGTCGGCGCCACCGTGCTGCTGTTCTCCGTCTACGTCTCCGCGCATCTCGGCGGGCTCGCCACCAGGCAGGTCGCGATCCTCGCCATCTCGATCTACGGCTGGTGGGCCTGGTCCCGCCGCTCCGACCCGGTCTACGGCGTCGTCGTCCGCAAGGGCCGCCTCTCCGAGCGCCTGGCGATGCTCGGCGCGTTCGTGATCGGCACCACCGCGATGGCGCTGGTCCTCGACGCGCTCGACGCCTCCTGGGCGCCCTGGCCGGACGCCGCGATCTTCGTCGGCACACTGGTCGCCTTCGCCGCGCAGGGCGCCGGCCTGGTCGAGTTCTGGCTGGTGTGGCTGGTCGTCGACGCGATCGGCGTGCCGCTGCAGCTCTCGTCGGGCCTGTACTTCTCGGCGGCGGTCTACATCGTGTTCGCCGGGCTGGTCGTGCACGGCTGGTGGAGCTGGAACCGCACCGCTCGTTCGACGCCCGTCGCGGTCAGGGCAGCATCCAGCTGAGCACCGGGCTCGCCTGACCGACCACGATCAGGCACATCACCAGCAGCAGCCCGATGCTCCACGGGAGCACCTTGCGCAGCAGATTGCCCTCCTCGCCGGGCAGGTTCGCCGCGACGCAGGCGATCGTGAGGTTCTGCGGCGAGATCATCTTGCCGAGCACGCCACCCGAGCTGTTGGCCGCCGCCAGCAGGTCCGGGGGCAGGCCGGCCTGGTGCGCGGCGGTCACCTGGAGCGCGCCGAACAGCGCGTTGGCCGACGTGTCGGATCCGGAGACGGCCACGCCGAACCAGCCGAGCACCGGGGACAGGAACGCGAGCCCCGCGCCCGCCGCGGCGATGAACGTGCCGATCGTCGCGGTCTGCCCGGACAGGTTCATCACGTAGGCCAGCCCGAGGACGCCGGCCACGGTCAGGATGGCGAACCGCAGTTCCTTCACCGTCGCCAGCCATTCGGCGGCCGCGTCGCTCGCGGCGACCTTGAGCGCGATCGCCGTCAGCACGCCCGCGATCAGCACCAGCGTGCCGCCGGTGTTCAGGAACGGCAGGGAGAAGCTGTTGCCGGTGACGGGTTTCCCGGTCGGGCTCGCCACGTCCAGTCCCGGCCAGCGGAACTTCCAGGTGGCCGAATCGAGCAGCTTCTTCACCGGAGGAAGCTGGGCGATCGAGAAGATCACGATGATCAGCAGGTACGGCAGATAGGCGAGGAAGATGTCGCGGCGCTCGTCGGGCTTCTCGAGGGTCGCGGTCTGGGTCCCGGTGAGGACCTGGGCGCGCACCTCGGCGTCGGCGGGCTTGCGGGACGCGGGGAGGGCCACCAGCGCGGCCGCGCCGGCGAGGGCGGCGCCGATGTCGGCCAGCTGTGCGGACACGTAGTTGGACGCGAGGAACTGGACGACGCCGAACGCGACACCGCAGGTGAGCGCGGGCAGCCAGGTCTCCTTGAGACCACGTTTGCCGTCGACGATGATCACCAGCAGGAGCGGGACGACCAGCGCGAGCAACGGCGTCTGCCGTCCGACGATCGAGGAGACCTGTTCCAGCGGCAGGCCGGTGACCTGGGCCAGGGTGACGACGGGGGTGCCCATGGCGCCGAACGCGACCGGGGCGGTGTTCGCCACCAGCGCCACCACCGCGGCCTTGACCGGGGTGAAACCGAGCGCCACCAGCATGATCGCGCTGATCGCCACCGGGGCACCGAATCCGGCCAGCGCCTCCATGAGCGCGCCGAAGCAGAAGGCGATGATGAGCGCCTGGATCCGCGGATCATCCGAAACCCGGCCGAACGAGCGGCGCAGGACGTCGAAATGCCCGGTGCGCACGGTGATCCGGTAGATCCACAGCGCGTTGACGACGATCCACATGATCGGGAACAGGCCGAACGCCGCGCCGGAGAAGGCGCCGGAGATCGCCTGGCCGATCGGCATGCCGAAGGCCACGATCGCGACGACGAGAGCGACCGCGAGGCCGATCAGGGCGGCGAGATGGGCTTTCAGCCGGACGGCGCCGAGCAGGACCAGGACGGTGGCCAGCGGGAGGACCGCGACGAGGGCGGACAGGCCGAGTGTGCCGAGCGGGGAGAGTTCTTGGACGAACATACGAACCCCGTTTCCACGATGCGAAAACGGCTTTTCACGCCGTGCCCGAGATCTTCCTCACAAACCTTGTGTTTCGTCAACAAGATGAAGGCGAATCCCGAAATTCGTCCTCTGGTTGCGGTGGTTCGGCGTCGAACCACCGCAACCAGAGGACGAAACGCGACGGGGTCAGCGCATGGTGGCGTGTGAAGGCTTGAGGTCGGCGAGGGTGCGGACGCCGAGGAGCTGCATGGTGCGGACCATCTCGGTGCGCAGGATGTCCACGCATCGCTGGACGCCGCGCTCGCCGCCGGCCATCAGGCCGTAGAGGAACGCGCGCCCGATGAGCACCGCGTCGGCGCCGCGCGCGAGCGCGGCCACGATGTCGCCGCCGGAGAGGATGCCGGTGTCGACCCACACCTCCGCGTTGCCCTGGATCTCGTCGAGCACCGCGGGCAGCAGCTCGATCGGCGTCGGCGCGCGGTCGAGCTGGCGGCCGCCGTGGTTGGACAGAAGTACCGCGTCTGCGCCGTGTTTGACCACGTCACGGGCATCGTCGACGTTCTGGATGCCCTTGATCACGAGCTTGCCCGGCCAGGTCTGGCGGACCCAGTCGAGGTCGTCGAAATTCAGCGTCGGGTCGAAGAGCTTGTTGAGCAGTTCGGCGACCGTGCCGTCGAAGTGACTCAAGGACGCGAAGGTCAGCGGCTCGGTGGTCAGCATGTTGAACCACCAGGCCGGGTGCATCGCGCCGTCGACGAACGTCTTGAGGGTGAGCGCGGGCGGGATGGTCAGCCCATTGCGGACGTCGCGAAGCCGCGCGCCGGCGACCGGGGTGTCCACCGTCAGCATGAGCGTGTCGAACCCGGCGGCCCAGGCGCGATTCATCAGATCTTCGCCGGCCTTGTGGTCACGCCAGACGTACAGTTGGAACCACTTGCGGGCCTCCGGCGCGGCCGCCGCGAGGTCCTCGATCGACGTCGTCGCCATCGTCGAGAGGCCCATCGGGATACCGTTGCGCTGGGCGACGCGGCCCACCGCGGCCTCGCCTTCGTGGTTCATCATCCGCGTGAACCCGGTCGGCGCGAACGCGAACGGCAGCGCCGAACGCTTGCCGAGGATCTCCTTGCCGGTGTCCACATCGGACACTCCGCGCAGGACGTTGGGGTGGAATTCCACGCTGCGGAAGGCTTGCCGGGCGCGGCGGAGGCTGTCTTCCAGCTCGGCGGCACCGTCGGTGTAGTCGAACGCCGCGCGCGGGGTCCGCTTGCGGGCGATCGTCCGCAGGTCGGCGATCGTGTGCGCGTTCGCCAGCCGCCGCTCGGTCGGGTTGAGCACGATCGGCTTCGGCCGCAGGATCTGCTTCAGCTCGCTCGGCTTCGGCAGTCGACGCTTCGTCACACTCGCTCACCCTCTCCGCTCACTCGGAAACATCCGATGTATAACTCTAGTCCGTCCGGCGCCGGATGCAATGAACGGCCCGTTACTTGCAAATTTCGCAAGTAACGGGCCGTTCATGGCATTGCTAGGCGCTGCCGGAGTCCGACAACTGCGGACCCGCGGCGGAGACGTCGTCGAGGCGGTACTTCTGCGCCGCCTCCACCACCTTCGCCTGGGCGATCTCGCCGCGCTTGGCGAGCGCGCTCAGCGCGCCGACCACGATCGACTGGGCGTCGACCAGGAACTTCCGCCGGGCGGCCGGGCGGGTGTCGGAGAACCCGAACCCGTCGGTGCCCAGCGTCAGCATGTCGTTCGGCACCCAGGGACGGATCAGGTCCGGCACCGCGCGCATCCAGTCCGAAACCGCGACGATCGGCCCGTTCGCACCGGACAGCGCCTGCGTGACGTACGGCACACGAGGGGACTCGCCCGGGTGGAGCAGGTTGTCGTGATCGATCGCGACGGCTTCGCGGCGAAGCTCGGTCCACGACGTCGCCGACCACACGGCCGCGCGTACGCCCCACTCCTCGGCGAGCATCTTCTGTGCCCTGAGCGCGTCCGGCATGGTCACGCCGGACACCAGGATCTGCGCCTCGGGACCGTCGCCCGAAGGCGCGTCGGCGTACTTGTAGAGACCCTTCAGCAGGCCGTCGAGGTCGAGGTTCTCCGGCTCGGCGGGCTGCTGGTAGGGCTCGTTGTAGATCGTCATGTAGTAGAAGATGTTCTCGCCGTTGCCCTCGGGCCCGGTCTCGCCGTACATCCGGCGGAGACCGTCCCGCACGATGTGCGCGATCTCGAAGGACCAGGCGGCGTCGTAGGCCACGACGGCCGGGTTGGTCGCCGCGAGGAGCAGCGAGTGCCCGTCGGCGTGCTGAAGGCCCTCACCGGTCAGCGTGGTGCGTCCGGCGGTGGCGCCGAGCACGAACCCGCGGGCCATCTGGTCCGCCGCCGCGTAGAGGCCGTCACCGGTCCGCTGGAACCCGAACATCGAGTAGAAGATGTAGATCGGGATCATCGGCTCGCCGTGGGTGGCGTACGAGGTGCCGACGGCGGTGAACGACGCGGTGGAGCCCGCCTCGTTGATGCCCTCGTGCAGGATGACGCCCTTTTCGGACTCCTTGTAGGCCAGCATCAGGCTCGCGTCGACCGACGTGTACGTCTGGCCGTGCGGGTTGTAGATCTTGGCCGTCGGGAACATCGAGTCGAGGCCGAAGGTGCGCGCCTCGTCCGGGATGATCGGCACGATCCGCTTGCCGATCTCGGAGTCCTTCGCCAGCTCACGGACGAGCCGGACGAACGCCATCGTGGTGGCGACCTCCTGCTTGCCCGAGCCCTTGCGGATGCCTTCGTAGACCTTGTCGCCGGGCAGCACGAGCGCCTTGGCGGCCTTCGGGCGCCGCTCGGGGAGGAATCCGCCGAGCGCCTTGCGACGGCCGATCATGTACTCGATCTCGGCCGATTCCTTGCCCGGGTGGTAGTACGGCGGCAGCTTCGGGTTCCGCTCGAGTTCCTCGTCGCTGATCGGGATGCGCTGGGAGTCCCGGAACAGCTTGAGGTCGTCGAGGGTGAGCTTCTTCATCTGGTGCGTGGCGTTGCGGCCCTCGAACGACGGGCCGAGGCCGTAACCCTTGATGGTGTGGGCCAGGATCACCGTCGGCTGGCCGTGGTGCTCCAGCGAAGACTTGTACGCCGCGTAGACCTTGCGGTAGTCGTGCCCGCCGCGCTTGAGGTTCCAGACGTCGGCGTCGGTGAGGTCCTTGACCAGTTCCTTGGTCCGCGGGTCGCGGCCGAAGAAGTGTTCACGGACGAAGGCGCCGTCGTTGGCCTTGTAGGTCTGGAAGTCGCCGTCCGGCGTGGTGTTCATCAGGTTGACCAGGGCGCCGTCGCGGTCCGCGTGCAGCAGCGAGTCCCACTCGCGGCCCCAGATGACCTTGATGACGTTCCAGCCGGCGCCGCGGAAGTACGACTCCAGCTCCTGGATGATCTTGCCGTTACCGCGCACCGGGCCGTCGAGCCGCTGCAGGTTGCAGTTGATCACGAAGGTCAGGTTGTCGAGGCCCTCGCCCGCGGCCACGTGGATGAGGCCGCGCGATTCCGGCTCGTCCATCTCGCCGTCGCCGAGGAACGCCCAGACGTGCTGGTCGCCGGTGTCCTTGATGCCGCGATCGCGCAGGTAACGGTTGAACCGGGCCTGGTAGATCGCGTTCATCGGGCCGAGGCCCATGGACACGGTCGGGTTCTCCCAGAACTCCGGCATCAGCCGAGGGTGCGGGTACGACGGAAGGCCGCCGCCTTCGCCCGCGTGCGAGAACTCCTGGCGGAACCCGTCCAGCTGGTTCTCCGACAGCCTGCCCTCGAGGAACGCGCGGGCATAGATGCCGGGGGAGGCGTGACCCTGGATGAAGATCTGGTCGCCGCCGCCGGAGTGGTCCTTGCCGCGGAAGAAGTGGTTGAAGCCCACTTCGTACAGCGCCGCGGACGAGCCGTAGGTAGAGATGTGGCCGCCGACGCCCACACCGGGGCGCTGCGCACGGTGCACCATGATCGCGGCGTTCCACCGGATGTAGGCCCGGTAGCGGCGCTCGATCTCCTCGTCACCGGGGAACCAGGGCTCGTTCTCGGTGGGGATGGTGTTGACGTAGTCGGTCGACGTCAGCGCCGGAACGCCGACGTGGCGTTCCCTGGCCCGCTCGAGGATGCGCAGCATCAGGTACCTGGCGCGCTGCTGACCACCCCTGGCCAGCGCCTCGTCGAAGGAGTCCAGCCATTCGGCCGTCTCTTCCGGGTCGATGTCGGGCAGGTGCGCCGCCAATCCGTCACGGATGACGCGGACGCGTGCCGGGGTCTCCTTGCCGGAGGCGCCGTCGTTCTGCGGGGCCAAGGGGTCTCCTTGCAAAAGGTTGTAGCTGGTTCTGCTCGTACGCGGGGCGTGTTCTTCTTCCATCGTCGTACCCCGGCTCCGTTCCCGTCACCGCTACTGATCGGTAACGTTCGTTGACCCGATTGCGACACGCCTCGCGCGCGCCTGTATCGCGCGCGCGTTTTCTCTCCCACCCTAAAGCAGGGGCTCCCGGGGTGCCCAAGTGCGCCTGAATTGACCGCGCGAGGATGGGCCGAATGCCCGTACGCTGCGACACGAGTTGTTCAAGATCCGGTGTGGACGGTTGCGCGGAACGCCGCGCCAGTGTTCGCTAACGGGCATCGTGTACCCGAGTGTGGTGCCGGCCCGGTCAACCTGGCCGAGGCGACACCACGCTCCGTCGTAGTTGGAGGAGTGACAGCAGTGGTCGCCGCGGGAGACGCTGATCAGAGCAGCGTCGCCGAAAGGCTTGGGATCAAGCCGGACATGGTGGTCCAGGAGATCGGCTGGGACGAGGACGTCGATGACGATCTTCGTGCGGCGATCGAGGAGCAGATCGGCGGCGAAATCCTCGACGAGGATGCCGACGAGGTCATCGACGTAGTGCTGCTGTGGTGGCGCGAAGACGACGGTGATCTCGGCGACACGCTGATCGAGGTCCGGACCCCCCTGAACGAGAACGGTGTGATCTGGGTATTGACCCCGAAGACGGGACAGCCCGGGCACGTCGAGCCGAGCGAGATCGCCGAAGCGGTACCGCAGGTCGGGTTGGCTCAGACGGCCAACATCAGTGCCGGCCCCAAGTGGGCGGGCACGCGGCTGGTGTCGCCTAAGTCGTCCAAGACCAAGCGGTGACCTCGGGGGCCGTGCGAACGACACGATAGGGTTGTCGGCGTATGCCCTGTTCGCTCTTCGAGAGGAATCCGCCGGTATGGCCGTCGAGGTCGGATCGCAAGCCCCGGACTTCACGCTCAACGACTACAACAAGCAGGCCGTCACCTTGTCGTCCTTCAAGGGCGAGAAGCCGGTCCTGCTGGTTTTCTACCCGTTCGCGTTCAGTGGCATCTGCACCGGCGAGCTGTGCCAGCTTCGGGACGAGTTCGCGGACTACGACGGTCAGGGCGTTCAGGTCATCGGTGTGTCCGTGGACACCCTGTTCTCGCTGAAGGCGTGGGCCGAGCAGGAGGGTTACCAGTTCCCCCTGCTGTCGGACTTCTGGCCGCACGGTGAGGTCGCGACGGCCTACGGCGTCTTCAACGAGAAGGCCGGCCTGGCCACCCGCGGCACGTTCCTGATCGACAAGGACGGCGTCGTGCGGTTCGCCGAGATCAACCAGCCCGGCGAGGCGCGCGACCAGCAAGCATGGAAGAAGGCCGTGGCCTCGCTGGCCTGAGTTTTCACCGGTGGCACCCCTCGCGGGGTGCCACCTTCCGGGCGCATAGCTCAGCGGGAGAGCACTCGGTTTACACCCGAGCGGTCGTAGGTTCGATCCCTACTGCGCCCACCGATTCCAGGGCTCGCAAGACACGTGAAGGCCCCCTTCCCTCGACTCAGCCGAGGGAAGGGGGCCTTCACGTACCCCCAAACCATGTGGAACACGTCTTCGGTTTTCGGCGGTCTGGTCTGCCCCCTCGGCAGGCCAGACCGCCGGTGCGCCGCGCCGCGGGTAGCGAACTTTCGGCTGCATGATTCAGGAGGCGGCCAGGCCTGCTCAGATACATCAAGATCGGGGCCAAAAGAGTGATGTCGCCGGGACACGGCGATCACGTAGTGCGATTAGGCGCGGATGAGGCGGTTCGCCAGCGTCGACATCGTGTAGGTGCCGATGCCCATGACGACTTCGAGCGCGTTCCGGGCGGTGTATCCGTGATCGAGGAAGGCGTGCAGCGTCTCGTCGCCGACATCGCCGGCGGTTTCGAGCACGGCCAGCGTGAACTGCCGGACGGCTTCCAGGTGCTCGTCGGGCACCGGTTCCTGCGAGCGCAGTGCCGCGATGACGTCGTCGTCCGCGCTGAGGTTCTTCAGCTTCCCGGTGTGCATCTCGATGCAGACGTGGCAGCCGTTGCGCGTCGCCACGGTCATCACCACCGTTTCGCGGGCGAGCGGTTCGAGGGTCGTCTGCTCGAAGCTCGCGCTGAGCTTGAGGAAACCGTCGAGCAGTTCCGGTGACGACGCCAGCCGGGCGACGGCGGCGGGGAGATGGCCCAGGTGCCGGATGGTCGCCTCCATCGGGCGACGCGAAGCCGGAGGTGCGGTTTCGAGGGTGTGGTCAGGGAACATGGAGCGCCTCTTTAAGATAGACAACGTGGTTGACGAAAACGTAAACCAGGTTGTCGAATCAGGCAAGCGAGTTTCCGATGGCCCCGGTTTCGAGCTGCCGATCCTGCTGTTCGCGGGATTCCGCTCGATCATCGACCGGCTGCACGCCGAGCTGGCCGAGCAGGGCCACCCCGACGTCCGCCCGGCGTACGGCTTCGCCATGCAGGCGATCGGCCGCGACGGCGCGACGGCGAGCGAGATCGGCAGGCGGCTCGGGGTCACGAAACAGGCCGCGGGTAAGACCGTCGACAAGCTGGAGCAGCTCGGTTACGCCGAGCGTGTCGACGACCCGGCCGACGCGCGGCGCAAGGTCGTGCGGCTCACCGCGCGCGGGTTCGACTCACTCGGCCGGTCCGCGGCGATCTTCGAGGATCTGCGCAAGGACTGGGCCGACGCACTGGGCGCCGGCAGGGTGCGCGCGCTCGAAGCCGACCTTCGCACGATGGCGCCGGCGGACGGCTTCCGGCTCGACGTCGCGGGCTGGTTCGGGGCCTAGCACGGGCAACCGCGGTTCGGCGCGTCCTGCGAGAGCGGGCTGCCGTGCGGCAGTACGTAGAGCAGGATCGTGCCGGTCAGCCCGGAACCGGGGTCGCCTCGGGGACGGCGAACGCGAGGGACGGGGCCGTCACCTTCGCCCGTCAGGGCTCCCGGAGCGTTCGGCGGAGCATCTTGCCGCTCTCCGTCCGCGGCAGCCGCTCCCGGAAATCGAACCGGCGCGGCGTTTTGAACCCGGCCAGCTCGGCACGGCAATGCTCTTCGAGCCGCTTCGCCAGCGCGTCGTCCCCGAGGACGCCTTCGACCGGCTGGACGACGGCGACGACCCGTTGTCCCCATTCGGGATCCGGCTCGCCGATCACCGCGACGTCCTCGACGTCGGGATGGCTCAGCAGCCGGGCCTCGATCTCGGCCGGGTAGATGTTCACGCCGCCGGACAGGATGAGATCCGTCCGGCGATCGCACAGGAACACCCGGCCCGCCGCGTCGAGGTAGCCGACGTCGCCGACGGTGACGAACTCGCCGGAGCGCGCGGCGGCCGTCTTGTCCGGATCGTCGTGGTAGTCGAATTTCGTGTGCGCTGAACTGAAGTAGATCGTCCCGGTCTCGCCGGCGGGGAGTTCTTCGCCGTCGTCCCCGGTGACCTTGAGCCGTACCCCGTCCAGCGCCCGGCCGACGGTGCCCGGCTCGGCCAGCCATTCCTTCGCGTGCACAGCGGTGATCAGGCCCTCGGACGCCCCGTAGTACTCGTGGACCACCGGGCCCACCCAGGCGAGCATCCGTTCCTTGACCTCGCGCGGGCACGGCGCGGCGCCGTGGATCACCGCGATCAGGCTCGACAGGTCGTACCGCGCGCGGACGTCGTCGGGCAGCCGCAGCATGCGGTGGAACATCGTCGGCACCAGATGGGTGCTCGTGACACGGTGCTTTTCGCTGAGCCGCAGCGTTTCCTCGGCGTCGAACCGGTCCATGAGCACGAGCGTGTGCCCGAGATGCAGGATCGCGGTCGAGAACGTGCCCGGCGCCGCGTGGTAGAGCGGGCAGGCGACGAGGTGGACGCCGCGCCCGGGCAGGACGTCCATGCGTTCGAGGGTGTGTTCGTGGATCGGGTGCAGCGAGGGCGGCCGCCCGGAAAGCGCGCGCCGGACGCCCTTGGGGCGCCCGGTGGTGCCGGAGGTGTAGAGCATCGTCTGGCCGGCGGTCCGGTGCTCCGGTGTGGTGACAGGCTGGTCCGCGCCCCAGGCGGCGTAGTCGCCCCATCCCGGCGTCTCGCCGATCGAGAACCGGTGCAGGGCGCCCAGTTCGATCGTGCAGGTGGCGGCGATGTCCGCGTCCGCGATCGCGACCTTGGCGCCGCTGTTGCCCGCGATGTAAGCGATCTCGCTCGGCGAAGAGCGGTAGTTGACCGGGGTGAAGTACATCCCGGCCTGCAGTGTCGCCAGCAGGAGCTCGTAGTAGGCGAGTCCATTGTGGATGATCGCGACGACGCCGTCGCCCTCGCCGAGTCCGAGCGTTCGCAGGGCGTGCGTGAGCTGGTTCGCCCGCGCGGACAACTCGCCGAAGGTGGTCTCGCGCCCGTCGATGTCGATCACCGCGACACGACCGGGATCCTGGGCCGCGACCTCGTAGAACGTGCTCATCCCGCCACAGTGCCAGTTGTCCGGCTACGGCGCCCGCAGGCTCTCCAGGTGCCGCCGGAGCACCGCTCGCATCGACTCCGGCGACGTCCGGGCCCCCGCCAGGGCGAGGCCGTCCAGCAGCGCCGCCAGCCGCTCGGTTTCGACGTCGAGGTCGAGGCCGTCGAGCAGGCCGTCCGACTCACGGGCGCCGTCGAGCACCCGCCGGACGAGCGCGCGGCGTCGCCGGGTCGAGCAGGTGCGGAATGTGGCGCAGCAGCCTGGCTTCCAGCCTGTCGCCGAGTGCGCGCATGGCGAAGACGAGCAGCTCGTCGTGGCCGTTGAAGTAGTGGCGCACCGACCCGATCGCCAGACCGGTGACCCTGTCGATCGGCATCAGCCTGCTGGGTGAAGCGCTGGTGATCGGTCTGCGCGCGAAGTCGACGGGGCTGCCCTACGCCCCGTCGACCCAGTCGCTGCTTTCCCGTCGTTTAAGCCAGCTTCTCCACTTCGCCGACGAGGAGCGCGATCTCGTCCTCGGTGTTGAAGTAGTGCACCGAAGACCGGACCATCGACGGCAGTCCGCGCGCGGTGAAGTCGAACTGGGCGGACGTGGCTTCGGAGACGCTGGTGTTGATCCTCGCCGCCGAGAGGTGGCGTTTCACCTCGGGTGACGGCGTTTTCGCGACGCTGAACGTGACGATGCCGCACTGCCGCGCGCCCTGGTCGTGGACGCTGACCCCCGGGATCGCCCGAAGCGCGTCACGCAGTTTCGCGGCCAGTTCGGCGACGCGGGCTTCGATGGCGGGCATGCCCCATTCGAGGGCGTAGTCGATCGCCGCGCCGAGGCCGTGCGTCGCGGCGTGATCGCGTTCCCAGACCTCGAACATCTTCGCGGTCGGATCGACTTCGTAGCTTTCGGGCGCGACCCAGGACGCGGAGTGCAGGTCGAGCATCGCGGGCTCGAGCCGCTCACGCAGCCGCGGGTGCACGTAGAGGAAACCGGTGCCGCGCGGCCCGCGCAGGTACTTGCGGCCGGTCACGCTGAGCGCGTCGCAGTTCAGGCGGGCGACGTCGAGGTCGATCTGCCCGGCGCTCTGGCACGCGTCCAGCAGGAACGGGATCCCGGCGTCCCGCGCGACCGCGCCGATCTCCTCGGCGGGGTTCACCAGCCCGCCTTGGGTCGGCACGTGGGAGACGGCGATCAGCTTGACGGCGCCGTCGATCCGGCGCTTCAGGTCTTCGACGTCGAGCTGGCCGGACTCGTCGTCTTCGACCACCTCGACCACGGCGCCGGTGCGCTTGGCGGTCTGCAGGAAGGAGATGACGTTGCTGGCGTACTCGGACCTCGACGTCAGGATCCTGTCGCCCGCGGTGAACGGCAGCGCGTAGAAGACCGCCTGCCACGACCGGGTCGCGTTGTCGGTCAGCGCGATGTCGTCGGGTTCGGCGCCGACGAACCGGGCGGCCGAGGCGTAGACGCCGTTGAGCCGCTCCAGGGTGGCCGCGGCCTGCTCGTATCCGCCGATCAGGGCTTCTTCGCGCAGGTAGTCGACGACCGCGTCGGTCACGCGAGCGGGCGGTAGCGACGATCCGGCGTTGTTGAGGTGGACCACTTCGGCGCAGCCCGGGGTCTCCGAGCGAGCGCGGACGACGTCAAAGCCCTGAATACTCGTCATGCCTAACTGAATACAGTATGGCTCAAGTGCATGCAATACTGTCCGCATGACGAGGAACCTGCTCCGGCGCGATCTCGCGGAGGAGATCACCGCGCGCATGCTGGACGGCCGGATCGCCGCGGACAGCCGGATCAACGAGGTGCACCTCGCCCGGGAACTGGGGGTCAGCCGGACGCCGTTGCGCGAGGCGCTGATCGGGCTGGCCGGCCGCGGCATGCTGGTTTCGGCGCCGGGCCGCGGTTTCCTGGTCCCGCCGTTCGATCCGGAGGAAGCCCGGCGGCTGTACCCGCTCGTCGCGGAACTCGAGGCGCTCGCGCTGCGCTGGAGTTCGCCGCAGGACCTCGCCGGGCTCACCGGCGGGCTGGACCGGATCGCCGGCGAGATGACCGCCGAACTCGAACGGAAGGGCGATCTGTCCGCTTTGGACGATCGCTGGCACACGCTGCTGGTCTCCCGCTGCACGAATCCGCATCTGCTGCGCCTGATCGAGCAGACCAAGCCGCTCCTGAAGCGCTATGACGCCTGTTATTTCGGTGGCACCGAACGCTCGCTGGAGAGTATCGATGAGCACCGGCGGATCGCCGAGGCGATCCGCGTCTCCGACCACACGGGGGCAGCGGAGCTGCTCGTGCGGAACTGGGTGAAAACGTTGGCATATCTGGAGAACATGGGGTGACACGATGTTCGTGACGGCACATCTGAGCGACAACCATCTCGACGGCGGCGACCGGGCGGACGAACGCACCGCCCGCGTCATGCGCTACCTGGCGAATCTCGCGACACCGGTCGACGCGATCCTGGTGACCGGCGACATCGCCGACCACGGCACGGTCGAGGAGTACCGGCGCGCGGCCGAACTGTTCAAGACCGACGTCCCGCTGTTCACCTGCCCCGGCAACCACGACGAACGCGGTCCGTACCGCGAAGGGCTGCTGGACCAGGCACCGGGCGACGCACCGCTGAACTCGGTGCACACCGTCGGCGACGTCACCTTCGTCATGGCCGACACGAGCATCCCCGGTAAACCCGACGGGCTCCTCGACGACGAGACCCTCACCTGGCTGGACGGCGTCCTCGCCGACGGCGACGGCCCCGCTTTCGTTTGTTTCCACCACCCACCGGTCGAACTCGGCCTGCCGTTGGTGGACGGGATACGCCAGCACGGTGAGGACCGGTTCGCCGAGGTGCTCGCCCGTCACCCGCGAGTGGTGGCCCTGTTGTGCGGGCACGTCCACGCCGCGACGTCGACGACGTTCGCGGGCCTGCCGCTGCGGTCGGCGCCCTCGGTCGGGTCGAGCATCCTGTTCCCGTGGGAAGAGGGCGGCCTCCGGCATTGGTCCGAAGGCGGGCCGATCGACACCGACCTGCCGCCGTCGCTGCTGTTCCACGTGCTGCACGACGACGGCAGGCTGACCACGCACCAGCGTGTGGTCCTCTAACCGCCGAACACCGGCAGCGTGATCCGGGACGGGTGCGCGGGGTCGTGGAAGATCTCGAACCGCGCCGGTTTCCCGTCCACCGCGGTGAAGAGCGGCTCGTCGGTGCCGTGGTTGCGGGCGAAGCGAGGGAACGCTCCGCCCGCGACCTGCAGCCGCAGCCGGTGCCCGCGCCGGAACCGGTAGGCCGTCGGATCGAGCCGGACCTCGGCCGCGACCACACCGTCCACATCGGACTCGGGGGTGCCGGGCCGGAGACGGAGGATGCCGTCGGTGACGTTGCGGGAGACCCCGCGACGGTCCACATCGCACAGCCGGACGAAGACGTCACCGTGGCCGAGGTCGGTCCGCACGTGCACCAGTGCCGAGATCTCGCCGATGACGTCGAGGTCGCGCTTGAGCAGGTCTCCGTCGAAGAGCAGGATGTCCCGGCGTTCTTCGACGGTCTTGTTGTCGCGCTGCTTCTGCACACCGGACAGCAGCGGCCCGCCGACGGTCGGCGTCGGGTCGGCCGGGTCGTAGGTGAACTCACCCGGCGCTGATTCCTCAGGGCCGTCGGAGGAAAGCGCGCCGGAGCGCAGGAAGTACTCCGTGGCTTCGGATTCCGGCGGCCAGCTCGTGAAGTCCAGCCACCGTCCGGCACCTTGGAGATAGAGACGCACGGGAGCCTGGCGAAGCTGGGCGCCGTCGCCGAGAAGATGGGCGGACAGGAACCCGATCTGGTCGGACACCAGCGTCTTGAGGCTGGCCGGTTCACCGTGCGCCCACGGGCCGACGGTGATCCGCGGCTCGCGCCCCGCGGCGGCGAGTTCCTTGAAGTCGCGCAGTTGCGCGGAAATGAACAGGTCGTACCACCCGGTCACCATGGTCACCGGTGTCGTCAGCCCGGCGACCCGCGCGCTGTGATCCGACGGCGCCCAGAAGTCGTCACCGGGTTCGGCGTGCTCGGAGATGTCCTGCAGGAAGCGCACCTGCTTGCCGATGGCCGCGACGTCCGCGCCGGAAACAGGCAGATGCGCCATGGCCGCCCGGGTCTTCTTGGTCTGCCACGGGTTCGGCACCCCGGCGAACCGGCCTTCCTGCCGTCCGATCAGCGCTGACCACGAGACCATGTTGTCGATCGCGAGGATCCCGCCCGGATAGAAGGTGGAGACGAACTCCGACGCGGTGATGCCGAGACACATCGCTTCGAGCGGCTCGTCGAGATACGGCGCGACGGCCCACTGCGTATGCCCGAGGTAGCTCGCGCCCGCCATCGCGATCCGGCCGTCGCACCAGGGCTGCTCGCGCAGCCACGCGATGGTGGCGAGACCGTCTTCCTTCTCCAGGTGGAACGGCCGGAACTCGCCGCCGGAGCCGAATGTCCCGCGCGTGCTCTGGAGGACCGTCTGCAGCCCGTGCCGCGCGAACGTGTCGCCGAAGATCTTGCCCATCAGGCCTTCGCGGCCGTACGGCGTGCGGATCAGCACCACCGGCCGAGGCTCGTCACCCGGCGGGGTGTAGCGGTCGGCCAGCAGCCGGACGCCGTCGGGCATCGGGACCGGAATCCCCTTGGTCGCCGAGGGCGCGGGGCCTTCGGCCTGGGGGAGGCCGAGGAACCGGTCGAGAAGTCGGTCGAGCACGCCGGGGCCGCCTTTCGTGCGGAGGATCACCTTCCGGTTACGACCGTACCCGCGTCGCGGGGAGCGCGCGCTCGCTCGAGCGTGTCATGAAAGGGTCTTTCAAGACGAAATTCGTCCCGAAAGACCCTTTCATGACACTTGGCGCGGGGCAGACCGCCCGGTACCGCCCCGCTGGTCTTCAGCCGAGCCGTTTGAGCCGCGCGAGCGTCTCCGGCTTCAGCAGCTTCGCCAGTTCCTCCGCGGGCAGAAGCCCCTTTTCGACGACGAGTTCCGCCACTCCACGCCCGGTTTCGAGCGCTTCCTTCGCGATCTCGGTCGCCGCCGCGTACCCGATCGCCGGGTTCAGCGCGGTCACCAGGCCGATGGAGTTCTCCACGTAGCCCCGCATCACGTCGGCGTTCGCGGTGATCCCGGAAACGCACCGCTCGGCCAGCACCACACAGGCCGACCGCAGATGCGTGATGCTCTCCGAAAGCGAATGCAGGATCAGCGGCTCGAACGCGTTGAGCTGCAACTGCCCGGCTTCGGCCGCCATCGTCACCGCGACGTCGTTGCCGATGACCTCGAACGCGACCTGGTTGACCACCTCGGGGATCACCGGGTTGATCTTGCCCGGCATGATCGACGAACCGGCCTGGACCGGCGGCAGGTTGATCTCGTTGAGCCCCGCCCGCGGGCCGGAAGAGAGCAGCCGGAGGTCGTTGCAGCTCTTCGAGAGTTTCACCGCGATCCGTTTGAGCACACCGGAAAGGTGCACGAACGCGCCGCAGTCCTGGGTCGCCTCCACGAGGTCGACGGCGGTCTCGACGGGCAGGCCGGTGATCTCGCGCAGATGCGCGCAGGCGGCTTCGGCGTAACCGGGCGCGGCGTTGAGGCCGGTGCCGATCGCGGTCGCGCCGAGGTTGATCTCGTGCAGCAGCGCCACCGCCTCGGTGAGCCGCAGCCGGTCTTCGCCCAGCATGATCGCGTAGGTGCCGAACTCCTGCCCCAGCGTCATCGGCACGGCGTCCTGCAACTGGGTCCGGCCCATCTTCAGCAGGTCGTGGAACTCGACGGCCTTGGCGGCGAACGCCTGCTCCAGCAAGACCATCGCCTCGGCCAGTTCGTGGACGGCGATGATCGTCGCGACGTTGACCGCGGTCGGGTAGGCGTCGTTGGTCGACTGCCCGAGGTTCACGTGCTCGTTCGGGTGCACGTGGGCGTAGTCGCCCTTCTCGTGCCCGAGCAGTTCGAGCGCGCGGTTCGCGATCACCTCGTTGGCGTTCATGTTCGTCGACGTGCCGGCGCCGCCCTGGATGACATCGACGACGAACTGGTCGTGCAGCGCGCCTTCCCGGATCTCCGCACAGGCCCGGCAGATCGCGTCGGCGATCTCCGGAGTCAGCAGGCCGAGGTCGGCGTTGGCGCGAGCGGCGGCCTCCTTGACCGAGGCGAGCGCCTCGATCAGGTGCGGATACGCGGAGATCGTGGTGCCGGTGATGGGGAAGTTCTCCCGGGCGCGCGCGGTGTGCACACCCCAGTAGGCGTCGGCCGGAACTTCCTTGTCTCCCAGCAGATCGTGCTCCGTGCGGTACATCACAGGCTCCTCACGCGGCTGACTGGAGTTCGGCGAGCGCACCCGTCACCCGGAGCCCGGGGGCCCCGGTGAACGGCTTCAAGACGTCCGGATCGACGCCGCACAGCGCGAGCGCGGCGGCGAGCACCGGCTGCCGTGCGCGGTCGCCGCCGTCGGCGATCTTGATCGCGACCGCCGTGCCGTCCGGCAGCGCGGCGACCTGGACGGCTTCGAAACCGTCCTTGGCGATCAGGCCCGGAACCGCGCGCATCAACGCGGTGACGTCACGGCGCGTGCCGCCGACCAGTTCCGGATGCTTCCGGATCCCTTCGGCCACCAGGCCTTCCGGGGTTTCAGGTGCCGCGGCGGCGATCTTCCCCACCGACCGGGCGAGCCCGCGCAGCGAGACCGCGAACAGGGGAGCGCCGCAGCCGTCGACGGCGACCTTCGGGATCCGTTGCCCGGTCAGGTCTTCGACGCAGTCCGCGATCGCGCGCTGCAGAGGATGACCCGGATCGAGATAGTCCTTTGTGGACCAATCGTGGAGACGGCAGGTCGCCAGCATGGCGGCGTGCTTACCGGAGCAGTTGTGCGCCAAGCGGGTCGCGGACCGGCCGGACGAAATCCAGGCGTCGCGCTCGACCGGGTCGAACGGCAGGTCCTCCGGCGTCCGCAGATCTTCCGCGGTGAGCCCGGCTCCGTCCAACGTCCTGAGCACCTCCGCGAGGTGGATGTCCTCGCCCGAGTGACTCGCCGCGCCGACCGCGAAACCGGCCGGGCCGAGCCCGACGCCGAGTCGCGCCATCGCGGTGGCCTGCAAGGGTTTCGCCGACGAACGCGGGTAGAACGCCGCCTCGATGTCGCCGGCGGAGAACAGCACGCGGCCGTCCGGCGCGAGCACCACGGCCGAACCGTGGTGCACCCCCTCGACCATTCCGTCGCGGAGGAGGTGCACCAGCGGCTCGTGAGCCGGTACGCGGATCTCGGGAATCACAGCTTCGTCTTTTCGAAGACGTCCATGTTGATCCGCTTCCGCACGCTGAACCAGCCGATCACCAGCGCCAGACCGATCACCGGAAGGCAGTACAGCGTGATCCGGCCGGTCTCCTCGAAGGCCATCAGCACGACGACGGTGGCGAGGAAGATCAGCGTCGCGATCTCGGTGTAGGGCGAGAACGGCAGACGGTACGACGGGCGCTCCACCTCGCCGCGCTTGGCCTTGCGCACGAACAACAGGTGACAGATCACGATGATCGCCCAAGTCGCGAGGATGCCGATGGCCGCGAAGTTCAGCACGATCTCGAAGGCCTCGCTCGGCACAAGGTAGTTCAGCCCGACGCCCAGCACACAGACCGCCGAGGTGAGCAGGATCCCGCCGTAGGGCACGTGGTTCTTGTTCATCACGCCGGTGAACTTCGGCGCGGACCCGGCCAGCGACATCGACCGCAGGATGCGTCCGGTGGAGTAGAGGCCCGAGTTCAGGCTGGACAGCGCCGCCGTCAGCACCACCAGGTTCATCACGTTGCCCGCCTGCGGCACCCCGATGTTCGAGAGCACGGTGACGAACGGGCTCTCCTTCTTGGAGTAGGAGTCCCACGGCATCAGCATGGCCAGCAGGACCACCGAGCCGACGTAGAAGATCCCGATCCGCCACATGATGGAGTTGATCGCCTTGGGCATGATCTTCCGCGGGTCCTTCGTCTCGCCCGCCGCGACACCGACGAGTTCGACGGAGGCGTAGGCGAACACGACACCCTGGACGATCAGCACCATCGGCAGCAGACCGGCCGGGAAGATCCCGCCGTGGTCGGAGATCAGCGAGAAGCCCGGGGTGTGCCCCGCGATCGGCTGCTGGGTGACCAGCAGGAAGATGCCGATCGCCATGAAGGTCACCAGCGCGGCCACCTTGATGATGGCGAACCAGAACTCCATCTCGCCGAACAGCTTGACCGAAACCATGTTCAGCGTCAGCACCACCGCGAGCGCGATGAGTGCCAGCACCCACTGCGGGATCGGCGTGAAGAAGGACCAGAAGTGGGCGTACAGCGCGATCGCGGTGATATCCGCGATCCCGGTCGTCGACCAGTTCAGGAAGTGCATCCAGCCCGCGACGAAGGCGCCCTTCTCACCCATGAACTCACGGGCGTAGGAAACGAACGCGCCGGAGGAGGGGCGGTAGAGAATGAGTTCGCCGAGCGCGCGCACCACGAAGAACGCGAAGAGGCCGCAGACGGCGTAGACGATGGCCAGTGCCGGGCCCGCCTGGGCGAGCCGTCCGCCCGCGCCGAGGAACAGGCCGGTGCCGATGGCGCCGCCGATCGCGATCATGTTGACGTGGCGGGGCTTCAGCGCCTTGTCGTAGCCGGCGTCACCGGCATCGGCAGGCGGCGCGGACTTGTCGTCCGTGCTGAGGGTCTGTTCGGTCACGGTGTCAGTCGTCCTTGTTCGGGTTCGTCGCGTGGCCTGGCCGCACGATGGTGGTGAGGGCGTTCTCGACGTGTTCGAGATGGGCGGTCATCGCCGCGATGGCGTCCGCCTCGGAACCGCCGGCGATGGCGGTGACGATCTCGCGGTGCTCGATATTCGAGCGCGTCCGCCGTCCGCCCAGCTGGTTGAGGAAGGACGACTGGCGTGCCAGCGCGTCCCGGATCTCCTCGATGACCTTGCCGAACACCGGGTTGCCCGAAGACTGGGCGATGGTGATGTGGAACAGCGAGTCCAGCGCCACCCACGCGGTGTTGTCGGTTTCGAGGTCCATCCGCTCGACGAGATGGCCGAGCAGGTCGAGGTCGTCGGTGCTGCGGCGCACCGCCGCGTAGCCGGCGACGGGGATCTCGACGTGGCGCCGCACCTCGAACAGGTCGCGGGCCGAATAGGTCCCGAAGGTGGGGTTCTCGACCGGCCCGGTGGCGGTCACGAAGGTTCCCTTGCCCGTTTTGGACACGGTGAGCCCGAGTGCCTGCAGTCCCCGCAGTGCCTCGCGGACGACCGAACGGCTGACCTCGAACTCCTTGCCGAGCGCGGACTCCGCCGGCAATTTCGTGCCGATGGGGTAGTCGCCGCGCTCGATGGCGCCGCGAAGGTGGGCCAGTACGGCTTCCATCGCGCTGATGCGCCGCGGACCACCGTGTCCGGCTGTCTGGCTGTCAGACAGGTTCATGGGACGAGATCGTGCGGTCGGTCACCGGCTTTGTCAAGCGATCAGCCGAGCGCTCCGATCCACCCTGCGAGGTCGGCGTCGATGAGGTAATCACCCGAGAAGTGGAAGCCGTGCTGGGCGCCTTCGTGGATACGGAGTTCCTCTGTGACACCAATTTCCCGCGCCGACGTGGCCAGTGTCACAACGTCGTCGCGCCGCCCTCACCCGCCGATTGGGGCAGGTCCGTGAAGGCCTCCTTGAGGGACTCAGAGTCCCTCAAGGAGGCCTTCACGGCGCTAGACGCAATGAAGGGGTCCTTCACGTACTTCTGAACGGCAAGGGTGGGTTGTTGGTCCTGATCACCACGGCGGCCCAAGGGTCATACCGGCGACCCACTCGCGCAGCCCACGTCAGACGCGCTTGAGCGCGATCACCGGGAACGGCCTGCTGGTCTTCGACTGGTGCTCCGCCAGCCGCGGGAACGCCTTCGCCTGCTTCGCGAACAGACGGTCCCGAGCCGCTCCGGTGATCTCCACCGCGTGGGCGGTGAAAGCCTCTCCGTCCGCTTCGACGTCGACAGACGACTCCGCGATCAGATTGCGGTACCAGTCCGGATGCCCCGGAGCGCCGCCGTTGGCGGCGAACACGACGTATCGGTCGTCGTCGGCCAGGAACAGCATCGGCGTCACGTGCCGTCGTCCGCTTCGGGCACCCGTGGTGGTGAGAAGCAGCGTCGGGAGGCCGTCGCCGCGGCGACCGTTCGCGCGGAACTCCGCGATCACGCCTTCGTTCATGGCCTGCAGGTCGATCATCAACACTCCGGACGGGCTCGGGTGATCTTGGCGGCTCCGCAGTCTGCACACCCGCGCCCTGGTCGGCAAGCATTTTTTGATCATGGCTGCTCACGACGCCGCCGAAAACGGAGCCGAGCGGCGGTAGCGGTCCCGCCTTCGGGTGATGGCCGCTACGGCGAGGCAGCTGGATTTGATCTTGCTCAGCTAGCAGACTCGTCCTCACTCAAGGACCGAATCCCCCCGCGAGTTGCCGATGATCTTGAGACGCTTAGAGTGGGTCGACCGGTCTCGTCTCGCAGCCAGGGACCCGTCTGTCTAGGGGAGGTTTTCGCTGGTGTCGAACGATTCCTTCGTCCACCTGCATGTGCACACCGAGTACTCGATGCTCGACGGTGCGGCGAAGATCGCCCCTTTGTTCAAGGAGGCGTCGCGGCTCGGCATGCCCGCGGTCGGGATGACCGACCACGGCAACATGTACGGCGCGGACGAGTTCTACCAGCAGGCCGTCAAGCACGAATTGAAGCCGATCATCGGCATCGAGGCCTACGTCGCGCCGGAGAGCCGCTTCCACAAGAAGCCGGTGTTCTGGGGCCAGGCCAACCAGCGAGGCTCCGACGAGTTCGGTGAAGGCGGCGACGTCTCCGGTAGTGGTGCCTACACCCACATGACGATGCTCGCCGCGAACGCGACCGGGCTGCGGAACCTGTTCAAGCTCTCCTCGCTCGCGAGTATGCAGGGTTATTACCGCAAGCCCCGGATGGACCGCGAGCTGATCTCGGAGAACCACGACGGCATCATCGCGACCACGGGCTGCCCGTCCGGCGAGGTGCAGACGCGGCTGCGGCTGGGTCAGCGCACCGAGGCGATCCAGGCTGCATCGGACTACAAGGACATCTTCGGCGGCGAGAACTTCTTCCTCGAGCTGATGGACCACGGCCTGCCGATCGAGCGGTCGGTCCGCGAGGGCCTGCTCGAGATCGGGAAGCTGCTCGACCTCCGGCCGCTGGCCACCAACGACTCGCACTACGTCACCAAGGACCAGGCCGACACGCACTCGGCGCTGCTCTGTGTGCAGGCCGGCAAGACGCTGAACGACCCGAACCGGTTCAAGTTCGACGGAGACGGCTACTACCTGAAGTCGGCCGCCGACATGCGGGAGTACTGGGACAAGGAGGTCCCCGGCGCCGCCGACTCGACGCTGCTGATCGCCGAGCGCGTCGAGTCCTACAAAGACGTCTACACGCACAAGGACCGGCTGCCGTTCTTCGGGGTCCCCGAGGGTTACGACCAGGGCACCTGGCTGCGGGAAGAGGTCGCGCGCGGCCTCAAGTGGCGGTACCCGGAAGGCGTGCCGGACGCGTACTACGACGAGCGCATCGAGATCGAGCTCGACGTCATCATCGGGAAGGGCTTCCCCGCCTACTTCCTCATCGTCGCCGACCTCATCAACTACGCCCGCAAGGTCGGCATCCGCGTCGGCCCCGGCCGTGGTTCGGCCGCCGGCTCGCTGGTCGCGTACGTCCTCGGTATCACCAACCTGGACCCGATCCCGCAGAAGCTGCTGTTCGAACGGTTCCTGAACCCCGAGCGCGTCTCGATGCCCGATATCGACATCGACTTCGACGACCGCCGGCGCGGCGAGATGATCCGCTACGCCACCGACAAGTACGGCGTCGACAAGGTCGCGCAGGTCATCACCTTCGGCACCATTAAGACCAAGGCGGCGATCAAGGACTCCGCCCGCGTCCACTTCGGCCAGCCCGGCTACGCGATCGCGGACCGGATCTCGAAGGCGCTGCCGCCGCCGATCATGGCGAAGGACATCCCGCTCTCCGGCATCGTCGACAACAAGCACGAGCGCTACGGCGAGGCCGCCGAAGTCCGCACGCTCGTCGAGACCGACGAAGAGTGCAAGACGATCTTCGACACCGCCCGCGGTCTCGAAGGCCTGATCCGCAACGCCGGCGTCCACGCCTGCGCGGTCATCATGTCGAGCGAACCGCTCACCAACGCGATCCCCCTGTGGCAGCGCGACGACGGCTCGATCATCACCGGCTGGGACTACCCGTCGTGTGAGAACATCGGCCTGCTCAAGATGGACTTCCTGGGCCTGCGGAACCTGACGGTCATCGGCGACGCGATCGACAACATCAAGACCAACCGCGGGGTCGACATCGACCTCGACACGCTCGGCGTCGAAGATCCGGAGACGTACAAGCTGCTCGCCAGGGGAGACACGCTCGGCGTGTTCCAGCTGGACGGCGGGCCGATGCGGGATCTGCTGCGCCGGATGCAGCCGACGGTGTTCGACGACATCGTGGCGGTGGGCGCGCTGTACCGCCCCGGCCCGATGGGCATGAACGCGCACAACGACTACGCCGACCGGAAGAACAATCGGCAGAAGGTCAAGCCGATCCACCCGCAGCTCGAGGAGCCCCTGAAGGAGATCCTGGCCGACACCTACGGCCTGATCGTCTATCAGGAGCAGATCATGCATATCGGCCAGAAGGTGGCCGGATACACGATGGGCCGCGCGGACGTGCTCCGCCGGGCCATGGGTAAGAAGAAGAAGGAAGTCCTCGATCTCGAGTACGAGGGCTTCGAGGCCGGGATGAAGGCCAGCCCGCTGACCGAAGGCGGGTTCTCGCCGGATGCGGTGAAGGCACTGTGGGACACGATCCTCCCGTTCGCCGGGTACGCGTTCAACAAGAGTCACGCGGCCGCGTACGGCCTGATCTCGTACTGGACCGCGTACCTCAAGGCTAACTTCACGCCGGAGTACATGGCCGCGCTGCTGACCTCGGTCGGTGACAACAAGGACAAGTCCGCGGTCTACCTGTCCGAGTGCCGCCGCCTCGGGATCAAGGTGCTCCCGCCGGACGTCAACGAGTCGGCGCTGAGGTTCGCGGCCGTCGGGGACGACATCCGCTTCGGCCTCGGCGCCGTGCGCAACGTCGGCGCGAACGTCGTCGAATCGGTCATCAAGACCCGCAACGAGAAGGGGAAGTACTCCACCTTCACGGAGTTCCTCGACAAGTCGGAACTGGTGGCCTGCAACAAGCGGGTCATCGAATCGCTGATCAAGGCCGGCGGGTTCGATTCGCTCGGCAACACCCGGCTCTCGATGATCCAGGTGCACGAGGACGCGGTCGAGGCCGTGGTCCCGCTCAAGCGCCAGGAGGCGATGGGCCAGTTCGACCTGTTCGGCTTCGGCGGGGACGACGACGCGGAAGACGCGGTGTCCTCTTCACCGCTCGCGCATCTGAAGTTCGGTGAAGAGGAGTACCCGCGCAAGCAACTCCTCGCCTACGAACGGGAGATGCTCGGCCTCTACGTCTCGGCGCACCCGCTGGACGGCGCCGAGCGCATCCTGCGCAAACACGCCCCGAGACCGATCGCCGCGATCATCGCCGACCCGCCGAAGGAAGGTGAGCTGATCATCTCCGGGCTGATCACTTCGCTGGAACGCCGGGTCAACAAAAAGGGCGAGCCCTGGGCGATCTGCACCATCGAGGACATGGACGCCGCGATCGAGGTCCTCTACTTCCCGAAGTCGTACGCGATGTTCTCCGCCGACCTCATCGAGGACAACGCGGTGCTGGTCAAGGGCCGGGTGAACTGGCGCGAGGACAAGATGTCCATCTTCGGCGGCGGGCTGGTGCCGCTCGACCTCTCCGAGGTCGGCAACGGCGACGACGACATGCCGCTCGTGCTGCTGGCCGCGCCCGAGAAGCTCGACCAGTCGGTGGTCAGCGAACTGAAGCAGACCTTGCTGGCGCACAAGGGCGAGACCCCGGTGCACCTCAAACTGGTCGGCAAGAATCAGACGGTCTTCGCGCTCTACGACTACCCGGTCAAGGTGACGTCGATGCTGATCGGTGAGCTCAAGGGCATCCCCGGGATCGCCGCCAGCACCTGATGAGCACCTACGAACCCGATCCACGGCGCTGGAAGGCGCTCGCCGTCTCCCTCGCCGCCGGGTTCATGGGCCTGCTCGACGTCAGCATCGTCAACACGGCGCTGCCCTCGATCCAGCAGGATCTCGGCGCGTCGAGCGGCGGGATCCAGTGGGTCGTCTCCGGGTACGCGCTGGCCTTCGGACTGGTGCTGGTGACCGGTGGCAGGCTCGGCGACGCCCTCGGCCGCCGCCGCATGTTCCTGTTCGCCCTCGCCGCTTTCGTGGCGACCAGCGCTTTCGCCGGCGCGGCACCGGACGAGACGACGCTGATCATCGCCCGGCTCCTGCAGGGTGTCGCTTCGGGGATGATGACGCCCCAGAACAGCGGGATGATCCAAGACCTCTTCCGCGGCGCGGAACGAGGCCGCGCGTTCGGCATGTTCGGCGCGACCGTCGGGATCTCGACCGCCGTCGGCCCGGTACTCGGCGGCGTGATCCTCGCCGTCTTCGGTGACCCGGACGGCTGGCGCTGGGTCTTCTACGTGAACGTGCCCATCGGGATACTCGCGTTCGCCCTGGCGCTGAGATGGCTCCCGAAGGCGCCGAGAGTCGCGAAGAGCCTGCGAGGCGAGATCGACTTCGTCGGCATCTTGCTGCTGGGCGTCGCCGTCCTCGGCGTTTTGCTCCCGCTCATCGAATCCGAGCAGGTCGGTCTCGGGAACCTGTGGTGGCTGTTCGTCGTCGCGGTGATCTTCGGTGTCGCCTTCGTCCGCTGGGAACGCTCGATGGTGCGGCGAGACCGTCCTCCGCTGCTGGACACCCGGCTGTTCACCGGAACCCCGGGGTACGCCACGGGTGCCGCGGTCGGGGCGCTGTACTTCTGCGGGTTCACCGGGATGTGGCTGGTCTTCGCGATCTTCTTCCAGGAGGGCCTGGGCTACACGCCCCTGCAGTCCGGCCTCGCCGTCACCCCGTTCGCGATCGGCTCGGCGGTGTCCGCGGCGATCGCGGGGCGGCTGGTACCGAAGTGGGGTCGCAAGCTCACCGTCGCCGGGCTGGTCATGGTGATCGCCGGGATGGCCACCGTCGCCTTCCTCGCCGGGTACGCGCCCGGAAGCGACGCCGGCTGGTACTTCGCGCTGCCGTTGCTCGTCGCCGGCGTCGGCGGCGGGATGGTCATCTCGCCCAACACCACGCTGACCCTGGAATGCGTGCCGACGTCGATGGCGGGCGTGGCCGGGGGCGCGCTGCAGACCGGGCAGCGGATCGGCACCGCGATCGGCACCGTCGTGCTGGCGTCGATCTTCCACGCCGTCCTGGGCGCGAACGGCGGCTACCAGTCGGCGCTGACCGCGGCGATGCTGTGCGCGGCCGGGCTGACCTGTTCGGCGCTTTTACTCGCGGTGATCGAACTTCGCACGCGCCGGAAGCGGCGATTGCTCACTGAGCGGGAGGAAGCCGCGCGAGTGGCCGCCGACAGTCAACGCGGCTGAGCGAGTGCCACTCACCGATGACTACGGTCGGCGAGACCGAATGCTCCATCCGAGTGACTCCAGTCGGAAGACACTGGCGCTACTCAGAGCAACCGGGTACACCTTACGGAGCCTTCACTGCTATGTCTTGGCTACCGACAGTGGTATTTCTGTCGATCGTTCGGGGATGGAGCGATCGGCTGAAGCGACCGTGGTGAGTCCGGAGTTCCAGGAATGGACACCTACGGTCACGAGCCGGTGGACGGCCGTCGGCGTCCGCGGGGGACCGTTCGGCGGCAGCCGGTTCGCGTCCACTGACAGCCGAGTCCGGTGAAGCACTCGCGCGGGTGGGTCCCGGGCAGGGGACGCCTGGGGAGGTGCACCCCATACCCGGGACCCACCCGCCGCATTCTCTCCACGTGTGCGAACCCGCTTCGGCTGCGAAGATCGCGTCAGTCCGAGTTTGCGAGGAGCACCGATGACGGAAAGTTCTGTGCGGCGGAGTCGCCTGCGGGTCTGGTACCGGCCGATGACGATGCGGGATTCCGGTGAGGGACACCGGGTCGCGACTCCGCTGGAGCTGTTGTTCGACCTCTGTTTCGTGGTCGCCGTCGCGCAGGCCGCGGCCGGCCTGCACCACGCGATCGCCGAGAACCACATCGGGCAGGGCGTGCTCAGTTTCGGGATGGTGTTCTTCGCGATCTGGTGGGGCTGGCTGAACTTCAGCTGGTTCGCGTCGTCGTTCGACACCGACGACGTCCCGTACCGGCTGGTCACGCTGGTGCAGATCGCCGGCGGGCTGACCGTGGCGGCCGGTGTCTCCTCCGCCTTCGAAGGCGACTTCGCGATCATGGTCGCCGGCTATGTCCTGATGCGGCTCGCGATGGTCGTGCAGTGGCTGCGTGCCGCGCGGACCGATCCGTCCTGCCGTCCCGCCGCACTGCGCTACGCCGTCGGCATCACGATCGTCCAGATCCTCTGGATCGTCCGCCTCGGCCTGCCGGAGTCCCTGGCCCTGCCGTCGTTCTTCCTGCTCCTGCTCGCCGAACTCGCGGTGCCGGTGATCGCCGAGCGGCGCCACTGGACGGGCTGGCACCCGCACCACATCGCCGAACGCTATGGCCTGTTCACGATCATCGTGCTGGGTGAATCCATCCTCGGCGCGACGACCGCGGTCAAGGAGGGGCTGGACAAGGGGGAGCACACCGGCAGCCTGATCTCCCTCGCCGCCGCGGGGCTCGTGCTGCTCTTCTCCCTGTGGTGGCTGTACTTCGACCAGCCCGGCCACGTCCGGCTCGAAAAGGCGAAGAGCCTGCTCACCGTCGCGAGCTGGGGTTACGGGCACTACCTGATCTTCGCTTCGGCGGCCGCGCTCGGCGCCGGTCTCGAAGTCGCGGTCGACTACGACACTCATACGGGGCACGTCGCACCGCTGCCCGCGGCCATGGCGACGACCGTGCCCGTCGCGATCTACCTGCTGAGCGTCTGGCTGATGCATATCGGGCCCACCAACGAATGCCGTCCGATCGCGATCGGGTTCCCGGTGACCGCGGTGCTCGTGCTCGGCGCTTCGTTCACGCCGGCACCTATTCACGTGACCGCTCTGCTCGCCGCCGCGCTCGTCGCGCTGACCGTCGTCGCTACGCACGGGGAGACGGCTCCGGGCGCGAACGTCGAGACGAGCTAGATCGACGCAGGTCAGAGCTTCGGCGCGAAAAAAGGGACCCCCCTGTAAAAGGCGGTTTCGAGCCGTGTAATGTTCTCTTTGTCGCCAGGGAAACCGAGCGGCCGCCGGGAACACGAACCAAGCTCCCACCGGATGGTGGTAGAGTGGGTGGTCCCGAATCGGAGAGGTAACCTTACCCCCGCTGAAACGTCAGTTTCGAGCAGGTGCTAGGGTTTGCTCCGAACAAAAGCCAAGAAATAACTGCTTCGGATAAGGCTGTTCTGCTTCAGGGCTGAGTGGCGCGATTCGGGGTGTGTTGCTTGAGAACTCAACAGTGTGCTAGTGAACTAAGCCAGTAGAGCTTATGTATTTGAACCTCGTTTGAGGTTCCTTTGAGTGCATTAAATTGCCTCGATCAAATTTGA
>NZ_JAJPWS010000018.1:0-164657 GCF_046549055.1 Amycolatopsis sp. lyj-112 | reverse complement strand
GTAGTGTTTCGGTGGTCATAGCGTCAGGGAAACGCCCGGTCCCATTCCGAACCCGGAAGCTAAGCCTGACAGCGCCGATGGTACTGCAACCGAAGGGTTGTGGGAGAGTAGGACACCGCCGGACTAACTTCAGGACAGGGTCCTGACCAGGGTTGAGAACCCCACAGGTTCTCCCCAGGTCAGGGCCCTGTTCCATTTTCATGTACGCGTGGTGGACCGGCCGCATGAGCCGGCGCCGAAGCGACCGTTAAGATGGTGAGTTGGCCCCCCAGGGGGTCCGCAAGTTTCAGACCTTTTTCAATAGTGGCAGGAGGCCAGGTGTCCGAGTTCGGTCGACGTGACTCAGATGATGGCGCGTCCGGCCGGTCGGGTCGCCGGGACGACAGTCCCCGCGGAGGCCGGTCTGATGCGCAGCGAGGTGACCGGCGCGGTTCCGCCGGCGGAGGACAGGACCGAGGCGGTCGCGACGGCGGCTACCAGGGCCGTCCGCGCCGTGACGACCGCGGTGCCCGCGGTTCGAGCAGCTATTCCGGGAAGCCCGCCCGCAGTGGCGAAGGTGCCCGTGACCAGCGCTCGGGCGGCAGCAGCCGGTTCGCCGGTCAGGGGCGCGACGAGAACCGTCCGCGCTACAACAACAACGACGACCGTCGCGGCCCCGGTGCCGGCGACCGTCGTGACGACCGGTCCGGCAGCCGCGACAACGACCGTCGTGGCGGCGGCTACCGCTCCGACGACCGGCGCGACAGCCGCGACAGCCGTGGCAGCGACAACCGCGGCGGTGACCGTGGTGGTTACCGGCCGGACAACCGTGGCAGCGACAACCGTGGCAGTGACCGTGGTGGCTACCGATCTGACAACCGCGACAGCCGGGACAACCGTGGCGGCGACCGCGGTGGCTACCGGTCGTCGGACAACCGCGACAACCGGGGTGGCGACCGCGGCGGGTACCGCTCCTCCGACAGCCGCCCCGAGCGTCGTTACGACAACCGCTCCGACAATCGTTCGGACAGCCGTTCGGACAACCGTTCCGAGAGCCGGTACGAGAAGCGCCCCGACAGCCGCCCGGCCCGTTCCGGCTACGGCTCGGACAACCGCGGCCGTTCCGACGACCGTCCGTCCGGCAACCGCTATGAAGGACGCCCCCAGGGCAAGTCCTACGGCGACCGTGACAACCGCGGCGGCAGTGATGACAAGCGTCCGTCCTACCGCGACGACCGCGGTGGTTCCCGTTCCGGTGGCTACAACAGCGACCGCGGGGATGACAAGCGTGGCCCTTCCTCGGGCGACCGTCGTCCCAGCAGCGGTGGCTTCGAGCGCAAGTCCTACGGTGACCGCGACAGTCGTGGCAGCGACAACCGTGGCAGCGACAGCCGTGGTGGCAGCTACCGTCCCTCCGGCGACCGTCCCGACCGCAAGCCCTCCGGTGACCGTCCGGAGAAGCGGTACGACGACAAGCGGACCGACTCCCGTGGCGGCGAAGGCCGGTTCGAGCGCAAGCGCGACGACCGACCCCAGCGTGACCGTTCCGAGGGCCGCAAGGACTTCCGTTCCTCGCCCCGCGTCGACGACAAGCCGGTCGACGACGAGACCTTGGCGCGTGAGCTGCTCGAAGCCCCGGAACTGCCCGAAGGCATCGAGTTCTCCGACCTCGACGAGGAAGCACGCCGCGAACTCCGCACCCTGCCCAAGGCACTCGCGGAGACCGTCGGCAAGCACCTCGTCGCGGCCGGCGGTCTGGTCGACGAAGACCCCGAGGCCGCGATGGCGCACGCCAAGTACGCGAAGGCCAAGGCGTCCCGGGTCCCGATCGTCCGCGAGGCGCTCGGCCTGGTCGCCTACCACGCGGGCAACTGGTCCGACGCCCTGTCCGAGCTGCGGGCGGTCCGCCGGATGACGAGGGCCGATGACCACATCGCGATCATCGCCGACGCCGAGCGTGCCATCGGGCGCCCGGAGCGGGCGCTGGACCTCGCGAAGGAGGTCGACAAGGACCGCCTGTCCAAGGAGACCCAGGTCGAGCTCGCGATCGTCGCCGCCGGCGCGCGTCGTGACCTCGGCCAGCTGGACGCCGCCGTCGTCTCCTTGCAGAGCGACGACCTCAAGGAAGAGAAGCGCGATCCTTGGAGCGCCCGGCTCTTCTACGCCTACGCCGACAACCTCGCCGCCGCCGACCGCAAGGAAGAAGCGATCCGCTGGTTCCTGAACGCGGCAGAAGCCGACGAGGAGGACGAGACCGACGCCGCCGAGCGGGCCGCGGAGCTCACGAATGGCTGACGCTCTCTCGGCCGGGTACGACGCGGTCCTGTTCGACCTCGACGGCACCCTCTATCGCGGCAGCCAGGTGATCCCGGGCGCACCGGAGGCACTCCGGGCGCTTCGGGACCACGGCACCGCGATCCGGTTCGTCACGAACAACGCTTCCAAGGCACCTGCGGAGGTCGTAGCGCATCTCGAGGCGCTCGACCTGCCCGCCGGTCCCGACGAGGTCCACACGAGCTCTCAGGCCGCCGCCGCCCTCCTGGGCGAGCGGCTGCCTCAGGGCGCCGTCGTGCTCGTCGTGGGCACGGAGTCGCTGGCCGCCGAGATCGCGTCGGCGGGGCTGCGTCCGGTCCGGGAAGCCGGTCCGGACGTGGCCGCCGTGGTGCAGGGCCACTCTCCGGAGAACACCTGGGCCGCCCTCGCGGAGGCGTGCCTCGCCATCCGCTCGGGCGCGCTGTGGGTGGCGACCAACACCGACGCGACCCTGCCGTCCGAACGCGGCCTGTTGCCGGGCAACGGATCGATGGTGGCCGCCCTGCGCGCCGCCACCGACGTCGAACCGCTGGTGGCGGGCAAACCGGCGCCGCTGCTGTTCACCACGGCGGCACGGGACGCCGGCGCGGAGCGCGCGCTCGTCGTCGGAGATCGGCTGGACACCGATATCGAAGGCGCCGTCGCGGCCGGGATCGATTCGCTCTGCGTCCTGACCGGGGTCGCCGACGCGGCGTCCCTGCTCAAAGCGACGTCGGCGGAGCGGCCGCGCTACCTCTCGGCCGATCTGGCCGGCTTGGACCAGCGGCCCGACCTGCTCGAAATCGGGCCCAAGGACGGCTGGCAGGTCTCCGCCCTGGACGGCGTACTCACCGTTCAGGGTGAAGGGGACTCCTTGGACCTGCTGCGCGCGTTGTGCGCGGTGGCCTGGGAGTCGGGGAGCACCGCCGTCCGTGGTGAAGACGACAGTGCCCGTGCCGCGCTCGCCGAGCTGCGCCTCACCTGACCAGCGCTGCTAACTTGGTGGGGTGCAAGACCACTTCTCACCCGTTCCACGACCGCCGATGCCCGGCCCTCCGCCGCTACCCGGGCCCCCGCCGATGGCGAGCGCGCCGGAGCAGTTCGAGCAGCAGGACACGGACCCGCGTGCCGGGATCGACGATGCCGTCGCCGGTCTCGACGAGCTGGCCGCTCTGCCGCTGTCGGAGCACGTCGACCGCTTCGAAGCCGTGCACACCGAGCTGACGGTGGCGCTGTCCACCATCGACAAGGTCTGACCGCGTGCCCAAACGCGCCCGCCTGGACGCGGAGCTCGTCCGGCGGGGTCTCGCCCGCTCCCGGGAGCAGGCCTCGGCGCTGATCGCCGACGGCAAGGTCACCGTGCGCGGGATGGTGGCCACCAAGCCGGCGACGGGCGTCGAGTCCGGCGCGCCGATCGTGGTGCGCGACGGCGACGATCCCGGCTGGGCGTCCCGCGGCGCGCACAAACTCCTGGGCGCGCTCGCCGCCTTCACTCCGCAGGGCCTGTCCACCGAAGGAAAGCGCTGCCTCGACGCGGGTGCCTCGACCGGTGGCTTCACCGATGTCCTGCTGCGCAACGGCGCCTCCACGGTGATCGCCGCCGACGTCGGCCGCGGACTGCTGGACTGGCGCCTGCGCACCGACGACCGGGTGGTCGTGCTCGACAAGACGAACGTCCGCAACCTGACCCCGGAAGACCTCGGTGGACAGGTCGACCTCGTGGTCGGGGACCTTTCGTTCATCTCGCTCAAAATCGTGCTTCCCGCGCTGGCGGCCTGCGCGCGGGACGGCGCCGATCTGGTGCCGATGGTGAAACCGCAGTTCGAGGTCGGCAAGGACCGGCTCGGCAGCGGCGGCGTGGTCCGCGATCCGGAACTGCGGGTCGAATCGGTGCTGGGCGTGCTCGCCGAGGCCGAGAAGCTGGACCTGCGCCTGCGCGGCGTCGTCGCGAGCCCGCTGCCCGGGCCGTCCGGGAACGTCGAATATTTCGTCTGGCTTACCCGCGGGGCGGGCGAGACCCTCGGCACCGACGCCGAGCGGCTCGTCCGGACCGCAGTCCTGGAGGGACCCCAATGAGCGATCGCGAGGTGCTGCTCGTCGTGCACCCGGACCGGGACGCGACCCGGGACGCGGCACGCGAGGTGTCGGCCCGTTTCGCCAAGGCCGGTGTACGGCTTCGGGTACTCGACGAGGACGTCCGGCAGATGCTCGAGGCGGACGGCGGGATCGGCGCGCCCTGCACGGTCATGGCGCCGGAACAGGATCCGGCCGCCGGGACCGAGCTGGTGTTCGTGCTCGGCGGCGACGGCACGCTGCTGCGGGCCGCCGAACTGGCCAGGCCGAACGGCGTTCCGGTCCTCGGGGTGAACCTCGGCCGGGTCGGTTTCCTCGCCGAGGCCGATTCGGACAAGCTGGCCGACACCGTCCAGCGGGCGGTGGACGGCGACTACCAGGTCGAAGAGCGGATGACCGTCGATGTCTCGGTCAGCGTCGACGGCGAGGAGACCGTCAACACGTGGGCGCTCAACGAGGCCAGCGTCGAGAAGAGCACGCGTGAGCGGGTGCTGGACGCCCTCATCGAGGTCGACGGCAGGCCGGTGTCCTCCTTCGGTTGCGACGGCGTCCTGTGCGCCACTCCGACCGGTTCGACGGCGTACGCGTTCTCCGCGGGCGGCCCGATCATCTGGCCGGACGTCCAGGCGCTGCTGGTGGTGCCGAGCAACGCGCACGCGATGTTCTCCCGGCCGCTGGTCGTCTCCCGCGACTCGGAGATCACTGTCGCGATCGATCCGGACGGTTCGCCGGCGGTGTTGACCTGCGACGGATCGCGGACCTTCGATCTTCCCGCCGGCGCGGCCGTGCGGGTCACCTGCGGCAGCGTCCCGGTGCGGCTGATCCGGCTGTGGGAAGGCCCGTTCACCGACCGGCTGGTGCACAAGTTCTCGTTGCCGATCAAGGGCTGGCGGGAGCGCCACGCCCGCTGACGGATGTCATGAAAGGGTCTTTCAAGACGAAAAACGTCTTGAAAGACCCTTTCATGACGTGGCGGGTGCGGGAACGGTCGGGGTGGGCCGCTACGGTGGGCGTCGTGCTGGCCGAGATGCGCATCCAGGGCCTCGGAGTCATCGAGGACGCCCTGCTGGAACTGCACGCTGGCTTCACCGTGGTCACTGGTGAGACGGGTGCGGGCAAGACGATGGTCGTCAGTGGGTTGCACCTGCTCTCCGGCGGCCGAGCCGAAGTGTCCAAGGTGCGAACAGGAATGCTGAAAGCCTTCGTAGAGGGCCGGTTCGAGCTGGGCGGGGCCGAGGGCGCCACCCGGATCGTCACCGACGCCGGGGCGGAGGTCGACGAGGACGGCAGCGTCATCGCGCTGCGCGCGGTCTCCGTCGATGGCCGGTCCCGCGCCCACCTCGGTGGCCGTTCGGTGCCGGTCGGCGTGCTGGCCGACCTGTCCGAGCAGCTGATCGCGGTGCACGGGCAGAACGACCAGCTGCGGCTGCTGCGGCCCGCCGAGCAGCGCGCGGTGATCGACCGGTTCGCCGGCGAGGCCGTCACTGAACCGCTGGAGCAGTACCGCGCGGTCCGGGACGAATGGCTGGCCGTCGTCGCCGAACTGACCGAGCGGTCCACCCGGTCCCGCGAGATGGCCCAGCAGGCCGACCTGCTGCGGCACGGCCTCGCCGAGATCGACGCCGTCGCGCCGGAACCCGGCGAGGACACCGAACTCACCGAACAGATCAAGCGGCTCGCCGCCGTCGACGAACTGCGTGCCGCGTCGAGTGCCGCGCACGCCGCCGTCGCCGGTTCGGCCGACGGCGACCCGGACGCACCCGGCGCGCTGGGGCTGATCGGCGAGGCGACGCGCCAGCTGACCGGCTCCGACGACGCGGTGCTGCGGGACCTCGGGCCCCGGCTGGACGAAGCCTCGGTGCAGCTGTCCGAAGTGGCCACCGAGCTGGGCAGCTACCTCGAAACGCTCGACGCCGACCCGGCGTTGCTGGAAAAAGTGCTCGCGCGCCAGGCCGACCTGAAGCGGCTCACCCGCAAGTACGCGGCCGATGTGGACGGTGTGCTGGCGTGGGCCGACGACGCCCGCCGCCGGATGTCCACGATGGACACCTCGGAAGAGGCGCTGACCGAGCTGGCCACCCGTCGTGACGCGCTCGCCGTGACCCTCGCCGAGCACGCGTCCGTCCTGTCGGAGGCGCGCACCGAAGCCGCCGCCGAACTGGCCGAGGCGATCACCGCCGAAATGGCCGGGCTCGCCATGGGGCAGGCCGAAATCGAGATCACCGTCGAGCGGCGCACCGTCGAAGAGAGCGATTCGCACGCGGTGAAGGTCGACGGCAGGCTCGTGCATGCCGGCCCGGACGGGATCGACGACGTCGAACTCCTGCTCCGCGCGCACAACGGCGCGCCGCCGCTGCCCGTGCACAAGGCCGCGTCCGGCGGTGAGCTCTCCCGCGTGATGCTCGCGATCGAGGTCGTCCTCGCGCACGCGGACACCGTGCAGACCCTGGTGTTCGACGAGGTCGACGCCGGGGTCGGCGGCCGCGCCGCGGTCGAGATCGGCAGGCGCCTCGCCCGGCTGGCGCGCAGCCACCAGGTCCTGGTGGTCACGCACCTCCCGCAGGTGGCCGCGTTCGCCGATCAGCATCTGGTGGTGGACAAGGGCACGAGCGGCGGAGTGACCCGCAGTGGTGTGCGCGTGCTCGAACAATCCGAACGGGTGGTGGAACTCGCGCGGATGCTCGCCGGAATGGAGAGCACCGAGACCGGCCGTGCGCACGCCGAGGAATTGCTCGCCGTCGCGGAGGCCGACAAGAGCGCGCCGGACAAGCCCAAAGCCCGCCGCGGCGGAAAGCGCAAGAAGGCGAAATAACGCTCCGAAATCGGGTGAACCCCTTCGTGGGACGACTGGAGTGGCCCGACCGGTGTGGGTAAATCGGCGCGGGTTTAAATCGGCTCGGCCTTCGGCGTGGCGGACGCATAAGGCCGCACCGATTTGTCACTATCGGTCGCATGAAGCTCACCGGCTTGCTCACCCGTAACCAAGAGGTCCTCCCCGGGATCACCGGAGTCGCCAGGGTCGACAGGCGTACGCGTGAGCTGCTTCGCCGGCTGAGCCCGGGGGACATCGTCGTCCTCGACCAGCTGGATCTCGACCGGTCGACGGCCGATGCCTTGGTGGAGGCCGAAGTCGCGGCGGTGGTGAACGCCTCACCGTCGATCTCGGGCCGCTTCCCCAACCTCGGGCCGGAGATCCTGCTCGAGGCGGGGATCCCGCTGGTCGATTCCGTCGGCGGCGAATTGCTGCGCAAGGTCAAGGACGGGACGAAACTCCGCCTGCACGAAGGCGTCGTCTACATCGGTGAGCGGCAGATCGGTTCGGGGATCCAGCAGACGCGCGAGAGCATCGCGGATCAGATGATCGAAGCCAAGGCCGGGATGTCCACCCAGCTGGAGGCGTTCTCCGCCAACACCATCGAATTCCTCCGCCGGGAACGCAGTCTCATTCTCGACGGCGTCGGGGTGCCGGAGATCCGGGTTCCGTTGCGGGACCGGCACGCCCTGGTGGTGGCGGGTGGCAATGGTCACGCCGAAGATCTCAAGAAACTGAAGAAGTACATTTCCGAGCACCGTCCCGTGCTCATCGGCGTCGACGCCGGGGCGGACACGCTGCGCGCGCAGGGTTATCTGCCCGACGTCATAGTGGGTGACCCGCACGGGATCGGCGCCGAGACGCTGCGCAGTGGTGGCGAGGTCGTGGTCCCGGCGCAGCCGGACGGGCACGCGCCGGGTGTCGAGCGCATCCAGGACCTCGGGATCGGCGCGGTCACCTTCCCCGCCACGGGCAACGCCGAGGACCTGGCGCTGCTGCTGGCCGACGCGCACGAGGCGAGCCTCGTGGTCACCGTCGGTTTCCAGGCGACGCTGCGGGAATTCCTCGACCACGGCCGGTCCGGGTCGAACCCGTCGACGTTCCTCACCCGGCTCAAGCTCGGCACGAAACTGGTCGACGGCAAGGCCGTCGCCACCCTGCATCGCAGCCGCGTGTCGATCGGCGCCATCGTGCTGCTCGTACTGGCGACCGTGGTGGCCGTCGCGGCCGCGCTGCTCGTCTCCGACGTGGGTTCGGTCTACCTCGACTGGATCCGCGACACCTGGAACTCGTTCATCGCCTGGGGCAAGGGGCTTTTCACGTGATTTCTCTGCGGTACCACATTGTTTCCATCGCCGCCTGCTTCCTGGCGCTGGCCATCGGCGTGGTGCTCGGGTCCACGGCGCTCAACGGCACGTTGCTGTCCGGCCTCGCCGGGCAGAAGGAGGACCTCGGCACCCAGGTCGCCGATCTCGAAGCACAGCGCAACAGCCTCAACGCCCGGCTCGGTGACGCGGACGCGTTCGCCGGGGCGATGGGGCCGAAGGTCGTCGCGGCCCAGCTGGACAAGCGTTCGGTGGTGCTGGTGACCACGGACGACGCGAAGCCCGCGGACCGGGACGCGCTCAAGCAGCTCATCGGCCAGTCCGGCGCGTCGGTCACCGGCGAGATCCAGCTGACCGAGGCGTTCTCCGACCCGATGCGGTCCGACCAGCTGCGCGACGTCGTGACGCGCCTGCAGCCGGCCGGTGTGCAGTTCCCGACGGCGGGAGACCCGGGCACGCTCGCCGGGGCACTGCTCGGCTCGGTGGCGTTGCTGAACAAGGACAACGCGCAGCCGCAGTCCTCTCCGGTGGAGCTGGCGGCCGCGCTCGGCGGGCTCACCGACGGCGGTTTCCTGAAGGCGGGCCAGGACGTGAAGCCCGCTCAGCTCGCGATCGTGCTCACCGGCTCCAAGTACACCGGTGACGGCGCGGGTGACCGTGCTTCCACCATCGCGCGGTTCGCCACCCAGCTCGACCGATCCGGCGCGGGCACCGTCCTGGCGGGCGACACCGGTTCGGCCGACGGCACCGGCGCGGTCGGCGTCGTGCGCGCCGACACTTCGTCGACGTCGATCCTGTCCACTGTGGACAACGCGGAGACCTCGGCCGGCCGGGTCACCACGATCATGGCGCTGCGGGAACAGCTCGAAGGCGGCGCGGGGCGCTACGGCATCGCGGGCAACGCCCAGGCGCCGGCCCCGGGAATCGCCGCCGACGGCAACTGACTCCTTCGCGTTCAGTCCTCTAGTTGCGGTACTTGCACAGGCAACTACCGCAACTAGAGGACTACTTGCGTGGGCCCATGCCAGACTCGGGGGATGATCTCCGATGAACAACGGGCCGCCCGCACCGCGCGGGCGGTGGCCGCCGCGGTCGCCGCGGGTCGAGACCTCGGCATCACCGTCGAGGAACCCGAAGTCCTGTACGACGTCTTTTCGGTCATCGTGCGCCTGTCACCCTCACCGGTGATCGTGCGCGTGCCGACGGTCCTGCCGCGGACGACCACCCTCGAGACGCAGCTGATCGACCAGCGGCGTGAACTCGCCGTCACCGGCTGGCTCGCGCGGCGCGGGCATCCGGTCGTCCCGCCGAGCCCGCTCGTCCCCGCCGAACCCGTGCAGCGCGACGGGTTCTCGATGACGTTCTGGCAGCTCGTCGAGCACCGCAAGGACGTCGAGATCGGCCCGGAGCGCACGGCCGAGATCGTGGCGGGGCTGCATGCCGCGCTCCGCGAATACGACGGCGACCTCGCGTTCCTGGGCGGGCTGGACCCGTTCATCCCCGACGGCTTCGAGCAGCTCAAGGACCGGCCGGATCTCCTGTCCCCCGAGGACCTGGACCGGGCGAGCCGCGAATGGGAAGCGCTCCGGCCGCTGTTCGCGTCCGAAGAGGCGTTCGCCGAGGCCTTCCCCGGGATCACCGTCCAGCCGATCCACGGCGACGCTCCGGGCTACAACCTGATCGCCACCCCCGAGGGTGAGCTCTGTTCGGACTTCGAACTCGTCAACCGCGGCCCGGTCGAACGCGATCTCGCGTTCAACGGTCCCGAGGGCTTCGAGGCGTACGACGCCGCCGCCGGACGGTCCGGGCTGCGCACGACGGACGACCGGGTCCGGCAGGCGCTGGAGGCCGTGGCCATGCTGCAGCTGATGGCCTGCCTCTCGATGGCCCCGGACCTGCCGATGCTGGTGGAAGGCATGAAACCGATGATCGACCAGTGGCGCGCCTCGCCGTTCGCGGGCGACCTGGCCTGATCGAGCGCTAGCCGAGCATCGAGGTCCAGGCTTCGGCGAATCCGGGGTAGGTTTTCCCGACCGTCCCCGGGTTCTCCACCTCGATCCCTTCGACGCGCAGGCCCAGCACGGCGGCCGCCATCACGAGCCGGTGGTCGTCGTAGGTGCGGAACTTCCCGCCGTGCAGCGGCGCCGGCGTGATCCGCAGGCCGTCCTCGGTCTCGCGGACGTCGGCGCCGAGCGAGGACAGTTCGGTGGCCAGCGCGGTCAGCCGGTCGGTCTCGTGGCCGCGCAGATGCGCCACCCCGGAGATGATCGACGGGCCTTCGGCGAAGCACAGCAGCGCCGCGATCACCGGGGTCAGCTCGCCGACCTCGTGCAGATCCAGTTCGACGCCGGGGATCGCCCCGCCGCCGGTGACCGTCAGGCCCCCCGCGTCGAGTTCGGCGGTCGCGCCGAGCACCGGCAGCAGGCTGCGGAGCCAGTCGCCGGGCTGGGTCGTCCGCTGCGGCCAGCCCGCGATCCGGACGGTGCCGCCGGTCGCGACGGCCGCGGCGACGAACGGGGCGGCCGTCGAGAGGTCCGGCTCGACGATGTACTCGGGGCAGGACAGCCGCGTCGGGGCGACGTGGAATTCGGAGCCCTCACGGTCCACAGTGGCGCCGAAGCGGCGCAGCATCTCGACCGTCATCGCGATATGCGGTTCGCTCGGCGGGGCGCCGCCGACCAGGCGCACGGTCACGCCCTGCTGGAACGACGGCCCCGCGAGCAGCAGCGCGGACAGGAACTGGCTCGACGCCGAGGAGTCCAGGTCGACCTTGCCGCCCCGCAGGCCGCCTTCGCCTTCGACGGTGAACGGTGGTGCGGCACGGCGGTCGTCGTCGATCCGGGCGCCGAGATCACGCAGCGCCTTCAGCAGCGGGCCGATCGGACGGCGGCGGATCGCCTCGTCGCCGTCGAACAGCGCCGGGCCGGTGCCCAGGGTGGCCAGGGCGGGGGTGAACCGGGCGACGGTGCCCGCGTTGCCGAGTTCGACTCGCACGGTCTCTTCGGGATGCACGCGGCCCGGGCCGAGCGGGTGCACGAGGTACCCGCCGATGCTCTCCTGCGAGTGGGCGCCCAGCGCCGAGACGGCGCCGAGCATCAGCCGCGCGTCCCGGGAGTCCAGCGGGGTCCGCACCCGGGTCGGCGCGCTGGCGAGCGCCGCGAGCACGTAGGCCCGGTTGGTGATCGACTTCGAGCCGGGGACGCGGATGTCCGCGTCGAGCGGGCCTTCCGCGACCGGTGCCGTCCAGGTGTCGTGCGCGTCTGTCACGCCGCGAGACTAGCGGTTTTCCACTCCATCGGACGCTTGCGGCGTGGCCGGTGAGCGCTTCTGCGGGCGTGCGATAAGGTGGAAGCCCGTGGGACTTCAGTCGCGGGCTACCAAGTATGTCTTTGTCACCGGAGGCGTTGCCTCCTCTCTGGGTAAGGGACTCACGGCTTCCAGCCTGGGTCAGCTCCTTACCGCACGTGGGCTCCGGGTCACGATGCAGAAGCTGGATCCGTACCTCAACGTCGATCCAGGCACGATGAACCCGTTCCAGCACGGTGAGGTGTTCGTCACCGACGACGGCGCCGAAACCGATCTGGACATCGGGCACTACGAACGCTTTCTCGATCGGTCCCTCGACGGCAAGGCCAACGTCACCACCGGCCAGGTCTACTCCGAGGTCATCGCCAAGGAGCGTCGTGGGGAATACCTCGGTGACACCGTGCAGGTCATCCCGCACATCACCGACGAGATCAAGTCGAGGATCACCGCCGCGGCCGGCGCTGACGAGGACGGGAACAGCCCGGACGTCGTGATCACCGAGGTCGGCGGCACCGTGGGCGACATCGAGTCGCTGCCGTTCCTGGAGGCCTGCCGTCAGGTCCGCCACGACGTCGGCCGTGATCAGTGCTTCTTCCTTCACGTCTCCCTGGTTCCTTACCTCGCCCCGTCGGGCGAGCTGAAGACCAAGCCGACCCAGCACTCGGTCGCGGCGCTGCGCAACATCGGTATCCAGCCCGACGCGCTGGTCTGTCGCGCGGACCGCGAGCTGCCGGAGGACCTCAAGCGCAAGATCGGCCTGATGTGCGACGTCGACACCGAGGCCGTCATCGCCTGTCCCGACGCGCCGTCGATCTACGACATCCCGAAGGTGCTGCACCGTGAGGCGCTCGACGCCTACGTAGTGCGCCGCCTCGGGCTGCCGTTCCGCGACGTCGACTGGACGGTGTGGGGCGACCTGCTCGATCGTGTGCACAACCCGTCGGAGACCGTGCGTGTCGCGCTCGTCGGCAAGTACATCGACCTGCCGGACGCCTACCTTTCGGTGACCGAGGCGCTGCGCGCGGGCGGGTTCGCCCACCGCGCCAAGGTCGAGATCTCGTGGGTCGCCTCGGACACCTGCGAGACCCCGGCCGGTGCCGCCGCCGCGCTGTCCGATGTGGACGGTGTGCTGGTGCCCGGCGGGTTCGGCGTGCGCGGGATCGAGGGCAAGGTCGGCGCGATCGCCTACGCCCGCACCCACGGTCTCCCGCTGCTGGGCCTGTGCCTCGGCCTGCAGTGCATGGTGATCGACGCGGCCAGGAACCTCGCGGGTATCGAGGACGCGAACTCGGCCGAGTTCGAAGACGGGCCGAACCCGGTCATCTCCACGATGGCCGACCAGCGCGACGTCGTCGCGGGGGAGCGCGACATGGGCGGCACGATGCGGCTCGGCGCCTACGTCGCCAAGCTCAAGCCGGGCTCGCAGGTCGCGAAGGCGTACGGCAGCACCGAGGTCTCCGAGCGGCACCGTCACCGCTACGAGGTCAACAACGCCTACCGCAAGCGCCTTTCCGAGGCCGGTCTGGTGTTCTCGGGCACTTCGCCCGACGATCACCTGGTCGAGTTCGTGGAGCTGCCCGCCGACAAGCACCCGTTCTTCGTCGGCACCCAGGCGCACCCCGAGCTCAAGAGCCGCCCGACCCGGCCGCACCCGCTGTTCAGCGCGTTCGTGAAGGCCGTCGTGGACCGCAAGGTCGCCGAGCGGCTCCCGGTCGAGCTGGCCGAAGCAACTCGGACTGGAACTCGATGACCGAGCCCGGTAAGCACGATTTCACCGTCGCGTCCACAAGGGACGTCCACATCGGACGGGTTGTCGGGCTGCGGGTCGACGACGTCGTGATGCCCGGTGGCGGTACCGCTCGCCGTGAGGTCGTCGAGCACCTCGGCGCGGTCGCCGTCGTCGCGCTCGACTCCGGCGGCGCGGTCACGCTGATCCACCAGTACCGCCACCCGATCGGGCGGCGGCTGTGGGAGCTGCCCGCCGGCCTGATCGACAAGGCGGGGGAAGATCCCGTCGGGGCGGCGAAGCGTGAACTCGTCGAGGAGGTCGGGCTCAGCGCGGGAAGCTGGGAGACCCTCGTCGACATCGCCGCGTCGCCCGGGTTCACCGACGAGGTCGTCCGCGTCTACCTCGCCCGCGAACTGTCCGAAGTGGACAGGGAGATCCTCGGCGAGGAGGAGGCCGACCTCGTCATGCGGAAGTTCCCGCTCGCCGAGGCGGTCCGGATGGCACTGGCAGGCGAACTGGTGAACGGGGCGACCGTCGGCGGCGTGCTGGCCGCGCACGCGGTGCTTTCGGGCGCCGCGTCGTCACGGCCGGCGGACGCGCCTTGGGAGGACCGTCCGACGAAGTTCGCTTCGCGCGGTCTGTAGCGCTCTTCGCAGTGCTATGAACGACTCGTTACTTGCAAAATTTGCAAGTAACGAGTCGTTCATAGCCTTTTGCGGAACCCGGCCTCAGTCACGCAGGCGGCGTCCCTGCGGATCGGTGCCGCCGTTCGCCAGCAGGATGATCCCGTCGATCAGCGGCCAGATCGCGCCGACGCCGAAGGTCACCATCACGACCACCAACTGCACGACGGCGAGCCCGATGTGCCCGGTGTAGAAGCGCCCGACGCCGAACGGCAGCACGATCTGCAGGACCCCGGCGACGATCTTCGACTTGGGCGAGTACGGCACGAGCGACGCCTGCTGCTGGTACGTCGCGGGTATCCCGCCGTAGGCCGGACGGGGGAACGGCGGCGGTTCGTAGTGCACGGGCGGCGCCAGGAACGGCGGATGCGGCGCGGGCAGGTCCTGGAACAGCGGCCGGAGTTCGGCGAGGGTCACGGCCTCGTATCCGGCCATCACGCGGCCTTCGTACTCGTCCGGCGTGAGCCTTCCCTGGCTGTAGTGGTCGGCGAGCAGCCGCGCCGCCTCTTCGCGCTCGGCGGTGCCGATGCGCATCTCACCCGGGTCCGGTTGCTGGGCCATATCCCAAGGTAACCCGTTTCACGCTGAGAACGCCGCTCGCGCGGCGAACTCCCGAGACGGCCCCGGTGGTCCTACAGTGTCCGTGTGTCACAGGCTGGCGGTGCCGGAGTCGCCCAGGTGGTCGCCGCTTACCTCGACCATCTGGTGGTCGAGCGCGGAACCGCCCGCAACACCCTCGACAGCTACTCCCGCGATCTGCGCCGGTACACCGCGTATCTCGGCGACGCCAAGGTCGGCAGCTTCACCGACGTCACCCCGGCGCACGTCACGTCGTTCGGCGCGGCACTCCGGGAAGGCGACGACGAGCACCGCCCGCTGGCCGCGTCCTCGGCGGCCCGGGCGCTGGTCGCGGTGCGGGGGCTGCACAAGTTCGCGCATGCCGACGGCATCACTGAAAACGACCCCGCGCGGGAGGTTCGCCCGCCTGCCGCGGCGAAGCGGCTGCCCAAGGCGTTGCCGGTGCACGACGTGCTGAAACTGCTGGAAACCCCGCCGCCGGAAGGGGAGCGACCGCTCCGGGACCGGGCCCTGCTGGAACTTCTCTACTCCACCGGCGCCCGGATCTCCGAGGCCGTCGGGCTCGACGTCGACGACATCGACGACGCCGAACGGACCGTGCTGCTCGACGGGAAGGGCGGCAAACAGCGCATCGTCCCGATCGGGCGTCCGGCGCTGGAAGCGGTGCACGCCTACCTCGTCCGGGCGCGGCCCGCCCTCGCCACCCACGGCCGGGGGACACCCGCGATGTTCCTGAACGCCCGCGGCACCAGGCTTTCCCGGCAGAGCGCGTGGCAGGTTCTCAAGGACACGGCGGAATCCGCGGGCGTCACAGCCGGCGTTTCCCCGCACACTTTGCGCCATTCGTTCGCCACGCATCTGCTCGAAGGCGGCGCCGACGTCCGTGTGGTCCAGGAACTGCTCGGCCACGCTTCGGTGACGACCACGCAGGTGTACACCCTGGTCACGGTCAATACGCTCCGCGAGGTCTACGCGACAGCACATCCTCGTGCGCTCGGTTAATCGACCCCCTCGGCCCCGGCGAGCCTCTTTGGCTCGATTCGCGATCCGCGCATAGGCTGCCGAGGACCCTGCCGAGAAGGAGCTTTCCCGCCATGTCGACACCGAACGAGCCGGCGAAGCCGTCCGCGTCCGCCGGTTCGGCCGCGGCGAGCCTCAGTCAGGTCACCATCGCCACCCCCGCCGAACACGACGGCGACGAACCGTCGGAGGACACGATCTCTTCACGCGGCCGCAAGGCCAAGCGCGCTAAAACCGCCAAGCAGGAACGCGAAGACGACGGCATCGGCCCGACCGGCCGTCCGTACCGCGAGATCCCCGAACCGCCGCCTCTGGAGAAGCACGGCCCCGCACTGGTAATGGCCATGTGCAACCAGAAGGGTGGCGTCGGCAAGACCACCTCGACCATCAACCTGGGCGCGGCGCTCGCCGAATGCGGCCGCCGGGTGCTGCTGGTCGACTTCGATCCCCAGGGCGCGCTTTCGGTCGGTCTCGGCATCCAGCCGCACGAACTGGACCAGACGGTCTACAACGTCATCATGGAGCGCTCGGTCAGCATCACCGACGTCGTCCGCAAGACCCGGGTGGACGGCGTCGACCTGCTGCCGAGCAACATCGACCTGTCCGCCGCCGAGGTCCAGTTGGTCGCAGAGGTAGGGCGCGAACACACGTTGTTACGGGTCCTTCGTCCGGTGATGAACGACTACGACTATGTTCTTGTCGACTGCCAGCCCTCGCTAGGCCTGCTGACGGTGAACGCACTGACCGCCGCGGACGGTGTGATCATCCCTCTGGAGTGCGAGTTCTTCAGTCTGCGAGGCGTAGCGCTCCTGATCGACACCATCGAGAAGGTGCAGGAACGCCTCAACCCCAAACTGGACATCACCGGGATTCTCGCCACCATGTACGACCCGAGAACCCTGCACTCGAAGGAGGTCATGGCGAGAGTGGTGGAGGCATTCGGCGACATCGTGTTCGACACGGTGATCAACCGCACGGTGCGGTTCCCCGAGACGACCGTCGCGGGCGAACCGATCACGACCTGGGCCCCCAAATCCGCCGGCGCGGCAGCCTATCGCGCGCTGGCACGTGAGGTGATCGCTCGGTGAGCAGGCGAGCTTCCCTGCCCGGAGCGTCCGAACTGTTCAGGATCACCTCCAGCCCGGCCCTCGATCTCCCGCCCAAACCCGTACCCGTCGTGCCCGAATCGGGCCACGACAACGGGAATGGCAGCGGGAACGGCTCCGCGGACCGGGCCGGGCATGAACACAAGGAACAGCTGAACCGCGCGTCGCGCAGCGGCTCAGGGCGTACCAAGCACGACGCGAAGATCACCGTCTACGTCTCCGGCGACGAACTGCTGGCGATGGAGCAGGCCAGGCTGAACCTCCGCGCGAAGCACGGCCTCGTGCTCGACCGCGGCAGGCTGGTCCGCGAGGCGGTGGCCGTTCTCCTGGCCGATTTCGACACCAACGGTGAGGAGTCGGTACTCGTCCAGCGCTTGCGGGCGGGCACCGAGGACGGGAAAGAGACCGAGAACTGATGGACGACCCGGCCGTGGCTGCTGAGCGTGGCCCAGAGCCGGTCGAGCAGAACGCGACAGACGAGACCCCCGCCGCGCACGAGACCGTGCACGGCGGGATGGTCCCGGAAGGACTGGCCAGTGAAGAGCTGAGCACGTCCAGGTTCAAGGTGAACCTGGAGAACTTCCAGGGCCCCTTCGATCTGTTGCTCCAGCTGATCTCCCAGCACCAGCTCGACGTCACCGAAGTCGCGTTGCACCGGGTCACCGACGATTTCATCGCCTACACCCGTGCGCTCGGCTCGGACTGGAATCTCGACGAGACGACCGAGTTCCTGGTCATCGCGGCCACCCTGCTCGACCTCAAGGCGGCGCGGCTGCTGCCCGCCGCCGAAGTGGAGAGCGAGGACGACCTCGCCCTGCTGGAGGCACGGGACCTGCTGTTCGCGCGCGTGCTGCAGTACCGCGCGTACAAACAGGTCGCGGCGCTGTTCGGCGAGCTCGAGGCCGGCGCGTTGCGGCGGTACCCGAGGTCGGTGGCGCTCGAAGAACGGTTCATGGGACTGCTGCCCGAGGTGATGCTCGGCGTCGACACGGCGAAGTTCGCCGAGATCGCGGTCTCGGTGTTCAAGCCGAAACCGCCGCCGACGGTGTCGATCGCGCATCTCCACATGGGCCGGGTTTCGGTGCGCGAGCACGCCGCGCTGCTACGGCTGCGGCTCGCGGAACTGGGCGAGGCGACGTTCAGTGAGCTCGTCGAAGACTGCGAGCACACCGTCGAGATCGTGGCGCGGTTCCTCGCGCTGCTGGAGCTGTACCGCGAAGCGACGGTCCAGTTCGAGCAGTCGGAGGCGCTCGCCGAACTGCATGTGCGCTGGACCGGCGGGTCCGTGGCGGAGGCGGTGGTGGAGGCGGAACACGACCGCGCCGCCGTCGAGGACGAGGAGTACGGGTGAGCCCCGAAGAGACCGAGAACCCCGACAAGACCGAGACGCCCGAGGCACCCGAAGTGACCGAGGCGGCTCCGGAACCCGAAGCAGAGCCCGAAGCGGAGGCCGAGCCGGATCTCGTCGCGGCGGGCGACGGGGACTTCCCGGACGTCACCTCCGACGAGGCACTCGAAGCCGCCCTCGAGGCGCTGCTGCTGGTCGTGGACTCGCCGATCAACGAGGAATCGCTGGCCGACACGGTCGGCCAGCCGGTGCCCCGGGTGACCGTGGCGCTGCGCACGATGGCGCAGAAGTTCACCGACCGGGTCAGCGGAATCGACCTGCGCCGAGTGGGCGAAGGGTGGCGGTTCTACACTAGGGACGTCTATGCCCCGTTCGTGGAGAAGCTTCTGCTCGACGGCCAGCGTTCCAAGCTGACGCGAGCCGCTCTGGAGAGCCTCGCCGTGATCGCCTACCGGCAGCCGGTGACCAGGGCCAGGGTCGCCGCCGTCCGAGGCGTGAACGTGGACGGGGTGATCAGGACGCTGCTGGCACGCGGCCTGATCGAAGAGATGGGGTCCGACCCCGAAACCACTGGCACGCTGTACGTGACGACCGAGCTGTTCCTGGAGCGACTGGGCCTCTCGTCCTTGACCGACCTACCGCCCATCGCTCCGTTGCTACCCGAAGTGGACACCATCGATGACATCTGACCCGCATCCCGACGGCATTCGGCTGCAAAAGGTCCTCTCCCAGGCCGGGGTCGCCTCGCGGCGCGCGGCCGAGGACCTGATCGTGCGCGGCCGCGTGAGCGTGGACGGCAAGGTGGTCACCGAACTCGGCCGCCGGGTCGATCCGGACAACTCCGTGATCCACGTGGACGGCACCCGCGTCCAGGTCCGCGACGACCTCGTCTACCTCGTGCTGAACAAGCCCAAGGGCGTGCACAGCACGATGAGCGACGACCGCGGCCGCCCGTGCGTCGGCGACTACCTGCGCGGCCGGTTCGAGGAGACTCCCGGCATCGTGCACGTCGGCAGGCTCGACGAGAACACCGAAGGCCTCCTGCTGATGACCAACGACGGCGACCTCGGCCACCGGCTGATGCACCCGTCGTTCCAGGTGCTGAAGACCTACTTCGCCGAGGTCGAGGGCATCGTGCCGCGCGGGCTGGGCAAGGAACTGCGCGCCGGGTTCGAACTGCCGGACGGCATCGTCAAGGTCGACCAGTTCCGGGTCAAGGACATGCTGGCCGGCCGGACGCAGATCGAACTGGTCATCCACGAAGGCCGCAAGCACATCGTCCGGCGGCTGATGGCGGCCACCGGGCACCCGGTGCGCAAGCTGGTCCGGACCGCGCTCGGCGACGTCCAGCTCGGCAGCCAGCGGTCGGGTTCCGTCCGGCGGCTCAACCGCGGTGAGGTCGGCTCGCTCTACCGCGCCGTCGATCTGTAAGCCCGGACCCCGCCCCGCCACCACCCTCAACGGACAGGCTGCGCCTGACTGTCAAGACTTTCCGCTCTACTGCGCGAGTGATCATCGCGTTTAGCTCTCTCTGACGGGCTTTCAGCCGACGGGGAAGGGCTCAACCGTGAAAACTGTTGTGCTGGCAGGGATTCTGGCGGTCGCCGCGGCCGTGGTCGTGGCGCCGACGGCGGTGGCGAAACCGCGAGGCAGCGAACCGGTGTACGACTTCGCCCAGGCCGTCCGCGAGACGGCTTGGGTGGACATCGGCCTCGACGGCGACGGTGACGGCCGGTCCGACCGGGTCGCCGCCGACATCATCCGGCCGAAGGAACCGGCGGCGCAGGGCAAGAAGGTCCCGGTCATCATGGACGCGAGCCCGTACTACTCGTGCTGCGGCCGGGGCAACGAGAGCGAACTCAAGACCTACGACCCGGCGGGCAGGCCGGTCGGGTTCCCGCTCTACTACGACAACTTCTTCGTGCCCCGCGGGTACGCCGTGGTCCTGGTGGACCTGGCCGGTACCAACAAGTCCCGCGGCTGCACCGACATCGGCGGGGCGTCGGACATCGGGTCGGCACGCAAGGTCGTCGACTGGCTGAACGGCCGCGCCAACGGGTACACCACGGCGACCGGATCCGCCAAGAAGAACCCGTCGTGGTCGACCGGCGCGGTCGGCATGATCGGGAAGTCCTACGACGGCACGATCGCCAACGGCGTCGCCGCGACCGGTGTCGACGGGCTCAAGACCATCGTGCCGATCGGCGCGATCAGTTCCTGGTACGACTACTACCGCTCCGACGGCGCGAGCCTGCGCCAGGGCAGCCCGGCCGGGCTGGCGCAGACGGTTTCCCAGCGCAACGGCGGCCAGAACTGCGGTGCGGCGAACCGGAAGCTCACCGAGGGCGCGACCTCGAACGGCGACTACAACTCGTTCTGGCTCGATCGGGACCACGTGCAGAGCGCGTCGAAGGTGAAGGCCAGCGTGCTCGCTTCGCACGGCCTCGGCGACCTCAACGTCAAGACGATCAACTTCGGGCAGTGGTGGGACGCGCTGAAGGTCGAGCGCAAGCTGTGGCTGACGCAGGCGGGGCACGTCGATCCGTTCGACTACCGCCGCTCGGCGTGGGTCGACACCCTGCACAAGTGGTTCGACCACTACCTGCTCGGCATCGACAACGGGATCGAGAAGACCCCCTCGGCGAGCGTGGAACGCGCCCCGGACGTCTGGGCGGACCAGGCGGCGTGGCCGGCGGGAAGTGCCGTCACCCTGCGCCCCGCGTCCGGGACCACCCCGGGCGTCGGCACGCTGGGCACGGCCGCGGGGACCGGCACGGCGTCGTTCACCGACTCCTCGGGACAGACGTCGACAGGCTGGGCGGCGAGGCCGACCGAGACCGCGAACGGACGCGTGCTGTTCAGCACCGGCGCGCTCGCGAAGGATCTGCACGTGTCCGGGACGGCGAACGTGACCGTCACCGCGACACCTTCGACGGCGTCCGCGCGGCTCTCGGCGATCCTCGTGGACTACGGCCCGGCGACGATCCGGAACTACACCGGGTCCAAGGAAGGCATCAAGAACGAGACGACGCAGTCGTGCTGGGGATCCAGTTCGTCCGGTAACGACGCCTGCTACCTGAACACGAGCGTCGACGCGGTGTCCGTCGGGCTGAACGTGATCAGCCGGGGCTGGGCCGATCTGGCCAACCACCGGTCGCTGAGCCAGGAGACCCCGCTCACGCCGGGGCAGCCGTACACGATGACGTTCCGGCTGGCGAGCACCGATCACGTGGTCCCGCAAGGACATCAGCTCGCGCTGATCATCGGCGGGACGGACGCGTCGTTCATCTCGGGCCCGGCGCAGTACCCGAAGATCACGGTGGACCTGGCGAAGACGTCGCTGGCGCTGCCCGTCGCGGGCGGTGGCCCGGTGAGCACTCCGGCCGCGCTGCCGTCGGCCCCGGTGCAGCTCGCACCGGTCACCACTTCGGGTCTCGAACGCGGCTAGGCGAATGCTATGAACGGGCCTTTCCTTGCAAAATTTGCAAGGAAAGGCCCGTTCATAGCACGCGGAGGGGGTGGGTCAGCTCGTCTGTGAGGCGGGGCTCTTCGTGCCGGTCGGTTTGCGCTGCAGAGCGCGGGCCACCGGCTCGACCACCCGGGCGGCCGTCGGGCCGAGGATCGCCATCAGGAGCACGTAGGCGGTCGCGAGCGCCGCCAGTTCTCCGGTCACCGCACCGCCCGCCACGGCGAGGCCGGCGATGACGATCGAGAACTCGCCTCTGGCCACCAGCGCCGCGCCGGCTCTCGCACGGCCCATTTTCCCGACGCCCTGTTTTCGCGCGGCCCACCAGCCCGTGGCGACCTTCGTCAGCGTCGTGGCGACGGCCAGGACGACGGCCCAGCCGAGCACCGGCGGGATGGACGCGGGGTTCGTGTTGAGCCCGAACACCACGAAGAACACCGCGGCGAACAGATCCCGCAGCGGCTCCAGCATGTGTGTCGCGTTCTCCGCGGTGGAACCGGAGATCGCGATACCGAGCAGGAACGCGCCGACCGCGGCCGACACCTGCATCGCGGACGCGATCCCGGCGACCAGCAGCGCCGCACCGAGGACCTTCAGCAGGAAGACCTCGCGGTCCGGGCTGTCCACCGCCGCGGAGACGTACCGGCCGAACTTCAGCGCGATCACCAGCACGACGGTGATCACCATGAGCGAGATCCCGACGGCCTTCATCCCGCCGAGGAAGCTGACGCCGCCGAGCACCGCGGTCAGGATCGGCAGGTACAGCGCCATCACCAGGTCTTCGAACACCAGGATCGACAGCACCACCGGGGTTTCCCGGTTACCGAGCCGCCCGAGATCCCCGAGCACCTTCGCGATGATCCCGGACGACGAGATGTAGGTGACACCCGCCATCACGATCGCGCCGATCGGCCCCCAGCCGAGGATCAGCGCGACGATCGCGCCCGGCGCCGCGTTGAGCACGATGTCGAGCAGTCCCGCCATCCACGAGCGTTTCAGCCCGGTGAACAGTTCCGCCGCCGAGTACTCCAGTCCCAGCAGCAGGAGCAGGAGGACGACGCCGATCTCGCTGGCGAGGTGCGTGAAATCGACGATGTCGCCGAGCGGGATCAGGCCACCCTGCCCGAAACACAGGCCACCGATCAGGTACAGCGGGATCGGGGACAACCCGATCTTCCCGGCCAGGCGTCCCAACACGCCCAGGCCGAAGAAGACCGCCCCCAGTTCGATCAAGGACAGTGCGGTGTGATCCATCCGCGATCAGCCGTACTTCAGGATCTTGAGGGCCGACTCGAGCCCTTCGGACGTGCCGACCGCGACGAGCACGTCGCCCGCGGTCAGGTTGAAGTCCGGGGTGGGGGAGGGGTGGACCTGCCCGGCCCGCATCACCGCGACGAGCGAGACGCCGGTCCTCGTCCGCATCGCGGTGTCGCCGAGTGTGCGTCCGTCGAACGGGGACGACGCCTTGATCGGCAGCTGCTTGGTGACGATGCCCGGCAGATCCCGGTGCTCCTCGGTGAGCTGGGCGACCAGCTGGGGCGCGCCGAGCAGGTTCGCCAGCGCGCCCGCCTCGTCGGTGGTGAGCGGAAGTGAAGCCAGGCAGGCGTCCGGATCATCCGTTTTGGACACGATCAGTTCCACGTGCCCATCGCGATGGGTTACCACGCCGACACGACGTCCGTAGCGAGTGGCGAAGTCCTTGCGGACGCCTATTCCGGGGAGCGGGGTCACTTCGACGTTCACGATGTCAACAGTAACTCACTGTCCGTTTTGCGCCGGGCGGATCAGGAACAATGCCGAGATCAGCACCATCAAGGCGGCCGTCGCGCCGTGGATCCCGAGCGCGGCGCCGGTGGATCCGTTGTGGGTCAGCACGATCAGCATGTCGCCGACCGGGATGAACGCCATCGCGAGGAGCGCCCAGCCCGCCGCGCGGACGTTCCGGAACAGCAGCAGAGCGAGCAGCGTGAGCCCCGTGCCGATATCGCGGACGCCCTTGACCGCGAGGATCGGGTCGCCTGCCGAAGGCATCACGGGCAGCCCGAAGCCGCCCGTCTGGGTCTCCGGGAAGAACACGTAACCGGTGCCGAAGTAGAGGACGAAGAGCACGAGAGCGGCGGACAGGGTGTAAGCGATCTTGATCCTGGTCATGGTCTTCTTCTCCAGAAAGCTAGCAGTGCTAGGAACGAGGTGAACACTAGCGCTAGCGGCGCTAGTTTGTCTAGCGATGCTAAGCTGTGGGCATGGTCACCAACCCCCGGCGCGAGCGGGACCGCTCGCAACGCGAACAGCTGATCGTCACGACCGCCCGCGAGATCGCCGAAGAGGAGGGCTGGGACGCGGTCACCACCCGCCGTCTGGCGGCGAAGATCGAGTACAGCCAGCCGGTGCTCTACAGCCACTTTTCCGGCAAGGGCGCGATCATGGCGGCCGCCGCGCTCGAGGGATGCGCCGAAATGGCCGTGGACCTGCGGAAGGGAGTCGGGACGGCGGAGGACTCGCGGAGCGCCCTGCGGCGGCTGGCCGAGAACTACTTCGACTTCGCCGACCGCAAACCCGCGCTCTACGACGCGATATTCATCCTCGCCACCGAGCTGACCTTCGCCAGTCCGGACAGCCCTCCCGCGCTGCGGGACGCGTTCGGCGCCCTGCTCGAAGCCGCGGGTCCGGCGGCGGGTGAGCACGATCCCGGCCTCTACACCGAAACCTTCTGGGCCGCCCTGCACGGCCTGGTCGCCCTCGAACGGAGCGAGCGGCTGCCGTCGCGTGCGCGCGCGGAACGGATCGGGATGCTCGTCGACCGGTTCGCCGTGGGCGGCTGAGGCGCGCCGTTCGTCACCAGGCAGAATGGTCCTCGATCAGGTGAGCGATGAAGAGGCGAGGGAGAGTTTCGGTGGCGGGAGCCCTACGTGGTGTGGTCGCGATGGACGGCCCGTCCGGAACCGGGAAATCCACGGTTTCGCGCAAGCTCGCGACCAAGCTCGGCGCCGGCTATCTCGACACGGGCGCGATGTACCGCGTGGTCACCCTCGCCGTGCTGCGCGCCGGGGTCGACCCGGCCGACGCGCCCGCCGTGCTCGACGTCGTCGAGAAGGCCGCTCTCGGTATCGGGACCAGGCCCGACGAGGCGACGGTGACGCTGGACGGCGAAGACGTCGGCGCGGAGATTCGCGGCGGCGCCGTCACCACCGCCGTTTCCCCGGTCTCGGCCGTTCCCGCGGTCCGTGAACTGCTGGTCGCACGGCAGCGGGAGATCATCGACGAGGTACTCGGCCGGGTCGGCGGCATCGTCGTCGAAGGCCGCGACATCGGCACCGTCGTCTCCCCGGGCGCCCCGCTCAAGGTCTTCCTCACCGCTTCGGCCGAGGTCCGCGCCGCGCGCCGCAGCGCGCAGGACTCCGCCGCCGGTCGAGAGTCCACTGTGGACGGCGCCCGCGAGTCGGTCGAACGGCGTGACCGCCTGGACTCCACCCGCGCGGCGTCACCGCTGCGCGCGGCCGAAGACGCCGTCGAGGTGGACACCTCCCAGCTGAACATCGACCAGGTCATCGTCGCGCTGGCGGAACTGGCGCTGCACCGCGGTCTTCTCGAAGGCTGCCCCGCCGAGGCGGCGCGGTGACCGCGAAAGGCCTGCCCGAGGGCGCGACCGACCCGTTCCACACCTTCGGCCGGGGGATCTCGAAGTTCCTCGTCCGGCCCGCGTTCCGGGTCCGGGTCCACGGCGCCGACCGGGTGCCGCCGTCCGGGCCGGTGGTGTTCATCGCCAACCACAGCTCGATGGCGGAACCGGCGCTGCTGTTCGGAATGTGGTCGCGGCGCACGGCGTTCATGGTCAAGGAGGAACTCTTCCGGGGGTTCGTCGGATGGTTCTTCCCGAAACTGGGCCAGATCCCGGTGAAACGGGGCGCGGTGGACCGCAAGCCGCTGATGATGGCGGTCAAGGTGCTCGAGGACGGCGGTGCGGTCGGGATCTTCCCCGAAGGCACCCGCGGCCTCGGGGACGCTGAAAGCTTCGAGCGCGGCGCGGCCTTCCTGGTCCGCGCCGGGAAGGCGACGGTCGTACCGATCGCCACTCGAGGGACGTACAAACCCGCCGGCGCCAAGAGGCGTTGGCGGCCCCACGTCGACATCATGGTCGGCGAACCTTTCACTCCCGTGATCGGGAAGGGAAAGACAGGGCTGGAGGAGGGAACCGAGCAGCTTCGCAGCGCGCTCGCGGACCTCGTGAAGGCACTGGACGAATGGCGCTTGGAGCACGGGCTCCAAGACACGCGACAGAATGTGAAGTAAAAGAATGACTGAGCTTGACGGAGTCGGCGAGATCGACGGCTCCTGGTCCGAAGAGTCCGAATTCACCGCGTTGGACGCCCAGATCGCCGCAGGCGAGGCCGAGGAGGAGGCGCAGCTCGCGCAGCCGGTCCTCGCCGTCGTCGGCAGGCCGAACGTGGGCAAGTCCACGCTGGTCAACCGCATCCTCGGCCGCCGCGAGGCGGTCGTGCAGGACGTTCCCGGCGTGACCAGGGACCGCGTCGCCTACGACGCCTTCTGGGCGGGCCGCCGGTTCACCCTGGTCGACACGGGCGGCTGGGAACCGGGTGCCACCGGGCTGCAGGCCTCCGTGGCCGCGCAGGCCGAGATCGCGATGGCCACCGCCGACGCGGTACTGCTGGTCATCGACGCCAGTGTCGGCGCGACCGCGACCGACGAGGCCGTCTCGAAGGTGCTGCGCCGCTCGAAGAAGCCGGTGCTGCTCGCCGCCAACAAGGTCGACGACGACCGCCTGCTCGCCGACACCGCGTCGCTGTGGTCGCTCGGCCTCGGCGAGCCGTACCCGGTCAGCGCGCTGCACGGCCGCAGCTCGGGTGACCTGCTCGACGCCATCGTGAAGGCCCTGCCGTCGATGCCGCGCGACGGTGACCGCGCCACCGCCGGCCCGCGCCGGGTCGCGCTGGTCGGCAAGCCGAACGTCGGCAAGTCCAGCCTGCTGAACAAGATCTCCGGCGAAGAGCGGTCCGTGGTGGACTCGGTCGCCGGTACCACCGTCGACCCGGTCGACTCGCTGGTCGAACTGGACGGCGACACCTGGCGGTTCGTCGACACGGCGGGTCTGCGCAAGCGCGTCAACTCGGCCAATGGCGCGGAGTACTACGCGTCGCTGCGGACCAAGACCGCCATCGACGCGGCCGAGGTCGCGGTCGTGCTGCTGGACGCCGCCGAGCCGCTTTCCGAGCAGGACCTGCGGGTGCTGACCATGGTCGTCGAGGCGGGCCGCGCGTGCGTGCTCGCGTTCAACAAGTGGGACCTGGTCGACGAGGACCGCCGCCACGCCATGGTGCGTGAACTCGAGCGCGGTCTGGTGCGGGTGCCGTGGGCGGAGAAGGTCAACATCTCCGCGCTCACCGGGCGTTCCGTGCGCAAGATCGCGCCGGCGCTGCGGACCGCGTTGAAGTCCTGGGACCAGCGGGTTCCCACCGGCCAGCTGAACGGCTGGCTCGCCGACCTCGTCGCGGCGACCCCGCCGCCGGTGCGTGGCGGTAAGCAGCCGAAGGTGCTGTTCGCGACCCAGGCGGGCATTCGGCCGCCGACGCTGGTCCTGTTCACCACCGGATTCCTCGAGGCGGGCTACCGCCGGTTCATCGAACGCAAGTTCCGTGAGCGTTTCGGCTTCGAAGGCAGCCCCGTCCGGGTGAATATCCGGGTCCGGGAAAAGAAGCAGAGGCCCAAGGTCGGCGGTAAAGCGACGAAACCCAAGACTCGCTGATTTCCCACAATGTAGGTGAATATTTCACCGGGCGGGCACGTCGATGACCTCGGTCTTCGACGTGCCCGCCGGTGAGGTTCGACACTCTGGCGAGACCCTACCGAGATATGCCGTTGACCTGCGGTAAAGTAATAGGTCTGCTAGCGGGCGCCTCATTCGGAGAGCGAGCCCGAATGACGCACTTCGTGAAAGGTGTGATGGGCTTGCGCGCCCAGGGTTCTGTTTTGCCCAGCTTTGTTCGGCCCAGCTCTATTCTGCCTGTGGTGATGGCCCGATGACCCTGACCGCGGACTCCCGGCCGATCCCCTGCGTCGCCGACGTCACCGTCTCCCCGTCGCCCGCCCCGGTCGCCGACCGTGCCCTGTTCTGGTCGGGCCTCGGCGCCGGCGAGCGCACCCTGATCGACATCCTCACCGAGACCGCCTTCCGGCACCCCAACGCCGGCGCGATCGACGACGGCGAGACCACGCTGTCGTACCGCAAGCTCGTCGAGGAGATCGACGCCTACGGCCACAAGCTCAGTGCCAACGGCGTCGGGGTCGGCGACCGGGTCGGGGTCCGGATCTCTTCCGGCACCGCGGAGCTGTACATCGCCATCCTCGCGATCCTGTCCGTCGGCGCCGCCTATGTGCCGGTCGACGCGGACGACCCGGACGAGCGCGCCGACCTGGTCTTCGGCGAGGCCGACGTCGCCGCCGTCGTCTCCGACGGCGGCGCGATCACCGTCCTGGGAAGCCCCGGTGACGTCCAGGGCAGTCCCGTCCCGGCCGACGACGCCTGGATCATCTTCACCTCGGGTTCGACCGGCAAGCCCAAGGGCGTCGCCGTCTCCCATGCCTCCGCAGCCGCGTTCGTCGACGCCGAAGCGCAGCTGTTCCTCACCGAGGAGCCGATCGGCCCCGGTGACCGCGTCCTCGCCGGTCTGTCCGTCGCCTTCGACGCGTCCTGCGAAGAGATGTGGCTCGCCTGGCGCCACGGCGCCTGCCTGGTCCCCGCGCCGCGTTCGCTGGTGCGCACCGGTGTCGACCTCGGGCCGTGGCTGGTCGCCCAGGGCATCACCGTCGTCTCGACCGTCCCGACGCTGGCCGCGCTGTGGCCCGCCGACGCGCTCGAAGACGTCCGCCTGCTGATCTTCGGCGGTGAGGCCTGCCCGCCCGAACTGGCCGAACGCGTCGCCGTCGAAGGCCGCGAGGTCTGGAACACCTACGGCCCGACCGAGGCCACCGTCGTCGCCTGCGCCGCGCAGATGACCGGCGAGGGACCGGTCCGGATCGGCCTGCCGCTCGCGGGCTGGCAGCTCGCCGTCGTCAACGACGCGGGCGAGCCGGTCGCGATGGGGGAGACCGGCGAGCTGGTCATCGGTGGCGTCGGCCTGGCCCGCTACCTCGACCCGGAGAAGGACGCCGAGAAGTTCGCGCCGCTGGCCTCGCTGGGCTGGCGCCGCGCGTACCGCAGCGGTGACATGGTCCGCGCGGAGGCCGAGGGCCTGCTGTTCCTCGGCCGCCTCGACGAGCAGGTCAAGCTCGGCGGCCGCCGGATCGAACTCGGCGAGGTCGACGCCGCACTCCAGGCGCTGCCGGGCGTGCAGGGCGCCGCCGCCGCGATCCGCCGCACCAAGGCAGGCAACCAGGTTCTCGTCGGGTACGTCGTGCCCGGTGACGGCGTGAAGTTCGACCACGACGAAGCCTCGACCCGGCTGCGCGAGCAGCTGCCTGCCGCGCTCGTCCCGCTGCTGGCGCTGGTCGGCGAGCTGCCGACCCGTACCTCCGGCAAGGTCGACCGCAACGCCCTGCCGTGGCCGCTGTCCACTGTGGACGCCGCGAAGGCCGGGCTGTCGCCCACCGAAAGCTGGCTCGCCGAAGGCTGGGCGGAGATCCTGGGCGTCGCTGTCGACAACCCGAAGGCCGACTTCTTCTCCCATGGCGGGGGAAGCCTGACGGCCGCGCAGCTGATCGCGCGGATCCGCACCCGGCACCCGCAGGTGTCGGTGAACGACATCTACGCCAACCCGAAACTCGGCGCGCTGGCTTCGACGCTGGACGCGCTGAGCGGGCAGAAGACCGAACGCCGGGACATCGCGCCGACCCCGCGCAAGGCCGGGATCATCCAGTCCCTGCTGATGATCCCGCTGATGGGCCTGGTCGGCCTGCGCTGGACGACGATCGCCGCGGCGCTGTCGAACGTGCTCTCGCTGGCCGGTTTCGCCTGGGCGCCGACCCTGAGCTGGGCGTGGATCGCCGTCGCGTGGGTCGCGCTGTTCAGCCCGGCCGGCCGGATCGCGATCTCCGCGACCGGTGCGCGGCTGCTGCTGCGCGGGGTCCGTCCCGGCAGCTACCCGCGCGGCGGGAGTGTCCACTTGCGACTGTGGACGGCCGAGAAGCTCGCCGAGTTCAGCGGTGCGGACAGTATCGCGGGCGCGTCCTGGATGACGACGTACGCCAAGGCACTCGGTGCGCGGATCGCCAAGGACGTCGACCTGCACTCGCCGCCGCCGGTCACCGGCATGCTGAAACTCGGCCGCGGCGCGGCCATCGAACCCGAGGTCGACCTGTCCGGGCACTGGGTGGACGGCGATCTCGTGCACATCGGCAAGGTCCGGATCGGCGCCGACGTGCGGATCGGCGCGCGCACCACGCTGTTCCCGGGTGCGCGGATCGGCAAGGGCGCGGAGATCGCGCCCGGGTCGACCGTCCGCGGCAGCGTGCCCGCCGCCCGGGTCACCAAGGACGCGCTGAAGTGGCCGTTGAGCCGCCCGCCGCGTTCACGGCTGTGGGCTTCGGTCTACGGCGCGACTTCGGTCGCGCTGGGACTGCTGCCCGGCGTCGCCGCCTTGCCTGCCGTCGCTGTGCTCGGATACGCGATCGCCGGTACCTCGTCGCTCGGTGCCGCGCTCGGCCAGGCGTTGCTGTTCACACCGCTCGCCACCATCGCGTACTTCCTGACCTACGCCCTGCTCGTGCTCGTCGGCGTCCGATCGCTGAGCATCGGCATGGTCGAGGGCTACCACCCCGTGCACGGCCGCGTCGCCTGGCAGGTCTGGGCGACCGAGCGGCTGATGGGCATGGCACGAGAGGGACTGTTCCCCTTGTACGCCAGCCTGTTCACCCCGGTGTGGCTCCGGATGCTCGGGGCGAAGGTCGGCCGCAACGTCGAGGCGTCCACCGTGCTCGCGCTGCCGAAGATGACCCAAGTGGACAGTGGCGCGTTCCTGGCGGACGACACCATGGTCGCCACCTACGAACTCGGCCACGGCTGGCTGCACGTCGCCCCGGCGCGGATCGGCAAGCAGGCCTTCCTCGGCAACTCGGGGATGGCCGCGCCCGGCCGTTCGGTGCCCAAGCGCGGTCTGGTCGGCGTCCTGTCCTCGGCCCCGCTGAAGGCGAAGAAGGGCTCGTCGTACCTCGGGATGCCGCCGCTGGCGGTCCGCCGGGCGGTCGGCGAGTCCGACACGAGCCGCACCTTCACGCCGCCACTGCGGCTGAAGGTGGCCCGCGCTCTCGTCGAACTGTGCCGGATCGTGCCGGTGATGTGCGGCGTCGCGCTCACCGTGCTGGTCGCCGCCGGGATCTTCGCGCTCGCCTCGGCCTATGGCTTCCTGGTCGCCGTGGCGCTCGGCGGCCCGCTGATGCTCGCGGCCGGTGCCGCCGCCGCGCTGACCGCCACCGCGATGAAATGGCTGCTGGTCGGCCGCTTCCGCGCGGTCGACCACCCGCTGTGGAGTTCGTTCGTCTGGCGCAACGAACTCGCCGACACCTTCGTCGAGGTGCTGGCCGTCCCATGGCTGGTCGGTTCGCTCGGCGGCACGCCGCTGCTGGCCGCGTGGCTGCGCACCATGGGCGCCAAGATCGGCCGGGGTGCCTGGCTGGAGACGTACTGGCTGCCCGAATCGGACCTGGTGAGCCTGGGCGACGGCGCGACGATCAACCGCGGCTGTGTCGTGCAGACGCACCTGTTCCACGACCGGATCATGACGATGTCGCCGGTGACCCTGGACGAGGGAGCGACGCTCGGGCCACACGGTATCGTGCTGCCTGGCGCGAGCATCGGCGCGCGGACGACCGTCGGACCGGGGTCTCTGGTGACCCGGGGTGACGCGGTTCCCGCCGACTCGCGCTGGCTCGGGAATCCCATCTCGGCCTGGACGAAGTAAGGGAAGCGGGGTTCTTCGCGGGTGATTTCGAAGGCCTCCGCGCAGCCCTTGCCCGGCGCGGACACCTCCGGCGACTCCTATCTGCCCCATCACGGTAACGGCGGTTACCGGGTCCGGCACTACGATCTGGAGCTGGACTACAAGATCGGTCCCAACCGGCTTTCGGCCTCCGCGGCCATCACCGCGGAGGCGACGCAGGCGCTGTCGCGGTTCACACTCGACTTCGGCGAGTTCCGGATCAACCGGGTACTGGTCAACGGAAGACCGGCGAAGTACGTCCGGCGCGGGCACAAGTTGCAGGTGAAGCCGGCGAAGTCGGTGCCCGAGGGGGCCGAGTTCCTGGCGGAGATCCACTACGTCGGCAACCCGCGCCCGCTTGCCGGGCTGTGGGGAGACATCGGCTGGGACGAACTGACCGACGGCTCCCTCGTGGCGAGCCAGCCGGTCGGCGCGCCGTCATGGTTCCCGTGCAACGACCACCCGGCGGACAAGGCGACCTACCGCGTCGCGCTGACGACGTCGTCGCCGTACCTCGTCGCGATCACCGGGAACCTGGTTTCGCGGCAGGTCCGCGCGAGCACCACGCAGTGGGTCTACGAGCGGCCGGAGCCGACGCCGACGTATCTGATGAGTGTCCAAATCGGACGGTACGACGACGTCGAACTGGTCTCCGGACCCCGGCCCGGCTGGTCGTCGCAACCTTCGGTTTCGGCGTTCCGGATCAGCCTCGACGGCGATCAGGTGCTGGCCGCCGTCCCGCAACGGGCCGCCGTCCCGCCGCGCCTGCGTCGGCCGTTCTCACGCGATTTCGGGCGCCAGGGCCGGATCATGGACTCGCTGCAGCGGCTGTTCGGGCCGTATCCGTTCGGCGAGTACGTCATCGTGATCGCCGACGACGACCTCGACGACCCGATCGAAGCGCAGGGCATGTCGATCTTCGGCGCCAACCACGTCGACGGCAGGCGCACCCACGAGCGGCTCGTCGTCCACGAACTGGCGCACCAGTGGTTCGGCAACAGCCTGACCGTCGCCGACTGGCGCCACATCTGGCTGAACGAAGGCTTCGCGACTTACGCGGAATGGCTCTGGTCGGAGGAATCCGGCGGGCAGAGCGCGCACGCGTGGGCGAAGACGTGGCACGCCAGGATGAAAGCGAAACCCGCAGACCTGCGCCTTTCCGATCCCGGCGTGGCGCGGATGTTCGACGAGCGCGTGTACAAACGCGGCGGTCTGTTGTTGCACGCTTTGCGTTGTACCGTCGGCGATGCGGTGTTCTTCCCGCTGGTGAAGGCCTGGGCGGTGGAGAACCGGCACGGTCTGGTGACCACGGCCGGTTTCGTCGCTCTGGCCGAGCGGTTTGCGGGCCGTTCGCTCACTGGGTTCTTTGACGCTTGGCTCACCCAACCCGCGCTGCCGCCGCTCCCCACTCTCTGAGGTTCGAGTGCCCGCCGGACGTTGTGAAAGCCACTTTCGCAACGTTCAACGTTGCGAAAGTGGCTTTCACAACGTCCCGCGAAGTTATCCACAGATCGGCAGAAGGTACTGGCACGGGGGCGCGTGAGCCGCTGACAATCGTGGGGTGAAAACCGGCGAGTGGGCCCGTGATCCCGAGGGCCTCTACCAGTACAGCCGTGGCGGCGTGATCACCGTCGCGCGGCTCATCGAGCTCGGCGTTCCGTCGATGACTTGCTATCGGCGCTGCCGTCCAGGAAAGCCGTGGCAGCGTCTATTGCCGGGTGTATTGCTGCTCAGCTCTGGAGTGCCGACCCGTCGGCAGCTGGTCGATGCGGCGCTGCTGTACGGCGGTCCGGATGCGGTGGTGACCGGAGCTGCCTCCTGCCGGCGGCAGGGACTACGCGCGCTCCCGGTCCATCCTTTTCGCGTCCATCTGCTCGTTCCGCTTGAACACAAGGTCGGCAGTTCAGGTCACGTGATCGTCGAGCGGACGACACGGCTGCCGCAGTCGATCGTCTTGGACGGAGTACCACTGGTGCCACTGGCCCGTGCGGTTCTCGATGAATGTCGCCGACTCGGTTCGAGGCAATCGGTTTCGGCCCTGCTTGCCGAGGCGGTTCAGCGCGGGCTGAGCCCATCGGAGTTGTTCACTGAACTCGACGCCGGGAGCCGTCGCGGCACCGCGATCCCGCGCGAGGCTCTCCATCTGATAGCGGATGGCGCCCGGTCGGCCGCGGAGGTCGACGCCATGCGGGTGTGGAAGCTGACCGGTCTGCCCGAACCGCGATGGAACCACGAGCTGCGAGACGAAACGGGCGAATACATCGCGACGCCGGACGGCTATTTCGTCAAGGTGCGTCTCGCGTGGGAGGTCGACTCGTATGACTTCCACTTCGGCAAACAGCAGTACGCCGCGACGCTGGCGCGAAACGGCAGGTATGCGGCCGAGGGCATCGTCGTCCTGCAGACGCTGCCCAGCCGCTTGCGATCCGAGCCTCAGCGAGTCGCCGACGAGCTCGTCGCCGCGTACCGCGCTGCCGAGGCCCGCGCGCACCGTGCCGCCTGACCAGCCGAGAGATCGGATGTATTTGCGGCTTTCCGGGTGAGTGCTCTGGTCAAAGTGGGACTCTGTCTGGAAACATGCCGTCCGCCAGGGCTTGATCTACGTCAAACGTAGTATGAATCTGGAGGGCGACCCATGGCTGAACTGTCCAGGCGCTCGATGCTGAAGGGTGCCTCCGTCGCCGCGGGGGTGGCCACGTTCGGGGGGATCTGGGCGCAAGGAGCCCCTCCGGCGCACGCCGCGGGCGACGTTTATCGGCGGATCGTCGAAGACGCGACCATGGTGTGGAAGCGCCTGCCCCGGAGCTGGCAGGACGGCCCGTTCCTCGCCAACGGCTTCCTCGGCGTCCAATTGTACGCGGGTGCGCGGCCGAACGTCCTCAAGGTGATGGTCAGCCACTCCCAGGTCCAGGACCAGCGTGGACAGTGGGAGGCGGCGATCGGGTACTCGCGCCTCCCGATCGGGTATCTCACCCTCACTTTCGCCGGCGCGATCACGGCGGTGGACTGGCGCCTGGACCTGTATAACGCCGAACTCAACGGCACGATCACGACCACTCGCGGCACGGTCGCGTTCTCCGCGCTGGTGCACAACGACCAGGATCTCCTGCTCGTCTCGCTCACCCCGACCATCGGCGAGGCGGCCGCGGCCTGGGGGTTCACGCCGTTGCCGTCGGCGACGACCCGGACGATCCGCAAACCGCCCGAGTACACGGCCAATCCCGATCCGAAGCTCGCGACCGCGGGCGCCGTCCACTATTGCGAGCAGCCGTTGCACGCGGGTGGCGGGTACACGACGGCGTGGCGCGAGCGGACCATCGGGACTCGGCGGTTGCTCGCGGCCACGGTCGCGTATGGCTTTCCCAAACCGACCCATACGCCGGAAGCGATCACCCGGGTTCAGCGGGCGTCGGCGACGAATCCGGACGTGCTCGTCGCGGACCACCGGCGTTGGTGGAACGCCTTCTACCGGCGCAGCCTGGTGTCCATTCCGGACAAAAAGGTGCAGCGGTACTACTGGATCCAGCTGTACAAGGTCGCTTCGGCCACCCGGGCGAACGGACCGGTCGTCGCCGAATGGGGGCCGTGGTTCCCGGAGACGGGCAACAGCTGGACGGCCGTGTGGTGGAACCTCAATGTCCAGGTCACCTACCCGATCGTCAACAGCAGCAACCATCCCGAACTCGACGCGGTCACCGCGACCTTCCGCCGCGATCACGCCAACCTCGCACTCTCGGTCCCTCCCGCCTACCGGGACGGCGACACCTACGCCCTCTCACATCCGGGCGACTGGCGGCTGCGGCCCGGCGGCACCCGCGCGGTCGGGATTCCCGGGCCGGAGACGAAGAACGACCAGACCGGCAACCTGATCTGGGGGCTGCACAACGTCTGGCTCGCGTACCGGCACAGCATGGACATCCGCATCCTGCGCGACGTCCTGTACCCGACGCTCGCCAAAGCACTCAACTACTACCGCCATTTCCTCACCGTCGGCGCGGACGGCCTTCTGCGTCTGCCGATGACGCGTTCGCCCGAATACGCCGACGCGGCCGACTGCACATACGACCTTTCGTTGATCCGCTGGGCGGCGCGCACTCTGGTCGAGTCGGCGGCGAAGCTGCGCATCGACGACCCGCGGGTGCCCGCGTGGCGGGAGATCGGCGAGAAACTGGTGCCGTACCACCAGGATCCCGCCCACGGTGTGCTGATCGGCGACGGCGTCCCGCTGGCCGAGTCACATCGGCACTTCTCGCATCTGCTGTGGCTCTACCCGCTGCGCGAGAAAATCTGGGATCGTCCCGATGATCGAGACCTCATGCGTCGTACTTTCGCGCACTGGTCGAGTATCCAGGACAAGTGGCACGGCTACAGCTATGCCGCCGCGTCGTCGATGAGTTCGGTGATGGACTCACCCGAGGAAGCGTTGCGGTATCTGAAGGTCTTCCTCGACGGGACCATCGTGGCGAACACCCAGCTGACGCCCAACACGATGTACCGCGAGGGCGCGAACCTCGCCATCGAAAGTCCCATCACCGCCGCGCAGTCCGTGGTGGACATGCTCCTGCAAGGCGACCACGGGGTCCTGAAGATCTTCCCGTCGGTGTCGTCGTCCTGGCCGGAGGCGTCCTTCGAGAACCTGCGCGCGGAGGGCGCGTTCCTCGTCGATGCGTCCCGGCGGAACGGCGTGACCGAGTGGGTCCGTGTGCACAGCGAGGCAGGGGAACCTCTCACGCTCCAGCACGGTATCCCCGGTGACATCGAGGTTCGTGACGCCCGCGGGAGACAACTCCCTTGGCGGGCCGAAGGTCCGGGCACGATCTCGATCCCGCTCGGCCGTGGTGGCACGGCCGTGATCACCCGGCGTGGCGGACGACCCGACCTCCGTCCGCGCGATGTGCCCGCCGACGGGACCGCTCCGGCGTGGGGGCTGCCTGCCTGAGCGATCTTCCCTTCACGACAAGGAGGTCTGAAGATGGACATCACTCGCAGAACGGTGCTCGGCGGAGCGCTGGCCGGCGTGGCCGCGGCCGGGCTCGCGCCGTCGGCGTCGGCGGTGGAGGACGACTTCGCGCTCGGCGGCCTCGACTGGCCCGGCTTCCTCGGCTCCGCGGACATGCTGTGGCGCAGGATGCCGAAGACCTGGTACGAAGGTCCGTTCCTGGGCAACGGTTTCCTCGGCTCGGGCATCTACGCCGAGCCAGGGAAGAACGCCGTCCGATTCAATGTCCAGCACAGTGAAGTGCAGGATCACCGGCCCGAGTTCGGATCCCTGTTCGGTCTTTCCCGGCTCCCCATCGGCTATTTCACCCTCGAACCGGTCGGCGCGATCACCGGGATCGACTGGCGGATGGACCTCTGGAACGCCGAACTCAGGGGCACGATCACCACGGCGGCGGGCAGCCTGTCGCTGCGGGCCATCGTCCACACCGGACAGTCGTTGCTCGCGGTCGAGATCGAACCGACCGAGGGGGAGCGAGGCTTCCGGTGGGTGTTCCATCCCGCCGAAGCGGTGAGCCCTCGAACGGACCCGAAGTTCGGTAAACCGCCGCCCGCCGGGTATGTCGCCAATCCGCCCGCGACACTGGAAACGAGCGGTGACGCCCGGCTTTCGGTGCAGAGCCTGCTGGCGGGCGGCGAGCACGTGACGGCATGGCGCGAGATCACCTGGGGTTCCCGGCGCACGCTGTACGCGTCGGTGGCCTGGTCGCATCCGAAGAAGACGGCGGGTCGCGAGGCGCTGAAGGCCGTCCGCCGCGCGGAGCCGTTCGGTGTCCTGACGATCGAGCATCGCCGCTGGTGGCATGACTACTACCGGCGCGGGTTCCTGTCCATTCCGGACACTCGTCTGCAGGGCTTCTACTGGATCCAGCTGTACAAGATCGCCGCGGCCGCCCGCAAGGAGGCGCCGGTGATGGCGACCTGCGGCCCGTGGCTGGAACCGACCCCGTGGCCGGCGACGTGGTGGAACCTGAACGTCCAGCTGGAGTACTGGCTCATCCACGGCTCGAACCATCTGGAACTGGACGCCGTCGGTCACGCGCTCGGCAAGTACCGCGCGAACCTGACGAGCCAGGTCGCCGAGGAGTACCAGCACGATTCGGCGGGTATCCCGCGGACGACCGACATGAACCTGCTCAACGGCGCGGCCGGGACGAACTCGGGCTTCCCGGTCGGCATCCCGGGCAAGGAGACGCCGACCCCGGAGGTCGGCAACCTCACCTGGGCACTGCACAACGTCTGGCTGTCCTATCGGCACACGATGGACCGGCGTCTCCTGCGGGACACGCTGTTCCCGTTGCTGCGCAAGGCGATCAACTACTACCTGCATTTCCTCGCGCCCGGCTCGGACGGAAAGCTGCACCTGCCCGCGACGTTCTCACCGGAGTACGGCGTCAACGCGGCCGACTGCAACTACGACCTCGCGCTGATCCGCTGGGGGTGCAAGACCCTGCTGGAATCGGCGGCGGAACTGCGGATCGACGATCCGCTGGCCGGGCGGTGGCGGGAGGTGCTCGCCACGCTGACCCCGTACCCGGCCGACGTCAACGGCTACATGATCGGCGCGGGGGTACCGTTCGCGAAGTCGCACCGGCACTACTCGCATCTGCTGCAGGTGTACCCGCTGTACGAGATCACTTGGGAGCGGCCGGAGAACCGTCGGATCATCGAGACCTCGCTCGATCACTGGGTGGGCTTCGAGGGCGCGTTGCAGGGCTACACGTTCACCGGCGCCGCGTCGATGTCGGCGCAGATGCTGCGCGGTGACAAGGCGGAGTTCTACCTCGGCGAACTGCAACGGCGCTACATCCAGCCGAACACGATGTACAAGGAATCCGGCCCGGTCATCGAAACACCGCTTTCGGCGGCGCAGTCGCTGCACGACATGCTCGTGCAGAGCTGGGGCGGGGTCATCCGGCTCTTTCCCGCCGTCCCGGCCAAATGGGCGGACGCGGCGCTGCGTGACTTCCGCACGGAGGGCGCGTTCCTGCTCAGCGCCTCGAGGCAGGGTGGGAAGACCCGCTGGGTCAAGCTCACCAGCGAGGCGGGCGCGCCTTGCGTGCTGCGGACGGACATCGAGGGCGAGCTGACCGTGCGCGACCGTCAGGGGAGGCCGAAACGGTGGCGGCGGCTGCCGAACGGCGACGTCCGGATCGACCTGCGGCGCGGTGAGGAGGCCTTGGTGCACCGCAAGGGTGACCGGCCCGACCTCGAAATCCGCCCTGTCACGCCGAACGGGCCCACCGCGCCATGGGGAATGCCCTGAGCCCGCCGTGGCTCCGCCGGTAGTGATAGGCGAGAGTGTTCCTGAACTTCGATCCGGACGACAGGAGCACAGATGTCCCAGCCGCCGCAGCCGGGCGAGCCCGAAGGCCAGGACCCTGCCCCCGGCTGGCAGCAGCCCTCCCCGCAGCAGCCTTACCCGCAGCAGCACCAGCAGCCATACCCGCAGCAGCCGTACCAGCAGCAAGGCTGGTACGGGGCGCCGCAGCAGCCACCGCCGTCGAAGAACAAGACGGCGTTGTGGGTCGGGCTGGGCGTGCTCGGCCTGGTAGTGGTGGTCGCCGTAGTGGCGATCACCGGCTTCGTGGCACCGGGGTTCTTCCTGTCCGATTCGAAGAGCGAGGGAACGGCCGCGTCGTCGTCCTCGACGCCCGCGCCGTCGTCGAGCGCTCCGGACGGGCCGTCGCAAAACCCGGTGCAGATCCCCACGGCACGGACCGAACTGCCGAAACGCTCGGCTCCGCTGGCGGATCCGACGAACTGCGCCTACCCGGCGGACACCACGAAAGAGCCGGCGAAGAAGGTCGACCCGCCGGCGGCCGGCCCGACGCAGGCTTCGGGCACGGTGGCTGTCACGGTCAAGACGACCGCGGGGGACATCGGGCTGACCCTGGACCGCGCGCTCGCGCCGTGCGCCGTGGCCAACTTCCTTTCGCTGGCGCAGCAGAAGTACTACGACGGCCACTCGTGCCACCGGCTCGGTGCCTCGGGGCTGCAGATGCTGCAGTGCGGTGACCCGGGCGGCGATGGGATGGGCGGACCCGGCTACACCATCCCGGACGAGATCTTCTCCACGCTCAAGTACGGCCGCGGTCTCCTCGCCATGGCGAAGACCCAGGCGCCCGACTCCGGCGGTAGCCAGTTCTTCCTGGTCTTCGGTGAAGCGGAACTGCCGCCGAACTACACGGTGTTCGGGAGCATCTCGGACGCGGGCCTGCAGGTGCTGGACAAGGTCGCGCGCGGTGGGGTGAACGAGTCCGGAGGCCCCGGCGACGGGACCGGGCCGCCGCTCATCCCGGTGACGTTCCAGAGCATCACCGTCGGCTGAGCGATGCTATGAACGGCCCGTTACTTGCGAAATTTGCAAGTAACGGGCCGTTCATAGCACGCCAGGAGCGGTGTCAGAGCGGGTTGGCCGCCCCGAGCGGCGCGGTGCAGAACGGTCCGCCGACGTACTCGGCCGCCACGCCGGTCGGCGCCGGCTTGTCCGCCAGCTGGTCCGCGTAGGTCTCCGCATTGTCGAGCGACTTGTAGCCCAGTTCCTCGGCTTCGGCGAGCGAGTAGATGCGGCGCGTGTTGTCGGAGACGCCCCAGATCAGCCGGTAGCCGGGCGAGGGGTAGCTCAGGCAGGCCTCGAAGAGGCGGGCGCCGTCGTCGGGGGAGAGCCAGGTCGTCAGGCCGCGCGGGCCGAGGACGAGCGGGCTTTCGAAGCAGGAGCCGATGCGGATGACGATCACGTCCATGCCGAACCGCGAGTGGTACAGGCTGCCCAGCGATTCGATGGCCGCCTTGCTGACGCCGTAGTAGGTGTCGGGCCGGGGCGTCGAGTCGGCGGGCAGACCGCTCTCACCGGCCTCGTCGTTGCGGCGGAAACCGACGGAGTGGTTGCTGGAGGCCAGGATCACCCGCGGCACACCGGCCGCCCGCGCGGCGTCGAGGACGATCTGGGTGCCGTTGATGTTGACGTCGAGCGTCGCTTCCCACGAGTTCTCGCGGCTGTGCCCGCCGAGGTGGATGACCGCGTCGACCCCGGCGCACGCCTTCGCCATCTCCTCCGGGTCGGTCACCGACGCGGTGATCAATTCGACGTCCTCGCCTCCCGAGGCTTCGGGCTGCGCGGCGAGGTCGAGCAGCCGCAGCACCCGTCCGGGACGGCGCAGGCGCGGCCGCATGAGGGTGCCGACGATGCCCGCCGAGCCGGTGATCAGGACGCGCTGGTCTGCCATGGGTGCCCCTTCGAGGAAAGTACGAGTGATAAGCGATCAGCGGATACCGGCGCGACGCAGCTGCTGGCCGAGTTCCGCGGTGATTTCGGCGAGGAGTTCGCCGACGCGCTGGGCGTCGGCGTCGGTGACCTCGGTGATCGGCATGGAGCAACTGATCGCGTCCGTGCCGGGGATGCGGTAGGGGATCACCGCCGCGACGCACCGGACACCGAGGCTGCCTTCCTCGATTTCCGCCGCATAGCCGCGTTCGCGGGTCTTCGCGCATTCGGCGTGCAGGACTTCGGGCGTGGTGATGGTGTTCGGTGTCAGCGCGGACAGCTCGCCGGTCAGCAGTTCGCTGATCTCGTCGTGCGTCAGTTCGGCCAGTAAAGCCTTCCCCAGCGCGGTCGCGTGGGTCGGCAGGGTACGGCCGACGCGGGAGACGAGATGTGTCGAGTGCCGGGACTCGCGCGTCTCCAGGTAGACGACGTCGGTGCCCTTGCGCCGCGCGAAGTGCGCGGTGAACCCGGTCTTCTCCCGGATCCGCTCCAGTGCCTCCGTCGCGAACGGGACGACGGGGTCGCGGTCGAGGTAGGCCGTGCCGCAGATCAGCGCCCGGACGCCGAGGCGGTACCGGGCGGTGTTGGTGTCCACCTCGAGCCAGCCGGCTTCGAGCAGGGTGCGCAGCAGCCCGTGCAGGCTCGACCTGGGAAAACCGGTCCGCGCGTGGAGATCCGACAGGGAAAGCCAGACGTCGTTGGCGGCGAAGGTCTCGATCAGATCGATCGCCCGGCGCGCCGATTTGACCCCGGCGGGCTCCGGCGCGGTGGTCGCGCCGTTCGACACCGTGACAGCGGCTTCCTGCTGTGGCATCCGCGCTCCTCCATCCGGCCGTTGACTTGTGACTCCGGCCATATTAGCGTCCCGAACAGCGTTCTTATGGATGAACATAATCACTATAACAGACTCCGTTCATGGATGTGAATAGGTCGGGCTTAATCGCATCATCGTGGACGCGGAGAGGAGTCAGCGGTGCACTTTCTCGACTGGATGATGGTGTGCGCGTATTTCGCGCTGATGGTGGTGATCGGCTGGTGGTCGCACAAGCGGATCCACGACGTGAAGGACTTCTTCACGGCGGGGGGCAAGATGCCATGGTGGCTGACCGGGATCTCGCACCACATGTCCGGTTACAGCGCGGTGCTGTTCGTCGCCTACGCCGGTGTCGCTTACACGGACGGTGTCACCGTCTACTTCTGGGGCATGGCCAGTATCGGTATCGGCGTCGGTATCGGTAGCTGGCTGTTCGCGGGGCGCTGGAACCGGCTGCGGTCGAAGCTGGGCGTCGCCTCACCGCTGGAATACCTTGCGAAGCGGTACAACATCCCGACCCAGCAGGCGCTCGCCTGGAGTGGCAGCCTGCTGAAGATCTTCGACATCGCGGCGAAATGGTTCGCCATCGCCACGATCCTCAACGTCTTCGCCGGGGTGGACTACACCTGGGGCATCATCATCACCGGCACCATCACCCTCGTCTACTGCACCGTCGGCGGTCTCTGGGCCGACGCGCTCACCGACTTCGGCCAGTTCATCATCCAGGCCATCGCGGCGCTGGTGATGCTCTGGGTGGTGCTGGAGAGGCTCGGTGGCATTTCCGGCCTGTGGACGATGTGGGGTCAGCTGCCCCCCAGCCACCTCAACCCGACGACGCCGAAGTTCACCACCGTCGTGCTGCTCGTCTACGTGCTGGTGAAGACACTGGAATACAACGGTGGCATGTGGAACCTGGCGCAGCGCTACATGGCCGCGCCCGACACTCACGCGGCTCGTCGCGGCGCCCGGCTGTCCTCGATCCTTTACCTGGTGTGGCCGTTGTTCATGATGTTCCCGATGTTCGCCGCGCCGCTGCTGTTCCCGGACATCCAGAACCCCAACAACGCGTACGCGATCATGACCACCGAGCTGCTGCCGACGGGGCTGATCGGCCTGGTGCTGGCGGGCATCTTCTCCCACACCATGGCGATGGTCTCCTCCGACGCCAACGCGATCTCCGCGGTGATCACCCGGGACATGCTCCCCGTACTGGTCAAGAAGACGAGGCAGTGGACCGACACGCAGGGGTTGCTGGCGGCCCGTGTCACGACCGTCGTCTTCATCGTGCTGACCATGGCCGTCGCCACGCAGGCGCCGAAACTCGGTGGTGTGCTGGGTATCGTGGTGCTCTGGGTGGCCGCGCTGATGGGGCCGATCTCGGTGCCACTGCTGCTGGGCATGCTGCCCTGGTTCCGCAGGTCCGGTTCGCGGGCCGCGCTGGTCTCCTGGGCGGGTGGCCTGATCGCCTACGCGATCGCCTACTACGGCTTCAACGCGACGCTGTCGGTCACCGTGTCCACGCCGATCCTCGTGTCACTGGCCCTCTACATCGGGCTCGGCTATCTCATGCCCGAGCGGAAGGCGAGCACTGACGAGATCATCGACACCATCAACGGAGACGACGACGTCACGCACGACAAGACCGACAAGGGCGCCACAGTGCCCGCATAAGGAACCGGTACACCGGGACCAACCGACAAAGAACGAAAGAGAAAATCCATGGCACAGCCCAAGTTCGAGGCACGTTCTCCCGCTGAGAACTCATCAGCACGAGTCGAGCTCGACGGCCTCCTGGCGTTCCCCCTGACACCCTTCACCGAGGGTCTGGAACTGAACCTCGACGCGTTCGCTGAAAACGTCGAGAGCCATGTGGCCGCCGGAGCCGGCGCGCTGTTCGTCGCCTGCGGTACCGGCGAATTCAGCTCGCTGTCCCCGGACGAGCACGCGGAGATCCTGCGTCGGGCTCGCGAGGTCGTTTCCGGGCGCGTACCGGTGTGGGTGGGAGCCGGCGGCGGTGCGGCGACGGCCCGTGCCGGGATCGCGGCGGCGGAGGCGGGCGGCGCGGACGGCGTCCTCCTCCTGCCGCCGTACCTGGTGACCGGTCCGCCTTCGGGCCTGGTCGACCATGTCCGTTACGCCGTCGGGGATTCCTCGATCCCGGTGATCGTCTACCACCGCTCGCCGGGGGTGTTCACCGCGGACTCCGCTGTCGACCTCCTCGACATCCCGTCGGTGGCAGGCCTCAAGGACGGCTTCGGCGACGTCGAACTGATGAGCCGGATCGTCACCACGATCCGCTCGGTCGACACCGACCGGGCCCGGGAGTTCCTGTTCTTCAACGGGCTTCCCACCGCCGAGGTGTCCGCGCGCGCCTACTCCGCCATCGGCGTGGCGCGGTACTCCTCGGCCGTGCACTGCTTCGCCCCCGAGATCGCGGCCCGCTTCCACCGCGCGCTCGCCGAGAACGACGACGCGGTGATGGAAGCGTTGCTCGCCGGCTTCTATCTGCCGCTGGTGGCGCTGCGGGACGAGGGTCGGGGCTTCGCGGTGTCGCTGGTCAAGGCCGCGGCGCGGCTGCGCGGCGACAAGGTCGGCTCGGTCCGGCCGCCGCTGGTCGAACCGTCCGCCGAACAGATCGCGCGGCTGGAGAAGATCGTCGACGACGGACTCGCCATCCTCAAGTCCGTCGAGGCCGGTGCCTGAAAATGAAGGTTCTCGACGTCGTCCTGACCCCGGTCGCCTTCGCCGACCCGCCGCTGCTCAACGCGATGGGCGTGCACGAGCCCTTCGCGTTGCGCGGCGTCGTCCAGCTGATCTGTGAGGACGGGGTGGTCGGCCTCGGCGAGTCCTACGGCGACCTCGCCTTCCTCGACCAGGTCAGGAAGGTGCTGCCCGAACTCAAGGGCCAGGACGTGTTCGACCTGCCCGGCCTGCGCCGGACGGTCGCGACCACGCTCGGCGAGGTCGTCTTCGCCGACGCGCACGGGCTCACCGGCGGGTTCTCCGTCAGCAAGACCGTCGCCAGCGTGTACTCGCTGTTCGAGGTCGCCGCGCTCGACGCGCAGGGCCACTACCTCGGCAGGCCGGTGGTGGACCTGCTCGGCGGCAAGGCACGCGACGCCGTCGACTTCTCCGCCTACCTGTTCTACAAGTTCGGTGCCCATCTCGGCGCCGAGGACGACTCGTGGGGCGAGGTGGTCACGCCGGAGGCGCTCGTCGGCGAGGCACGGCGCATGGTCGACGAGTACGGTTTCCGTTCCATCAAGCTCAAGGGCGGCGCCTTCGACCCGGATCAGGAGATGGCCGGGATCCGCGCGCTCGCCGAGGCGTTCCCGGACCACCCCCTGCGGATCGACCCGAACGCGGCCTGGACGCCTCTGACCGGTATCCGGGTCGCCGAAGAACTCGACGGCGTCCTGGAGTACCTCGAAGACCCGACGCCGGGGATCGAAGGCATGGCGCGGGTCGCCGAAAAGGCGAACATGCCGCTGGCCACCAACATGTGCGTGGTCCGGTTCGCCGACATCGAACCGGCGTTCCGGCAGCGGGCGGTCGGCGTCATCCTGTCGGACCACCATTACTGGGGCGGTCTGCGCGACACCCAGGCGTTGTCGATCACCGCGGAGTGCTTCGACGTCGGGCTTTCGATGCATTCGAACAGTCATCTCGGGATCAGTCTGGCGGCTATGGTGCACGTGGCCGCGGCGACGCCGCACCTGACCTACGCCTGCGACACCCACTGGCCGTGGAAGACGGCCGACGTCATCGCGCCGGGTGCGCTGGAGTTCGTCGACGGTGCGGTCGCGGTGCCCGACAAGCCGGGGCTCGGGGTCGAACTGGACCCCGACGCGCTGGCGCGGGCCCATGAAGACTATGTCCGCTGTGGACAGACAAAACGGGATGACGTGACCTATATGCGGAAGTTCGTCGGAGACTTCGAACCGAATACGGCACGGTGGTGACGGCGTGAAGGTCACCGGATACGCCTATCCCTGGGACGTCGTCGACGATCCCGGGTTCGTGGAGCGGGTGCGTGAACTCGGTGTCGACGAGGTCGCCGTCGCCGTGTCGTATCACAGCGCCCGCGCCGCGACGCCCTGGTCGCCCGAGCGGACGTCGATCGTCGCGCGCCACGCGGCGCTGTACCGGCCGGTGCGCGAGGAGGCCTGGGGTGAGCTGCGGCCCGCCGAACCGGACTGGGTCGAAAGCCGCGACAGCGCGGGCGACGCCGTCCGGCTGCTGAACGAAGCCGGGATCCCGGCCGCGGCGTGGATCGTGCTGACCCACAATTCGCAGCTGGGCACGGAGTTCCCCGAGTCCACCATGCGGAACTGTTTCGGTGAGCGGTACCCGTGGGCGCTGTGCCCGGCGCAGCCGGCGGTGCGCGAGTACGCCGCGAACGTGACCGCGGAGAGCCTCGCCGGACTGGACTTCGCCTCGGTCATCCTCGAGGCGTGCGGCCCGCTCGGCGCCGTGCACCAGCACCAGCACGAAAAGACCGACGGCGTCTGGTCTCCCGCGACCGCCCGGATCCTGTCCGTCTGCTGCTGCGACGCCTGCCTGGAGAACTGGGCCGCGGCGGGTCAGAAGCCGGAGAAGGCGCTGGGCAAGCTGCGCGCCGAGGCCCGCAGGCTGATCGACAGCGGTGAGCTCCGCGTGACCGAGGACAAGATCCTGCCGACACTGAGGCAGGTCCTGCTCGAAACACGGCAGAAGGCGACCGACGCGCTCCGGCGCGAGGTGCTCGCGAAGATCCCGGCCGGGCCCCGGATCGTGCTCCACGGCGCGATGGACCCCTGGGTCACCGGTGCGCTTCCCGGGCTCACGCCGTCGGTCGCCGACGACGTCGACGCCGTGGTGCTGCAGAACTGGGCACCCGGTCACGCCAGCCGGGAGGCTGTCGCGACGGCACGGGCGAAGCTGCCTTCGAAGGTCGCCGTCGGCAGCTACATCACCGCGGTGGCGCCGAGCCCGGTGCCCGACATCGAGGCCTACACCTCCGAACTGGGCAAGGCGGGCGCCACCGAATTGCACCTGTACCACCTCGGCCTCGCCGGACCGGGGCGCTGGGCGGATCTCATCGCCGCCACCAGCGCCGCGCAAGAACTCTTTTAGGGAGAGCAGAAGCACATGAGCCAGGCAACAGATCCCGCCACGCTCGAACAGATCCTCGCGGCCGCCGCCGCTGCGGCAGGCACGGCGGCGGCCGCGACCCCAGTCGAGCGCGCGGCTTGGCTGAACGCCGCCGCGGACGCCCTCGACGCGTCCGCGGACGAACTGATCGCCTTGGCCGCCGCGGAGACGCACCTCCCGGCTTCCCCTCGCCTGCAGGGAGAACTGAAGCGCACGACGTTCCAGTTGCGCCTGTTCGGCGAGGTGCTGGCCGACGGCACGTTCCTCGGCGCCACCGTCGATCACGCGGACGCCGCGTGGCCGATGGGCCCGCGCCCGGACATCCGCCGGCTGCTCACGCCGATCGGCCCGGTGCTGGTGTTCGCCGCGAGCAACTTCCCGTTCGCGTTCAGCGTCGCGGGCGGCGACACCGCCTCCGCGCTCGCCGCGGGCTGTCCCATCGTGCTCAAGGCGCACTCCGGACATCCGGAACTGTCCGCTCGTACCGGCGAGGTCCTGGCCGAGGCACTGGTCAAGGCGGGTGCGCCGGAAGGGATCTTCGCGGTCATCTACGGCCAGCAGAACGGCGTGGCGGCGCTGAAGGACCCGCGGATCCAGGCGGCGTCGTTCACCGGCTCGGTCCCGGGCGGGCGCGCGCTGTTCGACATCGCGACCTCGCGGCCGTCGCCGATCCCGTTCTACGGCGAACTGGGCAGCGTCAACCCGGTGGTCGTGACCCAGACGGCGATCGACGCGCGGGGCGAGGCGATCGCCCAGGGTTACGCGGGTTCGTTCACCCTCGGCGCGGGGCAGTTCTGCACCAAGCCGGGTCTGCTGTTCCTTCCCGAGGGACACGGCTTGGAGGACGTGCTACGCGAGGCCGTCTCGGCGATCCCGGCGCAGCCGATGCTCAACGAGCGCATCGCGGCCGGTTTCGCCGACGGGCTGGCGAAACTGCGTGACGTGTCGGGTGTCGAGGTGCTGTCGGAGAACGACGCCGCGGACGGGATCTCGCACGGCCCGACGCTGCTGGCCACCACCGCCAAGGACTTCCTGGCGGACGCCGACACCGTTCGCGAGGAGTGTTTCGGCCCGGCGTCGCTGATCGTCACCTACACCGATCAGGCCGAGCTGATCAGCCTGCTCGACGTGATGGAACCCGGGCTCACCGCGACCATCCAGGGCGAAGAGTCCGATGTGGACTGGATGCGGGGCGTGATCCCGTCGCTGACCCGGATCGCCGGCCGTCTCCTGTGGAACGACTGGCCCACCGGCGTCACCGTCAGCTGGGCACAGGAACACGGTGGTCCCTACCCGGCGACCACCGCGCCGACCAGCACTTCCGTCGGCACCGCCGCGATCGAGCGGTTCCTGCGACCGATCGCCTGGCAGGGGTTCCCCGACGAACTGCTGCCGGAACCGTTGCAGGAGAACAACCCGTGGGGACTGCCTCGCAGGACCGACGGGAAACGCTAGAAAGCTCGTGAGTGGTAATGACGGTTCTAGCCGTCATTACCACTCACGAGGCCCCACCCACGCCGCCGCCCCTAGTAGCCGTCTTTGACCTCTTGGGAGGCCCTGTCATGCCCGGATTCGGTCACATCAACCGGAGAACCGCCTTGCGTGGAGGCGCGGTCGCGGCCGCTTCGGTCGCGCTCACCTCCACCGTCGCGCGGCCCGCGATCGCGTTCGCCGCGTCGCCGGTTCCCGCGGGCACGGCGTCCATCGTCACCGGCTACCGCGAACTGCAGACCGGGATCGACCGGCCCTCGGCTGAGCGCGCCGCGGCACTGTCCAATCTGGACCGGGTCGCGAAAGCCTACAACGACAGCATGACTGTCGGTGGTGGAGGTCCACTGTGGAAGGATCTGCCGCTGGGCCCCGGCAGTGAATTCACGACGTCGATGTACGCCCGGTTGCGGGCGATCACGGTCAACTGGGGCACTCCGGGCAGTGCGCTCTCGGGCGATCCCGCCGTGCTCGGCCGGATCAAGGGCGCGCTGGAACTGCTGTACACCAGCGACCAGTACAGCGAGAAGACCGCCGAGATCGGCAACTGGTACACCTACGAGATCGGCATCCCGCTCTACCTGCTGCACATTCTCGCGACGGTGGCCGACGAGCTGACCCAGGACGAACTCGTCAAATACCTGAAGCCGGTGCTGAAGTTCTCCGGGAACCCGAACCTTCGCACCAACAACCCGAGTGTCGTCGAGACCGGCGCCAACCGCGCGGACAAGTCGACGATCTCCATCGTCTCCGGCGCGATGCTCGGGGACGGCGACCGGATCCGGCGCGGCGTCGGGGCGTTCACCGACGTCGAGGGCGGGGGAGTGGCGAGCGTCATCGCCAAACTCCACCGCGCGGCCGGCGACGGCTTCCACACCGACGGCTCGTTCCTTCAGCACGATTCGGTGCCGTATCCCGGGCACTATGGGATCGTCCTGCTGACCGCGGTCGCGTCCGCCATCCACGTCACCCAGGGCACGGAGTTCGAACTGGCCGCCGACGTGCGCGAGGCGGCGTACGCGCTGGTGTCCGACACGTTCGCGCCGTTCGTGTACGCGGGCGCGCTGATGGAGTCGGTCCGCGGCCGGTTCCTTTCCCGGCAAGGGGAATCCGCGCACGACATCGGGCATCAGCTCACCGGCGCCGTCGTACTGCTGGCCCGCTCGGCGAGCGGGAAGCGCAAGGAAGAACTCGGCGGACTCGCCGCGAAGTGGATCACCGAGGACACGTTCGCGCCCTACCTGAAGATCCCCGACCCGGAGCGGTTCGCGCCGGGGCCGGACCTCGTCGGCATCCCCGGGATCGAGTTCGCGCAGGAGTTGCTGGCGACCAAGATCCGGCCGACGCCGACGGTCGCGACGCATCGCGTATTCGGTCAGCAGGACCGGATGGTGCACGTCACCGAAGGCTGGTCGGCCTCGCTCGGCGTCGCCTCGACGCGGATCTCGCGGTACGAGTCGGTCAACTCCATGAACCTGCACGGCTGGTACACCGGCGACGGTTCGCTGTATCTGTTCCTGCCCAAGGCCAAGGGCCACTTCACCGACGCCTACTGGCCGACCGTCGACCCGCGGCTGCTTCCGGGCGTCACCACCAAATCCGGGCCGACCCCGACGCTGGAACAGGTGCCGCTGACGACGAAGGCCCACTGCGGCGGCGTCCGCTGGGACGCGCGGCACGGCGCGCAGGCGCTCGACTTCGTTTCGCAGGACGGCACGCTGACCGCCAAGAAGTCGTGGTTCTTCACCCCGGGCGGCGTCGTCTGCCTCGGCGCCGGGATCACCGACACCTCGGGCGAGCAGGTCCGCACCACGATCGAGAACCGCAACCTCGGTGAGGGTGGTTCGGCCGCCTTGCTCGTCGACGGACGACTGGCCGGTACCGCGCTCGGCAAGGCGGAGTCCTTGCGGCGCAAGCGATGGCTGCACCTGGAAAAGGTCGGCGGGTACGTCCTGCTCGACGCCTCCGAGGTGACGGCGCTGCGCGAAGACCGGACCGGGACCTGGCGCGACGTCGACAAGGGAGCCAACACCAAGGGCACCACGGTGCCCTACACCCGGCGCTACCAGAAGCTGGTGATCGAGCACGGCGTCAAACCCGCGGGCGCGAGCTATGGGTACGCGGTGCTGCCCACGGCGTCGGTGCTGGAGACGGTCGCCTCGGCGCTGGCCTGGCGTGTGCGGGCCAACACGGTGGCCGTGCAGGCCATCCGGCTGTGGGACGCGACGCTGCTGGCGAACTTCTTCACCGCCGGTTCGGTCGACGAGGTGTCGGTGTCCGGTCCCGCGTCGGTCGCGCTGGGCCGTGTCAAGAACGGTTGGCAGCTGGCGGTTTCCGACCCGACGCAGCTGCAGGACGTCATCCGGGTGACGGTGCGGCGCAAGGTGGTCGAGGTACCGGTGAAGAACACCTTCGGCGCCACTCAGATCGTTCCGCTCGGCCGATGATCTCCTGGGCCGTATAGGACATGATCTGTCCTATACGGCCCATACGGTCTCCCCATGACCGACATCGAGCAGTTCCGCATCGACATCCCGCAGACCGATCTGGACGACCTGGCCGACCGGCTGGCCCGCACTCGCTGGCCGTCGGCGCTGCCCGGTGCCGAGTGGAGCCGCGGTGTCCCTGTCGGCCACCTCAAGGAGCTGGCCGAGTACTGGCGCGACGGCTACGACTGGCGCGCGTGGGAGAAGCGGTTCAACGAGTTCCCGCAGTACACCACCGAGATCGACGGCCAGCGGATCCACTTCCTGCACGTCCGCTCGCCGGAACCGGACGCGATCCCGCTGATCATGACGCACAGCTGGCCGAACTCGATCGCCGAGTTCCTGAACGTCCTCGGCCCGCTCACCGACCCGCGGGCCCATGGTCTCGACCCCTCGCGTGCCTTCCACGTCGTCGCGCCGTCGCTGCCCGGTTTCGGCTTCTCGCAGTTCCCCGAGCCCGCCGACGAGCGGCCGTGGGACATCGCCAGGGTGGCGCGGACCTGGGCGGACCTGATGGGCCGGCTCGGCTACGAACGCTATGGCGCACACGGGAACGACGCGGGCGCACTGGTGACCCCGTGTCTCGCGGTGCACGCGCCCGAGCACGTCATCGGCTCGCACATCACCGCGGGACTCGGTGTGCCGATGGGGGATCCGGCCGATTTCGAGGGGCTCACCGACGAAGAGCAGGCGAGCGTGCAGGAACTCGCGGCGCGGTTCGCGGGCGGCAGCGGGTACGCGCCGTACCTGACGAACAGGCCGCAGACGCTGAGCTTCGGGTTCACCGATTCCCCGGTCGCGCAGCTGGCCTACCTCGTGGAGCGGTTCAAGGAGTTCGACGGCTGGCCGGACGGCGCCGCGCCCGCCGAGCCGATCGACCGCGACCTGCTGCTCACCAACGCGACGCTGTACTGGCTGACGGCGACCGGAGGGACGTCGTCGTGGACCTACTACGAAGGCGCGGCCGGGATGCCGATCGACCAGACCGTGGTGCCGACCGGTGTCTCGCACGGCGGGCCGTCCGCGTTCCGCAAGATCGCGTCGCGCAAGAACGACATCGTGCGCTGGGCGGACCGCGAGAGCCCGAGCCATATGGTGGCGATGGCCGTCCCGGACGACCTGGTCTCCGAGATCCGGGAGTTCTTCGGCTCACTCGGGAAGTGATGTCGAGCGGTGGTCGTCGGCTCCGACCCAGGGACGCGGATACAGTCGAGTGACCCTTCAGGAGGACCCGATGACCACCTCACCCGAGATCGTGACCTCGGCCGACGGCACCCCGATCGCCTTCGAGCGCACCGGCGACGGGCCGCCGGTGATCCTGGCCGGCGGCGCGTTCAACGACCGGACGACCGTCGCGGGCTTGGCGGCGACGCTCTCGGCGGACTTCACCGCGATCGCCTACGACCGGCGCGGCCGGGGCGACAGTGGTGCGGGCGCGGTCTATTCGGTGGAACGTGAGGTGGAGGATCTCGCGGCGCTGATCGACCACGTGGGCGGTTCGGCAGCGGTCTTCGGGCACTCGTCGGGCGCGGTGCTCGGCCTTGAGGCCGCTGCCCGGGGCGTGTCCATGACCTGCCTCGCGGTCTACGAGCCGCCGTACATCGTCGACGACAGCCGTCCCCGGCCTGGTGCCGATCTGTTCGACCGCGTCCGGGCGCTGATCGCCGACGGCAACCGCGACGACGCGGCGGAACTCTTCCTCGTCGAGGGAACGGCCACCCCGGCCGAGGCGGTCAAGAGCATGCGGGACAACGAGATCTGGGGCTGGTTCACCGGGCTCGCCCACACCCTGCCCTACGACCTCGCGCTCTGCGGCCCCGGGAACATGCTGCCCACCGATCGCTTCGCCAAGATCACGGTGCCCGTGCTGGTCCTGGACGGCGGGGAGAGCGACGGCTGGATGCGGGTCGGCGCCCGCGCCGTCGCCGGCACGATCCCCGGCGCTCGCCAGGCCACGGTCGAGGGCCAGGACCACGGCGTTCTCCGCCGGCCGGACACCTTGCGCGGGCTGCTCACCGAGTTCCTCAGGTGACGACCAAGGGCGCGGCGGGCAGGCCCATCGCGGTGTAGTGGTCCTGCGCCGCCCGGAACGCGGCTTCGGCGTCGACGCCGAGCGCGGCGCGAGCCTGGCCGATCCCGGTGAGAGCGCGAGCCTCCTGCAGGCGGTAGCCGATCCGCCTCGCCGTCTCCAGCGCGAGGCGATGCCGCCTGAGACTCGCCTCCGCCTCGCCGAGCGCGAGGTACGCGGTACCGAGGCTGTTGGCCGCCATGATCAGCAGGAGCGGGTGGTTGAGCCGGGTGAGGATCGCGCACGCGCGTTCGGCGTGCTCACGGGCGTCGGCGGGCCGGTGGGCGAGCAGCAGCGCGTCCGCGTGGTCGATCCGGCTCCACGCCTCGCCGAAGAGATAGCCGAGGTGCTGCGCGGCGCGGATCGAGCGATCGGTGACGTCGAACGCCTCCTCGAACCGGCTGAGGCGCGCGAGGACCAGACCGAGCTGGGCCGAACTCTGGATCGTGCCGCGGGGATCGCCGATCTCCTCGCGGATGGCCACCGACCGCCGCGCCGACGTCAGCGCGCCGTCCAAGAGGCCCAGGGTCTCCTGCGCGTTGCTGAGGTTGCTCCAGAGCGGTCCCGCCGCTTCGAGGCTCCTGGTCTCGTCCGCCACGGCCAAGCCGTCGAGGTAGAACCGCGTCGCTTCGGGGTAGTCGCCCAGCATGCTGTGCAGAGCGCCCACTTTGGACAGTGCGATCGCTTCGGCGCCGCGATCACCGGACTCGCGGACGACGTCGAGCCGCCGCAGGGCGCAGTCCATTCCTTCGGTGAGCCGCCCGTTCTCCCAGTAGGCCGACGTGAGGCTCGCCAGGCTCAGCTGGATCGTCAGCGGGTCGCCGATCCGGCGGGCGGCGGACAGGCCCGTTTCGGCCACCGCGAGCAGTTCGTCGAGGTGGCCCGTTTCCCGGAGATAGGCCACGGTGTTCTCGGCGATCCGCCACGCGTGCTCGTCTTGGCCGCCGTCGAGGGCGTGGCGGGTGACCGCGACCAGGTTGGCCCGTTCCGCCGCGTACCAGTCGTCGCCTCCGCCGTCGCGGTAGTGGTCGAGCAGCCTGCCCAGTGCCGGAACCGATTCTTCGTCGAGGGCGGCGTGACGTGCGTGCTCGGCGATCAGGTCGTGGAACGAGTACCGGCCCAGCGCGGGTTGCCGGAGCAGGTGGGCGTCGAGCAGGTCTTCCAGCAGCCGTTCGGCTTCGGCCTCGCCGACGTCCGCCAGTGCCGCCGCCGCGGGGACGCCGATGTCGATGCCGGGATTCCGCCCCAGCAAACGGAACATACGCTGCTGTGCGGTGTCCAAGTCCTGATAGGACAACGTGAACGCCGCGGCCACGTCACGGCCGGAGACCTTCAGCTCGGCCAGCCTGTCGTGTTCCGAACCCAGCCGATCGGCCAGGCTCGTCACGGTCCACTGTGGACGATTCTGCAGCCGGGCGGCCGCGATCCGGATCGCCAGCGGCAGGTTCCCGCACAAAGCGGCCACCCCGTCGTCCGGTTGCCCCGACGCCGCGGCGAACAACGCGCCGGCCTGTTCGTCCGGCAAGACGTCGAGACTGATCGAGGCGGCACCGTCGACGGCGGCGAGCCTGCGCCTGCCGGTGACCACGAGCGCGATCGTGGCCGAACCGGGCAGAAGTGGCCACAGCTGATCCGCGCTCGCGGCGTTGTCGAGCACGACGAGCAGCGACCGGCCCGCCGTCCTGGCCCGCCACAGTTCGGCGCGACGGTCCACCCCGCCCGGGATCCGGCTCGCCGGGATGTCCAGCTGGCCGAGCAGGGCTTCGAGGGCTGCCTCGGGTGGCAGCGGAGCACGGGCCGGGGAATGGCCGTGCAGATCCACGAACAGCTGTCCGTCGGGGAAATCGGGGGCGAGCCGGTGGGCGGCGTGGACGGCTAGCGAAGTCTTCCCGACGCCGGCCATCCCGTCGACCACCACCGGGCGGCCGAGCCGGACCGCGTCGAGGAGCCGCCGGAGCTCGCCTTCGCGTCCGGTGAAATCCGGTACGTCGTAAGGGAGGAAGCTGCGGGCCTTGCCGTACTCCGGTTCGTCGCGCAGGATCCGCTCGTAGAGTTCGCGTAGCTTCGGCCCCGGATCGATGCCCAGTTCGTCCACCAGCCGCGTCTGCGCCCGCCGGTAGGCGTTCAGCGCGTCGGCCTGCCTGCCCTGCTGGTGCAAGGCCCGCATGAGCAGGCCGAGGAATCCTTCGCGGAACGGATGTTCGGCCACCAGTGCCGTCAGTTCCGCGACGGCGTCCTCCCCGGCGGTGATCTCCTCGTCGAGACAACGCTCCACAACGGACAGACGGCGTTCGTCGAGTTCGTCGGCCTCGCCGCGCAACGCGGGACTGTCCACACCGGACAGCGCGGGTCCCTGCCAGCAGGCGAGTGCCTCGCGGAACTCCCCGCGGGAGACGTGCTCCTCGAAACCGCGCAGATCGAAGGTCGGTGGCCGCAGAACGAAGCCGGGCCCTTCGGCACTCAGGACGTCTTCGCCTGCTCCCGCGGCGACCAGGCTCCGTTTCAGCGCGGTGGTGAGGTTGCGGATCTGGCGGGTGGCCGTGGCGGGCGGGTCCTCGTCCCAGACGACGTCCACCAGCCGTGAGACCGACACGACACGATCGGCGTCGAGCAAGAGCGCGGCCAGGATGCGTTCCTGCCGCGGACCCGCCAGCTTCAGTGGCCGCATTCCGCTCCGGCATTGCACCGGCCCCAAGACCCGGAACTCCATCGCACCCCCTCTCGCGAGGTTAACCGGCCGCGCGCCCGTGCCGGTGCGGAAGTGATGCAGCTGTGATGCGCCGTCCGGAGAAGCTGCCGGTGGACGAAGTACCGGACGTGATGAGGAGAACCCTATGCGCAAGCGGTATTACGCGGCGTTGGCCGGACTGGTCGTGGCGGCGGCGGGGATCGGCGTGCCCGCCGCGGCGACCGCCGGCGAGCAGCAGGCCGAGAATGAGCGGAAGTCCTGCCAGCGCGCGTTCGACCGCGCCGTCTGGGAGGACATGGACAGCTACAACAAGCGCGACGAGGCCCGCTACCGGGCGATCATCCACCAGAACATGGTCACCGTCGGCCGCAAGGGCAACCTCTACATCGGCTACGCCGCCAACGTGGAACCGGTGGTCAACGAGCAGTTCAAGCTCCCGTACGAGTGGAGCATGCCGTGGACGGTCACGCACACCGTCGTCGAGAACTGCTCGATGGGCTTCGCGATCCTCGACGCCTACTACAAGGTGCCGTCGCAGAACGTCAACCGGCACTACACGATCAGCCTGACGCTGGTCCGCGAGCACGGTAAGTGGCAGGTCATCAAGGACACCGTGACCGACTTCGTGCCCTGATCCGGGGATGCGCCGCGTGCCGAGGGGGCACGCGGCATCGCGACCGGGTCTGGGTACGGGCCGCGGAGTGCGTGAAGGCCTCTTTCCCTACCCTGAGGGTAGGCAAGGGGGCCTTCACGGACTTGAGAATACGGACAAGTAATACTTAAGCGGACAATTCTCTTCAGAATGTGTCCTTTATGGACCGGTCTGGGCATTTCAGGGATCGTGACCACCCGGACTTTCCCAACAGCATTTAGCCCTCTACTTGCGTTTGTTCGGAAGGTTTCGGGGTCACAGGGTCAGGGTTTGCGGCCCATTCCGGCATAGGGGAGCGAGTTGATCTCCGGGTCGTCGGACATGTCGCCGGCGCCCTGGGGGTTCCACATCGCGCAGCCGACGACGCCGGGCTCGACGAGGTCGAAACCTTCGAAGAACGCCTCCACCTGGTCGTGGGTCCGGGGGATGGGGTCGTTCTGTGTGCTCTTGTAGGCCTCGATGGCCTCGTCGAGCCCGCTCGAGTCGGCGTCGGCGGCGACGTGGGAGATGGCGAGGAAACTGCCGGAGGCGATCCGGTCCCGGTAGCGGGCCAGGATTTCCAGCGGCTCCCACGAATCCGGTACGAAATGCAGCAGCAGCAACATGAACACGCCGACCGGCTGGTCGGGGTCCAGCAGTTCGCGGGCCTCCGGCGAGTCGAGGATGTCGTTGGCGTCGCGCAGGTCGGCCTGGATCGCCGCGCAGCGGTCGTTCCCGCGCAGCAGCAGTTTGGCGTGCGCGACGGCGACCGACTCGCGGTCGACGTAGACCACCCGGCAGTCCGGGTCGGCCTGCTGGACGATCTCGTGCAGGTTGCCGACCGTCGGGATGCCGGAACCGATGTCGAGGAACTGCCGCACACCCGCTTCGACCATGTGCAGCGCCGCACGGCGAAGGAAGGCGCGGTTGAGGCGTGCCGCGTCGCGGACCCCGGGCATGATCTTCAGTACCTGTTCACCCAGGTCACGGTCGGCCTGGAAGTTGTGGTCGCCGTCGAGCCAGTAGTCGTAGACCCGCGCGGGATTCGGCACGGTCGTATCGACCTCGGGGGGGACCCAGCTCAGGTTCGAAGTCACCGTCGTCGCCGCCGTTCCTTGGGGAATCCGTTGGGGCACAGGAGTGTAGCGGGCACCTGGTTCCGGGCCGCCATCGTCCGATCGTGTGGATGTGCCCGCGCGGAACCCTGTCCGCCGTCCGCCGGTCCTATCGTGGCCGGGTTCACCGATCTTGGCACCGGGAGACGAGCACGATGGCACCACCTCCGGACGTCGCGGTCGCACCCGGCCGCTGGCCGCTGCTGGGGCACACCGTCCCGATGCTCCGCGATCCGCTGAAACTGCTGTCGTCACTGAGTTCGCACGGTGACGTCGTCCGGCTGGACTTCGGCCCGATGCCCGTCTATCTGGTCACCACACCGGAACTGGCCTGGCGCCTGCTCGCGGTCGACGCCGCGAAGTTCGACAAAGGCATCGTGTTCGACAAAATGCGGCCGTTGTTCGGCGACGGCCTCGCCACCTCCAACGGTGCCTTCAACCAGCGGCAACGGCGGATGATGTTGCCCGCCTTCAAACGCGGCCGTCTCGAACTCTACGCCGAGTCGACGATGACGAAGCTCGCTGAAGAACTCGCGGACTCGTGGAAACCGGGCGAGGTGGTCGAATTCGACCGCCGGATGCAGGATCTCGCGCTGAGCATCTCCGGGCGCACCCTGTTCTCCACCGAACTCGGCGACGACGCGCTCGCGGAGATCCAGCGCTCCATCCCGATCATGCTGAAGTACGTCATGGTCCGGGCCTTCTCCCCGAAATTCGTGGAGAAACTCCCGATCCCGGCGAATCGCGAGTTCGACGCCGCGGCCGCCCGGCTCCGGAAGGTCATCGGCGACGCCGTCCTCCGAGCCAGGGAACAGGGCGGCGACCACGGTGACCTGCTGTCGATGTTGTTGCTGGCCAAGGACGACGAGACCGGCGAGAAGATGACCGACAAGCAGGTCGAGGACGAGGTCATCACGATCCTCACCACCGGCGCCGAGACCACGGCGGTCGCACTGGCCTGGTTCTTCCACGAGATCGGCGTCCGGCCGGAGATCGAAAAGCGGTTCCACGCCGAAATCGACGAGGTCCTCGCCGGTGGGCCGGCGCTGTTCGAACACCTGCCGCGGCTGGTCTACACCCAACGGATCATCAGCGAGGTCGTCCGCCGCACCCCGCCGGTGATCCTGATGCGGCGGGCGCGGGAGGACGTCGAACTCGGCGGTGTGCGCATCCCCGCCGGTACCGAGGTCGCGGTCAGCCAGCACACACTGCACCGCGATCCCCGCTGGTTCCCCGATCCCGAGCGGTTCGACCCCGACCGGTGGGAGCCGGAACGGGCCGCCGCGCTGCCGAAGGGCGCGTTCATCCCGTTCGGGGCGGGCGCCCGCCTGTGTCCTGGTCACCAGTTCGCGCCCACCGAGATCGCGCTCGTCGCGGCGACGATCGGATCGCGATGGCGGCTGAAGCCGTTACCTGGGGTGAAGGTCTATCCCAAGATCAAAGCGACGATGCAGCCGAACCGCCTTCCGATGACCGTGGTGGCGAGAAAACGGGGCTGACGGTGAACGTTCGGTTACCGGGTGTACGGTTCATGCTCCTTCCGAGCGTCCCGATTCCGGAGAGGGTTCTGTGAGAATGCCGCTCAAACTGGCCACGGCGGTGGCCACCTGCTGCGTACTCCTCGGCGGTTTCCTGGCCGCGGCCCCGGCCGCCGCGGTCGACATCCGCTGCTCCGGCGTGGATCTGCCGGTCACCGGCCCCGTCGGTGAACCGGCCACGGTGCACGGACAGCTGTGCCTGCCCGACGGCCCGGCCCCGAAAGCGGTCCAGCTGCTGGTGCATGGCGGCACCTACAACAGCTCCTACTGGGATCTTCCCTACGACCCGGGTCGCTACTCGTACCAGCGCGACATGGCCAAGAACGGTTACGCGACCTTCGCCGCGGATCAGCTCGGTTCGGGCAGGAGCAGCAAACCGTTCAGTCTCCCGCTCCTGCTGCCGGTGCTGGCACGCTCGATGCACGAGGTGATCGGGCATCTGCGCGCCGGCCGGGCCGGCGGCGCGCCGTTCGAAAAGGTCGTCATCGTCGGGCATTCGGTGGGCTCGGGCATCGTCGCCGCCGAGGCGTCGACCTACCAGGACGTCGACGGCGTGATCCTCTCCGGCATGACGCACCTGCCCTCGGTTCCGGCGCTGACACTCGGCGTGCTGTTCGGTTTACAGCCCGCGTTCGCCGACGATCGACTCGGTTCTCTCGGCAGCGATCCGTTGTATTTCACGACGAAACCGGGAGCGCGTACCGGACTGTTCTACGCGACGGAAAATGCCGACCCGCGGGTCATCGAGGCCGATGAGGCCACCAAGGACCAGGTTTCGGTCCCGGGAATGGGCACCGTCGCGGTGTTCGGCATCGTGCTGCCCGCGACCAAGGCGATCCGCGTGCCCGTTTTCCAGGCCATCGGCGAGAAGGACATCTTGTTCTGCGGCCTGTTCGCGCTACGGAACTGTTCGAGCGCCCGAACCTTGCGGCCGTCGGAAGCGCCGTATTACCGGCCGGAGGCCAAGCTTTCCACGTATGTTCTGCCCGGTGCCGGACATTCGCTGGCGTTACACCGCAACGCGTCCGCCTACCGGGATGCCACGCGCGCTTGGTTGCGCGATCAGGTCGGAATTGCAGTACCGTAGGGTCACCACCCGATCGGGTGACCGGTAAACCGTGAGTATGGTCAGAGAATCGTGGAGGATGAATCTCCACCACGGAATGCGAAAACGACCCCAGGACCGGCAGACGTGACTGCCCCATTGCCGAACGGTGACGCGTACCCCGTGTCGCCGGGCGACCCCCGGAAAACTCCATCCACGGCATCGTCCAAAAAGAAGAATGCCGCACCGACCCGGGCCACCCTTGCTCGTAAATGGGCCTACCTGGTCAGCGCCACGGCGTATCTTCCCTATACCCACGCCCAGATCGAAGAGCATTTCGCCGGTCTGCTGGACGAGGTGTTCGCGGCGGTGCTGGGTGACGACGCCGAGCCCGCGCAGGCCATCGAAGTCGGTGCGCGCCTCGTCGCGCTCAGGTGCGTCGGGCCGGACAGCCTCCGCCGCACGATGGAAATACTCGGTAAGAGCCTCTTGGCCGAGCCGGAGTTGCGGAGCGTGAAGTCGCTCCCCGAACGGGTGTTGCAGGTCCTCGGCGCGCTCGCTTCCGGATACGGCGAGGCGTTGCGCGAGAGCATCCAGACGCAGCAAGAGGATCTCAGCCGCACGCTGGTCACCATCGAACGCGAGACCCGGCGTGAACTGGTGCTCACGCAGGCACGGTTCGAGCAGTTGTTCACCGGCTCGGCCACCGGGGTGGCCGTCACCAGGGTGGACGGCCGTATCCAGCGGGTGAACCCGGCCTTCGCCGAGATGCTGAACCGGCCCGTCGCCGACCTGACCGGGCTGAACCTCTACGACCTGGTCCACCTCGAAGACGCCGCCGGTCTTCGCGAGGGCCATCAGCGGTTGCTCGAGGGCAAGAGCCACCGGCTCGAAATCCTGCGAAGACTCGTCGCCGACGAAGGCGAACTGATGTGGGCGGGTTTCACCGGCTCGGTCATCCGGGACCCGGCGGGCGAGGCGCAGCAGTTGATCACGCTCGTCGACGGCGACACCGACGTTTCCCTGCTCCAGCGGCAGCTGAGCCGTCAGGCACTGCACGATCCGCTGACCGGCCTGCCGAACCGGCAGTTCTTCGGCACCCGGCTCGAGAAGGCGCTGCGGCACGCCGATCCCGCGTTCGGCATCACGGTCTATCACCTCGACCTCGACGGGTTCTCGCTGATCGCGGCCGGGCTCGGCCAGAGACTGAGTGACGACCTGCTCAAGCGGGTCGCCGGCAAACTACGGACGGTCGTCGAGGACGAAGAGGCCCTCGTCGCCCGGATCGGCGGCGACGAGTTCGGCATCTTCATCCAGAACACCGCCACCACCCCGGACGTGGCCACCGTCATCGGCACGATCAACCAGGATCTCTCCGAACCCGTCTATCTCGATGGCGGGAGTGGCGTCGCGGTCTCCGCCTGTGTCGGCGTGGTGCACCGGCCGCCGAGGGATATCTCCCCGGCCGAACTGCTGCGCGCCTCCGACATGACGTTGCGCCGCGCGCAGGCCAACGGCTACCGGCAGTGGAAGCTGTCCGATTCCGCGCTCGACACCCGCGAGCGGCACGAATTCGGCCTGGCCGTGGCGATGGCGGGTGCTTGGGAGACCGGCGAGATCGAGGTCGGCTTCCGGCGCCTGGTGTGGCTGGCGGACAACGCGATCGCGGGCGCCGAGGCGAGGCTGTTCTGGAACCATCCGCGGCACGGCCGGATCGGGCACGAGACCTGCGTCCGCTTCGCCGACGACACCGGGCTCATCGTCCCGCTCGGCGAATGGCTGATCCGCACCTCGTGCGGCCGGTGGGGCGACGAGGTTCCGCTCGTCGCCGGGCTGACCTCGCATCAGGCCGCGGATCCGGATCTCTTCGGGTCGGTCCAGCACCTGCTCGACGACACCGGACTGGCGCCGTCGCGGCTGCGGCTCGGCTTCCCGAGTGGTGCCGTGCTCGCCGGGCTCGGTGCGACGGTGGACAACATGCGGCTGCTCGCCGGGTCCGGGGTCGGCACGGAACTGCAGGACTTCGGCGCCGCGGGCGACGTCGTCTGCCTCGTGGACGTGCCGGTGAAGACGGTCCGGATCGCTTCTCGCCTGGCCACCCGCCGGACGGAACCGCTGGCCGAGCGGTCCTTGCGGAACCTCATCGACACCGCGCGGTCGGCCGAGGTGACGGTGACCGTCGAAGGGATCGAGACGGCGGGCGACGCCGAATGGTGGCGGCTCGCCGGCGCGGACATCGGCATCGGCGGCTACTTCGGTTAAAGGTCCCGCGGTTAGGCCATCTGCCGCACTCGCGCGGGCGTAAGTTACCCGAGGGTTGACGTGCGCGGACGGATTGGGCAACATCCCAGGTCTCGCACCGCACCTCGGAGGCATGCACATGCAGGTAGGCCCGAGGCGTGGACGGCGTTTCAACGCGCCCGTCGTCGTCTTGAGCCTGTTGCTGGTGATCGCCCTCGGAGCTTGGTGGGGCGTCGACTATCTTCGCGCCCGGTTGGCGGGCAACGGTTGTGACCAGCTGACCCCGGTCGAGATCACCGCCGCGCCCGATATGGCGCCGGTGCTCACGCGTCTCGCGAGGACCGTTCCGCAGGAAGAATGCTTCAGCGTCAACGTGACTTCGAGCGATTCGGCCAAGACCGCCGACGCGCTCGGGACGAATACCTCCGCCGGGCCCGACGTCTGGGTCCCCGAGTCGAGCACGATGTTGCTGCAGGCCAGGGACGCCGGGGCGTGGAACCTGCCGGAATCCGGGCAATCGGTGGCGAGTTCGCCGGTGGTACTGGGAATGCCCGACGAGACCGCGCGGCGCTTCGGCTGGCCGGGGAAAAAGCCTGCCTGGCAAGAGGTCCTCGACGGTTCCCCGGTCGGGATGCCGGATCCGGCCCGTGATCCGCTGGGTATCGCGACCCTGCTCGGCTTGCGAAAACTGACCGAGAAGGCGCCGGACCCGGCCGCGGCCTTCACGGCCGGCATGCGGAAGCTTTCCGTGCCGAACCAGGCGCCCGCGGAGTTCCCGGCCGCCTTCCCCGCTACCGAACAGTCCGTGCTCGCCCGCAAGCTGGTGGCGTCGTACCCGGGTGTCCCGGTGCAGGGTTTCGACTACCCGTATGTCGTGCTGCCCAAGGCATCGGAAGCGTCGCGGGGCGCGGCTGAGAGGTTTTTGCGGCTGCTGCTGGATCCGCTCGCCGGCGCGACCTTCGCCGACGCGGGATTCCGTGCGCCCACCGGGCAGTTCGCCGTCCCGCGGGCGCAGGACAGCCGGACCGACCCGACGGCCCAGCTTCCAGGACCGCCGCCCGCCGCGGACATGTACGCGGTGCTGCAGGCGTGGGCCGGGGCGAACCTCAGCGCCCGTGTCCAGGTGCTGCTCGACGTTTCCGGGTCGATGGCCGCCACCGTTCCCGGCGCCGGGAAGAGCCGGATGGAACTCACCCTGCAGGCCGCGACCCAGGGGCTCGGGCTGTTCAAGCCGAGCACCGAGCTGGGGATGTGGCTGTTCTCCACGAAACTCGACGGGGACAAGGACTACCGCGTCCTGCTGCCGATGCGGACGATCGCCGAGCAGAAGACCTCCGGCGGGGTGGAGCAGCTGCAGGCGGTGCGCCCGAAACCCGGTGGGGCGACAGGACTTTACGACTCCATTCTCGCCGCGTACCAGAACGCCAGGCAGAACTGGAAACCCGGCCGGATCAACCTGGTCGTCGTGCTCACCGACGGTCGCAACGAGGACGGCGACACGATCGGCCTGCCGCGGCTGCTGGAAGAACTGGGCAAGCTCCAGGACCCGCGGAAACCGTTGCCCGTCATCGGAATCGGCATCGGCCCGGATATCGACGCGTCGGAACTGCGGCAGGTTTCCACCGCCACCGGTGGGGATTCGTTCACCACCCCCGATCCGCGGAAGATCTCCGATGTCTTCTACCAGGCGCTGAGCAAGATCATGTGCCAGCCGCCGACCTGCAAGAATTGAGGCACGAAGTGGTGGTACTGGGGGAGAAGCACAAGGTCGGGCTGTACAGACCTTCGCCGGTCACGCTGGCCGCGTTTCTCGCCGGTGTGGTCCCGTTCGTCCTGCACACGTGGGCGGCGCTGCGCGGCAGTCTCGCGCAGGACGACTTCGTCATCACCTATCACGCCGCGATGGCGGGGCCGTTCGACCTGGGCTACTTCTTCCAGGACTACCACGGACATCTCGCGCCGGGCGGCTTCCTGCTCGCCGATCTGCTGACGGCGTGGGCACCGCTGAACTTCGCCGTGCTGATGGCTCCGTTCCTGCTCATGCAGGCGGCCGCGTCCGTCCTGCTGTGGACGGTGCTGGTGCGGTGTTTCGGGCGCCGCTGGGGGATTCTGGTCCCGTTCACGATGTTCACGACGTCGACGCTGCTCCTCGTCCCGACGTTGTGGTGGGCCTACGCGATCCAGATCGCGCCCGTGCTGCTGGCCACCACCGCCGCCCTGCACGCACACGTGCGGTATCTCGCCGACGGCGGCCGCTGGGCGATCGCCACCGTGGCGTGGACCGTTTTCGGGCTCGCCTTCTACGAAAAGGCCGTGTTCATCCCGCTCCTGGTCGCCGGGATCACCGTGCTGCTGGGTGTCTCGTTGCGCCGGCACGTCGTGCTCTGGGGTGTTTTCGGCGCCGTGCTGGCCGGGTACGCCGCGGCTTTCCTCGCGCTGACCACGAGCCAGGTCGGGCAGGGGACCGGCCCGGTCACGGTCGGCACGGTCGCGGACATGACGGGCCGGATGATCGGCGACACCCTGGTACCCGGGATGCTCGGCGGCCCCTGGACCGGCCCCGGTCCCGGTGCGACCTTCGCGGCTTCCCCCGTCGTGGTCAGGATTCTACTCCTGGTCGCGGCCGTCGTGGTCCTGGTCGCCGGTGTGCGCACGCGTGGTCTCCGAGCGCGGAAGGCGTGGCTCCTGCTGGGCCTGGTCTTCGCCGTGGACGTCGGGCTCTCGGCGGCCACCCGGCTCACCGAGGTCGGCCCGGAACTGGGCAGTGATCCGCGCTATGTCGCCGATCTGGCCCTCGTGGTCGCGCTGTGTGTCGCGTTCGCCTTCCTGACACCGAAACCGTTCGGCCTCGTCCCGGATCCGGAACCGTCCACGGCGAGACGTCCGCTCGCCCTGGCGTTGTGCCTCGCGCTGATCGCGAGTTCCGTCGTGGGCTTCGAACGGCTCGCGCCGGGATTGCGCTTCGACCATTCCCGGGAGTTCCTCGCGAACGCGCGTGCTTCGGTGGAACGAGACCCTGATCTGGTTCTGTACGACACGACGGTGCCGAGCGACGTCCTGCACGCCTGGTTCGGCGAGAACGCCCGGACCTCACGCGTGACCGGCCTGATCCCGGGAATCCTGTTCGACCAGCCGACGAGCCGGATGTCCCTTTTGGACGATTCCGGTACCGCGAGGACGATCACCGGCGTGGACGCCGTTTCCCGTGGCGTGCCCGGCCCGGTGGCGGGCTGCGGGTACGCCGTCGGCGAGCAACTCGTCCGGATTCCCTTGGACACGCCCGTTCTCGGCCGGTACCTGCTGCGGATCGACTACTTCACCTCGGACGGCGGCGAAGGCGTCGTCGACCGCGACGGGGTGCGTGTGCCGGTGTGGTTCCAGCCCGGCCTGCACACGATGTACCTGCCGATCGAGGGCCTGTTCGACAAGGTCGGGTTCCAGCTGTCCGCCAAGGGTGCCCCCGTCTGCGTCGCGAAGATCGACGTCGGCAGGCCTCTCACTCAGTAAGGGTCGTAGGGGCTGTCGTGGCCGAAGATCTTCGCCACCGGTCGCAGGCGCAACCGCAGCAGGATCTTGATCCCGACGTTGCGCAGGAACCACGGCAGTTGCGCGATCACGCGCAGCCTGTCCGCGGCCGACGGCGGTGAGAGCCGGAACCGGGCCATCGACGTGGCCCGGTCGAGGTAGGTGTACCGCCGTCCGAAGAGGACTTTCGCGATCGTGCCCAGGGTGACACCGATCGAGGAGAAGCAGTCGTGGACCAGGATTTCCCCACCGTCGGCCAAGTTCGTGGACCAGCGCAGGTCGTCGGTGTAGGTCCAGTAGTCGTGCTTGCCGTCGATGTAGAGCAGCTGAACGGGTCTGTCCCAGCGCGGCCGTAGCTTCGTGCTGTACTCCGCCACGAGTTCCACGACGTCGTCGACGCCCGCCGCCCTGAGGTTCGCTTCGAACCGTTGGCGTGTCGGCGATCCGCCGAACAGACGGCCGTCGATGAACGGGTCGACCGCGACCACCCGCGCGCCGACGGTGCGGGCGGCGGTGGCGAGCACGATCGTCGATCGGCCCTGGTGACTGCCGATTTCGACGATCAGGTCGCCCTTGTCCAGGCGGCACGCCGCGGTCCACAAGGCCAGCCCCTGATCCCGGGTCATCCAGCCTTTGACGGGTTCGGCTAGCGCCCACGCTGCTTCGAAACCGTCTGTCAGAGGTGTCTGCTCCTGAGTGATGAAGCACCTGCTTAGGCCGTGGGGACGAAATGGGTAGGCGCATAGTAGCCACGTTTCCGCCTAGTATCTACCGGATGGTAACCACCGGCGAACGAACGGGCCGCGAGACGGTGCGGCGATCCGGGCGTCGGTTTTCGCCGAGCACGCTCGTCAAGAGGCCGAGCACGTGGATCGTGCTGGCCCTGACCGTGCTGTCCTTTCTGCAGCGTCCCGGCAGGACGACGTTCGACACCAAACTCGACCTCGCGGTGGATCCGCTGGCCTTCCTCGGCCGGGCGCTGCACCTGTGGAATCCCCAGGCGACGGGGGGTGAACTGCAGAACCAGGCCTACGGCTACCTCTTCCCGATGGGCCCGTTCTTCGCGCTGTGCCAGGCCGTCGGGATGCCGGTGTGGATCGCGCAGCGGTTGTGGTGCGCCATCCTGCTCTCGGTCGCCTTCGCCGGCGCCCTGCTGGTCGCCCGCGCGCTGAAAATGGGCACCGAACGGACTCGGCTGATCGGAGCAGTCGGTTACGCCTTGGCGCCCAGGATGGTCACCGAGATCGGTTCGCTGTCCTCGGAAATGCTGCCTGCGGTCCTGCTCCCGTGGGTGCTGCTGCCGCTGATCCTCGCCGACCGCATCGGCTCCCCGCGCCGCGCCGCCGGATTGTCCGCGCTCGCCGTGCTGTGCATGGGCGGGATCAACGGCGCGATGGTCGTGATGGCGCTCGTGCTGCCCGGCCTGTGGCTGCTCACCCGGAAATGGCGGGCGACCCACGTCGAACTCGTCATCTGGTGGTTCGTCTTCGTCGTCGGCGCGATGCTGTGGTGGATCCTGCCGCTGGTGCTGCTCGGCCAGTACAGCCTGCCGTTCCTGGACTACATCGAGTCCGCGACGAACACCACGGCGCCGATGTCGTTGTTCGAGGTGCTGCGCGGGACGAACCAGTGGGTCGCCTATGTCGTCCAGGGCACGCCGTGGTGGCCCTCGGGCTGGGCGCTGATCGACAATCCGGCGCTCATGGCGGCCACCGGGCTGGTCGCCGCGGTCGGGCTGTTCGGCCTCGCTCGGCGCGGCCTGCCCGAGCGACGCTTCCTGATGCTCGGCGTGCTGACCGGGCTGACGCTGCTGACCGTCGGCTACGTCGGGACGCTCGACAGCCCGCTCGCGGAACCCGTGCGGCATCTGCTCGACGGCCCGCTCGCGCCGCTGCGCAACGTGCACAAGTTCGAACCGGTGCTGCGGTTGCCGCTGATGCTGGCGTTCGTTCACGGCATCACCGCCGCCGCGCCGGCCGTGCGCCGAAATCTGCGGCCCGCGCTGGGTGCGTTGCTGGTCGTGGCGATGGCCGCGCCCGTCTGGCTGCTGACCCTGCGGCCGGGTCCGGGCTGGGACGAGGTCCCCGGCCATTGGTACGACGCGATGGGCTGGGTCGCCAAGACCGACGCCCACGCGCGCACGCTGCTGCTGCCCGCGACCGGATTCGGCGAGTACGACTGGGGCCGCACCGTGGACGAGCCCGCGCAGGCGATCGCGGACAGTCCGTGGGCCGTGCGGAACCAGGTCCCGCTGGGGTCGGAAGGCAATACCCGCCTGATGGACTCGATCGACGCGGCGCTGGCCGACGGCCGGGGAGACCCGGGTCTCGCGGCGCTGCTCGCGCGATCCGGCTACCGGTTCCTGATGCTGCGCGGGGACATCGACCGGGCCAAGGTCGGCGCACCCGACTTCACCACCTTGCGCGCCGGACTCGCCGGGTCGCCCGGGATCGGGAAGGCGGCCGACTTCGGGCCACTGGAGATCTACGAGGTGAAACGGCCGGTACCGCTCGTCACCGCGACGTCCACAAAGGACGTTCCGACCGTCAGCGGCGGCCCGGAGAACCTGTTGCCGCTGATGAACTCCGGGCAGCTCGATCCCGGCACGCCGACGGTGCTGACCGGGGACGGCGGCTCGCTGACCGGGCCGCGCCTGGTCACCGACGGGCTGCGCCGGGCCGAACGCAACGTCGGCGGGGTGCGGGACAATCTGAGCCAGACGCTGACCGCCGGGGAAGCGCCGCGCCAGCAACGGGCCGCGCTGGACGTCCTGCCGTTTCCGGGGGAGCAGCACCAGACCGTGGCCGCGTACCGGGGAATCCGCTCGGTCAGCGCGTCGACGGCGGCGTCGTTCGCCGACGCGTTCGGCGGTTCGGATCCGAGTCATCAGCCGTTCGCCGCGCTGGACGGGGATCCGCGTACCGCTTGGCATTCCTCGACGTTCACCGGTCCGATCGGCGAGTGGCTCGAGGTCGAACTGGACACGCCGAGACTGGTGAACGCGGTCGATCTCGCGATGGTCGACGACATCCGCGTCGGCTGGCCGCCGACCCGGATCCGGATCATCACCGACAACGGTTCCGTCGACCACCAGGTCGTCCGGGGCGAAGGAACGCACAGCTATCCGGCGCCGCCGGGGGTGACCCGGAAGGTGCGGATCACGTTGCTGTCGCTCGTGGTCGGCAGGCAGGACGGCAACGTCGGGATCGCGGAACTCAAGATCCCCGGCACGGAACCACAGCGGGCACTCGAAGTCCCCGCCGACCTGTCCGCCGGTGCGGCGCCGGGCTTCGCGTTCACGCGGGGCCAGCAGCCGCGGTACGCCTGCGTTCCCGACAACGGGCACGTCCGGTGCGATCCGACCGCGGCCCGGGACGGCGAAGAACCGGACGGGATCCGGCGGCTGTTCTCGACCACGTCGCAGAGTCCTTACGAATTCGGGGGAACGGTGCTGCCCGCGGGCGGTGGGCGAAGCCCGGTGACCCTGCCCGGCGTCCAGGTGTCCGGGACTTCGCAGCTCGGGGGTGACCCGGCCGCGGGCGCGTTCTCCGCCGTGGACGGGAATCCCGCCTCCGCGTGGCTTCCGGACGTCACCGATCTCCGGCCGACGCTGACGCTGGACTGGGCGAAACCCCAGACGATCTCCGGGATCCGTGTCGCCGCCGATCCGGAAGGGACGGCGAAGGCGCCGGTGCGGCTGGAACTCACGACACCGACATCGAGCAGGTCCGTCGAGCTCGACGGATCCGGTGCGGCGACGTTCCCGCCGCTGGACACGTCGCAACTGAAGATCGCGTTCGCCGGTCTCGACGACGACCAGCGCACGCGGAACTCCTGGGGGATCGGCAGTCTGTCCCTGACCGGAGCCGAGCTGCCCGCGCCGTCCGCGGAGTTCGTCCTGCCCTGCGGTGCGGGGCCGAACGTCCACCTGAACGGTTTCGACTACGACACCTCCGTCCGCGGCACCCTCGCCGATTTCGCCGCGCACCGACCGATGACGCTGTCCGCGTGCCCCGATTCCCAGGGCGGCGTCGACCTCGCGGCCGGCGGTCACGAACTGCGGACGGACCGGTCGGAGTCCTTTGTGGTCCAAGACCTGTGGCTCAAACCCGCCGGACAGACCCTGGCGCCCGCCGGGCACCGCGCCGTCACCGTCGGCTCTTGGGACGCGACCTCCCGGACGGCGACCGTGGCCGGCGGGGACGAGTCGATCCTGGCCGTTCCGGAGAACGCCAACGCGGGCTGGACCGCTTCGCTCAACGGGACCCCGCTGGTGAAGACGCGGGTCGACGGCTGGCAGCAGGCCTGGATCCTGCCCGCCGGCGAGGGCGGTGCCATCCAGTTCGAGTTCACCCCGGACTGGAAGTACCGCTCCGGCCTGCTGATCGGCGCCGTCGCGATCCTCGCCCTGCTGATCGGCGTGCTGTGGCCGGTCCGGCGACGACGTGTCTCGACCGAACCCGGCGGCGGGATCGCGGTCCCGGTCGTGCTGATCGGCCTCCTGGCCGTGCTGGGCGGGATGCTGCCGATCGTGCTGCTGATCGCCGTCCTGCTGGCCCGCCAGTTCAGCGAACGCGCGCCGCGGTACCTCGCTTTCGGCGGGATGGTCGTGGGGACACTGGTCGCGGTGGTGGGGCGGCTGCTGGGGAACGGTCAGGAGTGGGCTTACGGGCCGGTGACCCAGGCTTCGCTGCTGCTGGCCGCCGCGGCGATGGTGGCGATGTGCGTGCCGTGGTTCGAAGGGCGAGAGCGCGAGGGGTGAGGGGTGGAGGGGGCTGTGTGGAAATGGGGACGTTGAGTGTCCCCATTTCCACACAGGTCGGCACGACAGGTCCGGTCACGGCCGAGATCGGCGGATTCTGTCGGTGCCCGGTCTCAGGCTGAGGCGGTGCGAAGAGGGGAATGGGCTCAGCACCCGCTGCTGACAGGAATCGACGGACCGGCCGTGGTCGGGGTCAAGTCGCTCGAAGCCATGGGCGTGCCCAGGCGAACGATCTGGCGCCGGTGCGAGCCCGGCGGCGTCTGGCGGATGCCGCTGCCCGGTGTGGTGCTGCTCAGGAACGGTGAGCCGACCGCTGAGCAGCGTATCCAAGCGGCGCTTCTCCACGCTCGCGAAGGATCGATGCTGACCGGGGTGCTCGCGCTCGACCGGTACGGATTGAGAAATCTTCCGGTTCCCGGTGATGTGCATGTGCTCGTGCCCGCCGAGCGGTCGATCGCCAGTACCGGGTTCGTCCACATCGAACGGACCCGGCGCTTGCCGTCACCTCGGATCAGGGCGGGTATCCCGACCGCTCCGGTGCCGCGAGCGGTGATCGACGCGGCACGCCGGACGCCGGATGGGGAGGCGATCTCGGCGATGATGGCCGAGGCCGTCCAGAGGCGCTACTGCCTCCCGTGCGCTTTGGCCGAGGAGCTCGATCAGCGGAACCGGGCAGAGGACGCGGCGCTGTTCTCGACGCTCGTCCCGATTCTGGGCGGCGCCCAGTCGGTCGCCGAGGTGGACGGGTGGCATCTCTGGCAGCGTTCGGGATTACCGGCATGTCAGTGGAACGTGCGGATCTTCGACGCTGACGGCAGGTACATCGCGACACCCGACGGCTGGTGCGACGAAGTCGGTTTCGCCTGGGAAATCGATTCCTGCGGCTTCCACGCTTCACAGGAGGCCTTCCGTGCCACGCTCGCACGAAACGCCCGCTACGCGGCGGCCGGGATCGTCGTCCTTCAGACGTTGCCGTCCCGGCTCAGATCCGAACCGGACGCGGTCTTGACCGAGCTCTTCGCGGCGCACGAAGCCGCGCAGCGACGTCCGCGACCCGATGTGCACATCCGGTGACGTCTCAGCCCGACCTGTGCCGTCGCGTCCGCAGTTCCAGTACGGCCCCCGACAACGCGAGCGCCCCCACGCAACAAGCCGCCACCGTCACCACTTGCGTGGCCGAAGAGTGCAGCCAAGTCGTCACCAGGACCGTCTCGACGACCACGGTCGCCCACATCAGCACGGTCACCCGCCGGTCGCCGGCGGCGAGGCGCGAGAACAGCAGGATCTGCACCAGCGCGAGCATCGAGCCGGCGAGGGCGAAGGGCCAGACCGGCATGGTGCTGGCGGCGTAGCCGGGGCCGCCGATGATCGAGAGCAGCCGTGGCCCGAAGCCGACGGCCACCAAAAGGACGACGGCGTCGAGGCCGGCGCAGACGGCCAGGGCGGCGGGGAGGATGCGGCGCCGGTCGTCGCCGTTCGCGAAGCGGGGGAGGACCAGGACGCCGACGGCCTGGGGCAGCCAGTAGGCGATCTTCGTGACGATCGCGCCCAGCGCGTACTCGCCTGCTTCGTTGGCGGGCAGGGTGTGGCGGGCCAGAACGAGGTCGAGGTTCACCAGCAGGACGAGCGCCAGCATCGCCTGGGCCGCGTGCAGGACCTCGCGAGCCTGCCTGCCCGCTTTGCGCGGTCGCAGCCGTCCGCAGAGGAGCCAGCCGCAGAACACGACCAGGTACGAGCCGATCGCGGTCCCGGTCAGCGCGCCGGTGGCGTCGCCGCCGACGGCGAGCCCGATCAGCGACCCGCCGACTTTGCCGACGCCTTCGAGCGAGATGAGCCCGGCCAGCAGGGCGAACCGGCCGCCGCCCTGGAGCAGGCCGTGGAAGAGGCCGAGCAGGGTCAGCGGCCCGAGGGTGATCACGAGGAGGAGGGCGGGCACGAACGAATCGAGGTGCAGCACGAAGACCAGCAGCGGCATCAGGATCAGGCCGACGGTCGTCACGATCGCGCTCGTGGTCAGCCCGAGCGCCAGCAATGTCCCGGCGTCCTGCGGTTCCTTGGCCGAACGCTTCCTGGCGACGCGGAGCGCGACCACGGTCTGCAGGCCCATCGCGGGCACGACGCCGATCACCAGCACCGCCAGCAGCGAACTCAGCTCACCGAACGCGCTCGGCACGAGCAGGCGCGCGGCGACGAGGCTCAGCGCGTAGGCACCGGCGTTGTTCCCGGCCAGCGCGAGCGACACGAGGATCGCCGCGACACGCTTGTCGGTTCCTGTCTGATCGGCCTCGACGTCTACGCTCAAAGACGCTCCAATACCGGGGATTACCAGCGAGTAATCGAGCGACCATAACCGCGACCGAGGCGGAAAGGGAAGGCCATTGGGCGCACGTGACGGGCCGCTGAGCGAACGCCTCATCCTGGCCGCGGTTTCGGCCGGGCTGGCTCTGCTGGTGTTCCTGCCCGTGCTCGGACGCGGATTCGTCCTGAGCTACGACATGGTGTTCGCGCCGCGTCAGTCCCTGGTCCCGGACGCGCTGGGCCTCGGTTCCGCCTTGCCTCGTTCGGTTCCCGCCGACGCGGTCATCGCGCTCGCGACCGCGGTCGTTCCCGGCGACGTCGTCCAGAAATTCGTTCTCCTGCTCTCGCTTTTCCTCGCGGCCTACGGTGCGGCACGGCTGGTCCCGACGGAGCACCTCGGCACGCGGATGGTCGCCGCCACCGGCTACGCGTGGACGGCGTATTTCGCGGAGCGGTTGTTCATCGGGCATTGGCCGCTCCTGCTCACCTACGCCTGCCTGCCGTGGATCGTGCGCGCGGCGCTTTCCCTGCGTGAGAGCGAGCCGAAGGCGCTCGCGAGACTGGTGCTCGCCTGCGCGCCCGCGGTACTCACCCCGCCGGGTGGGGTACTGGCCGCGCTCACCGCGATCGTGCTGGCGGGACCGCGAAAACTCGGCCGTACGATCGGTATCGCCGTGGTCCTCAACCTGCCGTGGCTCGTGCCGACGCTCCTGCACCCCGGCGGTTCGCTGTCCGACCCCGGCGGGGTGGCCGCGTTCAGTGCCCGGGCGGAAAGCTGGGGGCCGGCGATCCTGAGCGTCCTCGGGCTGGGCGGCATCTGGAACGGCGACGTCGTTCCCGGCAGCCGTGGTGCGCCGATGGCCCCCTTGCTGATTCTCGTCACCCTGGGCGTGGCGCTGGCCGGGCTCCGTCCGCTGGCCCGGCGATGGGGGACACCACCGGCGAGAGCGTTGCTGGTGCTGGGAGTTCTCGGCGTCGTGCTCGCCGCACTGGCGACCTTGCCGTTCGGCGAACCCGTGCTGTCGTGGGCGATGGAGCACATCCCGGGCGCGGGATTGCTGCGGGACGCCCAGAAATGGGTCGCCTGGTGGGCCTTGCCGGTCGCGCTCGGATTCGCGCTCGCGATCGAAGCGGCGGCCTCCCGGCTGCGCACCGAGGCGGCACGCATCGCGCTCGTCGTGGCCGCCGCGCTCTTTCCCTTGCTCACCATGCCCGATCTCGCCTGGGGAGGCTGGGGGCGCATCGAGGCCGTGAGCTACCCGGAAGACTGGAACGCGGTGCATCGGGTGCTCGCCGAAGACGACCGGCCGGGCGACGTCGTCGCGCTGCCGCTGTCCACGTTCCGGAGTTTCGCTTGGAACGACCATCGCACCCAACTGGATCCGGCACCGCGGGCCTTGCCGGAAACCGTCCTCATCGACGACATCCTGCGTGTCGGAGGCGAGGAGGTCACCGGCGAAGATTCCAGAATGGACCGTGTCCGTGCCGCGACGTCGCCGGGTGACCTGGCGGCGGCGGGAATCGGCTGGGTCCTGGTCGAACACGAGACGCCCGGGTTCGTCGATCCGCGGTTGCTGACCGGCACGGAACGGGTGTGGTCCGGTGACTGGCTCACGCTTTACCGCACTCCGGGTGAACCCGCCGTGACCGAGACGGCATCACCGATCCCTGTGGTGCTGGCAAACGGAGTAGCGCTGATGTCGATCTCCGCCGCACTGTTGTGCCTTAAGTTACCGGTGCGTACATTGAGCCGACGCAGGAATTCCCTGTCTCGGGAGGAGTAGGTCTTGGGCACGCTCATCGGTACGGTCGCCGCCGTCATCATCGGGCTCGCAACGGCCGCAGGGGGGAGTTACGCGTTGACGAGCTCCGCCGATCCGGACGCCGCACCCCAGGTGCAGGCGAAGATCAAGGAGCAGTTCAACCCGAACACCCGCCCGGACCACGTCATCTACGGCAACCGCTGACCGATGTCGCAGTTCGCCTCCGACCACGCGCATCGCGTCGTCGGGCTTTACGGCGACCCCACCGTTTCCTGGAGCATTCTCCTGGAAGCGGGCCTGTCTTCGGTGCTGACGCCGGAAAAAGCGCGGATGCGGCTGGCCGTGGCCACCGAGGAGCGACCCTGGCTCGGCGCCGCGCCCGACGTCGAAGCCGTTCCCGGAAAAGAACTTCCGGCGACACGTGACCGCTTCGCCGAGGCGCCGTACGAACGGGGTGCGCCGCTGATCCGGGTCGCGGTCGGCACGGACGAACCCGTCGTGCTGATCGCCGCCCATCACGGCGCGCTCGACGGCCTCGGCCTGCTCGCCGTGCTCGGAATCGTGCTGGACGTCCCGATCTCTTCGGCCGCCAAGGGAATCGGCGCCCGCACGACGGATCGCTCCTTTCTCGCATCAGCCTTTCTCAGGCTCGCTGAGGCGCTTTTCGCCCCGCCCGCACGGATTACCCCGAAACGAGCCGAAAGTGGCCCAGGAGACGTCTTCGGGGCCAGGAACATCCCTCGGTCGAGGCTCGGTTCGCCGGCTTTCGCCGCGGCGGCCGCCACTTTGACCGAGACGTGGAATGCCAGGCACGGCAAGAGAACCGCGAGGGTGGTGGCCGCGGTCGGTGCGTCCTGGCGTGGTGGCGCGGCGCCGGAACCCGAGCACGACAGCGCGTTCTTCAGGTTGCGGCTCGGCCGGAATCCGGTGGCGGCCGACGTGCGCGCGATGCTGGCGGCCCAGCCGCCGGAACCCGATTTTCCCGCACGCAGCAGCAAGATCGCCCGCCTGGGCACTCGCCTGCTGGCGAGCAGGCTCGGCTCGACCTACCTCGTTTCGAACCTCGGCATCGTTTCCGCGGCGGACGCGGTCACCTCGATCGCGTTCCATCCCGCCGCCAGCGGCCGGTCAGGAGTGGCGTTCGGCGCGGCGACCGTCGGGGATACGAGCACCGTCACCGTGCGCGCTCGCCGCAAGGACTTCGACGACGCCGCCACTGCCGCACTGGCCGACGGGATCGTGGAAGCGTTGCGGCGTCAGGACCCTGGGATGGGGGATGGCCACCCCGGCCACGTCGCGCACCAGTGATTCGAAGCTGTTCACACTGTGTTCCCAGTCGAACAGGCCTGACCAGGTGACGCCGGCCTGGCCCATCTCGTTCCGGCGTGACCGGTCGGCGAGCAGGCTTTCGACCTGAGCGGTGAAATCGTCGAAGTCGTCGGCCAGCAGGCCGGTCTTTCCCTCCACAATGGATTCCGCCACCCCGCCGGCGGCCCGGTAGGCCACCGACGGCACGCCGTGCGCGGCGGCCTCCATGATGACGATTCCCCAGCCCTCCTTGACCGACGGGCACAGGTGCAGCCAGGACCGTTCCAGGATCCGGTGTTTCTCGTTCTCGTCCACCCAGCCGTGCAACCGGACACGGTCTTCCACGCCGCGATCCCGGGCGTGCCGGCGCAGCACCTCTTCCCACGGGCCCTGGCCGACCACTTCGAGCCGCAGGGTCGGCCACCGCCGCTGCAGTGCCGCGACGACGTCGATCGCGTGCTCGATCCGCTTGTGCGGAACCAGCCTGCTGACGGCGACGAGCGTCGGCTCGGTCTCCCGGCCCGTTCCGGTGCGCGGTGGCGTGTCCAAACCGTTGGGCACCACGGTGATCCGGGACCTTTCGATCCCCAGACCGGCGAGTTCGCCCTTGGTGATCTCGGAAACCGTGACGTAGCGGCAGTGCCGGAACAGCCACGGCGCCAGGCGGGATTCGATCCACCAGCCGATCCGGCCGCCGGTCTCGCCGAGCGCGCTGATCCACTGTTCGCGGTGGACGTGGTGCACCAGCACGAGAACCGGGCACCCGGCGACGAGGCGGGCGAAGAACGGCATCCCGTTCTGGACGTCGACCACGAGGTCGGCGTGCGCCTTCCGGATCGCCCGCAGGGCGTGGAGGTAGACGCCGAACTTGTTGCCACGGCGGCGATAGCGGACTCCGTCGCGCCATTCCCCGGCGTTCGCGCCCGGATAGGCCGCGCACTGGATTTCGACCCGGTACCCGGCCTTGGCGAGACCTTCGGCCATCCGCTCGACGTACCGCTCCGAACCGCCGCCTTCGGGGTGCCCGGTGTCGCGCCAGTTGACGAGCAGCACACGTGGCCTTTCCATCGTGGTTCTCCCAACCTGGTGCGACAATGCTAGGTTACCGGTGCGTACACGGTAGATGAATCATTCTCGGAAAGCGATGGTTCGATGGTAGGTAATCGGTCGGTTACTTTTTCAGCGGCACATTCGAACTCGCCGCATCGAGCCAACCTGCGCAGATCGGTGACGCTGTTCCGGACGTTTCTCACCGAGCAGACCGATCCCGACGGCTTCTACTCCGTGCTGGCGGCCGACTCGGTGCGGCAAGTGGCCCAGCACACTCCGTTGGACGGCCGAACCATCGTCGACGTCGGAGGCGGCCCCGGCTATTTCTCCGACGCGTTCCGGGCCGCCGGTGCCACCTACCTCGGCATAGATCCCGACGTCGGCGAGCTGACCGCGCGCGGCGAGGCCGGCGACAACATGGTGCGCGGCAGTGGGACGAAACTGCCGGTGCGCACCGGGTCCGTGGACATCTGCTATTCGTCGAACGTCCTCGAACACGTTTCCGAACCCGAAGTGATGCTCGCCGAGATGTGCCGGGTGACGAAACCAGGGGGAACCGTTTTCGCGTCGTTCACGCCCTGGTATTCACCGTGGGGCGGACACGAGACCGCGCCGTGGCATTTCCTGGGCGGAGATTATGCCCGGCGGCGCTTCCTGGAAAAGACCGGCAAGGAACCGAAGAACAAATTCGGCGAAAGTCTTTTCGCCTTCTCGGTCGGCGCGGCCATCCGGTGGGGGAAGGCCACGCCGCTCGCCGATCTTCAGGAGGTCTACCCGCGCTATCACCCTTCCTGGGCCATGTGGATCGTGCGGGTTCCCGGCGTCCGGGAAATCGCGTCGTGGAACCTGGTGATGGTGTTGCGCAAACGCTAGGTCAGTGCCGTGACGACACGGGGCGGCGGCTGTGCGCCGCTCCGGTCGGCGGCGTCGGCTCGGCGCGGCGCTTCACCAGCAGGAAGACACCGAGCGCGAGGAAGGCCGCGCCGACGATGCCGAACACGATCGGCCCGGTGCTGCCGATGAAGTCCAGCTTCCCCTTGTTGTCGCCGACCTGCTTGACCATGGCGTCGATGGTCGGGTCGTCGAAGACCAGCGTGCCGTCGAAGACCACGGTGGGGGTGGGGTTCGCGGCCGAGCGCAGTTCCTGGTGGGACCGCTGCTCCTGCTTGACCTGGATCCCGGTCACCGGCTCGATCCAGCTCGTGACGGTGCCGTTGTAGAACTGCCCGGCCTCCACGGAATCCCCGGTGGCGCCGATGAGCGAGCCCGGCACCTTCTTCGTCGAGATCTTCGTGTCGGGGATCTCCTGCACGAACTTGTAGACCTCGACGCCCTCGAGGTCCTCGACACCCTTGAACCGGGCCTGGACGGCGCGGCCGGTGTTGTCGTCGTAGACCTGGTAGTCCTTCTGCTCGGTGCCGAAGGGGAACTTGAAGTTCAGGCCGGGCTGCGGCTTGTACTCCTGGACCTCCTTGGGCTTCTCGCCTTCCTTGGCGGGCTTCTCTTCCAGCCTGGTGACGAAGCTGCTCTTGTCGGTGCACTTCGCTTCCTGGTCACCGCCCGGCGGCACGTAGCCCTCCGCGGTCCGGCGGTCGAAGCAGACCTGCCGTTTGCTGGCGCTGACGATGGTGTTGTCCTTCGTGTCGGCGACCGAGACGGCCAGCAGCCATACGGCGACGTCCGTGCCCTCCTGCATCTCCGGGGGCGCGAAGTTCGCCACCACGTGGGCGGTCGCCTTCAGCTGGGCGTTCTCGCGGATCTCCGTGACCGTCTTCCCGTCGACCGTCGTCACCGCGAGGACCTTGGACGCGGTCCCCACGAGGGTCGACGTCGAATCCTGGTTCAGTGGGACTTTGGCGAGTTCGGGCTTGACATAGGTCGGCAGCAACACCGCTGCCGCGATGGCGAAGACGCCCAAGGCCAACAAGATCAGGCTAAACGCACGTCGCAACGGTCCTCCTGGTGAGACCACGAAACATCCAGATTACCCATCGGTAATCAGTCGCCAGATAGTGTCTCGCCGACTTGGCAGCGTCAAAGGTGTGACCGGTGGTCACAGGTACCCGATGGGACCGGAAGGCGGTATGTATGCCGCCATTCGGCGCAATCAGCCAAACATGTTTGTTCCCGGGAACAACGTGAGCCGGACCACCATCGGACGACCATCCGGAGAGCCGAGAGGAACTCAGTGCCGCAGGACTCTGCCGCTCAACGCGCGCTGGACATCGGCGCGTATTCGGATTCCATCGCCGATGTCGAGCTGCGCGACGCCGTCGCAGACGTGGCCGCGTTGCTTTCGTTGCACGGCAACGTGATCCGAGACCTCGACGCCAGGAGATCACGGTGGCGCCCGGGGCGGCGGTCCCCGCATCCGGACATCGTCCTGTCAGCCGCCGGCCGTCGTCCACAGTGGACACGCTCGGCGAATCCCGAGGTGACCCTGCCGGTCGGCACCACCTCGCGTGGCCGCATGCTCGCGGTCCGGCTCACCGCGCGGCCCGGCCTCGGGCACACGCTGCTGGACCTGGCCCGCATCATCGACGCCGACATGGCGCCGGACCAGCGGTCCTAGACCGCGTCGTCCGCCAGCCGGACCGCTTCCAGCGCGACGTAGAGTTCGCCGACGTCGACCGGGTCGGAGAGGTCGCGTTTGGTGAGTTCCTGCACCCGCCGCAGCCGGTACCGGACGGTGTTCGGGTGGACGAACAGCCTGTCCGCGGCTTCCTTCGCCGAGCCGTGCCCGGCGAACCACGCGACCAGCGTGTCGAGCAGGACCTGCCGTTCGGCGCGGGGCAGGACCAGGATCCCGGTGAGCACCGAGCGCACGACGTCCCGGGACATCGCGGGGGCGCTCGCGACGAGCGTGGTGACGGGCGAATCGCCGAAGACCGCCACGCCGGCGGCGCCGGTGGCCAGCGACCGGCGCGCGATCCGCGCGCGGTGCACGGCGTCCGGGGCTTCGAGGAACCCGTTGAACGGCCTGCTCATCCCCACTGTCAGCGGCAGGGTGGTCAGGACGTCGCGCAGTCGCCGGATGTCCTCGACCCGGTCGATCGCGACCAGCCCGACCTCGGCGCCCGGCCGCCAGACCGACTTCCAGCGCCTGGCGCGCAGCAGGGCCTCGACGCCGCTCTGCTCGCCGGGCTGGACGGCTTCGGTGACGACGGCGACGTACGTGCCGGCCGCCGGGAGATCAAGTTCCCTCGCCGCGTTCTCGAGTCCGGCCTGGCTGGAGAACCGGCCCTCCAGCAACCCGTCCAGCAGGGCGAGTTTTTCGTGGGAAAGCTCCGCGGCGACCTCGTTGTAAGCCCTGGCCAGCGCGTCGGAGTAGAGGTCGATCGTGCGCCAGACGCCCGCGTTGATCTCCACCGTGCGCGCCGGGTTGATGAACCCCGGGCCCGCCAGTTCCAGCAGGCGTTCGTAGACGAAGATCCCGCCGATCCGGAACGCCCGGAGCACGGACGGCAGCGGGATACCCTGGCGGGCCTGCGCCAATCCGGTCTTGCGGGCCGCGTCGAGGGAGAGGCCCCGGCCCTCGACGAGCGCGGTCAGCGCTCGTTGGAGATTCGCCTGGCAGACCTGGCGGAGTTCCTCCGGCGACGTGCTGTCCACCTGGTGGTAGAACGCGTCCTCGTTGCTCAGCAACTGTGCCAACCGGTCACTGAACTCGGGTAATCGGGTGAGCATCGCCTGCATGAGCTCGCGCTGCTCCCGAGGTACCGGAGTAGCGAGAGCCTCAGTGCCCATCCGCCAACTGTAACCCGCCGGGGCGGGCACTTTTTATCACGATGCGACGAAAGGGCGCTTTCCGATGCTGAGCGCGTCTGACAACCCCCGCCCGCCGCCGGACGGGGACCCGTCCGTCCGGCGGCGTCGCGTGGTCAGTGGTTGATCTTGAACCACGGCTGCGACCAGCCGAGGTAGGTCATGCCCCACTTGCTCTTGATCTCCGAGATCGTGGTCTCGGTGTAGGAGCCGGCGCCGTGGATGTCGTTCGACAGGAACTTGCCGCCGCCGATCGAGATCATCGTGTGCCCGGTGCCGCCGTTGCTGAAGAAGGCGAGCCCGCCCGAGGGGACCTGGGTGTCGCCCGGGTGCTTGTACGAGCCGGGGATCTGGGTCCAGTGGACGTAGGCCGTGGCCGAGCCGCTCGCGGACCAGCCGTAGGCCCACGCGTTGATCCGGTCGCACCAGCGGTAGTAGTCCGGGTTGTTGTTGGTGTGCACGTGCGCCTTGGCCCAGGCGACGGCGTCGGCGCAGGACTTCGGGTTACCGGTGCCGGAGGTGGAGCAGGAAAGGGTGCTTCCGGCGCAGTCCGGGGCGACCCGGCCGTCCGAACCGGTGTAGACGTAGGCGTCGCTGACGTAGCCGCCCTTGGCCGGCACGTAGTCCCAGATGTCGGTGGTGCCGTATTTCCCGGTCACCGTCGAGCCGTTCACCTGGCAGGAGATCGTGACGGCGGTGCCGCTCGCGACCGTGCCGACCGAGCCCGCGCCGGTGTTCGGGCTCGCCCGGACGGTCACCGCGACACCGGAGTCGGTGTTCACCGTGCCCGACGCCGCCAGCGCTTCGCCCGCGCCGCCCAGCATGATGGCCCCGGCCAGCGCGATGGTGCCCATGGCGCCTCTGGCGATCCTCGACCGGATCTTCATGTTCGTCCTCCACTGGTCATCCCCGGATGTGGCGGACAGCATGCGGCACCTTCGTACATGTGGCGTACAAAGGCAGGAGAGTCCGAAGTGGACGGTTCTATGCCGGGACAAGCTCCGGTACGGCGACTTTCCCGGTGTCCGGGACATCGGCCGCGTACCGGGCATTCCGCTCGGTGAGCAGGATGCGCAGCCTCGCCAGCGCCCGGAACTGGGCCACGCGGACCGCGCCGGCGCTCGGCAGGCCCAGCCGTTCGGCCGTCTCCTCCGCCGAAAGGCCGAACACGAAGCGGAACGCGAGTACCTCTCGATGCGGCGCCGACAGTTTGGCCAGCAGCAACCCGGCCTGCATCCGGTGCTCCAGCCGTTCGATCTCGTCCGGCCCGCGGCGGGCCCAGAGGGTCAGGCTGTCGGCGATGTCGGGGAGGGAGGCGACGGGTTCGCGGGCGCGGCGCCGGTAGAGGTCGGCGATCTTGTGCCCGGCGATGCCGAACACGAACGCGAGGAACCGGTCCGGGCGGTACCGGTAACGGGGAAGCGCGATCAGGACGGCCTGCAGCACCTCCTGTGTGCAGTCTTCGGCGCCGCACGCGCCCGTTTCGGTGCCGCCGATCTTGCTGGCGCAGTAACGGAAAACGTGCGGGGAAAGGAAAAGGACCAGTTCCCGGACCGCCTCCGGGTCACCGGCGACGGCCGCGCGGACCAGCCTGCTGTCGGGGTTGGGCAACCGGCCCGCCGTCGCGGTGGCACGGGAGTCCGCGGGGACCGTCGATGGCGCTACCTCATCCAAGTCTTCACTCCCGGTTCGGGTGGTCCCAATCACGTAACGGATCCACGGGTTGTCACGGATCTGCGCCCGTCATCGGGGACTTGGACTTCGTGCGCGGTGATTCAGCTTGCCGTGCCGCGCAAGGGATGTCCACACGTTCGGGAGGAAGTCATCCGAACCGCGCAATGTCTACTGTGGACGTTCGGGCGTCGCACCTTTCAGACAGGAAAGGATCGGGGGATAGGACGTTTCGTCGGCCGAGAGGAGATCCGAGGTCCAGACGAGGCAGTGCGCGAGCACCCGGAGCCGTTGCCCCAGATCGGTGTTGTCGCAGGCCTCGCCGATCTGGTCGGCGCAGGCGTCCCGGTCGTCACGGATGTTCGCCGCGATGGCGCGGGCGAGCGCCCGCACCCGGGGGTCGAGCCGGTCGGTTCGCACGGTCTTGCCCGCGTCGTCCCGCAGCCGCAGCGTGAACGGCTCCTGGATCTTCAGCGAACGGCGACGGTCCTTGGTCGCCAGGGAAAAGGTATCGACCAGCCGTCCGACGATATCGTCGAACGGCGGGCCGTGATGGGTGGTCGACGCGGTGGACACCAGTACGGTGGCGAGCCGATCGGCCTGTCCCGACTTGGTGAGCGACAGCAGATCGCGGACAATGACGTTCGCCGGTCTTCGGCTGGGCCTCATAGCTACTGCCTCTACCCGGCCACGGTCCGGCTAAACATGATCAACCCTCGGATTGGGGCACTTGGGGGTAGGCGTTGTGCCGTTCGGCCGTCTCAAGGGGGAGATCGGACGGCCGGCGCGCGAGCAGGTCCCGCAGCACTTTGACCACGTCGGCGGGTGATTCCTCCGCCATGAAGTGGCCCGAGGTGACCGTCCGGTGGTCCAGATCCGCCGCCCACGGCCGCCACCGCGCGACGGCGTCGAAGCCGAGCGCCGCGCCCCAGTCCTGCTGGAGCACGGTGACCGGCATCCCGAGCCGGGTGCCGGCTTCCCGGTCCACGGTGTCGTGCTCGACGTCGACGCCTGCCGACGCCCGGTAGTCGGCGACGATCGAGGTCACGGCGTTCCGCGATGCCTCCAGGTAAGCGGCTCGGACGTCGGCCGGCATCGCGTCACCGCGCTGCGTCCAGGCGTCGAGGAAGTGGCCGAAGAAGGCGTCCGGAGCGGCGCTGATCAGCGTTTCGGGCAGGCCGGGCGGCTGCGCCATCAGGTAGAGGTGGAAGCCCACGGCGGCGGTGGTGCCGTGCAGGACGTCCCACATGTCCAGGGTCGGCAGCACGTCCAGGATGGCGAGGTGGCCGACCCGGTCCGGGTGGTCGAGGCCGGCGCGCAGGGCGACCAGCGCGCCCCGGTCGTGCCCGGCGAGGGCGAACCGGTCATGGCCGAACGCCTGGGCGACGGCGACGACGTCGGCCGCCATCGAACGTTTGGAGTAGGTCTCGCCGGTGTCGGCGGGCTTATCGCTTTCGCCGTATCCTCGCAGGTCAGGGCAGATGACGGTGTGGTCGGCGGCCAGGTCCGCGGCCACGTGCCGCCACATCAGGTGGGTCTGCGGGAAGCCGTGCAGCAGGACGATCGGGCTGCCGGAACCGGCGACGGCCACGCTGAGCGCCACCTCACCCGACACGGGCACTCGCTGGTAGTCGAATCCGGGGATACGCATGAGGAACCTTTCTGGTCGGTCACGGCTCCTTGCCGTGTCGTCAGCCTCCCCAGGACGAATCAGCACCCGGTCAGCGACGAACGAGCGGGCCGGGCACGATGATCGCTGTCGGTGATCGAGGGAGGTGGCGATGCGGTTCGGGGTACTCGGCCCGCTCGTGGCCGAGGACACACGAGGCGAGGTCGGGCTCAAGGGGCCGCGCCACCGGGCGGTGCTGGCCCGGTTGCTCGTCGCGCGCGGCCGGGTCGTGCCGGTGGAACACCTGGTCGACGACCTGTGGGAGCGTCCGCCCGAGGGCGCCGTCGGCGCCGTCCAGACCTTCGTCGGCGCACTGCGCCGGGCCCTGGAACCCGGCCGCGCGCCCCGCGAACCGTCGCGGCTGCTGGTCACGGTCGCCCGCGGCTACGCCCTGCGCGCGGAATCCGTCGACGCCTGGCGGTTCGAGGACGCGGTGGCCGCGTGCCGGGAGCTGATCGACACTCACCGCCCGGACGTCGCACTGTCGAGAGTGGACGAAGCGCTCGATCTGTGGCGTGGTCCCGCGTATGCCGAGTTCGCCGGAGAGGGCTGGGCGCGTGGGGAGATCTCCCGGCTCGACGAACTCCGCCTGCTCGCCCAGGAACTGCGGGCCGAATGCCTGCTCGCGTTGGGCCGGGCTTCGGAGGCGGTGCCGCATCTGGAGACCCGGGTGCGCGAACACCCCTTACGAGAGAACGGTTCCCGGCTGCTGGCGCTGGCCCTCTACCGGTCCGGCCGCCAGGGTGACGCGTTGGCGGTGCTTCGTCGCGCACGCCAGATCCTCGCCGACGACCTCGGCATCGACCCGGGCGCGGGTCTTCGTGAGCTGGAAGCCGACATCCTCGCGCAGGCGCCCGCACTGGCCGCGTTGCCGATCGTGAAGCCGGTGGAGCGGCCGCTGGTCGGCCGCGACGCGGAACTGGACAGGCTGGCCGAAGCCGCCGCCGCGACCGTCTCTTGTGGACGGTCCAGTCTCGTGCTGATCCCGGGCGACGCCGGGGTGGGGAAGACGGCGCTGGCGGAGACGTTCACCGCCCGGCTCGCCGCGCGGGGCTGGACCACGGCCTGGGGGAACAATCCCGACGACGAGGGACTGCCGCCCGCCTGGGCCTGGAACCGGATTCTGACCGCGCTGGCCGATGCCGGTCACGGCCCGGCCCAGTTCGCCGGCCCGGCAGGCGAAGATCCCGTGACCGCCCGCTGGCAATGGCATCGCGCGGTCACGTCCTATCTCGCGGGTGCCACGCCTCTTCTGCTGGTGCTGGACGACCTGCACTGGGCGGGCGAAGAAACCTTGGCACTGCTGACATCGGTCCTCGCCGAGCCGGGAAGCGGGTCGTTGCTGATCCTCGCGACCTACCGCGGCACCGATCTGCCCGCGCCGCTGGCGGCCTTCCTCGGCCGCGCCGCCCGTGGAGAGCCGGTGCGGCTCTATCTCGGCGGCCTGCCCCAGGCGGCGGTGGCCGATCTGGTCCGCGTCACGACAGGCGACGACGTCGACGAGAGGACGGCGGAGGTGATCCACCGGCGCAGCGGCGGGAACGCGTTCTTCGTCCGCGAACTCGCCCGGCTGCTGGCCGTCGAGGGCAGGGACGCGCTCGACTCGGTGCCGCCGGGTGTCCGTGACGTCGTCCGGCACCGGCTGCACGGGCTGCCGGACGACGCTCAGGCCGTCCTGCGCCGGGCCGCGGTGATCGGCACCGACGTCGACCTCGCCCTGCTGGAAGCGCTCGAGGGTGATACCGCGCTCGACGCGCTCGAAACCGCCGCACAGCGCGGATTTCTGACCGAATCGGCGCCGAACCGGTTCCGGTTCGCCCACGCTCTGGTACGGGACACGCTCTACCACGACCTTTCCCGCACTCGCCGGGCCCGCGAGCACGGCAAGATCGCCGAGGCGCTGGAACGCCTGCGCCCGGACGACGTCGAGGGCCTGGCGCACCATTTCGTGTTGTCCGGAGCGCATTTCGACCAGGCCGCGCGATACGCCCGTGCCGCGGCCGAACGAGCGGAAAGCCGTTTCGCGTTCACGGAAGCCGCCCGGCTCTGGGAAGCCGCGCTCGCCGCGTACGGCGAATCCGGAGCGGCTGACATACGGGAGCGGCTGGAGCTGATCATGGGGCTGGCGCGCGCGTCGGCCGTGTCCGGGAGTCTCGGCCAGGCTCGCCGTCATCGGGCGGAAGCGGTGGAACTGGCGGAGAAAGCCGACGATCCGTTGCTGACGGCGCGGGTGATCGGCGCGTTCGACGTCCCCGCGATCTGGACCGAGAGCGACGACGCCGAACTCGCCGCCCGGATCGCGAACATCGTCGAACGGACCCTCGCCTCGCTACCCGTCGAGCGGGAGGCCGAGCGTTGCCGTCTGCTGGCCACCCTCGCTGTAGAACTGCGGAACGCGGGCGGACAGCGGGCACGGGACGCGGCGGCGGAAGCCGAAGTGCTCGCCCGCAGCCTCGGAGACCCTGGCCTGCTGGCGTTCGCGCTCAACGCCGGATTCCTGCAGTCCTTCGAACGCGCCGGGCTCGCGCCGCGGCGAGCCGAGATCGGCGCCGAACTGGTCGAACTCGCCGCGCGCCACCGGCTGGTGACGTTCGAAGTGCTCGGGCACCTGGTCCTCATGCAGGCCCACAGCGCACTGGCGGATTTCGCCGCCGCGGACCGGCACGCCGTCTCGGCGGACGAACTGGGCGAGGAATCCGGTCTCCCGCTCGTCGGCGTGTTCACCCAGTGGTACCGCGCGATGCGCGCCGCGATGACCGGCCAGGGCGGGGTGGCCGCCTACCGGGCCGCGGCGGCAAGGCTCGCCGGGACGGCGATGCCCGGGGTGGACAAAGGAATCCTCGACCTCGCCCTGCTCTGCGACCGGATCCAGCGAGGCCTGCCACCCGAAGCGGAAGTGCCGTCGATCCCGGACCCGCCCCGTGACCTGCTCTTCGAAGCCCGCGCCTGCCTGCACGCCGTCGTCGCCCTCGAACTCGGTGACCGGCCGGCGATGGAACGCCTCTACACCGAACTCCTGCCCGCCGCCGGAGAGATCGCCGGTGCGGGAAGCGGCATGCTCACCCTCCGCCCGGTCGCGCACCATCTCGGCGACCTCGCCACCGCCCTCGGCCGCCCCGAAGCCACCGGGCATTACCGGCGGGCGCACGCCATCGCGCTGCGAGCGGGTTCACCGCACTGGGCGGCCGCCGCCCTGGAATCTCAGCGCTAGCGGCTCACTTTTCGCGCATCGAGCGGCGGATCTCGGCCAGCTTGTCCTTGGCGGCCGCGTCCCGGTCGGCGATCTTCTTGTCCAGGGAGGCGACGTCTTCCTTGCCGCCGATCCCGGCGAGTTCGGTCGAGCCGATAGAGGTGGTGTAGCGCTGCTCGATCCGGTCGCGCACGTGATCGAACGAAGGCACCCCGCCCTCGCTGTAATCCGGTTCCGGGACCTCGACGGGTGCCGTAGCGGGCTCTTCGACGATCTCGGCGTCGATCACTTCCTGCTGCTTCTCCGGGCTGTTCTCACTCATCGTCGTCTCCTACCAGGGTGCTGCTTCGGTCATCAACCCGAGCATGCCCGAAACCAGGCGCATCTGGTCGACCGTGCGAATGTCGGCTTCCACCAGTCGCGGCGAGCAGACCACGACGGCGAGCGCCTGCGCCCGCGAGAGTGCCACGTTGAGGCGGTTGCGGGAGAGCAGGAAGTCCAGCCCGCGCGGCAGATCCACCGCCGAAGACGACGTCATGGTGGTGATCACGACCGGAGCCTCCTGCCCCTGGAACCGGTCGACCGTGCCCACCCGGACCCCGGGATACCCGGCCTGTTCCAGGGCGCGGGCGACGACCCGGGCCTGCAGGTTGTACGGCGCCACGACCAGGATGTCCTCGTCGTCGATCGGCCTGGGCTCGGCTGAGTCGGTCGAAGAGTGGTCGGTCCAGGAGCGGCCGTGGAGGTCGGCCACGATCGAAGTGACGGCCTCGGCCTCCTCGACCGAACGCGTCGTGTTGCCGTGGTGGTCGACTTCGGCCAGGTACAGGCCCGCCTTGATGCCGTCGATGGCGCGCTCGGCCGTCGTCGGATGCGAGTGCAGGCGGCCCGCGTAGGACAGCCGCGAGACCGGCGCGCAGACGGCCGGGTGCATCCGGCGGGTCTCGTCGAGGAAGTAGCCGAGTTCGGCGGGCATGATGTCGGCCTCGCCGATCAGATGCCCCAGCGCCGAGGCCTCGGCGCCGGCCGGATGGGTGCCCTGCACGACCTGCGGCAATTGCTGCGGATCGCCCAGCAGCAGGAGGTTCTTGGCGCACATCGACACCGCGAGCGCGTCGGCGAGGGCGAACTGCCCGGCCTCGTCGATGATCAGCAGGTCGAACGGCTCTTCGCGGACCGCGGCGTTCGCGAACGTCCACGCGGTCCCGCCGACCAGATGTCCGGTGTCGTGCTCCTCGCGCCATTTCACCAGCGCGGGATTGGTCTTCGGCTGCTCCCAGGGCGCGGCCGGATCCGGCGTCCTCTTGGCACGTTTGGCGCACGGCAGGTCCGGCGCGTTCTTCAGCGCGGCCGAGAGCACGTTCTCCACGGCCTTGTGGCTGGTCGACGTGACCGCGACGGTCTTCCCCGCGCGCACGAGACGGGCGATCAGCCTGCCCGCCAGGTAGGTCTTGCCCGCTCCCGGCGGCCCTTGGACGGCCAGCGTGGACCCGTCGAGCACCTCGACGGCGTCGATCACGGTGCGCACCAGATCCGGCCCCGGTTCGGGCAGCGCCTGGTCGTCGCGCAGCCGGGGAGTCGTGCGCCGGAGCAGGTCGACGCCGGGATGCGCGGGCAGCGACGGCAACGCGTCCACCACGAGCCGGGCGAGATCCGCGACCGCGTCGTCCTTGGGGGAAGGCCGCACCGGGCTCCCGGGCAGGACCGCGACCGGGCGGTCGGAGGTGGTCGCGTCGGGCGCGCTGCTCTCTTCGAGCGTCAGTTCGACGGCGGAGGCGGAGACGACCTTGGCGTCCCGCGCGGCGGCGCCGTAACGCAGGCGGACGTCGTCGCCGGGGGCGAAGGGATGCGGCCGGTCCGGGTCGCAGCGCAGCTGAAGCGTGCGCTTGGCCTTGCGGACCCGGCCCGAGGGCGGCACCCATTCCCCGGCCTCCATGGCCACCGGGACGGTGCAGGAGTTGTCGGTCTCCAGATCGCCGAGCGGGGCGGCGAGCTGGCGGAAGTACTCCCACCACGCCGGATTCGTCTCCCGGCGGTGGTAACCGACCGACGCGGCCAGCAGCGCGCGGGCGCGATCCTCGGCGGTGAACTCGGCCGGATCGTCGGGCAGCCCGTCCAGCAGCGGATCGACCAGCGCGGCCAGCTGCGCGGCGCGCTCGGCGCGCTTCTGAGCCGCGACGTCCTCTTCGGTCTCGCGGAGCAGAGCGTCCACATCGGACTCTTCCGGCGGTGTGGCGAGCTCGATTTCCGCCTCCGCGCGGACCTTGTGGAGGAACTCGAACAGCCGCAGCGTGGAGACGCAGTCGTATTCGTTGTAGTCGCTGATCCCGCGCAGGATTTCGTCCGCGCGTCCGGTCTCGCCGGAAGCGGTCAGCGTCAGGTATTCCTCGTAGGCCTCGATACTCGAAACCGCCGTCTTCACGTCGCCGTCGCGGGCCTCGGGCATGTAGAGCGGTTCGAGGTACTTGATGGAGTAGGACCGCTGCGACACGCGAAGTGCCTTACGCACCACGCCGTACAGGTCCACCAGTCCGCCGCTGCGCAGGAGCTGGTCGACGGCGTCTTCGCGGGTTCCGTGCACGGCCGCGAGCCGCTTGATCGCGGTGACCTCGTAGGGGGCGTAGTGGTAGACGTGCGAACCGGGGTGCTCCGCGAGCCGCGCGGTGGCGAAGTCGACGAACTCCTCGAAGGCGCGCTTCTCCTGCGTCCGGTTGTGCGCCCAGAACGGCGTGAACAGCGTGCTGTCCTCGGCCGTCACCGCGCCGAAGAGGTATTCGAGTCCCTCGCCGGCCAGGGCGTACGGATCGCCTTCCATGTCGAAGAAGACGTCGCCGGGCGCGGACGGCGGCAGTGCGGCCAGCGCGTCCGGATCGATGATCTCGTAGGCGATTTCGCCGGTGGCGTCCTGGCGGACCTGGATCGCGGCCTGGGCGCGCAAGGTGGTGAACGACGTCGTCGAGATGTCGCGCGGCCGGTCCTCCGGAGCCGAGGCCGCGAGTGCGTCGATGGTGCCGAGACCGGCCGCGACGAGCTTGCGCCGCTGGTCACCGCGCATCCCGGCCACCAGCGAGAGGTCGCGATCCGCCTCCCGGGCGTTCGCGCAGTGCTGGGCGAAGGAGCAGCCGCCACAGGCGGGCCGTTCGTCGGCCCACAGCGGGACCGGCAGCGTGGGCGGCCGGTTCCGTACACGGGCGCTGAGCCGGTTCACCAGCGGGAGGAAGTCGTCGACCTGGAACGAACGGGTGCTGTGGTCGCCGAGCAGCAGGTGCATCCGCGGTCCGGCGGGCCAGCCCGCGCGGCGCAGCGCGTCGGCGTACGCGGTCAGCTGGACCACGGCGGCGGGCTTCGCATGCCTGGCCAGCTTCGTGTCGTACACCTCGTAGCGGCCTTCTTCGTCCCGCATCAGGAAGTCGGCCCGGCCGGAGAACTCGCCGTCGTGGAAGACCGCCTGATAGATCACCGGTGCACCGGCACGCAGTGCCTCTTCGGTGGCTTTCGCGGCGACGACCGGGTCGCGCTCGTCGATCTCGACGACGGCACTCCGCTCGCCGCGCAGCTTGTCCAGCGTCGCGGCCTCGTGCGCGCGCCCATGCGTGACCGCGAGCTGATCCGGCCCGGATCCCGGCCGCGGCGCCCCCGGCAGATCGGCGGCGAACGCCTGCTTGAGGATGCTGCGGTGCTCGCATTCGAGCAGGTCGGCGAGATCGGACGGGGTGTACATCGCCCGGAAGTCTGACATGGACTCCCGGGCGTGCCGCCCGACACGCCGGAGTCAGCCGGAGGTGTGGTCGAACTTCAGGTGTGAGGTGATCCGGTAGCGGTCGCCCCGGTAGATCGAGCGGGTGTATTCGATGACCCGGCCCCCGGTGTCCCGCGTGGTGCGCTCGAACAGCAGCGCGGGGGAGTACTGGGGCACTCCGAGCAGGACGGCTTCGTCGGCGTCGGTGACGGTCGGTTCGGTGATCTGCACCGCCGTGGCCGGCACGACTTCGTACCGCGTGCGGAGCAGCTCGTAGAACGAGCCGGACTCGAAGTCGCCACGCGCGATGTCCGGCACGAGGTCCTGGGGAACGAGGATCCGCTCGATCGCCATCGGCGCCTCTTCGACGATGCGGACGCGGGTGACGGCCACCAGCGGGCGACTGGGGGAGACCTCGAGCCGTTTGCCGAGCCGGGCGCCCGCCGGGATGGTGTGGAAGTCGACGACGCGGCTGGTCCAGTGGCCTTCGGCGGGCGGGGCGAACTGATCGCTGCCGCTGGCGGGCAAGAGGTCTTGGGAGATCTTGCGGGGGGCGGTGAACGTGCCGCGGCCGTGTTCGCGCACGAGCAGGCCGTCGTGCGCGAGTTCGTCCATCGCGGCCCGCAGCGTGGGGCGCGAGACGCCCAGTTCCGTGCTCAGCGCGCGTTCCGAAGGCAGGACCTCGCCCGCTTGCCGTTGCTCGATGAGCTCGCGCAGCCGTTCCTTGACCTCCGTGCGCCGCATGATCGCAGCTTACCCAGTGGTCGGTGGAAATTGGCTGGTGGACAACTTGTCTAGACCTATTGACTTTACCACTTCCGGGCGAGACCTTGTTAGGGATTGACCACTGGTAAACCCTTGGATCCCCACCGAGAGGAACCGTGATGTCGAACTCCAGGAAGTTCCGTCTCACCGCGGCCGCCGTCGCCACCGTGTCGGCCGCGGCCGCCGTGGTGCTGGCCGGCACCGGAAGCGGCGCGGCGGCCGTCGGCGGCTCCGCCGCGTGCGGTGCGCTGTTCGACGACTTCCACTACGCCTCGCACACCGACGGGCTCCTCTCCCAGCACGGCTGGCAGGTGCGGTCCGGCGGCGGCGGTCCAGGTGTGCCGGGTGCGCGGTGGGCGCCCGAAGGCATCACGTTCCCGACGTCCGGCGGCGACAAGGTGCTGCAACTCGCCGCCACCACCAATGGCTCGGCCGCGGGCACCACCCAGACCGAGATCATGCAGCCGGACCGGCGGTTCTTCGAAGGGACCTACGCGGCGCGGATCCGGTTCACCGACGCGCCGGCGTCCGGCCCCGACGGCGACCGGATCAACCAGACCTTCTTCACCATCAGCCCGTTGCGCTACAACAACGACCCGATCTACAGCGAGCTGGACTTCTCGGAGTACCTGCCCAACGGTGGTTGGGGCGAGGCGGGCCCGGTGAACTTCCAGACCAGCTGGCACACCTACACGCCGGATCCCTGGTACGCCGAGAACAAGAGCAACAGCCAGCGCCGCAGCATCGACGGCTGGCACTCGGTGGTCGCGACCGTGTCCGGCGGGCACATCCGGTACTACATCGACGGCGCGCTGGTGGCCGACCACGACCGCAGCGGTCCGTTCGACGTCTACCCGCGGCAGGACATGTCCCTCAACTTCAACCAGTGGTTCATCGACCTGACCCAGCACAGCAGCGGCACCAGCACTTACCTGGAGCAGGCGGACTGGGTCTACTACGCGAAGAACCAGGTCCTGACGCCGGAAGCCGCGGTCGCGCAGGCCGCGTCATACCGGTCGTCGGGCGTGCGGTACATCGACGGCACCGGGAACTGCTGACCCGGTCGCGCCGCCTCCTTCCCCCGGGACGTTAGATAGGACCGGGGTTCTGCGTGAGGTGGAGGAGCGCGGTGGACGAGCGGGATCGGCTGGCGGTGCGGTTCGAGGAGCACCGGACGAGGCTGCGTGCGGTGGCGTACCGGATGCTGGGTTCGGCGAGTGAAGCCGAAGACGCGGTCCAGGACACGTGGCTACGGCTCAGCCGGAGCGACGCGGACGAGATCGAGAACCTCGGCGGCTGGCTGACCACGGTGGTGGCGCGGGTCTGCCTGAACGTGCTGCGCTCGCGCGACCACCGGCGGGAGGAACCACTCGAAGCACAGTCGTCCGAGCCGGCCGTCGGCTCCGACGCCGACCCCGCGCGGGCGGCGGAACTGGCCGACTCGGTCGGGCTGGCGATGCTCGTGGTGCTGGAAACGCTGGCGCCCGCCGAGCGGCTCGCGTTCGTCCTGCACGACATGTTCGCCGTGCCCTTCGACGAGATCGCCCCGCTGATCGACCGCACCCCGGCCGCCGCGCGGCAACTCGCGAGCCGCGCGCGGCGCCGGGTACAGGGCCGCCCCCTGGCGGCGGAACCGGATCTCGCCCGGCGGCGCCAGGTCGTCGACGCCTATCTCGCCGCCGCCCGGGGCGGGGACTTCGAGGCGCTCCTCGGACTGCTGCACCCCGACGTCGTGCTTCGCGCCGACAAGGCGGCAGGTCCCTCGCGCGCGCCGATCTTCCTGCAGGGCGCTTCGGTCGTGGCACGGGGGGCGGCGGCGGCTTCGGTGCGGGCGCAGGTCACCCGGCTCGCGCTGGTGAACGGCGGCATCGGTCTCGTGATGGCCGACGAAGGACGGCCGTCGGTGGTCCTCACGTTCACGTTCGAGGGCGGGACGATCACCGAGATCGACGTCGTCGCGGACCCGGAACGGTTGCGGGCGCTGGACTTGGCGATGGTGGAGGAGTGAGATCAACAGTGACGACCCCGGCGATCGACGCCGCGCTGGCGAGGCGCCTGGTCGACACGCAGTTCCCTCAGTGGGCCGAGCTGCCGCTGCGTCTGCACGCCCCGGCTGGCTCGGACCATGTGATCTACCGGCTGGGCGAGGAGTTCTCCGTTCGGCTCCCTCGCCATGCCGGCGCGATCAAACAGGCGAGGAAGGAGGCCGAGTGGCTGCCCCGGCTCGCCCCGCACCTGCCTCTGGCCATCCCCGTACCGGTGGAGGTGGGAGAACCGGACTTCGGCTATCCGTGGCCATGGGCGGTGTCCCGCTGGCTGGACGGCGAGGTGGCGACCGCCGACGCACTGTCCGGCTCGCACGAGGCCGCCGTCGTGCTGGCCGAGTTCCTGACCGCACTCCACCGTTTCGACGCCGAAAAGACCGAGGATCTCACCGGCCGGCCGCTGTCCACACGAGACACGGCGACGCGATCCGCCATCACGAAGGTCGGTGACACCTTCGATACCACGGCAATGACCGAGCTCTGGGACGCAGCCCTTGCCGCCCCTGAAGGGAACTTTCCACCGGTCTGGTTCCACGGCGACTTCCACACCGGCAACCTGCTGACGACCAGGGGCCGTCTCAGCGCCGTCATCGACTTCGGCGAGCTCGGTACGGGCGATCCGGCTTGCGACCTGATCATCGCCTTCACCCTCATGTCGGCCGAGACACGAGGCACCTTCCGCGCCGCGCTCGACGTCGACGATGCCACCTGGACTCGCGGTCGTGGCTGGGCTTTGGCCACCGGATTGAACGCCTACATCTCCTACGCCGCCGTCAATCCCCGCGTCGCCGCGCAGACCACCCGCCAGATCACCCAGGCCCTCGTCGGCTGAACGTCGCTTGCGAGGTCGTGGGTACACGAACCGCGATCCGCTCTGACCCGCATTGCGACTCACGACCTAAGTCTGTCCCGTGTGTCCGGCCTCGCAAGCGCGGTCGTCTGGGCCGGGGCTGTGTGGAAATAGGGACACTCAACGTCCCTATTTCCACACAGGTCCTTACCGCGGAGCCGATACAGTCCCGCGACATCAGCCCGGCCGCAACCGCCCGGTCAGACCGCAAAGCGCCCGAAACCTGCCGCAACGGCCGCTTCCCCCGCCTCGGAACCGGCCTAAGGTGATCGCTGGGACACCGCAGTCACATCCGGGAGGCAGGCAAATGTCGTTGTTGGCCCAGCTCACCACCGCGATCACCACCGGCACGGTCGAGGTCGTCGACCTCACCGCCCCGCTGAGTGAGACGACGCCGGTACTCCAGCTTCCGGAGCCGTTCTCGAACACGATCCCGTTCGGGCTCGAGGAGATCAGCCGCTACGACGAGCGCGGGCCGCGCTGGTACTGGAACAACATCCACACCGGTGAGCACACGGGCACCCACCTCGACGTTCCGGTGCACTGGCTGTCCGGAAAGGACGGTCACGACGTCTCCGAGGTGCCGTTGCGGACGCTGGTCGCGCCGGCGGTGGTGCTCGACGCCTCCGCTCGCGCGGCCGAGGATCCGGACTATCTGCTGTCGATCGACGACATCCGCGAGTGGGAGCGCGAGCACGGGCCGTTGCCCGACGGCGGCTGGCTGCTGTACCGGACGGGCTGGGACGCGCATTCGCACGATCAGGACGCCTTCCTCAACAACGACGAGAATGGTCCGCATACGCCGGGAATCGCCGCGGATTGCGCCCGCTGGCTCGCGGAGGAGGCACCGATCACCGGGTTCGGCGTGGAGACCGTGGGGACCGACGCCGGTCAGGCGCTGGGCCTCGAACCCGCCTTCCCGTGCCACGAACTCCTTCTGGGCGCGGGAAAACACGGCCTGACGCAGTTGCAGAACCTGGCGAGCCTGCCGGCCACCGGTTCCGTGCTGATCGTCAGTCCGCTCCCGATCGTCGGCGGTTCCGGCAGCCCGCCCGGGTGTACGCGCTGGTCGAACGGGGATGAACGTCGCGACACTGGTCGGCCGGACACTCGCGGAACTCGGTGCGGGAGCCGCGTTCGGAGTGGTGGGCAGCGGCAATTTCGAGGCCACCAACGGGTTACGGGCCGGTGGGGTGCGGTTCGTCGCGGCGCGGCACGAGGGCGGCGCGGCGAGTATGGCCGACGCGTATGCCCGGATGAGCGGCCGCGTGTCGGTGCTGAGCCTTCACCAGGGCTGCGGTCTGACCAACGCGATCACCGGGATCACCGAAGCGGCGAAGAGCCGCACCCCGATGATCGTGCTGACCGCGGACACCGCCGCTTCGGCCGTGCTGTCGAACTTCCGCGTCGACCAGGACGCGCTCGCCACCGCCGTCGGCGCCGTGCCCGAACGCGTCCACGGCTCCGTCACCGCGGTCGCCGACACTGTCCGTGCCTACCGGACGGCGGTGCAGGGGCGCCGCACCGTCCTGCTCAACCTCCCGCTCGACGTCCAAGCCCAGGACGCCCCCGAAGCCGCTTCGGTACCGGAAGTACCAGGTCCGGCGCCGATCCGGCCGGACGCCGCGGCGGTGACGGCTTTGGCCGACCTGCTCGTGGCGGCGCGGCGGCCGGTGTTCATCGCCGGTCGCGGAGCCCGGGAAAGCTCGGCGCCGCTCCGAGCCCTCGCGGAGCGGTCCGGCGCGCTGCTGGCGACTTCGGCGGTGGCGCACGGGCTCTTCCACGGCGATCCCTTCTCGATCGGGATCTCGGGCGGCTTCTCGTCACCGGCCGCGGCGGACCTCATCGGCGGCGCCGACCTCGTGATCGGCTGGGGCTGCGCGCTGAACGGGTGGACCACCCGGCACGGCAGGCTCCTCGGCCCGGACGCCCGGCTGGTCCAGGTCGACGTCGAGCAGGCCGCGCTCGGCGCCCACCGGCTGATCGACCTCGGCGTCGTCGGCGACGTCACGAGCACCGCCGAAGACGTCCATGCCGAACTCGGCAGGCGCGGCCACCAGGGCCAGGGCAGGATCGCCGTGGCGGCACGCTGGAACGACGTCCCGTATGACGATCTGTCCGGGAACGGGCGGATCGATCCGCGCACGCTCAGCCGGCGGCTCGACGAGATCCTGCCGGCCGAACGTGTCGTCTCGATCGACTCCGGCAACTTCATGGGCTACCCGAGCGCGTACCTGTCCGTCCCCGACGAGAACGGCTTCTGCTTCACCCAGGCGTTCCAATGCGTCGGGCTCGGCCTGGGGTCGGCGATCGGCGCGGCACTGGCCCAGCCGGACAGGCTGCCGGTGCTCGGGGTCGGCGACGGCGGCTTCCACATGGCTCTCTCCGAACTGGAAACCGCCGTACGGCTGGGAATCCCGCTCGTCGTGATCGTCTACAACGACGCAGCGTACGGCGCCGAGATCCACCACTTCGGCGACGCCGACATGACCACCGTCCGGTTCCCCGACACCGACATCGCGGCGATCGGCCGCGGCTTCGGCTGCGCCGGGATCACCGTGCGGTCGGTCGAGGACCTGACCGCGGTCGGCGAATGGCTCGGCGGGCCACGCGCCGCGCCGCTCGTCGTCGACGCCAAGATCGCCGGCGACGGCGGCTCGTGGTGGCTCGCCGAAGCCTTCAGCCACTGAATCCCCGAAGTGAGAAGGCCTACACGCCCCAGTCCGGCCGCAACGGCATCTCCGAGTCGCCGTCCGGGCCGGTTTTGACGCCGAGCACCTGGTGCAGTTCGATCTCCCGGCGTTCGAACGCGAGACGGCACGCGGCCAGGTACAGCGCCCAGACCCGGCTCCGGCCCGCTCCCGCCTCGGCGACGGCTTCGTCCCAGTGCTCGTCGAGGTTGGCGCACCACCCGGCGAGGGTCGTGGCGTAGTGCTCGCGGAGGTTCTCCGAATGCCGGACCTCCAGACCGCTGTCGTGGAAGGCCGTGGTGATCTCGCCGACGGATTCCAGTTCGCCGTCGGGGAACACGTAGCGGTCGATGAACCCGCGCGACCGGTGCGCGACGGAGGTGTCCGGGTTCGTGATGCAGTGGTTCAGCAGACGCCCGTGCGTCTTCAGCTTCCCCGCGAGGAAACGGAAGTACGCCGGAAGGTTCCGCGCGCCGATGTGCTCGGTGAGCCCGATCGACGACACGGCGTCGAAGTCCGTCTCGGTGACGTCGCGGTAGTCGAGGTGCCGCACCTCGGCCCGGTCCGCGAGCCCCTTGGTGACGATGTCCTTCTGCGCCCACTGCGCTTGTTCCCGGGAAAGGGTGACGCCCAGCGCCTCGACGCCGTAGTGCTGGACGGCGTGTTCCACCATGCCGCCCCAGCCACAGCCGACGTCCAGCAGCCGCATCCCCGGTTTCAGGCCGAGTTTCTTGCAGACGAGGTCGAACTTGTGCTCCTGCGCCTCTTCCAGCGAGGCGTCGGCGGACGGGAACGCGGCGCAGGTGTAGGCCATCGACGGGCCGAGTACCAGTTCGTAGAACCGGTTCGAGACGTCGTAGTGGTTCGAGATCGCGTTGCTGTCGCGCGCCTTGGAATGCCGCAACCCGTCGAAGCCGCGCTTGAAGCGGCTCGGCAGTTCCTCGGCGGGCGGGGCGACGCGGCGCAGGTGCGCGGGCCCGAGATGGCGCAACAGCCACACGCGGTCGGCGGCGCTGAGCTGATCGACCTGCGCCACGAGCGCGCGGAGAGCGGAGTAGAGGTCACCGTCCACATCGAGCGCGCCGGACACGTAGGCCCGCGCGAGACCGAGGTCCCCGGGCGACGACATCAGGTACGTCAAGGCCAGCGGCGAGCGCACCTGTATCGAAACCGGTGCGTCGGCCGGGCCGCTCGTACTGCCGTCGTAGGCGGTGATCGATACTTCGGCGCTCGCACCGAGCAACCGCTCGAAGATCTTGCCGACAGGCGTCGTCTCAGCCATGTTCGTCTCTCTTCTGCCTGGCCGGATCACCGCCGCCGCACGCATTTCGCGTACAGGTCGAGCAGGCGGCCGTCCGGGTCGTAAGCCGTCTTCAGTTTCCAATAGGCGTCACCGTTGTACAGCCGCCAGAATTCCTCTTCCTCATAGAAACTGTCGGAGTACAGCGACTTTCGCCCGCCGAGTTTCGTCACTTCGGCCTCGATCAGCCGATTGTGCGTATCCGCGGGCTCGCCGGGAGCCAGCGGCACCGCGGACCAGAACCCGAAATTGACGTACAGCGTTTCGGGGTCGAGTTCGTAGAGGGGCGAGTTCACCCCGCCGGGCCGCTGCTTCAGCGGGCAGATCCAGACCGGGCTGATCGGGATCTCGCGGCGGAAAAAGTCCAGGAACTCGGCGGCGCGCGCCAGCGGCACCTCGATGTCCTGGACCACGGTCTCTTCGGGAGGAAGCCGGCGCAGCTTGAGGATCTTCGCCGCGATCCCGAACCGGCGGTCGAGCGCGACCGCCTTCCAGTAGACCGACGACCGCAGCAACCGCCTGCCCATCAGCAGCCGGGGGAGCCTGCTCTGGACGCCGAACGCCCGCGAGCACCAGAACCAGTCCGTGTCCCAGCGCCACAGGTAGTCCCGGACGCTGAGGTAGTCGGTCTCGCGTTCCCGGATCGACTTGTAGTAGATGTCGAGCCAGGTGTAATCGCTGGGCGTGGGCGCGGAGGTGGTGAAGGTGCCCAGGGTCAGGTACTGCTCGCCCGGCCCGAAGATCGTCCCGTCCACGAAGTCGGCCGACCCTGCACGGCAGGCCTCGTCGAGCGCCGCGAAGTATTCCTCGGTGTCGTCGTACCGGACATGGTCGAGCCGCACGTACGGTTTGACCGGTTCGAGTTCGATCTTCAGTCGCAGCGCGTAGCCGAGCGTGCCGTACGAGTTCGGGAAGCCGTGGAAGAGTTCGCTGTGCTCGTTGTCCGGCCGGGCGAGCACGACCCGGCCGTCGCCGGTGAGCAGTTCCATCTCCAGGACGGCCTCGTGGGCGAGGCCGTTGCGGAACGACGACGACTCGATGCCGAGGCCGGTCACCGCGCCGCCCAGGGTGATCGTCTTGAGCTGCGGGACGACCAGCGGCATCAGCCCATGGGGCAGTGTCGCGTCGACCAGCTGCTCGTAGGTGACCATGCCCTCGACGTCGGCCGTCCGCGCCAGCGGATCGACGTCCAGGACGTGCGTGAACCCCGAGACGTCCAGTCCGGGCGTACTGGTCGCCGCCCTGGACCGGAAGAGGTTCGACGTCCGTTTCGCCAGCCGGATCGTGCCGTGGATCCCGGCCAGTTGCCGCCGGAGCTCCTCGGCGCGGGTTTCGTGCTCAGCGAAGCGGACCAGACGGGCCGTAGCCCGTCTGCCGTCCTCGCCGCTAGTCATTCCTGATCGCCATCAGTTCATCGTGCCCCACGAAACCGCGTCGCGCAGCTCTTATATCTCTACCGAAGCTTGTGGAGCGGGACGGCGTTCGCCATCGCGGTGAATCCCTTGTCCCCGGGGTGGAGGTGATCGCCGGAGTCGTACTCCGCCTTCATCCGCTGCGGGTCGGCGGGATCGCGGATCACCGCGTCGAAGTCGATGTACCCGTCGAACAGCCGGCTGGTCCGGATGAACTGGTTGACCGCCTGCCGTGTCCCCTCGAGTTCGGGGGTGTACGAACGCCAGCCCTTCCACGGGGTGATCGTCGCGCCGAGCACCCGCAGGCCTTGGTCGTGCGCCCGGGTGGCGATCTGCTTGAGCGCCGAGATGATCTTGTTCGGATCGGTCTGGTGGGGCGTCTGCTGGATGTCGTTGATGCCCTCGAACACGATCGCCGTCCGCACGCCGGACTGGTTCAGCACGTCGCGGTCGAGCCGTGCGAGCGCGTTGACGCCGTAGCCGCCGCCGTCGAGCAGGAGGCGGTTCCCGCTGATCCCGGCGTTGAGCACGCCCAGGTCGCGGTTGATCTTGTCGGCCAGCTGGTCGGGCCAGCGCAGGTTCCCGCCCCAGGTCGAGGCCGCGCCGTCGGTGATCGAGTCGCCGAGCGCCACGACGCTGCCGCGCAGGCCGGGTGCCTTGACGTCCACTCCGGACACGTAGTGCCACACCGCGGTCCGCTCCGGGAACGCCGTCGCGGACTCGTCGGCGGCCTTGTCGCCGTCACGGGTGAAGTACGAGTTCTGCATGGCCAGCGGGTGGTGGGTGACCGGCCCGGACGGTGTCGGCGTGTAGGTGGTCACCAGCAGGTCGCCGTCCCTGGGCACGTTCAGCGCGGCGCCGTCGCTGAGGATGTCGGCGCCCGCCGGCACGGTGACCTCGCGGTCGCCGCCGAAGGTCAGCGTGCGCATCGTGCCGGGGACCGCCTGCGGCGTGTCCGGCCCGGCGGCGACGGCCACGGTCACGTGGCCGAACAGCACCGGGGTGCGGCCGAACGCGTTGGACAGCCGCACCCGCACCTCGCGCCCGCCGGCGCTGGTGTGCACGATGTTGCGGATCGAGAAGTTCGGATAGCCGTTTTCGGTGCCGGCGACCCCGGCCGCGGGCGACGACGCCCACGTGCCCACCCAACCGGCCGCCGTGTACCCGAAATCGGGCGCCGCAGGGGCCGCGGAGACGGCCGTCGCGCTCGGAACCGCTCCCCAAAGCAAGATCACTGCCACCAGAAGGCGTTTCATCCCTCGATCATGACAGCGCTTTCCGGCGAACGGTATCCGCCGGATGGAACTGATCACCCCCGGGAGTCGCGGTTGGCGGGCTGCCGCGGTTAGTCCTCTAGTGTCGTGCGTCGGAAAGTACCGCTTTGTGGTCCTTCAGGCGCATGTCAGCGAGCCTCCGCCCAATCGGCGTGATCGAAGTTCCGTCCATCGCCGCCGTCGGTCACCCGCAGGCTGAGCATCCGGACGCCGGTGGTGTCGACGGTCCTAAGTAGACCGACAGCTCGGACGGCGCGTGCACGCCGATGCCCTTCGCAACCTCCAGTCCGACGCCGTTCCCGGACTATCGCGGACAAAGTGATTCGCCCGATCGCGCTAGGCTGAGCGGATGAAGCCCGCCGCTCTCAAGAAGCTCTGCCTCGCTTTGCCCGGCGCTCGCGAGGAGTTCCCTTTCGACGAGGGCACCAGCGTGTTCAAGGTCGCGGGCAAGGTTTTCGCGCTCGGCCCGCTGAAGGCGAAGCCGCTGCGGATCAGCCTCAAATGCGACCCCGAACTGGCGGTCCAGCTGAGGGCGGAGCACCCGGCGATCATTCCCGGCTATCACCTGAACAAGCAGCACTGGAACACCGTCGAACTGGACGGCTCGCTCACCGGCGACTTCGTCCGGGAGATGATCGAGGACTCCTATGACCTCGTTGTCGCCGGCCTGCCGAAACGGGAGCAGGAGAAGCTGAAGTGGGTCGCGCTCAGCCAGGAGTGACCCGGCGGGTTTCATCGGGATTTCATCCGGCCGTGCTCGCCGGGCCTCCTACCGTGGGCGGAGACGGGTGCCGACCGCCGCAGGATGACGGGCCGGACGCCACTTCCTAGGCTGAGGTGGTGCTGGAGATCTTGCGTGACCGGTTCCGGGCACGGGTGCAGGTCAGTCTCACCCGGGCCGGGTTGAGCCTGCCGTGGTGGGGAGCGTTGTGCGCCACCGGGGTGAGTGTGGTGTTCACGCTGGTCGCGTTGCTGCAAAGGGATGCCTTGTTCTCGCCGCGGCCGCTCGCACTGGCCGGGCTGCTCGTGATCGCGCCGTCACTGATCTGGGTCGCCACCGGCTGGATCGTGCCGTGGGTGCGGATGGCGGCACTGATCGCCGCGGCCTCGACCCTGCTCATCGAGCCCGTACTCCCGGATTTCGCGCCGTTGCTGCTGCTGGTCGCGGCCACCGAAGCGGGCAGTGTCCTGAAGACGACGCTGGGGATCGTCGTGACCGTCTTCCTGTCCGAGGCGGTCCTGGTCGTGGCGGGGATCTGGGGCGGGCTGATCGGCGGGCCGGTGTACATGGTCGCGATCCTGCTCGGCCTCAGCGGCGGGCTCGTGGTCCGCTGGTACACCCGCGTGCTGGAGGCCGAACGCGGTAAACGCGACGTCGCCCGGGACAAGGCGATGCTGGCCGAGCGGCAGCGCATCGCCCGTGAGGTGCACGACATCGTCGGGCATTCGCTCAGCATCACGCTGCTGCATCTGACCGGGGCGAGGCACGCGCTACAGCAGGATCGCGACGTCGACGAGGCGATCGAGGCGCTCACCGAGGCCGAACAGGTGGGCCGGTCGGCGATGGCCGACGTCCGCCGCACCGTCGGCCTCCTCGCCGACACCCCCTCGGGCAGCAGCCCGCTGCCGGGCGTGGAGGATATCGCCACGCTGGTCGAACGGACCCGCGTCGCCGGGCTCGAGGTGCGCTATACGCAGGACGGCGACCTCGCCCACGTCGGCGCCTCGGAAGGATTGGGTCTCTACCGGATCGTGCAGGAGTCTCTCGTCAACGTAGTCAAACACGCGCCCGGCGCGACCGCGGAGGTCCGGCTGCGCGCCGGGTCGACCGGTGCCCGGCTCACCGTCAGCAACAACCTGCCCGCCACGGTCCGGCGATCGTCTGACGACGGGTCCGGCCTGGCGGGGATGGCCGCCAGGGCGACCCAGCTCGGCGCCGAACTCAGCGCCGGGCCGAAAGGGCGGCAGTGGGTCGTGGAGGTCAGCGTGCCGGGAACCCGGGCGGTGACGTCATGACCGCGGCCGTGGAGGTCCGGGTCCTGCTGGTCGACGACCAGGAGCTGGCCCGGTCCGGGCTGCGGCGCATCCTCCGGCGCCGCGACGGGTTCGTCATCGCGGGGGAATGCGGCGACGGCTCGGAGGTGCCCGCGGCGCTCGCCGCGCACGAGGTCGACGTCGTCGTGATGGACCTGCGGATGAAGAACGTCGGCGGGGTCGAAGCGACCAGGCGGCTGCGGCGGTCCGGTAGTCATCCGCCGGTGCTCGCGTTGACCACCTTCGACGACGACCGGCTGCTGGCCGACGCGTTGCGTGCCGGCGCGGCGGGCTACGTCCTCAAGGATTCCTCGGCCGAAGACCTCATCCGGGCCGTGCGTGTGGTCGCCGGAGGCGAGGCCTGGCTCGACCCGGGGGTGACCTCCCGGGTGCTCGCCACCTACCGGCAGGCCGCCGGGGACGGCCGCTCCGGGCTCTCGCCGGAGCTGCTGACCCCACGCGAACAGGACGTGCTCCGAGCGGTCGGCCGCGGGCTGACCAACGCGGAGATCGCCGCGGCGCTGGTGATCTCGGAGGTGACCGTGAAGAGCCACATCGGGCGGATCTTCACCAAGCTGCAGTTGCGGGACAGAGCCGCGGCGATCGTCTATGCGTTCGATCACGGGATCGTGGTGCCGGGCTAGCCATGCGAAACGATGGGGGAGTGATGGGGGACGGGGGAGTGATGGGGACGATGCCGGATTCGCGGCTTCGGTTCGAGGTGCTCGGCCCGTTGCGGGCCTGGCAGGGAGACACCCGGCTGGACCTCGGTCCGGTCCGGCAGCAGGCCGTGCTGGCCGCGTTGCTGCTGCGCCCGGACGTGACGGTCAGCCAAGCGGAACTCACCGACGGGCTGTGGGAGCGGCCGCCGGAGTCGAACGTGCTGCCGGTCTACGTCCGGCGCCTGCGGCAGTGCCTGGACACCTCCGGGCAGCGGCCGCGGGATTCGGTGATCGTCTCCGACCGCGGCGGCTACCGGTTCGCCAGCGGCGGGGTGCGGCTGGACGTGGCCCGGTTGGAAGAGGTCGCCGTCGCCGCCGCCGCGGCCGAGGAAGCCGGCGATCTCATGGCCGCGGTGGACACCTTCGCGGACGCGCTCCAGCTGTTCCACGGTGAGCCGCTGACCGGCCTGCCCGGCGCGTTCGTCCAAGGCGAGCGGAGGCGGCTGGAGGAACGCAAACTCCTGCTGCTGCGCCGGAAACTGCAGGCACAGCTGAAACTCGGCCGGTTCGACGAGGTGATCGGCGAGCTGTCCGCGCTGGTCTCGACCGATCCGCCGAGCGAGCCGCTGGCCGCGCTGCTCATGCGCGCCCTCTACGGCGGCGGGCGCCAGGCCGAGGCCTTGGAGGTGTTCACCGACGTCCGCGAGCGGCTGGTGGACCAGCTCGCCGTCGAGCCGGGCGAGGAACTTCGCCAGATGCAGGAGGCGGTGCTGCGCGGGGACGACGCGCTGCTCGGCGTCGCGCAGCGCCGGGAGACGCCGCGCCGCGTCCGCAACGAACTGCCCGCCACCATCGGTGAGCTGGAGGGGCGCGACCGGGAACTCGCGCTGCTCGTCGACAGTGCCGACCCGGTGGCGGTTTCGGTCGACGCCGTGGACGGTGTCGCGGGAGCGGGCAAGACGACGCTCGCGGTGCGGGCGGCGCATCTGCTCCGCGAGTCCTATCCGGACGGTGCGCTGTTCGTGGATCTGCACGGGCACACCGAAGGCCGCGACCCGGTGGTTCCGGAACGCGTGCTGCGGCGGCTGCTCCGCGCTGTCGGCGTCGAAGACGGCGCGATGCCGGACGATCTCGACGAACTGGCCGCGTCGTGGCGGGCGGCGACCGCGCAGCTGCGGCTGCTGCTGGTGCTCGACAACGCCGAGTCGGCGGGGCAGGTGCGGCCGCTGCTGCCGGCCGGGCCCGGTAGCAAGGTACTGGTGACCAGCAGGCGGCGACTGTCCGGATTGGACACCGATCGCCGGGTCTCCCTCGGCGCGCTGGGTCTCGACGCCGCGGAACGGCTGCTCGGCCGGATCGTGGGGAAGCCGAGGGCGGAGGGCGAGCGGTTCGCCGTGCGCGCGCTCGCCGGGTTGTGCGGGCGGTTGCCGCTCGCGCTGAGGATCGCCGGCGCCCGGTTGCAGAACCGTCCGATGTGGACGTTCAAGGACCTGGTGGACCGGATGTCGGACGACGAGCGGCGGCTCGGCGAGCTGACCGCCGAGGACCGCAGTGTCGAGATGGCGCTGCAACTGTCGTACGAGCAGCTTCGGCCCGCCGAGCAGCGCACGTTCGGCGTGCTCGGCCTGTCGCCGACGCCGGAGTTCGACAGGCTCTCGGTGGCCGCTCTGCTGGATTGCTCACCCGCCGAGGCCGAACGCGGGCTGGAGAGCCTCGTCGACGCGAGCCTGCTGCAGGAACCGGCGAGCGGCCGGTACCGGTTGCACGATCTGGTGGCCGTGTACGCGCGAAGACTGGCGAGTGACGAACCCGCCGAAGTCGTGGAAGCGGCACGGAAGCGAGTGTTCGGGCTGTACCTGAGCGCCGCGCGCCGGGCGAGCGAATGGGGCGTCGCCCGGTTCCCGGTCGAGGCCGATGGCGGGCCCTTCACCGGGCAACGGGTCGCCGCGACCTGGCTCGATCTCGCGGGCGAACTGCCCGACGTCGTCACCCAGGCCGCCGAGGCGGGGCTGGACGATTACGCCTGCTCGATCGCCGAGGCGCTCGTCGACTACCTCGCCCGGCAGGAGCGGTACCACGAATCCCGGGCGGCGCTGGAGATCGCGCTGCCGCTCGCCGAACAGGCCGCCGACGAACGGATGGTCTCGTCGCTGCGTTTCTGCCTCGGCTACTCCTACGGCATGCAGGGGCACCTGGACCAGGCACGCGGGTGGTTCGACGACGCCCTGCTGGCCGGCCAGGCCTCAGGCGACCGCGGGGTGGAGGCGCGGGCGCTGGGCGGGCTCACCATGGTGGACCTGATCGCGGGACGGCACGATCTCGCGTTCCCCGGGATGCGGCAGGTGATGATCCTGGCCGAGGAGGTGGGGGACGGCTGGCTCGCCGAACGGGCGTTGTCCGCGCTCGGCTATCTCGCCTACTTGAACGGGGACTACGAGGAAGCACTCGGCCACCTCGGACGCGCTCATGAGCTGAGCGAGGAGATCGGCAGTCCCGGGATGCGGGCGAGGACGCTGTGCCATATCGGCACGGTCCGGCTCGACCTCGGCATGTTCGCCGAGGCCGCGATGGATCTCCGGCGTGCCGCGGAACTGGCCGAGGAGACGACGGACGCGCTGCTGGCGGCGACCAGCCTCGCCCGGCTGGGCAGCGCGGAACTGGAACTCGGGAATCTCGGCAAGGCGTTCGAACTCCAGCGGCGCGCGCTGACCGCGGTCACCGAGGAGACCATCATCGGGATGGAGACCGAGATCCGGAACCGGCTCGGCCACACCCATCTCGCCGCGGGCGACCCGGCGGGTGCGCGGGAGCAGTTCGAGTGGGTGCTCACCGCCACCGGACCCGAGGATCAGTCCTTGCAGCGCACCCGCGCGCTGGAAGGCCTGAACCTCACCAGACCGTCGGCACACCTGCGTTGAGGATCTCGAAGCGGCGGCCGTTCATCGCCGTCCGCCAGCGCGCGAAGTAGGCGTCGCCGGCGTCGGTCACGTGCACCCCGTCGCGGACCTCGTGGACGACGCAAGCCCAGTTCGCTTCGTCGCACAGCACCAGTTCCCGCGGTGCCCCGCGCGTCCGAAGCACGGACGAGCAAAGGGCCCCGCGGGAACCGACGCTGCCGTCGTCGAGGCAGCGCCGGAGGTCGTCGATGGCCTGAGCGGCGGTCTCGAACAGCGTCCACCGGTACTTGGGCGAGGGTCGCCCGGTCGCCCAAGGCTCGAAGAACGCCGCCCAGCTCCAGCCCGGCCCGAGGCTCCCGTCCCGTTCGCCGGGACTCGCCGCGGGATCCCGCGGCGCCACCGTGGTGAAGGGAGTCCGCCTTGCCGGGCTCATCCATGCCTCCTCATCGACCGATCCATTGAGGACGGACGGTAGGGCGGAGCCATGAAATCCCGATGAAACGGGTCTCAGGTCTGGGGCACCGCCGTGAGGTGCCGCCCGTTGAGCGGTTGCGGCGCGCGGGCATTTCCGCCGCTGAACAGCCCCTGGAACCGCGCGATCGTCGCCGGGGCGACGGTCTGCTCGGACATCAGGAACCACTGGACCCCCTCGGTGAACGGCGCCGTCGTCAGCGAGCCGTTGTAGCGGAGCGTGCCGCGGTTGCGGGGGAGCAGAGAGTTGAGGTCGAAGTCCTCCAGCGCCACCGTCTCGCCGCATTCCGGCGCCAGTTTCGCCAGGACGTCGTCCACCGTGGAATGCGCGCCCGCGCGCAACGGCACGCCGATCACCAGCAGTTTCCCGGCGGCGCTCCGGTGTACGAAATGCATTTCCAGTGGATCCGCGCGGCCCTGAAAACGGTGTTCGGACGGGGTGTGGAAATGGAACTGCTCGAGTTCATAGCGGACGCCGGCGAGGGTGACGTGCCCGGTGCCGGGTCTGACCACGGCTTCTTCGGTTTCTTCGTGATTTCTCGTACTGCATCCGTCGGAAGCCGCCGCATCCTTTCGGACGTATTCGAGGTCCAGATCCGAGTGGCTGTAGGAGATGGTGAGCTCGGGCTGGCCGGGATCGAACCGGATCGCGCCGGGAGAAATGTCGACAGGGCTCTGGGACGGCTGCCGTGACTGGGCGGTGGTACCGCCCGCGGTGAGCAGGAATCCGGCGAGGGCGAGGGGAACGACGAATGCGGTAAGGCGCCTGCGCGTCACGCTCTGAACCTTTCGAGGACCCGAATGAACTGTGATCATCCGGACAAAGTCGGCATCACCCCATTGGGTGGTGCGCGCGAGAAGAACACATCTTTTGCCTGCATCGGAAAATGCGCAAGTCCCCTGAGTAGGGCAAAATAAGACACATTCTCTCCTTTCGTACGAAACGGAGAGTGATTTACGTCGGCATTCCGCGAAAGCTTTACTGTACGCATCCGGGTCGACACCCGTAGTATCCGGAGCGTGTCGATCTTGCCTGCGTTGATCTTCCTGGTGGCCTTCTTTCCCGCTGTCGAACCGGTTCCGCGATCCGGCGCCTGCGAGGGCGCGGAAGGGGTGACGGTCGCCGCCGACCTCGGGGGCGAGGTCCTCGTCCGATGCGTGCCCGGCTCACCCGGAGACGCCAGGACCGCGCTCGAGCGCTCCGGTCTCGCGGTGCGCCTCGGGAGCGGAACCGGGCCATACGGCGAATCCGGCTACGTGTGCCGCGTCGAAGACCTGCCCGAGGCCGATCCGTGTACCGGCCATCGGGACGGCGCGCCGTTCTGGAAGGTGTGGCGGGCCGGCGTGGATCCCCTTGCCTGGCGTGAATCCCGGACGCAAGGCGGGCCCGGTGCCGTCCGCGTCTGCCCTGGTGGGCTCGTCGGGTTCGGCTTCGGGCCCCGGACGTCGCAGATGACGGTGCCGCCCGAGCAGGTGGTGACCACGCCCGGGTGGCTGCCGCCGCACTGCCCTTAGCGAATCGCGGGACGAAGAGGAGCGCCGATCGGTGCTGGTGGTCGTGAGTGATTCGGGTCGTTAGGCAAGAGTGTTGAGGTAGCGGGTGGTGGTTCTGCTGGCCGGTGCGCGGACGGCGGTGTCGCGTGACTGCAGGGACGACACGCGTGTCCAGACGGACGACACGGGGCGTTTAGTCCTCTGAATGCGGTTAGGGGAGAGGGCTTCGGCCGGCTCGTCGCGCCGGAATCAGGGCGGCCAGCGGAGCCGCCAGGACCGCGGCTCCCAGGAGCACTCCCAAGCGACCCCACGGCGGCGCGAACATGATCGGCTCACCGCCGCCCGAGGCCACCTCGGTGATCAGCCACGCCGAGCCGATGCCGACGAGCAACCCGCACGCGGCGCCCAGCAGCGCCACGAAAACCGACTCGACCGTCAGCGCGGCACCGAGTCCGGCTCGCGTGAGGCCGAGCGCGCGCAGCAGCGCGGATTCCCGCGTCCGTTCCAGGACCGACAGCGTCAGCGTGTTCGCGATCCCGGCGAAGGCGATCAGCACGGCCAGCGCGGTCAGCGCCCACATGAGGTTCAGGGTCTCCCTCAGCGGAGCGGACGCCTCCTCCTTGAGTTCCGCCAGACTGCTCAGCTTCGCCAGCGGCGTCCCGGACAACTCCTTCTCCAGCGCGCTCCGGGCCTGGGAGGGGTCGGCTCCGGCGGCGAGCTTGACCAGCACGCTCCCGTCGTAGCTCTGGTCGCCGAGAGCGATCGCCTGCTGCTGCCCGATGTCGACCAGGGCGAACCCGAGATCGACACCGGGCGCGTCGACGCCGTCGTAGACCGCGACGACCCGAAGGTCCCGGACGGTGTCGCCGACCGCGAGCCCGGTTTCCTGTGCGAGCGTCTTGCTGATCGCGATTTGGCCGGGGCCGAGCCGGTCGAGCCGCCCGGAGAGCACCGATGGACGCAGGAGGTCGCCGCTGACAGCGGTCAACTGGTACGTGCCGTAGCTGCCCAGGTCGCCCGAGAACGACCGGCGGGTCGTGGTCGCGGCGACGCCGGGCACCGTCGAGAGGGTGTCGGCGAGCGTGGCGGGCAGGGGCCGGGCGGGGAGCGCCGAGGTGACGGTGAAGTCGGCGGCCAGCTGCTCGTCGAGACCGCGGCTCCGACCGGCCTCGACGCCGGCCGCCACCGTGCTGGCGAGCGCGACGACGGCGAGCCCGATGGTGAGTGCGGCGGCGCTGGCGGCGGTGCGCTTGGGGTTGCGGTCGGCGTTGAGCGCGGCCAGTTTCGCGGGCTGCCCGGGCACGAGGGTGCCCAGCGCTCGCACCACCGGGCCCGCCACCAGCGGACCGGCGGCCAGTGTCGCGCCGAGCAGCGCGACCATCGCCGCGACGGCCAGTGCGGCACCGTCTTCCGTCTCCGCCCGCAGTGCCAGTACGCCCAAGCCGACACCGGCGGCGAGCAGGACGGCGGCGATGATCGTGCGGGGTCGTCCGGCTCGCGCCGACCGGCCTTCGACCGGTGTCCTGAGCGCTTCGACGGGGGCGACCCGGGTCGCGGACCACGCGGGGATCGCCGCCGCGAGCGACGTCACCAGGACGCCGATCGCCACCGCGGCGACCACCGTCCGGGTGGTCAGCGGGAGGTAGACGTTCTCCTGGCCCGAGACGGCCTGCAGCGCGGCGGCGACGCCGAGCCCGCCGAACAGTCCGGCGACGGAAGCGATCGCACCCACCACCGCCGCCTCGGCCAGCACGCTGGTGAAGACCTGCCGCTTACCCGCTCCGACACAGCGGAGCAGCGCAAGTTCCCGCGCCCGCTGCGCGACGAGGATGGTGAACGAGTTGGTGATCACCATCGCGGCGACGACCATCGCGAGCACCGCGAAGGCGGTGAAGAACTTCGCCATCCCCGCCGCGTTCGGTGCTGTTTCGCGGAGCAGCCGAGCAGCGGATTCCTTGCCGGTGGACACGGTGATTCCCTTGCTGTCCAAGGACTTCTTCAGATCCGCGACAAGGCGGGCTTGGCTGACGCCCGGAGCCGCGCGCACGACGATCTCGCCGTAGGTCGCGGACGGATCCAGCCTGCGCAACGCCTCCTGTGTCACCACCAGGTTCGCTCCGCCGAGACCCGAATCGGTGGGACGGCTGAACTTGCCCGTGAGGGTGAAGGAATGCCGGCCACCGGCCTCGTCGAACACGGTCACTGCCTGCCCCGGCGAAAAGCCCTCGGCACTGTTCCGTTCCATCGCGATTTCCCCCGCGCTGTCCGGAAAACGGCCGTCGACGAGATCGTAGGGGCGCAGGCCCGAGTCGGTGCCCGACGCGGTCGCGGCGGCGTCCCTGGGCCGCCCCGCGGGATCGAGCACCGGCGCGCTGACAGTGGCACGGCCGTCCGCGGCGGCGACGCCGGGAACGTGGCGGACTTTCTCCAGTACCGAGTCGTCGAGTTCGGCGCCGCGCGACGCGTCGATCGACGCGTCCACCCCCCGGGTTTCGAAGGCGACCGCCTCCCGCAGACCGGCGCCGACAGCGTCGGTGAGGACGAACGAGCCGGCCACGAAGGTCACCCCGAGGGTGACGGCGATGGCCGACAGCAGCAGCCGCAGCGGCCGGGCCTTGAACCCGGCGAGCACGGTTCGCAGCATCACGCCCCCAGACCGGTGAGCGCGCCGAGGACGGCGTCAGCGGTCGGGCGCGGGATCTGCGCCGCGACCCGGCCGTCGGCCAGCAGTACCCCGTGATCGGTGTAGGAAGCCGCCACCGGGTCGTGGGTCACCATCACCACGGTCTGCCCGAGTTCGCGGACCGACGTGCGCAGGAAGCCGAGCACTTCGGCGCCGGAACGCGAGTCGAGGCTCCCGGTGGGTTCGTCGGCGAACACGACGTCCGGCCTGCCGACGAGGGCGCGGGCGCACGCCACCCGCTGCTGCTGGCCGCCCGACAGTTCACCCGGTTTGTGCCGCAGCCGCTGCCGCAGGCCCAGCGTGTCGACGACGGTGTCGAACCACGCCGCGTCCGGACGGCGGCCCGCGAGCCGGAGACCGAGCAGGATGTTGTCCTCGGCGGTCATGGTCGGCAGGAGATTGAACGACTGGAACACGAATCCGACCCGGTCGCGCCGCAGCCTGGTCAGCGCGGCGTCGGAGAGCCCGGTGAGTTCCGTCCGTCCGATGCGGATCCGGCCGCCGTCCACGGTGTCCAGACCGGCGAGGCAGTGCATGAGCGTCGACTTGCCCGAACCGGACGGCCCCATGATCGCGGTGAACCGCCCGCGCGGGAAGGCGAGGGACACGTGGTCCAGCGCCCGTACCGCGGTGTCTCCCCGGCCGTAGACCTTGACGACGTCCGCCGCGCCCGCGGCGTGACCGTCCACTGTGTCCACTGAGTGCGCCGAATGCGCTGTGTCCATTTTCAAGCTCCCCGAACCGATCCGATAAGTCACGGTGATCATGGCGGGGTTCACCTGAACGGTTCCTGAAACAACCTGAAGAACGCTTCAGGTAGCGCAAGGGTGATCTGGGAGGATCGGAGTCATGCGCGTGCTCGTGGTGGAAGACGAAAGGCGGTTGGCCGAGACCCTCCAATGGGGACTCGAGGCCGACGGCTATGCGATCGACCTCGCCCACGACGGCCTCGAAGGACTCGAACTCGCGCAGCTGTACCCGTATCAGGTGATCGTGCTCGACATCATGCTGCCGAAGCTCAACGGCTACCGGGTCTGCGCGGCGCTGCGGGAACGCGGGGTGACCACGCCGATCCTCATGCTGACGGCGAAGAACGGTGAGTACGACGAGGCGGAGGCGCTCGACACCGGCGCGGACGACTACCTGAGCAAGCCGTTCTCGTACGTGGTGCTCACCGCGCGCTTGCGCGCTCTCACCCGCCGGGGTGCCGCGGGTTCGTCCGGTTTCCTCGAGTTCGGCGACCTCGTGCTCGACCCCGCGAAACGGACTTGCCGCCGGGCCGGGCAGCAGGTGTCGTTGACCACGAAGGAATTCGCGGTACTCGAATGCCTGCTGCGGCACGCCAGGCAGCTGGTCACCAAACAGGACATCCTCGAACAAGTCTGGGATCTGGCCTACCGGGGTGATCCGAACATCGTCGAGGTCTACGTGAGCGCGTTGCGGCGCAAACTGGACGCGCCGTTCGGGCGGCGCACGATCGCCACCGTGCGCGGCGCCGGCTACCGGCTGGTCGCCGACGGGGACTCCGCATGACCAGGTGGTGGCCGTCCTCGGTGCGGCGGAGCACCGCGCTCTCGGCCGCGCTGCTCTGTGCTGTCGTGTTCATTCTCGGCTGGCTGGGCACGCGCGAGTTCCTGAGCAAACAGCTCTCGGACAGCGCCGTGAGCGAGACGCGAACCCAGCTGGAACGGATGGCCGACGCCTACCGGGCCGGCCAACGGGCGCCGGCCGCCGTGCTCTCCGGCGACGCGCTGTTCGAGGTGGTCGACGATGCCGGGCGGCCGGTGGCCGGCAGCGAGAACCTGCGCCGCTGGGACCCCGCGTGGACGTCGCTGCCGCCCGCTCCCGCCGGGGCGCCGTCGGACTGGTCGGTCACCACCAAGGCCACGCTGAAGCCGGGCGACCATCCACAGTGGCGCGAATACCGCGAGTACACGGTGGTGGGCCGGGTCGTCGACGTCGGCCAGAACCGGGTCACGCTCTACGTGTTCGTGCTGCCCTGGGACGTCTTACGGACGTTGAAGACCTTCGATGACACGCTCGTGTTCTTCGTCCCGCTCGCGGTGCTGGTCACCGCGCTGGTCGCGTGGTTCGCGGCCGGCCGGGCGCTGCGGCCGGTGGAGGCGATCCGGCGGGAACTGGCCGAGGTCAGCGGGAGCAGGCTGGACCGCCGGGTGCCGGTGCCCCCGTCTCGCGACGAGATCGCCAGGCTGGCCACCACCACGAACGCGACCCTCGACAGGTTGCAGCAGGCGCACGCCCAGCAGGAACGGTTCGTGGCCGACGCCAGCCACGAACTGCGCAGCCCGCTCGCGAACCTCAGGACCAGCTTGGAGGTCGCGCTCACCCACGCCGATCGCGCGGACTGGCCCGCCGTCGCCCGGCGATCGCTGCTCGACGTCCAGCGCCTGCAGCGCATCACGGCGGATCTGCTGCAGCTGGCCGTCGACCCGGCCGAGGTTCCGGAGCCGGCCGGCGTCGTCGACCTGGCCGACGTGGTGGGGGAGCAGGTCGCCGAACGCGCGCTCGAACCGGAAGGGCCCGCCGTCGTGTCCGATGTGGACGGACCGGTTCCGGTGCCCGGCGAACCCGTCCAGCTCGAACGCCTGCTGCGCAACCTCGTCGACAACGCCGTGCGGCACGCTCGCTCGTCCGTCACCGTCAGGCTCCGGCGCGAGGGGCGGGAGGCCGTTCTCGAAGTGATCGACGACGGTCACGGCATTCCCGCCGCCGATCGTGAGCGCGTGTTCGACCGGTTCGCCCGGCTCGACGACGCTCGTGCGCGGGACGCGGGCGGGACGGGGCTGGGGCTCACCCTTGCTCGCGATATCGCCATCCGGCACGGTGGCTCGCTGCGAGTGGAAGACAGTGAGACGGGCGCGCGGCTGGTCGCCAGGCTGCCGATCGCGGACTGATCGCAGTACCCGTCCTTGACGGTCCGGGCAGCCTCCTCCAGTATGAACACACGTTCATGAACACGTGTTCATAATGAGGAGGCTCGGATGTCCGGCATCGTCAACACCGCGCAGGCGGAGGCGTGGAACGGGTACGAAGGGCGGCACTGGGCAGCCCACGACCAGCGTTATGACGCGGTGAACGGAGGATTCAACGAGTCCCTGTTCGGCGCGGCCGGGATCGGCGAACGGGACCGGGTGCTGGACATCGGCTGCGGGAACGGCCAGGTCACCCGGCTCGCCGCCGGTCGTGCCCCGCTCGGGAACGCGACGGGAATCGACCTTTCCGAGCCGATGCTGGCCACCGCTCGCGCTCGGGCGGAGGCCGAGGGCGTCGGGAACGTGGCGTTCGAGCAGGGTGACGTCCAGGTCTTCCCGTTCGGGGAAGGCGTTTTCGACGTCGCGCTCAGCCGGTTCGCGGTGATGTTCTTCGCCGACCCGGTCGCCGCGTTCGCCAACGTGCACCGTGCGCTGCGGCCGGGCGGGCGGCTCGCGTTCCTGTGCATGACCGAACTCGCCGGAACCGACCTCGGCGCCGTCTTCGGTTCCCTGGCACCGTTCCTGCCGACACCCACCGGCGCGGACGGCACCGGGCCGACGTCGTTCGCCGACCCCGAGCGGATCCGTTCGGTGCTGACCGGCGCCGGATTCCGGGACGTCACCTGTACGCGCGCCGAGGCCGAGCAGGTCTGGGGAAGCGACGTACCGGACGCGGCCGGGTTCATCGCGGATTGGGGGCCGGTCAAGTACCACCTGGACCAGGTCGAGGACGAAGCCGCGGATGGAGCGCGGAAGGCGCTTTCCGCGGCGCTGCGACCTTTCGACGGCCCTGACGGCGTCCGGCTGCGTGGCGCCGCGTGGCTGGTCACGGCGTCGGCACTGGACTGAGCCCGGATGTCACCGAGAAAAGCGGCGGTCCTGCGCCACGGCGAAGCCGGGCGAAACCTGCGCGAACACCTGATCGACACGGCCGCGAAGCTGATTTCCGCACAGGGCACCGCGGGGCTCACGGTGCGGGCGATCGCGCGCGAGGCCGGCGTCGCCGACGGCGTGCTGTACAACCACTTCGCCGACAAGGAAGAGTTGCTGGCCAACGCCTTGGCAGCGCATGTGCGGGACGTCGAAAACGGTCTCGGTGAGCTGCCCGCTCCAGGCTCGGGTACGGTCGAGGCCACTCTTCGCGCGCAGCTCGCCTACGGTTTGGCTCTGCACAAAGAGATCCTGCCCGCGTTCGCCGGGCTGCTCGCGCAGCCCGCGGTCCTCGCGCGGTTCGATGAGGCGGCCGAAGACGGCGAAAGCTGGCGCGATCGCCTCGCCGGATACCTTCGTGCGGAACGGGAACTCGGCAGGCTCTCCGGCGATGTCGAGGCGGCCACGGCGATGCTGGTCGGTGTCTGCCACGAAACCGTGCTCTCCGGCCTGTTTCCCCACGGTCCGAAGGTGGTCACCTCGCCAGGGATCGACGCGGTGATCGCCACCCTGCTCGAAGGAATCGCGGTCCGCTGACCTCGGTGTTGTCCTCGTCACGACGCCGCCGGGGTTGATCGTCAGGTGTTCTGGGTAACCCACACGTGCGACTTGAGCGGAGAGGTCGCGTGACGGGGAGGGTGCCGCCATGATCAGCATCGCGGAGCATCCGGTTCCGGGAACGTGGGTACTGGATCTGCAGGCCACGACACCACGCATGCTGCCGGAAATGCGCGCCTGGGCCGCGAGATGCCTGGCCGATCTCGGCGAAGGCCACCGTGACGACGTTCTGCTCGCCGCCACCGAACTAGTCGCCAACGCCTACGTGCACGGCGGCGGGGCACGCCACATCCAGCTCTGGCGCGGGGTATCCCCGTGCGCGGTCCGCATCGAGGTCGTCGACGTCAGCGTCGAACAGCCGCGGGCACGCCGTTCGGAGATCGAGGACCCGCGCGGACGCGGGCTCCTGGTCGTCGACGGGGTGGCCGTGCAGTGGGGCGTCCGGCGTGAACACGTGGGCGGCGGAAAGATCGTCTGGGCGCATATCCGCTGCGACGGCGGCTGCCCGGAAGCGCTCCCGCGCGTACGGGCGAGCCGAACGAAATACTGATTTGTAGGTCCGTGAGGGCCACCTTGAGGGACTCAGAGTCCCTCAAGGTGGCCCTCACGGACCAAACCACTCTTAGTCCCGCGTCACCTGCCGCGCGGTGAGCAGGCCCAACGCCGAAATGGCGGCGAAGCCGAACAACAACCACCTCGCCGACGTGACCAGCGACGGCGCCCCCAGGTTGACCAGGAGGCCGGCGACCGCCGCGCCGAACGCGGTCGACATCGTCAGGATCGTCGCGATCGAGGCGGCGGCCTTCCGGCCTTCGTCAGCGTCCGGGGCGGAGGTCATCGCCGCGACGGACAGATGCGGCATGGCGATGCCGATTCCCGCGCCACCGAGGAAGAGCACGGGCAGCCAAGCGAGGACGACGGGCAGCGGCGGGTCCTCGTTCTGAAGCAGGCCCAGCAGGGCGAATCCGACGGCGAGACAGACCGGGCCGGCGACCACGAGCCGCCGGACCGTGCCGACCCGGCGGACCGAGGCACTGAAGATCTGGCTCACCGACCAGCCCAAGGACAGCGCGGCGGCGAAGAAACCCGCCGCGGCGGGCGGAAGGCCGCCCAGTTGCTGGCCGAACAAGGGCAGGAAGGTCTCCACGGCGACCCCGGACGCCAGGACCATGATGGTCAGGTAGATCCAGCGCAGCCGTGAGCCCGGCCGGTACGCCGACCGGGGCAGCACGCCCGTCTTCGCGCGTTTCTCCACCACCAGGAACGCGGCCACCAAAGCGAGACCCAGTGCGATGAAGGCCGCCATCGCGACCTCGTCGGCGAGGATCCCGGCGACGCTCACCGCGCCGGCGGCCCCGACGACCAGGGACAAGGACACGACAGGCACCGGCGCCGTGTGGCCCGCGCGTTCACCGCGGGGGAGTGCCCACGGCACGAAGGCCGCCATCGCCGCGGCCACGACCGCCAGGACGACGAACGCGGACCGCCACGAGCCGAACTGCGCGAAGAAACCGCCGAGCGCCGGTCCCGCGAAGTTGCCGACCCCGAACATCGCGGAGATCAGGGCGCTCCCGCGGCCCCACAGCCGCTGTGGCAGCGCGGAATGGATCATCGCGAAACCCAGACCGGTCAACAGGCCGGCGCCGAGTCCCTGGACCCCGCGGCCGACGAGGAGGACCGGCATCGAGGGGCTCACCGCGCACAGCACCGAACCGGCGGCGAAGACGCCGAAGCCGATCAAGTAGGAACCCTTGCCGCCGTACCGCGAAAGAAACCGGCCCACGAGCAGGGTCGCGACGACCTGGGCGACCAGGAACGCGGTCATGTTCCACGCGTACAACGCTTCCCCGCCGATGTCGCGGATCGCCGTCGGCAGCAGGCTCGCCGCCACATAGATGTTGACGGCGCCGACGAGCACGCCGCCCGCCAGTATCACCGCGGTGCTCGTATGGCGGCCGAGTTCTCGCCACGATCCGACGTCTTGCTCGATGCTCACGCGCTTCTCCTCGTTGTTGGAGTGGTTTGCGCTTCGCATCCTGCCGACGCGGGGACCCCCGGTAATCGGACAAATCAGACGTGAATCACGTCACATTTTCGCGCGGCCTTCGATGGCGGCGCGGGCGGCTTCGACCGACTTCCGGACGACGACGTCCGTGGAATAGCCCTGTTTCGTGAAGACGCCGTCGAGATAGAACGTGCCGTAGCCGTGTGCCTGGGTGAAGAGTTGCTCCATCAGTTCGAGCCCGTCCTGCGGCTGGTCGGCGACGCTGAGGCAGAGCATGAGGAACTGGTCGGTGAGGCGCCGGGTCTGTTCGTGCAGCAGGGTGTGTTCCGGGCCCTGCAGGCCGTCGGCGTAGATGATGTTCATCCCGGCGCGGCGCTCCATGAGGTAGCGCGTGTACGCCCCGGCGGCCGCGGCGAGCGCGGCGACGGGTTCGGTCTCGGCCTCGATGGCGTCGTGGACGCGGTCCGCCAGCTGGTCCGCCACCGCGGCCGCGACCGCTGCCAGCAGGCTCTCCTTGCCGGGGAAGTGCCGGTAGGGCGCACCGGGGCTGACCTTCGCGCGGCGAGCGACTTCGGCGACGGAGAACGTCGTCGGGCCCTGTTCGGCGATGAGGTCGAGGGAGACCCGGACAAGTTCGGCACGCAGGTCGCCGTGGTGGTACTTGCCGCCCATGTCGTGGATCACACCGTCCCGGGTCGCGGAATATGTAAGTGCCCTCTTACTCTTGATGTAAGAGACATCTTACATAGGTCATCGTTCCACGGAGGGTTTCATGAGCACGACCACGCACGCCATCGCCGCGCCGTCCCCGGGGGCCGCGCTGGCGCCGACGACGATCGAGCGCCGCGACCTGCGCCCGGACGACGTGCTGATCGACATCGCCTACGCGGGTATCTGCCACAGCGACATCCACCAGGCGAAGGAGGACTGGGGCACCGCGATCTTCCCGATGGTGCCGGGCCACGAGATCGCCGGCGTCGTCGCCGCGGTCGGTCCCGCGGTGACGAAGTACCAGGTCGGCGACCGTGTCGGGGTCGGCTGCATGGTCGATTCCTGTGGCGAGTGCCAGTACTGCCTCGAGGGCACCGAGCAGTTCTGCGTCAAGGGCAACATCCAGACCTACAACGGCGTCGGCTTCGACGGCGAGAACACCTACGGCGGCTACAGCCGCCAGGTCGTCGTGAAGGACGGGTTCGTCTGCCGCATCCCCGAAGGGATCGGTCTCGACGTCGCCGCGCCGCTGCTGTGCGCGGGCATCACCACCTACTCCCCGCTGCGCCGGTGGGGCGCCGGACCGGGCAAGAAGGTCGCCGTCGTCGGCCTCGGCGGGCTCGGCCACATGGCGCTCAAGATCGCGGTCGCCATGGGCGCCGAGGTCACGGTGCTCAGCCAGAGCCTGAAGAAGCAGGAGGACGGTCTGAAGCTGGGCGCGAAGGACTACTTCGCGACCGGTGACGCCTCGACGTTCGAGTCGCTGCGCGGGCGCTTCGACCTGATCCTCAACACCGTTTCGGCGACCTTGCCGGTCGACTCCTACCTCGGCCTGCTGCGGGTCGGCGGGGCGATGGTGAACGTCGGCGCTCCCGGCGAACCGCTGTCCTACAACGCTTTCTCGCTGCTCGGCGGGAACAAGGTGCTCGCCGGGTCGATGATCGGCGGCATCGCCGAGACCCAGGAGATGCTCGACTTCTGTGCCGAGCACGGGATCGGCGCGGAGATCGAGACGATCTCGGCGGACCAGGTGAACGTGGCCTACGACCGGGTCGAGAACAGCGACGTGCGCTACCGGTTCGTCATCGACGCGGCGACTATCGGCGCGTGAATCCTTGGGGCGGCCGGTCTTTCCCGTGGGGAAGACCGGCCACCGCCGTCGTGGTCGTTGTCACATCAGGAGCAGCGGGAAGGTGTTCATCGCGGTATGCGCGGCGATCGGCGCCCACAGGGTGCGGTAGCGCGACCACAGGTAGCCGGTGAACAGGCCGAAGACCCCTTGGAACGCCACGATCGCGCCCAGTGTCAGCGGGAGCCCGGCCCAGGCCGAGGTGCCCTGGGCGTGGGTGGGCAGGTGCAGCCAGGCGAACAGCAGTGACGCCAGCAGGATTCCGGGCCACCGGCCGAAAAGCGCCTCCAGCCGGGTCTGCAGCATGCCGCGGAAGAAGACCTCTTCGAGCACGTTCGCGGTGAAGAAGGTCAGCGTCGCGCCCACGGCCAGGAACACCGGATCCGGATAGTCCTCGGCGGTGGGAAGCGGCGCGGCGAACGGGCCCAGCACGTACAACCAGCCGAATGCCAGCACCGCCGGTACCGGTCCCAGCCACTGCCAGGCGTGACGCGGCCACCACGCGGGCCGCAGCCGGAACGGATCTGGTTCCCCTGGGGGGCGAAGGATTCGCAGGAGTACCAAGGGCAGGACCAGGAACACGATCGGCTTGGCCAGTCCCCAGATGTCACGGACCAGTTGTGCCTGGTCGCCTATCGCGGAAACCAGGAACAACGCCAGCGGCCACAGGAAGGCCACGGCCGCCAAGGCCAGCGCCTGTCTCTTCAGCCTGTCCCGGTCGTTCGCTCGAGGCAGCAGCGAGGGCACGTGGAGCGGGATCGCGCAAGCCAGGATCATCCCGGCCAGCGCGGGAATCACCGCGCCCCACAAGGAAAGCCGTTTGTCCGAATCGGACGAAGGCTTGATCGTGTCGTGCCCGGTCGCCAGCAGCAGGGCGGGGGCGGCCACGAACACCGCGAGCCCGCCGATGAGCAGTCCCCAGGCGACACCCGGCCGGGTGTCGGTCTTTTCTGTCACACGGCAAGAATCTTCGAAGTGGCGCGAATGCGCGTCATCACTTCGGAGGACCCTTCACTTCGGGACTCGGTCGGCCACGACCACCTTTTCCAGGCTGCGCAGGCACAAGGTCAGCGCTTCGTGCTTCGGTGTCTTCTCGCGGACCAGCTCCCATGCCGTGTAGAGCAGGCTCCATAGCAGCTGCAGCAACCATTCCTTCGTCATCGCCGGGTCGATCGTGCCTTCGGCGTGCCCGCGTTCGATGAGTCGCAGCAGGACGCGGTCGTCGTCGCTCTCCTCCTGCCACTCCGGGCGGGTGACCAGGTCCGGCATGGTGAACAGCAACTGGAAGACGTCGCCGAACTCGAAGTACTCCTGGCACAGCCGCGCCAGCGCGGTGTGGGCCGGGCCGTCCTGCAGCCGCGCCTTTTCGGTGCCCTGCGAGATCTTGTCGAGGGCGTCCAGGCTGATGGCGTCGATGAGGTCGGAGCGCTCCGGGAAGTAGCGGTGCACCGTGGTGCGCCCGACGTTCGCCGCCGCCGCGATATCGGCCAGCGAAGCGCCCGGCTGCTTCGTCAGCGTCTCGATGGCCGCGTCCAGGATCGCGCGCCGGGTCCGTGCCCGGACGCCCGTCTCGGTGACCACATCCTCACTCATAGCCCCGTACCGTACTCGCTCACCAATATGGAACTCGCTTGACGATTTTAGAACATCAGTGTTCCATTGGGAACCATGGATACTCCGCGATTGAAGGTGCTGTGGTCGTTCGCGCGACCGCACAAGGGGGCGCTCGCGATCGGACTCGTGCTCGCACTGCTCGGGTCCGCCACCGGTCTCGCCACGCCCATGGTCACGAAGTGGGTGCTCGACTCGCTCGGCTCGTCGGCGTCGCTCGCCGGCCCGGTCCTCGCGCTGCTCGGCCTGATCGTGATGGGGGCGGTGATCTGGCTGGGGCAGTGGATCCTGCTCGGCACGGTCGGCGAACACGTGGTGCTGAAGGCGCGGGAATCGATGGTGCGGCGCTTCTTCCGCGCGACGATCCCGGCGATCACCAAAAAGCCGGCGGGGGAACTGATCACCCGGGTCACCTCCGACACGGTGCTGCTGCGGGAGGCGGCGTCGTCCAGCGTGATCGGGCTGATCAACGGTGTGGTGATGCTGGCGGGCACGCTGGTGCTGATGAGCGTGCTGGACCTGGCGCTGCTCGGGACGACGGTCGCGGCCGTGCTCGTAGTGATCGTGCTGTTCGCCTGGCTGATGCCGGGAATCGCCAAGGAGCAGGAAAAGGCGCAGGACCGGGTGGGCAAGCTCGGCGGGGTGCTGGAGGGCGCGCTGCGCGCGATCCGCACGGTGAAGGCGAGCCGCGCCGAGGATCGGCAGTCCGAGCGGATTCTCCTGGAAGCGCGGGCGGCCACCGGGCACGGCGTCCGAGCCGTGCGGCGGGAGGCCATCGCGTGGGTGGTGGCGTGGTCCGGCATCCAGCTCGCGATCCTGGTGATCCTCGGGCTCGGTGCCTGGCGCGTCGGCGCCGGCCTGCTCGAAGTGTCGAGCCTGATCGCGTTCCTGCTCTACGCGTTCGCGCTGATGGAGCCGATCACCGAACTGAGCCAGAACATGACCGCGCTGCAGGCGGGCGTCGCCGCGGCCGGGCGCATCCGGGAGATGGACGCCCTGGAGGTCGAGGAGGACAGGGTGTCCTCGCCCGCCGCGCCGGGTGATCAGGCCGGCCCGGTGCTCGAACTGCGCGACGTGACCGCGGGTTACGGAGGGGAACCGGCGGTGCGTGCCGTGTCGCTGGCGATCCCGAGGCGCGGGCACACCGCGATCGTCGGGCCGTCCGGCGCGGGCAAGACCACGATGCTGTCGCTGATCATGCGGTTCGTGCAGCCGTCCTCGGGGATGTTGCTGCTGGACGGGCGGCCGTACGCGGACCTGCCGTACGCCTCGGTCCGGGCGCGGCTCGCCTACGTCGAGCAGGAGACGCCGATCGTGCCGGGGACGATCCGGGACAACCTGCGCTTCACCCATCCGGACGCGACTGAGGAGGAGATGCTGCACGCGCTCGGCGAAGTGCGGCTCGCCGACAAGATCGCCGCGCTCGACGACGGTCTGGACACGCCGCTGTCGTCGACCTCGGTCTCCGGTGGCGAGCGGCAGCGGATCGCGCTGGCCAGGGCGATCCTGCGGACGCCGGACGTGGTGCTGCTCGACGAGGCGACCGCGCAGGTCGACGGCCGGACCGAAAGCGCGATCCACGACTGCATCCGGCGGCGGGCCCGTGAAGGTGCTGTGGTGACGGTGGCGCACCGGCTGTCGACGGTGATCGACGCGGACACGATCGTGGTGATGGAGGACGGACAGGTGCGGGCCAGTGGCAGTCACGAGCACCTGCTCGCCACCGACACGCTGTACCGCGAATTGGTGGAGGCCTTGAGGATCGCGGGGGAGAGCGCTCCGGTCCCCGGCTGATCATCCAGCGGCGGCGCGGGCTCCCGGCGGAAGCTCCCGGTTGACCTCGTCGAGCCGGGTGGCGACGGTCCGGCAGGGTTCGCAGCCCGCGAGATGCGCGGTGATCTGGTTCGCTCGCCGGTCCGGCACCCCGCCGCGGAGCCAGGCGCCCATCCGGTGCCTGGCTTCGCGGCAGCAGGGTGTTCCCGCTTCGGGGACCTGCGCTTGAAGGAAGGCCTGGCGCAGCCCTTCGCGAGCTCGCAGGGCCAGGACGGAGGCTCCGTTGGGAGTCACTCCCAGCAGGGGCGCCACCACCTTCGGCGAGTCGCCCTCGGCTTCGGTCCGCCACAGCACCGTCCGCCACCGGCCGGGCAGCGCGCAGTACGCCAGCCACGCCAGCCGGGCGTTCGACCGGAGGATGAAGAGCTCTTCCGCGCCGGCGGTCCCGGCGGGTTCCTCGGTCGCCGGGGTGGTGCCGTACAGCTCGACCCGGTTGTGGTGGTGGCTCCACTTCGCCACGAGGTTCCGCATCGTGACCGCGAGGTAGGGGCGGAGGTTTTCGCGAGGTCCACCGCCGGCGCGGATGATGCTCAGGACGCGCACGAAGGCCTCGGCCACGAGGTCGTCCCGTTCGGCGGGCTGGGCGAGCCAGCCCGCCGCGATCCTGCGCAGTGGCTCGGCGTGCCGGCGGAACAGCTGTTCGCCCGCCTCGATGTCGCCGTCGCGAAGGGCGTCGAGCAGCACGGCGTCTGACGCAGGTGTCTCGACGTCATCGCTCATCGTGGGTCTCCCGGATCGACCGATCCGAACACTCTCGGTGACATTGTGATGCCTAAAGTAACGAGTACGGTAGTGTACCTGCTAGATGGCTGCCGATAAAGTCTGGGGGATGACACCAGAAGCCGACGCTCCCCGGCCGGACGGCCGGGCGGCGCGCTGGGCTGGTCAGCGGGAACGCCGTCGGCGGGAATTCGTCGACGCGGCGCTGCGCGCGATCGCCGAGCATGGACCGGAGGTCTCCACCGAACAGATCGCCGACGAGGCGGGGGTGGCGAGAACCCGCGTCTACAAGCACTTCGACGACGCCGCCGATCTGCAGCGCGCGATCGCCCACCGCGCGACCGACCTCATCACGGCCGAACTGGCCCCGCTCTGGGACCCGAGCGGCACGCCGATGCAGATGATCACCGTCGCGGTGGGCGCCCACACCGGCTGGCTCGCCGAACACGGCAACCTCTACCGCTTCCTGACCCGGCACGCCTACGCGGGACGGCGCGACGGCGGCGACGCCGTCACCGACGTCAAAACGGTGATCGCGCAGCAGCTCACGCTCCTGATCGAGCACTACCTCGAAACCTTCGAACTGGACGTCCGCATCTCGGAGCCGCTCGCCTTCGGGCTCGTCGGGCTGGTCGACACCAGCGCCGCGCGGTGGCTGGACAACCCGCGCGGCATCGACCTCCCGGAACTGGCGGGTCTGCTGGTGCACTGGATCTGGCGGATCCTCGACGACGCGCTCCGGGCGGGCGGGATCGAACTCGACCCGCACGCGCCCCTGCTCGTGCCGGGCGGCTAGCGGACCGTTCAGGATGTGGGAGCGGGAATGAAAGATCGCCGGACGGCGTCGGTGCCTGCATGGCCACGCCTCTCGACGATCCCGCATGGGCATCGCTGACCGGTCCGCACGCGCACTTCGCCGAACGTTTAGGGCAGGTGCTGCGGTATCCGGTCGATGTCGCCCCGTTCTTCGCGCTGCCGCCCGAACCCGACGAAAGGGTGTGGGACGACGTCGCGGCGCTCGCCGGTCCGGGTGAGGAGGTCACCGTCCACACCGCCGTGCCCCTCCCCGGGGACTGGGAGGTCCTCGGCAGGATCGCCGGAGTCCGTCTCGTCGATGTCGGGCTCGAGGCAGCCGAGGACCCCGAGGCCGTCCGGCTCGGCCCGGCGGACGTCCCGGAGATGCTGGACCTCGTCGAGCGGACCCGGCCGGGTCCGTTCCGGCAGCGGACCATCGAATTGGGGACCTACCTCGGAATCCGGCGCGGCGGCGCGCTCGTCGCGATGGCAGGGGAGCGGCTGCACCCACCTGGCTGGACCGAGATCAGCGCCGTCTGCACCGACCCGGCCTACCGCGGCCACGGGCTCGCGACGCGGCTGATCCGCGCGGTGGCGGCGGGTATTCGCGCCCGCGGCGAGCAGCCGATGATGCACGCGGCGGCGACCAACACCTCGGCGATCCGCCTCTACCGGTCGATCGGGTTCGAAGTCGTACCGCGTCCGGACTTCCTCTCGGTCCGCGTTCCCGGTTCCGTCGCGGCCGTGCAACGGGTTTGACGCCCGGCTCACCGGCCCAGCGCGCGGTACTGCCTGGCCGCGAGCGGCAGGAAGATCGCCGTGAGCACGGCGGGCCAGATCAGGGCGAGCGCCACGGAATGCGTGCCGGCCCAGTCGGTCGCGCCCCAGGTGGGGTTGCCGAACAGCTCCCGGATCGCCGTCGCGGTGGCGGACAACGGATTCCAGGTCCCGATGGCGCCGAGCCAGTCCGGCATGGTCGCGGGCGAGACGAACGCGCTGGAGAGGAAACCGGTGGGCCACACCAGGATCTGCACGGCGACGGCCGATTCCGGGGTCTTCAGCAGCAGGCCGAGGTAGATACCGGCCCAGGTGAAGGCGAACCGCAACCAGAGCAGCAGACCGAACGCGGCCAGTGCCGGCAGCAGACCGCGTTCCGGCGTCCAGCCCACCAGCAGACCGGTCACCACCATGACCGCGAGGCCGACGACGGCGTTGAGCAGATCGGCCGCGCTGCGCCCGGCGAGGATCGCCGTCGCGCTGACCGGCATGGCGCGGATCCGTTCGGTGACGCCCTTCGCGGTGTCGGTGGTGACGGCCACGACCATGGCCTCCAGCCCGAAGAGCATGGTCATCGCCAGCATGCCGGGAATCAGGAAGTCCAGGTACCGCCCGTCCGGCACGGCCATCGCGCCGCCGAAGAGGTAGCCGAACATCAGCACCATCAGGACGGGGAACAGGAACCCGACCAGGATCGAGCCGGGCCGCTGTCGCCAGTGCAGCAGGATCCGGCCGGTGAGCGCGGTGGCGTCCAGGATCGCGGTCATGCGGGCTCCTCGGTGGTGGTGGCGTGTCCGGTGAGGTGCAGGAAGACCTCGTCGAGAGTGGGTTTGCGGGTGATGGTCTCGACCCGGTCCGGGCCGACCTTCGCCTTGAGTTCGTCGGGTGTCCCGGCGGCCACGACGCGGCCGGCGTCGATGACGGCGATCTGATCGGCCAGCTGGTCGGCCTCTTCCAGGTACTGGGTCGTCAGCAGCACCGTCGTGCCGGAGCCGACCAGATCCTTGATCGAGGCCCAGACCTCGATGCGGGCCCGCGGATCCAGTCCCGTGGTCGGTTCGTCGAGGAACAGCACCGGCGGGGCGAGGATCAGGCTGGTGGCCAGGTCCAGCCGTCGTCGCATTCCGCCGGAGTACGCAGCGACGGGCTTACCCGCCGCTTCGGTCAGGCCGAACTGTTCGAGGAGTTCGTCCGCGCGACGTTTCGCCGCGGCGGCCTTCAGATGGGAGAGCCTGCCGAACAGCACGAGGTTCTGGCGGCCGGTGAGGATCTCGTCCATCGACGCGTTCTGCCCGACCAGGCCGATCCGGTAGCGCACCGCCTTGGGGTCGGCGAGCACGTCGTACCCCGCCACGCGCGCCTGGCCGCCGTCCGGGCGCAGCAAGGTGCTCAGAATCCGGACGGCCGTGGTCTTCCCGGCCCCGTTCGGGCCGAGCAGACCGCAGACCGTCCCCGCTTCGACACGCAGGTCGAAGCCGTCCAACGCCACCTTGTCCCGATACCGCTTGCGCAGGTCGACGGCCTCGAGCGCCGCTTCTTCGTATGGCATACGGAGAAGCGTAGCACAAACTTCGTAGGGGTTACGGAGTAAATCTTCTATGCTGGGTCCATGACGGAGATCAACGGCGGCGATCCGGCCCGCACGATCGCCACGTTGTGGGGCACCCGGAAGCTCCCGCGGCGCGGTCCGAAGCACACGTTGACCACCGGGCAGGTGGTCGCGGCCGCGGTCGAGCTCGCCGACGGCGACCAGGATCTCGCCACGCTGTCCATGCGCCGGGTCGCCGAGTCGCTGGGCGTGGGCACGATGTCGCTCTACACCTACATCGCCTCCCGGGAGGAACTCCTCGAAGCGATGCTCGACAAGGTCTACGGGGAAGCGGTGGAAGACCTGGGCGACCCCGGCGGCCAGGGCTGGGAGGACGGCCTGCGTGAGGTCGCGAGGGTGAACTGGGACCTCTGTCTCCGGCATCCGTGGGTGCTGCAGGTGTTCACCGGGCGCCCGCCGCTCGGGCCGCGATCGATCGCGAAGTACGAACGCGAACTCGCCGTGGTCGAGGGCCTCGGCCTCACCGACGTCGAGATGGACTCGGTGATCACGCTGGTGCACGACCACGTCGAAGGGGTCGCCCGGCGTCGGATCGAAGCCGATCGCGCGGTCCGCCGCACCGGCATGAACGACGAGCAGTGGTGGGAAAAGGTCGGCCCCTTGCTCGCCGAAGTCTTCGATCCGGCCCGGTTCCCGCTCGCGGCGCGCGTTGGTCAGTCGGCGGGGGAAGCGCACCAGGGAGCCCACAATCCGGAGCACGCCTACGCCTTCGGATTGGCCCGCTTACTCGAAGGAGTGGCCGCGCTGATCGGCGAGCGGGCCGGGCCGCTTGTGAAGCCACGCTAACGAGGGATTTCAGAAACTCGCGATGGACCGCACAGCGCGTGGGGGCCAGACTTCGCGCCATGAAGGCATTGGTCAAAGCCGACCGAGCACCAGGGCTTGAACTCACCGACGTGCCGGACCCGGCCGTCGGTCCCGGCGACGTCGCCGTCCGCGTGCTGCGGGCCGGTATCTGCGGCACCGATCTGCACATCGACTCGTGGGACGACTGGGCGGCGCGCACCATCGCGGCGCCGCTGGTCATCGGGCACGAGTTCGTCGGCGAGGTGGTCGAGATCGGCCGCTCGGTGACCAGCGTCCAGGTGGGCGACCTGGTCAGCGGCGAGGGGCACCTGGTCTGCGGCACCTGCCGCAACTGCAAGGCCGGACGACGTCACCTCTGCGCCCGGACCAAGGGCCTCGGCGTGCACGTCGACGGTGCCTTCGCGCAGTACGCGGTGCTGCCCGAGATGAACGCCTGGGTGCACCGCACCAAGGTCGACCTCGACATCGCCGCGATCTTCGACCCGCTGGGCAACGCCGTGCACACCGCGCTGTCGTTCCCGGTCATCGGCGAGGACGTGCTGGTCACCGGCGCCGGCCCGATCGGCATCATGGCCGCCGCGATCGCCCGCCACGCCGGCGCGCGCAACGTCGTCGTCACCGATGTCAGCGAGCACCGCCTGGAACTGGCCCGCAAGGTCGGCGTCGACCTCGCCCTGGACGTTTCGTCGGCGACCATCGCCGACGCGCAGGAGCGGCTCGGCATGGCCGAGGGCTTCGACGTCGGCATGGAGATGAGCGGACGGCCCGAGGCGCTGCGCGACATGATCACGAACATGTCGCACGGCGGCCGCGTCGCGCTGCTCGGCCTCCCGGCCTCCGACGTGTCGGTCGACATCGCCGCCGTCGTGCTGAAGATGATCCAGATCAAGGGGATCTACGGCCGCGAGATGTTCGAGACCTGGTACTCGATGTCCGTCCTGCTCCAGGCGGGGCTGGACATCTCACCGGTGATCACTCACCGCTTCACCTACACCGAACACGAAAAGGCGTTCGCGACGGCCAGGGAAGGCCGCTGCGGCAAGGTCATTCTGGATTGGACGGAGAACTGATGTACGGCGCGATGCGCGACGACCTCAAGGCCGGGCTCGCCGAGATCCGGGAAGCCGGGCTGTACAAGGGCGAGCGGGTGATCCAGGGACCGCAGCGGGCTTCGGTCAGCGTCGCCGGCGGTGACGTGCTCAACTTCTGCGCCAACAACTACCTCGGCCTCGCCGACCACCCGGTGCTGGTCAAGGCCGCGCAGGAGGCCCTGGACCGCTGGGGCTTCGGGATGGCGTCGGTGCGGTTCATCTGCGGGACGCAGCAGCCGCACAAGGAACTGGAGGCGAAGCTCTCGGAGTTCCTCGGCACTGAGGACACGATCCTTTACAGCTCGTGCTTCGACGCCAACGCCGGGCTGTTCGAGACCCTGCTGACCGACCAGGACGTCATCATCTCCGACGAGCTCAACCACGCGTCGATCATCGACGGCGTCCGGCTGTGCAAGGCGAAGCGGATGCGTTACCGCAACCGCGACGTCGCCGACCTGGAGCAGCGGCTGAAGGAGGCGTCCGGCGCGCGGTACCGGATGATCGCCACCGACGGCGTGTTCTCGATGGACGGCTATCTCGCGCCGCTCGACGAGATCTGCGAACTGGCCGAGCGCTACGACGCGCTGGTGATGGTGGACGACTCGCACGCCGTCGGCTTCACCGGCCCGACCGGGCGCGGCACGCCGGAACTGTTCGGCGTGCAGGACAAGGTCGACGTGCTGACCGGCACCCTCGGCAAGGCACTGGGCGGGGCGAGCGGCGGCTACACCTCCGGCCGCGCGGAGATCGTCGAGATGCTGCGCCAGCGTTCCCGGCCCTACCTGTTCTCGAACTCGCTGGCGCCGTCGATCACCGCGGCCGCGCTCGCCACCCTGGAACTGCTGGGCGAGTCGAGTGAGCTGCTGACCCGCCTGCGGGCCAACACCGAACTGTTCCGGCGGCGGATGACCGAGGCCGGTTTCGACCTGCTGCCCGGTGAGCACCCGATCATCCCGGTGATGATCGGCGACGCGGCAAAAGCCGGCAAGATGGCGGACCTGCTGCTCGACCAGGGCATCTACGTGGTCGGTTTCTCCTACCCGGTGGTGCCGCACGGTAAGGCCCGGATCCGGACCCAGATGTCGGCGGCGCATTCGACCGAGGACGTCGACCGTGCGGTGGACGCGTTCGTGACGGCAAGGTCCATGATGGACGAATGATCGATCCGCGACGGCTGCGGGTACTGCGCGCTCTCGCCGACCACGGAACCGTGACGGCGGCGGGCCGAGCGCTGCACCTGACGCCGTCCGCGGTGTCCCAGCAGCTGGCCGCACTCGAAGCCGAGTGCGGCCAGCAGCTGTTGCGCCGGTGGGGCCGCCGGGTCTCCCTGACCCCGGCCGGTGAGCTGATGGTGGTGCACGCGAACGCCGTCGCCGCCGAGCTGGAACGGGCGCAGGCGACGCTGGCCGCGCTCGATTCGGGTGTCCGGGGGCTGGTGCGGATGGCGAGTTTCGCCTCGGCGATCACCATGGTCGTGGCGCCGGCCATCGCCGCGCTGCGCGCCGGTTCGCCCGGGGTTTCGGTGCAGGTGCAGGACGTCGAGGGGCACGCGAGCATCCCGTTGCTGCTCGACGGCGAGATCGACCTGGCGATCACCGAGGAGTACCGGCTCTCACCACGAACGGATGAAAGCAGGCTCACCCGTTTCCCGCTGTACGTCGAACCTTTCGACGTCGTGCTGCCCACCGGGCACCGGCTCGCCGGATCGTCCGAAGTGGACATCGACGAACTCGCCGACGACGAATGGGTCGCGCCGAAACCCGGGAATCCCTGCCGCGACGTCCTGATGATCGTCTGCGCCAACCCGAAGATCCGGCACGTCTCCGACGATTTCCACGCGATCACCACCCTGGTCGCCGCGGACGAAGGAGTGGCGCTGGTGCCCCGCAACGCCGTCACCGCGGTACCCGGCGCGGTCGCCGTCCCGCTCCGCGGCGAACCTCCTCTGCGGCGCGTCTTCGCGGCCGTCCGGCGGGGAAGCGCTGACCACCCGCTGATCAAGACCGTCCTCGCGGCCCTTTCGGAAGCGGCGCCGAGTCCTGCGAACGCGGGTCATGCGAATGCGGGCCGGAAGAAGCGCCCTTAGGATTGGCCGCATCTGGCCGGCTGAGGAAAGACAGGGTGCGGATGCTCCAGATCGATGGCCTTACCTGGACCGTCACGATCGGACTGGTGCTCGCGCTGCTGGCACTCGACCTCATCCTCGCGGCCGTGCGCCCGCACAAGGTCGGGTTCGCCGAAGCGGTGGCCTGGTCGGTCGGCTACATCCTGGTGGCCGTGGCGTTCGGCGTCTGGCTGACGCTGGCGCACGGCGGCGATTTCGGGCAGCAGTACTTCGCGGGTTACATCGTGGAGAAGAGCCTGTCGGTCGACAACCTCTTCGTCTTCGTGATCATCATGAGCACCTTCGCCGTACCCGAGGAGCATCAGCACAAGGTGCTCACCTTCGGCATCGTCGTCGCCCTGATCATGCGCGGTATCTTCATCGCGCTCGGTGCCACGCTGCTTTCGCTGTTCTCCTTCATGTTCCTGTTGTTCGGGTTACTGCTGATCTACACCGGGGTCCAGTTGTTCCGGCACCGCGACGAGGACCCGGACGTCGAGAACAACGTCGTGGTGCGGACAGCGCGCCGCCTGCTGCCGCTGTCGAAGGAGTACGACGGGGGCAAGCTGTTCACCCACGTCGAAGGCAAGCGCGTCGGCACGCCGCTCGTGGTGGTGCTGCTCGCGATCGGCGGCATCGACCTGCTGTTCGCGCTGGACTCGATCCCCGCCGTCTTCGGCGTCACCGACGAGCCGTACCTGGTCTTCGCCGCCAACGCGTTCGCCCTGCTCGGCCTGCGGGCGCTGTACTTCCTCGTGAAGGGCCTGCTGGACCGGCTGGTCTACCTGTCGGCCGGGCTGGCGGTGATCCTCGGGTTCATCGGGATCAAACTGATCCTGCACTGGGCCCACGTCGACATCAACGAGAGCGTGCCCGAGATCTCGACTCCGGTCAGCCTCGCGGTGATCATCGGCATCCTCATCGTGGTCACCGTGGCGAGCCTGATCAAGACCCGCAACGACCCGTCGGCGAAGGCGCATCCCGGCTCGCTGCGCGCCTCACCTCCCCGTTCCCCGCAGCAGGACGAGGACTAGTCACTTAGCCGTCGCCCTCTTCGGTGATCTCGAGCAGCAGGCCGTCCTGGTAGATGTTCTCGTTGTGATGAACTACACGATCCCGTCGGTTTCGGGACGTTCGCGAGTAGTCGACTTCTTGCGGGAGTTGCCGGGATTCGGCGACGAGAGAGCTGATGAGTGGCGAGGGCGTGGTCGGCGACCAGGACTGACGGACAGTGAGCTGATCACCATGGCCGTGGCGCAGATGCTGCAGCGCTACGACAATGAGCGACGCTGGATCCGGCACATCCACGCCGATGCCGGGTGGCGCGATGTTTCCGGCCGTGCTGAACCAGTCCGGCTATCACAAGCGGTTGAAGACCGCGCAACCGTTACTGCGCAAGGCGATTCTCACACCGGCCGCGTGCCCTCGTGGTTCGACGACCTGTGGATACTCGGTCAGATGTCGTCGTCCGACGGCCGGCCCGACTGCGACGGTCGCGGCAGCAAGGACATCGGCACTGTCCACCGCGCGTCGGTCGGGCCGAACCGCCTGTCACCGTTAAGATTTCCGCCAGGCTCCGGTGTTCGGGTTCTTCCTGGAGGATGAATCCTTTCTGGAGAACTTCGCCACTGCCCGACCGCTACCACGTCGGACGGCGCTAACTCGGGTCAAGCCACCTCGCACCGGCGGATGCCTGGTGTCAAGCCTGGGAACACCTCAGTGCAGGCCGATGTCGGCCAGCCACTGGCTTGCGGTCCGGGGTGTCACGCCGACCAGTTTCTGTGCGGAGCGTTCGGGGATGATCGAGCGGTCCGGGAGCGCCCCCATGGCCCGGTAGCTGTCTGCGACGTCCGCGGCCGGGCCTTCCCCGATCAAGGACGCGAGGGAAACGCGGAACTCCTCCGGGGTGATGGCCTGGTAGGCGACGCTTCGTCCGAGTCGGGCGCCGAACGCCTCGGCCAGCTCCCGTCCGGTGATCGCCGGGTACTGCCCGACCGAAACCACGCCGGAGACGTCTGTGCGCTCGAATAGGGCGACCGCGACGTCGGCGATGTCCAAATGGGACGCCCAGGAGACTGGGAAGCCGGCGGGCAGCGGGTAGCGCAGCACACCCTGTTCGCGGGCCGGTCCGATGACGTGGGGCATGAGCAGGTTCTCGAAGAACAATTCGGGCGCGATCACTGCGTGGGACACGCCACTGTCCACCAATCCGTTGGCCAGTATCGAGACCGCGCTTTCGCCGGAATCCCGCTTCCGGTCATCGCCGGGGGAGTCGACGGTGAAACCGCTGGTGGAGAACACCACGCGGGCCGGTTGGGCCGCGTGGACGGCGGCGACGATGTTGCGCGCGTAGGTGCGGCGGTCCTCTTCCGAAGTCACGGGAAGGTGGACGAACACGCCCTCGGCGCCACGGTAGGCACGGGTCAATTCCTCTGCGGACGAGTAGCCGGCAGCCACCACCCGCGCACCGGGAACGACCGCGTCCGCGTTGCGGGTCAACCCGTCAACGGGCTTGCCCGCGGCGGTGAGAGCGGCGACGACAGGGGCGCCCTGGGCGCCGGTGGCGCCATGGATCACATAGGTCATGCACCTATTACTGCACGAGATGCACCGGTTACATCAACTGCACTAATGGGATAAGCTCCTTAATGTGACCCACAACGCGTGCCTCCCGGAGTGCGGTGTCGCCCGGTTCCTCACCTTGCTCAACGGGCCATGGGCCACCCTTATCGTGCGCGAACTCCTGCACGGCCCCCGCCGTTTCACCGAACTGCGCGACGCCCTGCCGGGTATCAGCCCGCACACCCTGACCAGCAGGCTGCGCCAGTTCGAGACTTACGGCATCGTCACTCGCACCGCCTACCCTGAAATCCCGCCACGCGTCGAGTACCAGCTCACTCCCCTCGGCGAAGGACTCCGCGAAGTCCTCGACGCCATGGCCACCTGGGCTATGTCAATTCCGGAGCCCGCCCCCGCTCCGTGACCCCCCGCAGCAGTGGTGGATGTCCTTGGGATAGGCATCGTAGGAGCCTGAATCGCAGGCAGCGCTCGGCAAGTGAAGATGTCGCGATGACGGCCGCTTCCGCACCGACATGGCCTCCGCCGCCGTCGACCGCGAGCTGCGGGCCATGATCGACAAGGCGTGATCTTCTGGTGCACGACGCTCGGCACCCTTCGCTCGTTCGGCAGCACCCGTGTCGCGGGTGATGCACTGACACGCTTTCACTCCACCGTGCCGGCTGGTACGCCGTGATCGCGATCCTCGTGCTCATCGCCTTCTGGTACTACTGGCGCACTCTGCTCTTGGGAAATTCCAGGTTGTGGTCACACGTCGCAGGTCAGTTCGCCGGACCAGGCGCGGCGCCCTTCGTTGATGGCGAAGAGCGCGATGATCAGTCCTGCTATCGCGTCCAGCCAGGTCCAGCCGAGCAGTGCGTATGCCACTAAGCCGAGGAATGTGGTGACGCTCAGCCAGAGGCAGAGTCGCGTTTCGGCGGCGTCGGCGACGACGAGCCGCGAGTTCATGGCCAGTCCGGTCCGTCGTTTCGCGGAGGCGAGAAAGGACATGGTGACGATGGAGACCCCGGTGAGAACGATGCCGACCAACGATTTCTCCGGCTTGGCTCCGGTGACGATTTCCCGGATGCTCTCGAAGAGAATAAAGGCGCCCAAGGCGAAGAACGTGAGTGCCACGAATCGCAGGGCGCGGTACTCCTTGCGTTCGTCGACGGTGCCGGTCCGGATCGCGGCACGAAGCCGGACGGCGATCAGGAGTGCGGCGACGATCTCGACCCCCGAGTCGACGCCGAAGCCGACCAGCGCCACCGATGCGGCGGCCAGTCCGGCGGTGATCGCGATGATGCCTTCGACCACGTTGTAGCCGATCGTGAAGTACTGCAGCACCAAGGCCCGTCGCGCGGCGTCGCCGCGTACGTCCGGCATCGCTTTGGGCTGTTCCACAGTTGCTCCTCAAGGCACGATCTCTGATTCCCCAGCGACGTCGGCGGGGTGGTCGGCGCGATTACCGTCGGCGTGATCATAGCGGTGGCCGGCAACGGGACGTCCCTGCGGCACGGCGACCGTCCACATCGGATCGATCGGCGTTCAGTCAGAGGAGCGGTGCTTCGGGCGGCGACGGTCCCATGCCGACAGGATGTTTTGCGACATGGCCTGTTCCGCTCCGGCTTCGTCCTTCTTCTTGATGTGAGCGAGGACGGCGCGGTGTTCGTCGTTGCTGACGCGGCACTCGGTCGACGTCGGATCACCGGAGTAGCGATAGCTTTTGCGCGCTTCGGCATGCACGGTGCGCACGATCGACCTGGACAGCCGGTCGCCGGAGGCCCGCATGATGCGGTCATGGAAGGCGATGTCGGTGGGGTCGCGTTGCGGGCCGCTTGCGCGGCCATGGGCGCTTCGAGGCAGGCGCGGACATCCACCAGTTGATCGAGCAACGTCAACTGGGTGTCGTGCCGCACGACCGCCGCGAGCACGATCGGGTCGAGGAGTATCCATCCGTCCTCCTCGGTGACCGTTGTCCCCGAGCCTTGGCGAGCCAGGGCAAGCCCTTTCTCCTCCAGGCTTTTGACGGCCTCGTGAACCCCTGCGTCAACAGCTGGTTTCAGACGCTCCACAGTGATGGCGTCACGAGCAGTCGCCAGGTAGTCATGAGCAAGAAGCACTGCTTGATCACTCGTGGTTTGTCGCGTCTGAGATCGAAGGACAGGATGCACCCGTGTCCTGGGACCACTGCAAACGCCGTCCAGCTGTGCCGGATCGGTCATGTCCTTGAGCGCGACCAAGACATCGGCCCCGGAAGTAGCCACGGAACGAACCTACAACGACCCACCGACAAGAATCGGAATGTGTTGTGCCGCAACGAGAATAGAGATCAACCGTGAGAAGGATCCTCAAGGAACTCCTTGACCGCCGCGCTCGACTCAGGACGGCACTCGTCGAAGTACGCATGCCGAGCTCCGGCGAACAAGCGCACCCGGGCATCCGGAATCCGTTCCGCCAGCAGAGGCGCGTTCGTCGGCGGTGCGAGCACGTCATCATCCCCGTGGAGGACCAAAGTGGGTGCGGTGATCGTGGGCAGCGCGTCCCAGGCGTCGTGGGTGTTGCTCGCCACGAGGTGTCCGCGCACCGCGTGCGGAAGCATGCCGTGGGCACCGAGAACGGTGTACGGTCCGGGGTTCGCCGCGCGCCATGACGGCGTGTACATCATGTCCTGCAACGCTTCCCGCGCCTCGATCGACGTCCTCCGGGCGAGGGCGAGCCGGACGTCGTTGGTCCGCTCGATGCCGTGCTCACCGCCGGGTGAGGTGCAGCCGAGGATGAGACGTCGTACCCTGTCTGGGTATTTCGCGGCGACCCATTGTGCGACGCGTCCGCCCATGGAGGTTCCGTAGACGTCGGCCTCGGGGATGTCGAGGTCGTCGAGTATCGCGATCACGTCGTCCGCGAAAACTGTTGTGGAGTACGGAACCTCGGGTGATCCGCTGTCCCCGGTGCCGCGGTAGTCCATCGTGAGCGTGCCGGCGAAGTCGTCGCGGGTGCGGTTCCACCACGTGTGATCGTTCGCCTGCCCCGACAACAGGACGAGCGGACTGCCCGTGCCTCGCCACTGGTAGGCCAACCGGGTGCCGTCGGCGGCGATAGCGTGGCCGGTGCGGGGGAGCGCCGTCATACTTCTCCTGTTCGCTCACATGAGTGATCGTGATTGTAGGCAGGTGAAGGGAAAGAGGCAGAGCCGGTGCACGAGCCGACGCTCACGGAATTCGCGACCACGGACCCGGAACAGGCGCGCGCCCTGATCGCCGAGGCGTACCGCGACAACCGGCTTCGGGTGCGGGGCGCCGTCGAGAACTATCGCTTCGAACACCGACGTTGCGACGTCGGCGAAGTGCAGTTCGACCTGCTGCACAACACGCTGACCACGGACGTCGTCGTCCAGCCGCTCGGCAGCGTGGTGCTCCTGCGCGTCTTGGGCGGGGCGATGGACATCGAAGACGTCACCGGCGAGCGCAGGTTGATCCCGGGCGACGTGTTCGTCGCCGTGCACCCCGACCATGACTACCGGACCGGTCTGCACGGCGCCCGCCTCCAGATCACCAGTATCGACCTGGCGCTGTTCGCCGGGGTCGATCCGGCGCAGGACGGTAGCGCGATCGAGCGGTTGCGTTACCTGCCGGTCGAGCCGGTGCGGGCGCGGCGCTGGCGGCAGACGGTCGACTACGTCACCGGGTTGTTCGCCGAACCGGAGGTGGTGCACGGGCCGCTGGTGCTCGGTGTGGCCGGACGGTTGATGGCGGCGATGGCGCTGGACACCTTCACCACCGGCACCGGTGACGCCCAGCTGTGCGACCGCCGGGACGCGGTACCGGACACGGTGCGTCGCGGGATCGCCTTCCTGGAGTCGAACCCGGACCTCGACCTCGGCGTGGCCGACATTGCCCGCGCCTGCCGGGTCTCGGTGCGCGCGTTGCAACTCGCGTTCCGGCGGCACCTGGACACCACTCCGATGGCGTACCTGCGCCGCGTGCGGCTGGACCGGGTCCGGGCCGAGCTGCTCGACGCCGATCCCGGCGCGGGCGAGACGGTCACCGGGATCGCGTCCAAGTGGGGTTTCGCCGACGGTAGCCGGTTCAGCGCGCAGTACCGGGCGACCTTCGGCGAGACACCCAGTCATACTTTGCGTAACCGTTGAGGGACCCTGCGTTTTGGTCGGTGCAAGTCTGCGTTTTGGTCGGTAGACCCCCGGATCGTCGCCGAGTTCGATAGGGAGGCGACAAGCCAGTACGGTCCGGACCCCGCCTGCTGGCGCGTCGCGGTTCAGGTGCGCGTGGCGATCCCGTCGTACATGACACGGCGGACGGCCCGGCTCATCGCCGCCTGCGCCTGTGGGGACGGATCGCGCAGCCCGGCGAGGATCGACGCGAGGATCATCCCGTTGATCGCGCCTGCGGTGGCCTCGACGTCCAGATCCTCGTGCAGGTAACCCAGCCGCACCCCGTGGTGCAGATAGCCCGCGGTCAGCTGCGCGGCGGTCTCGAAGAAATCCAGCACCCGTTCCCGCATCTCGGCGTCGATACCCGCCGCTTCGAGCAGGAGGAACCGGGCCATCCGGGGGTCGCTGCCGAAGATCCCGGCGAGCGCGTCGCCGATCCGCGCGCTCTGCTTGCGGTACTCGGCCAGGCTGTTGACCGCGTCCGGGGCGTTGTCCGCGGCCAGTGAGGCGACCACCTTCTCGACCAGGTCGGTGATGACGTGGTCGACGATGTCCCGCTTGTTCTGGAAGTACCGGTAGAAGGTGCCGTGCCCGATGCCCAGACGTGCGGCGATGTCGGCGATACCGGTCGCGTGGTAGCCGCGTTCGGCGAAGCAGTCGAACGCGGTCTCCACGATCTCGCGCCGTAGTTCCTGCTTCTTTCGTGTGGCCCTGCTGACCGGGGTCTCCGTCGTCATGCCGTCAGCTTATTGCCTCGGGCGTACAAATGACATACGGTTCCGAAAATGACACGTCATTCCGGAAGGTCGCTGGTGCTCGGCTGCGGCGGCACCCTCGGGTTCGCCTGGACCGCCGCCGTCCTCGACGCGCTGCACACCCGGGCCGGCTGGGACCCGCGCACGGCGGACGTCCTGGTCGGGACCTCCGCCGGGGCCGAAGCGGTGGCGATGCTCGGGGCGGGGATCCCGGCGAAGGCGATCCTCGGCGCCCTGACCGGGACGTCCGATGGCGATCCCGTGGTCGCCGCGCACGTCCGGCGGTCACCGGGACGTTTCCCGCCGGTGCCCTCCCCGCGGTGGCCCGCCGCCAAGCTCGTTCGAGCGGCGCTCAACGGCGACGTCGATCGCCTGGCCGGCATCGCGGGGCTGCTCCCGCGGGGCCGAGGGGACGCCGGCTGGCTCCGCGACCTCGGGGACGCGTTGGCGCCCGACGGCTGGGTCCCGCATCCCGCGACCTGGCTCGTGGCCACCGATCCGGTGGGGAAGCGGGTCGCGCTCGGCTCTCCAGGCGCTCCTGACGCCCGGCTCGGCGAGGCGATCGCCGCCTCCTGGGCGATCCCCGGCTGGTTTCCGCCGTCCGTTGTGGACGGACGGCCCTTGCTCGACGGGGGAACGGTTTCCCCGACCTCGGCCGACCTGCTCCTCGGACACGACGTCGGCGAAGTCGTCGTGATCGCACCCATGAGTAGCGAAGGCGGCGCTCCGGCCAAGGGTCTGACGAGGCTGGAACGCCTGCTGCGCACCGCGATGACCCGGCGCGTCGACGACGAGGCGCGCAAGCTGCGCGCGGCGGGTGTACGGGTGGTCCGGATCGAACCGGGACCGGCCGATCTCGCCGCCATGGGCGCGAACTTCATGGACGAACGGCGGCGGGAGCACGTGCTCGCCACCGCGATCAACACGGCACCGGCCCTGGTCGCCGACGCCTTCGAACGAGAGGGAGTGCGCGCATGAGCAAGTACCCGGCCCTCGGCCTCGACGGGGCCCACGTGGCGATCACCGGTGCGGGACAGGGCATCGGCCGCGCGACGGCGGAGCGCATGGCCGCCCGCGGCGCGCGCGTGTCCATCGGCGACCTCGATCTCGAGGCCGCCAAACGTACCGCCGCCGACATCGGCGGTACCGCGCACCCGCTCGACGTCGCCGATCCCGCTTCGTTCGCCGCTTTCCTCCGTGACGCCGAACAGGCGAACGGGCCGCTCGCGGTGCTGGTCAACAACGCCGGCATCATGCCCAACGGCGGCTTCCTCGACCTCTCCGACGAGCTGAACCGGGCGACCATGGAGGTCAACTTGTTCGGCGTCGTCCACGGCATGCGGTTCGCGCTGCCGGGAATGCTGGAACGCGGACGAGGGCATGTCGTCAACGTCGCGTCGCTGGCCGGGAAGTTCCCCGTCAAAGGGCTGGCGATCTACAACGCCAGCAAGTTCGCCGTGGTCGGGCTGACCGCCGCGACCCGGCTGGAGTACGCGCCGCACGGCGTCAGCGTTTCCGCCGTGCTGCCGTCGGCGGTCGACACCGCGCTCGCGTCCGGGCTGGACATGCGGCCCATCCCGAAGGTGAAACCGGAGCGGATCGCCGACGCCGTCGTGGATTCCGTCCGCACTCGCGCCGCCGAGATCTCCGTCCCCGGCTACGTCGGCGCGCTCGCCCAGGTAGCGCAAGTGCTGCCCGAACCCGTCCTCAACGGGTTCCGCCGCCTGATGCGGGACGACCGCGCCCTGCGCCCCGACACACCGGAGCGGGCGGGCTACCGCGACCGCCTCGACCAGGACACCCAGCGAGAGGAAAACGTATGAACGCGCAGTACGACGCCGTCATCGTCGGTGCGGGCTTCGGCGGTATGGGCGCGGCGATCCAGCTGAACCGGCTCGGCTACGACAACCTGCTGATCCTCGACCGCGAGTCCGATCTCGGCGGAACCTGGCATGTGAACCGCTATCCCGGGCTGGCCGTCGACATCCCGTCGGCCACCTATTCGTACTCGTTCGAGCCCAATCCGCACTGGTCGCGGCTGTTCGCCCCGGGCGCGGAACTGAAGCGGTACGCCGAGCACGTCGCCGACAAGTACCGGCTGCGGCGCTACATGCGGTTCGGCACCGTCGTCACCGGCGCGGTGTGGGACGAAACGAACGCCCACTGGACGGTGTCCAGGGCCGATGGCGAGCCGGTCACCGCGAAGTACCTCCTCACCGCGACGGGATTCCTTTCCCAGCCCAAGAAACCCGATATCGCCGGGATCGAGACGTTCGGCGGCAAGGTCATCCACACCACGGCCTGGGACGACGGCTACGACCTCGCCGGCAAACGGGCGGCGGTGATCGGCACCGGCGCGACCGCGGTCCAGCTGGTCCCCGAAATCGCGAAGATCGCCAGTGAACTCTCGGTGTACCAGCGGACGCCGATCTGGGTGAGCCCCAAACTGGACTTCCCGGTGCCCAAGGCCGTCCGTCGCGCGTTCGCCGCCGTTCCGCTCACCCAGCGGATCGCCCGGCTGACCGGGACCGCGATCCTGGAACTGATGATGGTCTCCGGAGTGCTGCACTACAAGCAGCTTCCGCTGGCGAACCGGCTCGGAAAGCTTTGGTGCCAGGCACATCTCCGCCGTCAGGTGCGCGATCCCGGGTTGCGCGAGGAATTGACGCCGCGGTATTCGTTCGGCTGCAAGCGCCCGACGTTCTCCAACGAGTACTACCCGGCGTTCACCCGGGACCACGTGCACCTGGAGACGACGTCCATCGCGCGGATCGACGAGACCGGGATCGTCACCGCCGACGGCAGGCGGCGGGATACCGACGTTCTGGTGCTGGCCACGGGATTTGACCTGTGGGAGGCCAACTTCCCGGCGATCGAGATCCTCGGCCGCGGCGGGCGGAACCTCGGGAAGTGGTGGCGGGAGAACCGCTTCCAGGCCTACGAAGGCGTCGCGGTCCCGAAGTTCCCCAACTTCGTCTCGCTCAACAGTCCCTACTCCTACTCGGGACTTTCGTACTTCACCACCATCGAAACCCAGATGCGGCATATGGACCGCCTCTTCGGTGCGATGCGACGGCGAGGGGCGACCGATTTCGAGGTCACCCAGGAGGCCAACGACGCCTTCCTCGCGCGGATGACCGAACGGATCGAGGACTCGGTCTTCGCGCTCGGCAACTGCGCTCCGGCGAACAGCTACTACTTCAATCCCCACGGGGAAGCGACCCTGCTGCGCCCGTCGTCGACGCTGAGCGCCATCCGGGAGGCGGGGAGCTTCCCCCTCGAGGACTACACGTTCGCCTAGGCGGAGTGCCGGGATCCCGCGCGATCCCGGCACTCCGCCTGAGGGTCCCTACTGCTTGCGGAGTCGCAAGGTGACGGCCGCCGCGGCCGCGGCGAGGAAGACGGCGCCGATCGCGTACGGCCACCACGGCAGCGAGGTGTCGCTCACCGGGGAAGCACCGTAACCGCCGGCGGCACCGGTGCGGTCGTAGGTCGAGCCCGGCAGTTTGTCGCCGTAGCGGCTCTGCAGGGCTTCGCGATAGGCGGCGAGAGTCATCTTCTCACCGGTCTTCGCGACCGTGGATCCGTCGAGGACGGTCACAGTGTCGCCGTCCACGGCGTACCAGGCGCCGGCCTGTGGTTCGGTCAGGAGGTAGCCCTTGCCGGTCTGCGTGGCGAAGCGCTTCTCGACGTCTCCCGAGGCGACGTTGAACACCGACCAACCCGCGCCTTCGCGCTGGGTCCACACGGTCGCCGCGGTCCCGTTGCCCAGGGTGGCGGGAACGGCGACGTAGGCGAGTTCGGCGGTCGTGCCGGAGGTTCCGGCGAGGAAGGCCGCCGTCGGCTGGTAGACCGCCACCGGAGTGCGCGGGTCGGCCTTGGCGGTTCGGGCCGCGATGGCCGTGTCGGCCTTGGCGGTGCCCGGGAACGCGGCCTTGGCGAGCCGCTGGGTGGTCGCGTCACTGGTGACCACTGTGGACACCGTGGCGAGGTCGGCGGCGGTGGGCGCGCCGCTCGGGGCGTCGGCCGCGGACGCCTGTCCGGAACCGAGGGTGAGCGCCAGTCCGATGGCCAGGATCGTGGCGCCGAAGAAGGTCCGCTTCATGGTTTCAGTCCTTGATCCCGTAGACGGTGTGGGTCCAGGCGAACGAGTTGTTGGACTTGTAGGCGCTGTAGCTCATCTGGTTGTAGCGCGGGCTCGATCCCCACGGGTCGCCGTAGTAGACGGTCGTGGCGCCGCCGGAGTTGTCGTAGCCGTAGAGCACATGCATGTGGCCACCGCCGTTGCGCCAGCCGATCCGGGTGCCGATCGGCTGCCCGGCGTCGACCTGGCCCTTGATCCCGGCGAAGGTCAGCGTCTGGCCGGAGGAGTTGTAGCTGCCCACGTTGCTGAAGCCGAGCCAGCGGAACACACGCTGCTGATCGCTCAGGTAGCCCTGGTTGTTCGCACAGGTCGAACCGGACTCGTTGTGCGCGATCTGGCAGAACTTCGTCTGGGAGAGGGAATGCCCGTAGTAGGCGGCGATGGTGTTTCCGCTGGCGTCCCAGCACCAGTTGCTCTTCTCCTGGGCCTGCATCTTGATCGGGATCTGCGTGGCGGCCGTCGTCGCGGGCACCGCTGCGGCGGGCGCCTGCAAGGCGACCAGCGCGGCGACACCGGCGAAGGCCGTGGCCAGCCCGCGCCTGAGTGAGGTCTTCACCGTCGGAACGCTCCTAACTGGATGGTCGAGGCGAAAGCACGCGCTGAGGGCGACCTGGAAGAGACAAAGAAATCCGGCTACCCGACTGGGTGGCCACCCGGCACGAGCGGATGACGATTGCGGTAAAGATGTGACTGTGGGGCACTGTGAATGGACTGAGATTCACCCTCTGGTGGCACCTCTGGCAAGGTTCGCGGCAATAGCTAAGGGTCCGTATTGCGACCGGCGGGGGTTCCGGCCTGCGGTTACTGTTCGTGTTCCCGCCTTTCGGCGGGTGCCCGATCGGTAGGGTTCCGGGCATGCCGACGCTCGGTGCGGCACCGGTGTTCGTGGCCCGCGACACCGAACTGACCGAACTGCTGCGCGTGGTCGCGCATCCGCCCTCGGTCGCCGTCGTCGAGGGCGGGCCGGGCGTGGGCCGGAGCCGTCTGCTCGGAGAACTGGCCGCTCATCCCGGGATCGCGTCGCGCGTGTTCTGGTCGGCCCGGTGCGGTTCGTTCGTACGTCCCTGCCGGCTGGCGTCTCTGGTCGACGCGCTGCTCGGGGCGGGCGACGTCGCCGCCACCCACGCCACCACCTTCTCTCCGGTGACCGGAGTGCTGCGACGGCTGATCCCGGAGTGGTCGTCGTGGTTGCCGCCGTTCCCGGAAGGCGCGGACGCGGAAACCGTCCGGCAGCAGGAGTTCCGTGCCGTGCGGGAAATCCTGACCGGCTGCGGCCCGGCCGTCCTCGTCCTCGACGACGTCCACGCGGCAGACGACGACACCTGGGAGTTCCTGCGCGGGCTGGCGGCGTCGCCCGCGGCAGGTCTGAGCGTCGTGCTCGGTGCGGTGTCCGGCGGGCCGCGCCGATTCCCGCCGCTGCGCGGGCTCACGGCCCACCTCACGCTGACGCCGTTCACCGCCGGACAGGTCCGCACCTGGGTGGGCGCACCGGATCTGGCCGAGGCGCTGCATCGGCGGACGTCCGGTATCGCCGCCGATCTCGTGCCCCTGATCCGGAGTCTCGGTGAGACGCTTTCGGTGGAGTCGCTCGCGTCGGCGACCGTTCCGCCGGTCGTGCGGAGCCGGATCGCCGAACTCATGGCGGCGATCGGCCCGGCGGCGCGGGACGTCGTGCGCGCGGCCGCGGTGCTGGATTCGCCGGGCGGGGAACAAGAACTGGGCGCGGTGGCGTCGGTGAGCGATGGTTCCGGCGCGATCACCGAGGCAGTGGACGCCGGACTGCTGCGCGACCACGGCCGTGGCAGGTACTCCCCGGGAAGCCCTTTGATCGCCGAAGCCGTCTACGCGCTGCTCTCCGGGCCTCAGCGGTGCGCGATGCACGGCCGCGCCGCCACCTGGCTCGTGTCCGGCGCCGAGCCCTCGGCGTCGCTCATCGCCCGGCACGCGCGGCTGGCCGGAGACGTCGCCATCTGGACACAGTGGACCGAAGCCGCGGTCGACGACGCGATCGAGGACGGCCGGACGGAAGAAGCGAGCCGTCTGCTCGAAGCGGCGTTACGGGACACGGACCTGCCGAGGGCGGCGCGCGAGTCGTTCGCCGTCCGGCTCGGCCGGGAACTGCCGCGCGGCATCGCTCACGCCGGCACCGTGGGGCTGCTACGGGAGATCCTGCGCGACTGGCCGTTGAGCAGGACCGCGCGCGGGGAGATCCGGGTCAACCTCGGCCGGGTCCTGGTCAACCAGGCGGGCAAGGTGGAGGCGGGCAGGCTCGAGATCGAACTGGGCGCGGCCGATCTCGACCGGCGGCAGGCGCTGCTCGCGAGGGGACTGGTCACGTTCGCGCTGCCGCATATCGGCATGGCGCCGGTCGAGGAGAACTTCCGCTGGCTCGAACAGGCCGAGCAGGCAGGCAAAGGGGAACAGGACGCGGAAATGCGCGCGGCGATCACCGCCAACCGGCTGTCCGCGCGGATGCAGATCGCCGATCCGGAGGCCTGGGACGACGTCGCGTCGTTGCCGACGGAGCCCGAATCGGCCGAGGTCTGCCGCCAGGTCGCGCGCACCTACGTCAACCTGGCCGACGCGGTGGCGTGGAACGGCCATTTCCCGGTGGCGCGGGCCTTTCTCGCGACCGCGCGACGGCTCATCCGCGACGATCACCAGCCCTACCTCGACGCGCTCGCCGACGGCACGGAACTGCGGCTGGACCTCGCGATGGGGGAGTGGACGGTCGTCAGCGAGAAGGCGAGGGCGATGCTGACACGGTTCGAGGCCGGCAGTTCGCTCGCCGCCGAACCGCTGCTGGTGCTCGGCTGGTACGAGTACGGGCAGCATCGTCCGGCGGCGGCCCTGCGCAGTTTCGACGCGGCGTTCGCGCTTTCCGCGGGCAGCGTGCCGGTGCAGGCCTCGGCGTACGCGGGCCGCGTCGCGGTGCACCAGGCGGGCAAGGATCTCACCGCCGCCCTCCGGCTGGCCCAGTACGGCCTGGCCACCGTGCGCCGCAAGAACAACTGGGTCTGGGCGGCCGAGCTGATGCCGTTCACCGTGCGCACCATGATCGGGCTGGGGCAGCTCGTCGAGGCGCGGGAACTCCTCGCGGAATACCGCCAGGGCATCGACGGCAAGGACGCCCCGCTCGCCGGCGCGGCCGTGCTGCTGTGCCGGGGCCTGCTCAGGCACGCGCGCGGAGAGACCCTTGCCGCGGGGGAACTACTGCACGACGCCGCGCACGCGTACGAGGCGTTGCCCTTCCCCTACTTCGCCGCGTACGCCGACGAACTCGCGGCCGGCTGCTTCGCCGAGGCAGGGGAACGAACCTTGGCCGTCGGCTCCTTCACCACCGCGGAGACGACGTACGGGAGCCTCGGCGCCGCCGTGGACGCGCTCCGCTGCCGCCGGGCGCTCAGGCGCTGCGACCCCGAGATCCCCCGGCGCGGCCGCAAGGGTTACGGCGAAGCGTTGTCTCCCAGGGAACTCGAGGTCGCGCGGCTCGTCGTGCAGAACCTCACCAACCGCGAGATCGGCGAGCGCCTCTTCCTGTCGCCCCGCACGGTCGAGATCCACGTCGGACGGGCGCTGCGCAAGCTCGGCCTGCCCTCGCGCACCGTTCTGACCGAGGACCTGCTCCGCGACGTCACCAGGTCCTGAACCGCCGTTAGTCCTCTGAACGCGTCCGTGGCTCAACGGTGTCTTGACTTCTGGTAAGCCTAACCTTAGTTTCCGGGTATAACTTTCCTGACCCGGGGGTGAGATGCCGACGAACATCGGCGGCCGACCGGCCAAGATCGCGGTGGACGACATCGTCCGCGCCGGCCGCGAACTCGGCATGCGAAGGCTCAGCGTCAAGGCGGTCGCGGTCCGGCTGGGGGTGACCGCGACCGCCCTCTATCGCCACGTCGACGGGCGATGGGGGCTCGAGCGGCTGGTCGGGGAGAGCATCCTGGCCGACCTACGGCTGCGGGACGATCCCGCCCACGACGTCGAGCGGCATCTGCTGTCCTTCGCCTTGCAGATGCGGGCCTTCGTGCTGGAGCACCCGGGCCTCGTCGGCTACCTGCAACTGCTGTTCCCGCGGGGGGACGGGGGGCAGCGCCTGCTGGCGGAGGAGGTCGAGGCGCTCGCCCGGCGCGGTTACGCCCCCGACGCGGCGATCGTGCTCAGTGGCGCGGTCGCGTCGCTGACCATCGGGATGACCGCTTCGGAAGAGAACAGCACGGCGGCCGAGGAGACCGACGGCGACGGGCTGGACCGCGAGCGGGAGGCGGTGCGCGAGCGGCTGTCACGCGATCTTCGGCTGGCCGCGCCGTCCGCCTCGCTGCCGCAGGTCCCGCGGCCCGAGTACGTACGGCTTCTGCTGACCGCGTCGATTCGCGGGCTGATCGGGTCCTGCCCGCCGGGCAGGCCGGTCGCCGAGATGGTGGCCGATCTGGCGTCCACCGGGGAAGGTGTGTGATGGCGCGCGGATTCCAAGGCGCGATGATGCGTGGTTTCGGCGGACGGGACCACGAAGCGACCGTCGTCGAGACCGAAGAGATCACCCCGCGGTTCGTGCGGATCCGGTTCACCTCGCCGACGTTGTTCGAGGACGTCGTCGTGGCGCCGACGGCCTGGCTCCGCTTCTGGTTCCCGGATCCCGAGGGCGGTCCGGCCGAATTCCAGCGTGCCTACACCCTCACCGAGGCCGACCCGGACGCCGGGACTTTCGCGGTCGACGTCGTGCTGCACGAGCCCGCCGGTCCAGCGTCGAAGTGGGCGCGCGAGGCTCGGCCGGGGTCGACGGTTCCGGTGATGTCTCTGGGTTCCTCGTCCTTCTCCGTCCCCGACGAACGGCCGGCCGGGTACCTGCTGATCGGCGATTCCGCGTCGATCCCCGCGATCAACGCGATTCTCGAAGTGGTCCCGGCCGATCTGCCCATCGAGCTGTATCTCGAAGAGCACGACGAGACCGACCGGCTGATCCCGCTGGGCGAACATCCGCGGCTGCGGGTCCACTGGGTACCGCGCCGTGACGCCGCCTCGCTGGCCGCGGCGATCGAGACGCGGGACTGGTCGGACTGGCAGGCCTGGCTCGCGCCGGAAGCGGGCTCGTTGAAGCATCTGAAGGCCCGGTTGCGGGATACGTTCGGCTTCCCGAAGTCCGAAGTGCACGGTCGCGCTTACTGGTACTACGGCCGGGCGATGGGCTCTTTCCGTGGTAACAAGGAAGAACCGGCCCCGGAAGTCCCCGAGCCGGAGAAGCCCGCGGTCAAGGGAGCGTGGCGCGCCCAGGCGGCAGGCCGGTTGCTCGCCCCGCTGCGGCGGACGCTGATCGTCGCCGGGGTGCTGCAGGCGCTCGTGACGCTGATCCGCCTCGCGCCGTTCGTGCTGCTCGTGGAGCTGGTCCGCCAGTTGCTCTCCGGCGCGGAGTCGCTGTGGGCGACCGGGATCGCGGCGCTGGTGCTGCTGGGCGTGGGAACGCTGCTCGAATCCGCGGTCGTGCTCTGGCTGCACGCGGCCGACGCCGAGTTCGCCCGCGGGTTGCGGCAAGAGTTGCTGGGCAAGCTGGCGAGGCTGCCTCTGGGCTGGTTCACCGCACGCGGTTCGGGCTCGGTCGCGAAACTGGTGCAGGGCGACACGCTCTCGCTCCACTATCTGGTCACGCACGCCGTGCCCGACGCGGTGGCGGCCATCGTCGCCCCCGTCGCGGTCCTGGCCTACCTGTTCGCGGTGGACTGGCGGATCGCGCTCGTCCTGCTCGTCCCGATCCTCGTCTACCTCGTCACGACGTCGATCATGGTCGTGCAGTCGGGACCCAGGACCGGCCAGGCGATGCGCTGGGCGGAGCGGATGGCCGGGGAAGCCGGCGCGTATCTCGAAGGGCAGCCGGTGATCCGGGTGTTCGGCGGCGCGGCCGCTTCGACGTTCCGGCAGCGGCTCGACGAGTACATCGCGTTCCTCGGGGACTGGCAGCGCCCGTTCATCGGCAAGAAGACGATGCTGGACTTCGCCACCAGGCCCGCCACCTTCCTGCTGCTGATCACCGGAATCGGTACCCTGATGGTGGTCGGCGGCGGTATCGAACCGGTGACGCTGATCCCGTTCCTCTTGCTGGGCACCACCTTCGGCGCGCGGCTACTGGGTATCGGTTACGGTCTCGGCGGTGTCCGAGAAGGTGTGCTCGCCGCTCGCCGGATCCAGGTCGTCCTCGACGAACCTGAACTGTCCACAAAGGAGCAAACCGCCCTAGAGGAGGTTTCGCCGGGCACGGTGGAACTGGACCGGGTCGGCTTCGCTTACCGCACCGGGGTTCCGGTACTGGAGGACGTCTCCCTGATCTTGCGTCCCGGCACCGTGACCGCGCTGGTCGGCCCGTCGGGAGCGGGGAAATCGACCCTCGCCGCCTTGGTCGCGCGGTTCCACGACGTGACCACCGGGGCGATCCGCGTCGGAGGCCGCGACATCCGCGCCTTCGCCGCCGACGAGCTCTACGGCCGCATCGGTTTCGTCCTTCAGGATCCGCAACTCGTGCACGGGACCGTCCGGGAGAACATCGCGCTCGCCGTTCCCGGCGCCACCGAAGACCAGGTCGTGACCGCGGCCCGGGACGCGCAGATCCACGACCGGATCCAGCGGTTGCCTCAGGGCTACGACACGGTGCTCGGAGCCGGTTCCCAGCTGTCCGGCGGGGAACGCCAGCGGGTCGCCATCGCCCGCGCACTCCTCGCCGACGCCCCTGTCCTCGTCCTCGACGAGGCGACCGCCTTCGCCGATCCCGAGTCGGAGTACCTCGTGCAACAAGCACTCGACCGGCTCACCGCCGGCCGGACCGTCCTGGTCATCGCCCACCGCCTGCACACCATCACCGGCGCCGACCGGATCGTGGTCCTCGACCACGGCCGGATCGCCGAAACCGGTACCCACGAAGAGTTGCTGGCCACGGGCGGGCGCTACACCCGCTTGTGGCAGGCGGGAACCGTCTCGGAGGTGACCGCGTGATCCGCACCCTGCTCGGTCTCATCCCGCCCGCGCAAGGCGGGGCGTTCCGGCGCTACACGGTGCTCGCCGTGCTCTCGGTGCTGCTGCGCGCCGCCGGTGTCGTCCTGCTGGTCCCGCTCGTCGGTGGCCTGTTCGGCCCGGACCCGGCCGAAGCCCTGCCGTGGCTGGGCGCGCTCGCCGCCGTCACCGCCACCGGCTGGGCGATCGACGCGGTGGTGGGCCGCCTCGGCTTCGAACTCGGTTTCGAAGTGCTGGACCACGCCCAGCACGACGTCGCCGAGCACCTGACGAACGTCCGGCTGTCCTGGTTGGACAGTGAGAACACCCAGACCGCCAGGCAGGCCATCGCCGCGACCGGACCCGACCTCGTCGGCCTGGTCGGCTATCTGCTCACCCCGCTCATCGGCGCGGTCCTGCTGCCGATCGCGATCGCGCTCGCCCTGCTGCCGATCGCCTGGCCGCTCGGGGTCGCCGCGCTGGCCGGGGTCCCGGTGCTGCTCGGCGCGTTGTGGGCGACCGGCCGGATCACCCGCCGCGCCGATCGGGCCGCCTCGGCCGCGAACAGCGTCCTGACCGAGCGGATCGTCGAATTCGCCCGCACCCAGCAGACCCTGCGCGCCGCCCGCCGGGTGGAGCCCGCGCGCAGCCACGCCGGCGCTGCGCTGGCCGCGCAGCACGGCGCGACCGTCCGGCTGCTGCGCCTGCACATCCCCGGTCAGGTGCTGTTCGGCATCGCCGGTCAGCTCGCCCTGGTGCTGCTCGCCGGTACCACCGTGCTGCTCACCACCCAAGGGAGCCTGAGCGTGCCGGAAGCGATCGCGCTGATCGTGGTGATCGCGCGCTACCTGGAACCGTTCACCGCGCTCGGGGATCTCGCGCCGGGTATCGAAACCGCCACCACCACGCTCGGCCGGATCCGCACGGTGCTCACCGCGCCCGTGGCCCCGGCCGGGGACGCCACCCCGCCGGAGCGGGCGGCCGCGCCGCAGGTCCGGTTCGAGGAGGTCGGTTTCCGGTACGCGCCCGAGAGCGAAGCGGTCCTCGAGAACTTCAGCCTCACCCTGGAACCGGGCACGACGACCGCGATCGTCGGCCCGTCCGGCTCGGGCAAGAGCACCGTGCTCTCCCTGCTGGCCGGGTTGCATCAGCCCACCAGCGGCCGGGTCGTCATCGGCGGGACGGACGTCGCCCTCCTGCCCGCGGCCGATCGCCGGGACCTGGTCACCGTCGTGTTCCAGCAGCCGTACCTGTTCGACGGTTCGGTCCGCGACAACGTCCTCGCCGGGGACTCCTCGGCCGATGAGCAGCGGTTCGCCGAGGTCGTCGCCCTCGCCAAGGTCGACGAACTGATCGGCCGCCTTCCCGACGGCGAGAACACGGTCGTGGGTGAAGCGGGCAGTGCGCTTTCCGGTGGCGAGAGGCAGCGTGTCTCCATAGCCCGTGCTCTGCTCAAACCGGCGCCGGTGCTGCTGGTCGACGAGGCCACCAGCGCCCTCGACACGGAGAACGAGGACGCGGTCGTCCGGTCGCTCAGCGCCGATCCCGTGGCCCGGACCCGGGTGATCGTCACCCACCGGATCGCCGGTATCCGGCACGCCGACCGGGTGGTCTTCCTGGAGGACGGGGAGATCGCCGAGGACGGCACCATCGGGGAGCTCCTTGCCCGGCAAGGACGTTTCGCCGAGTTCTGGCGACAGCAGGGGGACGCCACCGGCTGGCGCATCACCGCCGCGAGCGCGCGATGACCCCTACGCAAGGCCCGTGTCCGTTGTGGACGGTTTCACGATTCCATCACCCGTCCGGGGGTTTCGGACCCCCTTAACGGGCTTTATCCAGGTGAGAGCGCCGGTCCCGGTTGCCGTGAATGATCTTGGCGACACAGGATGACGTCGATCGTGCTCGCTGTCCCCGTCCGCCTGACCTGGGCCGCCGGGAGCGAGGGGTGAGGCGGAGGCGGCATGGCGGAGCGGCGTGGGCTAGATCGGTGTCGCCGGGGCATAGCGGTGCTCACGGTGGCCGTAGTGGCCCTGCTGATGGGCGTCCCGGTGCCGGCGAGCGCCCAGACGCAGCCTCGTGGCGCCGGCACCGAACGCCCGATCGGCCCGCAGCCGGTGTACTCCGGGCTGGCTCACGGCGGGATCGCGATGGCCGCCAACTCGGTGGTGCAGTGTGCCGCCGGGGTCACCTGCGACACCTCCGCGAGCAACGCGAGCCCGGTGTCGTGGATCAAGACCGACCCGGCCGCGCCCGGCAACACCGCCTCCGCGTCGAGCCTGAGCCTCCCGGCCGGGGCCAAGGTGCTCAACGCCCGGCTCTATTGGCAGTTCAACCCGATCGCCTCCAGCGGGAGCTCCGGTGACGGCGCGAAAGGCAACCAGGTCTCGCTGAAGACCCCGGGCGCGAGCAGCTACCAGCGGATCACCGCCGACACCTACGACTGGTTCCCCGCGCTGACGACGTCCGGTTTCCCGACCCCGTACGCCTACGGTGGCGCCGCCGACGTCACCGACGCGGTGGTCAAAGCCGGGACGGGCCAGTACACGGTCGCCGACATCCAGGCCTGCCAGGGCCAGTCGATCAGCGGGACCAACCTCGGCTGCTGGGGCGGCTGGTCGCTGGTGGTCGCCTACGAACGGGCCAGTGAGCCGCTGCGCTACCTCCAGGTGTGGGACGGCCTGCAGCGGGTCGCCGGCGGTGGCACGCCGGTCTCGGCGACCATCGCGTTGAGCGGCATCAAGGCCCCGACCTCGCGGCAGCCCGCGGTCGAACTCGGGATCGTGGCCGGCGACGGTGACGCGCCCATCACCGGTGACTACCTCCAGGTGGGCCCGAACGCCTCCAGCCTGCAGAACGTCGCCCTGCCCGGTCCCGCGGGCGTGGTGAACGACAACGCCTTCAGCAGCCGGATCGACCAGGTGTCGGCGACCGGTTCCGGATCGAACGTCACCGCGCGAAATCCGAACCCGGTGAACAACGTCGGGTACGACGCCCGCAGCATCGACATCACGGGCAAGGTGCCCGCGGGCACCAGCGCGCTCCAGGTGAAGATCGGCACCACCGGCGACGCGCTCTACCCGCAGGTGGTCTGGCTCGTCACCGACGCGCTCGAACCGGATCTCCAGATCACCAAGGCGAACGATCCCGTCGGCAACACCGACGACAACCCGCCCGGCTACGTCACCAAGGGCAGCCAGGTCACCTACACCTTCGACGTGGCCAACCGCCACGCCGACGGCACGACCAACGACCTCGACACCGCGACGAACGTGGTGCTCACCGACACCCTGCCGAACGGCGTGACGTTCGTGGCCGGGTCGAATCCCGGCTGTTCGGCCGCCGGGCAGGTGGTCACCTGCCGGCTGCGGAACCTGCGGCCCGGCCAGTCGCAGCAGGTCGCCTTCAAGGTCACGGTCGGCACGGGTGTGCCGGACGGCACGAAACTCGACAACACCGGAAAGCTGACCTTCCAGGGCGAGGACACCGGACGCGCGCAGGAACGCACCTCGAACACGGTGCGGAACACGGTCGCCTCGCCGGGGTACCAGCTGACCAAGTCGGTCGACCTCGCCGAAGCCGTTCCGGGCGACACGTTGACGTACAAGGTGACGCTGCGGAACACCGGCGTGATCCCGGTTCCCGCGCTCACGGTGCGCGACACCCTGCCACCGGCCACGACTTACGTGTCGTCGGAGGCGACGAAGGGCACGCCGTCCGGTAGCGGGCCGATCGACTGGGCCGTCGCCGGTCTGGCCGTGGGCGAGACCGCGACGCTGACCGTGCGGGTCAAGGTCGAAGAAGCCGCGATCGGCAAGGAACTGGTGAACCGCGCGACCGTCCCGATCGGACCGCCGCCGGTGGTGCCCCCGGACGCGCAGTGCCCGGACGACCCGGCCGCGACCTGCGCGGAGACCAAGGTGCCCGCCCCGGCGTACACGGTGAAGAAGACCGCGGACAAGGAGTCCGCGAACCCCGGCGACACGGTGAAGTACACGATCGCCGTCACCAACACCGGGAAGGTCACCGCGGCCGACATCAAGATCGTCGACGACCTGACCGCGGTGCTGGACGACGCCGACTACCAGAACGACGTCGCCGCGTCACCGGGTGCGGTGTCCTATGCGGCACCGAAACTGACCTGGACGGGCACGCTCGCCGCGGGGAAGAGCGCCGAGATCACCTACACGGTCAAGGTGAAGAACCCGAACACCGGCGACAACCGGCTCAAGAACGTGGTGACTTCCGAGACGCCGGGCGGGAACTGCCCGCCGGGGTCGACGGATCCGAAGTGCGGGACGACGACGCCGGTTTCCGGTTTGCTGATCAAGAAGGTCGTCGACAAGTCCTCGGCGAATCCGGGCGACGTCGTGAAGTACACGGTGACGGTGGAGAACACCGGGCAGACGAAGCTCGCGGGTGCGACGTTCACGGACGATCTGACCCAGGTGCTGGATGACGCGGACTATCAGAACGACGGGGCCGCGACCATCGGTGATGTCTCCTACGCGTCGCCGAAGCTGATGTGGAAGGGCGATCTCGGCGTCGGGGAGACGTCGACGGTCACCTACACGGTCAAGGTGAAGAACCCGAACACCGGGGACAACCGGCTCAAGAACGCCGTGTCTTCCGAGACGCCGGGCGGGAACTGCCCGCCGGGTTCCACGGATCCCGCTTGTGGCACGGAAACCCCGGTGTCGGGGGTGAAGATCGAAAAGGCCGTCGACAAGGAGTCGGCGAACCCCGGCGATGTCGTGAAGTACACCGTGACCGTGCGGAACACCGGCCAGACCAAGCTTTCCGGTGTGTCGTTCACCGACGACTTGACGCAGGTCCTGGACGACGCGGACTACCAGAACGATGGCGCCGCGACGATCGGCGACGTCACCTATGCCGCCCCGAAACTGAGCTGGACGGGGTCGCTGGGCATCGGGGAGACCTCGACCGTCACTTACACGGTGAAGGTCAAGAACCCGAACCCCGGCGACAAAAAGATGTCCAATGTGGTCACCTCGGATATCCCGGGCAACAACTGCCCGCCGGGTTCGACCGATCCGAAATGCGGGACGACCACACCGGTTTCGGGGTTGGAGATCGAGAAGGCGGTCGACAAGGAGTCGGCGAACCCGGGCGACGTCGTGAAGTACACGGTGACAGTGCGGAACTCCGGCCAGACGGCGCTGTCCGGTGCGACGTTCACCGACGATCTGACCCAGGTGCTGGATGACGCGGACTATCAGAACGACGGGGCCGCGACCATCGGTGACGTCTCCTACGCGTCGCCGAAGCTGACGTGGAAGGGCGATCTCGGCGTCGGGGAGACGTCGACGGTCACCTACACGGTCAAGGTGAAGAACCCGAACACCGGGGACAATCAGCTCAAGAACACGGTCACCTCCGAGACGCCGGGCGGGAACTGCCCGCCGGGGTCGACCGATCCGAAGTGCGGGACCACGACGCCGGTTTCCGGTCTGCTGATCAAGAAGGTCGTCGACAAGTCCTCGGCGAATCCCGGCGACGTCGTGAAGTACACGGTGACCGTGGAGAACTCCGGCCAGACGGCGCTGTCCGGTGCGACGTTCACCGACGATCTCACCCAGGTTCTCGATGACGCGGACTACCAGCAGGACGGCGCCGCGACGATCGGTGCGGTGTCCTATGCGGAGCCGAAGCTGACGTGGAAGGGCGACCTCGCGGTGGGGGAGACTTCCACGGTCACCTACACCGTCAAGGTCAAGAGTCCTGACCCCGGCGACAAGAAGCTCGTCAACACGGTCACTTCGGATACGCCGGGCGGGAACTGCCCGCCGGGTTCGACCGATCCGAAGTGTGGCACGACCACTCCGGTGGCGGGCGTGAAGATCGAGAAGGCCGTCGACAAGGAGTCGGCGAACCCGGGCGATGTCGTGAGGTACACGGTCACCGTCACCAATACCGGGCAGACCAAGCTGACCGGTGCGACGTTCACCGACGATCTCACTCAGGTGCTGGACGACGCGGACTACCAGAACGACGGTAAAGCGACGATCGGCGATGTCACTTATACCGCACCGAAACTGAGCTGGACCGGTTCGCTGGGCATCGGGGAGATCTCGACCGTCACTTACACGGTGAAGGTCAAGAACCCGAACACCGGCGACAAGAAGCTGTCCAATGTGGTCACCTCGGATATCCCGGGTAACAACTGCCCGCCGGGTTCGACCGATCCGAAGTGCGGCACGACCACTCCGATTTCGGGGCTGGAGATCAAGAAGGTCGTCGACAAGGACTCGGCGAACCCTGGCGATGTCGTGAAGTACACCGTCACCGTGCGGAACAGCGGCCAGACCAAGCTGCCGGGCGCGACGTTCACCGACGACCTGACCCAGGTTCTCGATGACGCGGACTACCAGCAGGACGGCGCCGCGACGATCGGTGCGGTGTCCTATGCGGAGCCGAAGCTGACGTGGAAGGGCGACCTCGGCGTCGGGGAGACGTCCACGGTCACCTACACGGTCAAGGTTAAGAACCCGGGCGACGGTGACAAGAAGCTCGTCAACGCCGTCACATCGGACATCCCCGGTGGGAACTGCCCGCCGGGCTCCACCGATCCGAAGTGCGGGACGACCACGCCCGTTTCCGGGCTGCTCATCAAGAAGACCGCCGACAAGAAGTCGGTCGATCCCGGCGACACCGTGACGTACACCGTCACCGTGGCCAACACCGGGCAGACCCGCCAGGACGGTATCTCCTTCACCGATGACATGACCCAGGTGCTGGACGACGCCGACTACCAGAACGACGGCAAGGCCACGATCGGCGCCGTCTCGTACACCGCGCCGAAACTGAACTGGACCGGTTCGCTCGGCATCGGGGAGACGTCGACCATCACCTACACGGTGAAGATCAAGAATCCCGACCCCGGCGACAAGAAGCTGTCCAATGTGGTCACTTCGGACACGCCGGGCAACAACTGCCCGCCGGGTTCGACCGACCCGAACTGCACCGCGGACGTTCCTTCCCGGGAACTGACGGTGAAGAAGACGTCGGACAAGCAGAGCGCGAATCCGGGCGACGTCGTGAAGTACACGGTCACCGTCACCAACACCGGCAAGGTCGACCTGGTCGGCGAGGACGCGGCACGGGTCACCGACGACCTGTCCGAGGTGCTCGACGACGCCGAGTACCAGAACGACGCCCAGTCGGCGCCGGTCGGCGGCGCGTTCGCCTTCACCGCACCGAACCTGGTGTGGACCGGTGATCTTCCGGTGGGCACGTCGACCACGCTGACCTACTCGGTGAAGGTGAAGAACCCGGTCACGGGTGACCACGAACTGCGGAACACCGTCAACACCAACACGCCGGGCACCTGCCCGCCGCAGTCCGACGACCCGGCCTGCTCGACCAGCACCCCGGTGCCGGGCCTCGAACTGGAGAAGAAGGCGGACAAGTCGACGGTCAACCCGGGCGACGTCGTCAAGTACACCGTCACCGTGCGCAACACCGGAAAGACCAAACTGGCCGGCGCGACGTTCACCGACGATCTCACCGAGGTCCTCGACGACGCCGTGTTCCAGAAGGACGGCACGGCGACGATCGGCGCGGTGTCCTATGAGGAACCGAAGCTGACCTGGACCGGCGACCTGGAGATCGGGCAGACGGCGACGATCACCTACAGCGTCAAGGTGACCAAGCCGGACGGCGACGGCAAGCTGACCAACGCGATCACCTCGGACGACCCCGGCGCCAACTGCCCGCCGGGAAGCAAGGACCCGAAGTGCGGCACGACGACGCCGGTGTCGAGCCTGAAGATCAAGAAGACCGTCGACAAGACGCAGGCCAAGCCCGGCGAGGTCGTCACGTACACCGTGACGGTCGAGAACACCGGGCAGGCCACTGTGGACGGTGCGACCTTCACCGACGACCTGACCCAGGTGCTCGACGACGCCACGTTCGACGGCGCCGCGAAGGCCACCATCGGAACGGTGACCTACGCCGCGCCGAAACTCACCTGGACCGGCAAGCTGGCGCCGGGGGAGAAGGCCACCGTCACCTACGGCGTCACCTTGAAGTCGCCCGCGACCGGTGACCACCGGCTCCGCAACGTCGTCACCTCCGACACCCCTGGCGTCAACTGCCCGCCCGGCTCGGCGAACCCCGAATGCGGCACGGACACGCGGGTGCCGCCGACGCCGGAGCCGCCGGTGAAGCCGACCCCGCAGCCGCCGGACACGCCGCGTCCGCCCGGACTGGCGGTCACCGGTTCGCCGGTGAAGACCATGTCGGTGCTGGCGCTCGGCATGCTGGCCGTCGGCGCGCTGCTGCTCCTCGCCGGACGGAGGCGTCGAGAGTCCTGAGCCGCTGTTCCAAGCCGAAATCGCGACGACCGATGATTCGCGCTCCCGGCGAGAGTCTCTTCTTCCGAGAACTACTTGAGGAGACCTGGATGACGAACACAGGGCCGAAATCACGCAGTCGCGCGCTCTCCGTGGCCTGGCCGCTGATCCACGCCGAGCGGCAGGCCCTGGCGGACGACCTCGGCGACCTGTCCGAGGAGGAATGGGCGACACCGTCGTTGTGCGCCGGGTTGACGGTGCGCGAGGTGCTGGCCCATCTCACCGCCTCGGCGAGCCTCACTCCGCTGCGGTGGTACGTCGGAGTCGTCCGCTGCCGGTTCGACTTCGACAAGCAGGTCGCGATGCGGCTCGCCGAACACCTCGGGACGAGCGGGGCCGAGACGCTGGAGCGGTTCCATCGCGTCGTCACCAGCACGACCAAACCACCGTTGCCCGTGCTGGCCATGCTCGGCGAGGCGATCGTGCACGCGGAGGACATCCGCCGGCCGCTCGGCATCCGCCACGACTATCCGATCGCGACGCTCACCTCGCTGGCGCGCTACTACCAGGGGTCCGACCTGGTGGTGATGGCGAAGGGAAGGATCGGCGGACTGCGGCTCGAAGCGACCGACGGCCCCTTCGCCGTCGGGTCCGGGCCGCTCGTCTCGGGTACCACGCTGGCCTTGACGATGGCCATGACCGGACGAGCGGCCTACCTGGACGAACTCGACGGCGACGGGGTCCCGCTCCTGCGGCGTCGTGTTCCGACGGGGGACGCCGGGTCCAAGTAAGGTGTCGGCGAGAGAGCTTTGGAGAGTGTCGATGACGGTGGAGCGCGTGACGCACCGGCGGGGCAGGCCGGCCGTGCCGGCGCTGCTCGCCGCCGTGCTGACCGCGCTGGGGCTGTTCTCCGTCCTGTTCTCCGGCGATACCGCCGCGGCGGCGGAGTCCCCCGGGACGAACGTGGTGGTCGACGCCTCCGTCTCGAAGGCCATCGCGCCGGCGCGCGCCGCGGGCAGGCTCGCCGCCGAACCGTCACTGCTGGGTGTGCACGGTCACGGTGACCTGCCTCTCTTCGGCGCCGTTCCGCAAGGGCCCGCGTCGACGACGCTGCTCCGGCTGAGCGGCGTCCACTCCGACATCACGCTTCCGTCGCGCGCCGCGCACCTCGTCGCACTGGGGGATCGCGCTCCTCCTTCCCGGCTGCTGGATCTGTAGCTCCACGGGCCCGCGTTCCGCGCGCCCGTACCGGGAACCCGCCTGCCTTTCTCGGCGCGCGGGGGAATTCATCGAGGAGAACTCGTCGTGCCGCGCGAAACCGCGCGGCGAGGCATGACCGGGCGCGCCGTCGTGTCCCTGGTCGTCCTCGCCGCGACCGTCTACCTGTTACTGACCACCGCCCCACGGCTGGGGCTCGACCTGCGTGGTGGCACGCAGATCGTGCTGGAGACCAAGGACTCGCCCACCGCAACCGCCGGACCGGAGACCACCGACCGCACCCTTGAGGTGCTGCGCCGCCGGGTCGACGCGCTCGGCGTGGCCGAGCCCATGCTGGCCCGCTCCGGGGACGACCGGATCATCGTCGAACTGCCCGGCTTGCGGGATCCGCGCGAAGCCGTCGAGGTGATCGGCCGGACCGCGCAACTGTCCTTCCATCCGGTCCTCGGCGTCGAAGCGACCGCCGGTGGATCGACGGCACCGGCCGCGGACGGCACGCGGGTGCTGCCCGACGAGTCCGGGCAGCCGCTGAAACTCGGACCCGCCGCGCTGACCGGGGAAGGCGTCGACGAGGCGCTCTCGACGGTCGATTCCCAGGGCGGCGGCTGGCTCGTTTCCCTTGATTTCAAAGGGAATGCCGGTCAAGGCTGGGAACGGCTGACCGGACAGGCCGCCTGTTCCCCGCCCGGTGATCCGACCCGGCGGGTGGCGATCGCGCTCGACGACAAGGTGATCTCCTCGCCGCAGGTGAGCCCTCAGGTCGGCTGCCAGGTCGGGATCGTCGGCGGCAGCACGCAGATCACCGGCCGGTTCTCGCCCGCCGAGGCGAAGGATCTCGCGCTGCTGATCAACGCCGGGGCGTTGCCGGTACCGGTCGAGATCATCGAGCAGCGGACCGTCGGCCCCACACTCGGTGCGGCCGCCATCGACGCCAGCGCCCGTGCCGCCGTCATCGGCCTGGGACTGACCGCGTTGTTCCTGCTCGCCGTGTACCGGCTCGCGGGTCTGGTCGCCGTGGGCGCGCTGGTCGTCTACGCCGCGATGTCCTACGCGGCGCTGCTCGCCGTCGGCGCGACACTGACCTTGCCCGGCCTGGCGGGTTTCGTCCTGGCCATCGGCATGGCCGTCGATGCCACGGTGCTGGTCTTCGAACGGGCGAGAGAGGAACACTCGCTCAAACGGGGAGGCTCACTTCCCCGGTCGGTCAGCCGTGGGTTCAGCGGGGCGCTGTCGGCGATCGTCGACTCGAACGTCACCACCCTGCTCGCCGCCGGGCTCCTGTTCTGGCTGGCTTCCGGGCCGGTGCGCGGTTTCGGCGTCACCCTCTCCATCGGGGTGATCGTCGCCCTGTTCATCTCGCTCGTGTTCACGCGGCTGCTGTTGCACCTCACGATGCGCGGCTTCGTGGCACGCAAACCCCGGCTTTCCGGGCTCACCCACGAAGGCCGGGTCCGGCAGTGGGTCAACCGTCGCGACCCGGGATTCCTCGCGAAACCCCGGCGATGGCTGATGGTGGCGGGCGCCGTCCTCATCGCCGCCGTCACCGGACTGCTGGTGGCCGGGCCGAACCTCGGCGTGGAGTTCACCGGCGGGCGGGTGATCGAGTACAGCACCACGGCCCCCGCCGACGTCGAGCAAGTCCGCGACGCCGTCGCCGACGCGGGATTCCCGCGCGCCGTGGTGCAGACGTCCGGGGAGAACGACATCTCCGTGCGCACCGAACCGATCGACGAGGCCGCCACCGAACGGATCCGGGCCGCGGTGTCCGGGGTCTCGGGTGACGCCACCGAGATCCGCGACGAGCAGATCGGCCCGAGCCTCGGCGCCGAACTGCGCACCAAGGCCGTGATCGCGCTCGGTCTCGCCGTCCTGGCCCAGCTGATCTACCTGGCGGTGCGGTTCGACTGGCGGCTCGGTCTCGCCACGGTGGCCGCGCTGGCCCAGGACGTCCTGATCATCCTCGGGATCTTCGCCTGGCTGGGCAAGTCGATGGACGGCGTCTTCCTGGCCGCGCTGCTGACGGTGATCGGCTACTCGGTCAACGACTCGGTGGTGGTCTTCGACCGGGTGCGCGAGATACGCGGGCAACGCCGCAAGGAACCGTTCACCCGCGTCGTCGGCGCGGCGGTACTGCAGACGCTGCCCCGCACGATCAACACCGGGATCGGGGTGCTGTTCGTCCTCGGCACGCTCCTGTTCCTCGGTGACGGTTCGCTGGCCGACTTCGCCCTCGCGCTGCTGCTGGGGCTCGTCGCCGGCACGGTGTCCACAGTGGCCACCGCGGGGCCGGTGGCGATCCTGCTCGACCGGCGCCATCCCGGCGCCGGCCGTCCGGCGAAGAGGGCCCCGCAAGCGCGTGACCGCAACGACAACGGCGCGGTGGTGTGATCGGCGTTCCTTTGTGGACCGAGGTGGTCCGCCGGTTCTCTATGCTCGTCCACGGTGGCCGGGGAGGCCGCCGTGGACGAGAGGCGGGGACATGATCCAGAGCGTGCTCGTCGGCGCGGTGGTCGTGCTGATGTGGACGATGACGGCGGCGCGGCTGGAGCGGTGGCAGGTCACCGCTCCGATGGCGATGGTCGCGGCGGGACTGGCGATCGGGTTCAGCACCCGCAACGAACTCGGGAACGGCCTCAACACCGAGATCGCCCTGAACGCGGCGGAACTGATCCTCGCGCTGCTGTTGTTCGTCGACGCGACCGCGGTCAAGGGAGGCTATCTCGGGCACGACGGCAAGACCGCGGTCCGGCTGCTGGTGATCGCGCTGCCGTTGTCGATCCTGATCACGATGGGCGTCGGCCTGCTGGTGCTGCCCGGACTCGGCTGGGCGGTGGTCCTGCTGATCGCCTGCATCATCGCCCCGACCGATTTCGCCCCGGCGACGTCGGTGGTGCACGACGTGCGGGTCCCCGAACGGGTACGGCACCTGCTGAACGTCGAAAGCGGCTACAACGACGGCATCGTCGCCCCGGTGTTCATCTTCGCGCTCACCCTGGCGGGAAGCCGCCATCAGGCGGACACACCCGTCGAGGCCCTGCAGGCCGCGATCCCGGCGGCGTTGCTGGCGGTGCTGGCCGGATCGGTCATCGGCGCCGTCGCGGCGGTGGCGATGAACGTGGCGGGCAGGCACAACTGGTCCACACAGCACTCCGCGCGCGTCGCGACCGTCGCGCTGCCCCTGCTGACCTACACCGCCGCAGTCGCCATCGGCGGCAACGGGTTCGTCGCCGCGTTCATCTGCGGAATCGCCTACAAGACCGCCCGGCACCCCAGCGGCGACGAACTCGGGCTTGCCGAGGACGTCAGTTCCCTGTGCGGGCTGCTGATGTGGTTCGTCTTCGGCAGTACGGCTGTCCTGGTGCTCTCGTTCGGCCTGACGTGGGGTGTGGTCATCGTCAGCGTCGTCGCCCTGACCGTCGCCCGGTTGATTCCGGTGCTGCTCACGTTGCTGCGCACCGATGTGCGGTGGAAGGACCGGATGACCATCGGCCTGCTGGCACCGCGGGGTGCGGCTTCGATCGTGTTCGGGTTGCTGGCCTACAACTCGCTCGACGGCGACGCGGCCGACATCGCGCTGAGCGTCATGTCCGTGACGGTGCTGGCGAGCGTCGCCGCGCACGGTGTCGGGGCTTCCGCGTTCCTCAACCGGAAGTCTCGAACCCGTTCCTCGTGAGTGGGAATGACGGTTCTGGTGGGGCTTGATTTGTGTACCCACTGTGGCGGGGTGTGGTGCTTCACCTCTGCCACGGCCACCCACAGGGAGAACGCAACTAGAGGACTAAACGCAGAAGACCACTCACGAGCTTTTATTGTTAAGTGACCGGCGAGCGTGCCCCGATCACTCCTTAGTGTTATCAACGCTATCCGTCGACCACTTAAAAGTACGAACACGTGTTCGACAAAACTGCGGTATTATGGAGGGGTGTCCGAGACCCTCGTTCTTCCTCAGTTGCCGCAGGAGTTGTGGCGTGCCGGGAAGTTGGAGCTTGCCCACGGAGTGACTGAGGCGCTGACGCTGGCACGTGCTGCGTCCGCTGTGTTGGGCATCTATCTGGCGGAGATCGAGTCTCGTGGCACGAAAGATCTGTACGGGTATGCGAACACGAAGATGTGGCTTGCTGATGTCGCGCGGATTGCTCCGGCTGAGGCGAAGAAACTCGTGGATCGCGCGGTGGCGCTGAACCCGACCCGTGCACTCGATGGCACCGAGGTTCCAGCGTTGGCACCTACGACGGCTGTTGCGGCGGCGGAAGGCGCTGTCGGGGAACAGCACATCGACCGGATCATCGAAGTGCTGAAGAAGATCCCCGCGCATGTGTCGGTGGAGAACCGGGACGCTGCTGAGAAGATCCTTGCTGATCTTGCTCGTGATGGAGGTCCTTCGCAGATCGCGCGGGCTGAAGCAGGCTTGATGGCGTGGCTGGATCCGGACGGTGCAGAGCCGAAGGATCCCGAGCCCGTTCAGCCGCGTCGTGAGTTGAGGTTGCACCGGCGTAAAGACGGGTTCTGGAAGCTCACCGGCCTGTTGGATGACGAAGCAGGTGCCCGCACCGCGGCGGCGATCGAGGCCTACGCGAAACCTCGCCCGGTCGACGAGTTCGGGCAAGCGGACCTGCGGACAGTGTGGGAACGTCAGGGCGACGCGTGGGTGGACTTGCTCGACCTGGCGATCGCGAGCCCTGACCAGCCCGGCACCTGCGGGTATCGGACGATGGTGCACGTCCTGGTCGGTTTCGAGGAGCTGAAGACCGGTCTCGGGACCGCGAGTGTGGATTTCGTCGGCCAGATGACCGCCCGCGAGGCACGCATGGCCGCCTGCGACTGCCTCATGCTCCCCATCGTCATGAACGCTGCCGGTGAGCCTTTGGATGTGGGGCGGATCAAACGGTTCGTCACCCCAGGCCAACGCAAGGCCCTGAATGCGCGGGATCGGGGCTGTTCGTTCCCTGGCTGTCAGCGGAGACCGAAGCGCTGTCACGCCCACCATATTCACCACTGGGCAGACGGTGGCATGACCGACCTTCGCAACCTGTGCCTGCTCTGCTCCTTCCACCACCGCCTGATTCACCACGGTGATTGGGAAGTTCGCATGGCCGTCGACGGGTTACCGGAGTTCATTCCGCCCCAATATCTGGACCCGCTACAGGCCCCGAGGCGCAACACACTCCACCGCGCCCTCGTCTGACCGAGGAGCCCGCCAGCCACATCGGCGACGGGCTCCTCGGCATGCCCACGACCCCGAGCCGCGTGCGGCCTAGGGTGTGTCCTGGGGATCTTCATCGGAGGTGCAGGATGATGCAGGCGAGGATGATCTCGGCGCGGTGGTAGGCAGCTCGTTTGGCGTATCGGGTCGCTAGGCCTCGGAATTGTTTGAGCCGG
>NZ_JAJPWS010000017.1:0-169750 GCF_046549055.1 Amycolatopsis sp. lyj-112 | reverse complement strand
CGGGCGCTGGCTGGCGCTGTGCGGGTCGCGGTCGCGGGCGCTGGCTGGCGCTGTGCGGGTCGCGGTCGCGGGCGCTGGCTGGCGCTGTGCGGGTCGCGGTCGCGGGCGCTGGCTGGCGCTGTGCGGGCCTTCTCTTCCTCTGCGTCTTACCTGCTCAAGGGCCCGACCGGCCCCGGGTAGCAAGGTCGACGCCGAAGGTAACGGCGAGATAACGGAACGCGCCTGAAGCTTGAAAGTGTATAGGCAGTGTGTCAACCTAGACATGTAACCGATACAGGCCGGAGTGGATGAGGCAGAGAAGGGCGTGAGGACCGGGACACGGCGTCCCGCGAGCGATCTCCTTCCCTTCTTTTCCTCAAAGGTTTGGTCGTTACGAACCATAAGACCCGCACAGCGCGGGCAGCGGCTTGGGCCGCGCGGACAGCAGCGAAACCGTGCAGGGTAGTAGTGGGGAACGACGCGTAGCCAAACGCGCATTTCGGTTTGAGATGCGTAGTAACTGCGCTTGCAGCTCCGTTATGTGAATCCTTGCTATAGAGCGGAGTAGCGCGCATAAAAGGCACGTCTGTCAGAGGTGTGTCCCCAAGACAACTAAATGGTGGTCTAGCACCGACAAACGTCACAACGTGTGGGCGTCCGGATTGTGTAAAGCGGTTGCCGACATTGAACGACTCTCTCAAGCGCGTCGCGCTTTTGTCGTTCATAGCACGCTATGTCTTACGGGCATGGTTCCCTGCGTTGTGTACTAGACATAACGGCTTCCCCTTGGGGAGGTTCAGGGAATGCGCGACCGGCCGACCGGGTGCTATCGCTTGCGATTCCGCATTGCGCGGACATAGAAGATGATCCCATTTGCATGACTTGCACCCGACGGTGTTCATATTTCGGCCCGTACCAGTTCGCAACTGGCCTGAACCGCCAAACAGTATGAGACCACAACAAGATTGGAGAATCTGCCATGACTCGTAAGGACTTCAAAGAGATTGCGGATTCCGTACGTCGGGAAGTTTTCGCCGACGACGAACGAAAAGCGCTCGCCGACGCCTTGTGCACGTACTTCAAATCGGTCAACCCCCGATTCAGTCGCGACCGTTTCTTTGCTGCATGTGGCCTGTGATACGTACTCATCCGCACCCGCTGGGAGTGTCCATCATGAACAATGTTGAAATTTCCCTGTCCGAAGACGCGCACCTGTACTTCAGGCAGAATTTCCGCTACGGGACATGGGACGGTGAAGACTGTGCCCGAGATAATGACTGGTCCGGTTTCGGATTCGCGCTCGGAACGGGCGGTGATCCGCTGCCGATTCCTGGCGACTACCTCACCGGGCACCAGTGCGCCCATTTGGCGGACGTGTCCAATGGGCATGCGGCAATGCGGCTTATGGAGGAGGCTGCACCAGGTAAAGCGGCAGAGTGGAACGGTCTTCTTGCTTACGACTACGGGGATTCCGTCGCCCGTGAGGCTGCTACCCGTATCGGCGCCTCTCTCACGGGATACCCACTGCTCGACGACGAAGACCTGTCCGAACGGGAATCGGAGAACGCCGCGCGCGTTCTGGTCGATTCCTACGATGTTCCGAAAGACATCGCGGCCGACGTCGTGTCCGCGCTGGGCGATGACGGACAGGGCTTGTGCACCGACTGTCACGGTTGGGATATCGACCACATCATGTCCAATCTGGGCTATCGGGAATGCGCTGGATGCGACAAGTGGCTCGCGACAACGGTTGATGAGCCGCTGCATTACGACTGTGCCGAATACTACGCAGAAGACGACTGCGAATGCATTTCCGCCATGGTCGACGGATACCGGCACGGTAACCACGCCGTGACCATGTCCGACGTCCGCGAAACCCTGCGTGGCTGCGAACACTGCTACCCCATTATCTACCCCTACGGCAAGAATGTGGCTTAGGGAACAAGTCAACCGCGCAACAAAGATCGAGCGACACGCGCCCGTGAATACCAACAATCAACCTGCCGGAACGAGCGGGACCGACAAGATGTGATCTTTAGCGACTATGCAGACAGACGCGGAGTCCGGCGCGCTTATCAAGCGCTGTCCATCCCTGGCGCCGACCATGAACTTTATGGTGAGCCTGGTCGTTCGCTGCCTCGCCGAATCAAGTCCCGTGATCGCGAACAGTCCGGCGACGTGTTCGTATTCGCCTACGCCGCCGAACGCGGACACGTGCGGGTCGTTCTTCGATGGCGCGGATTATGGTGAGGGTGGCGTTCTGTTTGGTCGAACTGGACGAAATCGAGGTATGGCACCGGAATTTCATCGATGTCGAACGGTGGCTTACGCAACGCGCCGTACTGAACCAAGCGCAAGAAATTATGAAGTCTCACTACGGCGACTAGGCGCACCGTGTTGTGTCGTTTCAGTGCCGCGCGCGTTGGCGTGCGGCCGCCGCGACCGCATAACGGGTTTCCCGTATCACCTCCGATAACGAAAGTGGGTTCGTCATGTCCAAAGAAACCAGCGAATGGCTCAACAACAATGTGCTGATCGGGTTCACCGACAAGCGCGGGCGCGCGTGGCACTACCGGGCATCTGCACAGGGCAGCGAGCCGAACCACTACATCGGCGCTATCCCGGTAGTCGACGTTCAGCGCCGCCTGTTCCACTGGACCGCCGAGCCGGAACCGGTGCTCGTTGCAGGCAAGTTCGGACTGCGCCGAGTGCCGAACAAGCAGGCCATTACCGCATCAGATACCGGGGACGTCCTCGGTATCTTCGCCGACGGGTACGCCGTGCACCAGTACCAGGAATGGCTACTGGACAAGGTCGGCACGATCCTGGACGACGGTCTGTCGATCGGTTCCGCGGGCTTGCTGCGCGACCGCCGACAGGCCTGGGTGAGCGTGGAAGTGCCCGAGAACATCACCACCCCGGAAGGGGTGGAGTTTCGGCCGAACCTGGTCGCCTGCACTAGTCACGACGGCAGCCTGGCCACCACGTACAAGCGGACTGTCACTAACGTGGTGTGCGACAACACGATGGCGGCCGGTCTGCGCGAGTACGGCCAGCAGTTCAAGGTCAAGCACTCCAAGAACGGCAAATTCCGCATCGTGGAGGCCCGCGACGCGCTCGCGATGGTCCACACCGTGGCCGAGGAGTTCGCCGCCGAGGTCAAGGCGCTGTGCGAAACAACCGTGACCGACCAGGCATGGCGCGCCTTCCTGGACGCACACACTCCGGTGCCTGAGGAGAAGGGACGCGCCCGCACCACCGCGACGAACGAGCGGGCCGCGCTGACCCGGTTGTGGAACAGCGACAACCGGGTCAGCCCTTGGCGCGGTACCGCGTGGGGAGTGGTGCAGGCCATCAACACCTACACCCATCACGAAGCGATCGTGCGCAACGCCTCCCGCGCCGAACGCAACATGTCCCGCGCGGTGGACGGCAAGGCCGACGCGCTCGACCAGGAAACCGTAAAGACGCTCGGCAAGGTGCTGGCTTCGGTCTGAAAAGGACCGTCGCCGCTTCGGTGCCCGCGCGGCCAGCCGCCGCGCGGGTGCCGTGGCCGCGACCAGGGCCACACTCCGCGCCTGAACCGACTACGGCGCAACCAAATCCGACACAGAAAGAAAGGAAACAGCCATGGACATAGGGGAATTCGCGGCAGCGATGGCGGAAGCGCTCGACGGAACGTGGACAATCGAATCGGGCTACCACGGCCAACGAGACCGCTACCTCATCGGCCCAGACAGCGAACAAGTTCACGTGTGCTACTCCGATTGGGAGAAGACACCGCGACTCAGGCTGTCCGCCAGCCTCCCGGCCGAGCTGTCCACTATTCGGCACCGGCGCGGGAACCCGGTGCCATCACACGAAATAACGGTCTCGCCGACCAAGACACCGGAAAAGGTCGCGTCCGAGGCCACCCGGCGGCTGCTTCCCGCCTACCGGGTCACCCTCGCAGAATCCCGTGAGCTGAAACAGCGGCTCGACAACCAATCAGCCGCGCGGGACCGGCTCGCGTACGCCATCGCGGGCCCGCTCGGCGCGACCGTTCAGCATCCCCGGCCCGCCGCGACCGGCTGCGACCCGCAGGAAGCGGTCGTGCGCTACGCGGGCCCGCTGGCCGGCACCGCGACAGTGGCGCGCAACGCCGGACGCGTGGCGTTCACCTTCTCCGTCGCCTCGGATCACGCCGCCCAGGTCGCCGCGTTCCTGGCCACCTTTCCGGCGGCCGAACCGGCCACTGTTCCCGCCCCAGACAGGACGGCGAAGTCATGAGTAAAGGAGATTTCAGCGACGAGTGCGGCACCGAGGGGTGCGACAAACCTCGGCATGGGCGTTTCTATTGCCGTGTCACGACCCAGCATCTAACGGTGCAGCTCTTGCCTGGACGGCATCAACGCGCTGGCGCCGCTGTGGATACCCGGCCTGACCGACCGGGACGCCTACGAAGGCCGCAATCGCGCGATCGGTGAGATGGACGCGGAAACCTTGCACAACGAGGCAGCGCCGATCCTCGCGGCGTCTCACCGCCTCGGGATCGGCACCGTCCGCCGCATCACCGAGGGCGACCGCGAAGCGCTACACCGCTCGCGATTTCACCGGCGGCAACATCCGGCCCGACCTACTGGCCGCCGAGGTACCCACCTACGGCACCCCGCACGAGGCCGCGCGCGCATACGCCACGTGGGCCGCTCGCATGGGATGGGACCAGGACCACTGACCCCGCCCGGAGTCACGCGGTTGTACCGAAACGGCCCGCACCACAAGCGAAACGGAGTCAAGGAGGCACATCGCTATGTCCCTGGGAACCCTGACGATCCACCACGAATACGAGTCCGGCACCACCGTCGAGGGCACCACCCGCAACAGTCCCGCGCACCTGGCACTGAAAGCTCACCCGTCGTGGACTTGGTCCCGCTACGCCACGGCGTGGCTGCTGCGTTCTTCCCGGCACCGCCAGTCCAAGCCGTATGCCATCGACGATGTCGAGCGTGTTCTCAAACGGGTGGGCTACACCGTCGAGCGCGACATCGACGACAACATGCCCAGCGTCGAGCAGCAGGAAGCCGATCGCGCCGAGCGGATGGACGGCCGGGCCGACCGGCTCACCGAACGCGCCGGAAAGCAGCAAGCCAAGGCCGACGCCACGCGCGCCAAAGCCGACGCCGTGTTCGACAACATCCCAATGGGCCAGCCCATGCTGGTCGACCACTACAGCTACAGGGCCGACCGCAACCGGCGCGAACGGGCCTGGAACAACCTCGGCAAGTCCATCGAGCAAGGCGCCCACGCTGACGAGTTGACTTGCCGGGCCGAGACCGCGTCGCACCACATGGGCGCCCGGAACAACACGGTCACCATCGGGAACCGGATCGAGAAGCTGGAGGCCGACCGGCGGCGGCTCCAGCGCGAGCTCGACGGCGAGCCGGGCTGGCTCACAGAGTCAGACCAGTACGGCCAGGACCGGAACCGGTGGGGCATCCGATACCCCACCGAGGAGCGCGCGGATTACCTGCGGCGCGAGATCGCCACCCTCACCGAGCAGATCGACTATTGGAAAGGCGTCTACGTCCAGCTCCAGGCCGCGGGCAAGGCATCCAGGCTGGGCCCGGACACGGTCGCCAAAGGCGACTGGGTGCTCTGCAGCGGCATGTGGATGCGCGTACGGCGGGTCAACAAGAAGTCGGTGACCGTGCCGAACCCGGTGTTCCCGACCCCGCGGCCCGGAGAGAAAGAGGTCACCTGGACCGTCGCCTGGCACAAGCTACGCGGCCACCGGACCACTGAGCAGATGCCGTCGGAGGTCGTCGAGGCGTACGAGGCGCCGGGTAGCGACCGGATCAGCCGAGCCCCGCGCCTCAACGACGCGCAGTGATGACCTGCCGGTAGTGGGCAGGACTTCGGCTCGAAGCATCCACCTGCAACGAAACCGACGGCGGCAGCTCGTTCTGCGTCCTTCCTCTACTGCCTCAGGGTGTGCAACTGGCAAACCGAATTTGGCAACGGAAGTGCGCTGCACTCTGCCGCCGCCGTGCGACCCAGCAGATCAGCGGCGCTGCACACCCCTCTAATGCCGCCACCACGCCCGCATGACGTTCGACCTTTAGGCCTGGACCACCCAGGCGATCACATCCGCCCGATAACCCGGCAACAGAAGAAAGGATCTGACATGTCCACGCCACCGATTCCCACCGCGACCGACGGCGAGGTGTACGTCGCGTTGTACGTGCCCGAGGCACCAGCCTTCCCCGCAGTGATCGATGACAAGCGATGGAACACCTTCGCAGTGCCCAGGTTCTGCCGGGAGACGGCCAACGCCGTCGTGTCCTGGCTCAATACGATGCACGAGCAAGACCCCGACGAGTGGCCAGGCACAGCCAGGTTCGACAATGACATACTGACAGTGCTGGACTCAGACGGGCACGACCCGGTTCAGGTTGAACCCGATGATCACGGCCGATACACAATGGGCGTCCCTGGCTGGAGCTGGGTTCTCGGCACTCCGCCCGCTGACGAGCGCGCGGAAGCCGCGCTTCTAGCCGATACCGCGCGGCTCGCCGCCGAAGACGACGAAATCCTGGTCACGGTCAACGTCGACGGCACAGACCCCGTGTTCCCAGCGCTCGCCTCGGCCACCCACGGATGGAGCAGGGCCGGATGCCCGCGCTTCCGCCGCCCCGTGGCCGAGATGGTGGTCGCCTGGATCAGCGACACCGCCCGGAAACATTCCGCAGGCACCGACCGCGCCTACTGGGACGGTGACACGATCGTTGTGCTCGATTTCCAGCAGGTCGCCGAGGACGGGTACCTGCCTGCCCGGATCACGGCCGACGACGATGGCCGCTACTCGATTGGCGCCACCTGGGAGTGGGAGCGTGCCGACTGAACCACGGTCGGTATTCGACCAAACGCCGGTCATACCCGGCTTTCGAAACAAGGGAGGGCCGTCACCGACGGCCCTCCCTTGTTTCGAAAGCCCTCCTGAAGCGCGGCAATGTCCGGGTGAAGCGACTGAATAGCAGCAGAAGCGGAGAAAGCTATGCAAGACAACCTATATCGCGTTCGTGCCCTACGTGACGTTGTCGTCGAGGAGCTCGACCCGGCGGCGTTCGCAGGTGACGGCGCGCCGCGAGACACCGCCGACCCGAACGACATCATCCACGACAACACCCGCAAGGCCGGATTCGCAGCAGCGGCTCTCAACGCCTACGCCAGCCAGATCGGCGATACCTACGAGAATTTCCAAGCCCTCATCAGCGACTTCCTCGCAGATCTGCACCACCTCGCTGACACTCTCGACGTCGACCTCAAGGCAGCAAGTCAAGGCGGCCGCGAGAACTGCCTGGCCGAGATCAGCGTTTCTCGATAGTCGCCAACTCTGTCGAAAGACATGACACCACAACGCAAGAAGGGAACAATCGTCATGCCCGAAATCAAGATCACAAAACTGACAAAAGATAACGTTCGCGCGCTCAAGGAAATGATGAGCAACGAGCAGGCGGCACAGGTGCGAATGACTGCGACAACTGCCGTCTTCGAGATGAGCGCCAAGGACGCCGCAGTCATGGTCTCCTACTTGCAAAGCCAGGCGGCTCACGATCACGGCGCGACGGGGCACCCGTACAAGTCGCTCACGGCCGTGCGGCGGAAGTTGGAAGCACTCGAAGCCTCCGAGGCGTCGGCAGCACCGTCCGTGCCTTCCTTGCTGCCCTCGCAGAAGGCGCCGAAGGCGCTGGCCGACCTACTCCGCCTGGACGGCAACTAGCGGTAGCTCGAACTGATCTCGAGTGGACCGATAAGCCCCGGCCCTGCTGGGCTCAGGGGCCACTGCGCACGGGATTGGCCATCGCGATCACCCGCGTCGACAAAGCCGCCGTCACACGGCGTTCGGAGACCTGCGGGGCCGTTCGAGGTGGGTCCGACAGAGGGTGGTGTGTCGTGACCAGAGATCCCTGGTCACGACACGCCGTGTACCGCGACCAGGTTGTCTCGCTAGGGTGTCTAGGGTGACACCGCTGCAGGCGGAAGCTCAGCAAGGCCGGAAGATCGGCTGACCCGACGCGAGAGGGGCTGCAAATGGACAAAGAGGAGCACATCGCGCAACTGCGCGCCCGCCGGCGCCGGGTCGAACTGATCGAGACTGCCTTAGAGAGCGTCCGAGACGTGGAAAGTTCGCTACAGGAAATGAAAGAGTTCCTGACTAAGCAGCTGAAGGTCGAACGCACTGAACGACTCTCCGACATCCAGGAAGCGGATAAGGCTGGTGTGCCGAAGACGAAGATCTCTCGCGAGGTCGGCCTCAGCCGCGCGAACCTCTACAACCACCTCAAAGGCGCCTCGGTCGACGGGTAGGCCCATCCGTCCCGGCCGAGGGCGCGATGTTCCTGGTGCCCCTGGGGGTACGGGTCATCGTCCGATCTCGCCGTGCTGTTGGATGCGATACTGGATGGATGATGTTTGACCCGTCGTGGCTGAGGCCGACGACGTCTTGGAACGCGAAGTTGGCGAGGGCGTCGGAGCACGTCGAGTCGCTGCGCGCGCTGGTGCGTCAGTATCGGGAGTCTGGGCCGTATGAGGTGCGGCCGGAGGCGACGGACACCCCGGGAAGACTGGCGTACCGGCTGAGTGTTTGGCGTCCGCAGCCGATCTCGATTAGCACGACGGTTGGTGACATCGTGCATAATCTTCGTGGCGCTTTGGAGAGTCTGGCGTTCGAGTTGGCGCTGCGTAGCCAAGGTGGGACTTTGACTGACAGTCAGGGGCAGGCCTCAACTTTTCCGATATGTGAGACCCCTGAAAAGTTTGACTCGTTCTTCACTGGCAAGCGCGCTGACCTGTTCGACGGTTCGGCGCGTGCGGTGCTTCGAGACGCGCAGCCGTTCAAACGGCATGAGGAAGCAGTTGCGGTTGGAGCCGTCGAAGCGATCGAGATCTTGGGTGCAAAGGCTGGCGGGTTCAAGGAAGATTTCACGCAAAGCCTTCTTCATCGGCTTAATGCGCTGTGGAATATCGACAAGCATCGTCGGCTTGTCCCGACGGAGTGGCTGCCGCGAGACTATTGGTGGTCCAGCAACGGTCCTACGAACAGGCGAATGGAGCATGGTGACCGAGATATTCGTGATGGGGCAGTCTTGTTCTACATGGTCGGCTCCGATGAAGGAATGGAGAACAAGGTTTACCATCAATTCAACCTTGTCCTGAAGGACGATCCTGCGTTTAATGCCTCGCAAGATTGGTCGGTGGATGTGGTGGCACTAATGGAGCAGTTTCTTAGCCACGTTGAAATGATCATCAGAAAAACCGCTTACCTGTTCGGCAACGGATAGCTGTCTAAGACTGTCTGGGCTGTAGGGACGCACAGTGCTGCCGAACAAGTGGTTGCAACACCTCGGCAGACTCGTCCGCGCCGGCGGCGATTTCTCCTTCTCTGGTGGCGCCGAATCCGGCGAAGTTGGCGACCTGGGCTCAACGGATGATTTAATCTCTCTTCTGATCGAATAATTGACAGAATTAATAAATCGAGACGTGAATGTGGTCGTAGTGGCAGCCAGTGAGGTTGTTTGGGTTGGGGCAGCCGTAAGCGCTGGATTGATAGGCGCCCCAGGTTGGGTTGTCAGCTGACCAGTACTTGCCCTGCCAGATGAGGTAGCGGATGCCCAGATTCGCTTGGTGGAAGATGAGCCAGTTTGTGACTTGCCATCCTTCGGCTACCGATGGCTGGCTGTGGGGATTGAACATGATGTCGCAGGCGCGGCCTTGTGGATGGTCGGAGTTCGGGTTGGCTGGTCGGTGAGCGAAGCAGCCGAGGCCGTTCCCGGTCATTCCGTTGGCTCGAAGGGTTTTCGCGAGGGTCAGGGTGCGTGGAGTGATTCGCCCACCGCTTGTGGGATCGGGCACGGTGGCCTGCTCGGATGGCCAGTCGGTCCGTAGCTGGCCCGGCGTACCGGTGGCGCATGTGGCACCCTGTGCGGCGGCCACGATCTGCCGGGCCGCATCTTCGAACTGGGTGTATCGGTCTGGAAATCCTGAGCGCTGAACTGTTTGAGCGGCTTCGGCGACGGGAATGCTTTGCCAGTTCTGCAGGGCGAGGAGGTGCCGGTAGAACTGTTCGCTGCTGTAGCTGGGATCCATGATCTGGTCCGGGGTTCCCCAACCCATGGATGGGCGTTGTTGGAATAGGCCGAGACTGTCGCGGTCGCCGTAGTCGAGGTTCTGCAGGCGGGACTCGGTGAGCGCGGTGGTGACGGCGACGACCCAGCCGTGTTCGGGAACGTGCATACGTTTACCGACGGCTACGATCGTTGCCGCATGCGCCATCTCCTGTGGCCCGTACCCCGCAGCTTCGGTGGTGGAGCCTGCTGGGGCACAGTTCAGGCCACTGCCTGTGGAGCCGAACACGGCCTGTACGACAGCGATTGCTCCGCCGCCGATCAGAAGAATGAGCACCAGGACCAGCGCCACACCAGTCCCGACGATCTTGCCCATGTCTGCTTCACCTCCACTGGCTGCTCGGGTCGGGTGGGGGCATCGGCGGGGGTGGTGTCAGTTCTGGTCGGAGGCTCGGGGGCGCGCTACTCGGCGTGAGCGCTGTGGAGGCTGTCGGTGCGCGGAGACTGGGCCAGAGCGTAGGCAAGTCGGCTAGTGCGGCTCGACCGGTGCTGTCGAGGTCGTCGACTCGTCGCCAGCGGGGTGCGGCCATGTCGAGTGGGTCAGCGGCAGCATCGCCGCTGCTGGTCGCCACCGGCACTCGTGCGGGCCGATCGAGGGCGCGCAGCGCCTCGGTCAGAGCCTTGCGCGCGTTGGCCTCACGCGCTGCGCTGGGCATCCACACCAGCACCGGCGTGGTGATGCCTGTGGTGTCGGCCAGGCGCTCGTATCGGGCGAGCTTGCCCGCCAGCCGGGATAGCTGCTCGGTGCCGAAGTCGAACTCGACGAACCACTCGACGTCCCGACCGTTCTCCTGCCAGCGGCCGTAGCCGTCTGGGGTGACAATGTCACCCCAGTGCCGGCCGCACCGGGCGGCCGACCACCATGCGGCGAGCATGCCAGCGGCATCGGGTTGACGTGCTCGGCGGATCAGTGCGGTGAACAGGCCGTTGCAGCCCACGGTGTGCGCCAGCTGCAGGGAGAAGGCGCGCCCGATCTCGCGTTCACGGCTGTAGCCGAGTTCCTTGGGGTCGATTCCGTTCTCGCGGGCGAGGGCGACTGCCCCGGCGGTGTCGAGGACGTAGTACATCGGGTGCGATCCGCGGTCGCGGTGCGGCTGGAAGCGGTGTACGACGCCCCATTGGTAGAGGTTGCGCAGGCGCAGGTTCGCGGCGCGGCGTCCGGTGAAGGCGATGTCGATGATCTGGGTGCTGGTGAGAACGTGGTGTTCGAACAGCATCCGGCACAGCCACCGGTCGCGGCCGGTGAGATGCCGGGCCAGCCAGGCGTGATGCTCGGCGGAGTTGAGCACCCGCGCAACAGGTCGTTCCGGCCGGTGCGAACGCAATTGTCGCTGCGGAGTGGGATTGCTGACCATGGTGATCTGCACCTCCAATAATGAGTGAACCGTTTGCGGGAAGCAGGCGATGGCAAGGTCTGGCAATTTTCGGAACGTCTGCTTTGTGGTTTCTGTTGGTGACGATGTCATTCGCCTTGACAGGGTGAGGCTGTGACGTGAGATAATTTGGGCATGTCGAGCCCTGAACCGGATCTGCAGCAGCGCATCATTGATAGGTTAGGACGAGGCGAGAAAGAGCTAGCCGATCATGAGCAACTTCTCGACCCGTTTCAATACGTCGCGTCGGCAAATTATGTTGTTCCAATGCTGTTGGACTTGGCTATCAAGCGCGGAGATGAGATCGTTGACCACGTTCCCCGATATAATTCCCTTGATCACGCTGTAAATTGGCAGGTGCTCGCGGCATCTATTGGTCGATTCGATGATTTCGTCGCTCCCTACTTTGATCGTGCAATACTGTCAGATCCGTTCGCGGAGGAGCTCCTCGCTTATGAGAGGCGAAAGTATGAGCGTCGACACGCAATTGCATCCTTCCGGCAAGGTCTGTGGAGACTTGTCTCTGGCGACGATGGGTTGCGGGTGGTGCTGGCAAAACCTGTGCGTCGTTCAGCTCTGCATTTGGTCAGCGAACTCGCTAGTCGTGCTCAATATGCAGCGGAAGTGATTGAGCGGTTCGATCAAAAGTCTGGAGAATTAGATCTTGGTGCGTTGGCACTCAAAGTGGGTTTGCGTGAGCTGGACGTGTTCTCGCAGAGTGCGCCCGATAGCTGGGAAGCGTTCTGTGTGGGAGTTGGATTTCCAATGGGTATGGTTCCGCAATTTCGCTCGTGGGTGATCGATCTGTGGAAGACGCATCCTCGGCGATGGTTCTCGCCAGATGAGCTGTGGGCTGACTGGTGTTCATTTGCAACTGAGAAAGAATTTGAAGTTCGAGAACCTGGACAGTTTGACGCCTTGCTGAGCCTGCACACCGTCACGCCGCAAGAGGCGGTTACTTGGGGGGTTCAAGCTCCGTTTCTTCGATGCGGGGAGTTTCTTGCATCATGGCCCTTCGCGTTCCATGTTCTTTACCCGGATCTTGGCTTCATCAGCTTGCTGGTTCGACGCCACGAACGACTATGGAGTACCACGGTTGGTAGTTCTCTAGCTCTGGCGGCCGACTGGCTCGGAGCGCAACTTCCGCAGCATTCGCGTTTGGCATGGGCTGCGCGTCGTGCTCGCCGTGGCGTCGGTGACGCCGACCTGGTGCTGTGGGATCGACAAACGGATGACGTTGTCGTTGTGGAGCTGAAGACAACTTATGACAAGTTTCGCAGCCATGCGCAGTTGCAGAACTTTGTAGACCAACGAGTCAATTTCCCAAAGGCGATTAAGCAAGCTAATCGCACCGCTGCAGCGATCAGGGACGGCTCGTGGCCCTTGCGAGACATTTTTGGCAAGGCGGCGCCCGCGCTTCCGCGATCTGTCACCCCATGCGTCCTGACTTGGTGGGATACGTACAACCCAACGCTCGGCAGCGAGGATGAGATCGTAAGCTGCAATTTTGCCACCTTTATATATGTGATCAGTCTGGCGCAGGGGGACGTCTCGGCAAGCATTACAACCCTGCGTGAGTTGGCAAGAATCTACTGTCCCGGCGTCCTTAAACGTGTTCACGTAACTCTGGATGGAAGTGAGTTGTCAATCCGACGCGAGGTACAGGGAGCTGATCTACCACCGCAGGCAACATGGCCACCGACGAGCCAATTGACGGACGAGTTGCTCCGGGCGTGGCGGCCGTGGCCGCCCGACTGGCACGAGGAAGACCGCGATGGGTCTCGCCCGCGCCTCTTCGTCTACAACGATAAAGAGGATGATCATGAGGTGTCCACGAGGCCCGCAGCGCGCGAGCAACCATGATCCACGTGTCAGGGAATACTGCATGATACGAATAGCGCACGTTCACCAGTACTCGCAGGACGCAAGAGAACACCCTGCGGGTAAACGGAAAAGCTGAGTGGGGTCAGGCCGCGCGGCGCGGATCGAACGCCGCCGGCTCGACGTTCTCGGCGGGCTCGGGCGTGTTTGGAGGCTCGGTGTTCACGAGCGCGAGGCGACGGATCTCCTTGGCGCGTCCGGGAATCGCGGGCGGAAGCTTCTTGGTGACCGCGGTGAACGGGGGAGCTTCCTCACTGTCGAGCACCAGCCGCGCGGCGATGTGGAATCGCCCGAGATTGGCGAGATCGTGCTCGGAGAGCCGGGGCGCGGTGTGCCGAGCCAAGTGGCGAGCGTCCTCGGGCGACGCCGAGAAAATGATCTTCGAGCGGGCGTTGGTGCTGATGCCTTCCTCCAGTTCGCGCGGCAGCTGCCGCAGGTACTGATGCGCGAGCGTCATCGACATCCGGTAACCCCGGGCTTCGGCGAGCATGTCCTCCATCGGATACGCCAGATTGAGAAAGTTGTGGCACTCGTCGATGTAGAGCGAGGCATCGTGCCGGTCGCGCTGCGGAATCCGGGCACGACGGGTCGCGGCTTGCCATGTTCGAGCCACGACGATCGAGCCGATCAGCCGCGCGGTGTCCATCCCGAGCGCGTCCTTGCCCAGGCGCACCAGGCAGATTCCGCCGTCGAGTACCTCATCCATGTCCACCGTGGACTCGCCGCCGGCGAGGGAGGCCCGCACGAACGGGCGCAGCAGCAGGCCGCGGAGCTTGTTCATCAGCGGCGCGACGACCTGTGCGCGGCTGGCGTCGGACAAATCGTCGTACCAGTGCCAGAAGCCGATCAGGACATCGTCGGAGATCTGTTCGAGCGCACGCTGCCGGAAGGCGGGCACCGTCAACAGTTTCGGCAGGTCCGTCAGCGTGGGCGTGCCGGGCAGCTCGCGCAGGGTCAGCAGCCCCGAGCGCAGGATGTCCTCGGTGCGCGGGCCCCAGCTGGAGGCGTAGACGTGGGAGAAGATGGAGACCAGGTTGTCCACCGTGCGGGCGGTGTCGTCGCCTTCGAGCGGGTTGAGCACCGGTGGGCGGGATCGGCTGTCGGCGTCGAAAAGCACGACGTTCTTCCCGAGCCGCGAGGGCAGCCGCATGAGGGTGTCGGCGACCAGATCGCCCTTGGGATCGATGACGACCAGCCCGCGGCCGGCGTCGGCGTCGTCGAGGATCATTCGCGCCATCAGCTCGGACTTGCCTGAACCGGTCGCACCCAGGATGTGCAGATGATGGCGCGCGTCGGCAACGCGCAGCCCCACCTGCCGGGAGTGACCGGAGTCGGTGATCCCGATCGGTTTCACTCCGGCGCCCTCGGTGGCAATCCCCGGTGGCGGCGGCACCGCCTTTGCTCCGGCGCGCTGCAAACCGGGCACGGCCTCGTCAGTTGGAACGTGCGCGAGCGCGGCCAGCTCGGCGATCGAGAGCAGATCACCGGCCGCCAGACGCCGTTCGGCCACGGATCGGACCGGGTGCGTGAGCCGGACGCGACGGTAGTAGTTGTGTTCGCTGTAAGCCGCGAACGCGCTGGCGATGGCATGCCCGCGCCCGCGCAAGTGTTCACGCACCGGAACCCGCTGCGCACCGGTCGCGTTCTCGTCGACCAAGGTGGCCACGGCATACCGGATGCGGGTCTCGTACTGGGAGCTGCGCTGCTTGGCCACGATGACCCGGTCCTGCGCGGAGTTCTCCAGCGAGGTCTGGTGATCGAAGACCGGCTGCTTCGCGGTTGTGCTGGGCTTGCGCGATCCGGTGTGCGGGGTGATCAGGTCCAGGAGGCGCCCGGCCATCCGGACCGAGCTGCCCGCGCGGACCCGGCGGGCGGCTCGGCGGGCTTTGCGGACACGAGCGCCGGTCACCGGTCGCGCGAGGATCTGCACCACGGCACGTTCGTGGGTGGCCATGCCGACCGGGGCGCCCAGCAAGGCGCGGACCGGGTCGGCGGGGAAGTCCGATCGGATGGGCAGCGCCTCACTGCGGGCCAGGCGCAGTTCGCCGCCCACGGCCTCGACCGCTTTGCCCGGCGGATTGGACAAGGGGATTGGCGGCTTTGCCGGTCTGGTCCGGGTGTGCGCGCCGGGCCAGGCAGCCTCGATGGCGCGCTCGGCCATGCCGGGCGGCACGACGCCCGGCAGCCACAGTCGCAGGGCGACCCCGGCATGGGAAAACACGTACTCCCACACAATGTGTGGCTGACCATGTATCCGGCGCCTCCAACCGGGCCGGAGTAGACCGACCAAATTGGAGTACAGGGCCGCCGCACCGTCCGGATCGACCGTGGGCGGGGCGAGCACCGTGACCACCCTGGCGTCGGCAGCCATCCGGTTATGGCACCGGCGCGTCCACCACCGACGGCCGATCATGACCCCAGCCACCGCAAGCGCAACGGCTGGCCCGACGAGTGGCCCCCAGGCTAATGCGAATTCCCGCAGCGCCGCGACGATAGCGCGCACTGCGGCACCGGGATCGCGGAGGTAGTCCTGCAACGGTGACGCAAGCATCCTCGTCGAAGCGACAACAGACTGAGCGGATGACATCAGAGATCCCCTCTCGCAAGGAAAGTCGAAGGACGCGCGGATTCAGGCCGCGTTTCGCTCGGTGTCGTTCGCGCTAGGTTGGCCCTCCGGCATTGGAGTAGGAGCGGACGGGTCGTTAGGCACGAGTCGCAGATGACGGCGCCGCTTGTGTGTCCGTTCGGCGTCGATCTCGGCCTGCCACTCCGACAGCCGCCGTCCGCCCATGCGCTTCAGGAACTGCGGGATGCGGTTCGCGGACACCCCGACCAATCGCGGGCCGAGTACGGCGAGCAGGTCCGAGGCTTCCTGCGACGACCACCCGGCCTCAGTGATGGCTTCCTCATCGGGAAACACGTCGGCGACCCGGTCGCGGTCGGGGTCGATGAAGGAGTCTTCGCGACCGCCGTAGCTGTATACCCACATGAAGTTCTCGGGTGGGTCAGGTTCGATCAGCCTTTTGAACCGGCGAACTTCCTTGGTATAACAGTAAAAAGTCACCTTTGGGCACGTCTGCATCACGCGACACCACGCCAAAGTGTAGGCATCGCTGAAAAAATCCCCAGCGTCATGCACCCTAACAAATTTCCCGATGAGACGCGGCGCCATCAGTTCGCGGATCATTGCATCTGTCCAGCCGGGTAGATCGTCCAGGACATACGTGAGATTGGCGATATGCTTGGCTTTCACTGCAGGGAAGAGGTAGGTCCCGTTGCGCGCGTAGTAGATCCGAGTGCATGCGCTCGCCGCTGGGCAGGTCACCTGCGTCCGTCCGTCAGGCAACCGGGCGGCCAGCGCAGGCAGAGTCCAGTTCCAGACACCGATTGCCCGCATCTCCCGGTTCTGCGTCAGCAACCGGTTCGGCCGCGCCGGAATCGCGGTCGTGTGGACGGAAGAAGACATACGACACCTCGCAAGGGAATGTCAGTCGAGTACAAGAAACGACTAGAAACGGTTGTGGTTGAGGAGATCCACAGCGGCAGACGGGTTACGCAGTGCTGTCGAGGTCGACGTGGCCGTCGGCGTCCGCAAATCCACGAGCGATGAGCTGCCCGTTGCCACCACCGCACGCCCGCCTGCCGTACAAACCTCTGGGGGACAACAACCATGGTGCTCAGGTGCCTGCCCATCGACGAACAGATCGAGTCGGCTGCCCATGAGATCGCGATCAGGCATATCGTTCCGGTCATGAACACGGACGGCTGGTTGGCCGACACCCGGACCTCGTACGACACGGTCGCAGTTAGCTATGCCAACCAAGTCCGTGGTGCCCTCGCTGGTCACCAGTACCTTCGCGCGGCTCTGGCGGTGTTCGCCGACTGTGTGAGGGCCGGTGGAGGCGGGCCAGTAGCGGACGTCGGCTGCGGCCCCGGAGAAGTCACCGCCTACCTGCACGAGCTCGATGTCGACGCCTTCGGCATCGACCTTTCCCCAGGGATGATCGACGTGGCCCGGCACGAGCACCCCGGTCTGCGGTTCGAGGTGGGCTCGATGACAGACTTGGACCTCCCGGCAGCTTCGGCGGCTGGCCTGCTTGCCTGGCAGTCGTTGATCCACATCCCCGACGGCGATGTGCCGACAGTCTTCGCGCACTTCCACCGAGCGTTGCGTCCGGGCGGACCACTGCAACTCCTGTTTCACGTAGGCGACGGGTCGCAGTTGAAGACCGAGGGTTACGGCGGCCATCCGATGAAGCTCCATGTCCACCGCCGTCGGCCGGAAAGGGTCGCATCCTGGCTGCGTGAGGCCGGATTCGAGGTCGAGGCCCAGTGGCTGCTCGACCCGGACGAGCAATTTCCGCAAGCGATCTTTTTCGCACGTAGCCGTTCCTAACGACTGTATCCATCGCGTTATGGATCGGGCGATACTCGCGCCGGTTGGCAGTACAGGTGGTGCGCTGCCCCAACTACATGCAGTTCCTGAACCCCGGGACCGCGATACCCTCATTACAGCACCACCCACCCTGAGTTCGTGCCGGAATCCTGAAGAGTTGCGAGGAACTTCGGGTCGGTCGTGATGAGCGAGTTTTCCTCTGGAGATGCCAGCGATTGGAAGGCGACCCGTTGTGTCCCGGTGCTCAAGAGACCTTGTCCCTTGTCTGCGGAAATCAGGAACTGTTTCTCGCCTTCGGACAGGTTGAAGGTCGCCACGATCTCGTCGATCGCTTGCGTTGCTTGGCGTAGGAGAATCTGGGTAGCGGCGTTGGCGATGATCGCCTTACCGAGTTCCGTCCCGAGGACGTCGCCGACATCTTGGGTCGCGATCGTCAAGCCCGTCCAGTGTTTCCGGGCGGCTTTGGCCATGCGGTGCAGGAACCGCGCCCCGGCAGGGTCTTGCATGAGCAGCCACGCCTCGTCGACCGTGATCAGCCTCGGGCGCCGGATGGCCGGGTTGGACACCCGCCGCCACACCGTGTCCAGCGTGAGCAGAGTTCCGATCGGCCGGAGTTCGTCGGGCAGGTCACGCAGGCTGAACACGGTCAGGTGGCCCTCGGCCCTGGTTGTGGTCGGTCCGGAGAACATGGTGGAGAACGCACCCTCGACGAACGGGTGCAGCCGGGCGCCCAGGTCCGCCGCGACCGGGTCGGTGGTGCCGGTGAGGATCGTGGCGAGGTCGGCCAGCAGCGGCGCCTGCCGACTCCACGTCCGTGGGTCGCTGGTGATGCCCGCCTGCTGATAGGTGGTCATGATCGCCCGGTCGAGCACGGCTCGTTGCTGTGCGGACAGTTCGGTGCCGAGCATCACTCCGATGACGGTGTGCAGGAACAGTGCCCGGCGTGTCAATGCGTCCTTGGGGGCGGTTCGGCGTCCGTCCGGACGGACCGCGATTGGCAGGTCGAACGGGTTGATGCGGACGCCTGGGCCGCCGAGGTGGATGTAGGTGCCGCCGATGGCCTCGCACAGCCGCCGGTACTCGTCTTCCGGATCGATGATCGATACCTCGACCCCGCGGTACAGACTGCGCAGTGTTTCCAGCTTCACCAGGTAGGACTTGCCCGCGCCAGATCGCCCGAGAACTACCGCGTTGTAGTTGTCCGCGGAAAAGCGGTCCCAATGCACCAAACCCTGCGATCCGACGTTGAACCCGTACAGCACGCCGGCCGGTGCGGCGACGCTGGTCGGGTCGGCGGGCGGAAGGTCCGGGGAGGTGAAGGGAAACGCGGCGGCCAGAGCGCTGGTGTCGAAGGTTCGGCGCATGCCGATCAGGTCCAGTGCCAGCGGCAGGGTGGACACCCAGCCCTGCAACGACCGGTAGGTGGTCGGCTGAGCGTTCATCAGCAGCGACGCCGCGAGCGCCCGTACCGCGGCGACCTGCTCGCCGAGATCGTCCTCACTAGTGGCGTGCACAGTCAGGTACAGGCCAAGCCGGTACAACTTGCCTTCGCCGCGGGCGACGCGGGCCGCCAGGTCGTAAGCGTCCTCGGTGGCGGCTTCGACCATCGGGTCCAGCAACCGCCCCTTCTCGCTGGTGTGCTGGCGGCCTGACTCCAGCTTGGAAAGCTGACGCTTCAGCCGGTTGGCGGCAGTGACGGGATCGATCGGTTCAATGTGTAGCGACACATCGACACGGCCGGGATGGGACAGCAGCGGCTGCAACCATCCTGCATGCACTTCGCGGGGATACCCGGTGATCGCGAAGGACGCGACCCACTCGTTGCCGATCTCCAGGTGTCGACGCCCTTCGGTGAGCGAGTCCGGAGTGAACGCACTGGCCCTGCCCAACGGTGCGTTCGCGTGCTGCGTCCCGCGGCCTCGAGTGCGGCCGAATTTCCTGCTCATAGGTCACCGCCCTCCCATTCATCAAGAGCTGTCGTCTCTGGCGTCGCGCTGCTGCGCGCGCGTTGACTGGCCGTGCTCCGGTGCCGGACTGGCGGCTCGTCGTCGTGGTCCGAGGCGGCGGTGGTGATCACCTCGTCTGCGCCAGCCAGCCCTGCCGAGGGCGGGATCAGGCTGTCGGGGTTGCACGCGGTGGCCAGCACGGCGGTGGCTTGTCCCGCGTCCAGCGGCGTGACTGTGATCCCGGCCGGGGCAAGCAATTCGGTCGCCTCGGCCAGGCGCCGTACGAGCCGGGTTTCCGCGGAGCGCCGCGCGGCCTCGGTGACGTCCCCGGCTCGGCCGCGGGCGTGCCGAGCGCGCAGCGCGGCAAGCGGGGACGTTCCGCCGAGCCCGTCTGTCGGCCCGGTCGCGCGGACTGGCTCGCGGAGTACCAGCAGCACTTGGCGGCGCAGCAGGTCAGTGGAGCGGCGCAACTGGTCGAGATAGGTCGCGTGTTCCAGTGCCGCCGCTTCGAGCATGGGGTGCGGCAGGCCGGGTGCGGCCTCGCGCAGGTCGTTGATCTGACGGCTCAGGTCCAGCCGCTCGGCCCGGATGAGCACCTGCACCGGTGCGGAGATCGAGTGCAGATACCGGCCGAAGGACGCGACCAGCGACTCCTGCTCGCCCGGGGTGCGGAGCGCGAAATTCACCGTGCTTGCCACCGCGACCATGGCGACGCCGTCCATGCCGAGGTCGACGACACCGGCCTCGGTGACCCCTTCCGCGGGCAGCCGCAGCGCCGCCGGAGATACGTCCGACTCGCCCGCGGCACCGGTGGCATTGGTCGTGGTGATGCGGCTGGTCAGCCACTCCGGCGCGGCCTGTATGCCTTCGGGTGCGGCGACCCGGTGGCGGGGTTGCAGCCGCTGGCGGATGGCCGCGAGCAGGAGCCGGTCCAGGCTCACGCCGTCGCGCTGGCCCAACGCCAGCACCGCCGCGGTGACTCCGATCGGGATCGCGACGATCAGGAAGATCGGTAGAGGTACTGCGTTGCGGGCTAGGGTCCAGACGCCGTAGAGCACGATCCCGGTCACCGCGAGGATCGCCAGCTGCCGGGCGGTGAGATTGGCCAGGACGCGATCCTCGCGATCGACGTCAGCCGGTATGCGTACGGTCATGACTTCTCACCTCCACGGGGCGGGGACTTCGGCGGCGCCTCTGGAGGGCTTGGCGCCCGGAACGCGATAAGTGGTACGGACGGCGTGCGCGGGCGGGCGTCCCCGATGCGCGGCTCCGGGCGTGCGATCCGAAACACCGGTGCTGCGGGTGGAGCGATCGCTGGCGTGACCGGCCGGGACCCATGCCCGGGTTCCGGTGTCGGTGGCTGGAACCGCAAGTGCGGTGGAACCGCCGCTACTGCGACCGGCGGAGCCGGGGGCGCTGCGCCGCCGGTGCGCTGCGCCGCGCCGGGACCTTGGAACCGGGGAACCGCTGCGGCCTGCCTGCGACGCCGCGCGGCGGGTGGCGGGACCGGAATAGCGGGCTTAGAAGGGGAACTGAATTCAGGCATGGCGGGTCCCTTGGTGGCTGGGGTGACGGCCGGGTCGTGGGTTGTCTCCTGCGGACCGGCTTGCAGAAACTCCGGTCGCTGCGAGGGCTGGCGCGCCTGCCGGGCCGCGCGGGCGCGGTCGGCGTCGTAGGCCGCCTGCAGCCGCCGGTTGACTGCCTGCGGTGTCGGTGCGATCCGCGGCTGGGGCGGCCAAGGCGGATCGGCAGCAGCACCGTCACGGCCCCCGCCGCCTTTGCCGCCCTTCCCTGCACCAGCGCTGGCGCCGGCTTTGCCGAACCCGCCGGTCTTTCCAGCGACCATCCCGAACGTTTTCGCCGCGATATACGCCTTCGCCAGCCCGCCGAGGAAGGAACGGCCGGTGCCGAGTTTGGTGGCGGAGAGGAACCAGAACGGGATCTTGAACAGGACGTAGAGGAGCCCGAGGACGGCGAAGAGCATCATCAGCCCACCGCCGATGGAGGTGAACAGGCGCACGCTGCCGTTGAGGAAGGTGTTGACCGCGACGATCAGCGTGAGCGACTGGGCGACCTGAATGCCGAGCGTGGCGGCGAGAGCACGCCAGCCCCAGCGGGCGATGCCGTCGGTGTGGGGAAGGGCGTGGCAGGCGACCCACAACGGAGCCGAGACGATCAGGATCAGCGTGAGGATCACCCGCACCACGTAGACCAGAAGCAGCGCGATCACCGCGACGACCAGGACGACCTGCAGCAAGATCACGAATAGCCCGCCGGACGCCATCGCCGAGTAGGCGCCGCTGATCGACTTGGTTAGCCTGTCGCCGAGCTGAGGCGGATCGACCCCATCGGTGAGAACCGCAGCAGACAGTGCGTTGGCGAGCCGGATCGCCTTGTCGATGAGGAACAGCGACAGCATCGAGGCGAAGAAGGAGACGATGAGCCGGGGCGCGATCTCCTTGATCGAGTAGCGGCTCTGGATCGACTCGTGCGACATCACGATGATCCCGCCGATCATGATCAGCCCGCTGTAGCAGGCCAGGACGATCAGCCAGGAGTTGTTCCACAGGTCCGCCACCCCGGGCAGCGAATCCAGCGTCGGCGTCGTGAACGCGGTGTCGCCCAGCAGTTTCAGAAGCGGGTCGAGTGCGGACTTGACCAGCTCACGGAACACCGCGTTGATGGCCTTGTTGATGCAGCCTTCGATGCTGGTGATCCCGCAGTCCGGGTCGTCACCGTCAACTCCAGGGCCGGGCTGCTCTGGAGCTGTGGCAGGCGGGGGAGTACCGGGTTGCGGGATGCAGCCTTCTCCGGTGCATGGCGTGCTGGTGTTCGTTTGCGGTGCAGTGCTCGGACCGCTGGGTGTGCAGCCGATCTGGCCGGGGAAACAACTGGTCGGTGGCGGTAGTTCGGTGATGGGCGGCAATGGGGTCGTCGGCGCCGGCGGATGCGGCGACCCGGTCGGGAAGTGACATGTCGGGTCCGGTGAATCCGGTGCGCATGTGTTTCCCGGCGGGTTGGTCGGCAGGGGTAACGGCAGCGGTGGTTGCTGCGCGACGGGGACGGCGGCTTGCTGCGCGTCGTGTGGCGTGAGCTTCTCGGGTGAGGCCCACGCACTGACCGTCAGCAGGCAACCGAGCACCACGGCCACGCCGAGAGACAGCAGCTGCGACAACCGGGTCTCGGCCATGACCTCAGGCCCCGACAATCCCGCGCAGGATTTCCACGGCGAGCGGCGCCAGTGCCGCCAATCCGTAGCCCCATGCTGCGTTTCTGAAGCACCCCTTCGCCTTCTCGGTTTCGCCGGGGTTGCCTCCGGCCAGGAGATACCGGACCCCGCCGACGGTCAGGAACACCGTCGCCAGGCCGGCCAGGATCCCGACCAGCCAGTTGCGGATGTTGGTGAAGACCTGGTCGACACTGGTCGCGAGCGCGAGAACCTGCGTTGATGCCTGCGCCGCATCCGCGGTGAGCGCGCTGAGCACGACCGCGCTGAGGACCACTGCGGCGACAGACTGGAACACCGACGGCGTCTGTGAGGTCCGATGATGTGGCCGTGCGCCACCCGCTGTTGCCGTCGGCCGCGAGTGGCTGGCGACGCTCGCTCGGGGCCGCGTTTGTCCGGGTGCGTTCGCCGCGGATGAGCGCGACGGCGCGGTGGTGTGCTGGGACTGGGGATGGGGTGTTACGCGCATCGGCGCACCTCCGAAGTCGGCTCGTGCTCGGCGGTAGGCGGAGAGCTGGGTGGGGTTTCCCCGCGCCCCAAGAGGCCGGATTTCGGGTCGTTTTTGGACACCAAGCGTGAAGATTTCTTTGAACCGGCCGGTCGTCCGTTGCGATGGCGGCCGCTTACCGCGCGTGACACGACACCATCGGTGTCGGCGTGCGGGTCGTCTTTCTCGACGGCGAGCATGTACAGAACTGCCTCGGCGACGGGGTCCTCGGGGTCCACCTCGTCGGGGTTGTCGGCCAGCCACGACACAAGTCGGTGTTCGGCTCGCTGGCGGACCTTGTAGGTCGCCCAGAACTCGCTCTGGTGCTCCGCGCCCCAGGCGGTCAGAGACACCTCGCCCAGCCGGGTCGCCGAGATCAGATCCGCCTCGGTCGGTGTCAGGACTCCCTCGCCGACCGCGCGAGCGAGCACCAAATCGGGGTGCCCGTACGGCGGACGGGGAGCGACAGAGTGAAAGTCCGTGTCCACGGGCCGCGGCGCATCGAGGGACTCCTCCAACGCCGCCTGCCCGGCGCGACGTGCGGCGAAGTGCAGCCGGACGACGATGCCGGGATCGGTCAGGTCCACAGTGGCCAACGCATGAACGAACCCGGTAAGTACGGCCGCGTGAGCATCGGCCCGATCGCCCCGATACCGCGCGCCCAGCCACCGCGCGCTGGCGGCCAGCGAGGGCAGCGCCATGCCCACACAGGCGACCGTCCAAGCACCTCCGTGAGCACGCGAGCGCAGCACCAGATGCGCCCACACGTCGTCGCGTGTGCGCGGCGGGCACTGCTTGCTCATCACCCGGTCCCGCAGCTCGTCCAGCGGCACCGGCCGCCGCGGCAACCCGGCGAACCGTGCCCCGTGCACGGCCATCGGCTTCGGCCCGGTTACCAGCCAGCCAAAGGCATCGCGCGCCGTGTCCAAGGGCAGCCATTCGTGCCCTTCGTGGTCGTGGCGAATTGCGCCGGACACGCTCTCGTCGTCAGTCATTTCTTTGCTCCTGTTCGAGTCGCTTGCATCGACCACGTCAGGACGCCAGAACGGCAACAAGAAAAAGACAAGAAAGAACAAGGATGATCCTTTTAGTGACGCCATTCCGCTACTAAAACCGAGCCTCTGTAAGGATTCAGAATGGGTGGCCAGGCTGGTCTCGGTCGGTCGTTCAAGATGAACGTTAGTAGCTGTTGACCTGTGTTTTAAGTGTTTCTTAGCAGGCTTGCGCTCGGCAATCGCGGGACGAATGAGCGCGGTGACGTGATCTAGGCATCGGCATCCAAAATTCTGTCGAGGTCGTTATTGGCGACGGAGCAACGCGTGGAAGCTCGCACTCTTCTTGCTCCTCTTCCTCGCGAGAGTCGCCTGCTCTCTCGAATGGAACCCGTGGCTCGACTTGTTGAGTTTCGGGGCACGCCGAAACTCGTCGAGAAAGTTGAGTTCTTGGTGTCCAAAATCGGCACCGAAACCGGCCTCTTGGGGTGACTTGGCAGACCACGCCGACCACGCCGCGAGGAAGGCCACCGATGACTTCAACACCTCACCACGAGCCCGGCCGCCGCCCCCACCGCACGCCGCATCGCCGGACGCCGGCCCCGGCGCACACCGGCCAGGGCCGACGCCACGCGCTCTCCCGGACAGCCACCGCCGGACGCATCCGCGCGACGCGCCCGACCACTCTGTGGCCCTTCGTCGATGCCGAGGTGCTGCCCGGCACGGCGCTGCTCGCTGGCTGGCTCGGCCGCACGATCCTCACCCTCGTCACGACCTACACCCGCCCCGGCGACCGTGTCCTTCTCCTCTCCCCGCCGACACCCCCGCACACGTCACCACGAACAGCTGGCCGAACCTACGACGGCGACCCGTACACCGGACTCGCCGAAGCGGTCTGGACCGTCGCCCGCCTCGGCCGCGGTGCCGACACCGCGACCGCCGCACCCGCGCCGGACTATCGAAGTGACCGCCCCGACCCGTCCCGGCACGGTGGTGCCGAGTCGGGGTCGCGACACCGACTCAGTCGGCTCGGCTTGCACGCGGTCACCGACTCGAACACCGACTCCGCACAGCCGCGTCGCCGCGCCGGAGACCGACTCCGTAACGGGTTCGATCTGATCATCACCGCGCTCGACCCGCACGCCACCGACTGGCTCGGTCACGCCGACTGGGACGCCCTACTCGCCCCATGCGGCCTCACTGCAGTAGTCACGCACAGTGATTCGCGCGGTGGGCGGTTGCTCGACCCGCACCCCGCCTTGGCGAACACGCTGGGTCATCACGGTTTGCGGTGTCTCGACCACATCGCCGTGCTCACCGCGCCGACACCGGACCCGGTAGCCATCTCCGCCGCTGCCGAGGGGACCGGAACCGCGACGGCCCCGCGCGGTCGATCGCTGCGTGGCGGCTTCGGGGCGCTTCCGCTGCGCTCGGTGCACCACGACCTCGTCCTGTTCCAGCGACTGCCTCTCACTGCCGGGGAGACCGACGTCACCGATCGGAAGGAGGCGTCGGATGTCTAAGCGCGCCAACAAGCAGTTCCCTCGACCGATGGGGGAGGTGCCGGAGGGTCCGGTTCTGGCCTCGGTGTGGCCGACCGGGACGACCAGCGTTGCGGCCCAGCTGGACGAGGGCGGTTACCACAACGCGACCGGAACGGACCCGGCACTGATGGCCCCGGCGATCGCCCGCCACGCCATCGCGACCTTCACCCGGCCTGGCGATGTGGTGCTCGATCCGGACTGCGGAGCGGGGACGGCCATTGTGGAAGCATTGCGCTCCGGGCGGCACGCGATCGGGCTGACCGGGCAGCGCCGATGGTGGCGGCTGGCACGGACGAACGTGACCGTCACGAAGGCGCGCGGTGTGTTCGTCGACGGCATGGTCCTCGTGCTCGACCGACGCCCCGGCACAGCCGTCGCCGCCGCAACGGCAGGACTGACCGGGCGCGTCGACCTCCTGCTGATCACCCTGCGCCCTGCCAGCTCGAACGGCGACGTCGATGGTGCGCTGGATCGGCTGCACAGCCTGCTCTCGCAGTACCGGCCGCTGGTGCGTCCCGGCGGGCACGTGGTCGTCACCTGTGCCCCGCAGCGGCACCCTGTCCGGCACGACCTGCTCGACGTTCCCAGCCAGATCGCCGAGATCGGCAGCGCCGCGGGCCTGGCACCGGTCGCGCGCTGCTTGGCCCTCACCGCCGCCGTGCGGCGACGGCGTGCGTATACCCACGCGACCCTCGCCCAGCGGCGCGCCGCTGGGCGAGCGGAACGCGCTCTCGGACACCAAATCGCGCTGCCCGCGCATCAGACAGTGCTGGTGTTCCGGGCCGACCCGGAGGCCAGTGATCCGGCTTTGACTCAGCCCATCCCGGCGCTGCCTGCGCCGCCTCGACCGCACCGGAGTGCTCGCGGAACACGCCTGGCATCGGTGGCCGCCTGACCGCACGTCCAAGCACGCGGAATCCGTCTACGCGCAGCCATTCCGCGTCGCCGCGGAACTACGCACAGCGGCTCACGAGCAGGCCGCGTCCGCTGTTTCTGACATCCACTCCGCTCGCACGAAGGAGAGAATTTCCATGGACATCACCCCTGAGCCGGGTCGCCGCACGCGCCGCATCAATCCGTTGCTGTACCCATTCGTGAGGTACGGCACGCGGAAGCCTGAATCGCCGACCGGGTGGCAGCGGCTGCGCGTAGCCCTAACCGGATACGTGGCAGGTACGGATGAGGACAACGCCCGGCGCGTGTCTGACGAGCTGAGCGTCTACCGGTACCAGCTGGAGTTGAAGCGACGGTCGCGTTTGGCACTTCGGCAGCGCACCCGCGACGGTTGGTGGACGGGCACCGCGCCCTATGGCTATACCCTGCAGCATCACTGGGTCGAAGCCGAGTCTGGTCGTGCGGGCTGGCGGCACCGGCTGATGGTCGACGAGTTGCGTGCGCCGGTCGTGTCGCTGATCTTCGCCTGGAATTTGTACGGCAAGCGCAGCGAGCGCACCATCGTCCGGCTCCTGAACGAGCAGAAGCACCCTCAGCCTGTCGACCCCGTCACCGGCCGGGCGCGGGCGTGGAGTCCGGCGGTCGTGCGCACCATCCTCAAAAATCCCGTCTACCTCGGGTACGTCGTCCGGGATCGCACGCTGCGCGGAGTGGATCAACCGCCGGAATACTGGACCTGGTCGCAGCAACGGTGCCACCGGGCACTGGTCGAACCAGCGGTGTTCTGGGCGGCCTACAACCGCCGAGCCCGCTGGGTCTCACCGACCCCGGACACCGACACCACCGGACTCACCGACCAGGGCCGGGAGGCGGCATGACCCAGCATCCGACGAGCACCGTCTACTACCGCGATGAGACGGTCACGCTCTACACCGGCGACGCCACCGCCACCCTCGCCGGCCTGGCAGAGAAGTCGGTCGACTGCGTGGTCACCAGCCCGCCGTACTGGGGGCTGCGCGACTACGGGACTGGAACCTGGGTCGGCGGCGATCCCGGCTGCGCCCACCTGGCCTCGGCCGGACGCGGTGGCAACCATCCCCAGCCCAAACATCCCGGTCTTGCCTATCCCGCGTCCGCGGGGCACCGCGACGGCGCGCCGCAGCACTGCCGCCGGTGCGGCGCCCGGCGCGAGGACGACCAGCACGGCCTGGAGCCGACACCACAGGACTACGTGGACCGCCTCCGGGGCGTCTTCGCGCAGCTGCACCGCGTTGTGGTCGACACCGGCACCGTGTGGCTGAACCTGGGTGACTCCTACTCTGCCGAACCGCCCGGCCGCACCGGTGACCCGATGCGGGCCAGCACCCTGTCCGGCCGGAACGCGGCAGTGCCGCTGCGGGAATCGGTACGCCAGGCCGGGGTGGCGCGCACGCGGTCCCTGCCGCGGAAGAACCTGGTCGGAATGCCATGGCGGGTCGCGTTCGCGCTGCAGGCCGACGGCTGGATTCTGCGCAACGCGATCGTGTGGCACAAACCCAACGCCATGCCCGAATCCGTCCGGGATCGGCTGTCGAACCGGTACGAGATGCTGTTCCTGCTGACCAAACAGCAGAAGTACTTCTTCGACCTCGATCCGATCCGCGAACCACTCACCCGTCCCGAGGCGGCCGACGAGGGCATCGTGATCGGCGGCGTGCGCAAGGGCCGCCACGGCGGGATCGACGCGACCGCGCGCCGTCGCGGACACAGTGTGTACGGCAAATACCACGACACCAGCCCGTTCACCGGTAAGACACACGGCGACGCGATGCGGCCGACCGGCGCGCGGCACTCCGCCGCGCACCAGCGTGGCAAGAACCCCGGCGACGTCTGGTCCATCACGACTCGTCCCCTCCGCGAAGCGCACTTCGCAGCCTTCCCGGTCGACATCCCTTTGCGGTGCGTCGCCGCAGGATGCCCGGAGGGCGGTGTCGTGCTCGATCCATTCAGCGGTGCCGCCACCACCGGCATGGCCGCAGGGAAGCTCGGCCGGTCCTACGTCGGTATCGATCTCAACCCGCAGTTCCACGACATCGGCCTCCGGCGCCTCGGCCTCACCGCAGACGAACAGGGGAGGGCCGCATGAACGCCTCCATCGCGACTCATCGCCAGTACGGCGGAGTCACTCTCTTCACAGCTGATGCGGAAGCCGGGATCGCGGAACTGCCCGACAACTCGGTGGACTGCCTCGTCACCAGCCCGCCCTACTGGCGCCTGCGCGACTACGCCCCCGACTCCTGGACCAGCGGGCGAACGGGGTGTCGCCACCGCCCGGTCAGCGCCGGCACCGCATCCGCTGATGGCAGCCGCGATCGGCGGCGGTGCCGAAACTGCGGAGCACTGCGCGAGCATCCGCAGATCGGCCTGGAACCGACTGCAGACGAGTACATCGACACGGTACGTACGGTATTCGGCGCGGCGCGCCGCGTGCTCACCCCGCGGGCGACTGTCTGGATCAATCTCGGCGACAGCTACTCCACCAACTCCGATGGCTACTGGTGCACCACACCCGGCCAAGCCGGACAACCGCACTACCGGCCCATCGCCGACGTGCCACACAAGAACCTGCTCGGCATGCCCTGGCGCCTCGCCCTGGCAATGCAGGACGACGGCTGGATACTGCGGTCGGCGATCGTCTGGCACAAGCCGCACGCCACACCCACGCCGATCCGCGATCGGCTCGCCACCCGCCACGAGATGATCTTCCTATTCGTCACGCAGCCGGACTACTACTTCGACCTCGACCCGATTCGGCAGCCCTACACCGGCGACCGCGCCCTGTCCCGTCGAGCCCATCACGGTGGCAACAAGCCGAACACCGCCCGCGGAACCTGGCCCCGCACCCCGGCGCACGGCCAGCGCGGACGCAACCCCGGCAACGTGTGGACAATCCAGCCGGATCGATCCCGCACCGGTCATCCTGCGCCGTCCCCACTGGAGATCCCGCGCCGCTGCATCGCCGGCGGATGCCCACCCGGCGGTCACGTTCTCGACCCCTTCAGCGGCAGTGGCACTACCGGCGTCGCCGCCCGCGAACTCGGCCGCCGCTTCACCGGCATTGACACCAACCCGGCCTACCACGACATCGCGATACAGCGGATCGTCGCGGGCGGAGCAATCTAGGTCGTCCTCACTCGTTCGGGGCCTCCATTCTGTACTGATCGACGTTACGATTTCGGGCCCACGTAAGCACTTGACTTACTCAAGGCCCAGAGGAGGGTGACCAGTGCCCGGTTCAGGCCAGGACGAGTACTCGCCGCAGGATCGCAGCCATCTCCTCGGAGAGGTAGGGCGCGATGGTGATCAGGTACACGACGACGCGGTGGTGATTCCCTTGCAACGTCGCAATTCTCGCCCGGCTGGCGACAACAAGGCATGGTGCTTCGAACAGTCGTTCCGTGGTGGACATCGCCGTTTTGTCGGAGAGGTGACGTACGTCGGAGGCGCCGAAGGCTGGCGCATGCGCAGGGAAATCGCCGTGGTCCTTGCGGGGCTCCTGCACTGGGCACATCAGCAGAACACCGTGAACGGAACTCCGGACACAGAGAACTACCAGGCCGCCTGACTCCGCTTGCGAACCGCTGAGTGAGTCAAGTCCCGGTGTGGCGAGAGGTGACTGAGTAGAAATGGGAACAGAGGACGGCTTCGTGGTGAACCCGCCTGCTCCGGCGATCGAGCATCGGGGCAATGGGCGCGTTCCGGTGTCAGGGCCCTCTGGGCTGTCTGACTATGCGGTCTCGCCGCTGGGCTCGTCGACGTCGGCGCTTATGCGCGATGAGGTTCGCGTCGCTGTGCTCGGCCGGACCTCGACCGAGGACCAGCAAGACCCGCGGCAATCGCTGCTTCGGCAAGTCGGCAACTGCAAGACTGCACTGCCGGAGTCGTGGGTGATCGTCGCCCATTTCTATGACGTCGAATCCGGCCGCATGGATCTGGATCAGCGTGGCCAGGGGGAGAACTACGAACGGTTCAACATCCCGATCGCCCGTGACGGTGGAATCGCGGACCTGCTCGCCGAAGCCGCGCATTCCGGTCGCCGATTCGACGTGGTGATCGCTGAAAGCATTTCTCGCGTTGCGCGTCGTGCATTCGAGGGCCTTTCTGTTGAGCGGGAGCTAGAGCGCGTCGACGTCCCGCTCTTTGCCTCCAACGAGCCCATCACCCTGTCCGGTAGCCGCGCGCAGCGCGTGCTGCAACGGCGGATCAACCAATCCATCGCCGAGTACGAGGTCCTCAACACCCTCGAACAGTCGTGGGGAGGTTTGTGTACCCACGTCCGTGAGGGCTACAACATCGGCAAACCTCCGTACGGGTACAAAGCGAAGGCCATCCCGCACCCCAACCCGACCAAGGCTGCCAAAGGCCAAACCAAGAGCCGTCTGGAGCGTGACGGCGTACGTGCCGAAACGGTCACGCAGATGGCGAAGTGGCGCTACCACGAGGAGCTCGGCTACGGCGACATCGCCGACCTGCTCAACGCTGATCTGACGCGCTATCCGCCGCCCGAACCGGCGGGAGGCAGACGAGCACGCAGGGCATGGGGCAAGAGCAGCGTCTACGAGATACTCCAGAACCCGAAGTACACCGGCTATCAGGTGTTCAACCGGCGTGCGCGCCGGTCCAAACAGGGAAAGGTCAACGACCCGATCAAGTGGGTGTGGTCGCCCAAACCTAGCCATGAGCCGTTGATAGCGAAATGGATGTACGACGAACTCAACGCTCGTCGCCGTACTCGTCGTGGATCGCGCTCGGACAACGAGCTGAACGTGCATCCGCAGACACGCCGTACCTATGTGTTTCGCGGGATGATCTTCTGCGGCTGCGGGCGGAGGATGTACGGCGTTCAGCGCCACGGCGACGTGTATTACACGTGCTGGCCCAAGGCCAACAACCGCGGTCGGCCTGACACCTATGCGGGGCATCCCAAGGCCGTCTATCTGCGTGAAAAAGCCATCATCGAGGCGGTATCCCAGTTCGCTTCCGATCGGATTTTCGGACCCAGCCGCCGTGAGATCCTGGCGGCAGACCTGGATGGGCTCGACGACAACGCCGCGCAGCAACGCCAAAACGAACGCGAAAGGTTGCAGCGCGCTCTTGCTGAGCTGGCGCGCCGTCAAGCATCGATCTTGCGTCAGGCGCTGGATGGTGATCCGGACGACCCCTTCACACAGGGCCTGCGCGCCACCTACAACGACCTGGAGACTCAGAAGAAGGCAGCGAAGACGGCCGTCGCTGACCTAGATGCAGCCGACGCGACCGAACCCCGCAAACCCGGCGAGGACGAAATCGCCCTGCTCGACGCACTGCCATTCCTCACCCTCGACCTCGCCAACGCACCTGACGATCAACTTCGACGCTTGTTCGAGATCGTGCAGCTCGCTGTACGCCTCCTCGATGACTCCGACGAGGTGAAGATCGAGGCACGACTCCCCGCTCACGACCTCCCGCAAATCGCCGACCAGGCAGTGAGGACCATCCATACCATGCCATCCACAAGCAAAATGCCTGCTCAACGAGCAGGTGGCGCTAGTGTGGATGCTGTAGGAGCCCCCTCCGGGGCACAAGCAGTTCCGCTCTGTGGACGCGCTGGTCCACGTGCACGGCCGCTGCCGAGAATGGCCTGCATGACCGAAAGCGGCCTTACCGACGAAGCCACCTACGACCGGACGCGATGGACGCAGTGGCGCGCGGGAGAGGCGCGGGGTGACGGGATGTCGCGGCGCAGGATGCTCCGGCTGACGGCAGGGGGCGGGCTCGCGCTGACGGCGTTCGGAGCGATCCCGGCGGGAACGGCGTCCGCGGTCACGCCGATCGTGAAGCCGTTGCCGCCCGAGCTTTTCGAGGTTTACGGCACCAACGCGGAAACGCGCTGGGAGGCGTTGAGCGGGCAGGGCTACCTGACGCCGATCGACCGGTTCTTCGTCCGGAACCACACGTCCACCCCGCTGATCGATGCCGCGACCTGGCGGCTGAAGCTCTTCGGTACCGGTTTGCGCGGGTCGCCGACCGCGGACAAGCCCGTCGAGTTCACCTACCGCGACCTGCTCAGGCTGCCCTCGGAGACGATCACTTCGGCGATCGAATGCGCGGGCAATGGCCGGAGCTACTTCACCAGCCAGCAGGGGCAGACGGTGTCCGGCACGGCGTGGAAGCTCGGCGCGATCGGGGTGGCGCGCTGGCGCGGGGTCCGGCTTTCGACCGTGCTGGCCAGGGCCGGGCTGACGCACCATGCGGTGGACGTCCTCCCCGAAGGTCTGGACGCCGACTACGTCACCGGCGGGGTCAACCTGGGGAGGGTGCGCCGTCCGCTGCCGGTCGCGAAGGCGTTGCAGGACGTCCTGCTGGCTTACGAGATGAACGGGCGGCCGCTGCCGCCGGACCACGGCCACCCGGTCCGGCTCGTGGTGCCGTCCTGGGTGGGGATCTCGTCGATCAAATGGCTGGGGCGCATCGAGGTCTCGGAAACGCCACTGGTCTCGCCATGGAACACGCAGTACTACCGGCTGCTCGGGCAGGATTACCCGGCGGAGGGCACGAACGTGACCCGGCAGGTGGTCAAGAGTGCGTTCGAACTGCCGTGGAACGCCGAATTCGAGGCGGGCGGCAGGCACGTGCTGCGCGGCCGGTCGTGGTCGGGCAACGGCCGGATCCGGCGGATCGAAGTCAGTACCGGCGACGGTTGGCAGCAGGCGAAGACGGTGGGTCAGTCGGCGGATCGCGGCTGGCAACTCTGGGAGATCCCTTGGCGCCCCAGCACTCCGGGCGACCACACGCTGCGGGCGCGGGCCACGGACATCACCGGTGTCACCCAGCCGGACGCCGCCGCGTACAACACCCAGGGCTACCTGTTCGGCGCCGTCGTCCGGCATCCGGTCAAGGTGGTGTGAGATGACTCAGTCGATCGCGGTGAGCGGGGAACCGACCGTCGAGCTGACCCTCGCCTTGCGGGTGAGCACCGACTCCGAGCATGCCGCCGCGCGCCTGCTGAAGTCCTTTGAGGACACTGTCGACGTCACCCTGACAGCCCGGACTTTTCACGACGACGAAACGACTTCCGGCCAGGTCATCGAGCTGGCCGGGGCATCACGCTGATGGCGCAGGTTTGGGGATTGAGCGGCGGCAACGTGCAGGCCGTCGACGTCCACATCCGCAAGATCCGCGGCAGACTGGAGCCCGTGCTGACGCCGATCGCGACCGTGCGTGGCGTGGGTTACCGGTTCGACGGCGCGGGCCAGGTCTTCATCGCGGACTGAGTTGCGGCTCGGCAGGGTCCGATCCATCGATTTCGATTTTCTCCGGCGCGGCGGAGAAGCTGGCCGAGGAGTTGTATCGGGCAACGGTCGTCCGGAGCTGATCGGCGTACTGGTAGATATCTTCGGCAGCCGTAAGGGGAATGCGGGTCTCGACTTTGTTCTCATCGAAGATGCCGAGGTACTTCTTCGACCGGTTGAACCACAAACGTGCGATGGGTTTGCGGTTGTTGTCATCCAGAAGCACGCCGAAATAGGTCTTCGTGTCACGCGCGACGACCCTCGCGGCGGGCACTTCGCTGCAGACGATCGCTCGGACGATCCGGTACCCGTCAAGTTCTTCCTCGGTGGTGACCACGTCGCCGTCGCGTGTGCCGGGTTCCGTGGGCGACGTGGGCCGGCTCTCGGCCGAGCTTGGCTGCTCGGCAAGTTCGGACGCGCCGGCGGAGACACTGACGAAGGAATCAGGTCCACCCAGCGCGTTCTTCAGCCGGTCGTTGACCTGCTCATTGAGGAACTGGCGGGAGGCCTTGTCCACCAGGGGAGCGAACTGTTCGCGAACTCGTTGGGTGAACGATCCTTCGTAGACTCGGCATGCCAGAAACTTCACCCATTCGTCCTCGGGCGTCTTGAACTGGGTCGCGAGGATGCGCTTGATCTGCCCGATGTACTTGAGCTCTTCGGCGGCGTTGATGACCGAGTCGAGGTTGAAGGACTCCTTGCTCAGCTTCGCGAGTTCGGGGATGAGCGTGTCGTCGATATCCGAGAAATCGAGTACCAGGAAGGGCTTCGCGTCCATCCGATTCGGCGCGTCCAGGTCGGTGTAGAACTGGTACGTCTCGCCGTTCGTGAGGATGGCGATCCTGGCATTGGTCACGGCGAAGTACCGGAACAGCTGAGACGCGTGCTCGATGCGGAGAGGGTCATTGACCTTCTTGGCCTCGACCAGGACTTGTACTTGACCGTCATGGACGATCGCATAGTCGATCTTCTCGCCTTTTTTCGTGCCGACGTCGGCGGTGAACTCCGGGATGACTTCGGCGGGGTTGAAGACGTCATAGCCGAGGACCGTGCTGATGAAGGGCATCACAAAAGCGTTCTTGGTGGCTTCTTCCGTCTGGATGTCGGCCTTGTGCTTGCGGATCTTCAGAGCTAAAGCCTGTGCACGCTCTGCGATCTCCATGGTGATGTCCTCCGTGCCGACGTATTCGCTTTCCTCTGTCCTGTGGTCATAGGTCGTCGAGGTGAGTACACGTGTTACACGTGTTGGTGTGGTGTCCAACCGGGGGTACGGGCACCTGTTCAGGCCTGCCAACACGATCATCACCGGCAAAGCACGGATGCCAGGATGGAGTCGTGACTCCCACTTTCGTCCTGGTCCACGGATCCTTCAGCAACTCGTTCACCTGGGCGCCGCTGCAGCGCGAGCTCGCCCTGCTCGGTCACCGCTCGCTGCCGGTCGATCTCCCCGGGCGCGGCTTCGCGGCCAGTTTTCCTGTGTCGTACCAGGCGCCACAGGACCTCGCCGCACTCGCCACCGCGCCCTCCTCGATGACCGGCGTGAGCTATGCGGACACCGTCGAGCACCTGGTCGGCGTCGTGCGTCAGGCCGCCGAGCACGGCCCGGTGGTCCTGGTGGGACACAGCCGCGGCGGGCTCGCACTCACCGGCGCCGGGAACGCGGTTCCCGAACTGATCGACCGGATCGTCTACATCTCGGCGTGGTGCTGTGTGGACCTCACCGTGGGCGAGTACATGCAGGAACCGGAGCACGCGAGCAGCGCGACCCTCGGCGCCGCGGCGGCGATGGCGGCCGACCCGGCGACCCTCGGCGCGCTGCGGATGAACTGGCGTACCGCCGACCCGGAGCTGATCGCGGCCATGAAAACGGCGATGCACGACGGGCCGGACCACGAATTCTTCGCCTATCTCAACACTCTCGAGCCCGACGAGAGCCTCGACGCAGGTACCGAACGAACCGACGCCGCCACGTGGGGCGGGATCCCGCGTACCTACATCCGGCTCACCGACGACCGGTCGATGCCGCTCGCGCTGCAGGATCGCTTCATCAAAGAGGCGGACGCGCTCACCCCGGACAACCCCACCGACGTGCGTTCACTCGTGAGCAGCCACGTCGGCTTTCTCATCCACCCGAAGGAGGCTGCGGGCATTCTCGCCGGGCTCGCCTGACACCGAAAGCCGTCCGGGTACTGTCTCGCCGGGGGGAGGAGGAGACCCGAGTGCGATGACGGACCGACAGTTCACCAAGGGGCACCTGATCACGCTGCTGATCAGTTCCGCGATCGGAGTGGGATTCGGTGCCGGGTGGTGGTTCTTCGGTGCCTCCTCGGTTTCCGGCGCGTCGACGGCGTTGGTCGTCGTAGGCGTCGTGACGGTACTGGGACTGGCCGGCTGGCTCGTCCTGACCGCCCGCCGAGGTGCCGGGCTGCCCGCGGGCGGCGGCCGGGAGGAAAGCCCGTTCGGCAAGCAGTACGGAATCGCCGTCTTGCTGATGCTGGTGGGGATCTTCGCCGGCGCCAGGGTGCTTTCGGCGGTGTTCGAGTTTCCCGAAGCCGTGCCCGCGTGGGTGCTCTTCGTGGTCGGCCTGCATTTCCTGCCGTTCGCGAAGCTGTTCGGATCGCGACGATTCCTGGTGCTGAGCGCTTTGTTGTGCGTGGTCGCCGTGCTGGCGGTCGTGCTCGCGGTCGTCGGATGGACGGCGGCCTGGCAGCTCGTGCCGGGGTTCGGCGGCGCCGTGGTCCTCTGGGCGACCGTCGTGGCCGGATTGCTCGACGGGACAAGCCGTCAGGGAGCGACGAGTCCGGCTTCGTAGGCGAAGATCGTCAGCTGGACCCGGTTCGTGGCGTCGAGTTTCGCGAAGATCCGGGTGATGTGGGTCTTCACCGTGGCTTCGCTCAGGTATAGTTCGATGCCGATTTCGGCGTTGGTCATGCCCTGGGCGACCGCGGTGACGATCTCCTTTTCGCGTCCGGTCAGCGTGCCAAGCCCGGCTTGCGCCCGGTGCCGCCGGGGGCTCATCCGGGTAGCGACGAAATGCCCGATGAGCTTCCGCGTCGTCCGTGGCGAAAGCATCGCCTCGCCCGCCGCGACCACGCGCACCGCGTCGATGATCTCCTGCGGCGAGCACTCCTTCAGCAGGAACCCGCTGGCGCCCGCGCCGAGGGCGTCGAAGACGTATTCGTCGAGGTCGTAGGTGGTCAGCACGAGAACTTTCGGCGGATTGGCCAAGGCGGTGACGGCGGCCGTCGCGGCGAGGCCGTTCATCCGCCGCATCCGGATGTCCATCAGCACGACGTCGGGGGCGTGCATCGTCACTCTCGGCACGGCCTCGTCGCCGTCACCGGCTTCCGCGACGACTTCGATGTCGTTCGTGCTGGACAGGATCATCGACAGTCCGGTTCGCACGAGGGGGTCGTCGTCGACGAGCAGCACTCGCAGTGGGCGCTGGTTCACCCGACCAGGTTAGTGGTGTCCCCACGGTAGCCAAGCCCGGACGGCGAATGTGCGTTCTTCGGTCGGTCCGGCACTCACGTTGCCGCCGACCAGCGTGACGCGTTCGCCGATCCCGGTCAGCCCTGTTCCCGCTCCGGGCGCTTTCCCCACGACGGCCGTAGCAGGCAGGGGATTGACGACTTCGACGGTGAGCCCGTTCCCCGGTCCGCCGCGGACCGCGACCTCGGCCGCGGCGCCTGGAGCGTGTTTCAGGACGTTGGTCAGCGATTCCTGCACGATCCGGTACGCGGTCGTGCCGAGCAGCGCGGGGGCGCCGCCGGCGTCGTCGAGCAGGATCGTCACATTGACGCCCAGCCCGGAACGGCGGGAGTTGGCGACCAGTTCGGGGATGTCCGCCAGTGTCGGCTGCGGCGGCTCGGGATGGTGTCCGCCCGCGCCGTCTTCCCCGAAACCCTGGCCGTCCCGGAGGACGCCGATGACCTGCCTGAGATCGTCGAGCGACTGACGAGCGGTGGTGCGGACGGTCTTCGCCGCCTCCGACGTCGTGGGTCCCTGGCTGACTTCGAGCGCGCCGGCTTGCAGGGACAGCAGGGAAAGCCGGTGTCCCAGGACGTCGTGCATCTCGCGCGCGATCCGCGTGCGCTCCGCCCGGCGGGTCATTTCGGCGCGGAGTTCCTCTTCCTTCGCCTCACGGATCGCCAGTGTGTCCTGCATTCCGCGGACGACGCCGACGGTGAGCGGCACGGCCGTCATCACGACCGCGACGGTGAGCGTTCCCATGATCTGCACCGCGGAGATCTGCTTGCCGACGATCTGGCCGGCGATGGTCACGTCGGCGTGGCGGTTGGCATCACCGAACAACGCCCACGCCGTCGCGAGGTAGACCAGCACACTTCCGGTCCACAGTAGACGGTCGCGGCGATGGGCGGCCAACGCGGCGAGCGCGATCAGTGCGGCGAGCGCGTCGGAGCGGAACAACAGTGGTGGCACCAGAGCGATGGCGAGGACGAGTTCCGGCCACTTGTGCCGCCAGCAGAGCATGACCGCCGCGGCGATTCCGGTGAAGAACCCGAGAATCGACCACCACGTCGGGTCGAACGACTTGGTCTCCGGGAGATAGCCCTGGGTGCTGAACACGAACACGCTGCTGACCACGCTCGCCGCGACGGCGAACACGGTGAGCATCACGCCGAGTACACGCCTTCCCATGGGAAGAGCGTACGCACTCCGCCCGGTCCGCCCGCATCGGCGGAACAGGGCCTTCCCCGCGCACGGATTACGACTTTCGTCGTAACGGGTTGGCGCGCCGAGTACGACGCGGAGGCCCTGCGATCGCTGGTTGTATCCCGCCTCGTTCAATTCATTGGAAAGGAAATACCCCGTGACCCAGCAAACCCCGTACACGCCGGCCCCGCAAGCTCCCGCCGCCGCTTTGCCGCCCCGCAACGGCATCGGCGTCACGGGCTTCGTCCTCGGCCTCGTGGGGCTGGTCTTCTCCCCGATCCCGTTCATCGGCGTCATCGCCTGGCCGCTGGTGATCCTCGGCCTGATCTTCTCGATCATCGGCCTGATGCGCGTCAAGAGCGGGAAGGCCTCCAACAAGGGGCTCTCCATCACCGGCATCGCGCTGTCGGCACTCGGGCTCGTGGTCTGCGTCGTGTGGATCTTCGTGTTCAACGCCGCCGTCGACGAGGTCAACACCGAGCTCAACCGCACGGCCAAGGTGTCCTATGAGGTCACCGGCGATGCGGCGAACGTCGAGGTCATCTACGGCGAGGTCCTCAACCCCGTCACCGAAACGATTCCCGCGCTGCCGTGGAACAAGGACGTCGAGAACAAGGGCGTCTACAAGGGCGGCACGCTCACCGTCACCACCGGTGAGACCGGCGGTTCGGTCACCTGCAAGATCACCGTCGACGGCGCGGTGGTCTCCACCAAGACCGCGTCCGGGGAATTCGCCATGGCCGCCTGCACCGGTGTCTGATTCCGCTGATACCTCCGCGACGTGTGGCCGGCCGGGTGACGTCAAGCCCGGCCGGTCATGCGAAAGCGGGTCAGCAGCAGCCGGTACCGCGGCAGTCGCAGTCGCAGCAGTCGTCGATCCTCATGGTCATCCACCTCCTCTCGTCGGTTCGCAAGCAGGCGGGCACCAGGCGCCGGGCAGCGGATCGGCGCAGTCATCGGTGGACATCCTGGACAGCATCGAGGTGAGTTCGGCCCGCAAGTCGCCGAGCCGCGCCATCTCCGCTTCGATTTCGGCGAGATGGCGTTCCAGCATGGTTTCAGCGGGCTCGCAAGGACACACCCCGGTGTCGCGGACGCTCAGCAGGTCGCTGATCTCGGCCAGTGTCAGCCCGAGCCGTTGGGAACCGCGGATGAACCGCAGCCTGTCGATGACGTCTTCGCCGTAGCGCCGGTGAGCCCCGGTCGTCCGCGCCGGAGTGGGCAGGAGGCCGATGCGCTCGTAGTAGCGCACGGTGTCCGGCCGCACACCGGCGCGGGACGTCACCTGGGACATCGTCAGCGCCGTCGTCGCGTCGGTTCTCATATCTCGAGGGTAGAACCTGGACCCGGCTCCAGAGTCAAGCCCGGGTTTCCCGGCCGGGCAGCGCTCGCGAGGAGAAGACGGTGGCTTGGCGCGTCCGCATCATCGGAAAGGGTGCAAACGGAGAGAGGACGGCAAGGTGACTGACTTCCGGCACGTGATCAGGGATCTCACCACGGAGGGCGAACAGGTCGACGGCCTGGTGTCCGATTTGGACGCCGCGGGCTGGGATCTGCCCACACCGGCCGTCGGATGGTCCGTCAAGCACCAGATCGCTCATCTCGCCTTCATCTTCAAGATCGCGGGGCTGGCCGCGGCCGAACCGCGGCAGTTCACCGAACTCGCGAAGGCCACGCAGGCGCGTGGCTTCGACGCCGCCGTCAACGCGGCGCTCGACGACTACCTCGGCGATCCCAACGAGGTCCTCCTGACCCGGTGGCGCGCCGAACGCGACGCGGGCATCAAGGCGCTCGCCGCGGTCCCGGCGGACCAGGTCGTGCCGTGGCTGGTCAACCCGCTGCCGCCGGCCATCCTCGCCTGCGCCGGGATGATGGAACTGTTCGCCCACGGCCAGGACGTCGCCGACGCGCTCGGCGTGCGGCCGGAGCGGACCGACCGTCTCGCGTACCTCGTCGGCTTCGCCGTCCGGGTGCGGGACTTCGGTTACGAGGCCCGGGGGCTGACGCCGCCGGAGGAGGAGTTCCGGTTCGAGATCACCTCGCCGTCCGGTCAGGTGTGGACGTTCGGTCCCGAGGACTCGGGGCAGCGGATCACCGCCAGTGCGGAGGACTTCTGCCTCCTGGTCACGCGGCGCCGTCACCGTGACGATCTCGACGTGCGTGCCGAGGGTGCGCTCGCCGATCACTGGGTGGGCATCGCGCAGGCGTACCGCGGTCCCGCGGGCGAAGGCCGCAAGCAAGGTCAGTTCGACCGCTGATTACGCACAGGGGAAGTCGCGATCAACTCGCACTCGGTGCGATCGTCAGTGCACACGGGGTCTAGGAGGCGATCGTGGCACGGGTGTGGTTGATCAGGCACGGAGAGAGCGAGTCGAACGCGGGTCTTCCCGGTGGCGAACCGGGGGTTTCGCCACTGACCGAAGCCGGTCGGCGGCAAGCCGTCGAAATCGCGGAATCGCTCGCCTTGGAACCTCGGTTGATCGTGACGTCGCCGTTCCTGCGGGCGCGGCAGACCGCACAGCCGACGATCGAGCGGTTCCCCGGCGCGACGTGTGAAGAGTGGCCTGTCCAGGAGTTCACCTTTCTCGGCGAACTCCATGGACAGGTCACCTCCACCGCCGACCGCAGGCCGTTCACCGAGGCCTACTGGGACCGGGCCGATCCACACCACGCCGTGAACGGCGCGGAATCCTTCGCCGGCCTCTTCGCCCGGACCCAGGACTTCCTGACCCGGCTGGGAGAACGGGAGCCGGGGCCGATCGCCGTCTTCACGCACGGGCTCTTCATCCGCGCGGTGATGTGGTCGGTGCTGACCGGTATCCGCACCCCGGACAGCGAAGCCATGCGCGGATTCCGCACGTTCGCCGACACCTATCTCGTGCCGAACGGCAACGTCACCGAACTGCGGTACACGCCGGGGAAGCGGATTCCGCGGGTCGTGGTCCCGCTCGCTTCCCGGTACGCGGACCGCTAGGGCTTCAGCAGCAGCTGGAGCTCGTCGACGCCGGTCATGTTCGGGCTCGGGATGAACGACGGCGGAACGGCCGGATCGGTGCGCAGATCAGGGAACCGGTCCAGCAGGATGTTGAGCGCCGTCTTGCCCTCCAGTCTGGCCAGCGGAGCGCCGATGCAGAAGTGGATCCCGCGACCGAAGGCCAAGTGCGGGTTGCGCGCCCTGGCCGGGTCGAAGGTGCCCGGATCGGTGAACGTGCGCGGATCGCGGTTCGCGGCCGCGACCCAGACGAGGAGCATGCGGTCGGCCGGAATCGTCTTGCCGCCCAGTTCGACCTCGGTCGTCGTCGCGCGGGCGACGAGCGCGAACGGGCTGAGGAACCGCAGCGATTCCTCGATCGTCGCGGGAAGCAGCGAGCGGTCTTCCCGGACACGCCGGAATGCGTCCGGATGGGAATCCAGGCACAACACGGTGTTCCCGAGCAGCATCGTGGTGGTGATATGCCCGGCGAGCAACAGCACGTTCGCGAAGTTGACGATTTCGTTCTGGGAAAGCCGCTCGCCGTCGACCTCGGCTTCGACGAGTTTGGTCAGCAGATCCTCGCGCGGGTTCCGCCGCCGGTCGTCGACGTGTTCGGACAGGTAGTTCACCAGATTCTTCAGCTGCTCGACGGATTCGTCGGAGGCCTTCTTCTGTTCCTCGGTCTGTCCCAGCAGCGAAGTCTGCTGGCTGCTCTTCAGCATCTTGTCGACCCACTGCTTGAACAGGTCGCGATCGCTCGCCGGAACGCCGAGGAGCTCGGCGATCACGATCACCGGCAGCGGGTAGGCCAGATTCGCCACCAGCTCCATCGCGTCCTGGCCGTCGACGGCGTCGAGAAGTTCGTTCGTCAGTTCCGCGATCCTGGGTTCGAGATCCGCCACGACCTTCGGGGTGAAGGCATGACTCACCAGCGTGCGGAGCTTCTTGTGGTCGGGCGGATCCATCTGGAGCAGATTGCCGTCGACGAACTGGTCCTTGTCCGGCGCCAGCTCCGGTGGGAACAGTCGTGCGGTGTCGGAGGAAAAGATCTTCGGATCACTCAGGGTCTTCAGTGCTTCGGCGTGGCCGTAAACGTTCCAGATTCCCGTTTCAGCGTCGAACCGGACCATTTCGTCCGGTGTCTCGTCCCGTAGCCAGAACTGGTCTTTGTGCGTTCCCCAGCTTTCGGCGAGGGTGGTCATGTCGTACCCCCTTCTTCTCAAGGTGAAGGAGCTCGGATCAGACGGGCTCCTCTGTTTCGTCCCGCTGGTAGATCCAGGCGCGATAGGTCCCGATCAGGTCCTGGAACATCTCGCTCACCTCGGCCGCGGTGGCGGTCAGGTCCGGCGGGGACGTTTTTTCCGGCGGCTCGAACGCCGACCGGATGATGTGCGCGAGGGCGTCGGCCTTCTCCTCGGCGGTGAGGCCGGCGCCTTCGGGGCTGAAGGCGTCTATCAAGTAGAAACCCAGCGCCGAGGAACGCAGGGCGAACAGCAGGTTCGGGATGTCGTCGCGCAACAGTCCCCGGTCGGTCATCGTCTTGAGATACCGCTCGGTGACGACGGCGTCCTGATCCTGCAACGGGTGTTTCTTCAGCCGGCCCAGGAGTTCGGTGTTGCCGGCGATGAGGGCACCGAGCAACGGATTCCGCTGGACGTGCAGGAAGACCGCCCGCTGGAACCGATGCGGGACGACTTCCGAAGGATCCGTGTCCAGCCGTTCGAGCAGATTCTCGGCGGCCCGGAGGGACTCACGCAGGAGCAACGCGTGGAAGAGGTTTTCCTTGGTGCGCCAGTGCAGGTAGATCGTGCCCTTACCGATGCCGGCCTGGTTCGCGATGTCCTCGATGGTCACCTTGCGATAGCCCAGCCGCGACAGCAGGACGCCGGCCGCGTCGAGAATGCGGTCGGCGCGGCCGGCGGTGCGGTCCGGACGTTCTGCCACGTACGCTCCCAGTCTCTGACTTCGTGACCAGATTCGCTTATCTGGTCATCCAGTCAGGTCGACTGTAGCGCCGTTCGGCCAAGCCCGGCAAGGAGAGCGGTGGGATTTAACGCGAACGGTGGGCTAGGAAGAAGCGCCAGATCACCGGTGTCGCGTTCATGACGGTCGGCGTGGCGGAGTCGTTGTTCGGTGCGGTGCTCGGCCAGACGTGCGCGGCGCCTTCGATCCGGTAGTGCTCCAGCGAGCAGCCGATCCAGCGCTGGACGGTGACCTCGGCTTTCGGTGAGTATTCGATCGGGCGGGAAAAGCAGCCGTTCCGCTTCGCCCAGCCGGCGAGCCAGTCCTGCAGCGCGGGCAGGCCCTTGGCGGGGTTTCCGGTGTACGGGATCGTCTGGTCGGCCTTGCCGTGGAAGTCGAGGATCGGCGCCGGGCGCGACGGGTGGCATGCCCCGCCCTGCGGGTAGAACGCGCCCGCGACCGGGGCGAACGCCGCGATCCTGCCAGGCATCCGGCAAGCGAGTACGCCGACGAATCCGCCGCCGTTCGATTTGCCCGCGGCGTAGATCCGGCGCGAGTCGACGCACAGTTCCCGCTGGAGCGTGTTCAGCAGGTCGCTGGTGAAGAGCACGTCGTCGGCTGCCGCCGAATAGGGCGCTCCGGTCCAGGCCGACTCGCCGTCGGTACCCACAAGTCCTTGCGGGTAGACGGAAATCGCGTCATAAGCGGAAAAGCCGGACAGTTCCTCCTGATACTTCGACGTCCGTTTGTGGCCGTGGAACGACAACACCACGGGGTACTGCCGCGACGGCTGGTAGTGCGCGGGAATGTGCACCGCGTACTCGCGGACGATGCCGCCGGACGTCAACGTCCGCAGCGTCGTCTCGCCGGCGGGCACCGGTGCTTGACGGTGGCAGCCGGTCGTCCGCACCGGGTGATCGATCGGCGCTGCCGACGCCGCCGGTGCGACGAGCAGGCTCACTCCGGCCGCGGCGGCGGCCACCATCGCGAGACGGCGTATGTGCTTACTGGGACCAGGCACGCGATCCTCCTTGATCGGGCGGCGGGGCGGTGATCAGAGTCACTCCTGCCGTCTGCCTGGTCAGCATTGTGTTCATAGAGTTTTCGGACCGCTTTTCGGACCACCTGTCCGGGTGAGCCCGCCCGACCTGCGGTCCGTCAGCCGCAGGCCTGCTTCGCCGCGAGCACTCGAGCCAGTGCCTCGTCGACCCGCGCGGCAGGGAGTTCGCCGGACGCAAGCGCTTGCTCCAGCCTGTCCAGCACCGTGCCGGCGTTGCCACCGGAGGACCACAGCGCCTGATCCGCACCGGCCTGCAGCGCCTTGAGCACCGCCGTCGGCAGCGGGTACTGGGCGGTGATCGCCTTCATCGCGCCCAGATCGTCCGTGATGACCGGGCCGTTGAACGCGTAGTCCTTCCGCAGTAGCCGGTACGCCGGTGCGGACAGGGTCGCCGGCGTGCCGCCGGTCAGATCGGGCACGTCCAGATGTCCGACCATCACGCCGACTTCGCCGTACTCGCCGATGTCTCGGTACGGCACCAGGTCCACCTTGCGCAGCGAGGCGAGTGGCGGGGTTCGCACCAGTCCCTTGTGCGAGTCGCCTGTGGCGTGCCCGTGTCCGGGGAAGTGCTTCAGCACCGGCTGCACCCCGGCGTCGCGCAGGCCTTGGGAGAACGCGAGGACGTACTTGCGTGCGGCCTCCGGGTTCGAGCCGAACGAACGGTCACCGACGATGTCGCGGTCCGGCTGTTCGGTGATGTCGGCGTCAGGTGCGTAGTCGACGGTGACCCCGCGGGCCCGCATCTGGCGGCCCCGCTCGGCGGCCTTCGTCCGCACCTGGGCGGGTGTCATCGTCGCGGCCATCTTCCGAGCGCTCGGCATGGAGCCGTCGAGGTCGTCGATCCGCTGGACGCGACCGCCCTCTTCGTCGATCGCTACCGACACCGGGACCTTCGCGGCCTTCTGGACCCCGTCGAGCGCGCGGTTCTGCAGAAGTGCCGTCTCGTTGCCGCCGAGGAAGATGCCGCCGACCTGCTGATCGCGTACCAGCTTCACCGCCGCCGACGGATCCCCGGCGTTCACTCCGACCACTACGAGCTGAGCCAGCCGTTGCCGGGGGCTCATCCCGGCCGCGACCGCCTTGCACTCCTGCGCGGGCACCTGCTCCGCCCTCGGTGACGGCGAGGAAGGAGCCGGGATCGTGCTGGACGGGCTTGGCACAGTGCTGCTCGGCGGCGGAGGCGTGGTCCCCGCCGGCTGTGCCGACCCCGCCTGTTCGTTCGCCGTACCGCACTGCACGCTGGTGAGCAGTACGGTGGCCGCTCCCAGGATGACGGTCGCCCATCGCTTAGTCGTCTTCGGTCGCCCGGCGTTCATCGGCTCGTTTCGTTCGTCGTCCATGCCAGTACCGACGGTAACCCCCTTCGCTCCGCGGTACGCGTTCGCATCGGCCGGGGCTTGCCTCATCTCCTTGTTCTTCGGTCTTGTTCTTCCGTGTTCCGCCTCGTCGAGCCCGGCGCCGGACTTGACAGTTCGATCTGCTCCGACATAGATTACCACATGGTTATGGAACCGCAAGGTTATTCAAGGATGCGGCCGGTGCCGCGGAAGAACCGATCGTGAGAACCCGAACCCGTGAGAACTGAAAGGCGGGCGACCGTGGCACAGGATCTGCTCGATGTCACCTTCGCGGCGCTCGCCGACCCCACCCGCCGCGCGATCCTCGCGCGGCTCGCGCACGGCGAGGCCACGGTGACGGAGCTGGCCGAACCGTTCGCGATGAGCCAGCCCGCCATCTCCAAGCATCTGAAGGTGCTGGAGCGGGCGGGGCTGATCGCGCGGGGCCGTGACGCGCAGCGTCGCCCCTGCCGGCTGCTGGCCGAGCCCCTGAAGGACGCGACCGAGTGGCTCGGCGGCTATCGCCGCTTCTGGGACGAGACCTTCTCGCGCCTGGACCTCGTTCTCGACGAGGAGCTGAAGCATCCGGGACACCGGGACGGAACCGATTGACCACCGCACGAGCGGAAAGGGAGCAGCACGATGGGACGAACTCTCAGCGTGGCGAAATCCGGCGATCTCGAGATCGTCATGACGAGGTCCTTCGACGCGCCGAGGGCGCTCGTGTTCGATGCCTGGACCAAACCGGAACTGGTGCGCCGCTGGTTCGGTCCGCACGGCACCGAAGTCCTCGAATGCGAGATCGACCTGCGGGTCGGCGGTAGATGGCGCTATCTGCTGCGGCACGGTGACGGGATGGAGATGGTGCTGCGCGGCGTCTACCAGGAGATCGAGCGACCGGAACGGCTCGTGTCACTCGAGGTCAACGAAGACTGCGACGCCTCCGAGGGGCAGGCTCTGGCGATCTTGACGCTGGTCGAGAGGGACGGGATCACCACGGTGACCCAGGTGCTGAAGTACGGCTCGCAGCGGATCCGGGACGCCGTCCTCGAGTCCGGAATGGAGCGAGGTGTCGGCGAGGGCTACGACAGGCTGGCCGAAGTCGTGGCCGTCCCGGCGGGGGCGTGAGCGAGATGAACGCCATCGCCGATCGCTACCGCATCCGGGCCGATGCCTTCGAGGGCAAGGTCGCAGCCGTCCGACCCGGGCAATGGGGGAATGGCTCCCCTTGCGACGAGTGGACCGCCAGGGATGTCGTCGGGCACATCGTCGACATGCACGGCGCGATGCTGCGCCCCTTCGGCCGTGACCTCAGCTCGGCGTCTTCGGTCGAGGAAGACCCGCTCGGTGCGCTCCGGGCGGCCCGGGCGGACGTCGAAGCCATCCTCACCGACCCGGTACTCGCCGCCACCGAACAGGAGACACCGATGGGGAAGGTGACGGCCGAGCAGCACATCGACCAGGTCGTCAGTGCCGACATGGTGATCCACGGCTGGGATCTGGCCCGTGCCACGGGCCAGGACGACACGATCGATCCCGGCGAGGTCGCCCGGATGTGGCCCGAGGCCCAGTCGATCCCCGAAGTAATGAGAACTCCAGGCGCTTTCGGGCCCGGCATCGTCGTCTTCGGTCCCGAAGTGAAGGTGCCCGAGGACGCTCCCCTGCAGGACAGGCTGCTCGGACTGATGGGCCGCGATCCGCAGTTTCACTAGCGGATCAGACGTGAATGCCCCGGTGCCGCCGGACGGGCCGGGAAGGGACGGGTACCTCGGCGGTATCGGTTCCGTTGGCCGCGGCCAGGACACGCTCCAGAACCGACAGAGAGGTGGTGAGCAAAGAGATCTGGTTCTGGATCCGAGACCTGGCGATCTCCAGTTCGTCGGTCAACCCCGGCGATGGCACGAGGTGGGTGTCGTCACCCGAAACACAAGGAAGGAGTTCAGCGATCTTGCCACTGCACAACCCGGCCGAATAGAAGAGCTGAATCTGCAGCACCTTGGCGACGTCGTCTTCACCGAAGGCCCGGTAGCCGTTGCCGCGGCGGTCCGGGCGTAGCAGCCCTTCTGTTTCGTAGTACCGCAGCGAGCGCACGCTCACTCCGGTTCGTTCCGCCAGTTCGCCGATCCGCATGAGTCCACATTAACCGCGGAAAACAGGGTTGACCGTGACGCCGGTGTCAAGGTTTAGCTTCGCGTTCATGAGGTTGCTCGAATCATTTCGCGGCGCAGCGATCCAGTTGCCGAACCGGATCGCGATGGCTCCGATGACCAGGGGACGTGCCGACGACAAGACCGGTGTGCCCCATCCACTGACGGCGGAGTACTACGCCCAACGTGCTGGTGCCGGCCTGATCGTGAGCGAAGGCGTATGGGTGTCCCGGACCGGTAAGAGCGGCCCGGGTATCCCCGGGCTGGTGACAGGCCGGCAGATCGAGGCCTGGCGCGCGGTGACGAAAGCCGTGCACGAGAAGGGCGGTCGCATTTACGCCCAGCTGTGGCACGCGGGCCGTGTCAGCCACCCCGAAGTGGTGGGCCGGACGCCGGTGGCGCCGTCGGCGGTCCGGCAGGCCGGGCGGATCTTCGTGTCCGAAGGCTTGATGGACGCGGTCGAGCCCCGGGCACTCAGTGAGCTGGAGATCGGCGAGGTCGTCCAGGACTTCGCCGCGGCGGCGCACGCGGCCGTCGAGGCCGGGTTCGACGGGGTGGAACTCCACGGTGCCAACGGGTACCTCATCCAGGAGTTCCTCGCCCAGAACACCAACCGCCGAGAAGACCGCTATGGCGGCTCGCTCGCCGCTCGGCTCAGGTTCCCGCTCGAGGTGGTGGCGGCCGTGGTCGAGGAGATCGGTGCGGAGAGGGTCGCTTTGCGGATCTCGCCGGGCAATCCGGAGAACGACATCGTGGAAGACGACTGGAAGGAGGTGTACCCACGGTTGCTCACGGAACTCCGCCGGTACGGGCTCGCGTACCTGCACGTCATCGACACCCCTGGGCATGAGGCGTTGTCTCATCTCCGGCCGCTGTGGCCGGGGACGCTCATCGCGAACCTGCGTTCCGACGAGCCGACGTCCCAGGACGAGGGCGAGTCGCTGATCGAGTCCGGGCTGGCCGATGTGGTCGCCTTCGGGAGGCTGTTCATCGCGAACCCGGACCTGCCCGCCCGATTCGCGCTTCGTGCCCCGCTCGCCCGGGCCGACCACGAGGTCTACTACGGCGCCCGGCTCGACGGCTTCACCGATTTTCCGGCGATGGAAGCGGAATCGGCGAAGTTCGCCTGTTCGGCGCGCAGCTGATCTTCGTCGTCCGCTCTACAGTGCGGGGATGGTCAAGACGGCAGTGGAAATCGCGGCGGCGGTGCGTGCCAAAGAGCTCGATCCGGTCCAGGTGACTCGCGAGGCATTGGACCGGATCGCCGCGGCGGACGGGGTGATCGGCGCGTTTCGCCGGGTCCGGACCGAGGAGGCGCTCGCCGAGGCGGCCGCTCTCGCCGAACGACCGGACCTTGCCGAACTGCCCCTGGCCGGCGTGCCGGTCGCGGTCAAGGACGTCACACCGGTCGAGGGCGAATACGCCTCGTGGGGATCCCAGGCGGGCTCTTCGAAGGTGTCCACAGAGGACGGCGAGATAGCGCGGCGGCTGCGAGCGGCCGGTGCGGTGATCGTCGGCCTGACGAGGGTGCCGGAGCTGTGCATCTGGCCGTCGAGTGACACCCCGGACGGGATCGCGCGTAATCCGCGCAATCCGTCCTATGCCGCGGGTGGATCGTCCGGTGGAAGCGCTGCGGCCGTCGCGGCCGGGCTGGTGCCGATCGCGCACGGAACCGACGGCTTGGGCTCGATCCGGCTGCCCGCGGCGATGTGCGGGATCGTCGGGCTCAAACCGGGGAAGGGCGTGGTCCGCGAGCCGGGGGAGGTCGGCTGGTTCGGCCTGTCCACCCACGGCCCGATGACGACCACCGTGGCCGACGCGGCTGTGCTGATGTCGGTCCTCGCAGAGCAGCCCGCGCTGGCGGACATCGCCGACCCGAAGCGATCACGGATCGCCCTGTCGACCCAGGTCCCCCTGACCAGGGCGCCGCTGCCGCGCGCCTTCTCCCGCGCGGTCGCGCGGGCGGGGGAGCTGTTCAGCGCGGCCGGGCATGATGTCGCGCCCGGAACGCCGCGATACAACGCGGGAGCCATCGGCGGTCTTCTCACGCGCTGGCTCGTGGGCCCGGCCGAGCAGGCGGCAGACTTCGATCTCAACGCGCTCCAGCCACGGACGCGCACGCACATCCGGCTCGGCCGCTTGACGGCCGTGCGGGTTCGGGAGAGCACCCGTGAGCGGTGGCGCGAGCGGGCCGAAGAGTTCTTCGCCGACCACGACGTCCTGGTCACGCCGATGCTCGCGACCCTCCCGCTCAAGGCCCGTACCTGGCACGAAAGCCGATGGATCGCCAACGTGCTGCCGTCCGTCCGCGTCGCCGGTTTCGCCGGCCTGTGGAATCTCGCGGGCTACCCGGCGATGTCGGTCCCGGTCGGCGTGCATCCCTCAGGTATCCCGGCCTGCGTTCAACTGGTCGCCGCGCCCGGCGGAGAAGGGCTCCTCCTCGGCCTGGCCGCGCAGCTCGAAGCGGCCAATCCCTGGCCGCGCACCACCGCCACCTGACCCCGAAAGAGAGCAAGGGACCTTTGCTATCACTCTCCTGAAGAGAGTGATAGCAAAGGTCCCTTGCTACTTTCTGCTGGTCAGGAGCCCGTTTTGGCGGGTGACGGCTTCTGGCCGTTCGCCTTCGGACCGTTCTGCTCGCTCTGTCCGTTCTTCGGCGCAGCGGCGGCAGGCGCCGAAGAAGCGGACTTGGCTGGAGCGGGCTTGGCAGGGGTGGTGGCAGGGGACGCGGGCTTCGCGGCGGCGGCGGCGTTCTCGGCGGGCTTGCCGGCCGGCTTCGTCTCCTCGGCCTTGCTGTCGCCACCGACGAGCTTCGAAGCGTGCGGGATCACCGATTCCTCGGGAAGCGCGGCGAGCATCGCTTCGCTGCCCTTCAGCACCGCGTCGGCCTGCTGCAGGCTCTTGCGAGCCTGCTCGCGGATCTCCGCGAGCCGCTCGACCTTGCGCTGAGCGGCCGTGGTGCGCTGGGCCGCCGTCGTGGTGGCCTCGTCGAGACGGCGCTTGGCCTCCGCGGTCGACTCGTCGACGCGGCGCTTCGACTCGGCAGTGGCCTCCGCGATCCGGCGTTCGGCCTGGTTCTTGCTGGCCGTCTGCTGGTCGACGATGTGCTTTTCGAGCGAATTGCGCTGTGCCGTCATCGTCTGATCGAACTCGCGCTCGATCTTCCGGCGCTTGCGCTCGGCCTCGTTGTCCAGCAGCTCTCGGCGCTGGGCGGCCTCGACGGTCAGCCGATGGACCTCGGCCCGCGTCTCGGCGAGGGCGGACTCGTGCTCGGAGTGCAGCGCGTCCGCCTGCTTGTCCAGCTCGGCGACGAGCCGCGTGTAGCGCTCACGCAGCTTCTTCGACGCCTCGCTTGAGGACGCCCAGTGCTTCTCGGCAGCGACCTCGGCACGTTTCGTCACCTCGGCGGCGCGCGCCTGCGCGAGCGTCACGGTGCGCTGCATCCGCTCGTCGAGGTCTTCGAGCCGCTCCGGCGGCTTCTTCAGCTCCTCGATTCTGGCGTTCAGCTTAGCCACCTCGTGGCGCACGGTTTCGAGTTCGCGTGTGGCCGACGTCGCCTGCGCGATCGCGGCATCGCGGTCGGTGATCACGCGGTGCAGCTGGGCTTCGAGATGATCCAGGTACTGGCGCACTTCGTTCCGGTCGAAGCCGTGCCAGGCCTGGGTGTACTCGCGCCGCAGGGGCAGCAGGCCGTTGTCTCGCTCGGGAACCATGGTCCCGACGGTACCTGCGCACACGGCGTCGCTGATGTCAGGCTTGGTGATTCACCGACGTGTGTCGGCTCTCAGCTGGTCTCCCTCACCTGAACGGCCGCCACCCGTGTGCGCAGTGTCACCAGTGGAAGCCGCGGCTGAGCCGGGCGAGTGCCATTGCCGCGCGGGACAGATGCTGATCGCCCTTGCCGATCTTCAGCCCGCCGCCGCCACCGGCGGCCGCGGAATCCGGGAACACGCGGAAACCTTGGTAGGCCACGGCATCCGTGAGTCCGGGGGTGAGCGTGTAGGCGAGCCCGATCGCCTGCCCGGCGGGCGTGCCGATGTGCTTCGGCCGTTCCTTCAGTGCCTTCATCACCATGTTCGCGGCCTGGTCCGGCGACTTCGTCGGAAACGCGTCATAGATCTTCGTCGGCCGGATCATCGGCGTGCGCACGAGTGGCATGTGGATGGTCGTGAACGTGATCCCGTCGCCGTGGGTCTCGGTCGCGGCGATCCGGGAGAAATAGTCCAAAGCGGCCTTCGATGCCGCATAAGCCGAAAAGCGCGGCGCGATTCCCTGCACACCGATCGACGAGACGTTGACGATATGTCCGAACTTCCGCTCGGACATATGCGGCAGCACCGCCAGGATCAGCCGCACCGCGCCGAAGTAATTGATCGCCATCGCGCGCTCGTAGTCGTGGAACCGGTCGTACGACAGTTTGATCGACCGCCTGATCGAACGGCCGGCGTTGTTGACGAGCATGTCGATCCGGCCGTGTTCGGCGAGCATCGCGTCGACGGCCTTGTGCACCGATTCCTCGTCGGTCAGGTCGGCCGGGTACACCGACGCCGTACCTCCGGCGGCGATGATCTCGTCCCGTACCTCTTCGAGTTCGTGCTGCCGTCGCGCCACGAGCAGCGGTATGCCGCCCGAAGCCGCGACCTTGATCGCGGTCGCGCGGCCGATCCCCGAAGACGCGCCGGTGATGATCACGCGGCGGCCGTCCAGTTCGCCGCGAGGACCGTGCTTGCGCGCGCGGAACGGGTCCAGGTGCTCGCGCCAGTAGCGCCACAGCGTGGGCGCGTAGTCCTCGATCCGGGGCACCTCGACACCCGAGCCGATGAGCGCCTTACGCGTCGACGCCGACGAGAACACCGACGGGAAGGCCATGGTCTCCAGCAGCACCGGCGGGATTCCGAGCCGCTCCATCACGGCGTCACGCGCGATCGTGAAACCGGGGATGTGCTCGCTCAGCTTCACCAGGTTGACGATGCCCCTGGACACGCGTTCGTTGAGCTGCAGGGAGATCGTCGGCGCGCCCGCGGCCTTCGCGAAGGCGTTGTACACGGAGACGACCGGCTGCGGTTCCGGGTTGACCAGGTGGAACGCGCGCCCATCGAGCCCCTTCGTGGTGATCAGCGCGAGCAGCGACTTGGCCACGTAGTCGACCGGGACGACGTTGGTGTCGCCGAGGTCGGGGCCGACGATCGGCACGTCGGGCAGCCCGGCCAGCCTGCTGATCGCGGGGAACAGGTAGTACGGGCCGTCGATCTTGTCCATCTCGCCGGTCTCGGAGTTCCCGACCACGACCGCGGGCCGGTACACCCGCCACGGCACGTCCTGCTGTTCGCGTACGAGGCGTTCCGCTTCGAACTTCGTGCGGTGGTACGGCGTGATGAGCCGCTGGCCGACGTCGAACATCTCCTCGGTGAACATGCCCTCGTGATCACCGGCGACGGCGACCGAGGACACGTGGTGCACACCGCCGGCGTTCAGGTCGGCGGCGAGCGCGATCATCTGCCCGGTGCCTTCGACGTTGGCCTTGACGCTGGCTTCGTCGTCGGCGGTGATGTCGTAGAGCGCGGCGAGGTGCACGACGTGGTCGACGCCGCGAAGCTTCTCTCGATCCCCTTCGCTGACGCCGAGCAGCGGCTCGCCGAGGTCACCGGTGACGAGGGTGACGCGCTCCGGGTGCGGCCAGGTGTTCACCAGTTTCGCGAGTTTGTCCTGTGAGGACGCACGGACGAGGAGCGCGACCTGGTCGACGTCCTCCCTGGCGAGCAGCAGCCGGGTGAACTGGCGCCCGATCAGTCCGGTCGCGCCGGTCACCAGAAAAGTCGCCATGTTCTTCACCCTTCACCATGCTCGCCCGCGTCCCCTGGGCATTCTGCTGCATCACGACGGCGCTGACCACCATGGCACCCGTGAAGTTACTCACGGGTAACTAGATCGGTTCGGCGATGACGACCCGGTTTTCGGCGTAGCCCGTCGATCCGCCGACCCAGCGGCCGCCGCAGGTGACCAGGACTATCCGATGTGGACCGGACTGGCCGAACAGCTCGTCGGCCCGCTGCGGCAGCTCGTCCTTCTTCAGCGTGATCAGCTGGGAAACCTTGTACCGCCAAGACTTCCCGGCCTTGTCGACGACGGTGACGGCGCCGCCGACGCGGTCGTTCCACAGCTCCGCGAACGGTCCTGTCGCGCCTTTCCAGTTCACGTGCCCGGCGAACACGCTCGCCCCGGTCGCCGAAGTCAGCTCGGCGCCCCACCAGGTCACCTCGCCGAGGTTCTCCGGTACCGGAAGCTCCGCGCCCGGCCCGAGGTCCTTTTTCACCAGCTTCGCCGACCCGCCTGCCGGCAGCTGGATCGTCCCGGGCCCCTGATGCGCTGGGGGTTCCGGTTGCTTCTGCGGCGGGGCGGGCGGAGGTGTCGTCGGGACGATCTCCGGCGAGGGAGGGGTCTGCTGCTGTGCGGGCGCGGCCGGCGCGCCGCCCGCGACGGAGACGGAAACGGGCTGAGCCGTCCCCGCCACCACGGTCGTCGGCGGCCAGATGATCAAGGCCGCGACGAGGTCCGCGCACAGGACCGTGACGGCTCCCAGCGCGAACCCGCGTCGTACTGACATTCCTGAAACCTCTTAGCTCGAAGCCACTCAGCGCCGCGAAGACCGTCGCGCGGCCGCACCCACCAGTGCCGAGCCGAGCAGCGCGAGCACGCCGATACCGATGATCCCGGCGGTCGACGCGGAGTTCTCGACGGTGCCCTGCATCATCGCCACCGGCCGGTCGCCGGCGGGAATGGTGCGCGGTACCTCGTTGGGCGTGTTGGCGACCTTGAGTGCCAGCGTCTCACCCGGTTTGACCTCACCGCAGGCGGACGGCGGGTTCTTCGGGTCGAACGAGTTGGTGTAGCCCGGCGGCGCGTTGACCTCGACCACGCAGATCTCCTGCGGGGTCCGCAGGTTCTCGACGGTGACCGTGCCGTTCTCGCCTTCGGTGGTGACGACGGCGGGTTTGCCGTCGGCGCCGTTGAGCGGCTTGCCGTCATGCCCGACGGCGGCCGTGGCCTTGTCCTTGGCGGTGATCCGCAGAGCAGCGCCCGCGATGCCCTTGCCGGTCTTCGCGTCGACCTTGGTCACCTGGACCTTGCCCGGCTTCGAGACGACCGCGACACCCTGCGCCTTCAGTTCCTTCTCGCCGCCTGTCGAGACGACCTTCTGCACGCCGGTTTCGACCGGGAACTGCACGTACGGCCGGTCCGCGGGGGCGGACAGCGAGCTGGCCAGTTTCGGCTGGTCGCCGGTCGGCGTCAGCTTGACCTTCACAGTGCCGTTTTCGCCGGTCTTCACCGTGACGGCCTTCTCGGCCTTCGTGGTGGAGGCGGGCTTCGTGGTCTCGCCGCTGTCGATCGTCGCGTCGGACGGCGTGAGTTTCACCGGGACGTCGGAGACGCCCTTGCCCTTGGCGTTCTTGACGCTGATCGTCCATTCACCGGCCGTGCCGATGTGCTGGTCGTCCTTCGGCGGGGTGATCGCGCTGGTCCACGGCCCGCGGTTGGCCTCGGCGTCCTTGGTCAGCTTCTCGACGGCCGTGGCGGCGTCGGAGTGCTGCGCCTTCAGCTTGTCGAGGTGACCGGCCACGTCGTAGCCGATCTTGTCCGCGGGCAGGTTCTTGTCGAGGTCCGCGGCGGAACGCGGTTTCGAGGTCCACGAGTGCAGCAGGTGCGCGAGCGCCGCCGCCTCGGATTTGTCCTGGGTGCCGCCGTAGCGCAGCAGCAGGTAGGAGATGTTGGCCGCGGTGTCCTCGGGGAGCTTCGTGCCCCACTTGTCGAGCAGTTCGTCACCGGGCTTGTACTGCTCGTTCGTGTCCGGGGCCTTCAGCTGGAAGCTCACGCAGAACACGTGCTTGCCGTTGACGACGTAGGACCCCAGCCAGTCCCGCTTGACATCGAGACCGGCGTAGGGCTGGCCCGGTGTGACTTCGTAGCCGATGCCTTCTTGTTTCGCGGCTGCCGCCGGTGTCGCCGCGACGGTGGCGGACAGGGTGCCGAGCAGGCACGTCGCGATCAGGCCGGTGAATGCGCGCAAACGCACGCTCGGGCGTGTGGTCCACCCCATGGTGTGTTGACTCCTTGGCCGTGCTCTGCCCCCGGCGCATTTACGTCGACGCAGGTCACACGATCGATAGGTTCCCCGACACGCCTTCGGTGATTATCCGAACACGCAACGTGCAGGGTGGCCTGTGATCAGCGGTTTTGGCAATAGGGCATCAGGTGGGGTATCGGTGAACGGTTGGTGATCTCCACCGCATACGGTGTGGGGGATGGGTATCTCCCCGAATGTGAGTAAAGTCGTCTTTACTTCGACGGGAACCGGGCGGCCCCCGCGGTCGTTGAACCCCATGCAGGTGCCAGTAGATCCAGGAGGATCAGGTGCGATCCAGTAGCAACCCGGCGTTCCGGAACCTGCCGCGTGGCGCGGCAGAGCACGGACCCCACGTAGGCTTCAACCAACCCCAGGGCGGGGTCCCCGGCTACGGCCCTCCGCAGACTTCCGCCGGTGCCGACGACCGCCCGATGACCGTCGACGACGTCGTCATCAAGACCGCGCTGAGCCTCGGCACGGCGCTGGTGACCGGCGTGCTCACCGCGATCTGGGCGATCAGCCAGATCCCGATGTCGGCGTCCGGCAAGATCCTCGGCATCCCCGGTGCCGTGATCGGCACGCTCGTCGGCGCGATGATCGTCGGCCTCGTGATCTCGCTGGTCATCATCTTCAAGAAGATGCCGAGCGGCCCGCTCACGCTGGCGTACTCGGCCGTCGAGGGTGTCTTCCTCGGTGCGATCAGTGGTCTCTTCGAAGCGCTGTACCCCGGTATCGCGCTGCAGGCGATCGTCGGTACCGCCGGTGTCTTCATCGCGATGCTGGTCGTCTACAAGACGGGTGCCGTCAAGGTCACCCCGAAGCTGACCAAGTGGATCATCGGCGCCGTGGTCGGTGTCGCGATCATGATGCTGGTCAACCTCGTCACCAGCCTCTTCTTCAACTTCAACCCGCTGCGTGACGGTGGCCCGATCGCGATCATCTTCAGCCTCGTGGTGATCGGTGTCGCGGCGTTCAGCTTCCTGCTCGACTTCGACCAGGCCGACCGGATGATCCGCGAAGGCACGCCGTCGAAGTGGGCCTGGTACGTCGCCTTCGGCCTGATGACCACGCTGGTCTGGCTGTACCTCGAGATCCTGCGTCTGCTGTCGTACTTCCAGAGCGACTGACCCAGGACCTGAACGACAAGGGCGCCCCGAGCGATCGGGGCGCCCTTTTTCGTGGTGGTGAATACTCTGCTGGCATGACCGAGCACGAGGGTGAGCAGGCCCGGCCGAAGCGTTCGAAGTGGTTCTGGGTGGGCATCCTGGTGCCGGTCGCGATCGTGGTGATCAGCGCGACGACCTGGGTCGTCGGCTACCTGTCCAGCACGGACAACGCGCAGGTGGGCGATTGCTACGCGATCACCACCTTCGGCGATGTCGGCGTCGATCCGGCGAAGACGGATTGCGGTGCGACCGAGGCCAACGCGAAGGTCGGGGCGAAGACCGAAGGCGGCGTCGCCTGCCCGGATGGTGAATACGACGAACTCACCGTCGACGGGACGTTCTCCTCGTACAAGCTCTGCATGATGATCAACGCCAAGCAGGGCGACTGTCTGGTGAACTTCCTGGCTGACAGCGTGGCGTATCAGAAGGTGCCGTGCACCGATCCCGCGAAGGACGCGGAGATCGTGAAGGTCGCCGATGGCGTTGCGAGCGACACGGCGTGCGAGGACACCGAAGCGACCCATCTTGAGGTCTACTCGACGCCGCCTTCGACGCTCTGTATCAAGAGCAGTAAATAGCGCCCGACCAGGGGAATTCACCCTTTCGGGGGCCCGGTGCATGCGGTTGCTCACCGTGAGTGTTTGATACCGAGGTTCTTATTCCTCTTCACAACTGTGAGGTTTCTCGGTGACCACTTCCCAACCGGCCCCTGGGGGCCAAATGCCGGTGGGACAGCCCGACGCATTCGGTCCGCCTCCCGGTGGTCAGCCGCCGGCACCCAAGCGGTCCAAGCTCGCGTGGTTGAAGTTCGCCATTCCGGTGATCATCGTCGTGCTCGTCGCCGGCGGATACGCCGTCAACTACTTCACCGGCACGGTCAACGCCCAGCCCGGCGAGTGCTTGACCGTCAGCGAATTCTCGAAGACGGCCGACGAGCCGACCAGGGTCGACTGCGGGTCGCAGGAGGCGAACGTCAAGATCGGCGCGCGCGTCGACGGCGACGCGGCCTGCCCGGACGGCGACTACGACACCATTTCGATGTCCGGCCGGATGTCGTACAAGCTCTGCCTGACGGTCAACGCCAAGCAGGGTGACTGCCTCTCCGGCTTCCTTTCGGACACCGCCGGCTACAAGAAGGTCGCCTGCACCGACCCCGCGAAGGACGCGGAGCTGGTGAAGGTCACCGACACGGTGGACAAGGCTGTCTGCGAAGGCACCGAGGCGAGGTACGCGCAGTCGTACTCGACTCCGCCCACCACGCTCTGCATCAAGGCGGACAAGTAACTCCGTAGTTCCGTGAAGGCCCCCTTCCCTCGGCTCATCCGAAGGAAGGGGGCCTTCACGCGCTAAGGGTGCGGCCATCTGGTCTGGCGGGAGCGGCCGTTCGTCGCACAGTGTGGGACGGGCTGCGACCGGGCGGTCACCGGTCATAACGTTGCTCGTCCCCCACCCCGCCGAACGACCTGGAGTCCTGGTGGCGACGACAGACACCCAAGCCGGAGAGAAGAAACTCCTCGACTTCCCGACCTCTTGCGCCGCCCCGGTCCCGCAACCGGAGGAGCCGGTCAAGATCGTGCCGCTGGCGGTCGCGAGTGCCCTCGCGGTCGGTCTGACCTGGTACGTCTGGGCGGCGCACGGGGCGAAGTTCGGGGTTCTGCTCATCCTCGGCCTGTTGCTCGGCCTCGCGCTCTTCCATTCCCGCTTCGGCTTCACCTCCGCCTGGCGCCAGCTGATCGCGGTCGGCAACGGCCAGGGCCTGCGGGCGCACACGCTGCTGCTCGGCACGGCCGCGACGCTGATCGCGCTGATCGTCGGCACCGGATCCGGACTGTTCGGCAGTACGCCGAATCCGACCGCGGGCGGGCTGGGGATCGCGCTCTTCGTCGGCGCGACGATCTTCGCGATCGGCATGCAGCTGGGTGGCGCCTGCGCTTCGGGAACGCTGTTCGCGGTCGGCTCCGGCCAGTCGACGATCGTGCTGACCCTCGGCGGATTCATCACCGGCTCGGTGCTCTACACCTGGGCCTACCCGCTGCTGTCCGGCTGGCCGGAGTTCAAGGGGATCCTGCTCGCCGACCACGTCGGCTGGTTCGGTTCCTGGGCGATCACCGTCGCCGTCCTCGCCGCGATCGTGCTGGGTACCCGGTTCGTGCAGAAACGCCGCAACCCGCCGCCGGTCGGCGTCGTCCCCACCGCCCGCGGGTTCGCCCGGGTCTTCCGCGGTTCCTGGCCGATCCTCGTCGGCGCCGTCGTCCTCGGTGTGCTGGCCGGCGCGGTCTTCCTGGTCTCCGGCGGGATCTGGGGTGTCACCAGCGCGTTCAGCCTGTGGGGTGCCAAGATCCTTCAGGTGTTCGGCCTGCACCCGGAGACCTGGGAGTTCTGGCGGCTCAAGGCGAACGCGGCTTCGCTCGCGGGGCCGATCTGGAAGGACAAGAACAGCCTCACCGACATCGGCATCATGATCGGCGCGGGGGTCGCCGCCGCGGCCGCGGGTGCCTGGAAGATCCACAGTTCGATCCCGTGGCGTACGGCGCTGGCCGCGGTGCTCGGCGGGATCCTGATGGGTGTCGGCGCGCGGATGGCGGGCGGCTGCAATATCGGCGCCTACCTCGGCGGTATCTCGGTCGGCAGTCTGCACGGGTGGCTGTGGGGCGTGTTCGCGCTCGGTGGCACCTGGATCGGGCTCAAGCTGCGGCCGCTGTTCGGGCTCGGCAATCCGGTTCCGACGGACAGCATCTGCTGATCACTCGGTGTGACGGGCTGTACGCGGACTTGCCCTTTAGGTCCGCGTACGGCCAAATCGTTGGCATGTGAAACCTTCGTTCGGCTACCCTCGGCTACATGTTCACGCTTGTGCCTTAATGCACAAGCGGGTGGGGAAGGCCTGGCGGAGCCGCCGGGCGTCAATTCCGCAGTCGCGACCGGCGGGGGTCGTCGCGTCCGCTGAGACTTCAGGGACGGTTTCTTCATGTCTACGCAAGGCCAAGCCGCGGCGAGCGACAAACTCGACGCCGGCGTGCTCAAGATCGCCGGCGTCGTCATCCTCGGCGCCATCATGGCGATCCTCGACACGACGGTCGTCAACGTCGCGCTCCAGAAACTGACCATCGAGTTCCAGACGTCGTTCGACACCATCCAGTGGATCGCGACCGGCTACATGCTGGCGCTGGCGACGGTCATCCCGGTCACCGGCTGGGCCTCGGACCGGTTCGGCACCAAGCGGCTCTACATGACGGCGATCGGGCTGTTCCTGATCGGCTCGATGCTGGCCGGCATGGCGTGGGACGTCGAATCACTGATCATCTTCCGGGTCCTGCAGGGCTTCGGCGGCGGCATGCTGATGCCCGCCGGAATGACGATCCTGACCAGGACCGCGGGTCCGCACCGGATCGGGCGCGTGATGGGCGTGCTCGGCGTTCCGATGCTGCTCGGCCCGATCGGCGGCCCGATCCTCGGCGGCTGGCTGGTCGACGCGGTGAGCTGGCGCTGGATCTTCTACATCAACCTGCCGATCGGCCTGATCACCATGGTGCTGGCCTGGCGCCTGCTGCCCAAGGACCGGCCGGAGCCCAGTGAGCGGTTCGACTTCGTCGGCATGCTGATGGTGTCGCCGGGTCTGGCGGCGCTGATCTACGGCGTTTCGAACATCCCGGCGGCGGGTGGCGTCGGCGCGGTTGAGGTCTGGCTGCCCGCGGTGGCCGGGGTCGCGCTGCTGGTGGCGTTCGTGTTCCGGGCGAACCGGGTCTCGAACCCGCTGGTCGACTTGAGTTTGTTCAAGAACAGGTCGTTCACCGTCGCGATGGTGACGATGACCTTCTTCTGCGTTGCGTTCTTCGGCGCGATGCTGTTGCTGCCGACGTACTTCGTGCTGGCGCGCGGCGAATCGGCGATGAACGCCGGGCTGTTGCTCGCTCCGCAGGGTCTCGGCGCGATGCTGACCATGCCGATCGCGGGCAGGCTGGCGGACAAGATCGGCGCGCGCAAGATCGTGCTGCCCGGTCTCGTGCTGATGCTCGCCGGGCTGATCGCCTTCACCCAGGTCACCGCGGTGACGCCGTACTGGCTGCTGCTTTCGGCCTTGTTCGTGATGGGGCTCGGCATGGGCGCGACGATGATGCCGATCACTTCGGCCGCGCTGCAGACGTTGCAGCCGAAGGACATGGCGAAGGCGTCGACGGCGACGAACATCTTCCAGCAGACCGCCGGCGCGATCGGCGCGGCCGTGCTGTCGATCATTCTCGCCGCGCAGCTGGCCGGGAAGTTCGGCGTGTCGACCGCGCAGGGGCAGCTCGCCGCGACGGGCGCGATCATGAACCCGGCCACGCACGAAGCGGCCTCGGGATTGGCCGCCGATTCGTTCTCGACGACGTTCCTGTGGTCGATGATCCTGCTGGCGCTGTGCCTGATCCCGGCGGCGTTCCTGCCGAAGACCAGGCCTGCCACGCCGATGGGCGACGTCGACGGCGAGGTTCCTGCGGCGCCGCCGATCATGACCCACTAGCTCCGGAAAGGGAGCGGGGGACCTTTGCTGTCACTTTCCCAAAGAAAGTGACAGCAAAGGTCCCCTGCTTCTTTTCGCAGGTCAGCGCCCTGTATCGGGAAACGCGAAGGCCCTGCGAAGCATGCAGGGCGAATCGAAGGTCCGTGAAGGCCTCCTTGAGGGACTCAGAGTCCCTCAAGGAGGCCTTCACGGACCACTGGCCCGGGGTCGCAGGCGGCCGTGCGCCCGAACGCGAAGGTCAGGAGAGACGTTCGAGCACCATCGCCATGCCCTGGCCGCCGCCGACGCACATGGTCTCGAGGCCGAACTGCTTGTCGTGGTGCTGCAGCGAGTTGATCAGCGTCGAGGTCAGCCGCGCGCCGGTCATGCCGAACGGGTGGCCGACGGCGATCGCGCCGCCGTTGACGTTCAGCTTGTCGAGGTCGATCCCGAGGTCCTTGTACGACGGGATGACCTGCGCGGCGAACGCCTCGTTGATCTCGACGAGGTCGATGTCGCCGACCGACATCCCGGCGCGCGCGAGCGCCTGCTTGGACGCCTCGACCGGGCCGTAGCCCATGATCTCCGGCGAAAGCCCGGAAACCCCGGTCGAGACGACGCGCGCGAGCGGCGTGAGGCCGAGTTCCTTCGCCTTGGTGTCGGACATGATGACCACCGCGGCGGCGCCGTCGTTGAGCGCGCAGCAGTTGCCCGCGGTGATCCGGCCGTCGGGGCGGAAGACCGGCTTCAGCCCGGAGACACCTTCGACGGTGACGCCGGCGCGCGGGCCGTCGTCCTTCGAGACGACGGTGCCGTCCGGCAGGGTCACCGGGGTGATGTCCTTGGCCCAGAAGCCGTCCGCGATGGCCTTCTCGGCGAGGTTCTGCGAACGGACGCCGAACTCGTCCATCTCTTCGCGTGAAACGTTCTTCACCCGCGCGAGGTTCTCGGCGGTCTGGCCCATCGCGATGTAGACGTCCGGAACGTCGCCGGTCTCCCGCGGGTCCGTCCAGCCATCGGCGCCCGCGGCGGCCACCTGCGCGGTGCGGGCCTCGGCGTCGGCGAACAGCGGGTTGTGCGTCTCGGGCCACGAGTCCGAGCTGCCCTTGGCGAAGCGCGAGACGGTCTCGACACCGGCGGAGATGAACACGTCGCCTTCGCCGGCCTTGATCGCGTGCAGCGCCATCCGGGTGGTCTGGAGGCTGGACGAGCAGTAACGCGTGATCGTGCAGCCGGGCAGGTGGTCGTAGCCGAGCGCGACGGCTACCGCGCGGCCCATGTTGAAGCCCTGCTCGCCGCCGGGCAGACCACAGCCCAGCATGAGGTCTTCGATCTGCTTCGGGTCGAGCTCGGGGACCTTGTCGAGCGCGGCGCGGACCATCTGCACGGTGAGATCGTCCGGGCGGATGCTCACCAGCGATCCCTTGCCGGCGCGGCCGATCGGGGATCGGGCGGTGGAGACGATGACGGCTTCGGGCATGGAACGACACTCCCTTGTTTTCGATCCAGACACACGCGCTAAGCGGTTGCTCACCCGCATCTTCCACCGCCGGGCGGGGCGGGTCAAAGGAGAACGCGACCCACGCCACTCTTGAGAAGGCACTGCTGGACACCCTGCGCTGGTGGCACAATCACCGGCCGTGGGGAGCGAATCAGCCGTTGGTGAACATCGTGTCCTGTCCATTCGTACTATCGCGTTGTGGAGCGCGGGGACCCTCGTCCTCGCCGGGCTGGCGGCGATGCTCCTGCTCTGGCGGCTGGGCGGCGGAAGCCCGCAGGATTCCGCGAAGCTCGACGCGCTGCGGACCGCGGCGAACATCCTCGTCGGCACCGGTGGCGCCGCGGCCCTGCTGCTGGCCGCGCGGCGGCAGCGTTCGGCCGAACTCGACCTGGTGCAGAAGGATCACGACGCCACCGAGCGCCGGATCACCGAGATCTACAGCAAGGCCGCCGATCAGCTCGGCAGTGACAAGGCCCCCGTGCGGCTCGCCGGGCTGTACTCCCTCGAACGGCTGGCCCAGGGTTACGAACCGCAGCGCCAGACCATCGTCAACGTCATCTGCGCCTACCTGCGCATGCCTTTCGAGCCGGACGGCGAAGATCCGGAAGTCCGGCAGGAACTCCAGGTCCGGCAGACCGCGGAACGGCTGCTCGGCCTGCATCTGCGTTACGTCGAGGGCGAGGGCAACGGTGCCTACTGGCCCAACATCGACCTCGACCTCGTCGGCGCGAAACTGACGAAACTCAGGCTCGTCAGGTGCCGGATCCGCTCCGCGATGTTCCACGAAACCGAGTTCCATGGCCCCACTTCGTTCCGGTTCACGACCTTCACCAGCAAGGCCGACTTCACCAACGCCACGTTCCTCGGTCCCGTGGACTTCCGCGACATGCTCTTCGAGAACATCGGTTCCACCTTCATCGGCGCGACCTTCGAGAACGAGACCGACTTCGGGGAGGCGACCGTCGCGCGGTTGACCGGCGCGATCACCCGGACGGATCTCGGCCTGCGCCGGAAATGGCCGGAGGGCTGGACGGAGCGGGCGATCCCCGGCCGGGACGCGTACGCCGATCTGGTCACCATCGTGGAGCCCGCGCCCGCGACGGCGTGACCCTGCCCGATTGAGTGGACAGATCCCGACCTGCGCGGATTAGGCTGTCCACCGTGGATTACGTCGAGCACATCGTGGACCTCGTGGGCAACACCCCTCTGGTCAAACTGAACTCCCTGGCCGAGGGCCTGCAGCCGCTCATCCTGGCCAAGGTCGAGTACGTCAACCCCGGCGGCAGCGTCAAGGACCGCATCGCGCTGCGGATGGTCGAAGCCGCGGAGCGCTCCGGCGAGCTGAAGCCCGGCGGCACCATCGTCGAGCCGACGTCGGGCAACACCGGTGTCGGGCTGGCCATGGTGGCGCAGCGCAGGGGCTACAAGTGCGTGTTCGTCTGCCCGGACAAGGTCAGCGAGGACAAGCGCAACGTGCTCAAGGCCTACGGTGCCCGCGTCGTGGTCTGCCCGACCGCGGTGGCGCCGGAGCACCCGGACTCCTACTACAACGTCTCCGATCGCCTCGTCCGCGAGATCGAGGGCGCCTGGAAGCCGAACCAGTACGCCAACCCGGAGAACCCGCTCAGCCACTATCACTCGACCGGCCCGGAACTCTGGACGCAGACCGAAGGCAAGATCACGCACTTCGTCGCCGGCGTCGGCACGGGCGGCACGATCTCGGGCACCGGCCGGTACCTCAAGGAGGTCAGCGACGGCCGCGTCCAGGTCATCGGCGCGGACCCCGAAGGTTCGGTGTACTCCGGCGGGACCGGACGCCCGTACCTGGTCGAGGGGGTCGGCGAGGACTTCTGGCCGGAGACCTACGACCGTGACGTCGCCGACCAGATCATCCCGATCTCGGACGCGCACTCCTTCGACATCACCCGCCGTCTCGCGCTCGAAGAGGGCCTGCTCGTCGGTGGCTCCTGCGGAATGGCCGTCGCGGCCGCGCTCAAGCTCGCCGAAGGCCTCGGCCCGGACGACGTCGTCGTCGTGCTCCTGCCCGACGGCGGCCGCGGCTACCTCACCAAGGTGTTCAACGACACGTGGATGTCCTCCTACGGCTTCCTGCCGCCCGATTCGAGCGGTGCGACCGTCCGCGACGTCCTGATGAAGAAGAGCGGTTCGCTGCCCAGCCTGGTGCACAGCCACCCGAACGAAACGGTCGCCGAAGCGGTGGCGATCCTGGCGGAGTTCGGCGTCAGCCAGATGCCCGTGGTCAGTGCCGAACCACCGGTCATGGCGGCCGAGGTCGTCGGGGCGGTCAACGAGCGTGACCTGCTCGAAGCGCTCTTCACCGGCAAGGCCCAGCTGGCCGACAGGCTCGAGCAGCACATGTCGCCCCCGCTGCCGACCATCGGTGCCGGCGAACAGGTCGGTTCGGCGATGAACGCGCTCTCGGGCGCCGACGGCGCGCTGGTGCTGGTCGACGGCAAGCCCGCCGGCGTCGTCACCCGGCACGACCTGCTCGCGTTTCTCGCAGGACGGTAAAGAGGCATTTCATCGAGCGGACGGGCCGGGGCGTTACGAGCGGCCCACCCACCTATCCGATAGCGTGTTCGGTGAGTTGAACTTTCATGTCCTCGTCAAGGGGGTTCAAGACCCAAATGAGTGCTCCGCAGCCACCGAATCAGCCTTGGGGTGGCGCCCAGCCACCCCAGGGACCCCCGAGTGGCCCCCAGCCGCAGCAAGACAACCCGTTCGGTTCCCCGGAACCGACCCAGGTGGTGCAGCCCGCACAGCCTGGTCAGCCCGACTACGGACAACCGCAGTACGGGCAGCCCTCGTACGAGCAGCCCCAGGGTGGCGGGTTCGGCGACACGCCGGAGCCCACACAGGTCGTGCAGCCGGCGCAGCCCGGCTCCGGTGACGCGAACGCGACCCAGGTCGTCCAGCCGGTGAGCGGCGGCGGGGATTCCCCCGGCGAGTCCACCCAGCTGGTGCCGCCGGGTTCGCAGCCGCCCGCCATCCCCTATGCCCCGCCGCCGAGCGCGGCCGACAACCCGGCCGGTGCCTACGGCGCCCAGGGCGGCGGCTTCGGTCAGCAGCAAGGCTTCGGTGGACCTCCGCAGGGAGGTTTCGACCCGTCGCAGGGCCAGCAGCCCGGCTACGGTCAGCCGCAGCAGGGCTTCGGCGGACCGCCTCAGGGCGGTTTCGGCCAGCAGCCCGGATTCGGCGGACCGCCCCAGGGCTTCAGCGGCGCCCCGGCCGGTGGCGGCGGGAGCAACCCGCTGTTCGGCTTCATCGCCGGTGGCCTCGTCGGCCTCCTCGGTCTGCTCGCGCTGATCTTCTCGTTCGTCTACTTCGGCGACGCGAGCGACTACTCCAAGGGCTTGGAGGGTGCTCCGAGCGATCAGGCTCTGCAGGAGTTCCTCGACAAGGCCGGGACCGTGGGTCCGGGTGTCGTCTGGCTCTACGTGATCCTGCTGCTCGTCGCCTCGCTCATCGCGACGGCGTCCGGCGCCGGGCTCGCACTGGCGGGCAAGCTTCCCGCCACGTTCAAGAAGATCGTGCCGATCGCGGTCGTCGCGGGCGGCGCGCTGCTGTTCGTCTTCGGCCTGCTCCTTCTGCTCGGCACGACGCCTTCGGAGGAGTTCAAGCGTGAGCTCGGTTCGCTGGGTGACAAGGTCGGCATCGGTATCGGCCTGCCGCACCTGATCTTCGGCATCCTGATCCTCATCGTCGGGGTGCTCGGCCTGATCCCGCAGACCGCGCAGTTCATCGGTCTCGGTGCCGGCGGTTCGGTGCTGGGTGCTCCGCAGCAGAGCGGACAGCCCGGTGGTTTCGGCGGCCCGCCGCAGGGTGGCTTCGGTCAGCCGGGGCAGCCCGGCCCGTACGGCCAGCCGCAGCCCGGACCCTACGGTCAGCCTGCGCCGGGCTCGGGTGGTTTCCCGCAGCCGGGGCAGCAGCAACAGCCCGGTGGTTTCGGGCAGCACCCCGGTCAGCCCGGCCCGCCCAGTGGCGGTTTCGCGCAGCCGGGTCAGCCGCCGCAGCAGGGTGGCTACGGCCAGCCGCAGCAGCAGCAACCCGGTGGTTTCGGGCAGCAGCCCGGCCAGCCCGGCCAGCCCGGCCAGCCCGGTGGTGGTTACGGCCAGCCGCCGCAGCAGCCCGGTCAGCCGCCGCAGCAGTGGTGATTCGTAGTCACTGAACGGTTTTGAGCATGATGCCTCCGGCCTTTTGGCCGGGGGCATCATGCTTTCGCCGGTGTCTCCCGATTCCTCCGCCAAGGCCGGGCTCACCGGTCTAGGGTGAGCGCCGTTAACCCACACCCGGCCGATGGGGGCGATGTGACCGGTCCGTACGGATATCCCGCGCACCAGCCCGGACCGGCCGGCTACGGGCCCCCCGCCATGACACCCCGCCCGAACGGGGCGACGGCGTTCCTCGCCGCGCTGCTCGGTCTGGTCGGCGCCATCACCGCCGGGTACATCCCGATCTACTTCTTCATCGCCCTGCCGTCGGGCTTCAGCATCGGCGACCTGCCCGGCCTCGTGCTCACCGTCCTGGGGCTGTACCTCTTCGCCGCGCTCCTGCTGTTGATCGGCGCGCTGTCGGCATTCTTCCGCTCGGTCGCCGGCGCCGTCCTGCTGATACTCGGATCCCTGCTCGTGATCGCCGCCGTTCTGGTGGAGCCGCTCGCCTTCAACGCGCCCTACGGCCTGTACTTCCGGTTCCAGTTCGACTTCGATACCTTCGTCGCCCTCGTCCGCGTGGTCATGTTCGCCGTCGTCCCCCTCACGCTGATCTTCGCGATCATCCCGCCGACGCTGAAGTACCTGCGCTGGAAGCCTTCCCCCGTTCAACCCTCTTCGCAGCAGCACCCGTATCCGCGGCAGGGCGGTTGGTGAGAGGCTGAGCGGCTCAGACCGTTAGTGGGGGGATTTCCATGAACAGGCAATACTCGGCGACGCCCGGTACCGCGATCGGGGCGGCGGTGCTCGCCTTCCTGTGCGGTATGCGCTGCCTCTCCGAAGCGGCCGCTTTCCTGGTGCAGCTCGTCGTCCTCGGCGCGGCTCCGGAGTACGTCGTCGGGATGGTCTGGAACGGGCTTCTGACGGCGACCTTGTTCCTGGGGGGTGTCCTGCTGCTGATGCGGAAGAACCTCGGGCGGGTGCTCGTGGTGATCGGCGCCGCGCTCGCGCTGGTGGTCACGGTTCTCGCCAACGGTGAGGCCGGGTCGTATTTCTTCGCCGAGATCGACGGGCAGGCGATGGTCACCGGCGACGTCGCGCCGTTCCTGCTCTTCGCGATGACGGTGGCTGTTCTGGTGCTGGCGTTGATCCGGCCGACCTCGGACTGGCTGGAGGGTAAGCGACTCGACGACGAGGAGCCGTCGAAACAAGATCGGCTTCCCGGCTGGTAGCCAGGCCTGCGAGGATGGGCCCGGGAGTCCGACAGGGGGAGTCATGACGTATCACAGCAGTACCCGCCGCAGGGGTATCCGCCACCGGGCGCCTACCCGCCGCCGGGAATGCCGTCGAAACCGAACGGCGCCACCGGGATCATCGCCGGAATCCTCGGGATCCTCGGCGGGGTCTGGTTCCTGTCCGGGCTGGTCTGGGCCGTCATCAGGATGTCCGACAGGTTCCATTCTTACGTCATCGTCGGCGGGATTCTCGACCTCTTGGTCGGGGCGCTGCTGCTGATCGGCGGAATCCTGCTGCTCATGGGCAAGGGCGCCGGGCGCATGCTCGTGGTGATCGGCGCGGGTGCGGCGATCTTCTTCGGGCTCGTCTCGGTGGTCCTGAACGAGAGCGGGTCGCATTTCTTCTACATGTACGGCGGGGTGTCCGTCCTCTACGGGTTCTTGGGGCTCCTCATCCAGCTCCTGATCCCGGCGATCGCGACGATCGTGCTGGCGCTGATCCCGCCGACGGGGCGCTGGCTGGCGGCCAAGAAGCAGCCCGCGGTGCTCATGCCGCCGCCGAACCCCGGCTATCCGCAGCCGCCTCCCGGCTACCCTCCGGCCGGGTATCCGCCGCCGCAGCAGCCGGGACCGCCACCGGGTCGGTGGTGAGTTCGATCCCAGACGATGGGATCCCGGGGGTGTGGTCGTACCCTGGACCGTATGGCCGATGACTACTCCCTCCTGGGCTTCGAGACGCGCGCGATCCATGCCGGGCAGACGCCTGATCCCAGGACCGGCGCGGTCATCGTGCCGATCTATCAGACCTCGACCTACGCGCAGGACGGCGTCGGCGGCACACGCGAAGGGGACTTCGAGTACTCCCGTACCGCGAACCCCACGCGCACCGCGCTGGAGGTCGCGCTGGCGGCGCTCGAAGGCGCCCGACACGGTCTGGCCTACGCGTCGGGGATGGCGGCCAGCGACGTCCTGCTGCGCGCGACCCTGCGTCCCGGTGACCACCTCGTGCTCGGCAACGACGCGTACGGCGGCACCTTCCGGTTGATCGACAAGGTGCTCAGCCTGTGGGGCGTCGAGCACACGGTCGCCGACCTGGGCAACATCGCCGAGGTCCGCGCCGCGATCCGGCCGGAGACGAAGCTGATCTGGTGCGAGTCGCCGACGAACCCGATGCTGGGGATCGCCGACATCGCCGCGCTGGCCGACGTCGCGCACGGCGCCGGCGCCCGCCTGGTCGTCGACAACACCTTCGCGACCCCGTACCTGCAGAACCCGCTTTCGCTGGGTGCCGACGTCGTCCTGCACTCGACGACGAAGTACCTCGGCGGTCACTCCGACGTCGTCGGCGGCGCGGTGCTGACGAACGAGGACGAACTGCGCGAGCAGCTGTTCTACCTGCGCAACGCCGCCGGTGCGGTACCCGGCCCGTTCGACGCGTGGCTGACCCTGCGCGGGATCAAGACGCTCGCGCTGCGCATGGAACGGCACAGCGACAACGCCGAACTGATCGCCCGGATGCTGCTGAAGCACCCGAAGGTCGAGCGCGTGTACTACCCGGGCCTGCCGGAGCACCCGGGCCACGAGGTCGCTTCGAAGCAGATGCGGCGCTTCGGCGGGATGATCTCGTTCACCCACGTCGACGGCGAGCAGGCCGCGCTCGACGTCGCGTCGAAGACGAAGCTGTTCATCCTCGCCGAGTCGCTGGGCGGGATCGAATCGCTCATCGAACATCCCGGCCGGATGACCCACGCGAGCACCGCCGGCTCCACCCTCGAGGTGCCGGACAACCTGCTGCGCCTCTCCGTCGGCATCGAGGACGGCAGCGACCTCGTCAACGACCTGGCCAAAGCTCTCGGCTGACCGGCCACCGGGTCCGGAACGAAGCAAGGGACCTTTGCTCTCGCTCGCTTAGCATGGCTAAGTAAGCGGTAGCAAAGGTCCCTTGCTTCGTTCCGCAGGTCAGCGCGTTGAAGGTGTCGCCCGCTCAGGGGCGGTAGTTGCTGGGCTGCACGCCGCCGGTCTTCGCGTCGGCCTCATGCGAGGTCCCCTGCGGCGCGGCGGGCAGTTCCGAGCCGTCGACGCAACCGCCGACGAGTTCGATGTGGTTGTCGTGCCGGATGTACTGGCCCGCGTCCCCGCACCCGGCGCGATCGACCGTGTAGACGGCGGCGCCGGTCAGGAGGGCGGCCGAGGTGATGGCCAGCACGACCGGCAGCATCCCGGCGGAACGGGTCGCCCGGGCCCTGCCGATGTTCCCCAGTGCCATGCGCGCTCCCTCATCGCCGTCGCTGCCGAGTCAAGAGTACCCGGACGGTGAACTTGTCACGTGGAGTATCCGCCAGGTGGCATCATCCGGTCATGGAACTGGTCGGCATCGACAGCGTCCGAACGGCCCGCGAGCTGCTGGAAGGCGTGACTCGCGTGACTCCGATGGAGCACGCCAGAGACCTCCGAAAGGTGCACGGCGGGCCGGTCCACCTCAAATGCGAGAACCTCCAGCGCACCGGTTCGTTCAAGATCCGCGGCGCGTACACCCGCATCCACGGCCTGTCCGACGAGGAACGGGAGCGCGGGGTGGTCGCGGCCAGTGCGGGCAACCACGCGCAAGGGGTCGCGCTCGCGTCGGCGCTGCTCGGTATGAAGGCGACGGTCTTCATGCCGCACCGCGCGCCGCTGCCGAAACTCGCCGCCACCCGGGCCTACGGCGCCGACGTCCACCTGCACGGCGGGGTGCTGGAGGAAGCGCTGGCCGAGGCGATCGCGTTCGGTGAGCGGACCGGGGCGGTGTTCATCCACCCCTTCGACCACGCGGACATCATCGCCGGGCAGGGCACGGTCGGGCTCGAGATCCTCGATCAGGTCCCCGGCGTGCGGACGATCCTGGTGGCCACCGGAGGCGGCGGGCTCGTCGGAGGGGTCGCGTCAGCGGTGAAGGCGCTCCGCCCCGGCGTACGGATCGTCGGCGTCCAGGCCGAGGAGGCCGCCGCGTACCCGCCCTCGCTGGCGGCGGGTGCGCCGGTCCGGCTGCGCGAGATGCACACGATGGCCGACGGGATCGCCGTCGGAGAGCCGGGCCCGGTCAGCTACGCGCACGTCGCCGAGTTGGTCGACGACGTCGTGACGGTGACCGAGGAGTCCCTGTCACGTGCGGTGCTGCTGTGCCTGGAACGGCGGAAACTCGTCGTCGAACCGGCCGGCGCGGCCGGGGTCGCGGCGCTGCTGCAACACCCGGGCGCCTTCGAACCGCCGATCGTGGCGATCCTTTCCGGCGGGAACGTCGACCCGGTGCTGTTGCTCCAGATCATCCAGCACGGCATGACCGCGGGCGGCCGCTATCTCAAGCTGCGGCTGCGTGTCCCGGACCGGCCGGGTTCACTGGCTTCGGTGCTGTCGCGCGTCAGCGAACTGGGTGCGAACGTGCTCGACGTCGAGCACTCGAGGGTCTCGGGCAGCCTCGCGCTCGGCGAGGTCGAGATCTCCCTCGCGCTGGAGACCCGGGGGCCGGAGCATTGCGCCGAGGTGGCGGAAGCGTTGCAGGGGGCGGGTTACACGGTCATCTGACTGTTATGAACGGACCTTTCATAACAAATTTCGTTATGAAAGGTCCGTTCATAACATTGGTGTCCTATGTGGACTGTTGGTCGGTGATGGCGGCGACCGCGAGTTCGCGTTCGGGCTCGCCGACCTCCGGCAGGGTGAACCGCAGCGCCCGGATGTGGGTGAGCAGGTCGGGATCGGGCGCCACGTCGTGCTCGCGCAGGTAGTAGGCGACCGCGCCCGGCCAGTACCATCGGCCGTCGGTGCGGAAGTTCAACGGCACCAACGGTTCCCGGCTCGGGGCGAACGCGTCGGCGTCGTAGGTCCGCGACGCCAGCACCACCGGTGCGGCGTCGAGGTACTCCAGTACGCGGTCCCGCTCGGCCGGGGACAGCGCCTCGCGGTTCACCACCGGGCGGCCCGACTCGTCGACACCGTCATAGACGCGCGGCGAACGCAGGCCCTCGGGTGCGTCGGCGGGCGGGGTGGCCACCAAGGGTTCGGCCACCGGAGCGGATTCGAGTCCGGCCCGCTGCCGCAGCCACGGTGGGATGTTCTGCTCGGCGCGCGGGAAGAACCGGAGTTCGTCCTGGAAACCGATCGGCGGCGGCGCCTGCCGCCAGGGCGGCTCCACGTCGGTGAGGAAGTCGGTGCTGAGCACCGTCGCCGAACCGAAGACGAGGATGGCGTTCAGCCAGGTCCCGCCGCCCGGCCGGTACATCCCGGCGCGGAGATTGCCGAGCAACTGCACGGCCTCCGGGCTCGGCTGCGCCGGACGCGGCAGACCGTCCTGCCCGGTGACGAGCAGATCGACCTCGACGTGCCTGCCCGCCGCCCGGTACTCGACGCGCATCTGCTGCCACCCGGGCGGAAGCGGGGTCGCGAGGGCATGACCGATCTGCCAGACGAGTTGTTGTTGCTGCTGCTGGTTCAACGGCACCGGCGGCTGGGTCATGTCGAGGGCTCCTAAAGCTTGCTGCGGAACCAATCCGGCAGGTTCTCGTCGGTGCGGGGAAACCGCTCCTGCTCCAGCGTGTACTGCTCGGCGGCGGTAGGTGCCGGGAAAGTGGGCTCGGCGTCCCGGTTGAATTCCGCGCGGTAGGTCGCGGGCGGATCGATCACCAGTCCGACGGAGAACCAGGTGCCGAGCCCTTCGGCGTACATACCCTTGCGGAGCTTGGACAGCGGCTTGGAGACATCCTTCGGCGTGCTGATCTGCTGAGTCGAGCCGTCGGCCAGCCTTGCCGCGAAGCCCGGGCTGGCCTGTCGCCCGATGACCTTGAAGTCGAAGATCAGCCGTTGCCAGCTCGCCGGTGCGGCGTCGATGAGCGTCTTCGTGATTTCGCCGAGTAGTTCGTCCTGCTCGACAGGCGTCAGCGTCATGCTGTGCGGCCCTCCGGTGTAGTGCGCTCGGTCGGTGATCGCCGTGGTTTCTGAGCCAACCCTAGTCACCCGGCCGGGGCGCCATGGCTTCCGCGTCCGCCAGCGTTTGGCGCAGCCAGACGGGAATGTGCTCATCGGATCGCGGGAAAACGTCGAGATCACGGGCGAACGCGATCGGGGGCAGCTCGGGGAACCACGCCGGATCCTGGTCGAGATTGAATCCCGCCTCGGGCGGCTCGCCCGCGCGGAGTTCGAACCACGCCGAGAGCCAGGTTCCCCGGGCCGGCAGGTACATCGCCATGCGAAGTTCGCTGATCAGGTCCGTGACTTCGGGCGGCTGCGTCGCCGGTGAAGAACCGTCCGCCAGCACGACCGTCAGCTCCACCTGCTGCACGACCACACTGGCCCAGACCCGCAGGACGATCCTGCGCCAGCCGGCGGGCGCCGACCGTTCGGCGGTGTCACACACCGCCTGGATCAGCTGATCAGGGTTCGCCATAACGCCTCACCGTCGCGTTGGGGTCCATGTTTTCCGGCACGTTGATGAACTTCCGCTCGTACACCCTGGTGACCGGCTCACCGGATGCCGGATCGATCTCGGTGATCTGCCACCGGTAGGTGTCGACCTCCGAGAGACCGTCCGCCCGGCGCGGTGAGTCGAACTGCAGGAGTTCGACGACCCGTTCCGGCGGGGAGTGGTATTCGGCGAGCTGTTCTTCCTGCCTGCGCCACGTGTCCGCGGGCTCCCAGCCGTCCCTGCTGTGCCCGCTGTTGGACGAGGCCATCTGCCCGTGCATGTTCCCGTAACCAGGTGGTCCACCCCCCTCGGTCGGGACGAAGTGGCCGCCCGCCCACTGGACTTTCTTGTGGTCGGGATCGTTGCTGTAGGCGTTCTGACCTTCGTGCCCGGCACGTCCCTGCCCGGTGTACTTCCCGCCGGAGTCCCGGAAGTCCTTGTTCGAGTCCGTGTACTCGGGTTGTCCGGTGACCCGTTCCGTCTGCCCCCGGCTGTCCGTTTCGACGTCGATCTTCTTCGACGGATCGTTGAAGTTGTCGACCCGGTACTGGGTGTTGGGCAGCAACGGGTAGTTGAAGTCCGGGTTGGCCTGCAGTTTGACCCCCTCGGGGGTGCGGCCGCCGCCAGGAGTCAATTCCACCCACTTGATGTCGCCGTTGGCGTCGGTGAAGAACCGCGTCTCCGAGGCGACGACGCCGTTCCTGCCCTTGTTCACCACGTGGTATTCGGTGTTCGGCGTCAACTCGACGCCGTCGAGCACCTTCGGCTTGGTGGGAACAGGTTGGCTGAAGTCGCCCGGCTCCGTCTTGTCGGCGTTCCGCCTCCCGACCTCGATCTCCTGAGGCGAGTCCGGTGGCCTGTTGTACGGGTTCTCCGGCGGGCCGGCGTCGGGACTGTCGTGGCCGGGCCGGTTGTAGTCGACGAACCTTTCGTTGATCCGCGGGTCGTCGCGCGGGATTTCGTGCTCATCCCAATTACTGCTGTCGAAATCGTCGTCATCGTCGTCGGCGCGATTGTCCGGCTCGTCGCCGTCTCCCCGGTCGCGGGCGCTGTCGGCGTCCACGTCCTGCTTGTCCGCGTGCGATGTGTCGGGCGTGAAGCCGTCGTCGCTCGCCCGGCGGGAGGTGCCGTCGGGGCTGTGGATGTCCCATTCGCCGTTCGGCGGGATCCGGGGCCGGGTGCGGCCGTCGGGGCCGATCTCGTAGTCGGACGAGAAGACGCGCCCGTTCGAGTCGGTCCACGCTGGCCTGCTCGGCGCCATCACCTCGGTGTCGAGTTCCCGCGACAGACGGCGCGCGAAGTCGTTCGAGCCGGCGTCGCAGCCGATCAGCCGGATCGGGCGGCCGTCGTAATCCCCGTTGCGCCGCAGGATGTCCGCGAACTCTTCGGGGGTGTACGTGCGGTTGCCGATACGGGCGTGGCCGTCCGGGGTCACGTGCACGTCGACCGTGTGGCGGCCGTCCGGGTCCGGCTGGACGCGGTGCGGCAGGTCGCCCATGTCTCCGTCGCCGCGGTGGTACGAGCTACCCGCGGGGGTGCCTTCGGAATGCCGCTGGTTGACCTCGTCCGGGGTCAGCGGGCGATCGGGCTCGGCGTCGGGGCCGCGGTCGTGCGGCGAATTGTCGGGGTGGCCGTTCGGGTCCTGACGCGGGGTGTGCCCGTCAGGGCCGGGACCGTCCGGCGAACGCGGCGGGCCGGACTGACCGCCGGGGCCACGGCCGCCGGGGCCGGTGTTCCCGGGACCCGTGCCGCCGGGCCGGTTGCCCGGGCCATGGGTGCCGGGAGCGTGGGGAGTACCGGTGCCGGGGCCGAAGTCGTTGCCACGGGCGACCGGCGATGGCTGATGCGGCTGGTTCGGCCGTCCGCCGGGGCCGGTCTGGCCGGGACCCCGGCTGGGACCGGTGTTCGTGTCGGGCGTGCGCGGGGTGTGCCCGTCCGGGGTGCGCGGCGAGCCGGGCGTACCCGTCCAGCCGCCGCCCGGCGGCCTGCCGCCGGGCGAACCCGGAGAGCCGGGGGAGCCAGGGGTGCCACCAGGAGCGCCTTGGGGCGGCATTCCGCCCGCGACCGGCTGACCCTGCGGCGGGACACCGGACGGGGAACCGTCGCCACCCGTTCCGCCGCGCTGCGACGGGAGGTGTGACGGGCCGGCGTCGCCGACGCGCGGTGCCGTGGGCGCGGTACCGCTGGTCGTCGTGCCGCTGTCGGTCGGCCTTGTCGGGCTGCCGCCACCGTCGTTGCCGCCGTGGTGGCCGGGCGACGGGTCGGAACGCGGAGTGGGTGAGCCGCCGCCGTCCCCGCCGTGGGTCCGGGGCGAGCCGCCGCCGTCGCCGGCGTGGCTCGGTGAGCCGCCGGTGTCCGTGCGGGTGGGGCTGGGTGAGCCGCCGCCGTCGCCGCCGTGGGTCCGGGGTGCGCCGCCGCCGTCTCCAGCGTGGCTCGGTGAGCCGCCATCACCGGTACGGGCGTGGCTCGGGGAACCGCCGTCGGACGCGTGACTGGGCGAGCCGCCGGTGTCCGTGCGGGTCGGGCCGGGTGAACCGCCGTCGGGTGCCCGGTTCGGGGCGCCGGAATCGCCGGTGTTGCCGGGGGATCCGCCGTCGGACCGGGTGTGGGGAGCCGAAGCGTCGGCGCGGGCGGCACTGGGGGAGCCGCCATCGCCGGTACGGGCGTGGCTCGGGGAACCGGAATCGCCGGGGGAACCGCCGTCGGATCGCGGGGACGAGCCGCCGCCGTCCGGGGTGCGGCCGAGGCCGTTGTCCGGAGTGGACGGTGCGTCGCCCTCGCCCGTGCGGCCGGGAGAACCGCCGTCGGAACGGGCCGGCGAGCCGCCACTGTCCCTTGTGGACGGTGAGCCGCCTCCGTCGCCACCTCGGGTCGAGGTGCTCGGCGGGGTGTCCGAACCGCTGCCGGAATCGCCGGAGCCGTCCGAGGAGCGACCCGATCCGCCCGAATCGCCGTCGGAACCGGTGGAACCCGAACCGCCGTCGCCCGAACCGCCGGAGCCCGAATCGTTCGAGCCCGAGCCCGAGCCCGAGCCCGAGCCGGAGTCGCCGGAGCCCGAATCGCCGGAGTCGCCGGAACCACTGCCGGAACCGTCGCCGTCCGCGCCGTCACCGGAGCCTGAACCGCCGCCGTCGGGACCGCCGGAGCCACCGCCGCGGCCACCGCGCTGGACGAACCCGCCCGCCTTGATGTTCTTGGGGTTGAGCGCGTCGAGCCCGGTGATCTTGCCCGCGATCTTGCCGAAGATCTTGATGATCTTCTCGAAGACATCGACCAGCTTGCCGAGCAGCGGCGAGACCCGCCGCATCGCGTCGCACAGTTCCTTGAGCTTGTCGGCGATCTTCGCGGCCCACTTGGCGATCGCGGTGACGGCCTGCGCGACCACGATGGGCGTGCCGAAGCCGAGGGAGAACACCGTCTCCATGACCCACGCGATGAGCTTGCCGACCGCGTCCGCGATCAGCTGGCGGATGAATTCGCGGACGAACGCGACGATCTCGCCGAAGATCATCACGACGGTGCTGATCCCGCCGGCGACCGTCGACGCCCCGCTGATCGCCTCCGCCTGCTCGGCGGCCTGCTTGCGGTACTGGTCGGCCGCCTCGCCGGTCCAGCCGGAAGTGCCGTTCTTGACCGTGTTCGAGAACTCGACCTGGGTCTCTTCGAGCTTCTTGGCTACGTTGCCCCAGGTCTCGGAGTAGGACTGGATCACCGGCGGATCGCCGGCCACCGCGTCCAGCATGTCCTTCAGCGGCTGCATGTGCTCCATCAGGAACGACGCCACCGAGGACAGCAGGTAGCCGAACGGGTCGATCGCCGCGCTCGCGATCTCGCCCGCGAGGCTCAGCACACCGAGCCCGCCGCCGACCCAGTCGCCGCTGGAGATGCCGTTGAAGGCGTCCATGGCCGACTCGGCGACGCCGATGCCCGCCGCATACCCGTATTCGCTGTTCCCGGCTGTCAGCGGCCCTGGGCCGTCGCCGTCCGTCGGCGCCTTCGCGACGAGCGGATTCCCCTCGGGCATCAGTCAGGCACCTGCGCGTTCTTGAACTCGGAGGCGAAGTTCTCGTCCTGGGCCTGATAGGCGTTGGACGCGGACCGCACGTTGTTCGCGACCGCGGTCGCGGCCTCCACGGCCTTGTTCAGCGCGTTGATGCCGAACTCCTCGACCGGGTCGAGCATCATCCGGAACGGCTGGCAGATGATGCCGTACGCGTCGGTGGGCATGCTCACCTGCTGCGCGGCGTCGACGGCGGTGCGCAGACCGTCGGCGATACCGTCGATCTGCTTGGCGTGCGCGTCGAGGTCGGAGCCGAGCTCGAAACCCTTGGGTGCCATGGTGTCTCCCCTCTACCAGGCCGGATGAACGTCTTAAGAAAGAATGCTGCCGCCGAAATCGTCGTCATCGTTGTCCTGCGAGCGGCGGCGGCGCGGGATCGGTTTCGGCTGCGGCGGGGCCGACGACGCAGGCGGCGGCGGTTCCTCGTCGTCCGGCCCGAACCGGTGGTGCCGCTCGGGTTCCGCCGGAGCGAGGTTCTCCTCCGGTGGCGCCTCCGGGAAGGTGCTCTGCGCTTCCGCGATCACTCGGCTCGCCGTCTCATCGGTGGTGCCGACAGTTTCGGCCATCGCCTGCTGCAGCAGTTCCGGGATCCGTGACTGCGCGAGCTGCACGAGCCGCATGACCTGCGCCGACACCTCCGCCATCTTCTTGCCGCTCGCGGCCTCGGAGATGGCGAGGTTGGTGAGCAGGCCCTTCGCGTCGATCGTCACCTCGATGGTGTTGTCCTTCGACCGCTCGGTCACGGTCTGCCCCTGCATCCGGGCAGCCATCGCCTGATAGCGCGCGGCGGTCTCCTGGATCTGCTTCGTCCAGTTGTCCACCATCTGTTCGCTGGCGTCGACGTTGTCCGGCATCAGGGCCCTTCCACAAGCTGCTTGCTGACGTCTTCACACTGACGGTTCGAAGACGCCACCGGTTCCGGTGTTCTGAAAGTTCGTCGAACAGCCTAGTGCTCATCCGGTGTACCACCCCCGGCCGACAAAGTCGGCCCCATCACGTAGCGAAAGGGCCCCTCACCGCACAAAGTGCGATGAAGAGCCCTTTCACGCCCTGCGAACTGCCGGGGTCAGAGGTTGCCGCGACCGTTCTGACGACGCCTCGGCGTCAGAGATTGCCCCGGCGTTCCTGCTCACGCTCGATGGCCTGGAACAGAGCCTTGAAGTTGCCCTTGCCGAAGCCGAGCGAGCCGTGCCGCTCGATGAGCTCGTAGAACACGGTCGGCCGATCGCCGATCGGCTTGGTGAAGATCTGCAGCAGGTAGCCGTCCTCGTCGCGGTCGACCAGGATGCGGTGCTCCTTCAGCTTCTCGATCGGCACCCGGACCTCGCCGATCCGCGCGCGCAGCGCCGGGTCGTCGTAGTAGGAGTCCGGGGTGTCGAGGAACTCGACGCCCGCCGCGCGCATCGCCTTCACCGTCGTGACGATGTCGTTGGTGGCCAGCGCGATGTGCTGGCAGCCCGCGCCGCCGTAGAACTCGAGGTACTCGTCGATCTGCGACTTCTTCTTCGCGATCGCCGGCTCGTTGAGGGGGAACTTGACGCGGTGGTTGCCGTTGGAGACGACCTTGCTCATCAGCGCCGAGTACTCGGTCGCGATGTCGTCGCCGACGAACTCCGCCATGTTCACGAAGCCCATGACACGGCGGTACCAGTCGACCCAGTAGTCCATCTTGCCGAGTTCGACGTTGCCGACACAGTGGTCGACGGCCTGGAACAGCCGCTTCGGCGCACCCGCGGGCCGGACGATCTTGCTCTCGCGCGGCTCGTAGCCGGGCAGGTAGACGCCTTCGTACCTCGACCGGTCGACCAGGGTGTGGCGGGTCTCGCCGTAGGTCGCGATCGCGGCGACGCGCACGGTGCCGTGCTCGTCGGAGACGTCGTGCGGCTCCTCGAGGACGGTGGCGCCCTGCTCGCGGGCGTGGGCGATGCACTTGTCGACGTCGGCGACCTCGAGCGCGAGGTCGATGACACCGTCACCGTGACGGCGGTGGTGGTCGAGCAGCGGGGAATCGGGCTTGACGCCACCGGTGATCACGAAGCGGGCCGAGCCGGACTTCAGCACGAACGACTTGCGCTCGAAGTTCCCGGTCTCGGGGCCGGAGTACGCGATGAGCTGCATGCCGAACGCGACCTGGTAGAACCACGCGGTCTGCGTGGCGTTGCCCGCGATGAAGACCACCGCGTCCATCGACTTCACCGGGAAGGGGTCCGTGGACGAGTCGTGATCGACGAGCCCGACGAGCTGACGCAGCTGGTCGTAGCTCACGTCGTCAAGAGCAGCCTGGGGTTCCACTGTGTGCGTCATGACTGAAGCATCTGATCGCGAGGCACAATGTGCAATGGTCGAAGATTTTGCTGCACACTATGCCCAGCGACGATCGCGGTGACGTCGTCATAGTGGACAACCTGCGCAGGAGGTAGAGACAGTGTCGGAAATGCTCGACGCGCTGGACGCCCGGCTGCTGCTGTTGCTCACCGATTCACCGAGGCTCGGCGTGCTCGAATGCGCCCGGCGTCTCGGTGTCGCGCGGGGCACCGTGCAGGCCCGGCTGGACCGGCTGACCGAACGCGGGATCCTCGGCGGTTTCCCGCCCGAACTCGACCTCGCGGCGATGGGCTACGGGCTCACCGCGTTCGCCGTCCTCGAGATCGCGCAGGGGCGCCGCGCCGAGGTCGCGGAGGCGCTGGCCGCGATCGACGAGGTGTGCGAGGTGTACGCGACGACCGGTCAGGGCGACCTTTTCGTGCGGATGGTGGCGCGGAACAACGACGACCTGCAGCGGGTGGTCGACGAGGTGGTCGGCGCGCCGTACGTGCGGCGGACGTCGACGTCGATCGCGTTGTCGACACCGGTTCCGCCGCGCGTACGGCCGCTGCTGGAGCGGTTGGCCAGGAGCTAAAGCACCTGTCCCAGGTACCGCCTCGCCGACCGCTGGACCGCTTCGTGCCCGTCGGTGCGGATGATCGCGTCCCACCAGGCGCCGTAGATCGTCTCGAACTCGTAGGGATCCAGCATCTCGGCCGCGCGGCGGACGATTTCGGGCCGCTCGGGGATCAGGTTGGGGTAGCTGTACATGAAGCCGACGAACCGGCGGTCCGGGATGACCTGCAGGATGTCGCCCGAGAGCACCGCGCCGCGGCCGTTCTCCCCGCCCGGCCAGTGCAGCACGGTCCCGCCGGCGAAGTGCACGCCCAGGTTGAGCAGCCGCAGGTCGGGGGCGACGTCGAGGGTCGCGCCGCTCCACAGCTTGATCGCCGGGTCGGGCCTGCCGATCCACTGCTGATCGCCCTCGTGCAGGTAGATGGGGGCGTCGAAGGCGTGGGCCCATTCGACCATCGTGGTGTAGTAGTGCGGGTGGCTGATCGCGATGCCGGTGATCCCGCCCAGCTCACGGACCCCGGCGATGAGATCGTCGTCGATATAGCCCGCGCAGTCCCACAGGAAGTTGCCGGATTCGGCCTTGACCAGCAGTGCCCGCTCGCCGATGGCGAAACCGGGATGGGAACCGACGCCGACGAGGCCGGGTCCTTGTTCTTCGATGCGCGCGGTATATGTCCCGCTCGCGCGCACGGTGTCCAGATCGGTCCACTGCTGTCCCGCCTGCGGGATGTACTGACGTTCGTCCTCGCAGACGGGGCAGTCGGACCTGGGTTCCGCGTACTGCATGCCACAGGCGACGCAGAGAGGTAGCTCGCTCATCGTGTCCCTCCAGAAGTGCTTCGAGGGTCACGCTAACGGCTCATATGCGCGCCCGGCCATCGATCCGGCCGGGCGCGCCAGGGCTTACTTGTCGGTGTAAGGCACGGCCTTCACGAGAGTGACCTTCTGGATGCTGCCGTTGGGCAGCTCGTACTCGCGGGTCTCGCCCTCTTTGGCGCCGAGCAGCGCCTTGCCGAGCGGGGATTCCGGCGAGTAGACGTCCAGGCCGCCTTCGGTGCCCTCTTCACGAGTCGCCAAGAGGAAGTTCTCGTCCTCGTCGTCACCGTCGTAGCGGACGGTGAGGACCTTGCCCGGTCCCGCGCTGCCGTCGTTGGCGGGCGGCTCGCCCACCTTGGCCCCGCGGAGGAGCTCCTGGAGGTGGCGAATGCGGGCCTCGTGCTGGCCCTGCTCTTCGCGGGCGGCGTGGTAGCCGCCGTTCTCCTTGAGGTCGCCCTCTTCCCGGCTGTCGTTGATCTTCGTGGCGATGACCGGGCGGAGCTCGATGTAGTGGTCGAGTTCCTGCTTGAGCCTGTCGTAGGCATCCTGGGTCAGCCAGGTCACCTTAGTGTCGCTCACGGTCACCATCTCCTCGTAGGGGCCTGCCAGGCTTGGGTGTACAAGCCGGCCGCCAGGTTCGGCATGGCGTGCCGACCTGGGTGAGATAAAAGGAAAAACACGGCCCGTCTTGGGCCGTGCCGGTAGATCAGAGTAACACGGCGCGAACCATCGCCGCCGGTCATTTCGGTCGCGCCTCGGCGTTGGGCGCCTGTTTCACCCCGTTGGCCGCTATGGCCTTGACAAGTACCGTGGTACGTCGTACGAGCACCCGAAGATATCAGCCGTCACGGGTCGTCCAATACCTTTGATGGTGGTAGTCACCCGGCTGTTCTTCGCGCCGGGCTGGACGAGGACCTCTTTTCGCCCGCTTTCGGCACCGGCCTTGTCCCGGACCCGGACGACGCAGACCCCCGCGCGGTTCGGGTCGTCCCTGGTCACGTTGATGGTGATCTCCATCGCGTCGCCCGGCTTCTCTTCGAACAAGACGCGCTCGCCCTCGATGGGGGCGCTGCCGAAGTTCGTGTACGCGACGTAGGCGATCGTGCCGCTGAACAGCAGCGCGATGACCAGGAACACCAGACGGCGCAAGCGGCTCGGCCGCGCGGCGCGCGTCTTGCCGTACCGGCCCTCGGGCAGGTCCGTCCGGGTGCTTTCCGCGGTGGGAGCATCCTGTCCCGTGCTCAACCCGGGCCTCCCGGTAGGTCTCGTCGTACCCGCAGGGACAATGGACGTCGAATGCGAGTGTTTCCTGCTCGAGTATCCGCGCCCGGCCGCGCGGGCCGGCAGGCAGGGTCGCGGGGAATACGGAACGAGAAGGGGACGTTCGGAACATGGTGCGAGCCGATGAACCGCCGAAGTCACGCCTCCGCCTGATGGCGGTACACGCGCACCCCGACGACGAGTCGAGCAAGGGCGCCGCCACGATGGCCAAGTACGCCGCCGAGGGGCACGAGGTCATCGTCGTGACCTGTACCGGTGGCGAGGCCGGCAGCGTGCTGAACCCGGCGATGGACCGTCCCGAAGTGCTGACCAACATGACCGAGATCCGCCGGGAAGAGATGGCCCGCGCGGCCAAGATCCTCGGCGTGAGCCACACCTGGCTCGGCTTCCTCGACTCGGGCCTGCCCGAGGGCGACCCGCTGCCGCCGGTGCCGGAGGGCTCGTTCGCGGTCATCCCGCTCGAGGAGTCCACCGGTGCGCTGGTGCAGGTCATCCGCGAGTTCCGTCCGCACGTGATCGTCACCTACGACGAGAACGGCGGATACCCGCACCCTGACCACATCCGTACCCACGAGATCTCGGTCGCGGCCTTCGACGCCGCCGGCGAGGCCGGGCGGTACCCCGACGCGGGCGAGCCGTGGCAGCCGTTGAAGCTGTATTACGTGCACGGGTTCTCACGCGCCAGGATGACGCTGTTCCACGAGGGGCTGCTCGCGCGCGGCCTGGAGTCGCCGTATGCGGAGTGGCTCAAGTCGTGGGACCCGGAGAAGGCCGACGTCATGGAGCGGGTGACCACCCGCGTCGAATGTGGCGAGTACTTCGAGCAGCGTGACGACGCGCTCAAGGCGCACGCCACCCAGATCGACCCGAACAGCCGCTGGTTCGCCGTCCCGCGCGACCTGCAGCGCGAGGTCTGGCCGACCGAGGAATACGAGCTGGTCCGCTCACTGGTGGACAGCACCTTGCCGGAGGACGATCTGTTCGCCGGTCTGACGGAGAAGGTGGGCTAGATGAGTCTTTTGGTGCCGGCGTTCGCCGTCGTTCCGGTGACGGCGGCGTCGCAGTTCCTGGCACAGCAGCCCGGCAACGGCGACAACGGCGGCCAGGGCGAGGACTTCGGCAAGTCGTCGCCGGTCGGTTTCCTGATCTTGATCCTGTTCCTGATCGCCGTCGCGCTGCTGGTGCGGTCGATGACCAAGCACCTGAAGCGGCTTCCGGAGAGCTTCGACGAACCTGCTTCGGACGCCGCGGCTCCCTCAGGTGACGTGCCCGTCGAGAAGGCCGTCGCCGAGGAGCCCGCGAAGGCGGAGAAGCCGGTCGCTAAATCTGACTGAACGCTGCTATGAACGGGCCTTTCCTTGCAAAATTTGCAAGGAAAGGCCCGTTCATAGCATTTCGGAGCGGGTCAGAGGCGCGGGTCGACCGGATCCGACTCCAGCGCCAGCACGGCGAACACGCACTCGTGCACCCGCCACAGCGGTTCCCCGCGCGCCAGCCGCTCCAGTGCCTCCAGTCCCAGCGCGTACTCGCGCAGCGCCAGCGCCCGCTTCCGGTTCAACCCGCGCTTGCGAAGCCGCGAAAGGTTCTCCGGCAGCGTGTAGTCGGGCCCGTAGATGATCCGCAGGTATTCCCGCCCGCGCACCTTCACCCCCGGCTGCACCAGCCCGCGCGTGCCGCGGGCCAGGTTCACCGACGGCTTGACGACCATTCCCTCGCCGCCCGCGCCGGTCAGGCCCTCCCACCAGGCGACGCCGCGCGCCACCGACGCCGTGTCGGTGGTGTCGACGGCCAGCGTCCGCGTACGCGTGAAGAGGTCGCCGGTGAGCCGGTCCAGCAGCGAGAGGTGCCAGTCGTGCGGCCGGTCGTGGTACGTACGGCCTTCTGATGCCAGCACCTGGAACGGCGCGAGCCGGACGCCGTCGAGGCCGTCGGTCGGCCAGCAGTAACGCCGGTACGCCGCCCGGTAGGCGTCCACAGTGGACTCTCGGGTCCGGGTCCGCGTGAGCAGCCCGGACACGTCGACCCCGCGTGCGGCGGCCGCGTCCAGCGACGCGACGGCGGCCGGAAGCACCGACTGGGCCGCCGCGCCGACGGCCGCGTACTGGCCGGAGATCAGCTTCCCCGCCTTCGCGCTCCACGGCAGCAACTCCGCGTCCAGCAGCAGCCAGCCAGTGTTCAGCTCCTCGAACAGGTCCGACGCGGCATCGCGCACACCCGCGAGCAACCGCGCGTTCTGCTCCGGAGAGAAGAACGGCCGCCCGGTGCGGGTGTACACCGCTCCGGCGCCGCTGATCCCGAATCGCGCGGGCGCCACGTCGTCGTCCCGGCACACCAGGACGACCGCGCGGGAGCCCATGTGCTTTTCTTCGCACACCACGTGATCCACGCCCGCCGCACGGAACTCGGCGAACGCCTCTTCGGGATGCTCCAGGTAGTCGTCCGAAGTGGACGTCGAGCACGGTGCCATCGTCGGCGGCAGGTACGGCAGCCGACGCGGGTCCACCGCGAACCGGCTCATCACCTCCAGCGCGGCCGCGGACTGCTCGGCCGAGACGCCGACGCGGCCGTGGTGCTGGGTCTGGATGATCCGCTTCCCGGTGACGTCGCCGAGTTCCAGTACCGCGGGCTCGCGTCCGCCCAGCGGCCGCTCAGGTTCGAGCGGGCGTGTCGGCTCGTACCAGACCTTCTTCGCCTTCACCGAGACGACTTCCCGCTCCGGGTAGCGCAGGGCGGTCAGCTTCCCGCCGAACACGGCGCCCGTGTCGAGGCACATGGTCTTGTTGATCCACTCCGGTTCCAGCGTCGGAGTGTGTCCATAAAGGACCATCGCGGTACCGCGGTAGTCGTGCGCCCACGGCAGCCGCACCGGCAGGCCGTACTCGTCGGTCTCGCCGGTGGTGTCGCCGTAGAGCGCGGTGCTCCGCACGCGGCCGGACGCGCGTCCGTGGAACTTTTCGGGCAGCCCGGCGTGCGCCACGACGAGCTTCCCGTCGTCGAGGACGTAGTGCGCGATGAGCCCGTCGCAGAAGGCGAGCGCCTTCGCCTGGAACTCCTCGTCCTGTGTGGACAGTTGCTCCAGCGACTCCGCGAGCCCGTGCGTGATCTGGACCTTGCGTCCGTTCAACGCGCGGACCAGCTTCTGTTCGTGGTTACCGCAGACCACCAGCGCGTTGCCCGCCTCGGCCATCGCCATCACGCGGCGCAGCACACCCGGCGTATCGGGTCCGCGGTCGACGAGGTCGCCGACGAACACCGCGGTGCGGCCCTCGGGATGCGCACCGTCCACATAGCCCAGTTCGGTGAGCAGTTCCTCCAGCTCTTCGCGGCAGCCGTGGACGTCGCCGATGACGTCGAACGGCCCGGTCAGCTCGCGGCGGTCGTTGCGCAGCGGTTCGACGACGATCTCCGCCTCGGCGATCTCGGCCTCGCTGCGCAACACGTGTACACGACGAAAACCCTCACGCTCCAACGACTTCAGTGATCGGTGGAGTTCGCCGCGCTGACGCCGGACGACGTGCTCGCCGAAGTCGCGGTCCGGCCGGGACGCGTTGCGGTCCTGACAGACCTTCGAAGGCAGGTCGAGGACGATCGCCGTCGGCAGGACGTCGTAGTCCTTCGCCAGCTTCAGCAGGCTCGCCCGTGAAGCACGCTGGACGTTCGTCGCGTCGATCACGGTGACTCGTCCCGCTTCGAGCCGCTTCGCCGCGACGTAGTGGAGGACGTCGAAAGCGGCGGCCGACGCGCTCTGGTCGTTCTCGTCGTCGGCCACCAGGCCGCGGAAGTAGTCGCTGGAAAGCACCTGTGTCGGCGCGAAATGTGTCCGCGCGAACGTCGACTTGCCGGATCCGGAGGCTCCGACGAGCACGACGAGGGACATGTCGGGAATGGTCAGCTTCATGCCATGGCCTCCTTTCGAGACGTGAACACGGCCATTTGGGTCGGAGGTCCTGAATCTTGGGACTCAGGTCCTACAGGCAGGTGGCGGACTTCGTAGCCGCAGCGCGACGCCACGCCGTCGGCCCACGAACGGAACTGCTCGCGCGTCCATTCGAAGCGGTGGTCGTCATGCCGGAAACGGCCCTCTTCGAGGAACTCGAAGTGCCGGTTGTACTCGGCGTTCGGCGTGGTGACGAGCACCGTGCGCGGGGCGGCGATCCCGAACACGGCGTGTTCCAGCGCGGGCAGGCGCTCCTCGTCGACATGCTCGATCACCTCCATCAGCACGGCCGCGTCGTACCCGGCCAGCGACGGGTCGGCGTAGGTCAGCGCGGACTGCCGGAGGGTGATCCGCGACTTGTCCTTGAGCCGCTTCTCGGCGATATCGAGCGCACTCGCCGACACGTCGACGCCGACGATCTCGGTGAACGACGGCTCCTTCTGGAGTACCCGAAGCAGCGCGCCGCCGCCGCAGCCGAGGTCGAGCACGCGCCGCGCGCCCGCCGCCCGGAGCGCGGCGAGCACGCTGCCCTGTCGTTGCACGGCCAGCGGTTCGGGCCGGTCAGGCACTTCGGTGACCAGGGCTTCGGTCTCGGCCGGCACGTCGTCCGCCTCGGCCAGTTGCGCGAGCGCGTACGAGACGATCGGGCGACGCCGTTCGAGGTACCGGTTGGTGATCAGTTCTCGTTCCGGGTGGTCCGCGAGCCAGCCTTCACCGGAGCGCAGCAACTTGTCGGCCTCGTCCTGGCCGACCCAGTAGTGCTTGTCGCCGTCGAGCGCGGGCAGCAGGACGTACAGGTGCCGGAGCGCGTCGACGATCCGCTGCGTACCGGTCAGGCGGAGGTCGACGTAGCGCGAATCGCCCCACTGCGGGAATTCCGGGTCCAGGGGGATGGGCGTCGCCTCGACCTGCCAGCCGAGCGGTTCGAACAGCTTGTGCACGACCTCGGGGCCGCCCCGCGCGGTCAGCGATGGCACGCGGACCTCCAGCGGGAGCCGCTCGTCGACCAGTTCCGGCCGGTTCGCGCACCGGCCGGACAGCGCCGTGGCGAAGACCGCCCGCAAGGCCACCGCCAGATACGAGCCACCCGCGTACGGCCGGTCGTTGACGTACTGGGTCAACGAAGTCGCGCCGTTGCGCACGAGGTCGATCGGGTCGATCTCGACGAGCAGCGCGACCGTGCAGCGGGCGTCGGACGCCTCCGGGTAGAAGACGTGCGCCGTCCCGGCCGAGAGCGTGAACGACTGCGCCTTCTCCGGATGTTTGTGCAGGAGGAAGCCCAGGTCGGTGGCGGGTGTCCGGGTGGTCGTCAGGGTCAGCAACACCCCGCCATCCTCGCGCAGTCGGCCGTCGTGCGCGCGGGGATTTCGGCGTGCGACCCTGAACTCATGTCGAACCGCCTGAAGGCCGCGACCAGTCCGTACCTGCTCCAGCACGCCGAGAACCCGGTGGACTGGTGGCCGTGGGGCGCCGAAGCGCTGGCCGAGGCGAAGCGGCGGAACGTACCGATCCTGCTTTCCGTGGGGTACGCGGCGTGTCACTGGTGCCATGTCATGGCGCACGAGTCCTTCGAGGATGACGCCACCGCGACTCTCATGAACGCGAACTTCGTCACCATCAAGGTGGACCGCGAGGAGCGTCCGGACATCGACGCGGTGTACATGGGCGCCACGCAGGCGATGACCGGCCAGGGCGGCTGGCCGATGACGTGTTTCCTGACCCCGGAGGGCGAGCCGTTCCAGTGCGGCACCTACTACCCGCCGACACCGCGGCCGGGGATGCCGTCGTTCTCGCAGTTGCTCGTCGCGGTCGCCGAGGCCTGGGCCGAACGCCCGGACGACCTGCGCTCGGGCGCCCAGCAGATCATCGCCCACCTCACGGAGAAGAGCGGTCCGCTGCCCGAGTCCGTTGTGGACGGTGAGGCACTGGACGCCGCGGTCGCCTTGCTGCGCAAGGAGTACGACCAGGAGCACGGCGGTTTCGGGGGAGCGCCGAAGTTCCCGCCGACGATGGCGTTGAACTTCCTGCTCCGTCATCACGAGCGCACCGGTTCCGAGGATGCCCTCGCCCCGGTGAAGGCCACGGCCGAGGCGATGGCGCTCGGCGGGCTCAACGACCAGCTCGCCGGCGGGTTCGCGCGCTACTCGGTCGACGCCGGCTGGGAAGTGCCGCACTTCGAGAAGATGTTGTACGACAACGGATTGCTGCTGCGTTTCTACGCGCAGTTCCACGGTGTGACCGGACTCGAGTACGCGCGCCGTACGGTCGAGGAGACCGCGGAGTTCCTGCTGCGCGACCTCGGGACGGCCGAGGGCGGGTTCGCCGCCTCGCTCGACGCTGACACCGAGGGCGTCGAAGGACTCACCTACGTCTGGACGCCGACGCAGCTCGCCGAAGTTCTCGGTGCCGAGGACGGCGCTTGGGCGGCCGAACTGTTCCAGGTGACCGAGCGCGGCAACTTCGAGCACGGCGCGTCGACGTTGCGGCTGCGCGAGCCGCATCCCGCCGACGGCGAGCGCTACGACCGGGTCCGCCGGGCGATGCTGGCCGCGCGTGACGGACGCCCTCAGCCCGCTCGCGACGACAAGGTCATCGCGGCCTGGAACGGGCTCGCGATCGGCGCACTCGCCAAGGCGGGTTCCCGGCTGGACCGTCCACAGTGGATCGACGCGGCCGCCCGTGCCGCCGCTTTCCTGATGGACACCCATTTCGTGGACGGAAGGCTGCGGCGGACTTCGCGCGACGGCGTCGTCGGCACGACCGCCGGTGTGCTGGAGGACTACGCCTGCCTCGCCGAAGGGCTGCTCGAACTCCACCAGGCGACCGGGGAACCGCGCTGGCTCGCCGACGCGATCACGCTGCTCGACCTCGCGCTGGCCCACTTCGGCGTCCCGGACTCGCCAGGCGCCTACTACGACACGGCCGACGATGCGGAAGTCCTCGTGCAGCGTCCTTCCGACCCGACCGACAACGCGAGCCCGGCGGGGGCTTCGGCGCTGGCGAACGCGCTGCTGACCGCGTCGGTGCTGGCCGGGCACGACCAGGTGGGCCGGTATCGCGAGGCCGCCGAGCAGGCGCTGTCCCGCGCGGGACGCCTCGCCTCGCACGCGCCGCGGTTCGCCGGGCACTGGCTCACCGTCGCCGAAGCGGCCGCGGCCGGTCCGGTCCAGGTCGCTGTGGCCGGGGCGGATGCATTGTCGCGCAAGGATTTGCTGGCCGAGGCCCTCGCGTCACTGCCGGACGGCGCGGTCGTCGTGAGCGGTGTTCCCGATGCCGACGGTGTTCCGCTGCTCGCGGATCGCCCGCTGGTGGGCGGTGCCGCCGCCGCGTATGTGTGCCGCGGTTACGTGTGCGAGCGGCCGGTCACGACCGTGGACGACCTGCGCGCCCAGCTCACCTAAGGGCAGTGGGTGTCATGAAAGGGTCTTTCAGGACAAATAGTGTCCTGAAAGACCCTTTCATGACACTTCTCATCCGAGGGCGAGCGCGCCGCCCCCGGTCTGCGGTGCCCCCACCGGCTTCACCTCGACCTGCGGCGCCTTCGGCTTGGCCGAGGTCGTCTTCGCCGGCTTGGGCTTCGACGGTTTCGTGGTCGCGGGCGGTTTCGTCTTCGTGCCGTCCAGGCAGGTGAAGGTCGCCGTGTACTTGCCCGGTGTCTTCCCCACCGATCGCCGCCCTGGTCTCCGCGTAGAGCTCGCCGCCGGGTTTCACCTCGCCCGGCGTGATGACCCACTGGATGTCCCATGAATTGCTGCCGTCCACTCACGTCCGCGCAGGTCATCAGGTTGCCCCGGGTTTCGCCGGGGGAGAACACGAGTGCTTCTCACCTGTCACAGGCGTAGCGTCGGTAGCGTTGTAATCATGTAATCGCGGAGGCGAGCATGCACACCTACTTCAAGGCGGCGAGACATATGGGACGCGGTGGATGGAAAGGCCGGGGCGGCTGGCAGCAGGCCGAGACCCCGTCGGCGGATGACGCGGCCGCCTGGTTCGGCGGACGGCTCCCGGACGACTGGTTCGCCGGCGACCCCGAGGTCACGGTGGACCGCGAGGAGATCGTCATCGTCGGCGAACTCCAGCCGTTGACCGGCGAATACGCCGATGACGCCGCCCGCGCCGCGGCCGAGGACGGCCGGATCAGCCGCTATCGGGAGGACACCCGCGACGCTCGTATCGAGATCGCGCGCCAGGCCGAGCACCGCTACCAGCGCAAGGTCGCGTGGGGCGCGAGCCTCGGCGGCACGAGGCACCTGTTCACCACGCATTCGGCCCCGGTGATGACCAGGCTGCGGCAGCCCGAACGCCTGGTCCTCGACACCCTCGTCGACGCCGGCGTCGCGCGGTCGCGTTCGGAGGCGCTGGCCTGGGCGGTGCGCCTGGTCGGGGAGCACGCCGACACCTGGCTCGCCGAACTCCGGGAGGCGATGACCAAGGTCGACGATCTCCGCTCACAGGGACCGGACCTTTCCTAAGCCGGAATTCGCCCCTACAGTCGGGATTCCGCCGTCTTGACCGAAGTCCTCTTGCGAAAGAAGGCGTCATGGACGGCAGATTCACCCGGCGGCAGCTGATCAACGGTGCGCTGGCGGTGGCGGGCGCGGCGGCGGCGAGCCCGTTGCTCGCGCCCACCACATCGGCGGCTACGCGCCCGTACCCGGTTACGGTCCCCACGCTTCCCTGGCCCGCGGCCAACGACATCGTCGCGCGGACGAAACTCCCGGTCTTCCCGGACCGGACGCTCTCCGTCCTCGACTATGGCGCCAAAGGCGACGGCAAGACCGACAACACCGCCGCGATCAAGAAGGCGATCGAAACGGCCAACGCGCGAGGCGGCGGGCACGTCGTCGTGCCGAAGGGCACTTTCGTCACCGGCGCGGTGTACCTCAAGAGCAACGTCGACCTGCACCTGGCCGCGGGTGCGGTGCTCAAATTCGGTTCGGACGCCTCGAAATTCCCGAACGTCCTCACCCGGTACGAGGGCATCGAGTGCGTCAACCGGTCACCGATGATCTACGCCTACAAGGAGTCCAACATCGGGCTCACCGGACTGGGCACGCTCGATGCCGCCACGACGTCGTCGTGGAACAAGGGCAAGGACCGCGAGTACCTCGAATCCCTGGTCGCCGACGGGATTCCACCGGAGAAACGGATCGTGCTCGGCTCCGGGTACGCGATGCGGTCGTCGTTCGTCGAGCCGTACGCGTGCGACACCGTGCTGATCCAGGGCATCACGTTGAAGAACCCGCAGTTCTGGCAACTGCATCCCACGCTGTGCCGGAACGTCACGATCGACGGCGTCCGCACGGACGCGAGCACCGCGCGCTCCAACACCGACGCGTGCGACCCCGAATCGTGCGACCACGTCGTGATCGTGAACAGCAACCTCGGCGCGCACGACGACAACATCGCCCTCAAAGCGGGCCGGGACGCCGACGGGCGGCGGATCGGCGAGCCCTGCCAGAACATCGTCGTCGCCGACTGCGTGATGAACGGAAACTGGGGCGCCATCACCTGCGGCAGTGAGCAGACCGGCGGCATCCGCAACGTCTACGCGTACAGGCTCACCGTCACCGGCGAGACGAAATACGCGCTGTACGTCAAATCGAACACCCTGCGCGGCGGGTTCTCCGAGAACATCAACCTCGACAGCGTCTCCGGCACGTTCGTGCGCTCGATCGTGTACGTCCTCCCGGACTACAACGGGCAGACCGGTTCGTTCGTCCCCCGGTTCGGGCCGTTCACGGTCAGCAACTCCTCCAGCACGAAATGCGGGCAAGCGGCGTTCAACGTCCGCGGGTTGCCGAACTCACATATCCGGGGGCTGCGGGTGAGCGATTGCCGCTTCGACGGGGTCGCGAACACCGACAACACGCTGAGATACGTCGATGACCTGCGGTTCACCCGCACCACGATCAACGGTGAGCCCGTCTGATTCGTCCTGCGCTCCCCGATGCGGTGCGGCAGGCTGGATCCGGAGACCGCACCGCATCGGAGGAATCGTGGACACACCAGGACTTCCCGCGAAGATCGACCCGGACGCGCTGACCACCGTCCTCGATGGACGGTGGGCCGAGCTGCGCGGCGCGGTACGCGCGCAGATGGCGGCGGAGGACTTCAAGGACCCCGTCGACCTCGACGTCGAGGCCCACCGTGCCCAGGTCCTCGCATGGCTGCGCCTGCTCGCCCGCACCGACCGGCCGGGACTCGGTTTCGACCCGGCCCACGGTGGCGGCGGCGACGTCGGCGGCTCGGTGATGTCGTTCGAGATGCTGGGGTTCGGCGACCTCTCGCTGATGGTCAAGGCCGGTGTCCAATGGGGCCTGTTCGGCGGCGCGGTGCAGTTGCTCGGCACCGAACGCCACCATGAGCGCTACCTGCGCAAGATCAAGGATCTGGAGGTGCTCGGCTGTTTCGCGATGACCGAGCACGGCCACGGCTCGGACGTCCAGCACCTGCGCACCACCGCTACCTACGACCCGGCCACCCGCGAGTTCGTCATCCACACGCCCGACCGCGGCGCGATGAAGGAGTACATCGGCAACGCCGCCCGCGACGGGGAACTCGCGGTGGTGTTCGCGCAGCTGATCACCGGGGCGAGTCGCGCGGTGTGCACGCGTTCCTGGTGCCGATCCGCGGCGAGGACGCGCGCGGTGTCGAGATCGAGGACTGCGGGCGCAAGGCCGGGCTCAACGGCGTCGACAACGGGAGGCTCACCTTCACCCAGGTGAGGGTTCCGCGCGAGGCGCTGCTCAACCGATTCGGTGACGTCACCGAGGACGGTACGTACACGAGCCCGATCGAAAGCGACGGCCGCCGGTTCTTCACGATGCTCGGCACGCTCATCCGCGGGCGGGTCAGCGTCGCGGGCAGCGCCGGCAGCGCGACGAAACGCGCACTGGCGCTGGCCGTCCGGTACGGCGAGCAGCGGCGGCAGTTCGCGCGGCCGGAGGGCGAGGAGGTCGTGATCCTCGACTACCGCGCCCACCAGCGGAAACTGCTGCCCGCGCTGGCGACGTCGTACGCGCTGCACTTCGCCCAGGAAGTCCTGGTCGCGAAGCTCAACGACATCGCGGAGGACGCGCCGGAAGAGGAGCAGCGGGAGCTGGAGTCGCGCGCGGCCGGGATCAAGGCCGTCACCACCTGGCACGCGACGGCGACCATCCAGACCGCGCGCGAGGCGTGCGGCGGCTCCGGATACCTGTCGGAGAACCTGCTCGCCGGGCTGAAGGCCGACACCGACGTCTTCACCACCTTCGAGGGCGACAACACCGTGCTGCTGCAGCTGGTCGCGAAGGGCCTGCTGACCAGCTACAAGGACCAGTTCGAGGACCTGAGCCCGCTCGCGACCGCGAGGTTCGTGGCGGAGCAGTTCGTCGAGGCCGTGATCGAACGGACGTCGGCGCGCAAGGTCATCGAGCGGCTCACCGATGTCGACGACAGCGAGGTGCTGTTCGATCGGGAGTGGCACGTGAAGCTGTTCGAAGACCGCGAAGAGCACGTGCTCGGCGGGGTCGCACAGCGCCTGCGGAAGGCCGCTTCGGATCCCTTCGGCGTCTTCAACGAGGCGCAGGACCACGTGCTGCGGGCCGGGCGGGTGCACGTCGACCGGGTGGTGCTGGAGGCGTTCGTGGACGCGATCGAGCGCTGCGCCGATCCGGACGCGCGCGAGCTGCTGGAGCGGGTCTGCGATCTCTACGCGCTGGCGAACATCGAAGCGGACCGCGGCTGGTTCCTCGAACACGGGCGCCTGACTTCGGGGCGTTCGAAGGCCGTCACCGCGGCGGTGAACGCGTTGTGCGCGGACCTGCGCCCGCACGCGCGGACCCTGGTGGACGCCTTCGCTATCCCCGAGAAGTACCTAGCGGCTCCGATGCTGCGGGACTGATCTCGCCCCGCTGCTCGGCGAGCTCGGCCCGCAACGCCTTGACCTCGCGGGTCAGCTCGTCGAGGTGCTCGCGGGTGACGGCCTGCGCGCTCTCGTCGGCCTCGGTCACCCGGCGGATCAGCCACGACGCCAGCGTCGCGGTGACCACACCGAGCAGCGCGATCCCGGCCACCATCAGCCCGACCGCGACGATGCGGCCGGCGCCGCTGATGGGATACCGGTCGCCGTAGCCGACCGTGGTGATCGTCGTGACCGACCACCACAACGCGTCCGGGAAGTCGGTGATCGGCGCGTCCGGCGCCGTGCGCTCGGCGTCGAGCACGGCGAGCGCCGAACAGAACACGATGAGCGCCGTCGCGCCCACCGTGTAGACCACGACGCGGCCGCGCAGCGACAGGCCGGCGTTGCGGTTGAGGATGTTGAGCACCGTGACCAGCCGGAGCAGGCGCAACTGCCGGATCAGCGGCAGCACGATGATCAGCAGGTCGAAGATGTTGTTCTTGAGGAACACCCGTTTGTCTTCGGCGTGCCTGAGGCGGACGCCGTAGTCCAGGGCGAAGACCGCCCAGGAGATCCAGGTGACCACCTCGCACCAGACCCGGCCGGTGTGGCCGAGCGAGGGTTGGAGGATCGGCCACGCGTAGGCGATCAGGAACAGTACGGCGGCGCCGTTGAGTGGCCACTCCATCCGCTTTTCCCACATATGGGGTGTCTCCTCACCTGGCCCTGCCCAGGTGCGTACGTTAAGCGATGTCGAGCGCAGTGCCATAGAGCCGCTCGGCCCGAAGGGTGATGTCGAGCCTGCGTTCGGGTGTCCGAGCGACTGCGGAGAGTTCCGCTTTGCCCTCCGCGACCGCGAACGACCAGTTGTCGGCGCTGGAGACGTGCAGGGAGACGTGCGGATTGGTACGGATCTGCTTGACCTTGAGGCGGTCCTCAGTGGTGCTGATCCGGATCTCTCGCGTGTCGGGGTCCCAGGTGTAGACGACGGTGGAGAGGTGCGGGCGGCCGTCGCGCTTGAGGGTCGCGAGGACGCCGAAGGTGTGCTCGGCGAGGAAGTCGCTGAGGGTGGCGTCGTCGAGGGGGCGGGGCGGCACGTTCTTGGTCATGACACCGAGCATGTCCGGAGATCCAGGACGGCGTAAGAAGGCACTTTCTTGTGCCAGAGGGAACACGCGTGTGTCCATCCAGGTCACGGTGATCCCGCGGCTCGCAATTAGTCCTCTAAATGCGGCTTGAGCGCCCTAGGCGTACATCGCCTTAGGCGTACATGGCCAGCCAGATCGCGATGTAGTGCGAAACGGCGGCCAGGACCGTGCAGGCGTGGAAGTACTCGTGGTACCCGAACGTATCCGGGAAGTGGTTCGGCCACTTGACGGCGTAGAACACCGCGCCCAGCGTGTACAGCAGCCCGCCGACGCAGAGCAGCACGAGCGCGGCGACACCGGCGTGCGCGCCCAGCTCGGGCAGGATGAAGACGGCGACCCAGCCGAGCGCGATGTAGACCGGCACGCCGACCCAGCGCGGGGCGTTCGGCCACAGCATCTTCAGGGTGACACCGCCGATGGCGCCGCCCCAGACGATGGCCAGCACGATGTACCCGCTCGGCTGAGGCATCGCCAGAAGGGTGAACGGCGTGTAGGTGCCGGCGATGAACAGGAAGATCATCGAATGGTCGGCGCGCTTCATCCATTCGTATGCTCGCGGGCTCCACAAGCGACGGTGGTACAGCGCGCTGACGCCGAAGAGGCCGAGCACGGTCAGGCCGTAGATCGAGGTGGCCAAAGCGGCTATCGGCGACACTGTGGACGCCGCCAGGCTGATCAGGGTCGCGGCTCCGGCGACTGCGCCGAAGAAGGACCAGAAGTGGAGGTGGCCCCGCAGGCGAGGACGTGTGTCCACCAAGGGCGTGGGCCCGGACGGCTGCTGTTCGGTCGCTACGCTCACTCTCCCAGGTTACGGCACCGTAGGTTTTTTGCCAGTGTCCGTGGCGCGTCCCACTGAAGCGCGCGGGGTGCGTACTCTCCGGTGGCGTGAGTCTTCGGTCCTTCTTGTCAGACGTCGTGTACAGCGCCTACGGCAGGCGCCTGATCCAGCAGGCCAAGGGGCGCCATCCGCGCCACATCGCCATCATGCTGGACGGGAACCGCCGCTGGGCGCGCGAAGCGGGCTTCACCGACGTCGCCGACGGCCATCGCGCCGGCGCCAAGAAGATCGCGGACTTCCTGAGCTGGTGCAACGAGGCCGACGTCGAGGTCGTCACCATGTGGCTGCTCTCGACCGACAACCTCGGCCGCGCGGTGGAGGAGCTCAGCCCGCTGCTGAAGATCATCACCGACGTCACCGACGAACTCGCCGCCCCGCAGACGCCGTGGCGGCTCCGGATCGTGGGAGCCCTCGATCTGCTGCCGCCGGAGGTCGCGAAGGCGCTCAGCGCGGCCGCGGAGCGCACCGAAGGCCGCACCGGGATGGAAGTCAACATCGCGGTCGGTTACGGAGGGCGTCAGGAGATCGCCGACGCCGTGCGCAAGCTTCTGCTCCAGCACGCCGACGAGGGCACGTCGATCCGGGAGCTCGCGAAGATTCTGGACGTCGACCATATTTCCGAGCACATGTACACCTCGGGGCAGCCGGATCCGGATCTGATTATCCGTACCTCAGGTGAACAGCGGCTTTCCGGATTCCTGCTCTGGCAGTCGGCGCATTCGGAATTCTGGTTCACCGAGGCGTATTGGCCGGCATTCCGCCGGGTCGATTTCCTCCGGGCGATGCGTGATTACGCGTGGCGGCACCGGCGCTTCGGTTCCTGACCCGAGACAGACGAAAGCCCCGGAGTGGAAACTCCGGGGCTTTCGACGTCCATCCACCCTGAGATCAGTGGTGGTGGTGCTCCAGCGAGTGGAGGATCAGGGCCGGGGTGGTGGCGATGCCCGCGTAGGCACCGGCGACCAGGGAAGCAGCGCCATAGCCCAGCGCGCCGCCGCCCTCGATGAAGGTGTTGTAAGCGTCGCCGAACGTGGGGTCCGGGGTGCCTTCGGTCGCGGCGAACGCGGTCCCGCCGACCATCATGAGACCCGCGGCGACGGCGGCTACGAAACCAGCCTTCTTCAGCACTACGCACACTCCTTGGTAGAGACAATCAGGGATCCGGGGCACCGAAGTTTCCGGTGGTGTGTCCCGCAGTGAGAAAATTACTCGCTATTGAGGACTTGTGACCGTTGTGTACGCCCATTGTGTGAGGCAAAAATCGCCTCCTTCACTCGGTACGGTTCTCTATCTCGGTCACAAAATGCGCTCCGCTACCAAGCGTGGTAGAAGCCTGAATCTCATCGAGTGAACGCCCTCTGTTGCGTTAATCCATCCGGGTCGCGTCAACGAGCGTCCCTGAATGGAGATCGTCACTACACACGGTGACGGTGACGAGGCGTTGATGTCGGACGACCGACAGTGAGATGACGGTTTGACGAATCACCGTGGTGGCTGCCTGCGCGATCGCCTCTTCGCAGGTACCTTCCGAAAGTGAGGGTTCGCGTCCCATGCGGACTCTCGCGGGAGGCCCTGGTCGTGGTGGTTATCGACAGGGCGGCACAGCCGCCCAGTGGATGCACGAGGGGGCCGGCACCCGGCCCTCGCGGCCGTGCCGACTGACGCGTACAGCGTCAGAAGGAGCGGTTAGCCAGGGAGGTGCCCGGCCCAGCGAGTGCGGGCGTGGTGCCACGCCCACGAGGGAGATGCCGTCGTGACTGCGCAGCGTTCACCCCGCAAGGCCTCTGGCCGTTCTTCGACCGGTGCCCCTGGCCCGGAGAAAGCCTCGATCTCGCCCGAATCCCAGCGGTCCACCTACGTGCTCGACACGTCGGTTCTGCTCTCTGATCCCTGGTCGGTGACTCGTTTCGCCGAACACGCGGTCGTGCTCCCGCTGGTCGTCATCAGTGAACTGGAGGCGAAACGTCACCACCCCGAACTGGGCTGGTTCGCGCGCGAAGCGCTTCGCATGCTCGACGACCTGCGTCGTCAGCACGGCAGGCTCGACGCGCCGATCCCGATCGGCGAGCACGGCGGCACCCTGCAGGTGGAACTGAACCACTCGGATCCCACGGTGCTCCCGGTCGGCTTCCGCACCGACTCCAACGACCATCGCATCCTCGCCTGTGCGCTCAACCTGGCGGCGGAATACGCGTCGGTCACGCTGGTGACCAAGGACATCCCCCTGCGCGTCAAGGCGGGCGCCGTCGGCCTCGAGGCCGACGAGTACCGCGCGCAAGAGGTGACGCCCTCGGGCTGGACGGGGATGGCGGATGTGGACGTCCAGCAGGACCTGGTCGACGCGCTGTTCAGCGGGTCTTCGGTGGATCCTGCGGAGTTCGGGATGCCGGAAGTGGGTGAACTGCCCTGTCACACCGGTCTGAGGCTGCTGGCGGGGACGTCGAGCGCGCTGGGCCGGGTCACCGCGGACAAGCGGATCCGGCTCGTCCGGGGCGACAAGGAGGCGTTCGGCCTGCACGGTCGCTCGGCCGAGCAGCGGGTGGCGCTGGATCTCCTGCTGGACTCCGACGTCGGCATCATCTCGCTGGGCGGACGCGCCGGTACGGGTAAGTCGGCGCTCGCGCTCTGCGCGGGGCTGGAATCGGTGATGGAACGCCGCCAGCACCGCAAGGTCGTGGTGTTCCGGCCGGTGTACGCGGTCGGCGGCCAGGAACTCGGCTACCTGCCGGGTTCCGAGGCGGAGAAGATGCAGCCATGGGCGCAGGCGGTGTTCGACACCCTCGGCGGGCTGGTCAGCCAGGACGTCCTCGACGAGGTCTTCGACCGCGGCATGCTCGAGGTGCTCCCGTTGACGCATATCCGCGGCCGGTCGCTGCACGACACGTTCGTCATCGTCGACGAGGCGCAGTCACTGGAGCGCAATGTGCTCCTGACCGTGCTTTCCCGGCTCGGCACGGCTTCGCGGGTGGTGCTCACGCACGACGTCGCGCAGCGTGACAACCTGCGGGTCGGGCGGCACGACGGCGTTTCCGCGGTGATCGAGAAGCTCAAGGGGCATCCGTTGTTCGCCCACGTCACGCTGACCCGCTCGGAGCGATCGCCGATCGCCGCGCTGGTCACCGAGATGCTGGAGGACCACGGATAGGCGCATGTTATGAACGGACCTTTCATAACGGATTTTGTTATGAAAGGTCCGTTCATAACAGCCATTCGCGGGTCAGGTGACCGGTTTCGCCCAGGGGAGCGGCCGTCCGTCCACATCGTCGTCGAGTTCGACGCCGAGCATGGCCGAAAGGGTCGCGCCCAGGTCGACGACGTCCAGATCCGGCAGCTTCGTGCCCGGCTCGAAACCGGGGCCACTGGCCAGAAGCAGCCCGTCCGGGCGGTGGTCGCCGGTACGCCAATGCTCGTCCGGGCCGTAGACGACGCCGGTCTTGGACGACCACACCGTCTCGATCGGACCTGTGCGCGCCCAGTCGATCAGCAGATCCGGCAGGGTGTCGTCGGCCTCGCGGTCGTAGTGGTCGCTCGTGCGCGAAACCTCGCGCACGACGGGTTTCCCGTTCGCGACGTTCACCAGTGAGAGCAGGTCCTCGGTCAGCTGCGCGCAGACGGCCTCGTACTCGGCGCCGGGCCGGACGACGCCGTGCGGCTCGCGGCCCACCAGGTTGATCCGCACGCCGCCGAAGACGAAGTTGTTGGGGGACAGGTAGAATCGCTGCTTCGACCGTTGCTCGGCGGTCGCCCAGTTCGGCACCGCGGGCAGCGGTGCCGCGGCGAGCCGCTTGCGCAGCAAGGGCATCCCCGCCGCCGCCAGGATCCTCCTCAGTGGACCGGGTAGCGCGGAATAGCCGCGTTTCGCCAGTGTCATCGGGCCGCCGCCGCGCAGCCCCTCGGATGCCACGCCGTCCAGCAGTCGCAGGATCTCGTGCAGCAGATGGCTTCCCTCGTACCGCGGCCCCATGCCATGGCTCAGCAGCACGAAGACCGTGGTGTCCGGTCCGGCCAGTGCGAGGTGCTCGCCGATCGCCGTGTCGAGGCTCCGGTACACGGAGCGGATCGGATCCAGCTCGACGGCGAGCGCGGTGTCGTGGTCGCGGTGCGCGGGATCGTGCAGATGCCACTGCTGATGCCCGATGCTGTGCGATTCCCCGTACACCGAAAGGAAAAGGTCCCACTCGCCCTGTGCGAGCAGATCGGTCGACACCCGGGTCTTCTGCCCGATCCCGTCGACGAGCCCGTGCGTCAGCGCGCGTTCTTCGTCGGCTGTCCGATGTGGACCTTCGCGGTGCAGGTAATCGTCCGGCGCCCAGTCCCGGACCAGATCGGGTTCGGCGGTGAGGATCGGGGTGAGGCCGACCTCCGCCTCGATCTCCTTCGCCAGCTCCGGCGGGGAGGTGTGGAAGCCGAAATGCCGGTCGTGGCAGGCGTATTCGCTCACCACGACCCCGTTGAGGGGGACGTCCGCGCGGGAATGCGGGACGTCGAGCACGGCGACGCGTTTGCCCGCCGCCGAAAGCGTCTCCCAGAACGGGGTGCCCCGGATCTCCAGCGGGCTGGTCAGCCGCCGCTCGTAGGTCTTGGTGTCGACCTCTTCCCAGCAGTGGAAACCGGTCCGCGCGGCCGTGCGCGCGGTGAAGAAACTGCTCCACAACGAGCCGACGAACAGGCCGTAGGGGTTGTGCGTGGTCGCCGACGCGCTGCTTTCGAGCAGGCGTGCCAGCGTCGGCACTTCGCCCGCCGCGGCGAGATCGCGGATCGTGCCGGGGTCGCAGGCGTCGAGCGCGACGACGAGGATTTTCGCGGGATCGGTCATGAGCGGTCTTCCGTTCCGGAATGCTTGCGGCGGACGGCGGCGAAGTCGGCGTCGTAAGTCGGCCCGTGGGAAAGCCGATCCGCGGATGTCGTCGAGTAGTAGCAGGAGATCGCCGGGACGACCAGCGGAGCGCGCTCCGCGGTCAGCGCGAGGAGCAGGTCCCAGTCGCCCATCTCGACCAGGGACTCGTCGAACCTGGCTTCGGGAAGGCCCGCGCGGTGTGCGACCGCGCCGATGTCGGCGAGGTTCTCCTCCAGCAGCGTTTCCCGGTCGTAGCGCCGCAGGAACAGCGTCGGCAGGCCGCCGATGTCGTCGATGACGAACCCGCCGTACGCCGCGGTGATCTCCGGATGTTCGCCGAACGCCCAAGCCAAGGCCTTGAGCCACAACGGATGCATGGTGTTGTCGTCGTCGAGGTAGGTGACGATCTCGCCGGTGGCCTCGGCCAGCGCGGCGTTGCGGGCGGCGCAGACACCGCCGTGCGCCACGCGGATCGAGCGGACGCGCGGGTCTTCGAACCCGGCGATCACCTTGGGCGTCGAGTCCGCGCTGGCGTCGTCGACGATCACCAGTTCCCAGTTCTCATAACGCTGCGCCTGAACCGAGGCGACGGCGCGGGGCAGCAGCGCGGCGCGGTTGTGCGTCGGCAGGACGATCGAGATCTTCGGCGTGGCCGTGAGTTCGTGCCGGTCCAGCCAGTGGGTGAACGTGCGGACGTCACGGGCCGCTTCGAGTTGCCCTGCACGGAGGTGAAGTCCTTCGAGCGCGGTGTCGTGACTGCCGAGCCAGCCGTCGAGCACCTGCTGCCGGGAATCGAGGGCTTCCTGCTTCGCCTCGACGGTGGTGGTGCGCGCGTCGCCGTCCCGCAGCCCGCGGTCGTGGTCCTCCAGCCAGGCGGTGCGGTGTTCCAGCACCGCACGCAGCCGCTCCAGTTCCGCGGCCTGGGACGCGACCATGGAACGCAGTTCGGCGAGTTCCCCGCTGCTGTCGTGGCGGCGATCCATCGCCGCCGCCACGATGCGTCTTACGCGCTTCATGCGCCGCACTCTAGTGCTGCCGGGGGGTGCCGATCACCAGCCCGTCGGCAGCGGGCGGCCTTCCGCGAAACCGGCGGCCGACTGGATGCCGAGCAGCGCGCGCTCGTGGAACTCCTCCAGCGTCCGCGCGCCCGCGTAGGTGCAGGCGGACCGGACACCGGAGCCGATCGAGTCGAGCAGGTCCTCGACGCCGGGGCGTGCCGGGTCCAGCGCCATCCGCGACGCGGAGATGCCCTCTTCGAACAGGCCCTTCTTTGCGCGCTCGAAGACGTTGTCGGTGCGCGTACGGGCGCCGACGGCACGCTTCGACGCCATACCGAAGGATTCCTTGTACGGCTTGCCCTGCTCGTCGTAGCGCAGGTCGCCCGGGGACTCGTGGGTGCCGGCGAACCAGGAGCCGACCATCGCGGCGGACGCGCCGGCCGCCAGGGCGAGCGCGACGTCGCGCGGGTGCCGCACGCCGCCGTCCGCCCAGACGTGCTTGCCCAGTTCACGGGCCGCGGCCGCGCATTCGGCGACGGCGGAGAACTGCGGCCGGCCGACGCCGGTCATCATCCGCGTCGTGCACATGGCGCCGGGGCCGACGCCGACCTTGATCACGTCCGCGCCCGCGTGGATCAGGTCGCGGGTGCCTTCCGGGGTGACCACGTTGCCCGCGACCACGGGGACCCGCGGGCTCACCGAGCGGACCGCCTTGAGCGCGGAGATCATCTTCTCCTGGTGACCGTGGGCGGTGTCCACGACCAGCACGTCGACACCCGCCGCGAGGACGGCCTCGGCCTTCGCCGCGACGTCGCCGTTCACGCCGATCGCGGCGGCGACCCGCAGGCTCCCGGCGGCGTCGACGGCCGGGGTGTAGATCTCAGCGCGCAGCGCCGCGATCTCCGTCAGGACGCCCGCGAGGCGTCCTTCGCCGTCGACACCGAGCGCGATCCGGCCGCCGTGGTCGTGCAGGCGCTCGAACACCTCGCGCGGCGGAGTGTCCAGCGGCACGGTGACGACCGCCGGCTCCGCGATTTCGGCCAGCCGCGCGAAGCGGTCGACACCGGCGCAGGCCGCTTCGTCGACGACGCCGACGGGCCTGCCGTTCTCGTCCACCACGACGACGGCGCCGTGGGCACGCTTGCCCACCAGGTTCAGCGCGTCGGCCACCGCGTCTCGGCCGGTCAGCACGAGCGGGGTGTCCCACACCGTGTGACGGCTCTTGACCCAGGTGACGATGTCGGCGACGGCGGCGGTGTCGACGTCCTGGGGGAGTACGACGAGACCGCCGCGCCGGGCGACCGTCTCGGCCATCCGGCGGCCCGCGACGGCGGTCATGTTCGCCACCACGATCGGGATCGTCGCGCCGGTTCCGTCCACAGTGGACAGGTCGACATCGAAGCGGGACTCCACGTCGGAACGGTTCGGCAAGAGGAACACGTCGTCGTAGGTCAGGTCGTGAGCGGGCCGATGCCCGTCGAGAAAGCGCACGAGGCCCCAGGATACCCGCGTGGGACACTGTCGGCATGACCGACCGGGATCGCGACGAAGCCGGACGAGCCCGCAACGCGCGCCCCAGGGACGGCCTCGGCAGGCCGCTCCCGTATGGCGCCGACGGGGTCGAGAGGCAGCCCGAGGGCATCGCACGGACCCCTGAAGACACCATCGCCGAGGCCCAGCGCCTGCTCGACGAGGGCCGCCCGTTCCACGCGCACGAGGTGTTCGAGGACGCGTGGAAGGCCACGGACGGGCCGGTGCGGGAGCTGTGGCGCGGCCTCGCGCAACTGGCGGTCGGGCTCACCCACGTGGCCAGGGGGAACGGGAACGGCGCGGTCTCCCTGCTGGAGCGGGGAGCGGCCAACATCGAGCCGTTCCGCGAGGCCCGGCCGCACGGGGTCGACGTCCCTGGCCTGCAGGAATGGGCGCGGACGATGGCCGGCGAGGTGAAGGTGCGGGCCCGGGTGGAGCCGGTCGCGCCTCGCCTGCTCGGCGAGTGATGGGTGGTGGTCCGTGAAGGCCTCCTTGAGGGACTCAGAGTCCCTCAAGGAGGCCTTCACGGACTTGGGGAATGCGGGTCGGGCGGCGAACCTTGAGTACTCGACATACCGCGAGTATGTTACTTCCAGTAGGACTACTGCCGAGTAGGTAACCGCCGGGAGGAAGCGCGATGAGCGAGTCCAAGGAACTGCTGGCCGAGCCGCTGAAACTGCGGTGCGGCGCGCTCCTGCCGAACCGGCTGGCCAAGGCCGCGCTGAGCGAGCAGCTCGGCGACCGCCGCAACCGCCCGACCCCGGAACTGGCCGAGCTGTACCGGACCTGGTCACACGGTGGCGCGGGGACGCTGATCACCGGCAACGTCATGGTCGATCCGACGGCGCTCGGCGAGCCGCGCAATGTCGCCGTGCCGTCGGAGCCGGACGCGACCGAGTTCAAGTCCTGGGCGCGCTCCGCCGACGGGACCGAGACCCGGCTGTGGGTCCAGCTCAACCACCCCGGCCGCCAGAGCCCGCGCTTCCTGTCCCGTCAGCCGGTGGCGCCGTCCGCGGTGCCGTTCGGCGACCGCGGTATCCGCTCGGTGTTCGCGACGCCGCGGGCGCTCACCGGTGACGAGATCGAGGCGATCATCGACCGCTTCGGCGTGGCCGCGCGGACCGTCGTCGACGCCGGATTCAGCGGCATCCAGATCCACGGCGCGCATGGCTACCTCGTCTCGCAGTTCCTCTCGCCGCTCACCAACCAGCGCACCGACGGCTGGGGCGGCGACGCCGTGCGCCGGCGCCGGTTCCTGCTCGAAGTGGTCGCCCGCGTGCGCGCCGAGGTCGGCGACGCCGTCCCCATCGCGGTCAAGCTCAACAGCGCCGACTTCCAGCGCGGTGGGTTCAGCGAAGAGGAATCGCTCGAGGTCGTCCGCGAACTGGGTGAAGCGGGCATCGACCTGCTGGAGGTCTCCGGCGGTACCTACGAAAAGGCCGTCATGATGGGCTCCGGCAAGGCGAGCACGGTCAGCCGCGAGGCCTACTTCCTCGACTACGCCGCGAAGGCGCGGGAGATCACCGACGTCGCGTTGATGGTCACCGGCGGGTTCACCAGTCCCGAAGGAATGGCGGACGCGCTGCGCTCGGGAGCACTGGACGTCGTCGGCCTCGGCAGGCCGCTGGTCGTCGACCCGGCGCTGCCCGGCCGTCTGCTCGGCGGCGAGGACGTCCGTGCCGAACGCAAGGCCCCGAAGACCGGCATCCGGCTGGCCGACAGCCTGCTCGAAATCCAGTGGCACACCCAGCAGATGCACCGCCTCGCCGCCGGGAAACCGGTGGACCGGCGGCTCGGCGCGGTGCGGACGCTAGTGCGCGCCGGTGTCGCCGATCCGCTCAACGCGTTCCGCCGGGTCCGGGGCTAGTTCGTCGTCTTCGTCGTCCAGTTCGTCCCGACGACTGAAGGTGCGGTCGAAGCCGACCGCGGCCGCCGCGAGCCCGGTGAAAAGCACGCCGATCAGCACGCAGTTGAAGGCGACCCCGCCGTAGCCGTTGATGCCCGGGTCGACGAACGGGTACGGGTAGAACCCGATGAACGCGCCGCGCACCAGCGTGACCCCGAGCCAGACCAGCGGGTACAGCAGCGACCAGCCCAGGATCCGCCACGACAACTGGCCGCGCGGACCGAACAGCAGCCAGCCCGCGACGCACATCAGCGGGGACACCTTGTGCAGCATCGTGTCGGCGAACACGGCCCAGCCGTGCAGCTCGTAGAGGTCGGCGAGCGCGACCTGGAAGACGACGCCGGTCACGGTGATACCGGTGAGGCCGGTGAGCCGCAGCACGCCCGAGAACGTCGAGCGGCCGGCGACGCCCAGCGCGAGCAGCAGGCCGCCGATGCCCACCAGGATGTTCGAGTCGATGGTGAAGAAGGCGAGCAGATTCGCCACGCGGCCGGCCGGGGTGGTGAAGGTGCCGCCGGTGGCTCCCGCCGAGACCGGGATCTGGGCGGCCAGGCCGGCGATCACCACCAGCGCGGTCGCGCCGAACCAGGCGCGCGCGATCTTGGAAGCCTGCATTCTCCTACTTTATGGGTGATCGTGCCGGAACGTAACGTCACGACCGCAAGCTGCCACCCGATCGGGGTGGGCCGCCGCCGGGGCAAGCCGGGTGCCGGGTCATATCGTGGAAGCGATGGACGTCGAGCGCAGGCCTGGGCGCCGCGGGCGGGTCGCTCGGGGCCCGGTGGAGGACAGCGGGCCCGTCGCCGGGTTCGCGCGGCGGCTCTGGGAGCTCAAACGCGCCGCCGGTGACCCCTCTTACGACCGGATGCGCGACGAATACGGTGCGCTAGCTTCGAAATCCGCGCTTTCGGCCGCCGCGCGAGGACAGCATCTGCCCAGCTGGGAGACGTCCTGGGAGTTCGTGCGCGTGCTGGCCGTCGGGGTGCTGGACGGCGACGAGGACGAGGTCCGGCACGACTGGCGCGGCGAATGGGAACGCGCGCGGGACGCGTTGACCGTCGGCCCCGTTCCCGAACCCGCTCCGGAACGAGCGCGGCGGACGGCGTTCGTGCTCGCCGGGGCCGTGGCGCTCGTACTCGTGGCGGCGCTGGTGTTCGTCTTCGTGAATCCCTTCGGTGCGGAGCCTGCTTCGCCTTCGGGTGACGTGTCCGAATTCGTCTCCGACGTGACCGTGCCCGACGGCAGCGAGGTGGCGGCGGGATCGACCTTCGTGAAGACGTGGGAATTCCGCAACGCCGGAACGGTCGGATGGGTCGGCCGTTATCTCGTGCGCGCCGGTTCGTTCGGCAACCCGGGCGAATGCGTGACCCCGGAGCGCGTCCCCGTCCCGCAGACCGCGCCCGGCGACCACGTGCGCGTCTCGGTCGAGGTCCACGCGCCCGGGAATCCGGGGCATTGCCAGGTCTACTGGAAGATGGCCGACGAACAGGGTCACATCCTGCTGCCGCACAGCCGCGCGGTGTACTTTTCGGTCCGCGTCCTTTGACCTTCGGGCCCGATGGCCAAAGCGTTGACCTGCACGGACGTTCTTCGGCCGGCCATGGCCATTTCCCGGCCGAGAATCGCTTTCCGAGCACCCGTGAGTGTCTTTAACGTCATCGGCGTCCGGTGATTCCGGATGGGGATTTTCCGAAACACTCTCACATTATTCTCGGAAAGGGAATCCATGCGTCCGTACGTCAAGGTCGCCGCACTGGCGGGGGCCGCGCTCACCATGGCGCTCCTGCCGGTCACCGCCGCGCAGGCGGCTCCGGCGCCCGCCTCGGGCAGTGATCCGATCATTACCTGCGAATCCGGGTACCACGGCTGGATGCGGCGGGCCGGAAAGGACGCGATCTGCCTGAAGCCGGGCACGCGTACCTGGGATATCAAGGTCTTCGAATGCGCCGGGGACCTGACGCTGCACTTCAAGAACGGCCAGAAGGTCTATTGCGGCGGGAACATGAAACTCGGCCTCGATCTGGCCAACCAGACCAATGTCGTCAAGAGCGTGGTGGGGAACCGATGATGAAGAAGAAGCTGCTCGCCGTCGTCCCGGTCGCCCTCGCGGGCACCCTGCTGATGGCACCGTCCGCTTCGGCGGCGTCGAAGGTCTGCTCCGGCGGGCCGCTGATGGGCGCGTCGACCAAGGTCGTCCAGGTGAGCGCGGGTCAGAGCATCGACATCACCGTGCACAACCACGACTACCGGGGAATGCTCGTCCAGATCATCGACGACACCTTCGACAAGGGACTCTGGAGCGGGGCCATCGCGCCCGGCAAGGAGCGCACCGTCAAGCACGGCATCCTCGGGGAGCCGCCGGTCGGGCACAAGATCCGGTTCGAGGTGACGTCCAACCTCTCGAACAACTACACCTACCGGATCTCTTCGGACCGGTGCTACTGACCTGATGCGTTTAGTCCTCTACTTGCGGTAGTTGCACGCGCAAGGACCGCGAGTAGAGGACTAATTGCGGGGTTTTAGGAGGCCCCGCACGGTGTCGATGGTGTCGGCGTCGGCGGCCTCTTTGTCGGGCCGGTATCGCACTACCCTCGCGAAACGTAAGGCCAGGCCGCCGGGGTACCGCGTGCTCACCTGGGCGCCGTCGAGTTCGATCTCGACGACGATCTCCGGCCGTACGTGCACCGCCCAGTCCGTGCGATGGGTCTCGATCTCCTGGAACGTCTTCGTCTGCCACGCGAGCAGTTCGTCGGTCATGCCCTTGAACGTCTTGCCGACCATGATCGGCGGCCCGCCGTCGGGGTCGCGCGCGCCGAGGTGCAGGTTCGACAGCGTGCCGGTGCGCCTGCCGTGTCCCCATTCCGCCGCGAGGACGACCAGGTCGATGGTGTGCACCGGTTTCACCTTCAGCCACGCGCGCCCGCGCCGCCCCGCCGCGTACGGCGAGGCGAGGTCCTTCACCATCACGCCTTCGTGCCCGGCCTCCATCGCCGCTTCCAGGACCTCAGCGGCGGAGGCGGGCGCGATCTCGCCGGGGATCACGTGCTCGCCGGCGACCTTGTGCAGCGCGGCGTTGCGTTCGGACAGGGGCGCGTCCAGCAGGTCGACGCCGTCCAGGTGCAGGCAGTCGAAGAAGTACGGCCGCAGCAGCAACGCCTTGACCTGCTCCTCGCGTGTGCTGCCGAACCGGCTCATCGTCTCCTGGAACGGCCGCGGCCTGCCGTCGTCGGTCAGGGCCAGCGTCTCGCCGTCCAGCACGACCGACGTGCAAGGCATCGAGCGCACCAGCTCGACCAGTTCACCGACGCTGCCGGTGATCTCCCGCAGCGTCCGCGTGTAGATGTGGACCTCGTCGCCGTCCCGGTGGACCTGGATCCGCGCGCCGTCCATCTTGTACTCGACCAGGGCTTCGGCGTGCTCGGCGATCGCCTCGTCCAGCGATTCCGCCGGTGACGCCAGCATCGGCCGGATGGGCCTGCCCAGTGCCAGCCGGAACTCCGCCAGCCGCTCCTGGCCGCCGGTCATCGCCGCCAGCCCGGTCACCGGCAGCTGCCCGGACAGCATGAACGCGCGCCGGACATGCTCGACCGGGATCTCGGACGCCGCCGCGATGGCGTCCACCATGATCCCTTCGAGCGCGCCCTGCCTCAGCTCACCGGTGAGCAGCCGGAACAGGAACTCCTGCTCGGCCTTGGTCGCCTTCGTGAACAGCGCCCGCAACGTCTCCGCCCGCAGCTTCACCGAACCCGAACCGGACGCCGCCCCGACCGTGCCGAGTGCCGTGTCGATCTCCGCCACGGTCAGCGACGGCTCGGCGGCCGGTGCCGCGTCCAGCTCCGCCAGCGTCCGCCAGCCGGTGCCGATCCGGCCCTGGGTCGGCTGCCCGGTGAGGAACGCGACCACCGCGGGCAGCTCCAGCTCCCCGGCGGCACGCAGCAGTGCGGCCAGGGTGGCGATCTTCGCCTTCCTGGACCTCGTGGCGGCCAGTTCGGCCGACGCGGTCACCACCGCGGTGAACAACATGGGTCCATCATCACCCCGGCCACCGACAGTTTCGCGCCGAGCGGGTCAGGCGTGGGCGGGATCCGCGACCCAGCTGGCGAGCAGGCGGAGCGCGCGTTCGCTGTCGGAGCCGGGTTCGGGGGTGTAGATCACCAGCGCCTGGTCCGGGTCGTCCGGTAGCCGCAGCGTCTCGTAGCGCAGCCGCAGTTCGCCCACGATCGGGTTGATCATCACCTTCCACGCGTGCGCCTTCTCGCGCACCGTGTGCTTGGCCCACAGCTTCCGGAACTCCTCGCTGCCGAGCGAGAGCTCACCGACCAGCTGGGCGAGGTACGGGTCGTCCGGGTACTTCCCGCTCTCGGCCCGCAGGTTCGCCACGACCTCTTTCGCCACGGTTTCCCACTCCGGGTGCAGGTCGCGGGCGCGCTCGTCGAGGAAGAACATCTTCGGGATGTTGCGTTCCCCCGGCGCGCAGCCGGTGAAATCGAAGGACAGCGCGGAGCCGAGCGGGTTCCAGGCCAGCACGTCCAGATAGCGGCCGAAGACGAACGCCGGGGTCTGGATGGCGTTCAGCATCAGCTGCAGTTCCGGCCGGACCCGCTGGGCACGCGGCCGCGCGACGCGCTTGCGTTTCGGGGCGGCCAGATTGCGCAGGTAGGTCGCCTCGTCGTGGTGCAGCCGCAGCGCCCGGCTCAGCGCATCGAGGACGGAATCGGACACGTTGCGGGCCCGGCCCTGCTCGAGCCGCGTGTAATAGTCGACGCTGATCCCGGCCAGCTGCGCCAGTTCCTCCCGCCGCAGCCCCGCGACCCGCCGCTGGTTGAAGCCGGTCGGCAGGCCGAGGTCGGACGGGTCCAGCGCGGCCCTGCGTGCCTTGAGGAAGTCGCCCAGTTCGGCCGTGTCGGTCATGTCGACAAGTATCCAGGATCCGGGGACCGGCGTGCCTGGTCCTGACAGACCCAGGTTGCGTTCGCCCTGGTACGGCGCTGGTCAGGGCACCAAGGTCGAGCTCATGCGACGACGAATTCTGGGCGGTACGGGCATTTCGGTCAGCGAGTACGCGCTGGGCACGATGATGCTGGGCAAATGGGGCAATCCCGATCACGAGGACGGCGCCCGCATCATCCACGCGGCGCTCGACGGCGGGATCAACTTCGTCGACACGGCCGACATGTACTCCGACGGTGAGAACGAGCGGATCGTCGGCAAGGCGCTCAAGGGCCGCCGCGACGACGTCGTCCTCGCCACCAAGGGGCATTTCCCGATGGGCGACGATCCCGGCTCGCGCGGCAACTCCCGCCGCTGGCTGACCCGCGCGCTGGAGGACAGCCTGCGCCGGCTCGGCACCGATCACGTGGACCTGTACCAGATCCACCGGCCCGACCCGACGGTCGACATCGACGAGACGCTGTCCGCGCTGTCGGATTTCGTGCGTTCGGGCAAGGTGCGCGCGGTCGGTTCGTCGATGTTCCCGGCGGAGCAGATCGTCGAGGCGCAGTGGGTTTCGCGGCAGCGCGGGCATATGCGGTTCCGCACCGAGCAACCGCCGTACTCGATCTTCAACCGTGTCATCGAAGGCGCGGTGCTGCCGACGGCGCAGAAGTACGGCATGGGCGTGCTCACATGGAGCCCGCTGGCGTCGGGCTGGCTTTCCGGGCGGTACGGCAAACCGTCCGATGTGGACCTCACCGAAGGTCGCAAGGCGTTGCAGCGGCACAAGTTCGACCCGGCGCTGCCCGCCAACGCGGCGAAGTTCGAGGCTGTCGCCGAACTCAAGAAGCTGGCCGCGGAGATCGGCCGCCCGATGACGCATCTCGCGACGGCCTTCGTGCGGGCACATCCGGGCGTGACGTCGGCGATCATCGGCCCGCGCACCTTCGAACAGCTGGAAGACCTGCTCGCCGGGGCGGACCTGGTGCTGAGCGGCGACGTGCTCGACCGGATCGACCGGATCGTGCCGCCCGGCACCGACATCAACCGCGCCGACGCCGATCACACGCCGCCGGCGTTGAGCGACAAGACGTTGCGGCGCCGCTAGTTCTGACGCGGGATCACCAGGTCCTCGCAGGACTTCTCGTCGGGGAGCAGCGGCCGGAAGACGACCCGCCAGGTCGTCTCCGCCGTCCTCCACCGGGTCGTCGGGACGGCGGATCTGGCGAGGTTCTCGGCCTGGCGTAAGGCATCTCCTTCCACGACGACACAACGACCGCCGTCGACGCTCTGGGTACCGGCGAAAGACGCGAAAGGCCAGGGACGCACGTCGGTTTCTTTGGGGTACGTCGACGACGCCCAGGCGATGGCGGCCATCCGCGTCGGCCGATAGTGCTCGGGGACGGCTTCGGCTTCCTTCGCCACCTCGGCCAGGTCGTCCTGGAAGTCGGCGAGTTCCTCCAGCCTGCCGCCGTACTCGCTCGTCGGGGTGGCGGCCCGGACCTGGTGCCGCCGGCCTTCCCCGCCGTACAGCGTGAAAACGAGCAGGAAGCCGTCGAGTACATCGTCATTGGGGACGAACTCGTCGCGGTCCAGGTCGGCGCCGTGGGCCGCGGCGTAGACGTTTCGCACCGCCCGATCGTCCAGTCGTTTCGTGCTGACGACCTGGAGTGTTCCCTCGGGCTCGCCGGGTACGAGCAGCCGTCCGCCGCCATAGAGGCTGAACTCGGGGAGCACGGCGGGTTTCGGGCTCGGCATGCCGACATAGGTCTTGGTGCGCAGCACCAAGGTTCCCGGGTCCGTCGGCGGTGGAGTGTCCGGGCCGCAAGCGGTCAGACCCAGCAAGAGCAGCGGTATCAAGGTGATCCCCAGGCGCATGCCGGTGAGACGGAAGTGGCACGCGTTCCGGTTGCGTGACTTATGGTCCTGTCGAGCACGACCAATGTGGCCCTGTTCTTCGGGCCAATGAGCCGACATCGTGAAGGCATGAACAGGGAACGCGCGAGTACGGCGATCGGCGTACTGGGGGTGCTGATCGTCGGTGGATCCGTGCCGGTGACGGGAATGCTCGACGACTATCCCGTGCTCACCGGGCAGGCGGTGCGCTACGCGGTGGCGGGGGTGTTGCTGTTCGCCTGGGCGCGGCTGATCGGGCGTCCGCTGCCGTTGCCGCGCCCGCGGGATCTGCCGTCGCTGATCGCCGTCGCGGCGACCGGGATGATCGGTTTCCAGGCGTGTCTGCTGTTCGCCCAGCGCTACGCCGAACCCGGCCTGGTCGCCGCGTTCCTCGGTGGCACACCGCTCGTGCTCGCGATCGCCGCACCGCTGGCCAAGGGAAAACGGCCGTCCTGGGCGCCGGTGACCGGTGCCGTGTTCGCCGGCCTCGGGATCGCCGTGCTTTCGGGTGGCGGCGCGGCGCGCTGGCAGGGTCTGGTGCTCGCCGCGCTGGCGATGGTGTGCGAGGCGCTGTTCACGCTGCTGGCCGTCGGCTTGCTGGAGCGCCTCGGCCCGCTGGCGACCGCGACCTGGAGTTGTTGCGCCGCGGGGATCGGTGGCGCGGTCGTCGGCACGATCGCGGACCCGGTGGGCGCCTGGGCGTGGCCGGACGGACGCGAACTGATCGCGTTGGGCTACCTGACCGTCGTCGTCACGGCGATCGCGTTCTTGCTGTGGTACTCGGCGGTTTCGGTGCTGGGAGCAGACCGGGCCGGCGTGCTGGTGGGGCTGATGCCGGTCTCCGGTCTGGGCGTTTCCGTGGCGCTGGGAATGCAGGATTTCCGCTTCCCGCACCTGATCGGCGTCGCGCTGGTGTCTTCAGGCGTCGTGATCGGCCTGCGTCGCCGCGAGCTCGGTGAGCCTGGCGCACTTGAGGCCGAAGTGCTTCACGAGGTCGCCACCGATGACCCAGACCATGGGCAAGCGCATCGGGCCGCCGAACCTGACGTCCTGGACCAGTTCCGTCCGGTCGTCGTCGACCGCGGTCAGCCTGAGCACGATTTCCATGGAGCCGAGGGGAATCGGCTGACTGAAGGCGACCTCGCGATCCTCGGCCCAGGACGTGATCGTGAACGGCTCCGCGACCTTTGAATGCAACGGTCCGCGCAGAAACCCTGTCGGCACGAGGAAACCGGTCGTTCCGGCCTCGGCCGGGCCGTGTAGTTCCGCGGTGACGAGGTCGGGATCCCATTCGGGCCACCGGGTGAGGTCGCCGAGGAAAGGCCAGAGGGCGGACGGGCGGCAGGGCAGGATCTCGCGGGAGGTTCTGGTCCAGGTCATACCCCGACGATATACGGAACTGACAGTCTCGTAAACTGTGCCGCATGTCGCACGCCAGGCGCGGAAGGCCGCGGGAAGAGGGAATCGACGACGCGGTCCGCGAGGCCGTGCGGGCGCTGCTGACCGAAACCGGTTACCAGCGCTGCACGATCGACGCGGTCGCGGCGCGGGCCGGGGTCGGCAAGGCCGCGGTGTACCGGCGGTGGCGGTCGAAGGCGGAACTCGTGTTCGCCGCGGTGATCCACCCCGTGGAGCTCGAACCGCCGCCGGACACCGGCTCGCTGCGGGGTGACGTGGAAGCCGTCCTCGACGATATCGAGTCCTCTTTGGATGGTGAGGAAGTCAAACGCGCGTTGCCGTCGCTGCTCGCCGACGTCCGGGCGGATCCGGCGCTGGAAGCCCGGTTCGCCGCGGTGTTCCTCGGTCGTGAGCTGGGTTATCTGGTCGCGATGCTGGATCGGGCCGTCGCGAGAAAGGAACTCTCGCGACGGCCCGAACCCGTCCTCGTGCACGCGATCCTGCTCGGCCCGGTGCTGACGTGGCTGCACCTGTTCGCCGAACCCGTGCCGCCCGGCGGATTGGCGGCTTCGCTCGCCTCACCGCTCCACGCGGCAGTGGTCGCGCTCGACGTTTAGCGGCCTCCGCGTGCCATCCGGAGTACGTCGAGCGCCTCGTCCAGCTGGGCCTCGGTGAGCTTGCCGTTCGCGATGTGACCGCGTTCGATCACGACCTCGCGGATCGTCTTCAGCTCCTTGAGCGCCAGCTTCGCGATGGCGGCGGCCTCTTCGTAGCCGATGTAGGAGTTCAGCGGCGTCACGATCGACGGCGAACCTTCGGCGTACTCGCGCGCGCGTTCGGCGTTCGCCGTCACACCGGCGAACACCTTGTCCGCCAGCAGTCGCGAGACCGCCGCGAGCAACCGCGCGGATTCGAGCACGTTGCGCGCGATCACCGGCAGGTTCACGTTGAGCTGGAAGTTGCCCGCCGCGCCCGCGAAGGCCACCGCCGCGTCGTTCCCGATCACCTGGGCGACCACCTGCAGCGTCGCCTCCGGGATCACCGGGTTCACCTTGCCCGGCATGATCGACGAGCCCGGTTGCAGATCCGGCAGCGCCAGTTCGGCGAGCCCGGTGCGCGGGCCGGAACCCAGCCAGCGCAGGTCGTTCGCGATCTTGTTCAGCGACACCGCGACCGTGCGCAGGTGCCCGGAGGTCTCGACGACGCTGTCCTGCGTCGCCTGCGCCTCGAAGTGGTCGCGCGCCTCGGTCAGCGGCAGCCCGGTCACCGAGGCCAGTTCCTGCGAAACCGCCGCGCCGAAACCCTCGGGCGCGTTCAGCCCGGAGCCGACCGCGGTGCCGCCGATCGGCAGTTCACCGAGCCGCGGCAGGCCCGACCGCAGCCGCTCGACGCCGAAGCGGACCTGCGACGCCCACGCGCCCGCCTCCTGGCCGAGGGTGATCGGGACGGCGTCCATCAAGTGGGTGCGGCCGGACTTCACGATGTCCTTCCACTCGGCCGCCCGCGTCTCGATCGCGGCGGCCAGGTACTCCAGCGACGGGACGACGTCGGCCAACACGGCTTCCGTCGCGGCGACGTGGATCGTCGTCGGGAAGGTGTCGTTGGAGGACTGCGAAGCGTTGACGTGGTCGTTCGGGTGCACGTCGCGGCCCAGCGCCCTCGTGGCGAGCGTCGCGATGACCTCGTTGGCGTTCATGTTCGACGACGTCCCGGAACCGGTCTGGAACACGTCGATCGGGAAGTGCGCGTCGTGCAGTCCCTCGGCGACCTCGTCGGCGGCCTTCGCGATGGCCTCGGCGACGTCGGCGTCCAGCACGCCGAGTTTCGCGTTGACCCGCGCCGCGGCCGCCTTGAGCAGGCCGAGCGCGCGGATCTGGGCACGCTCCAGGCCACGGCCCGAGATCGGGAAGTTCTCGACGGCGCGCTGCGTCTGCGCGCGGTAGAGGGCGTTGACGGGGACGCGCACCTCGCCCATGGTGTCGTGTTCGATCCGGTATTCCTGTTCAGCCATGCCTCAAGTTTCGCGCAGGGACACCGCGCGCGCTTCGTGTCTTTCGGCACCCGCGCGCGTTCGGCACCCGGGGAGAGGACGCCGAGCGCTAGGATCGAATGTGTTCTCGATCACGCCGCCCACCACCGGCCGGAGAGTGCCCATGAGCGAGCCCGCTGGGGAAACGTCGTACGACCTCGTCATCATCGGGGCCGGACCGACGGGTCTGTTCGCCGCCTACTACGCGGGTTTCCGCGGCCTTTCGATGGCCGTCGTCGATTCCCTGCCGGAGGCGGGCGGACAGGTCACCGCGATGTACCCGGAGAAGATGATCTACGACGTCGCCGGATTCGCCGAGATCCGGGGGCGTGACCTGGTACAGGGCCTGCTCGATCAAGCGGCCCCGTGGAAACCCGCGTATCTGCTGGGGCGGAAGGCCGAAAAACTCGAAAGCGTCGACGGCGGCGTCACCGTCACCCTCGATGGCGGCGAGACCCTCCGTGCCGGAGCGGTGCTGATCACCGCCGGGATCGGTGAGTTCACCCCGCGCCCGCTGCCCGCCGGCGACGGCTGGCTCGGCCGCGGCATGGTCCACTTCGTCCCCGCACTGCAGGCGCACGCCGGCCACCACGTGGTCGTCGTCGGCGGCGGGGACTCCGCCTTCGACTGGGTGCTCGCCCTGCACCCGGTCGCCGCGAGTGTCACCCTCGTGCACCGGCGCGCTCGGTTCCGCGCCGCCGAATCCATCGTGCGGCAGACGCGAGAACTCGGCGTCCGGATCGTCACCGACGCCGAAGTCACCCGGTTCATCGACCGCTCCGGTGCGCTGGCGGAGGTCGAAATCCAGGTCAAGGGCGCCGAACCCGAGGTGCTGCCCGCCGATTCGGTGGTCGCCGCGCTCGGCTTCACCGCCGACCTGGGGCCGATCGAAAGCTGGGGGCTGCAGATCGACCACCGCGCGATCGCCGTCGACTCGACCATGGCGACCGCGCGGGATCGCGTCTACGCGGCCGGGGACGTCGCCGCGTACCCGGGGAAGGTCAAGCTGATCGCGACCGGGTTCGGGGAAGCGGCGACGGCGGTCAACAACATCGCGGTCGCGCTGGATCCGGACGCGCATCTGTTCCCGGGACACTCCAGCAACGCGGAGTAGCGCGCGCTATGAACGGCCCGTTACTTGCAAAATTTGCAAGTAACGGGCCGTTCATAGCACTTCAGGCGGGCGGGGCGGGCGTAGACGGCGTGATCTTCTCCGCGATCCACTGCGCGTAAGCTACCACTGAAGTCGCGATGGAAGGCGACGTCGCGCAGACCGGGTCGGCGTTACCCGGACGGCTGATCGTGCCCAGCAGCGTCCACTTGTCGGCCGCCTTGGCGATCTCCGGCCCGCCGGAATCGCCGTAGCACGAACCCGATTTCCCGCCGGGGTTGTCGGTGCACAGTTCGACGGCGCCGTCGAACTTCGCCGTGCAGCGCGTGCCTTCGACGATCTGCGTGTCCAGTTGCTGCAGCTTCGCCGGGCCCTTGCCACAGCCCGAAGTCGGGCAGGTCTGGCCCCAGCCGAGCAAACGCGTCGACGTGCCCGGCGCGACGACCGCCCCGATCGTGATCGGGGCCGCCTGCACCGGAGCGGCCAGCCGCACCAGCGCGAGGTCGCCGCCGGCGTGCTCGGGATCGGGGTTGTAGGCCGGGTTCACGATGATCTCGGCCGGCTTCGCGATTTCGCCGCCCTGGGTGTTGTCGGCGCTGCCGATCCGCGCGCTCAGATTCGCCGGGTTCTTGCCTTCGACGCAGTGCCCGGCCGTCACCAGCCAGTCCGGCGCGATCAGCGCACCGGCGCAGAAAGCCTTACCGGACGCCGAATGCAGCGAAACGATGAACGGATACGGCTCGTCGGCGTCTCTGCCCCCGACGAGGTCGCCCGCGCCCGTGGCCTGCCCGACCGGCGTCAAGACCATCGCCGCCAGCAAGACCACGAGCACGCGCTTCAGCACGGATTCTCCTTAGGGGAGCGGGGGAACAGCGTCGGTTTCGAGAAAGTCGTCGAGGTGGCCGTCGAAGTTGACCGAGGAATACGAGCGGAGCTTGGTCAGCCGGTGGTAGCCGTCGATCATCCGGACGGTGCCGGACTTCGAGCGCATCACGATCGACTGGGTGGTCGCGCCGCCCGCGCGGTAGTGCACGCCGCGCAGCAGGTCGCCGTCGGTGACGCCGGTGGCGCAGAAGAACACGTTGTCGCCGCGGACGAGGTCGTCGTTGCCGAGCACTCGGTCGAGGTCGTGGCCCGCGGCCAGTGCCTTCTCGCGCTCCGCGTCGTCCTTCGGCCACAGGCGGCCCTGCAGTTCGCCGCCGAGGCACTTCATCGCGCAGGCCGCGATGATGCCTTCGGGGGTGCCGCCGATGCCGAGCAGCATGTCGACGCCGGTGCTCGGCCGGGCCGCGGCGATCGCGCCGGCGACGTCGCCGTCGGAGATGAACCGGATGCGGGCGCCCGCGTCGCGGACCTCCTTGATCAGCTGCTCGTGGCGCGGCCGGTCGAGGATGCACACGGTGACGTCGGAAACGCTGGAGTTCTTGGCCTTCGCGACCCGGCGGATGTTCTCCGCGACCGGGGCGGCCAGATCGACCTTGCCGGCGGCGTCCGGGCCGACGGCGAGCTTCTCCATGTAGAACACCGCGGACGGGTCGAACATCGCGCCGCGTTCGGCGACCGCGAGCACGGCCAGCGCGTTCGGCATACCCTTGGCCATCAGGGTCGTCCCGTCGACCGGATCGACCGCGACGTCGCAGTCCGGACCGTCGCCGTTGCCGACCTCTTCCCCGTTGAACAGCATCGGGGCTTCGTCCTTCTCGCCTTCGCCGATGACGACGACACCGCGCATCGAGACGGTCGAGACGAGCTGGCGCATCGCGTCCACTGCGGCGCCGTCACCGCCGATCTTGTCCCCGCGCCCGACCCAGCGGCCCGCGGCCATCGCGGCGGCCTCGGTCACGCGGACCAGTTCCATCGCGAGGTTACGGTCGGGCGCTTCACGGCGTCGGGAAGAGCTGGCGGACGGGGTGGGGGTGGGCATGAGGCCTCCCGGGTCAGGGAACTCGGCGGGGTCCCAGTCTCTCAGATACCCACGGCGGTTCGGTGGCTCGAGAGCATGGTGAACGTCACTGACCGTTGCCGGTCTCGTCTTCGACCGACGACAGCGCGGCCTCGATCCGCTCGCGGGCGCCTTCGAGGTGGTGTTCGCAGACCTTCGCCAGTTGCTCGCCCTTTTCCCAGAGAGCGAGTGACTGCTCCAGGGACAGCCCGCCCGCTTCGAGTTCGCGGACGACCTCGACCAGCCTGTCGCGGGCCTGTTCGTAGCCGAGTTCGGCGGTCTCCCCACCGGTTTTGCTCACGCTGTGCTCTCTCCCACCGGACGTCGGTGCCTGCCGATACCCGCGCAGACTACCGCGCCGGCCATCGCATTGTCGTAACCCACGAAGGCGAGAGCGAACTCCTGGCCGTCACCCTCCGCGATCGCCGCGACGAGGTTCTCCTGCGCCCGGGCCACCCGTTTACGGTGCCCGGAGCCGTCCGCGAACCACCATCGGGTGCCGACGTGCTCCGCGGTGGCCTCCGACAGCCTGCGCAGTTGCGCGTCCAGTCCGCGCTTCGTGCTGAATTCGCAGCCCGCCAGCAGCACCGTCCAGCATTCCGCGGCGGTGCGGTCGGTCAGCAGCGCGGTACGCAGGACTTCCGTGGCGTCGGCGCGCCGGGCGGCGTCCACGGTCAAAGGCAGAAAACTCGCCGTCACCTACGCTCCTCCGGCCTCTCTTGAGACGACAGCGCCGAGCGCGCCGTCGACCACGCGGACGCGCAGATTCGCGCCGTCCGCGACTTCGGAGACGGACCGGAGTACCTGGAGGTTGCCTTCGGAGTCGGTGTACTGCACCACCGCGTAGCCGCGTTCGAGCGTCGCCGCCGGGCCGAGCGCGGTCAGCCGCGCGCGGGCACTGGCGATCTCCGCCTGATCCTTGGCGAGCAGGGTGAGCATCGCGCGGCGCCCGCGTTCGCGGTGGATCTCGACGTCGTCGAAGCGACGCTGGATCGGGCCGAGCGGGTCGGCGAGCACGGGACGGCTGCGCATCTGGGTCAGCAGCCTGACCTGGGTGTCCACCCAGCCGTGCAGCGCGCGGCGGCCGCGGTCGCGCATCTGGCGGACCCGCTGGGTCTCCTCGCGGACATCGGGCACGATCCGCTTGCTGGCGTCGGTCGGCGTCGAGCAGCGGAGGTCGGCGACGTGGTCGAGCAGCGGGGTGTCCGGCTCGTGCCCGATGGCGCTGACCACCGGGGTCCCGGCAGCGGAAACCGCGCGGCACAAGGCTTCGTCGGAGAACGGCAGCAGGTCTTCCACGCTGCCGCCGCCGCGGGCGATCACGATGACGTCGATATCCGGGTCACGGTCCAGTTTGGACAGTGCCTGGAGGATCTGCGGTACCGCGAGCGAACCCTGCACGGCGGTGTTGATCACCTTGAACGCGACATGCGGCCAGCGGGCCTGCGCGTTCACCAGCACGTCGCGTTCCGCCGCCGACGCGCGGCCGGTGATCAGGCCGATTCCCTTCGGCAGGAACGGGAGCTTCCGTTTGCGTTCGGGCGCGAACAGGCCCTCGGCGGCCAGCAGCCGTCGCAGTCGCTCGATCCTCGCGAGCAGTTCGCCGATGCCGACCGCGCGGATCTCGTTCGCGCGAAGGCTCAGCGAACCCCGGTTCATGAAGAACGTCGGTTTCGCGTGCACGACGACGCTCGCGCCCTCACGCAGCGGCGGTTCGATCGTGCGCAACAGGCCCATCGGGCAGGTGACGGACATCGAGACGTCCGCCGACGGGTCGCGCAGCGTCAGGAACGCGGTGTTGGTGCCTTGGCGGGCCGAGATCTGCGTGACCTGACCCTCCACCCAGACCGCGCCGAGCCGGTTGATCCACTCGCCGACCTTGCGGGCGACCGTGCGGACCGGCCACGGGTTCTCGGCGGAGGTGGACGGACCCGCCGGGGAGGAAGTGGGCTCGGCGCTCACTGGCCTTCCGCGCTGTCGCCGTCTGTTTCCGCCTTCTTCACGTTGCCGATCCGGCGGGCGAGCATGCCGACGAACGACGGACGGTCGGCGTTCCCCCGTTCGTAGGTCAGCAGCTCTTCCAGCTGGGTCAGGTCGAACCGGCGCAGGCGGGCCCGCAGCTGCGGCAGGGTGAGCGTGTCGTAGTCGTCCAGCCCGGCTGGGCCGGAATCGACCGGGGCGCTCACCGTGTCGAACGAGCCGTCGGCGTGGTCCTCGGCGAGCGCGCGCTCCTCCTCGGCCCAGGGGTCTTCGGTGAGCTGTTCGAGCTCGGAGAGGTCCCGGAGGTGGCCGTTGGACTCGGCACGCGGCGCGGGGACGGTGGTCTCGGCGGCTTCGTGGTCCTCGCGTAGCGGGATGACGCACGAGTCGCGCTCGTACCGGCGTTCGTTCACGTCCGGCGGGAGATCTTCGTCGAAGGTGGCCCAGCTGGGTGCGTCCTCGACCGGGCGAAGGCCCGACAGCACGTCGTCGCCCTTGATGGCGAGCTCGGTGACCTGCTGCTGCACGCGCATGGAGAACTGGAGCACCTGGCTGACCACGGTGACGGGGAGCCCGGTGAGCTGCTTGGGGAGATCGCGAACCCGCTCGGCGGTGGTGGCGGCGAGGCCCGCGGCGACCCGGAGGGGGAGCGGGAGAGGCTTCATACGTCTAGCCTGCCGTATCTGGTCCATCCTGCCCAACCGAACGGGTGGGTCGGCTTACCGGACGTGACTCCACGCACATCCTTTCGGGGGGTGTGCAGGTCACCTGAACGTGAGTGCGAGGAGCCCCCGGCACAGGCCGTACCCTGGGGGCATGAGTTCAGCGAGTCCCGGAATCACGCCCGCCGGCAGCCCGACGATCACCGAATCCGGTGTGCCGGCAGGTGGCAAACGTGTCCTTCTCGCCAAGCCTCGTGGCTACTGCGCGGGCGTCGATCGCGCCGTCATCGCCGTCGAAAAGGCACTCGAGCTCTATGGCGCACCCGTGTACGTGCGCAAGGAGATCGTGCACAACCGGCACGTCGTGGAGACCCTGCGCGATCGCGGCGTGATCTTCGTCGACGAGACCTCCGAGGTGCCGGAAGGCGAACTGGTGGTGTTCTCCGCGCACGGCATCTCGCCCGCGGTGCACGCCGAGGCCGCCGAGCGCAACCTGCGGACCATCGACGCGACCTGCCCCCTGGTGACGAAGGTGCACAAGGAGGTCAACCGGTTCGCGAAGGACGACTACGACATCCTGCTCATCGGCCACGAAGGCCACGAAGAGGTCGAAGGCACCGCAGGCGAGGCTCCCGACAAGGTGCAGCTCGTCGACACCGCCGAAGACGTCGACAAGGTCCATGTCCGCGACCCCTCGAAGGTCATCTGGCTCTCGCAGACCACTCTTTCGGTGGACGAGACCATGGAGCGCGTCGACCAGTTGCGTGACCGCTTCCCCGGTCTGGCCGACCCGCCCAGCGACGACATCTGCTACGCCACCACGAACCGCCAGGTCGCGGTCAAGGCCATGGCCGCCGAGTGCGACCTGGTGCTGGTGGTCGGCTCGACGAACTCGTCCAACTCGAAGCGGCTGGTCGAGGTCGCGCTGAAGGCCGGAGCGCGCGCGTCGTACCTGATCGACTTCGCGAAAGAGGTCGACGAAGCCTGGCTCGAAGGCGTTGAGACCGTCGGCGTCACGAGCGGCGCTTCGGTCCCGGAGATCCTGGTCATGGACCTGCTGAAGTGGCTGGCCGAGCGCGGCTGGGACAGCGTCGACGAGGTCACCACGGCGAACGAGAAGATCGCGTTCGCACTGCCGCACGAGCTGCGGAAGGCCGGCAAGGCCTGACCCTCAAGACCGGAAAAGGGCCGTTCGAGAACTTCTCGAACGGCCCTTTTCACTGCTCAGAGGGTTGCGCGGGAGCAAAGGTCCCTTGCTCTCAGCGCTCGTCGTCCCAGGGGCGGGAGCGGCGGGGCGGCTGACCACCGCGGCGCGGGTCGTCCGCACGCGGCGGACGGCGGCGCGGGGCACCCGGAGCGCTTTCGCCACGGGGGTCGCGGCGGCGGGGTTCGCCGCCGTCTTCCGGCCGCGGACGACGAGGCTGGCGTCCGGGAGGAGGAGGTTTGCGCGCACCGGGTTCGGCCTCGCGACGAGGACGGCGCTCGTCCTCGGCGGGGCGGCGGCGCGGCGGAGCGTCGTCCCGGGGCGCACCACCACGGCGCGACGGCGGGGGCGGAGTCTGCCCGGTCCGGGCGCCCGGACGGCCCCGGCCTGCCGCGGCGGCGGCGGGCCGGACAGCGGGCTTGGCTTCGTCGCGACGCGCGTCTTCACGGCGTTCCGGCTTGGTGTTCCCCTTCACCTTCACCGGGGCGTTCGGGTCGCGTTCGCGGTAGATCCGGAAGATGCCGATCGCCAGCGTGACGCCGGTGGTGATGGCCATCGTCGGGAAGCCCTTGATCAGGGGGGTGCCGACGTCGAACGCTCTCGACAGCAGATCGGTGCCCTTGCTCCCGTCCGAGGTCAGAAGGATGACCCCCGGGACGGTCACGGCCAGGACCAGGGGCGGCTGCACCATCGGGCCGAACAGCCCTCGGCGCTGCACGGCCACCACGGCGGCCACCGCGCCGAGCGCGTAGCACGCCTTGAACAGCAGCCCCAGTTCCTTCTGCATCATCATGTCGACGAAGGCGCCAAGGATGGCGAGCCCGAAGCCCACCAGGACGGCCGCCCACCAGGGCAACCCACGCCTGGCGCCGACGAGGGGACGCTCGTCCCAGGAAACGGGAACGTCGTCGGCATCAGGATCGCTCTGGCGATCGCGAATCGCGGTCACAGGCTCCACCGTATATCCAAGCAGCGGGCATACCGCCAACAGGCGGTATGTCTATCGCCTGGTAGTGGTCATTCCGGACCACCCGGACGGACTGTCCGGGGGCCTCCTGGAGGTAGTACGTGCGACCGGGCGACAAGGTTGTCGTGAGCGGCGAACCGGAACCACGGGTTCCGGAACCGCAGGTCAGACAGGGCCTGGACCACTCACGAGGCCGGGAGTGGGGAAGATTTGGGCCGTCCAGAGGCTCGAATCCTCCCCACTCGCGCCCGTATCCGCCCTGAACCGGGATCGTGTGGACCGAGACGCGGGAGCTGTGTGGAAATAGGGACGTCAGATGATGCTGTTGGCGAATTCGTGGCCGAGTGGAAGATCCCCTGGTTGTCGCGTGAGCTGAGGGAGGACGCGCGTGTTTGGACGGCGATCACGCGTGTCCAGACGGCGATCACGCGTGATCGCCGTCCAATCACGGGTGACGTCCATCGACGCACACCCGTCCCGGCCACGAATTCGCCGACAGCATCGTCAGATGTCCCCAAATCCCCACACCCCCTCGGTCCGGAGAGACACTCAGACCACCACGCGACGATGTAGGAATTGGGACGTTGAGTGTCCCAATTCCTACATCGTCAGCCCCGTGACCACACGGAACGCCGTCACGGCCGTAGGTGCACAAGTGAGCGTCCCCTTAGAACCGTCATCGCCATTCACGAGGCCGGGAGTTCGTCCGCCTTCCTGATCATCGGCACCTGCGCGGGGCTGCCCGCCGCGTCGGTCAGCGGCGAGACGGTGCTCCGGAAGCTCTCGAGCGCCTCCAGTTCTCGGCGCCGCGCGGAGATGAAGCGCTGCAGGTGGGTGCTCGACAGGTTGAGCGCGTCGACCGCGTTGCCCGCCGCCCGGTGCGCGGCGGCCGCCCCGGCCCGGACCTGCTCGACGTCTTCGACCAGGGCCCGCTCGGTCGCGGCGAACAGCGCGGCGGACGCCAGGACGGCGAACCCGGTCGGACCGCAGACGAACACCCGCCGGTCCAGCATCCAGCGCAGCAGTTCGGGGTCGGTGTCGAGCGCGGCCACCACGGCGGCGTCGGACGGGACGAACATGATCGTCCCGTAGATCGCGTCGGCCCAGCGCTGATAGCCCTTGCCCGCCAGTTCGGCCGCCCGCGACCGCAGTTGCCGGACGTGGACGCGGAGCGCGTCCAGCCGCTCCTCGGGATCGTTCGTTTCCACCGCTTCGGCCCAGCACGCCATGCTGGCCTTGGCGTCGACCGGCACCGTGCGCCCGCCGCCGACCCGCAGCACCATGTCGGGTTTCGCGGCGCCACCGCCGGCGAGATCGGTCTGCAGGGTGAAGTGCAGTTCCTCGCGGAGCCCGAGCGCGCGGGCGGTTTCGAGCAGCACCTGTTCGCCGAGCTCACCGCGGCCGCTGATCGAGGCGAACGCCACCTCGTACCGGCGCAGCGCGAGCTGCTGCTGATCCGCCTTGCCGCGTTCGGCGGCGACCAGTTTCGCCGCGGCGTCCGCCCGCCGCATGCCGTCGTTGTACAGCCGCCACAACAGCGCGACCGCGACGAGCAGCAGCAACGCGAGCACGACGGCCGCGGTGGTGATCACCGTCGCCACCGGTACCTCCCTGGATCCGAGTCGGGGACATCATGGCGGAACCCACCGACAAAACCGGATCGGCCGGTCGCGCTCCGTATCTGACCTGCGTGGTCCCCGGCGTGTCGGAAAGCGCGGCGCCGCCAAGGGCGCGCCTCCCCTCTTCGGTCGGTGTGCGGCCCTACCTTGGGCTGCGTGAAGCTCCTGCACACGTCCGACTGGCATATCGGCCGCACGTTCCACGGCGCCGATCTGCTCGCCGAGCAAGAAGCCGTGCTCGGGCACCTCGCAGACCTCGTGGTCGCCGAGTCGGTCGACGTCGTGCTCGTGTCCGGGGACATCTACGACCGCGCGGTGCCCTCGGCGGAGGCCGTCCGCGTCGCCACCACCGCGCTGGGCAGGCTCCGTCAGGCCGGGGCGCAGCTGGTGATGACGCCGGGCAACCACGATTCCGCGCCGCGGCTGGGCGCGTTCGCCGACTTCGCCGCGGCGGGCGGGCTGCACCTGCGCGCCACGATCGACGGACTCGCCGAGCCGGTGCTGCTGCCCGACGAACACGGCGAGGTCGCCCTCTACGGCATCCCGTACCTCGAACCGGAGCCCGCGCGTCACGCCCTCGGGGTACCCGGGGCCCGCGGGCACACCGGCGTCCTCACCGAAGCGATGCGGCGGATCCGAGCCGACCTCGCCGGCAGGCCGCCCGGAACACGTTCGGTGGTGCTCGCGCACGCCTTCGTCACCGGCGGTGAGCCGACCGCGTCCGAGCGCACCATCGCCGTCGGCGGTGTCGAGCAGGTGCCGGGTTCGGTGTTCGACGGCGTCGATTACGTCGCACTCGGCCACCTGCACGGCCCGCAGACCCTCGCCGAGCATCTTCGCTATTCGGGCAGTCCGCTGGCGTACTCGTTTTCCGAGACGCGCCAACGGAAATCGGTGTGGCTGGTGGATCTCGACGCCGAAGGCCTGGCCGAAGTCCGGCGGCACGAGCTGCCGGTGCCGCGGCATCTCGCCATGCTGAAAGGCGAGCTGGCGGACCTGCTCGCGAACCCCGAGCACGACGGTCTCACCGAACATTTCCTCTCGTTCACCGTGACCGACCGGGTCCGCCCGGTCGACGCGATGCGCAAACTGCGTGAGCGGTTCCCTCACGCCGTGCACCTGGACTGGCAGCCGGAAGGCGGTCACGACGGCTTGGCGTTGAAGTACGCCGACGCTGTCCGCGGCCGTTCCGACGTCGAGATCACGCGCAGTTTCCTCGAGGACTGCCGCGGATCCGCGCCCACGGAGAGCGAGGAGCGCCTCGTGCTGGCCGCCTTGGGCGCCGCGGGCAGGGAGCGCGAAGTATGAGGCTGCATCGGTTGGAGGTCGCCGCTTTCGGACCGTACGCGGGCCGCGAGGTGGTGGACTTCGACGTCCTCGGCGCCGACGGCCTGTTCCTCCTGCACGGCGATACCGGCGCGGGGAAGACGACCCTGCTCGACGCCATCGCGTTCGCGCTCTTCGGCACGGTTCCCGGCGCTCGCGGCGAGGTCAAGCGCCTGCGCTGCGATCTCGCGGATCATGACCAGGTCACCGAGGTCGTCCTCGAACTGACCGTGCAGGGCCAGCGGATGCGGATCGCGCGCAACCCCGAGTACCAGCGGCCGAAGCGGCGCGGCGAGGGGATGACCACCCAGCAGGCGAAGGCGGTGCTGAGCTGGGTCGGCACGGTGCCGGCCGGGCACGTCGCCGAAGGCATCACCCGGATCGACGAGGTCGCGCGCACGATCGAGCGGCTCATCGGGATGACGCACGAGCAGTTCTTCCAGGTGGTACTGCTGCCGCAGGGCGAGTTCGCGCGGTTCCTGCGCGCGAACACGGCCGAGCGCGAGGAGTTGCTGGAGCGGCTGTTCGGCACCGAGCGTTTCTCCGACGTCGAGGACTGGTTCGCGAACCTGCGGGCCGAACGCGGCCGTGACCTGCAGACGCGGCAGCAGTCCTTGCGGGAATGGGTCGCGCGGTTCGCCCAGGTCGCCCAGCAGGAAGCGCCCGAAGAAGGGCAGGCCGAGTGGGTCCGCGCGGTGCTCACGGAGTCCACCGAGCGCGTCGCCCAGGCACAGGAACGGGACACGAAGGCGCGCACCGCGGCCAAGAGCGCCGAGGCCGTCTGGCAGGAGGACCGGTCCACCGCCGACCGCATCCGCCGGGTGCGCACCGCCTACACGCGGCTGTCGGCGATCGCCGAACAGGCGGATCAGCGCGCGGAGTGGGCGGAAGAGGTCGAGGCGGCTCACCGGGCGGCGGGCGTGGCCGCGGAAGCCGACCTCCTCGAACGCAGGCTGGATCAGCTCGCCGAAGCCGAAGCCACCGAAGTGCTCCGGGCCGAAGAAGTACCCGACGCCGCGGACAGCCCTGCCGCCGAGCTCCGTGCTCGCGCCGGCGGGCTGCGCGAGGACGCCGGCGCGCTCGCCGAGCTCGTGGCCGAAAGCGAGCAGCAGCAACGAGATCTGGTTCGCCGCGACCAGCTGAACGCCGCCGTCGAAAAGGCGAAGAAGCAAGCCGGAGACTTCGTCGCCGAACTGGACACCGCGCCGGAGAAGGTCGTGGCATTGCGTGCCGAAGGGCTCGCTGCCGCTGAGGCCGAAGCGAAGCTCGACGGCGCCCGCACCCGTGTCGACGAGCTGACCGCGCTGGTCCGCGACGCCGACGCGATACCGAAGGGCCGACAGGTCGTCGAGAGGGCGCGTGTAGCGGTCACCGAGGCCGTGGACGGCCACCAGCAGGCCCGTCAGCACCGGCTGGACCTGCGGGAGCGGCGCCTCGACGGGATGGCGGCCGAACTCGCCTCCGGTCTCCACGCGGGCGAGAACTGCCCTGTCTGCGGGGCGACGGAGCATCCGTCTCCGGCGACGCATACCGGGGGTCTCGTCGATCCCGAGGACGAACGCCGCGCCGAAGCCGCGGAGCAGCAGGCACACATGCGGCGTGAGAAGGCGAAAGCCGCGTTGCAGGAAGTCGAGAATCGCCTGGCCGTTCTGGTCGAGCGGCTGGGCGAGCACACCGCGGAAACACTGCGGGCCGGGCTCGGCGAGGCGCGCGATCTGGTCGCCGCCTGGTCGGAGACGGCTCGCCGGAAGCCCGCTCTCGAGACCCAGCTCGGTGCCCTGGAACGGAAAATCGAGCAGCTGACCGAACAGCGTGGCGCGGCCGAGCGGCGTGCGGTCGAGGTCGCGGCCGAGGTCCGCGCCCTCGGCGAACGGCTGGAAGAACGGCGGATCCGCCTGGAGACCGCGCGCGGCGAGTTCGCCGATGTCGGGGCCCGGCGGAAGCACCTGCTGGGCTTTTCGGCCCGCCTCGAAGCGCTGGCCGAAGCGCGGCTCGCTGTCTTCGGCGCGGCCGAACGGCGTGACGAACAGGCGAAACTGGTCAAGGAAGCGTTGCGGGCCAAGGGATTCGCGGACCTCGACGCCATGCGCGCGGCGTCGCGGCCCGACGAGCTGATCGTGAAACTGGAGACGAGCCTCGCCGACGCCAAGGTCATGGAGAAGACCGAACGCCGGACCCTCGCCGAACCGGAGTTGTTCGGCATCGCGCCGGAGGACGAGATCGACGTCGCGGCCTCGGAGGACGCGGCGCAGGCGACCCGTGGCGAAGCCGAACAGTCACTCGTGGCCCTGCGCGCGGCGACGTCCCGGCACACCGACCTGACGAAACTGGCCGAGCGGATGACGTCCGTGATGGCGGACCTGGCCCCGGTCGAGGAGCAGTACCTCGAACTGAAGACGCTGGCCGAGGTGGTCAACGGGCGCGGGCAGAACGCGCGGAAGATGTCGCTGCGCTCGTACGTCCTGGCCGCCCGGCTGGAGGAGGTAGCGGTGGCCGCGACCGCCCGCCTGCGGACGATGAGCCAGGGCCGCTACTCCTTCGTACACTCCGACGCGGCCGGCGCTCGCGGTACACGCGGCGGCCTCGGACTCGACGTGCTCGACGACTACTCCGGCGCCATCCGGCCCGCGAAGACACTGTCGGGCGGCGAGTCCTTCCTCGCGTCCCTCTCACTGGCGCTGGGTCTCGCCGACGTGGTCGCCGCCGAAACCGGCGGAGCGCTGCTGGACACGCTGTTCATCGACGAGGGCTTCGGCACGCTGGACGCCGAGACGCTCGACATCGTCATGAACATCCTCGACGAGCTTCGCGCCGGCGGCCGCGTCGTCGGCCTGGTGTCGCACGTCGAGGAACTGCGGCAGCGGATCCCTACGCGCTTGCGGGTCCGGAAGGCGCGTACGGGCTCGAAGCTGGAGATCCACGCCGCCTGACGCCCTCACTCCCAGAAATGCTATGAACGACTCGTTACTTGCAAAATTTGCAAGTAACGAGTCGTTCATAGCGCGCGAGAGGGACTCAGACGGCTTCGTGGGTCAGCAGCCACTGCTTCGCCGCCACACCCCACCGGAAGTTGCCCACGGCGCCGCCGGTCCGCACCACCCGGTGGCACGGCACGAACAGCGCCGCCGCGTTCTTCGCGCACGCCGACGCGGCCGCCCGCACCGCCGACGGATTCCCCGCCAGCGCCGCGTATTCGGCGTAGCTCACCGGCTCCCCGGCGGGCACCTTCCGCAGGATTTCCCAGGCGTGCTCCCGGAAAGTGCCTGACCGCTGCCGAACCTCGATGTCGGCGACGGCGTCGAGGTCTCCGTCGTGGTACCGACGGATCGCGGTGCTCACCGGCCCGAGGTCCCGCCGTTCCTTCACCTCGCCGGGGGCCAGCGACGGCGAGATCAGCGGTGTCAGTTCGCCGACCTCGCCGGTCCAGCCCGAGGCGAGCACGGCCCCGTCTCCCGCCACCACGGCGGTGAACGGTCCGATCTTCGTGTCCATTGTGGACCAGTACGCGATGTTCATCGTCTCCCTTTCAAGCTCGCCACAAGTACATGCCGGCGTACGAGGACCAGGGCTGCCAGGCCCGCGCTCGTTCGGCCAGCGTCTTCACGTCGTCTGCGATTCCCAGTGCGGCCGCGCCTCGGCGCAGCGCCGGATCGCCGGTCAGCAGGACGTCCGGTGCGCCCAGGACGCGCATCAGGACATAGTCCGCGGTCCACGGCCCGATCCCGGGGAGTTCGAGCAGCTCCGCCCGTAACTCCACCGGATCGCGGCCGACGTGGACCGAAACGCCGTCCGCCAGCGCGGCGGCGACCGCGACGATCTCGGCCGGACCGTGTTCGGCGATCCGGGCGGCCGTCGGGAACAGGGTGGTCACCCCTTCCAGTGACTCGTCGCAGCTGGGTACGCGGTCGCCGAGGGCGTCGGCGAGCGAAGCCGCGTCGGCCGGGTCCAGCATCGCGCGCAGCACGAGTTCGTCACCGTCGACGGCGCCGGGCACCCGGATGCCGGGGATCGCCTCCACCAGCGGCGCGAGCGCCGGATCGGCGCCGAGGACCCGGGTGACGGCCTCGGGGTCGGCGTCGAGATCGAGCAGCCGCCGCACCCTGGCCACCGCGCTGCTCAGGTCGCGCAGATCGGTGAGCCGCAGGTCGCAGAGGACGTAGTCGTCCTTCGCCGTCAGCCACACCACGCCGGAGCCGTGCGCGAGCCGCAGTGTGCGCCCGTAACCGGTCACCCCGGCGGCGTCACGCGTCACATGCTCGACGCCGGGCACGATCCGGTCGGCCAGGAAGGTCAGCACGCCGTCCGCGTCGAACGGCTTGCGGAACGGCAACCGCAGGCTCAGCCGGGTCCCGGTCGGCGTCTCGAAGGGGCTGTTCTTGTCGGCCTTGCGACGCCCGCGACGCAGGCTCGCGGCGCGTAGCTGCGAAGGCGTTGTCGCGAACACCTCGCGGATCGTCTCGTTGAACTGCCGGACGCTGGAGAACCCGGCCGCGAACGCGACGTCGGTCAGCGGGAGCTCGGACATCTCGATCAGCAGCCGCGCCGAATGCGCCCGGTGCGCCCTGGCCAGCGCCAGCGGCCCGGCGCCGAGTTCCGCGGTGAGCACGCGCCCGAGCTGGCGTTCCGAGTAGCCGAGCCGTCGCGCCAGCCCCGGGACGCCGTCGCGCTCGACGGTCCCGTCCGAGATGAGCCGCATCGCCCGGGCGGCGAGGTCGGCCCGGATGTCCCAGTCGGGCGAGCCGGGGACGGCGTCGGGAAGGCATCGGCGGCAGGCGCGGAAGCCGTTGGACTGCGCGGCGGCCGACGTCGGGTAGAAACGGACGTTCTGCTGCTTCGGCGTCGACGCGGGGCAGGAGGGGCGGCAATAGATCCCGGTGGTGGCCACGGCCATGATGAACTGGCCGTCGAACCGGGAGTCACGGGCGGCGACGGCGCGGTAGCACCGTTCGGTGTCGCGCCACACGGCCCGCTCGGTCAGGATCTGCTCGGTCATGACATCGATGGTGCCACCAGGTCGGGGGCTCGGCTGGCGGAAATCCGACACGGCGATCAAGGCCCCGCCGACCGGCACCGGCCGCCGGGGCGGCGCCACGTAGACTTCTCGCCCGTGAGTCTCACCCTCGGCATCGTCGGCCTGCCCAACGTCGGCAAGTCCACCCTGTTCAACGCGCTGACCCGCAACGACGTGCTCGCCGCGAACTACCCGTTCGCGACGATCGAGCCCAACGTCGGCGTCGTCCCGCTGCCGGACCCGCGGCTGGACAAGCTCGCCGGGGTCTTCGGCTCCGAGCGGATCGTGCCCGCCGTCGTGTCCTTTGTGGACATCGCGGGCATCGTGAAGGGCGCGTCCGAGGGCGCCGGGCTCGGTAACAAGTTCCTCGCGAACATCCGCGAGGCCAACGCGATCTGCCAGGTCGTCCGGGTGTTCGACGACCCGGACGTGATCCACGTCGACGACCGGATCGACCCGGCGAGCGACATCGAGACGATCAACACCGAGCTGATCCTCGCCGACCTGCAGACGCTCGACAAGGCGCTGCACCGGCTCGAGAAGGAGGCGCGGACCAAGAAGGAAGCCAAGCCCGCCCTCGACAACGCGGTCAAGGCCAAGGAGATCCTCGACGGGGGCCGGACCCTGTTCCAGGCGCAGAAGGAGGTCGACTTCGAGGCGCTGCGCGAGCTGAGCCTGCTCACCACGAAGCCGTTCCTCTACGTCTTCAACGCCGACGAAGGCATCCTCACCGACGAGGCCCGTCGCGAAGAGCTGGCCAAGATGGTCGCCCCCGCGGACGCGGTGTTCCTCGACGCGAAGGTCGAATTCGAGCTGCTGGAACTGGACGACGAGGAGTCGGTGCGCGAACTGCTCGAGTCGGTCGGCCAGCACGAGCCCGGCCTGTACTCGCTGGCGCGCGCCGGTTTCCACACTCTCGGCCTGCAGACCTACCTGACCGCCGGTCCGAAGGAGTCCCGCGCCTGGACGATCCCGCAGGGCGCGACCGCCCCGCAGGCCGCCGGCGTCATCCACACGGACTTCGAGCGCGGCTTCATCAAGGCCGAGGTCGTCTCGTTCGACGACCTGATCGAGAACGGTTCCATGGCTTCCGCCCGGTCCGCGGGCAAGGTGCGCATGGAGGGCAAGGACTACGTCATGTCCGACGGCGACGTGGTGGAGTTCCGCTTCAACGTCTGACCTCGCCCAGGGTGATCACACGCCGTGGCGGTCCTGGAAGATCGTCGCGGGTGCCTTGTCGTGCCGCGCCGTGTAGGCCGCCACGATCTCGTCCGGCGTGTCCTCCCCGGCTTGGAGGCGAACGAGGTAGGGAACCACCCAGTGCAGCTCCGCCGCCTCGAACTCCTTTTCCCAGACCGGATTGAGGCCGGTCCGGGACTCGTCGAGCACGGCGGACAGGGCGACCTGCCCGCCTGCGTTCACGGGATGCGCGCCCAACGAGATCGAGAAGCGTGAAGCAGAGCCGGCCGGGTGCACAGCCACCTCCATGGGGTGCGGGTGCCGGCCGGGGGCCGTCCGTGCGATCACGAGGAACCGCAGGGGCTGACGTTTCGTCTTCTTCACGCGGCCATTCGATCACGCCGTGACGTCGCGACCGGATTTCGCGGAGAGCCGGTACCGCTGGTGTGCAGCCCGACACGGCAAGGATGGCGATGAGACCACTGACCTTCAGCGACGACAAGGACCACGAGCAGAAGTGGTTCCCGGGTGGCTCTCAATCCGCCGTCGACGCGTTCCTGGAGTTCGTTGCCCAACGCCGCGATGCCGACAACACGTCGTTCGGTATCGAGGATGAGGAGAACGAAGAGGCGCTGTTGTTCATGTTCGACGCCGGTGTCATTTCCCGGATCAAGGGGTGGCAGAACTCGCGGAGCGAGTACCGCGCCGTCACCGATCGCGGCGACTACCGGACCCAGGCAGCCCATTTCGTCCGCGGCGGTTTCGCCGCGCTCGACCACCACGGCCCTTGGTCGCCGGACGTCGACAGCCTTCTGCGCGCACGATCGACTCATCTCCACCAACGGTCTGCGCGTAATGCTCAGCGAGGCCAGGAAGCGCAGGGAGAAGTTCGTGACCTGCGCGGAGAAGCACTCCGGTCCGAGTTCGACGGGTCCGTGTTGCGACGGACGCACCCGCGTGAGCTTCGCCGTCGGCTGGAGGTCCTGACCCACGTCGACGGACGCGAGCCGATGACGGTCGACGGGGTCACGCATTTCGGCTTCGGCAACGGCGGCGGCGACGCCGTCAACGCCTGGTTCGCCGCCGACGGTCGTGGCCTGGTGGTGACGTTCGACCACACCGGCGCGCTCAACTTCTTCGAGGACCCGCAGGCGCAGGCAGCGCTGTACGACGGCGTACCGGCAGATCTTCTCGCTCTGGTGAGGGACGTGCCGGAAACGGACACGACGCTCACTGTCTCGCATCCTGACGGCGGCACCCTGGTGGCCGCCTCCGGCATCTTCACCTTGTCGGGTCCCTGTGCCATGGCGGACGGCCTGGTGTCCCGCTTGCAGGAGGCGCAACTGGGCGCCGAGGACACTGGGGTCGGCTGGCTGCTTGAGGGCTTCCTCGCGATGGACGACTTCACCCCCGCCGCGGTCGCGGAGGCAACGGGGTGGTGGAGCGCCGAAGACATCGTGAGAGGTTTCGCCGCGAGTGAGCAAGAGCCGATCGAGCCACTCGACCGGAAGGCAGTGGACCGCTTCTGCCGGATCTGGTCCGACACCGGGTACAACGATCGCTGGGATGTGCACTACGTCCTCTTCGACAGCGACACGCTCGAGAACGTGGGCGAAGCTCGAGACGAGCTTCTGGGATTGGTCCAGGCACTCGGACTCGAGCGCGTCGACGCCCCGCCGAGAGCCGCCACCGGCGAGGTGTGGGTCCGCACGGACCCCCGTATCGACGCCGAACTCGAGTACTGGGCATGACGAAGTCCGGCCACCGATGATCAAGTCCCGGACGCTCCTCGGCTAGGTTGGGGTCGTTCCAGCGTGAGCCTCGAGAGCTCCGCTTCAACGTCTAGAACCGGAGTCGTTTTGGTCAGCGTGGAAACCCGGCGGAAAACGCCGGGCCGCTTGTCGTGGGCACTGTTCTCGGCCTTGGGATTCCTGGCTCTGTACGGGCTGTCCAACTGGACGCCGTTCGGGCAGCGGGCCGAGAACGCCCTCCTCGACGGCACCACGGACCAGACCCTGATCTACGAGGTCTACCGGACCGGGTTCATCCCGGCCTTGAGCCTCGAATACGAGACCATGGCCGTCGGTATCGGCGTGGCGGTGCTGATCGCCGCGTGGCGTCGTCGGTGGCGGGACCTGGCGACCGTGGTCGTCGCGACCCCGGTCGCCGTCTACTCGACCCGGATCTTCAAGGACGCCGCACCGCGCCCCGATCTGATCGACGCCATCGACGGGCTGACCGAGCGGAGTTACCCGAGCGGGCATTTCGCCGTCGCGGCCGCGGTGTCGATGGCGTTGCTGATCGTCGTGCCGCGGACGTGGCTCCGATGGTGTGCTCCACTGCTGCTCACCTGGACCTCGGCGGTCGGCGGCGCCGTCCTGACGATGATGTGGCACCGGCCCAGCGACGTCCTCGGCGGCGCGCTGCTGGTGGCGGCGGTCTTCCTGCTGGCCGGCGCGGTGCTCTCGAAGACGTTCGAGAAGCCGGACCTGTACTGGCGGCGGATCGCGCCGGTCGCCTTGGTGGGCGTGGGGATCACCGTCGTGAGCGCGTGGCGGGATCCGTACACCTGGACGGTTCCGTTCTCGGTGGTCACGGCGGTGACGGCGACCGCGTTCCTGGGGTACGTGGCCCAAAGATGTCGTGAGTGATTCGGGTCGTTAGAACGACCCGAATCACTCACGACGCGCACTACTTCCGCAGCAGGCTGTACGCCGCCGACCCGATCAGCTCCAGCGAAACCTGCAGCCGCTCCAGCGAAACGTTGTCCTTGATGGTGTCTTCCGGCGTGTGATAGGTCGGCTCCAGCAGTGCCGGGCCGCCCTCGCCACGCCAGCTGAAGTTGCCCGACGCGACACCGCGCTCGAAGAACGGCACGTGGTCGCTGGAACCGCGCGCGACCGGTCCCTTGACGCGGGGGTCGTAGCCGAGCCGCCGGGCGGCCGCGTTGACGGCCGAGGTCGTGGCGTTGTCCGCGCCGTCGACCGAGAGCAGCCAGTAGATGTTCGCCGGGTCGTAGCTGGTGGCGACCATGTCGTTCTGGAAGCAGCCCGCGATGCGTTTCGCCTCCGGGTCGGTCAGGTTCGAGACGTAGTGCCGCGAGCCGACCAGCCCGTACTCCTCCGAACCCCACAGCGCGAACCGCAGTGTCTTGTTCGTCGGCAGGTACCGCAGGACGCGCGCGAGTTCGAGGCAGAGCACGGTGCCGCTGCCGTCGTCGTTGGCGCCGGGGGAGCCGGGGACGCTGTCGTAGTGCGCGGTCACCATGACGACGCCGTCGTCCTTGCCCGGGAAGGTGGCCGGGCGTTCGGCGAGGACGTTGTAGGACGTCAGGTTCTTGTGGTGGACGGTCGACGCCTTCACCTTGACCGAGCCCTTGGCGAGCCGCTCGCGCAGCCGCTCCACCTGCACCTGTGCCAGCCCCAGCACCGGAATGGTGACCGGGGTGGGGAGGGTCGGGGAGAACGCCGACAGCTTGCGGGCCGGGTCTGCGCCGACCCGGCCGAGCAGGACGGCGACGGCACCGCGCTGCGCGGCCGTCAGGTAGGCGTCCGCCTTGTTCGCCACGGCGGCGATCAGCACGATCTTGCCGGTCAGGTCATCCGGCAGGGTGGTGCCGTCGCCGGCGTCGACGACGACCGCCTCGCGCTTGACGTCCTGCGTGCCCTGTGGCGAGGAGCCCGTCTGCCAGCTGTCGCGCCCGACGGTCAGCCCGCCGAGGAACTTGTCGGCGATCGGGAACGGCTGCAGCGTGACCTGGTAGCGCAGTTCGCGCAGCACCTTCGCGATGTAGTCCTTGGCGCGCAGTTCGCCTTCCGTGCCGGCGACCCGGGGGCCGATCTTGTCGCTGAGCACACGCAGGTGCTCCAGCGCCCGCCGCGACCGGACCCGGGCGATCACCGGGTAGTCGCCGAAGTCCAGCGACGGCTTGAACTGCGCGCCCGGACGCTGCTGGGTGGCCGCGGCGGCGGTGCCCGGGTTCAGCCCGATCGTCGCCGCGCCCGCCAACGCCACCGCGCCCGCGAGCACCTCACGTCTGCGCACACCCGCCATGGAACAACCCCTTAAGTCTCGGAGAACCTTCGTTCGAGTAGCTAAGAGTCGCGCGGCCTCCGGAGCAACCTCCGATCGTCCCCTTTTTCCGGAACGTCCCTCAGTGCACGGCCACCCGGCGGTAGGCCTGGGAGACGGCGACGGTGCCGCAGGCGATGGCCGCGAGCACCCCGCCGATCAGCAGCGCGGTCCCGACGAACGGCCCGAAGTCGCCGGGGTCGGCGAGCCGTCCCCAGAACGAGCCTTCGAGCAGCCCGCCGACCAGGATGAACGCCGGTGAGGCGATTCCGATGAAGAGGATCCATCGGTACTTGGCGGCCAGCGTCAGCACGAGGGTCCCGGTCACGCCGAGGATGAACGGTCCGGGCGGGATGTCCGGGAAGCCGGGTACGCCCGAGACGATCTGAATGATCAAGCCGGCGACGCCGACGAAGAGGAAGAAGGCGTTGGCGACTGCGGCGGTGGAGCGGTTCATGGTGGATCTCCTCACTGGGTTTTCACGACCACTGAAGGATTCCGCTCATCGCCGCGAAGGGCGTCGGCCCGGAAGCGGCAATCGCACCTACGTAAACCTGCGTAGTGGACGAAGCCGCTCGGATAACTTCGGACGGGTGAAGCCGTTGGATCCCGGCACGTTCGACCCGGAGCTGATCGCCGCGCGTGACGCTTACGCGGGCTAGCCGAGCAGGCCCAGCGCGACGATCGTCAGCAGTGTGACGGCGGTGGCGAAGGCGGCCACCCAGGCGCGCTGGGCGGCGGTGATCGAGGTGCTGTTCACGGCGGTTCCCCTGAGGAGAGAAGCGACAGGTCCGCCGGGAACAGCGCGTCGATCAAGGTTCTCGTTACGTTCGCCGCGCCGATGTGGTCAAGATCACTGATCGTGTTGGTGACGCCGCCCGCGTGCGGTGTACCAGAGCACCCCGGCGGCAGCAGCCACCATCGCCCCGAAAGCGGAGAAGCCGACCACGATCGCCTGCGTCATCATCCATCCCTTCACGTATGTCCCTATAAGAGGTGACGTCCGAGAGGGGACTCCGTGGCGCGGTCGTCGCGGACGTCACACCGCGGCTAGTACCCCGTCGATCTGCGCGGCAAGCGCGAAGTCCTTCTCTGTCAGCCCTCCGGCGGAGTGCGTACTGAGCCGGAATGTCACGGTCCGCCAGCGGATGTCGATATCCGGATGGTGGTCGGCCGCCTCCGCCAGTTCGGCCACTTCGTCCACCGCTTCGATGGCCTTCGGGAAGCTCGCCAGCTTCGCCGTCCGCTCGATGGTGACGCCGTCGCGAGTCCAGCCGGAGAGCTTCGTCACGGCCTCGTCGGCCTGCTTGTCGTTCAAGATTTCCGCCATGACTCCATGGTGGTACGCCGTCGGCTACGCTGCACGTTTGCCACGGGTCCCCCATGAAAACAGCAGGAGGCTAGATGAAACGCGCCCTCCGCACGGTGGTTGCGGCCGGCACGGTGGCGGTCCTCGCCGCGGGCTGCTCGCTCTCCGGGACCACGGGGAGCGACCCGCAGGCACCGGCGACCGTCACACTGGTGACGCACGACTCGTGGCTCGCCCCGCAAGAGGTCCTCGACGCGTTCGAACGGCAGTCCGGGATCAAGATCTCCGTGCTCAAACAGGGTGACGCGGGCGCGCTGACCAACAAACTGGTGCTGACCAAGGCGAATCCGATCGGCGATGTCGCTTATGGCGTCGACTCCACGTTCGCCTCCCGTGCGCTCACCGAGGGCGTTTTCGAGCCCTACACCAGCCCTGAGGCCGATCGCGGCCCGCAGCGTTACTCCGTCGACCCCGAGCACCGGCTCTCCGCCGTCGACCTCGGCGACGTCTGCGTCAACATCGACACCGGGTACTTCACGGACAAGGGGATCCCGGAGCCGAAGTCGTTCGCGGATCTCACCGACGCCAAGTACAAGGACCTGATGGTCGCGGAGAACCCGGCGACGTCCTCGCCGGGGCTCGCGTTCCTGATCGGCACGGTCGCGCAGTTCGGCGAACAGGGCTGGCAGGCGTACTGGACGCAGCTGAAGGCCAACGGGCTGAAGACTGTCAGCGGCTGGGAAGAGGCCTACACCAAGGACTTCTCTGGTTCTTCCGGCAAGGGCACGAAGCCGATCGTCGTCTCGTACGCGTCCTCGCCCGCCGCCGAACTCGGCGACGATGGCAAGCCGCGCACGAAGGCGCTGCTCGACACCTGCTACCGCCAGGTGGAGTACGCGGGCGTGCTGGCGGGCGGCAAGCAGGTCGAGAAGTCCCGCAAGGTCGTGGACTTCCTGCTGTCCCAGCAGTTCCAGGTGACGGTCGCGAGCAACATGTACGTCTACCCGGCGCGCCAGGGTGTCGAGCTTCCGCCGGGCTGGGCGCAGGCCGCGCCGCAGCCGCAGGAGCCGAAGACGCTCGACGCGGCCAAGATCCAGGCCGGGCGTGAGCAGTGGATCGCCCAGTGGCGCACGCTGTTCGAAGGCTGACTTCCGGCGGGCTGACAGCGCGCGGAGCCGGGCTGGCCGCACTCGCCGTGCTGCCGCTCGGTTTCCTCGTGATGTTCTTCGCCTGGCCGGTCGCGGCGATCATCGGCCGAGGGTTCGGTTCCGGCGGCGTCGGCACCGCGATCGGCGATCCGCTGACCTGGCGGCTGGCGTGGTTCACCGTGGCCAGCGCGGGAGTCTCGACGGTCGTCGCGGTGCTCGCGGGCCTGCCGGTCGCGTTTCTCCTCGCGCGGGTGCGGCTCCCGGGCGTCTCGCTGGTCCGGACGCTCGTGCTGGTGCCGTTCGTGCTGCCGACGGTCGTCGTCGGCCTGGCGTTCCGCGCGCTCTGGCCGGACGGCGGGCTGCTGCCCTTGGTGCTGGCCAACGCCTTCTTCAACGTCGCCGTCGTCGCGCGTACGGTTTCCGGGCTGTGGAGCCATCTCGACCCGCGCACGGTGGACGCGGCGCGAGCACTCGGCGCGTCCCCGTGGCGTGCTTTCCGCACGGTGACACTGCCCGCGCTCGGGCCGGCCATCGCGTCCTCGGCGGCGGTGGTGTTCCTGTTCTGCGCCACCAGTTTCGGTGTCGTCCTCATTCTCGGCGGGGCGAAGTACCGGACGCTGGAAACGGAGATCTACCTGCGCACGGTCGAACTGCTCGACCTGTCCGGCGCGGCCGCGCTGTCGCTGGTGCAGTTCGCCGCCGTCGTCGCCGCGCTCGTGGCCGGCGCGCTGGCCAGGCGCCGCCGGGAGAACGCGGTCCGGCTGCGCGCGCGGAGCGAGACCGCGCGACGTCCTCAGGGCGGCGAATGGTGGGCCGCGTCCGCCGGGCTCGCGGTGATCGCGCTCCTGATGACGCCGATCGTGGCGCTGCTCGTCGAATCGGTGTCCACTGGGTCCGATTCGGACGGTTGGAGTCTCGCCGGGTACGAGGCTCTCGGCAGCCAGGGAACCCGTGGCGCGTTGCAGGTTTCGGGCTGGGACGCGGCGTCGATGTCGTTGCGGACGGCGTTCGACGCCACGATGCTCGCGATGATCGTCGGCGTGCTGGCCTCGGTCGTGCTGGTGGCGCTGCGCCGCACGCCGGGCAGGCTGGCGCGGGGCATGGGCGAGACGATGGACGCGGCGTTGATGCTGCCGCTGGGCGTTTCCGCGGTGACCGTCGGCTTCGGCTATCTCGTCACGCTCGACGCGCTCCCGGGTGACCTGCGGACGTCGCCGCTGCTGGTGCCGCTCGCGCAGGCGCTGGTGATCATCCCGCTGATCGTGCGGATGGTGCTGCCGGTGCTGCGTTCGGTCGACGTCCGGCTGAGGCAGGCGGCCTCGACGCTCGGTGCGAGTCCCGGCCGGGTGTGGCGCGAGATCGACCTCCCGCTGACGGCGCGTTCGCTGGTCGCGGCGGCCGGTTTCGGTTACGTGGTCGCGCTCGGCGAGTTCGGCGCGACGAGCTTCCTGGCCAGGCCGGACGCGCCGACGTTGCCGGTCGCCGTCGCGACACTGATCTCGCGACCGGGTGAACTGAACAACCAGATGGCCTATTCGGCCTGTGCGCTGCTCATGATCGTGACCGTGGTGGCGGTGGTGCTGATCGACCGGTTCGGCGCGGTCCGCGGGCAGAATTCGGTAGGGGAGTTCTAGTGTCGCTGTCGGTACGGGATCTGACCGTCCACTATGGATCATTCGCGGCCGTCCGGAACGCCGGGATCGACATCGCCGACGGCGAGGTCCTCGCCCTGCTCGGCCCGTCCGGCTCGGGGAAGTCGACCCTGCTGCGGGCCATCACCGGGCTGGAGCCGCTGACGTCCGGAACCGTGCGCTGGGACGGCGAGGACCTCTCCGGTGTCCCGGTGCACCGGCGTGAATTCGGGCTGGTCTTCCAGGACGGCCAGCTGTTCCCGCACAAGGACGTCGCGTCGAACATCGCGTTCGGCCTGCGGATGCATGGCGTTCCGAAGAACGAGCACGCGGAGCGGGTGCGTGCGCTGCTGGACCTGGTCGGGCTCACCGGGTACGAGCGGAGGCGGGTCACCGAGCTCTCCGGCGGGCAGGCGCAGCGGGTGGCGCTGGCCCGCGCGCTGGCGCCGGAACCGCGGTTGCTGCTGCTGGACGAGCCACTGTCCGGTTTGGACGCCGGCCTGCGGGAACAGCTGGCGATCGATCTCGCGGCGTTGTTGCGGCGCAGCAAGATCACCGCGCTGCTGGTCACGCACGATCAGGAGGAGGCGTTCACCCTCGCCGACCGCGTCGCCGTGCTCGACGACGGCGAGATCCGGCAGGAGGGAGCGGTCCGCCGCGTCTGGCGTCAGCCGGTGGACGAGGAGGTGGCGCGGTTCCTCGGCGTCACGACGTTCGTCGACGGCGAAGCGTCCGGCGGGGTGGTGCGGACCGCGCTCGGCGACGTCACTCTGCCCGACATCAAGGACGGCGCGGTGCGGCTCGGCCTGCGGCCGCACGGTTTGCGGGTTTCCCCGGACGGCGTCGAGGGTGAGGTGACGGCGGTGGTGCACCGGCGGGAGCACGTCCGGCTCGTGGTCGCGCTCGGCGATCAGTCCACTGTGGACGCCGTCGCGCCGACGACCGCCGATCTGCGCCCTGGCGACACCGTGCGGCTCGCGCTGGACCCGGACGGCGTCGCCCAACTCCCGCAAGTCGTCCTCTAGTCGCGGTATATGCACACGCAACTACCGCGACTAGAGGACGAATCGCGGGCCTTGGGTCACCCGTCGCGCGTGGTGAGTCGCGCGTAGGCGATCGAGAGTGCGATGACGATGTAGCAAAGCGCTCGTAGCGCGCCTTCGCCGAGCAGCGCGGTGTCCAGCGGATCCATCAGCACCGATGCCGGCGCCTGAGCCCAGTCCTGGTTGAGCAGGAACGGATGCAGCCACGAGACCGCGTCCAGGAAGCCGAGGATGGTGAACACGATCGTCCCGGCCAGCACCGAGGCGACCACCAGCATCGGGTGTTCGGTGAACGACGAGATCGCGAGCGCGACCGCGCCGACCGCCCACAACTGCAGCGTCACCCACAGGGCCACGAGCAGGAGCCGGCCCAGCGCGTCCCAGACGCTCAGCGTCGAGCCGGTGAGGGTGAACATCGAGTCGCCGCCGCTGATGATCAGCCCGGTGGCGAAACCGGTGAACGTCATGGCCAGCACCGCGACCACCGAAACCGTCGCCACCCCGAAGGCCTTGACCGCGAGCAACCTGCCCCGGCTGACCGGGGCGATCAGCCAGCCCCGCAACGTGCCGTGCGCCGCCTCGCCGGCGATCGCGTCCGCCCCGGCCATCGCCGAAGCGAGCGGCAGGAGCAGCGCCAGCGTCATGGTCAGCGCCGCGACCGGCAGGATGAACCCGTTGTTCATCGCGGAGGCGAGCAGCGCGCCGTCCCCTCCGCCGCCACCGCCGTTCGCTTCCGAAGGGTCGACGAGCGTCAGCGCGACGCCGATGATGATCGGGATCAGCGCCAGCAGACCGAGGACGGCCACCGTGCGGGGCCGCCGGAAGATCCAGCGCAGTTCGGCGCGGAACAGCCGGAGCATCCCGACGCTGTCCCTGCCCGTCCGTGCCGCGGGTGCCGCGGCCAGAGCGTGGGTCACGACTCCCCCTCACCGTCTACAGTGGATTCCCCGCCGTTGTCGGGCTGGGTCAGCCGGGCGAAGAGATCGTCCAGCCCCGTCCGTGCCCTGGCCGCCTCGTGCACGGCCACCCCGGCCGTCACCAGGTGACGCAGCACGTCGGGAGCCTCGGCGGCGGTGAGGTCCACCCGGACGCCGTCCGGCGTGAGCCTGCTGCCGATCCTGTTCTCCCGCAACGTTTCCACCGCGAGTTCGGCGTCCGGTGTCCGGACGAGCAGCGCCGCGTTCCCCGACTCCAGCAGTTCGGCGAGCTCGCCCTGGGCGATCACGTTCCCCGACTGGAGTACCGCGACGTGCGTGCAGGTCGCCTCGACCTCGGCGAGCAGATGTGAGGACACCAGCACGGTGACGCCGTCCGCGTGCAGGTCGGCGATGATCCGGCGGATCTCCCTGGTACCAGCCGGGTCGAGACCGTTGGTCGGTTCGTCGAGGACGACCATCCGCCGCGGCACGAGCAGTGCGCTCGCCAGCCCCATCCGCTGCTTCATCCCCAGCGAATACCCCTTGTAGCGCCGGTTCGCCGCGTCGGACAGGCCGACGCGTTCCAGCGCGGAGTCGACCGCGCCGGGGATCCCCGCCGAGGCCAGCCTCGGTTCGGCCGCGGCCACCCGGAACAGGTTCTCCCGCCCCGAAAGAAAAGGGTGGAAGCCCGGCCCTTCGACCAGCGCGCCGACGTCGGGCAGCGCGTGCGCCGCCTCGTCCGGCATCCGCTTGCCGAACAGTTCGACCTCGCCCTCGGTGGGACGTACGAGTCCGAGCAGCATCCGGATGGTCGTCGTCTTGCCCGATCCGTTGGGGCCGAGCATCCCCAGCACGGCGCCTTCGGGGACGTCGAGGTCGACGTGGTCCACGGCCACCGTGCGGCCGTAGACCTTGCGCAGGCCCCTGGTGCGGGCCGCCATGGGTACCGCCGGAGCGGACGCCTCCTGAGAGACGTCCGCCCCGGCTTCGAACGTGGTGGTCACTTCGCGGCCAATGCCTCGAAGAGGACCTGCTCCGGCACCGCGCCGACGGCGAAACGGCCGTCTTCGGTCAGCACGCCGCTACCGACCTTGGTGGTCAGCAGCCAGCCGCTGCCCCAAGCACCGCTGACCGGCTTCGCGACCCGCGAAAGCAAGGCCTTCGGGTCGACCTGGCGGCCTTCGTTGTCCTTGGCGCTTCCGGCCTTCGCCAGCGCGTCGGCCGGGATCTTGCCGGTGATGGCGGTGTCCCAGCCGTCTCCGACGACCTTGACGTCGCTCTTCGCCTGCTCGGCGAGGTCACGGCTTTCCTTGTCGACCTCGGCTGTCTTCTCGGTCACCTTCGCGCCCTTCGGCGGGGTGAACTCGAAGTTCGACGCGGGCTGTCCGGCGAAGTTGATCTCGCTGAACGAAGCCTCGAACGCCGGCGAGGCCGTGCCGTTGGCCAGCACCGTCACGCGCAGCGGCATCCGCGTCTGCTCGTCGATCGCGACCCGGATCTCCCGCAGGAGCGTCCGCTCGGTCGGCTTCGGCGTCAGCACCAGTTCGTACGCCGAGCGGTTCGCCACCGAGGACGTCCCGTCGACGGCGATCGTGCTGCTCTCGCGCACCTTGCCGAGCAGTTCCGAAGCCACCGTCGCCGGATCGACGGCCTGGCCCTCGACCTTGTTCTGGTGTTCCTTGGCCAGTTCGGCCGGGATGGTGATCTTGGTGGCGGTGTTGTCCTTGGAGTTGTACTCCCAGACGGTCTCGCCGTTCTTGACGATGGTCTGCTGGCTGGAGCCCTCGGTGAGCGACACCTTGCTCTTGCCCGCACCGTCGGTCGAAACCTGCGCCGAGTCGATGCTGAGCGCCGAAACACCGGGCAGCGTGCTGCCGACCTGCGGCAGGCCGAGGTCGTTGTTGACCTTGACCTTGCCTTCGAACGCCGTCGGCTTCGCGTTGAGCGTCGACTGCACCAGCTCTTCGGCGCTGATCTGCGGCAAGACCGGAGCATCACCCGCGGTGGCCGGCATCGCGACGACGGCGAGCCCGCCGACGCCCAGTGCCGTTCCCACCACCGCCGCGGTGAGGGCCTTCCTCTTCGGTTCCATGCTGTCTCTCCCTGTTTCCCCCGGCACCAGTGTGCTCGGGACCCAGCGACAACGCTTCCCCGGAAACGCTGAGATACCACTCAGACTCCGCCCTTCAGCCTGAGATGGCGCTGAGAGCTCGCGCGTGAGCTGGTGAAACCGTGAATGATGAAGGACGTGAAACCTCGAGTACTGGTGGTCGACGACGAGCCCGGCGTACGTAAGGCGCTTCTGCGAGGCCTGCGCGCCGAGGACATGGACGTGGTCACGGCGGCCGACGGGCCCAGCGGACTGCGGCTCGCGCAGACGGGCTCCTTCGACGTCGTCCTGCTCGACATCATGCTTCCGGGTCTTTCCGGTTACCGCGTCCTCGAACGGCTCCGCGCGATCGGCGTCACCACGCCGGTGCTGATGATCTCGGCGAAGGACGGCGAGGTCGATCAGGCCGACGGGCTCGATCTCGGCGCCGACGGCTACCTCGTGAAGCCGTTCTCGTTCGTCGTGCTGGTCGCGCAGGTACGCGCGGTACTGCGGCGGGCGTCGCCGGACGCGATCCGAGGGCCGCTGCGGATCGGCGCGCTCGAAGTCGACCGGAGCCTGCGGCAGGTCCGCTGGGATGGCATCGAGGTGGCGTTCAGCCCGCGCGAGTTCGCGCTGCTGGAGGTGCTGGCGGGCCGCGCGGGGACGGTGGTCACCAAGGACGAACTGCTGCGCGCGGTCTGGGGTGACGAACAGGCCGCGACCCGCAACGTCGTCGAGGTCTACATCGGGTACGTGCGCCGCAAGCTCGACGCGGTCGGCGCGGGCGCGCTGGTCCGGACAGTGCGCGGGCACGGGTATCTGGCTTCGGACGCGCAGCTCGACGAAGTGATCGCACCGGCGGGACAGGGGTGATCGGCTCGCCGTCTTGGTGGCGCCGCCGTTCGCTCCAAGTCCGGATCACCCTGCTGGCGGGGACGGTCACGCTCGGCTTCCTGATCGGGCTGGCCGCGCTGGCCGGGGACGGGCTGGAACCCCTGCTCATCCAATCGGTCGACGACGAACTCGGCGTCCAGCTGCAGACCGCCACCGCGGAGGTCACCGCCGGGCGGCCACCGCCCGAGGCGTCGGTCACCGTGCGCGTGCTCGACACCGGGGGTGGGCCGTTGGACGGCCTGCCGCCGGCGGATCTCGACGCCGCCGAACTCCGCGCGCTGAAGGCGGGGGAATCGGTCACCGCCGGCGGTGAGCATCGCTGGCGCTGGGCCGGGACCGTGGTCAGCGCGCCCGACGGGCAGCAACGGCTGGTCGCGGCGGGCGCGGCCCTCGTCGGTTTCAGCGGCGCCGAGCATTCCGGCGGGATCTGGCTGTTCATGGTCGCGTCGGTCGGCGCGGTGGGCGCCGGGATCGCGACCTGGCTGCTGGTGCGCTTCGCGCTGCGGCCGGTGGCCAGGATGCGCGGATCCGTGCGGGCGCTCCCGCCGGGTGCCCGGCTGCCGTTGCCGGATTCGCACGACGAACTCCGCGCGCTGGCGGAGGAGTTCAACGCGCTTCTGGCGCGTCAGGAGGAGGCCACCGAGCGGCTGCGGCGGTTCACCGGGGACGCCGCGCACGAACTGCGCTCGCCGGTCGCGTCGATCCGCGTGCAGGCCGAGGTCGCCGTCGCCAATCCGGATCCGGAGCTCTCCCAGGAGACCCTGGCGGACGTCCTCGAAGAGTCGGAGCGGCTCTCCGCGCTGCTCGACGGGCTGCTGTCGCTGGCGAGGTCGGACGCGGGGGAGGCCCCGCCCGCGGAACCGGTCGAGCTGGTGAGCGAGGTGCGCGCGGCGGTGGGGCGGATGCCCGCCGACGCGCCCGAGATCCGGGTGAGCGGCACGGTCGGGACGGCGTGGGCGCTGGCCACGCACGCCGAGGTCGAACTGGTGCTGAGCAATCTGCTGCGCAACGCCTGCCGGTACGCGCGCGGACAGATCGTGGTGTCGGTGCTCGCGTCGCGGTCCACCGTGCGGGTGGTCGTCGACGACGACGGGCCGGGTATCGCGCCGGAACACCGGGATCGGGTCTTCGACCGGTTCTACCGCGTTTCCGATTCGCGGGCGCGCTCTTCCGGCGGCACCGGGCTGGGGCTGGCGATGGTCGCCGAGGCCGTCCGCCGTCGTGGCGGCCGGGTGCGCGTCGGCGAATCACCCGATGGCGGTGCGCGGTTCCAGATCGTCTGGCAGGCGGCCCGGCCGCGGTAGAGGTCTCAGTAGGGTGAGCCGCGTGGTGATCGTGGGTGCCGCCCTCGTGCGGAACGGACAGCTGCTGGCGCAGCAGCGGGCTTGGCCCGCCGACCATGCCGGGCAGTGGGAACTGCCGGGTGGACGCGTCGAGGACGGCGAAGGTGACGAGGCCGCTCTGGCGCGTGAGTGCCTGGAGGAACTCGACGTCGCGGTGTCGGTCGGTGGCCGCGTCGGCGAGGACGTTCCGTTGCCCGGCGGGAAGGTGCTGCGGATCTACGCGGCGTCCCTCGTTGCCCCCGGGGACGAACCGCGGGCGGTCGAGCACAAGGACGTCCGATGGATCTCCTCGGGCGAGCTCGACGATCTCGACTGGCTCCCGGCGGACCGTGTCCTCCTGCCGGCCCTGCACGCTCTGCTCGCAAGTCCGTGAAGGACTCCTTGAGGGACTCAGAGTCCCTCAAGGAGTCCTTCACGGACTTCTTCAGCCGGCGCCGATGAGCCGCAGCGCGGACTGCAGCCGGTGCTCGCCGCGTTCCGCCGCCCGGACGGCGCCCGCCTTCCGGACCCGCTCCAGCTCACCAGGGTCGGCCAGCAGCGCGAGAGTGCGCTCCCGGAGCGGCCGCAGTTCCTCGATGAGCGCTTCGGCGACGGCCTCTTTCACCTGGCCGTAGGAGGCGAACCGGTCGGCGAGGACGTCCGGCTTCTCCCGGGTGCAGGCCGCGAGGATCTCCAGCAGGTTCGCCATTCCCGGCCGGGTTTCCGGCGCGTAGACCGGCTTGGTCCCGCCGTCGGTCATCGCGCGTTTCACCTTCCGCCGGACCTGGTCGGGCTCGTCGAGGACGAATACGACTCCCGCCTCGTCCCGCGTCGACTTCGACATCTTCCGCGTGGGCGCGGCGAGATCCATGATCCGCGCCCCGGACGGCGGCAGGACCGCCTTCGGCATGGTGAACACCTCGCCGTAGGTGGTGTTGAACCGCTTCGCCAGCGTTCTGGCCAGTTCGACGTGCTGCCGCTGGTCCTCGCCGACCGGGACCTCGCCCGCGCCCTGCAACAGGATGTCCGCCGCCATCAGCACCGGATAGGTCAGCAGGGACAGCCGGACACCGGCCTGACCCTTCGACTTCTCCTTGAACTGGATCATCCTGGCGGCCTCGCCGTAGTTGCAGGTGCACTCCAGGACCCAGTTGAGGGCCCCCAGCTCACGGGCTATGTCGGACTGCACGAACACCCGGTCCGGCTCGATCCCGGCGGCGATCAGCACCGCCAGCTGCTCGGAGGCGATCGAACGCAGCTTCGCCGGATTGTGCGACGTCGTCATGGCGTGCAGGTCGGAGACGAAGTACAGGTCGTCCGGCCCGCCCTCGTCCGCCCAGCGCCGGATGGCCCCCAGGTGGTTCCCGACGTGGACATGACCGGACGGGGTGATCCCGGACAACCTGATCATCTGCCTTCTTCCCTTCGGATTCGGGCCACCCCAGGGTCCGGGCACGAAAAAGGCCGCCCGGTGGGGCGGCCTGGTACGAGTGCGCTCGTCTGGTTCAGCGCACGACTGCGGGGCCGCCGGAGGGCGGCCACCACTGTGCGTTCTGAGTGCGTGCGTTCTGCGTGCGCATGCTTCTGACCCTACCGCCCCGTCCCGCTCGCTGTCTCCTGCCACGCAAGTAGTCCTCTGGTTGCGGTGGTTCGACGTCGAATGACCGCAACCAGAGGACTACTTGCGGGCTGGAGAAAGGGGCGGGGTCACTCAATCCGGGCATGTGCAGTCAACACTTCATATCGTCTGATCGAGTACGGGTGTCATGGGGGAGATCCGGGTCTACCGTCATCTCATGTATGTCGTGCTGCTGAACTACACCGCACCCATCGAAGAAATCGACTACGTGCTCCCGGATCACGCCGACTGGCTGACCAAACAGTACGAGCACGGTCATTTCCTCGCCTCCGGCAGGCGCAACCCGCGCCTCGGCGGCGTCATCATCACCAGGCCCATGGCCAGGGGAAAGCTCGACGCGATCCTCGCGACCGACCCGTTCTCGGTCAAGCATCTGGCCACCTACGAGGTGATCGAATTCTCGCCGACCCGGACCGCTCCGGAACTGCGCGCGATCAATGAGGCGGTGGTGCACTGACGATCTTTGAACGGACGCGGCTAAGCCGCCTTCGCGACCTTCGCTTTCGCCTTCTTGAGGGCGAGAACGGGGCATTTGCCGCATCGCGATTTCGAGCGGCAGCATTTCTTCTTGACCTTGCCGGACTTCATCCACTTGCGCACGAGCTTGTGTGGGTCGTCGGGTTGTTTCTTGCCCACTCGCGCTCCTTGTCGGACTCCGTCGGCGATGTCCGCCACGGCCCCTCACGTTAGGTGAGGCTAACCGATCTTGGGGCGTGGGGGTGCTCACAGTTCGGCTACAGGTATCCTGGTGTGGTCTGCGTATGGCCACCGTCGGCCGACGTTTCTCGACCATGTCCTTGAGACCGCGCGGGCGCCCACCCGAACTTTGAAACCTTTGGAGCCTTCGCGTGCCCGCAGCCAGCGCCACCGCAGTCGATGCCGGCCGCCATCCCGGCAAGACGCGGCCCGACCTGCGCAACGTCGCCATCGTCGCACACGTCGACCACGGCAAGACCACCCTCGTCGACGCCATGCTCCGGCAGTCCGGCGCCTTCGAGGAACGTGCCGAACTGGTCGACCGCGTGATGGACTCCGGGGAGCTCGAGCGGGAAAAGGGCATCACCATTCTCGCGAAGAACACCTCCATCCATCGCGAGACCGACCAGGGCCGGGTGACGATCAACGTCATCGACACCCCCGGCCACGCCGACTTCGGCGGCGAGGTCGAACGCGGCCTGGCCATGGTCGACGGCGTCGTCCTGCTGGTGGACGCCAGTGAGGGCCCGCTCCCGCAGACCCGCTTCGTGCTGCGCAAGACCCTCGAAGCCGGCCTGCCGGTGATCCTCGTGGTCAACAAGACCGACCGTCCCGACGCCCGGATCTCCGAGGTCGTCGAAGAGACCCACGACCTGCTGCTCGACCTGGCGGGCGACATCGAGAACGCCGACCTCGACGCGATCCTCGACCTGCCGGTCGTGTTCGCCTCCGCGCGGGCCGGCAAGGCGGGCCTCGAACAGCCCGCCGACGGTGACGTTCCCGAGAGCGAGAACCTCGACCCGCTGTTCGAGACCCTGCTGCGTCACGTGCCGCCGCCCTTCGCGGACAAGGAAGGCCCGCTGCGCGCGCTGGTCACCAACCTCGACGCGTCGAACTTCCTCGGCCGGATCGCGCTGATCCGCATCCACTCCGGCAACCTGCGCAAGGGCCAGACCGTGGCCTGGATGCGCGAGGACGGCAGCATCCAGAACGTCCGGATCTCCGAACTGCTGGTCACCGAGGCGCTCACCCGCGTCCCGGCGACCGAGGCCAGCGCGGGCGAACTGGTCGCCATCGCCGGTATCCCCGAGATCACCATCGGCGACACGCTGGCCGACGTCGAGAACCCCGAGGCGCTGCCCCGGATCGCCGTCGACGAGCCCGCGATCTCGATGACCATCGGTGTCAACACCTCGCCGCTGGCCGGCCGCAGTGGCGGCGACAAGGTCACCGCGCGCCTGGTCAAGGCCCGGCTGGACCAGGAGCTGATCGGTAACGTCAGCATCAAGGTGCTGCCGACCGAGCGCCCCGACACCTGGGAGGTCCAGGGCCGTGGCGAGCTGGCGCTGGCGATCCTCGTCGAGCAGATGCGCCGCGAAGGCTTCGAGCTGACCGTCGGCAAGCCGCAGGTGGTCACCCGGATGATCGACGGCAAGCTGCACGAGCCGTTCGAGCGCCTGTCGATCGACGCCCCGGAGGAACACCTCGGCGGCATCACCCAGCTGCTCGCCTCCCGCAAGGGCCGCATGGAGCACATGGGCGGACACGGCTCCGGCCGCATCAAGCTCGACTACGTCCTCCCGGCGCGTGGCCTGATCGGCTTCCGTACCGACTTCCTCACCGAGACCCGCGGCACCGGTATCGCGAACCACGTGTTCGAGGGGTACTTCCCCTGGGCGGGCGAGATCCGCACCCGCCACTCCGGCTCCTTGGTCGCGGACCGTTCCGGCCCGATCACCGCGTACGCGATGATCCAGCTGGCCGACCGCGGCACCTTCTTCGTCGAGCCGGGCGCCGAGGTGTACGAGGGCATGGTCGTGGGCGAGAACCCGCGCGCCGAGGACCTCGACATCAACATCACCAAGGAGAAGAAGCTGACCAACATGCGTCAGTCCTCCGCCGACGTGATGGAGACGCTGGCCCGTCCCCGCAAGATGGGCTTGGAAGAGGCGCTGGAGTTCTGCTCCGTCGACGAGTGCGTCGAGGTCGCGCCGGACGTCGTCCGGATCCGCAAGGTCACGCTGGACGTCAACCAGCGCGCCAAGGAGCGCAACAAGATGAAGAACCGCGGCTGAACTGTGTTGATTGCCGCGCGCTGACTGTGTTGTTGCCCGCGCGCTGACGAAGACCCGCCGAAGGGGCGTCGACCCGCTTCAACCTCAGGTTGAGCGGGGAGGCGCCCCTTCATCGTGTCTTCGTGGGCCTTCGGCCCGAAAAGAGGGCGCGCGGGGTGAAGTCTCCGTCGGGCGCGGGGCGCCCTTGGGGAGACCGTTTGGTCACTTACGGTATTCGTTCGGGTTCTTAATGTCAGATCGGGCTTTTTCCGCGAATTTCTTGTTCCATTTTGGACGGTGTTCAAGACGCTGGAACGGTTTCTCTGCGGGGCGAGAGGACGGCGGCGCACACCGTCCCGAGAACGCCGACACAACCCAGCGCGAAACACACGATCCGAAATGCGTCCGTATAGGACTCCCCGGAGAGTCGCCCGCCGGTAATCGACGCCAGAACGGCACCCACAACCGCGATGGCGATCGTTTCCGTCGCCAATCGTGCGGTGGTGAACATTCCGGCCGCCGTTCCGGAATGTTCCGGGCTCACGGAACCGATTGCCAAACCGTCGAGCAAACCCATCGTCAATCCCGTACCTGCCCCCACGAGAACGAGCGGGGCGAGCAACGAGAGCACTCCGGACGACGCGTTCATGGTCATCAGCAGAAAGGCCCCGGCGGCGCTCACTGCGACCGCTCCCGCGACGAACCACATCGACGGCAGACGTCGTGCCAGCGCGGCCCCGACGGTGGGGAACAGCACGGTCGGCGCCGTCAGCATCAGCAGCCACAGCCCGGCCTCGCCGGCGCTGAGCTCGACGACCTCGATCAGGTACGACGGCAGGTAGACCAGCAGCGGCACCAGGATGGTGACCAGCGCGCCCGCCGCGACGGCCAGCGACGTGAAGCCGCGGTTGGCCAGCAGGGCGAGGTCGAACAGCGGATGTTCACGGCGTCGTTCCACCACCGGGAAGAGGGCCGCGAGCACGACGGCCGACACCACGCTGCCCACGACGACCGGATGTCCGAAGCCCCGTTCACCCGCTTCGACCAGACCGAAGATCAGCAACCCGATCGCGCCGGTGAAGAGCGCGGCACCGGCCCAGTCGATCCGGCGCCCGGTCTCACCACGAACGTCCGGCAGAAGCGGCGTCAGAGCCAGCACGACGGCGGCCACGGCCGCCGGGGCGCCGAAAACGGCCCGCCAGCCCATCAGGTCGACCAGCAGGCCCCCGATCGACGGCCCGAACGCGAGCCCGATCCCGAGCACCGTCCCGACCAGACCGAACGCCCGCGTCCTCGCCGCGCCCTGGAAGGTCTCGGTGAGGATCGCCAGCCCGCCGGTCACCGCGGCGGCCGCGCCGGTGCCGGCGATCAGGCGGACGACGTCGAGCACGACGATGTTCCCGGCCATCGTGCAGGCGATCCCGCCGCCGACGAACAGGGCCAGCCCGGCCACGTAGATCCGCCGTCTGCCCAGCACGTCGGCCAGAGATCCCGCGAAGACCAGGAAGCTCGCGAAGCAGGCGTTGTAGCCGTTGACGACCCACTGGGTGGCCGCCAGGCCCGCGTCGAGGTCGTTCGCGATGTCGGTCAGGGCGACCGACGCGCCCGTGATGGTCAGCGGGAAGGTGAACGTGGACATGAGCACGATCACGAGGACGAGTGCGCGTTTGGTCACCTCGGCAAGCTAGCCGCAGATGCTTCGCCGGGCTAAGCGTTTTCCCCGGGCCTGAGCAGGAACCTCGCGACCGGTTCGAACGTCCTCCTAGTAAGGGGCACGCGCCCGGTCGCGCGGCGGACGGCCCGATATGGGAATCTCGCTGCCAAGGCCGTGCCCACCGTGGCAGCATGGCGGCGGGCGAGGGACAAATCAGGAGGATTCAGGCGTGCGGGTTGCGAATAAAACGGCGCCGCTGCTGGCGTGCGCCGCCGTCCTTCTCGCCGCCTGCAGCAACACCCCGCCTCCGCCCGTGGTCAGCTCGTCGGCCTCGCCGGTGAGCACGTCGACCACGAAGACGCCTTCGCAGGTCGTGGTGGGTGTCGACGACGTCCTCGGCGGCTACAACCCGCACAACCTCGCCGACGCCTCCCAGGTGACGTCGGCGCTTTCGCAGCTCCTGCTCCCGTCGGTGTTCCGCCCCAAGGACGACGGCACGGTCGAGCTCGACAAGAACCTGATGAAGTCCGCCGAGGTCGTCTCGCAGCAGCCGTTCACGGTCGCGTACACGATCCGTCCGGACGCCTCGTGGTCCGACAGCGCGCCGATCGCCGCGGAGGACTTCGCGTACCTCCGCGAGGCGATGCGCGACCAGCCCGGCGTCATCGGCGCCGCGGGCTACCGGCTGATCTCCGACATCCAGTCGCGTGAAGGCGGCAAGCGGGTCGAGGTCACCTTCGGAAAGCCGTACCCGGGCTGGCAGACGCTCTTCAACGATCTTCTGCCAGCCCACCTGCTCAAGGACGCGCCGAACGGCTGGCAGGGGGCGCTGGCGACGACGTTCCCCGCCGTCGCCGGGCCGTACTCGATCAAGGGCCTCGACACCGCGCGCGGAGAGGTCGTCCTGGAGCGCAACGAGCGCTACTGGGAGAAACCCTCCGCACTGGACCGGATCGTGCTCCGTGCGGGCGATCAGGACGGCACACTGGCCGCGCTGCGCAGCGGCAACGACCAGTTCGTCATGACCAGGACCGACGCCACCGGCCTCAAACGGCTCGGGGAGCTGGGATCGGCCGTTCAGCTGCACACGGTCGCGCGGCCCACGGTCGCCCAGATCCTCCTGCGGCCGGTGAGCGCGACGCTCGCGGACGCCAAGGTGCGCGAAGGCGTCACCGCGCTGATCGACCGCGGCAAGCTGATCACCGAGGCCGCGGAAGGGGGCCCGTCGGACAAGCTCCGTGCCGACGCCCAGGCCCGCGTCCCGTCGGTCACCGGCTTCCAGCCGACGATCCCGGCACCCGGGCCGCCGTCGGCCGCCGATCCGGCCAAGGGCGAGGAACTGCTCAAATCCGCCGGCTACACCAAGGAAGCCGGGACCTGGCGCAAGAACGGGAAGAACCTTTCCCTCGTCGTCGCGTCGCCCGCGAAGCAGGAGCCGTACGCGACGATCGCCAAGGAGCTGACCGCCCAGCTGGTGGCCGCGGGGATCGAGGTCAACGCGATCGCCCCGCAGCCGAGGGAGCTCTTCTCGAACCTGCTGGCCATGCCGGTGCTCAACGGAGTGCAGCAGACGACGCCGGAGGGCGCGGGCAACGTCGGGATCGACATCGCGGTGATCGGCCAGGCCACGGGCGGTGCGGACGTCGCGTCGGTGCTGGCGTCCACCTTCGGCTGCCGTCCTGATCAGCTCACCGACAAGACCAAGGCCGTCGTGCCGGGCAACCCGCTGGGCTTCTGCGACCCGGCCCTGCAGCCGTCGATCGACTCCGCGCTGGCGGGCACCACGCCCGTCGCCACCGCGCTTTCGACCCTCGAACCGGAATTGTGGCGCCGGAATGTTGCCATTCCGTTGTTCCAGCTGGCCGATACCCTCGCCATCGGCTCTGGTATTTCCGGAGTAACCGCTGGTCCTCCTATGGTGGGCCCATTCGGGTCCGCGGTGAACTGGACGCGCGGTCCGAAGTAGCCGATTCGCCGCCAAGTTCGCGCCGGAGGGTGACCTTTCTCGGCACGTTCGAGTGGCGGGTTGATTCCTCCTGGTAACCAATATATTTCTCGAAGTCAGCCGGAAGTTACCCTTTGGTCACGATCGCCCCGGAACTGGTGACTGTTCGTGCATTTCCTTTCTAGCGTGCACCCGCAGTGCGCCAAATGAGGTTGCTTGGCGTGTCATAGGCTCCGGCCCATCTCACCGGAGCGGTGTGGGGTCCTGTTCCGATCTCAGGAACCCAGTGCTAGGAGGGCACACTTCATGAGGAAGTCCAAGGCAGTCTCCGCCTGGTCGCTGATCGCGGCCTCCGCGCTTGTGCTGAGCGCATGCAGCGGTGGCGACAGCGGCAGTTCCGACCAGAACGGGTCGTCGACCGACATCAAGGCCATGGCGCTCGGCAAGGCGCAGAACGGCGAAAACTTCAAGCTCGCGGACACCCCGGGGTACGAAGGCACCGTCACGGTGGGTATCGACGACGGGTACTCGGGCTACAACAACGACACGCCCGACACCAACACGTCGTACAACACCTACATCCTGACTGCCGTGCTCGCCGGTGCCGATGTGCTCGACGGCAACAACAAGGTGCTGCTGAACAACGACGTGTTCGAGTCCTGGGAGGTCACCTCCAAGGAGCCGCAGACGGTCGTCTACAAGATCAAGCCGAACGTCAAGTGGTCCGACAACGAAGCGTTCGACTGTGACGACATGTACCTGTCCTGGCTGGCGCACAACGGTGGCGCCAAGGGCCCGGACGGCAAGCAGGCCTTCCTCGCCGCTTCGACGACCGGCTACCAGCTGATCAACTCGGCGACCTGCAAGGACGACCTGACCTTCGAGACCAAGTACTCCGAGCCTTACCTGGACTACAAGGGTCTGTTCAACTCGACCGCGATCATGCCCGCGCACATCGTCGAGAAGAACGCGAACGTCGCGGACATCACGAAGCTGACCCTCACCGGCGACCCGGCGCAGCTCAAGGCCGCGGGTGACTTCTGGACCAACGGGTTCAAGCAGTTCAAGGCCGACATCATGCCGGCTTCGGGCCCCTACAAGATCGAAGCGTTCGACGCCAACCAGAAGGCCGTCACGCTCGTGAAGAACCCGAACTGGATCGGTGGCAAGGGTGGCCCCTCCAAGATCGTCGTGAAGGCGATGGAGGACACCAAGGCCATGGCGACCGCGCTGCAGAACGGTGAGATCGACGTCGCCGCTTCGACCCAGCCCGACGCCACCGCCGCCGGCACCCTGAAGAGCCTTTCCGCTCAGGGCGTCACCTACGGTTCGGCCTCGCAGCTGACCTTCGAGCACATCGACCTCAACTACGGCCGCATGTTCAAGGACAAGAACCTGCGCAAGGCGTTCTTCGAGGTCGTCAACCGCCAGGAGATCACCGACAAGCTGCTCAAGGAAGTCCAGGCCGACGCGACCCCGCTGAACAGCATCGTGTTCATGCCGGGCGAGCAGGGCTTCAAGGACCTGTACAGCAGCAAGGCCGGTCTGGGCGCCGAGGCCGCGGCCAAGACGCTGACCGACGCCGGTTGGGCCAAGGGCGGCGACGGCATCTTCGCCAAGGACGGTGTCCGCGCTTCGTTCAAGATCTCGCACAACCAGAACGCCCGCCGTCAGCAGACCGTCGAGATCATCATCTCGCAGGCCAAGCTCGCCGGTATCGAGATCACGGACGACCAGGACGCGAACTTCCTGAAGGGTGGCCGTCTCGCGGCCAGCGACTACGACGCCGCGCTCTTCGGTTGGTCCGCCGCTCCGTTCAAGGCCGAGCAGAAGTCGATCTACATCACCCGGGTCGACGACAGCAGCCAGAACTACCAGGGCCTGACCAACCCGACGATCGACTCGTCGTTCGAGGCGGCCGTGAAGGCCACCGACGAGGCCGTCCAGCTGGAGAGCTACCAGAAGGCCGACCAGGCGATCGCGGACGAGTACGCGACGCTGCCGCTGTTCCAGACCCCGTCCATGTGGGCGTTCAAGGGCATCGACCGCACTTACATGCAGTCGTACAACGGTGTCCTGTGGAACGCCGGTGAGTGGGAGAAGAAGTAGGGTCTAGGCCCGCTTTTTCACCTCTCGCTTACGCAATCGGAGGTGGTAAGGGGGTCCGGCCAAAAGCCGGGCCCCCGTACCCGCCGGAAGTAGCTGTTGACCGTAGGGTTACCGCCACTACGGTGGACAACCGGGCGACGGTCCAGCACTTCGGCGACCAGGCCCGGATGAGGAGCAGTTCGTTGAACCTGGTGATCTACATTCTTCGCCGTCTGGCGATATCGATTCCCGTCCTGCTGGTCGGGACTTTTCTGTGTTTCATCATGGTCGCCGGCACCGGCGACCCGCTCGCGGAGCTGAAGAGCAACCCGGCGATGAACCCGGCCGTCCTCGCGGAGACCGCCTCGCGGCTCGGCCTGGACCAGGGCATCATCCCCCGGTACTTCAGCTGGCTCGGCAACTTCGTGACCGGTGACTGGGGCGTGTCCATCGCGCAGGGCAACGCGCAGGCGCCGGTGTTCCCCAAGGTCATGGCGGCGTTCGAGGTCACCTTGAAGCTCGTCGTCGGAGCCGAGATCCTCGCGCTCGTCCTCGGCGTTCTCGTCGGTGTGGTCGCGGCCGTCAAGCAGTACTCGATCATCGACTACATCGCCACGACGCTGGCCTTCCTTCTGTTCTCGATGCCGATCTTCTGTGTCGCCATCGTGCTGAAGGGCTACGCGATCGAGTTCAACGGCTGGGTCCGGGACCTGGGACTGTCCGATGTGCTCGGTAATCCCTGGATCCGCACCACGAGTCCGGAATCGCTGAATTTCGACGGTCCAGGCGGCTTCCTGGCCAGTTACGTCGGCGCGTACCTGTTGCCGACACTGTCCATCATGGCGATCAGCTTCGCCGCGTACAGCCGGTTCCAGCGCGCTTCGATGCTGGAGACGATGAACGCGGACTACGTCCGGACGGCTCGTGCGAAGGGGCTCGGCAGCGGCCGGGTCATCTTCCGCCACGCGTTCCGGAACGCCCTGATCCCGGTGACCACGCTGTTCTCCGTCAACTTCGGTGCCGTGCTTTCGGGCGCGATCATCACCGAGTCGGTGTTCAACTGGAACGGCATGGGCAAGCTGCTCGTCGAAGCCGTGGTCAAGAACGACACGCAGGTGATGATGGGGTGGCTGGTGCTCATCTCCGGCAGCATCATCGTCGCCAACCTGATCGCCGATCTCATGTACGGCATCCTGGACCCGAGGATTCGCGTTGGCTGACTTGAATTCCCTTATCGCGGCCGAAGATTCCGCGGCCGCCGCCGAAGGCAAGCTTCCCCCGGAAGCCATGCCGGAGCCGCGTAGTCAGGGCAAGCTGGTCCTGCGTAAGTTCCTGCGGCACAAGCTGGCGATGGTGTGCACGGCGATCCTGCTGCTGCTCGTGCTGACCGTGATCATCATGCCGATCTTCTGGCCGTACGACTACGAGGACAGTTCCTTCCCGTCGTTCGCCAAGCCGAGCGGGGAGTACCCGCTGGGCACGACGCAGGTCGGCAAGGAGATGGTGTCGCAGATCCTGCGCGGCACCCAGTACTCGCTCCTGATCGCGCTCATCGTGTCGATCGTCGCCACCACCATCGGCACCGTTTTCGGTGCCATGGCCGGCTACCTGCGCGGCTTCACCGACTCGGCGATCTCCCGCGTGACGGACCTGTTCCTGATCGTCCCGCAGATCGCCGCCGCGGCGATCCTGGCGAAGGTGTTCGGCGGTGGTACCTGGTACATCGTCGCGATCGTGCTGGCCTCCTTCGGCTGGATGCCGATCGCGCGTATCGCCAGGGCAGAGGCGATGTCGTTGTCCCAGCGGGAGTTCGTGGACGCGTCGCGCGCGTCCGGCGCCGGGACGTTCCACATCGTGTTCAAGCACCTGGTGCCGAACATGATCGGCCTCATCACGGTCAACGCGACCCTCGCGATCGCGCAGGCCGTGCTGATCGAGGCGGCGCTTTCCTTCATCGGGCTGGGGGTGCAGCTGCCGGACACGTCGCTCGGCCGCGTCATCCTCGAGAACTACTCGCAGCTGCAGAACCGGCCGGCGTTGTTCTTCGGTCCGTTCGTCGTGCTGGTGCTGATCTCGCTGACGATCAACTTCATCGGTGACGGCCTGCGGGACGCTTTCGACCCGCGGCAGCGCCGCATGAAGGGCTAGTCCTCTCTTAAAGCGCGTGAGGGCCACCCTCAGGGACTCAGAGTCCCTGAGGGTGGCCCTCACGCGCTTTTCGTTACGAAACCTCTAAGCGCGCAAAAGGCCCCCTTCCCGGAGGAAGGGGGCCTTTTAAGTACTTCTTAGACGCTGTCGGCGACCGGGGCGAGCTTGCCCGCGTTCCAGGCCGCACGGCGCTCGGCCTGCAGCACCGGGTCGGCCACCGGGGCGGCCGAGAGCAGACGGCGGGTGTAGTCCTCCTTCGGCGAGTGCAGCACCTGGTCACGCGTGCCGACCTCGACCAGCTTGCCGTACTGCATCACCGCGACGCGGTCGGCCAGCAGGTCGACGACGGCGAGGTCGTGGCTGATGAACAGGCAGGCGAACTGCAGCGAGCGCTGCAGGTCCAGGAACAGGTCCAGCACACGCGCCTGCACCGAGACGTCCAGCGCCGAGGTCGGCTCGTCCGCGATCAGCAGCGCCGGGTCGAGCGAAAGCGCCCGCGCGATGGCGACCCGCTGGCGCTGGCCGCCGGAGAGCTCGTGCGGGTACCGGTTGCGGTAGTGGCCGCCGAGCTCGACCTTGTCCAAAAGGGACGTCACGCGCTCGTTCAGCGCCTTGCCCGACAGGAACTTGTGCAGCACCATCGGCTCGGCGATCGATTCGCCGATCGTCATCTTCGGGTCCAGTGTGGACGCCGGGTCCTGGAAGACGATGGAGAAGTAGCGGCGCAGCGGGCGCAGGTCCTTGTTGGACATGTTCGTGATGTCCTTGCCCGCGATCGACACGGTGCCGGACGTCGGGGTCAGCAGACGGATCGCGCAGCGGCCCACGGTCGACTTGCCGGAACCGGACTCGCCCACCAGGCCGACGATCTCGCCCCTGGCGATGGTCAGCGAGACGTCGTCGACGGCGCGGTTCTTGGCCTGGCCGCGGTTGCCGGGGTACTCCAGCACGAGGTTCTTGATCTCGAGCGCGGGCGCGCTCTCTTCGATCACGGCTTCGAGCTCGGCGTCGGCGAGACGGATCTCGTCGGCGATCTTCGAGGCCTCCGCGCTGTCGGCGTCGATGCCCGAGTCGTCGAGCAGGCGGCGTCCTTCGGGACGCTGGCCGAGCACGGGCACGGCGGCGAGCAGCTTGCGGGTGTACTCCACCTGCGGCGACGCGAACAGGTCGCGCACCGGCGCCTCTTCGACGATGTTGCCCTGGTACATCACGACCACGCGGTCGGCGAGGTCGGCGACCACTCCCATGTCGTGCGTGATCAGCACGATCGCGGTGTTGAGGGTGTCGCGCAGCTTGCGCAGCAGGCCGAGGATCTCCGCCTGCACGGTGACGTCGAGGGCCGTGGTGGGCTCGTCGGCGATGATCACCTGGGGGTCGCACGAGATCGCCATGGCGATGACGACGCGCTGGCGAAGGCCACCCGAGAGCTGGTGGGGGTACTGCTTGAAGCGCTGCGGCGGGTTCGGGATGCCGACCATTTCCAGCAGCTCGATAGCGCGCTTGTCGGCGGCTTCCTTCGAGATGTCCTGGTGCGAACGGAGCGCCTCGCGCAGCTGCCAGCCGACGGTGTAGACCGGGTTCAGCGCGGTCATCGGCTCCTGGAAGATCATCGCGACCTGGTTGCCGCGGATCTTCTGGAGGTCCTTCTCCTTGAGGTCGGCCAGGTTGCGCTCGCCGAGGCGGAGCTCACCGGCGATCCGGCTCGTCTTCGGGAGGAGCCCGAGCACCGACATCGAGGTCACCGACTTGCCGGAACCGGATTCGCCGACCACCGCGACGATCTCACCTGGCTTGACGTCGAACCCGATGCCCTTGACGGCGTCGACGACGCCGTCGTCGGTCGGGAACGAGACGCTCAGGTTGGAGATGGACAGAACCGAACCCGACACGCCGCCGAGGTCCGACGATGCTGCTTCAGTGCTCACCAAGATGCCCTTCGTGGGGGTACATATGGTCACGACACAGGGTCGCGACTGTGTCAACGCGTCTTCGGCGGTAAAAGTGCCTCGGACGTGCGCGAGGATAACCGAGAGTCGCCCGACTAAGGTCGGTGCTCCGGGGCTTCCGTCCCGACACCCTATAAAGGAAAGCCCGTCGTGTTCGAATTAGTCTTCAAGCCGTGATCTCCGCTCAGACCAGGTTGCTCCTCGTCCACGCCCATCCGGACGACGAAAGCATCACCACCGGCGGCACCATCGCGCGCTACGCGGCCGAAGGCGCCGACGTGACCGTCGTCACGTGCACTCTCGGTGAGGAAGGCGAGATCATCCCGCCGTCCCTCGACGGGCTCGGTTCCTGGGCGGCCGACCAGCTCGGCGGCTACCGCGCGGGCGAACTGGCGTCGGCCTGCGCGGCACTGGGGGTCACGCGGCATCGCTATCTCGGCGGCATCGGGCGCTGGCGGGATTCGGGGATGGCCGGGACGCCGTCCGCGGCCCATCCGCGGGCGTTCTCCGGCGGCGACCTCGACGAGCAGGCGGCTCAGCTCGTGGAGATCCTCGACGAGATCCGCCCACAGGTCGTCGTCACTTATGACGCTTTCGGGGGTTATGGGCATCCCGACCACATTCGCGCGCACGAGATAACCATGCTCGCCGCGCCGAAGGCCGAATCGGTCGAACGGATCTTCCATACTGTTTCTTCTCGTGACGCGGTCTCGGCCGGGCTCGCCGCGCTCCGCGGGCGCTCGACGTTCCGGGTGCCGGACGACGGCGAACTGCCGGTGACGCCGGACGAGACCATCACGACCGTTCTCGACGTCGGCCCGCACATCCCGGCGAAGGCCGCCGCGCTGCGAGCACACGAGACCCAGGTCAGCTTGCCCGCTCCGGCGCATCTCGCGGACCACTTCGCGCTGAGCAACGACGTCGCGCAGCCGATCACCCCGCACGAGTACTTCGTGCTCGCCCACGGGCCGGCCGAGGGGGCCGCCGCGGACCTGTTCGGAGGACCGGCGACGTGACGGTGGCGTCCCGGTCGCCACAGCCGCTCACGATGGGGCAGCGCTGGATGCTGGCCTTGCTGTGCTTCGTCGCGTTTCTGCTCGGGTTGCTCGAGTTGTTCTTCCTGCCGCTGCGGCTCGACGGCATCGTGCTGCCGAAACTGGGCGACGCCCCGTTCCCGGTGACCGTCGTCGTCGCCGTGATCACCACGCCGCTGGTGGTGAGGGCGACCGCCAAAGTGGTCCGGCCCTCCTTTTCGGTGATTCCGCTGCTCGTCTGGGTACTCGTTGTACTCGGGATGGGTATGACCGGCCCGGGTGGTGATCTGGTGCTGGTGCAGGACTGGCGCGCGCTGCTGCTGATCGGCGGCGGTGCGCTGCCGGGCGCTCTGGCGCTGGGCGGAGGACTCGGAACAGCGGCGGCGAAGGCCGCCAAGGGAGGCAACGGTGGGTGAAGCGATTTCGGATCGCCAGGTCGTGGCGGTGCTGCGCCCGTTCGTCCGCGGCTGCGGGCCGATGGTCGACGCGCTCCGCGACGCGGATCCGTTCGGTCTGCAGGCCCGGGGCCGTCGCGACGACGCGCTGGAAGACGTCGAGCCCGGGCTGAAGGACAAACTGCTCGACGGGATCACGTCGGTCAAGGTGCCCGGCACCGCGGCCTGGGCGGAGATGACCGGCTATCAGCGGACCGACTGGTGGGTGAACCGGGTCGGCCGCTTCACGTCGTTGATCACCGCGATCCCCGGTATCGGTGGCGCGCTCGCCGACCGGTTGCCGGTGCAGGACGCGCTCGGCGCGGCGTCGCAGGGAGTGCTGCTGTGCGCGATCGCGGGGGAGTACGGCGTGACCGACGTCGGCGCCCGGGTCCGGCTGATCGCGTGGGTGCTCTTCGAACGCGACATTGACCCGGTGATCGCGGCGGGCAAACACGCCGAACATGACAAAGCCGCCGAAGATGACGAAGCGGCGAAGCTCACCGAAGAACTCGACGAGTCGAAGAAGAAGCACGGCAAGGTCACCCTGAAGGCGGCCGCGGGCACGCTGTGGCGGCTCGGCCGGGGGTTGCTGGGCATCGTCGAAGAACTGGAGAAGCGGCCGCGCGGCAAGCTCTTCCACCGGGCACTGGGAAAACTGCCGGTGGTCGGCATGGCGGGCGACTACCTGGGCGAGCGGTCCGGCCTCAAGCGTGTCTGGAAGCGGGCGCACGAGTGGTTCCTCGAACACCCCGACGGCGCCTGAGGGCCGGTTGGCGGAGCTGAGATGCACTCCGAAAGGGACGTAACGCGTGAACACGCGATTGCGGACGCGGGTTCACCAACAGACACTGAGGCCGGGCTCACTTCCAGAACATGAACGCGTCCTGCCCGTACTGCGCGGCGAGTTCGAAGCCGCCGACGGCGTCGAAAATCGTGAAAGAAACCTGCCACAGCAACCGGCTCGCCTCGTCCACGAGGAACAGCAGCGCGAACAGCACGAGCGGAGCCCAAGGCCGGGCCTTCGCGCCGAACTCGCGTGCGCCGGGCGGAAGGTACGGCTCGATCGCGCCCCAGCCGTCGAGACCCGGGATCGGCAGGATGTTCAGGATGAACGTGACGATCTGAAGCAACGCCAGGAACGACAGTCCGATCACGAGCCCGCTCGCCATCGGCACCAGCGCGACGACGAGGGTCAGGAACGCTCCCACCGCGAGGTTGCTCAGCGGTCCGGCCAGGGACACCCAGGACTGGACCGAGCGTGAACGCAGTCGTCCATGTTCGATCCACACCGCACCACCCGGTAGTGGGATGCCACCGATGATGAGGAAAACCAACGGCAGGATGATGGACAGTGCCGGATCCGTGTATTTCCGGACGTCCATGGAGAGGTAACCCTTGTGGGCGACGCTGTGGTCACCGCCGCGGAACGCCACGATCGCGTGACCGAACTCGTGCAGCGTCAGCGACGCCACCCAGCCCCCGATCACGAGCAGGACCACGCCGGCGATGGTCAGCGGGTCGTAGTTCTGGCTGGAAATCGTGGTCGCATCACCGAAAGCCGCCAGTACACCGCCCAGAACGGTGACCGCGAGGATGCCGAGGAAGATCGGGCTTGGCCGCACTGCTGATCTCTGCACCCCACCAGTCTTCCGTATGCCCGATGTGAAGTTCTCGGCGTGTCCCCTTGCGCGATGAGGCTGAGGTATCCCCCGAACTCGCTACTCCGCTTGACCTGACCGCACTACACGGGTGTAATCACAGTGATGTCATTCGTCGCTGGAAGGGGGCGGCGGATGGTGTTTCAACACCGCCAGCCTGGGGAGTGCGTGGACAGCGAGGAGGCGGACGTGCGGTTGGAAGCAGATGGAAGGGAATGGGGGCAAGTCGTGGGTTGGGGCGAGATCCCGGAGCAGCAACTGGGCGATCTCACCGAGCTTTTCGACGATGCCTCCGCGGAAGAGCAGGACTGGCAGGAACGGGCCCTCTGTGCGCAGACGGACCCGGAGGCGTTCTTCCCTGAGAAGGGCGGCTCCACCCGCGAAGCCAAGCGGATCTGCCTCGGTTGCGAGGTCAAGGACGAGTGCCTCGAGTACGCCCTCGCACATGACGAGCGGTTCGGTATTTGGGGCGGGCTCTCCGAACGCGAGCGTAGGAAACTGAAAAAGCGAGCTGTGTGACAGCGATCTCCGGCTGCCCTGGTGCGCCGGAGATCGCTTCCTGCCCTGGTCCCAGATCGTGGGGCCACCGACGAGTGACGGGGCGAGGTCATAGGGTGGCGGCATCTGAGTCGCCGTCCCACTGGAGTCCCGTTGTCGCGAACAGCCGCGCCGCCCGCAGTGCGTACGGTCCCCGTTCTGGCCATTGTGGTCTGTCACAACGGCGAGAACTGGTTGCCACTGACGCTTTCCGCGCTGAGGCGCAGCAGCATCCGGCCTCGGCACGTCCTGGCCGTCGACACCGGTTCCACTGACCGGACCGCGAAGATCCTCGCCGACGCGGCGTCGTCCGAAAGCGTCGTCGGCGGCGCGGACGGTGCCCCGGTCCTCGACGGAATCCTCACACTTTCGAGTGATGTCGGCTTCGGTGCCGCGATGGGCGAGGCCGTAGAGAGCGCCGTCGAACGGTGGGGCGACCCCGGCGGCTGGGTCTGGGTGCTGCACGACGACTGTGCGCCAGAACCCGACTGTCTCGAAAACCTGTTGGCAGCGGCGGAAAACGATCCGTCCGCGACGGTGCTCGGCCCGCTCGCGGTGGACTGGAGCGACCCGCGGCTGATCGTCGAGGCCGGGCTGTCGACCGACGCGATCGGCCACCGGCAGCAGACCTCGCCCGACGAGAACGACACCCCGGTGCTCGCCGTGCCGAGTGCGGGATCGCTGGTACAACGGGAAGTCTGGCACTCGCTCGGCGGCTACGACCCCGGGTTTCCCTTGCTGCGGGAGGATCTCGACTTCGGCTGGCGGGCCAACGCCGCCGGCGGCCGGGTGCTTTCGGTGCCTTCGGCACGGCTCCGGCACGCCCGCGCGCTCAGCACCGGGCAACGGGAACCGGACGCGCTCGGCACCTCTCTCGCCGCGGCCAACCGCGCACACGGGCTCCGGGTGTTCCTCGTCAATTGCCCGCCACTGTCCTTTTGGTTCGGCCTGGTTCGAATTCCGCTCTTCGCGGTGTTGCGCGCGCTCGCGTTCCTCCTGCTGCGCCGCACCGGCGAGGCGGGCGCGGAACTGTCGGCGGTCGGGTACCTGCTGCGCGGCCGCGGCGGACTGCGCGCCGCCCGCGCCGAGCGCCGCAAGACCGAGCGGCCCGGTGACGTCCGTGGCCTCTTCACCGGACGGCTGACGCGGATACGCAACGCCGTCCGCGCCGGTGTCGTCGGGCTCGTGCGACGCGGCGTCGAACGGGACTTCGCCCTCGGGACCGTGCCGGAGAGCGCGGACCAGGAAGGCGCCTGGATCCCGCCGGAGGCGTTGAAGGCCGGGCAAGATCGGCCGACCGGCCCGGGCGCGCTGCCCGCGGGCGCGCTGCGCGGCGTCGGCTCGCGAGGGGCCGGGCTGCGGCGGCCGAGTGCGATCGTCGCGGTCGCGGTGCCCGAACAGGTCACCGAACTGGCCACCGAAAAGCGGGCCTCGGGCAGGCCGAAGCCGTCGCCGGTGCCGCGTGACGGCGGGCGTCCGCCGGAGCCGGAACTCGTGTTCGTCGAGGTCGACCGGAAGCGGGTGCTCGGCGCGACGGTGTTCGCCCCGCCGGTGCTCATGCTCGTCGTGCTGACGGCGCTCGCGTTCGTGGTCAACGGTTCCCGGCTCGGGCTGGACCTCTTCGGCGGGAAACTGCTGCCCGTCGGCTCGCTCGGCGAGATCTGGTCGTCGTACCTCGCGCCGTGGCACGCGATCGCGGGCGGGACGGCGAGTCCCGCGCCCGCGACGCTGCCGGTGCTGGGCATCCTCGGCGCGGTCTTCGCGCCCATCGGCGGCCCGGCGGCACTGGTCGCGATCCTCCTGATCGGTGACATCCCGCTCGCCGCGCTGAGCGCGTACGTGGCGACTCGTCGTCTTCGCGTACGTCGCTGGGTGCGTGCCGTCGTCGCGGCGGCGTACGGCGTGCTGCCCGCGGCCACCGCTTCGGTCGCGCAAGGACGTCTTGACGTCGTCGTCGTGCACCTGCTGCTGCCGCCGGTGATCGCCGGCATCGTGGGGCTGCTGGTGCGCGCGGACTCGCGCTGGCTGCACATCTCCGCGCTGAGCGCGATCGGGCTGGCGCTGATCGGCGCCTTCTCGCCGCTCGCGCACGCGCTGGCGCTGGTCGGGCTGGTGCTCGGGTTCGTCGTGCTGCCTTCGCCGACCGGGCTCGCGCGGCGGATCGCGTCGGTCGGCATCGTGGTGTTCCTGCCGCTGGCGTTGCTGCTGCCGTGGCCGAGCGTGCTGCTGAAACATCCGGAACTGTTGTTGCACGGGCTCGGCGGCGGCTCGACGGCCGCGTCCGGGGCCGATCTCGCCGGGCTGGATCCGGGCGGTCCGGGGGCCTGGCCGATCGGGGTCGTGCTGGTCGCGGCCGCGATCGTCGCGCTGGTGGTCCGGCCGACGAAGGGCGTGGGCGGCGGTGTCGCGGTCGCGGCGCTGGGAGTGCTCGGGCTCGTGGCCGTCCGGTTCGTGGCGCTGACGCCGATGTCGGGCGGCGGGCACGCGACCGGCTACGCGGGCGTTCCGCTGCTGGTGGTCGGCGCGGGATTGCTCTGGACGGTGCTGGCCACCTGGCAGCGCGGCGGAGCCCGGGTCGAACCGGCGCCGTGGCTGGCGAAGGTCACCGCCGTCGCCGGGGTGGTCGTGCTGCTGGCACTCGCGACCGGCGCGGTCGTGGCCGGGCGGGAAGGCCCGCTGCGGTCCGGTGAACGGCCGGCTTCGGAAATCTCGGCTGAACTCGCTTCGACCGGGCGCTCGGTGCTGGTGGTGGGAACTGCTCAGGAACCCGTGCGGCAGACCGGCGGACGGTTGCCGCGGTACGGCGACGACGAACTCGCGCCGACGCCCGGTAGCGCCGACCGGCTGGCCTCGTGGCGCCGGGACTTGTTGCAAGGTTCGCCGGACGCGGTGAAACAGGCTTTCGCCGCAGCCGCGGCCTCCGGGGTGCTGTACGTCGTGTTGCCCAGCGGTGCCGACGGCAACGCCTTCGTCGAACTCGCGCGCGACCTCGTCGCTCCGGCGGCGCCGACTTCGGACGGACGGCCCGTGCTGCGGCTGCTGCCCGCGGGCGGTCAGGTGGCGTTGATCTCACCGGAACTGGCGCAGGCGGCCGTGACCGGGAAGGGCGCTCCGGGGGCTTCGGCCGGCGTCGCGCCGGTGCAGGCCGGGCTGCCGGACGTGCGGGTGCGCGTCTCGGAGGGACCGACCGGGCGGCTGCTGGTGCTGGCCGCGGAATTCGAGGCGGGCTGGCAGGCGAGCGTCAACGGGAAGGCGGTGCCGATCGTGCGTGCCTGGGGACATCAGGTGGCCGTCTCGGTGCCGCCGGAGCCCTCCGAGGTCGTCATCGAGCACCAGGGGACCACGCGGAACCTGTTGCTGCTCGGGCAGATCGCCGCGGTGCTGTTCACAGTGCTGACCGCTGTCCCCACACGACGACGAGACCCCGTCTCGTAGCGATCGGGGAGTCCGTGAAGACATCCCTGGGTTTTGGTTGTCAAGCGGCGATGGTGGTGTGGTGGGCCCAGGCGGTGGTTTCGTTGTAGTGGGTGTGGGTTTTGAGGCATCCGTGGAGGATGCCGACGAGTCGGTTGGCGAGCTGGCGTAGCGCGGCTTGGTGACCGACGCCGCGGGCCCGGAGCGTGTCGTAGTAGGTGCGTGCTCCGGGTGAGGTTT